>JAAVWC010000019.1 GCA_023910675.1 Gemmatimonas sp.
TCTTGGTGCAATACACTTCCTGCCGTTCACCCGGCATGCTCGGCTCGGCGTTCAGCGCACGCAACCGCGCATCGGGCTGACGCAGTGAGTCGCTGTTCACGCCGGTGCGGGTGCGCACACCGCGCGCACGACCGCCACCCGCCGACACTGGCGGTCCCTGCGGTCGCGGTCCCTGTGCACCGGTACCGCCGGCTGAACCAGCCGGACGCGGCGTCGGTGCGGGCGGGTTGTACTCGTACGTGATGCGCTCGGTGTTGGTGCAGCCATAGCTCTTGAGCTGCGCTTCAATCCAATCGACGGCATCGCGATTGCGCTTGGTGCCCTGCCGGCGATCACCGAACTGCGTGAGCCCCTTGATGGTCGCCTTGTATCTCTCGAGGTCGAGCTGCGACACCATGACGGCCACCGGATCGGTGGAATCCACGACGAGGCGCGGAGTGGGCAGCACATTCGATTGCGCCTGCGCCACGGGGGTGGCCAACGCGATGGAAGCGGCCGCAGCAAGGGCAACGCTGGCAGTGCGGTTCATGGTGTCCGGGGTCAGAGTCGAGGCAGTCGTACAGTAGCGAAGCGGTGGCGCAGACAACCCAACGAGCGGTTACGGCGCGAGCATGGTGCGCAGGACCTGCGTGAGCGATCCCTGATATCCGAACTCCCAGTTCGTTCCGTACCGGATATCGGTAATGCGCCAGGAGTTCTGTGGCGTGACCTGCTTGATCAGGACCAGCGTATCGCTCCACTGGACGGCGGGCTTCTGATCGGCATTGGCAAACCCGATGGGCACCAGCGCCGTGTCACCACGCATGATGGTCGCTTTCGCGCCGTAGCTCGAATGCCCCTCGAAAAGACTGCTGAACGGATTCCCCTCACCAGGCGGGAAACTCCCGCGGTCGGCCAACGGCGACGTCGCACCAGCCGCGCGTCGCTTGGCGATGCGCTGGTCGTACGCTGTACGCAGCTGCGTCGCGAGTTCCGGGGTGAGATACGGCTCGATAGCCATTGCCGCGCGCGGTTCCGGCAGGTCGCGTACACCGCTCAGTTCGAGCGTGACATAGAACTGCATGGCGACATCGGCCGGTGTCGCATTCTCGGCTTTCGCGCACGCCGAGATGTTCGCGGCCGCTGCGGCCGTGAGGCACGTCGCGATGAGACGCCGAGCATGTGCACCCAGACGACGGCGGTTCAGAACACGGTTCACACGATGAGGGTTCGGGACGACGGTTGTGGCGCTTCCTGCTCGCGCATGCGCCCGCCCAACCAGGCCCACACCATCACGAGCAGCAACGACATCACATGATACCACACTGGGTACTGTGCCCAGATGGACACGGCGCCGGCCACGTTGAACGCCAGGCCGAGCACACCAAGCACCAACGCATGCCGCATGGGCGCCGACGGCGCCATGCGCGCGGCCAGATAGCAGCCCAGCGTGGCGTACAGGCCAACGTAAGCGATCGTGAGCAGCAGGATGGGCGCGCTGGTGGTACTACCGTCCACTTCGAAGAGCGACGGCACCGCCATGCGCAGCACCATATCGGTGCCGACGCTCAGCCTGGCGATGAGCGAAAACCCGGTGAAAACGGCAAGCAGGCTGCGGGACATGTCCAGGTGGGGAGTGTGCAAGGGAGGAGCGCCTGAAGCTGTGGCCAGGATCACCCCGCGGCAACCGCCGTGCGCTGACGCAGCTCTCTACTGAGCAGCCAGAGGGTGAACCCGGCCTGAACCGTCATGGTGGCGACGGACAGCATCCACACGTGACGCAGCTTGAAGCCGGGACGTTGAGCCAGCAGCAAGGCGGGGGTGGCAAACGTTACGAGTCGTGATGCACTGCTGATCAACGACGGCACCGTATTCCCCAAGGCCTGAAACATGCCACTACAGGTGAAGATCAGACCGGAGGCGACGAAGTTCCACGAGATCGTCTGCAGGAACTCGGCGGAGACGACCAGTACGGCCGCCTCCTCGGTGAAGCCGCGCACGAACAGCTCGGGGCGCAGCTGACAGAGCAATGTGAGCACGGCCATAAGCCCACTGCCGAGGATAGCCGCCCACTTGAAGGTGTCACGGACCCGCTGCATCTGACCGGCGCCCATGTTCTGCCCCGCGAGCGGCGCGGCCGAGAACGCGATGGCCATGGCGGGGAGGAAGATGCTTTGCATGACGCGCGATCCGATTCCGTAGCCTGCCTGCGCCGTGGGGCCGAAGTCACGGATGACGTAGTAGATCACCGCCGTGAAGAGGAACATGAGCGCGAATTCCGCACCGGGCGGCACGCCGATGCGCAGCATGCGCGCCAGCACGTCCCACCGCGCCGTGAGCAGGTCGCGACGGAAGCCTACGTAGTGTTCGAGGCGAACGAAGTAGACCAGCATGAGCACCACCGCCGCGGCAATGGCGATCGAACTCGCCAGCCCGGCGCCGGCGGCGCCTAGCGGCTTGCCGGTACCCCAGCCGGCAATAAGCACCGGCGCCAGCAGAATGTTCAGCACCACGGTCACGATCTGTACGAGCATCGTGGGCTTCACGATGCCGGTGCCGCGCAACGCGGCCCCCATGGAGACCAGCGCGAACTGCAGCCCAAGGCCAGGCAGGTACCAGGTGAGATACGACAGTCCGGCAGCCTGCGTGGCGCTGTCGGCCCCCACGGCGCGCATATACGGACCGGCAAGGGCAAAGCCACCCGCCAGCGTGATCAGCGCGCACACAAAGGCCCACACCACGCTCTGGTTGAATACCAGATTGGCGTCGTCGCGATCCTTGCGGCCAACGGCGTTGGCGATGAGCGGCATGGTGCCCACCCCCAGCACCTGTGTCAGTGCCATAACGAAAAATTGTACGTTTCCGGCGGCACTCACGCCGGCAACGGCGGCGTCGCCGAGCCGGGTCACGAACCACAGGTCCACGAGGTAGTACATCGTCTGGAAGATCATGCCGCACGCCATCGGCAGCGCCAAACGGATCAGGTGTCGTGGAATGGAACCAGTGGTGAGGTCGCGCATCCCCTAGGGTGCGCCGACGCCGTTGTGAATGCAACTTTCCGTCAGAGATTATTCCCCGCCGCGCTGCCACACACGGCCCTCTGGTCTTGGTTGCCCGAGTGCGCTCCCCCCCGCTGATTTTCCTCTCATGTATTCCAAGGCACCTGTGACCCAGCCAAAGCACGCTCTGCCCCTGCTGCTCGCATTGAGCGCGCTCCTCGGCGCGTGCGGCAAACAGGCAGACGACACGCCGGTCATCGGCCTGGTCACCAAGACGGAGACCAACCCGTTCTTCGTGAAGATGAAGGAGGGCGCCGAGCAAGCGGCCAGCGCCAACCGCGTGACACTGCTCGCGGGCGCGGGGCGCTCCGACGGCGACAACGCCGGTCAGGTCGCCACCATCGAAAACCACATCGCGGCCGGCGCGCGCGTCATTCTCATTTCGCCGAGCGATGCCAAGGCCATCGTGCCAACGATCGCCAAAGTGCGCGCCAGCGGTGTCATGGTGATTGCGCTGGACAGCCCCACCGACCCGGTCGATGCGACCGACGGCTTCTTCGGCTCCGACAACTATCGCGCCGGTGAGCTCATTGGCGCGTACGCCAAGGCGCGCCTCAACGGCCGTGCTCCCAGGATCGTCACCATCGATCTGCTGCCGGGTCACCCCACGGGAGCGCAGCGCCACAACGGCTTCCTGCAGGGTATGGGGCTCGCGACCAATCCGCGCACGAGTAACGAAACCGCGAGCCCCGAGCAGGTGGTGTGCATGGGTGACAGCATCGGCGACCAGGCCAAAGCGCAGACGGTGATGGAGAACTGCCTGCAAACGGCTACCGACATCAACGTCGTGTACGCGATCAACGAGCCCAGTGCCGCCGGGGCGTACAACGCGCTGGTCAAGGCAGGACGTGACAAAAGCGTCCTGCTGGTCACCGTCGACGGCGGCTGCCGCGGTGTTGCCGATGTCGCGGCCGGCCACTTTGCTGCGACAGCACAGCAGTATCCCATCCGCATGGCCGAACTGGGGGTGCAAGCGGCGGTCGAGTTCTTCCGCAGCGGCAAGAAGCCCAGCGGCTTCACGGACACCGGGGTCGCGCTCGTCACTGGAGAAAAGGTGCCTGGCGTGCAGAGTCTCAGCCCCGCTGAAGGCGCCGCACGCTGCTGGGGTACGCAGTGAAGGTACGGCAAGCGGCCGCACTCGGCCCCTTGATCGCTCTGCTGGTCGCGTGCGTTTTCTTTTCGTTACAGTCGCCGCGCTTTCTCACCCCCGAAAACTTTTCGCTTATTGCGCAGCAGGTGATGGTGGTGGGCGTACTGGCCATCGGTCAGACACTCGTCATCCTCACCGCCGGGATCGACCTGTCCTGCGGGATGCTCATGGCGCTCGGCAGCGTGCTCATGACGCTGCTGGGTAGTCGCGGCGGCATGTCTCCGATGGCAGCCATTGCGTTGGGGATCGGCGCCACGACGTTGGCAGGCACCATCAACGGGCTGCTCGTAACGCGGGTAAAGCTGCCGCCGTTCATCGTCACGCTCGGCACCATGAACATCGCGTTTGCGTTGACGCAGATCGTGTCGCGCTCGCAGACCGTCACCGACCTCCCCCCGGTGCTCACCGTGTTGGGCAACACCATGCAAGTGGGTAGTGCGCGCATCGCGTACGGGACGGTGCTCATGCTCGCGCTCTACGCCGGCGTGTGGTGGTTCCTGCGCGAAACCGCCGCGGGACGCCATGTATACGCGGTGGGCAACAACCGTGAGGCGGCTCGCCTGTCGGGGATCAATACCGAACGCGTGTTGCTGGCGGTGTACGCGACGGCCGGCTTGCTGTACGGCCTTGGGTCGCTGCTCGCCGTCGCGCGCACCGGCGTTGGTGACCCGCAAGCCGGCCAGACGGAGAATCTCGACACCGTTACGGCGGTGGTGTTGGGCGGCACCAGTCTCTTTGGTGGCCGTGGCGTCGTGGTGGGGTCTCTCGTCGGGGCGCTCATTGTCGGCGTCTTCCGCAATGGGCTCACGCTCATGGGTGTCTCGTCGGTGTATCAGATTCTCGTCACCGGTGTGCTCGTTATTCTTGCGGTTGCCACCGACCAGTGGTCGAGGAAAGGCGCATGAGCGTCGCGCACAATGCGGCCGCGGTGCTGCAGGCCCGCGGACTGCGCAAGCAGTACGGTCAGGTCATTGCACTCGACGGCGCCGACTTCGACGTACGGGCCGGCGAAATTCTGGCGGTCATTGGTGACAACGGTGCTGGCAAGTCGTCGCTCATCAAGGCGCTCTCGGGCGCGCTCGTGCCCGACGCGGGTGAGCTGTTGCTCGACGGCAAGCAGGTCTCGTTTGCGTCACCCGCCGATGCGCGCGCGGCGGGCATTGAAACTGTCTATCAGGATCTCGCGCTCGCGCCAGCGATGAGCATTGCCGAAAACCTGTTCTTAGGGCGCGAGCTGCGGCGGCCTGGCGTGTTGGGGTCTGTGCTGCGCTGGCTCGACCGACCGCGCATGCAGCGCGAGGCCGCGGACGCGCTCGCGGCGCTCGGCGTACAGGTGCGCGCCATCACGCAGGCGGTCGAGACGCTTTCCGGCGGCCAGCGCCAAGGTATTGCGGTCGCGCGCAGCGCGGCATTTGCGCGTCACGTCGTCATCCTCGACGAGCCCACGGCCGCGCTGGGCGTGCGCGAAAGTGGCATGGTGCTCGATCTCATAATGCGCGTGCGCGACCGCGGGCTGTCCGTGGTGCTCATCAGTCACAACATGCCGCACGTGTTTCAGCTGGCCGACCGCATTCACATTCAGCGGTTGGGAAAGCGTGCCGCACTCGTAGACACCGCAAGCATCAGCATGACGGACGCGGTGGCCATCATGACGGGCAGTCTGGCAGTGAGTACGCCGAACTGAGTTCCACCGCTCGCGGGCGATTGCGAGCAGCGCGCGGCACTCCCATGTTCAAGCGCATTGAGTGCGGTCTCCTGCCGTGCTGTGCGTCCTCCCTCCCCGTGCCTTATGCGCCGACTGCTCCTGCTTGCTGCGCTCTCCGCGACATCCGTTGTCGCCGAGGCGCAATCGTCACCGACCATGCCCGCGGTGAACGACCGTCCCAATCCCTATCGCACGGTCGAAGGCTGGGCCAAGCTCCCCGAAGGGCGTACGTGGGGCTCGACGAGCGCCGTGGCCATCGACAAGGACGGCAAACATGTGTGGGTTGCCGAGCGGTGCGGTGTGAACAACTGCGCCGCATCTGCGTTGGCTCCAGTGCTCAAGTTCGATCAGAGCGGCAAGCTCGTGGCATCGTTCGGCGCCGGGATGATTCTCTCGCCGCACGGTATTCACGTGGACAAAGACGGCAACATCTGGGTGGTCGACTGTGCCTGCACCCTGGGCGCGACTCAGGCGCCTGCGGGCAAGGGCCACCAGATCCACAAGTTCAGCCCCACCGGCAGCTACCTCATGTCACTCGGCGCGCCTGGTGGCGGCAAAGACAGCGCGTTCTTCTGGCAACCGAACGCCGTGGTGACCGCGAACAACGGCGACATTTATGTGGCCGAAGGACATTCGTCGCGCGCGGGTTCGAATGCGCGCGTGCTGGTGTTCGACAAGAGCGGTACGCTGCGCAAGAGCTGGGGCAGCTTCGGCAAGGGCGAAGGGCAGCTCGATCAGCCGCATGCGCTCGCCATCGACTCCAAGGGGCGGTTGTTCATTGGCGACCGCGGTAACGATCGCATTCTCATCGTCGACAAGGATTTCAAGATCCTCGACACGTGGTACCAGTTCAGTCGCCCCAGTGGCATCTGGATCGACAAGAACGACGTGCTGTACGTGGCAGACAGTGAATCAGGGTCCGTGAACCCACCGCACGGCGCGTGGACGCGCGGCATTCGCATTGGCAGCGCGCGCACGGGTGAAGTCACCGCGTTCATTCCCGACCCGGAGACGAAGCCTGCCAACACCAGCAGCGCCGAAGGTGTTGCCGTTGATGCTTCGGGCAACATCTTCGGCGCTGAGGTCGGGCAAAAAGCGTTGAAGCGGTACGAGAAGAAGTAGCGCGTCGCGCGATTACTTCCGCGGTAGCTTGAGCGCGACGAGGCTCGTGTTTTCTTCGGCGCCGGTTGCAAAGACGATGTACTGACGGCCCTTGTGAAGGAACGTCATGGGCACGGCGGTCGTCTTGGCCGGAATCTGTACCGCACCAATCTGCTTGCCGGTTTTCTTGTCGAGGGCGAACAGCTTGGGCGGCTCACCCGGCAGACCGCCGCTACGGCCGGTGCCGTAAATCACGAGCGTCTTGGTGGTCATGGCCTGCGCCTGTCCACGACCACCGAGGGGCGGCAGCGTGACGCCGGCGAAGAGCGGATCGCGGCTCGTCTGCTTGAGGAAGCCGGCGTTGGGCATCCACCAGGCTTTATCGCCCGTCATGAGGTTGTAGGCGGTAATGCCGCCGTATTCCTTGGGCTTCGCGATGGAGATGCCGCCGATGTTCGACCCGCTGGCGCGACCCGCGAAGCCGACGTTCTCGGGCGGCTTGTAGCCGGCGGGCGCCGGCAGCGCGCCCAGCAGGCCGCAGTTGTTGGCCGGTGAGCTGTACGCGAACTCCGAGCACGGATCGTTCTGCAACGCGGTCGTGCTGAGTCCCGTGATCGACGCGACGTAAATCATCCCCGTTTCCGGATCGATCGTGGCGCCACCGTCGATATTCACGCCACCGCTCGCACCGGGCGCATACCACGCGCACTTGAAGCCGGTCGCGTCCTTGCCGTCGTTGGCGGCCGGCGGAATGTAGTACGGTCCCATGCGGCACTTCTTCGCGAGCGCGAGCGCCGAATCCCGAATGGCGGGCGTGTAGTCGATGAGATCGGCTTCCACCAACCCCTGCTGCGAGTACGGCGCCGGCTTGGTGGGAATGGGCTGCGTGGGCGCTGAGACTTCACCCGGAATGCCGCTCTTGAGGACGGGCGTTTCCGGCATGGGCCAGATGGGCTGGCCGGTGATGCGATCGAAGACGTACAACCATCCCTGCTTGGTCGGTTGCGCGACGATCTTGCGCGGCTTGCCGTCGATGGTCACGTCCATGAGGTTGGGCGCCATCGGCGTGTCGTAGTCCCAGATGTCGTGATGCACCATCTGGAAGTGCCACTTTCGCGTTCCCGTGCGCACGTTGAGCGCGACGAGTGAATTGCCGAAAAGGTTGTCGCCGGGACGATGTCCGCCGTATTCGTCCATGAGCGGCATGCCTACCGGGATGTACACCAAGCCCGCTTCTTCGTCGGCGGCGTATGGCGCCCACGCATCGGTCTTTCCGACCCCCTTCGTGCCCTGCTTGGACCCGTTCTTCCACGTATCGGCGCCGAACTCACCGGGCTGCGGCACGAGGTTGAACTTCCAGAGCAAACGGCCCGTGGGAATGTCGAACGCGCGAATGGTGCCAATGGGATTCGTCGCGCGAATGGGGTAGTAGCCATGAATCGACGAGTTGCCCACGATGAGCACATTGCCCACGACCATCGGCGGCGAGCTCGCCGCGATCTGGCTCAGAATACCGACCGACCCATCAGCGCCGATTTTGCGAATGGGATCCCACGTTTCGCCGGGCTTGGCCTGACGATAGGGCGCCGCATCCGAGATCACGAGCGGCCCCGAATCATCCACTGCAAGCTTCACCATGGGATAGCCGAGGCCTTCCATGAGATCGACGACGCCGTTCTTGCCGAACAGCGGATCGGGCTTGCCGGTCTTCGCGTCGAGCGAGACGAGGTGATAGCCGGGCGTGGTGACGAGCACCCGTTCTTTGCCGCCGGCATTCCAATACGCCAGGCCGCGACCTGCGAACTGGCGCGGCGCTTTCTGCCAGCGAATGCCTTCTTCGAGGCGATACATCCACAACGTCTCACCCGTCTCCGGGTCGAGCGCCGTCACCACGCGCCTTGTGGTCGCGACGGTATACAGGCGTCCGTTGGCGTACAGCGGCGTCGTGCGATAGTACTCGTCCTTGCCGAATGCTCCGCCCTTCCATTCCCACGCGACCGCGAGCGAGTCGAAGTTGGAGGCGTTGATCTGATCGAGCGGCGAGTAGCGCGTGCTCCACTGGTCAGCGCCCCAGTGCCGCCATTCGCCAAATGCATTGCCGCGCTCGAGCTTGGGCGGCGGGCCCTTGGCCATGGGCGCCTGCGCCGGAAGCGTACTGGCGAACATCGCCAGCGCCGCGCCGACGGCAAACGAGTGGGCCGTGGACACGGTGAGGGAACGTCGTCCGATCATGGGTTCTCCATACGTACACGAAAGCGTGAATCGTGAGACCTGCCGAACTGCCTGATGCCGAACTGCCTGATGCCGAACTGCGTCGTACTGAGCTGCTGCGGTGCGCGCGCGCCGACGCCGCGCGCAAGTGTGGAGTCGACACGCACCGACTTGAGCCACGCGGGTTCCGCGTTGAGCTCCGTCCGTCCGGCGGGCATGCCGTTGAGCTTGAGGATATAGGCGGTGACCCACACGTACTCGTCTTCGGTAAGCGTACCGGGCGCCGCTTTGGGCATCGCCTGACTCACGTAGTCGAAGAGGTCATACAGCGGCCGCCCGAACCATTTGAGCTGAAAGGCCGTGCCTTGATGAGATGCGGTCGTGTGACAGCCGAGACAGTTACTGGTGAACACTTCGCGCCCCTTGGTCGCCTGCTCCGGCGTATACACACCGGCCATGGTGGAACGCGGCTGCGCAACGCTGCGCCGCGGCGACAGCATCAGCGCGCCTAGCGAGAGCGCGACCAGCGCCGCCGCCCGTCGCGCGATCGGGTCTTTGGAAATGCGTGCAACGACACCACCCAGCACCCACGCCACACCCGTCAGGACGAGCAGTACCATGAGCACCCGAATGGCGGTCAACACCAACGCCGCATCGAATGACGGCATCGCAATGTCGAACGCACGAAAGTCGGCAAAACGATTGCCGGTCCAATGCCACGCTTCGTGCGCAATGAACGCCGACCCGACGATGACCGCCGGACGCTCCGGCACGCGACGCAGCAGCAAATCGAGCAAGGGGATGAGCATGAGGAGCACGCCTACTTGGGCCAGTTCGACACCGATGTTGAAGGCCAGCAATGAAGTGAGCACATGCGGTCCCGCAAACTGCAGCGTGTTACGCAGCGCTGTCGAGAAGCCAAACCCATGCACCAACCCGAACACGAACGCCACCAGCCATCGCTTCTCGATCTGCGGACCCAGAATGTTGGATACCGCCATCACCACAATGGAGAGCGCGATGATCACTTCGACGAGTGGGGCGAACCACCCCACATCGGGCGCCAAGCCCAAGGCGCTCGCGATCAGCGTGAGGGAGTGCGCCACGGTGAACGACGTGACGACTCCCAGCAGCGGCCGGAACTTGCGGAACGGCAGCACCAGGCAGAGCAGAAAGAGCAGATGATCGAATCCGCCGAGCATGTGCTGTACACCCTCAATGACAAACAGTCCCGCAGCATGCCACCAGCGCGGGTTTACCCGGACGAATCCCGGATTCCCCGTAAAGCTGTAGCCGCGCTCGCTCCCATCTTCGTTCACGAGCGTGAGCACGGTGGTGGTGTTCACGCCGAGGTTGGCCCACGTGGGGACGATGACGAGATCGCGCACACGCGCCCCGACGGGGACGTCGAGCTCCACCTCCAGGCGAAGCTGGCCGTGCGGAATGCCACTGACGTTTACCGGCGGCATGGCGGCGAGCGCCGCGAGGGCGCCGCCGTAGGTCGAGAACGCGCGATCGCTGGGGAGCGTGACGCGCACCGCCATCACGCGCGGGGCGGACAGCGTGGTGGCCCCATCGCGCAGCGTGAGCGCATCGGCAATCCACAGCTGCGCGGCATCACGTAGGAACGGCAGCGCCCTCGACAGGTCGAGCGCATCGTTGGCGAGTACTGGGAAATCCACGTCGCGGATAGCGTCCATGGGCACCTGCACCAGCAGGCGTACACGGTCACTGCCGGGAGCGACCCAGGCGCGCACACCGACGTGACGCGGAATCTCGTGGGCGACCGCAGCGCGAACCGGGAGCAGTGACGCCACCAGCATCGCGATCACGGTCCATAACCGACCGAAGCGCAACGATTGTCTGGACAGGGGGGAAGAGGCGGGTAGCTTCAAACATGTCAGGTCCACTCGATCTGGCGCGGGCGTCACCGTCTCCCTCCCACGGTGCGCAACCAATCGAAAATACCACCATCGCGCGGGATGCACACGGGCCTGCGCACCTCCCCGCCCCCTTGGAGTACGCAATGCCGAGGTTCCGTCCCACGATGCGCTGGTCGCTGCTGGCCGCCGGCCTGGTGGCCCTCGCGGCCGCACAGACCACCCTGCAGGCCTTCGACCGCCAAACGGTGCAGGCGCCGAAGTTCGAGGTCGATCCGCTGTGGCCCAAACCGCTTCCCAACCACTGGATTCTGGGCTCGGTTATTGGCGTCGGCGTCGACAGTCGCGACCACGTGTTCATCATCCACCGCGGCGATTCCACGCTTAATCAGCGGACGGAAGCCGGTGCTGACGGTAATCCAAAAATCGGGGAATGCTGCCGCTCCGCGCCGCCGGTGCTCGAGTTCGATCCCGACGGTAACCTCGTCAAAGCGTGGGGCGGACAGGGCGCCGGCTACGACTGGCCCGCGTCCAATCACGGCATAGCCATCGACGACAAGGACAACGTGTGGATCGGCGGCAACGGCGCCATGGATTCACAGATCCTCAAGTTCTCGCACGACGGCAAGTTCCTCGCGCAGTACGGTGCGCCCAAGCAGGCGGCCAACAGCAACGACACGTCCCACTTCGGTCGCGTGGCCAAGATCACGTTCGATGCCAAGGCCGGCGAGGCGTATGTCGCCGACGGCTACGGCAACAAGCGTGTGGCCGTAATTGACGTGAATACGGGCCGCATCAAGCGCTACTGGGGTGCCTACGGCAACAAGCCCGACGACGCGCGCCTGCCCCCCTACGATCCCTCCGCACCGCTGGTGAAGCAGTTCCGCAATCCGGTGCACTGCGCCGAACCGTCCAACGACGGGCTCGTCTACGTGTGCGATCGTCCGAACGACCGCATTCAGGTGTTCCAGAAGGACGGCAAGTTCGTAAAGGAAATTCAGGTCGCCAAGGAAACGCGTGGCGACGGCTCCGTGTGGGATATCGCCTTCTCGCGCGACCCGCAGCAGAAGTACCTGTATCTGGCCGACGGCAAGAACGAGCGCGTGTACGTAATGGACCGTCAGTCGCTCGAAATTCTCACCTGGTTCGGCGACGGTGGCCGTCAGCCCGGCCAGTTCTTCGCCGTGCACAGCATTGCCAGCGACTCCAAGGGCAACGTGTACACGACGGAAACCTACGAGGGCAAGCGCGTCCAGAAGTTCCGCTACAAGGGCATTGGCGCGGTCCCGCGCGGCTCGCAGGGCGTGGTGTGGCCGACGGGTAAGTAGGGCAAGCAACGGCGGTTTACAGCTGGACACGGATTAAGCGGATGGAGCGGATGAGCGCGGATTAATTGCCTTGAAGGGCTTATCCGCGTCCATCCGCTCCATCCGTTTTATCCGTGTCCAGCTGTTACGGAGCCATGCCCACTAAACCGAGCCTATAGGCGCGCACGGGATCAGGGAATCACACCCTGGCACTCGATCTCCACCTTGCCGCCCGGTACCACAAGCGCCGCCACAACGACCGTGGAGCGCGCCGGCGGATTGCTCGGGAAGAACTTGGTGTACGCCGAATTCATCCCCTGAAAGTCCTTCACGTCGGTCAAAAAGACGGTGCACTTGGTGGCCGCGGCCGCGAGCGTCGTCCCCGCCGCTTTGAACACCTTTTCAGTGCTTTCCAAGGCCCGCGTGGTTTGCCCCGCGATGGTCGTATCGGTGGGACTGGTGCCGAGCTGGCCCGACGCCCAGAGCAATTTCCCAACGCGGATGCCAGGGCTGAGCGTAGCCGTTATGCGCTGTCCCTCTCCAACCACCGTTTGGCGCCCCTCTGCCGCTTGTGCGGAGAGTGGGGCGGCAGCGAGGATTGAGAGAGCCAACGAGGCCACCGTCAGGGTGGCGGCGGTCTTCGTGGAACGGCGCATACGATGCATCGGATTTCCTCCGGGAAGCACGAAGTGGTGTGTTTACGCGTGAGCAACTCAGGGAGCTACGGCCAATATGCCCATCTTTGACTTCGTCTGCACCTCCTGCCAGCACAGCTTCGAAACGCTGGTCCGCGGCAGCACCGTCCCCACCTGCCCTGCCTGCAACAGCACGACGCTCGAAAAGCAGCTCACCCTGCCCGCCATCAAGACGTCGGGCACGCAAGCCAAGGCCCTGCATGCCGCCAAGCAGCGCGACAAAAACCAAGGCGCTGAGCGTATGCACGCCCAGCGCCAGTACGAGCTGTCACACGACGACTGAGGCCGTCAGCAGCTCTTGCACTTGTTCGAGTTCTTGGCGCCGAGCTTGACCAGGAGATCCACCGTTTCCAGGAAAGGGGGAATGCGCTGCACGGGCCCGTTGGCCATGTCGGCGGTCGTCTGGCCACGGCGGCTCAACGCCTTCACGTCGGTGCCCTTGCTCATGAGATACTGAATGAGCTCGTTGTCACCACGCGCAGCCGCGTGGTGCAACGGATTGTAGCCGTTATGGTCGCGCGCATTCGGGTCGGCCTTCATCTCCTCGATCAGATACTTCACCGCCGGAATCCACGCGTCCGGCGCATGCCGATGCGAATTGGCCGCGAACCCTTCGCCGTAGCCCACGCCTGACGCGGCGTGAATGGGATACACGCCGGGCCCCCCATCGGGAATGGGCGGCAATCCCGACGGATCAGCGCCGCCTGCAGCCCCTTCCTCTGGGGCATCATCCCCCGGCAGTCGCCCGATGGGCTTGATCGTCGGCACCGTCGGGTCGGCCTTGTATTGCACGAGCAGCTTCATGGCCGGCACGTCGAGCCCGTAGGCCGCGCGCCAGAAGGGCGTGGCGCCCACCGTGTTCACGCCGAGCAGGTCGAAGTTGTACGACATGAACCACAAATGCTTCTTGAGACGCACGTTCGGATCGGCACCCGCCTTGAGCATCATTTCCATGAGCTCGATGTGCGAGATCTTCTGCTGCATCTGCGCGGTGGGCTGCGGATACAGTGACTTGGGCGCCCACTGCGTGTTGAGCACCGCGTACAGCGGCGTGGCGCCGGCATCACTCGCCAGCTTCACATCGGCGCCCTTTTCCATGAGCACGCGCGCCATGTCGAAGCGCCCGTTGATCGTGGCCATGAGCAGTGGCGACGTGTGATCGCCTTCACTCACATGGTTGATGTTGGCACCGGCCGCGAGGAGACGCAGCATCACCGCATCGTTGCCTTCGCGCACTGCGAAGAGGAGCGGCGTGAGTCCACCCTTGTTGCCGATCAGCTCCCCGTACGACGGGCCACGCTGCTGGAAGCCGGTGGCCGGACGTGCGGAGTCACCGGTGGCGCGCACGGCGACGGTGGCGGGCGCTGCCGCCGAACGTGACGGAGCCGGCGCAGCCGCCGGCGTGATGTTCGGCGTCACATTGCTCGGCGCCAACGGCGACTCCGCCGCCTTGAGCGCCGCCACACGACGACCGCGCGCGACGAGCACGGTACGGATGTCGCGCTCCTGCTTGGGGATGTCATCGATCTTCGATGCCGCTTCGAGCCCAGCGCCCGCCTTGATGAGCACGTCGACGGCGGCCACGCGGTTGTACGCCGCCGCCCACATGAGCGGCGTCTGCCCCCATGCGGTTTCGCGGATATCCACCGGCACACCCTTCGCCAGCAGCGCCTGCACGCTTTCCGGGTTGCCGTTCCCCGCCGCAAAGTGCAGCGCCGTGGCACCACCAGTGCTCGTCGCCGCCAACGGATCGGCACCGTTGGCCAGCAGCAGCTTCACCACCGCCGCGCGTCCATCACGGGCCGCCAGATGCAGTGGCGTGTAGTTCCCGTTGCGCGTCATCGCATCGACACGCGCACCGGCATACACCAGCACCTGTGCCGATGAAAGATCGCCGCGCTGCGACGCCCAGTGCAGCGCCGACATCCCGTCAGGCTGCGACGCGTTCACGTCGACGCCCTGCTTGATGAGCACGCGCACCTTGGAGGTGTCGCCACGCATGACCGCGTCGGCCAACGGCGTCTCCGTGGGGTTACTGCGCGCCGCCGCCAACAACAGCGTCGTGGCACAGAGCGCGGCTCCCATCATGGCACGCATACGCGCGCCAGACGGCCCCTTAGGCATGAGCGTTCAGGTTGAGGACACCGTTGCTGTCGCCGAACGTAGTCACATCCTCGAGGCCAAGCGTGTGCATCATGCTGAGCATCGCATTGGCCATGGGGGTGCCGTCGGCCGCCTTGATGTGCGTGTTGCCAGCGAGACGGTTCTCCGCCTTGCCCAACAGAATGAGCGGGCAGCGACGATGGTTGTGCAGATTCGAGTCGCCCATGGGCGAACCGTAGATGATCATCGTCTTGTCGAGCATGTTGCTTTCGCCTTCCTGAATGCTCTTGAGCTTGTCCAGGAAGTACGGCAACATCGAGACGTGGTACTTGTTGATCATATTGAAGTCACGTACACCACGTTCCGTCCCGCCGTGGTGCGACGCCGGGTGGAACGGCTTGTCCGTGCCGCTCTCCGGATACGTGCGGCTGGAGCCGTCGCGTCCCATCTTGAACGAGAAGACGCGCGTGATATCGGCGGCGAACGCCAGTGCCTGAATGTCGAACATGAGCTTTACATGTTCGGCAAACGAGTCGGGCACCCCGGCCGGCGCTTCCGGCATCTCGCGCACTTCACCACTCATGTTACGGGCTTCCACGCGCTGAATGCGGCGCTCCACCTCGCGAATGTCGGTGAGGTAGCGATCGAGCCGGACTTTGTCCTCGGGACCGAGCATCGCCTTCATGGTGGACATTTCCCCCGACACGAAGTCGAGAATGCTGCGGCGCGTGCGACGACGCTCCGCGCGCTCGGCGCTCGTGCCGCCCACGCCGAACAACTTCTCGAACGCGACACGCGGATCGCGGATGACCGGCAGCGGCTCGGTAGGCGAGGCCCAGCTGATGGAGTCGGTATACACGCAGGCGTAGCCATAGGCGCAGCCGCCCGCCTGATCGACGTTCTCGATGCAAAGCTGCATGGAGGGGATGGGCGTGTCCTGCCCATAGCGACGGGCATACATCTGATCGAGCGACGTGCCGACTCGCACATCCGAGCCTTCCGTCTGCCGCGGATGCATGTGCGTGAGGAACGTCGCGCTCGACCGGAAGTGGTCGCCGCCGATCTCGTTGGGCGAGGTGGGCTCCGCTTCGCGCACGTCGGTGTTGCTGATGATCGTGAGGTAGTCACGATACTGCTCAAGCGACGTGAGTGCCGTGGGCGAGAGGTCGTACTGGCTGCCGGTGGCTGCGGGCGACCAGAGGTTCATCTTGGCGCCCCACTCGTTGCAACCGGCCGCGCCGTGCACCATCTCGATGGCCACGAGGCGCGGGGCTTGCTTGGCCGCGCCGAACGCGCCGCGGCCGGTGGGAATCATCGCGTCGAGATACGGCAGGGCGATCGAGGCGCTCATCCCCTGCAGGAACTGACGGCGCGGCATGGCCTTTCCGCTCAGAAAATACATCGATCGGTCTCCGGGTCGTGTGAAATGCGGGGATCAGCGGCTCCGGCCACCAGCCGGAACAGTCGCAGACGTGGACGGGGTGCCGGGCGCAGCTTGAGCAACCACCTTCCGTGACCGGAACGCGTCGCTCTTCACCACGCCGACGATGAAGTCGTTGAGCTTGTAGTTGTTCACGCGCGCGGCCGCCTCGATACGACGCACCGTCGGTGCGTCGTACCACTCCACGCGACGGCCAAGGGCATACGCCATGAGATTCTGCGTGAAAGAGCGCATGAGCGGCACGGGACGCTTGAGCATGGCCTGCTGCAGCTCGGCCGGGCTCGTGATCTTGGTGCCGTCGTAATAGTCACCGCGCGTGTCGAGCGGCGCGCCATTCTCGCGAATGCGCCAGCGCCCCATCACGTCGAAGTTGTCGAGCGCGAGTCCGATAGGATCGATGAACTGGTGGCACGACTTGCACGTCGCGTTGGCGCGGTGAATCTCCATGCGCTCGCGCGTGGTAAGCAGTCGGCCTTCCTTGGCGCCCTCGGTCTTCTCGAGGTCAGGCACGTTGGGCGGCGGCGGTGGCGGCGGCGATCCCATGAGGACTTCCATGACCCACTTGCCTCGCAACACCGGCGACGTGCGGTTGGCCACCGAGGTCAGCGTGAGCACGCTGCCATGTCCGAAAATGCCGCTACGCGGCGAACCGGCAGGATAGTTCACCTTGCGGAACTCGTTACCCACCACGCCGGGCATATCGTAATGGCGTGCGAGCGACTCGTTCACGTAGGTGTAGTTCGCCGTGAACAGATCGAGCAAGCTCCGGTTCTCGCGCACGAGATTGTAGAAGAACAGTTCCGTCTCGTGCCGCATGTCGATCGCCAGCTGTTCGCGGAAATCGGGGAACTGGTTGGCATCAGGGTGCACCAGCTCGATGTCCTGCAGCCGCAGCCACTGCGACGCAAAGCGCGTGGAGAGCGCCTCACTGCGCGGGTCGGCGAGCATGCGCTTGGTCTGTTGCACCAGCACCGTCGTGTCGTTGAGGCGGCCCGTGCGCCCCAGCGCAATCAGCTGCGAGTCGGGCGGCGCGCCCCACAAGAAGAACGACAAGCGCGACGCGAGGTCGACGCCGTTCACCGCGACGCGTCCCTTGGCGGCCGTCGGCATTTCTTCAATGCGGAAGATGAAGTGCGGGCTGGAGAGCATCGCCTCGAGCGCGCTGCGAATGCCGAGTTCGAAGCCGCCGTCCTTCGCGCCTTCGTCGTAGAACGACATCAGGCCCTTGAGGTCGTTGGCCAACACGGGCCGGCGGTACGCCTGCGTACCGAGGCGCGTGAGAATACGCTCAGCGCACGGCCGCGCTTCAACCGCCGACATGGGGCGGCAGCTGAAGATACGACGACGGCTCGGCGTGTCCGACACGCCGGTGGGGTTGAAGGGGCCCGTCACCGCAAAGTTCTGAATGTGCGCCTGCACCGTGATGCCCGCCTGCGCCCCAATCTGCGTATCGGCGATACTGTGTCCGAGCGGCGTGATATTGTCGTTGACCGGGCCTTCGAAAGTGCGCACGAAGGTCGCCGAGATGCGCTGCGGGCCGGCGCGGATGGGGATGGGCTTGGTTTTCATTTCCATGCCCTGTGGATCGGCTTGCGACATGCCGCGGTCGACTTCGAGAATCGCGGCGCGCTCGCCGTTGACCGACACTTCGATCTTTTCGTCGAACGGTGCGGTGCTCGCGAACAGCTGACCGGTGGGAATGGCGTGCAGCGTGACCGTGAACACATACTCGCCATCAGCCGGGAAGGTGTGCGTCACCGACGCGCCGCCACGCGTGCCCATGGGCGCGCCCTCCACCTGATCGAGCTGCGACGCGAGACGCGCAATCTTGTAGGTGCTCGTCGAGACGCTCGCCTTGGGATCACCCACCGCGAGGCGGCTGATTTCGCTCGCCGCGTCGAGATACGAATCGAGCAGCGTGGCCGACGGCGTCTGCACGTCGGCGATGTTGTCGAAGTTGGCGCTCTTGGTGTCCAGCGGCAGCCACGAATCGGCCTTGATATCGACCGCGAGGACATCGCGAATTGCGCGCTCGTACTCCGCTCGATTGAGGCGCTGAAACGCGCGCGTGCCCGGATTGGGATCGGCGGCATAGCGCGCGTCCATCGTGCGCTCGAGTGTTTCGAGCAGCACCTGCAGCGTGTCACCACCCGGCTTCGCGCGCCCCGGGGGCGGCATCATGCCGGTGCGCAGCTTGTTGATTATCTTCTCGGCTACTTCGGGCGCCGTTTGCCCAATGGTGCGGAGATCGAAGGTTTGCAGCGAAAGGTTACCCTGCTTGCGCTGATCACTGTGGCAACCGGCACAGGTCTTCTTCACGACATCGCCGAGTGCGGCCGGCGTCATCGTCGCGCTTGCCGGCTTGATGACCGGATGGCCAACACGGCGGCTCGCGCGCGTGGTCGACGCGCGCACGGGATCGGCCGCACCGTTTACAAACGAGAGGTCGTACGACACCGGCGTGGTTAACCCCGGTGTCGACGCCATAGGCGCGCGGTCACCGGTGACTGGCGCCCCGTTGTTTGGACGGTCGACCAGAGCCACGGTGAGCAACGCAAGACAACCGGTACCAGCAGCTACCAACGACTTCATCCCCGGGCCTCCAGGCGCAGGCGGGTGTGGTCGGGCAGACGGCGCAGGAGGGATCGCGACGTCCGGGAATTCTCTCTCCTGAATTACGTGTAAGATCGTGAAAGTGTTCGTCTTACGGAACACCCAGCCAGCAAGTTCATTACCCGACGTGCCTCAGCGCTTCGGGGTGCTGGTCCGTTGCTTGTGCAGGATTCCTTCCCTTTGCCTCCCCTACCCCACCTCGGAGGACACTTCGTGCGTTCCCGCCTGCTGTTGTCGGCCACGGCGACCCTCGCCCTCGGCTTGCTCCCCTCGTCGTCTGCGTCCGCGCAGCAACGGCTCAACCCCGTCATCGATCTGGTCGCGGCCAACAAGCCGGTGTTCGGGCTGTACGCCCCCGCCAACCGGCGCGCGCGCCCGGGTCAGCCGGCGCTCCCCGCCGACTCGCTCAAGTCGATGAGCCAGCTGGCCGCCGAAGCGCTGGCCTACAAGCGGCTCGACTACCTGTTCGAAGGCACCATGGAGTACAACTTCGAACAGACGTTTCCGCTATTCACGGAATTCGCCAAGGCCATGGACACGGGCGGTGCGCTTTCCAAGGGGAAGAACCCGCGCTTCTCGCATCCCATTTTCGTGAAGACGATGGAGATTGCCCCCGATCCGGCGGCCGCGGTGGCGCGCATCGGGAAGCAGCTCAACGAAGGGGTGAACGGCATCGTGTTCGTCGACGTGCTGAATGCAGCCGAGCTTCGTCAGGGGATCGCTGCGCTGCGCTTCAAGTCGAAGGGCGGTACGCGTTCGGACGATGTGGGCAACGCGCCAGCACGTTGGGGCATGAGCGAGAAGGAGTACATGGAGCGCGCCGACTTGTGGCCGCTCAACCCCAAGGGGGAGCTGTACAACTTCACGATCGTGGAGAGCAAGGAAGGGCTGTCGCACATTCGCGAGATTGCCGCAGTGCCTGGTGTGGGCGTGCTCTTCCCGGGTGCCGGGACGCTGCGCGGAGTGTTCACCACGACCGACGCGAGCGGCCAGCGCAAGTTCGACGAAGCGGCGTGGGAGGCGGCCATTCAGTCGGTGCTCGCGGCGTGCAAGGAGTACAAGGTGCCGTGCGGGTACCCGGCCGGCGCGCCGGACATCGAGAAGCGGATGAAGGAAGGGTTCAGCGTGTTCGTGATCGGCTGGGGCGACCAGGGGTTCAAGGCCGTCGACTTGGGTCGGGCGGCTAGCGGGCGCTGACGCTGCGGTTGGTGCGGCGTGGCGGCTGGCCAGCTGGTCGGCTGGTCGGCTGGTCGGCCCGGGCGGGGTACCCGGCCTGTCGCGCCACTTCGGGGGTGGCCGGGCGCCTAGGCTCGCAGGGCTCGCCGGCGCCGGCGCCACCCCCTCAGACGCGCGCCAGACCGGGCACCCCGCCCGGGCCTCCTGACCTGTAGCGACGCCGCGTAACACGTCTGCGGCACACACCGCACCGAGGAGGCCGGCCACGCCCCGGGGCCGGGCGCGTCTGAGGGGGCGGCGCCGGCGCCGGCGAGCCACGCGAGCCTAGGCGCACGGCCGCCCCCGAAGTGGCGCCAGGCGCCGGGGCGTGGCCGGCCGACGATGCGGATCACACGACGACACCGACCCCAACGCAAAAGCGGCCGCCAGACTCACGTCTGACGGCCGCTCTCTTTGCTACCCTAACCCGTTACGGGTTGCGGTCGATGCACCCGCCCGGCGCCTTCGGATTGTTCTTTTCGTCGAAGGGGATGGGAAGATTGACATCGTTGCCATACACACCGGCCAACGGCGACGGCAGGTTGCCCGTCGGGAATACCGTGTTGGCCGCACGACCGTACTGCCGCACGAGACGACGCAGGTCGCCCAAGCGATGGCCGGTGAGATAGAGCCACTTGGCCCGCTCCTCGAAGAGCAGCGAAACAGCGGTTTCCTGTGTGGCCGGCGCCGAGCCCGTCAACGCGGGCATGGCCGGAGAGATCGCCGTTGCGCGCAGGTTATTCAGCCCTGCGAACACCGCATCGCGATCAGCCTGCGTGTCCTTCCGGAGAAGCGCCTCGAGCTCGATCAGACGCGCCTCCACGCCGTTCGCCACCACCGCTCCCGTCGTACGATCGTACTTGAGCTGCGTGGGAAGGTTGCGGCTCGAGCCGTTGAACCCCGTACGCGTGGATGCCACCCACGGGATACGCGGATCGGTGGGCGTCGTCAGGAAGGCGACGCCGTTGAGCCCCTCGCCGCGCCCGTTCGCGTCAGGCAATACGATGGCATAGCGGGAATTCGGCACCGTCAGCGCGTTCCACATGCCATTCTCCTGGCGAGGCGACGCAGTGGAGTGCGCCGTGACCCACGCGAAGTTCGTGGGCACCGCCGACACGGCGGCCGCCGCGTCATCAAAGCGCCCCTGGTTCAGCAGCACGCGCGCACGACCGATACGCGCGATGTTCTGCACGCGCGTGTCGGTGCCAGCACTGGCCAGTGCCGAATCGTAGCTGGCGAGGGCGCGGGCGTAGATCTGCACCGTCGTCTGCGGCGTACCAAACTCCGTGCCCGCATCGGTCTCCTCGGAGAACGGCACGCCGGAGCAGTACGCCTCAGCAAACATGTTCTCCGTAAAGCCGCGAATGCCGTACATCTCACCGACATTCTGCACGGGTGTGGGTGCCACGCGCTTCAGAATGTTGATGGTGCGGGTCGCCCCTGCCCTGATACGATGCATGTTGCGGTAGAATGCGTCGAGTTCCGGCAGATTGTCGATCATTGCCCGCTGGTTCGGAAACAGTCGCCCGTCGAACGTGTCCGTAGAGTACATCTCGTCGGACACGTTACCCGTCACGACAATCATGTTCTCCAAGTTGACGTTTCCACTAAACGCGTTCTGGAAGTCTTGGACCACCCCAAGCCGCAGCGGCGCTGCGCCGGCCGCGGTGGCGTAGTCGCCTACGTTGAGGACGTCGGGATCGGTGATCTCGAGTGTGTCGGTAGAACAGCCCGCCGCTACTCCGCAGGCGAGGATTACTGCACTCGCCGGACGGATGAACCGACGAGTCACGAATGGGAATCGCATGGATGCGTGCTCGCCTTATCAGAAGTTGAAGTTCATGCGGAACGTGAAGTAGCGCATCGGCGGCGTGGAGAAGAACTCCTCGTTGCCTCGCCGGTCGTCGTTACCAACGGTGGTCTCGGGATCGACGCCGGTGAACGGCGTCCACACGCCCAGGTTACGGCCGGTGAGCACCAAGTTCCAGCGTTCCGCCTTGAGCGCCTTGGCCCAGTTGTTCGGCATCTGGTACGACACCGACAACTCACGGAAGCGCGTGAATGACCCGTCTTCGTAGAAGCCGGTGAACACCGAGGCCGCCGCGGCGACCGCCTTCGCCTGCTCTTCCAGCGGGGCGCCCGCGTAGAGACCTTGGCAGGAAAAGCCAGCCTGACACTGGTGACGCTTGGTGTTGTTGAGCTTCTTCATGCCCCACTTGGAGTCCACCTGCCCCGAAATGCGCAGCTTGCGGCCGAACAGTTCGAGGGTCGGGGTGAAGGCCAGTTCGCGGGTCGGGAAGCTGGGGCCGATGAACGTGTTGGCGCCATAGGTCATCTCACTCGCGACCAGAATGCCGTCGCCGTTCGCGTCGTTGTACGTGTACGTACGTCCCCACAGGCCATACAGCGGGAAACCCGGGGAGTTCAGCTGCGTGTTTCGGTTGCCCGAAGGAATTGCGCTTACGCCCTCACCGAGGGTGATGAGCTCGTTCTCGTTGGTGGAGCCAGTCAGGACGAAATCGAGACCAATCTTGTCGCTCGAGATCACCTTCTGGTTGTAGACGAGCTCGAAACCCTTGTTGCGCATGTTGCCGATGTTTTCGAAGCGCGAGGTCACGCCGGCAATGGACGGGGCCACGCGACGCTCGATGAGCGCGTCGGTGGTGTTCTTGTCGTAGTATGTGAACTCGAAATTCGACTTGCCATCGAACATGGTGAGGTCAAAACCAGCTTCGGTTTCCGCCGAGTATTCCGGACGGAGTGTGGAGTTGCCCAAGGCACCGAGCGACACACCCGGCTGGTCGGCCGTACCGGAGATGGTCGTACCGAACGGCGAGAAGAAGCGGAGCGCGTCGGTAGCGCCTGGAATCTGTCCCGATGCGCCGTATGTTGCGCGCAGGCGAAGGGTATTGATCCAGTTCGTGGCCGGGAAGAAGCCCTGATCGGAGATCACCCAAGACGCGCCAAGCTTGGGGTAGTTGACGGCGCGGAAATCCTTACCGAAGGCACTCGCGGCGTCACGACGCATGGCGGCCGTGATGAAGAGCTTGTCGTTGAACGAGAACTGCTGCTCGAGGTAGTAGCCCAGCGTACGCCGCTCGTCCGTCGATTGACGGGCGTTACGAACGGCCGCAGCAGTAATGGTGGTGGCCCCCGGTGGCAGGCCTTGTCCGGTCCCGCCGGTCGAGCTGAAATAGTTGCGGATGTACTGCATGCCCACGGAGGTCTTGGAATTCAACCAGCTGGTCAACTGCTTCGTGCCGGTAGCCCCAAGGTCGACCGTCTGCTGATTGATCTCGCCGCGGTCGTTCTCGACCTGTCCCACACGGTCAACACCCACCGGCCCCTGATCAAACAAGTTGATTTCGTTATCCACTCGCGAGGCGTAATCCATGCCGAGAATGGCACGGGTTTGCAGCCATGACGTGGGCTCGTACCGCAACTGTGCGCTGTTAATGAAGCGGTTGGTGCTTTGGGTATTCGTGCGGGAGAGAATGTCGCCCATGGGGAAGGCACGGTAGCCGAGCAGCTTGACACCACGGCCGTCAACTAGGTCTTCACGCCACTCGCCACCGAGCATACCGACCATGAGACCGTTACCGTTGTCCTCGTTCTGTGGGAGTCGCTGACGGCTGGAGATAAAGCCGGACGAAATCTGCAGAGTGGCCTTGGGAGTGATCAGGGCCGTGAGGTTGGCACGTAAGCTGTTGCGGTCCAGCGCGTTGGGCCGGATCTGCGACGACGGAAGACCCGTGCCCCGTTCTGTCGTCAGTCGACGGACTTCGATGTCCGGCATCTTGTAAATGCCCGTTTCCACTTCCGTCTCACCCGCCACAAAGAACTGCACACGGTCCGTTCCGCCGGACACCTGCATGCCATACTGCTGGCGGGCGCCCTGATCGACCGGCGACAAGCTGTCGATAAGGAACGCATTACCGACGCGAAGGCTGTCGGCGCGGCAGATGGACGCCGCGATCGAGATGGCGGGGCAGCGGACGCGCGTACCGGCCGCGGCGCCGCTGAGCTGGGTGCCCCAGCCGTAGTACATGAGCGGGTACGTGTTCGGATCGGTGATCGCACCGTTTTCCGTGTACACGTTCCAGCGGGTCTTGCCCGCCTTGCCGCGCTTGGTCGTGATGTTGATCACGCCGTTGGCCGCTTCGGTGCCGTACAACGTGGCGGCCGACGGGCCCTTGATCACTTCGATGTTCTCGATTTCCTCGGGATTGAGGTCATCAAGACGCGAAGGTGCCGAACCGCCCACGCCGTTTGCCGTGCTGCCAGAAGTCGACGTCATACGCACGCCGTCGATGATGACGACTGGTTCGTTGGAGAGCGACAGCGACGCCTGACCGCGGATACGGATACGCGAACCGGCACCCGTAGCACCCGCCGATACGACCTGGACACCGGCCGCACGACCGGAGAGCAGCTGGCCCATGTTCGACACCGGCAACTCCGCGACCTTTTCGGCCACGGCGATCTGCGTGGTGGCGTTGGCCAGTTCGACCTTACGCTGCTGGCCCGTTACCGTAGTAACGACGGCAGACAGCGAGAAGGCGGCCTGCGTGAGCGCCACGTCCTGCGTAACAGGAGCCGTGCCGCTGATCGTGACGGTCACCTTCTTGGCTTCGTAGCCAATGCGACTGACTTCGAGCACGACCGCCCCGCTCGTCGGGACGCGCAGGGTGTAGCGGCCATTTTCCGCGGTCAGTGAACCGACCTGCGTGCCTTGCACCAGCACGCGGGCCTGCTGGATCGGCTGCCCCGTGGCGCCGTCAGTCACGCGACCGGTGACGGTGCCACCGGCACCCTGCGCCGACAAGGAGGGCGGCGTTGCCAGTCCCACGGCCGCCACGACCGCAAGAAGTGATGTGGCCAGACGGCGCATCACAGGCGCGCGGAATGATGTGGCGTGTGGTGGCGAGCAGCCTCGCTCGCCACGTGCGAACGCAGCGGGTACGAACAATCGCATCTCTCGTGACTCCCCATCTCAGGATCACCTGCCGGCCACACGATATTGTGACCGGCCATGACATGACCCCAACGCCCCGCGCCACCCGAAGGGGATACGGTCCGTTGGTCATGCCACTTTCAAGCGCAGAGCCAGACAGCGCTCCGCAAACTCGTGTTGTTGCCGGACGGCCCGAGTGCGGGACGTCGCAGCGATATGTCGGGAGCGTACGCGGAAGACGCGCGCGCAGTGAGGCGGGAGTAATGCGGTTGATGTACAGCGATGTCCGAGGCACGCACACCGGAACGGTCAGGCTGCGCACACAAACGGTGCAGCATACCAACAACACGATTCCGGAACAACTGTGACGAAACGCGAACGGGAGGGACGCTACGACCGGCATTCCTTACTGTCAATACTTTTGCGCACTTCGAAAGCGTTAAATCCCACAGATCCGCACACAAAAGTTCCCGCCGTCGACATTCACAACAAAAAAGCGGCCCCCGGCGTCACCGGGGGCCGCATTCATGACCAGCGTGGCTGCGACAGCCGTCAGGGCGACGGTGGCGCCGGCGGCAGGATCAGCTTCACCGTGGCGAGCGCCACCGAATCCGGGGTGAAAGGCGCTGCGCCCGGCGTGAGGCCATTCAACTTGAAGATGTACGCCATGGCGGCCGCATAGTCTTCCTTCGGCAGCGAGCCAGGATTGCCGTCGGGCATCGTCGTCCGAATCTGTTCGAACAACGTGAAGACCGGCTGTCCGGCCCACTTGGTGCGGAAATCCGCCCCGGTCACGTCTTTCGACTCGTGGCACTCGGAACACGTCTTCGTCCAGACGGCCTGCCCGGCCGTCGCTTGCGAGTCGCTGTACATCGGCACCGTGTCTTTGCCGTCCCGCAGGGCATAGCCGGGGGCGAGAGGCTGCTGCGCCGTGATGCGCGCCGCCGCGAGAGCGCTCGTCGCCACGACGCCGAGCAGGAAGAGTCCGGAAACTTTGGAAGTGCGAGGCATGGCCAAGGAACGTGCGAGGAAGGCATTTCGCTGGCAAGGCCCAACGATCTACCAGGAACGGGACCGCGCGGATTGCGAGCCGAGCGGTTGACCGACATTTTCGGCGAATGGACGCTTCTGATACCCCGGATGTTCCCGAGTGCCTCACGACGCCGCATCATGACGGCGAGGACGCACGCCACCTGGACGTGCCGCCGACAGACGCCGCGCTCCCTCGCCGCGATTTTCTGCGCATCGCCGGCGCCAGCGCCGGTGCCCTCCTCGCCACCGGCTGCGCACCGCCAGTCGCCTTTCCGGCGGCACCCGCTAAAGGGGTCGAACGCGGACGCGGCACCGCCGAGAGCAGCACCCATGTGGTGATCGTCGGCGCCGGCGCCTGGGGGGGTTGGACCGCGTATCACCTCCGCACACGCGGCGTGAAGGTCACTCTCATCGACCAGTACGGCCCGGGGAACTCCCGCTCCACCAGTGGGGACGAGACGCGCGGCATCCGGTCGTCGTATGGCGACCGCGCCACCGGCGAACTGTGGACGCCGTGGGCACGGACCGCGATCGGACGCTGGAAGCTCTTCGAGGAGGAATGGGCCAAGCCCTTCCGCACTTCGTTCTTCCACGAAACCGGCGACGTCATCATGCGCGCCACCCGCGAGCCGTTCATCACCAAGACGATCGACCTGTGGAAGGCCAATAACGTCCGCCACGAAGTGCTCACCGGCAACGAGGCGCGCAAGCGGTGGCCGGTCATCAAGGCCGACGACATCACCGTCGCCATTACCGAACCCGATGCGGGCGTCGTGCGCTGCCGCGCCGCGACACAGGCGGTCGCCGCCATTGCCCAGAAGCTCGGCGCCGAACTCGTGATCGGCCGGGTACGTCCCGGGCCCATCGTGAACGGCAAGATGGATGGCGTGATTCTCGACAACGGCACCGTCATCCGTGGCGATGCCTATGTATTCGCCTGCGGGCCGTGGCTCCGCAAGCTGTTTCCGTACATGGAGAACCGGGCGCGTATCCCCATTGGACACGCTCTGTACTTCGGCGTGCCGCAGGGCGACACACGCTTTCAGTTTCCCAACCTGCCGAGCTTCAACTTTCCGGGCGTCACCGGGTGGCCCATGCTCCCCGTCGACAGCCGCGGCTTTCGCGTGCGTGGCGCGATCGCGCCGCCGGCAGGTACCGCCGCACCGACACCCACACCGGCAGCGACCGACCCCACGCTGCAAGATCCCGATCTCAGCTCACGGTGGACCAATCAGGACCGCGTTGATGGCGCGCGACGGTTTCTGGCCGCGCGATTCCCGATCCTCGCCAACGCGCCGCTGCTCGAAACGCGGGCCTGCCACTACGAATCGAGCGTGAATCAGAACTTCATCGTCGATCATGTCCCCGAGACCACCAATGCGTGGATCGCCGGACTCGGTCAGGCCGAGGGGTTCAAGTTCGGAACCGTCGTTGGCGATTACATCGCGCAGCGTGTCGTCGGTATCAACGGCGACCCCGCGCTCAAGAAAGCCTTCGCGCTTCCCACCGAACAGTACGACCGGCCGCCCGGTTGATGCGGCGCATTGTGCTGGTCACGCTGGCCCTGCTCTTCTTCGCCTACGAGCAGTGGTCGTTCTACACGTGGATGCAACAGCACGGATCCGTCGCTGCAGGGCTCAGCCACGCGTGGATGACGTTGCGGCAAGATCCCATGGTGTTCATGGCCTGGAATGACATGGGCATCTTTACGGCGCTCGTGCTCACCTGGTTGTGGCGCGATCTGCGCCGCAGCAGGCGCTCGATGCTCTGGTGGCCCGCCACGTTGCTCATGGGCTGTCCGCCCTTGCTCGTCTATCTCAGCAATCGCACCGAGAACGCCGCTGGGTCGACGGACTGATCTCAGTAGCCTCAGTAGCGGAGCGTTTCACCGTGCCGCAGCACGCGGAAGCGCTCGGCGGCGATGCCGCGCGTCGCGAGCGCCTCTGCCAGATCGATGGGCGGCTGGTCGAGCGCTTCGTCGGTCAGCGCGAACGTCCCCCAGTGCACGCCAATGGCCTGCGCCGCACGCACATCGAGCATGACCTGCACGGCCTCGTCGGGGTTCACATGCTGCGACCGCATGAACCAGCGCGGTTCATAGGCGCCAATCGCAATGGCCGCGGCGTCGAACGGGCCGTGCTTCTCACCAATGCGTGAAGGCGCTGGCGAGTACCCCAGGTCGCCGGAGAACCAGAAACGAAACGATGGATGCAGCACGGCGTAGCTGCCCCACAATGACTTGTTCCGATCGAATCCCGAACGGTTCGACCAGTGCTGCACGGGTTCGAAGTGCACGGTGAGCGACTGTGGCAATGTGGTTTCGCTGCACCAGTCGAGCGGCTCGATGTGCGGTCGTACGCCGCGCGTGGTAGGCAGGTTGCGCGCGAACCATTGCTCGGTGCCACGCGGCACGATGAAGCGCGGCGCGCCCCCAGACTGGCGGGCGAGGGCTCGGACCGACGGCCGATCCAGATGATCGTAGTGATTGTGCGACAACAGCACCGCGTCGATGGGCGGCAGTTGCTCCAGGGTCAGCCCCGGCGGCTGATGCCGGCGCGGTCCGGCGAAGCGCACGGGCGACGCCACGCGACTGAACACCGGATCGAAGAGCAGATTGGCCCCGCCCATCTGCAGCAGCAGCGACGAATGACCAATCCACGTCAGCGACGGATCGCGGCGATTGGCGTGCAGAAAATCGAGTGCCGGCGCGACCGGGCGCAGCGGCGCCGCTGGTGGTCGCGGCAACCGCGCGCGGGCGCGTTGCCACATCCAGCGGAGCACCGCCTTTCCGCTGGTCTCGATGGCGTGCTCAGGATTCGGCATGACGCTCGCGCTTCTTGGCACGCGCCCGGAACGGCAGCAGGAACAGATAAAGCCCTGTCACCCACAAACCCAGCACCACGACTGCCGATGGCAGAAACACCCAGAGCTTGGCCGCTTCGTGAAACCACGAGCCATCGTGCATCTGCTCGATGAGATCCGATCGGCGGTAGGCCGACTGCAGCACCTTGCCTGTGGCGAGATCGACTTGCACTTCCCAGTGATTGACGGCCGCCACTTTCACAATCCCCTTTCCCGGTCGCACATCGAGACGATCGATATCGTCCCACGTGCGGATCTCCGCTTGCGGCACCGACTTCGCCGCCTCGAAGATCTGCAGCATACTCACGCTCGGCACCCTGTTCGCCGTGCGCTGCTCCGCCGGCTGTACCCACGTGAGCTGTTTCTTGAGCTGTAACAACAGCCCCGTGCCCAGGACGACAAGGAACGGGAGCGCCGTCGCAACGGCGCCCCAGCGATGCAGCTTGCGATTCCAGATGCGGAAGTTCGGCATGATGCATCAAAGTACACCGGAATACGGAGTTCGTTGAACTGATGGCACGAAGGCAACCAAGGCAACCGAGACAACCAAGCTTTTTCTTGGATGTCTTGGTTGCCTTGGTTGCCTTCGTGCTATCGGTTCACTTCAACAGCGACTCGAACCGTAAGGAGTTCACTTCCCGCCGCGACGTCCCCACACGGGTGCGGTCGGCTCGGTCTTGAGCCGATCGTCCTTGTACGTGCCGAGCAGACGCATCGCTTCCTGCGTGGCGCGCTCGAGCTGCGGATCGCGTCCACCAATCACGTCCTTCGGGAAATTCTCCACGTCGATGTCCGGCGCCACGCCTTCGTTCTCGACGGCAAACTTGTTGTCGCGCGAGAAGAAGCCGAAGCGCGGCGCGATCATGGAGCCACCGTCCACGAACGGCGGCGTGTCCGTCGTGGCCACCAGGCCACCCCACGTGCGCGCTCCCACCAGCGGGCCGAGCTTGCGGCGCTTGAACATGTACGGCATGAGATCACCACCCGATCCGGCCATTTCGTTGATGATCATGACCTTCGGACCCCAGATGCCGTTCGCGGGGCTCGTGAACGGGTACCGTTCGCCGACGGGGTTGTTGAAGTAGCCATCGTAATCGCGACCAAGCAGGTCGACGATGTAGTCGGCCGCCGAGCCGCCGCCGTTGAAGCGTTCATCCACCACGACGCCCTGCCGGTCCTGCTGCGCGAAGTAGTAGCGATTGAAGCTCGTGTAGCCCGGCTGTCCGGTGTTGGGGAGATACACGTAGGCCAGCTTGCCGTTGGACACGCTGTCCACGTAGCGACGGTTCGATTCCACCCACGCGCGGGTGCGCAGCCCCTGCTCGTTCGCGAGCGGCAACACCGTGATGGTGCGCGCGCCTTGCATATCGGGGCGACTGTTCACGGTGAGCACCGTCTGACGGTTGGCCGTGCCGTCGAGCAGCCGATAGATGTTGTCCGGCGCCCGCAGCTCCACGCCGTTGATGGCGAGGATGTAGTCGCCGCGCGACACGTTCACCCCCGGCGTTGCCAGAGGCGCACGTAACTCGGGGTTCCAGCTTTCCGCGTCGTAAATGCGCGCGAGCCGATAGCGACCGTTCTCCACCGCAAAGTCGGCACCAAGCAAACCACCGCTGCCGTTCGGCACTTCCGGATAATCGCCACCACGCACGTACGAGTGCCCGATCGCCGTTTCGGCACCCATGTTATCGACCAGGTAGTTCAGATCGGCGCGGTGATTCACGTGCGCGAGCAACGGCTCATACATCTTTTTCATGGCCGGCCAATCCGTGCCGTGCAGATTCTTCACGTAGAAGTTGTTGCGCTGGTTGCGCCACCCTTCGTTGAAGATCTGCCGAAACTCTTCGCGCGGATCGATATACGCCCGCAGCGCCACGTTGAGTCGCCCCTGCCCCGCCGGCGGAATGGTGCGGTCGGCATCCACGAGATAAAGCCCACCAGCTTGTCCACCCGTGCGATACAGCAACTTGCGTCCATCGGCACTCACGGTGAACTGCGCGACGCCCATGGCGAACGGCGTGGCACGACGCGCCGAGAGTTGGAACCGATGCAACGTGTTGCCGCCGCCGACGCCCGGGCCCCCGGTCGTGACGGTCGTGCCGGTCGCAGGCATCGGTTCGAGGAAGAACACGGTCCCTGCAGGTCCGGCACGCAGGCCGGCATAGTCGCGCTCGATGAGTCCCTGCACCGCTACGATGCGCTGCTGGATCCCGTCAAAATCAATGCGAATGGGACGCGGCGCAGCCGGCATCGCATCACCCGCGCGCGCACCAGCGTCCGCACTGTCGGGACGCGCGCGCGGAGCCATCGGCGCCGCCGTACTGTCGCGCGGTGCGCCACCCGTGCGCGCGGCTTCTTCGTCACTCTCGGGAAGCAATGGCGACGGCTCAGACTTGGATAGAATGGCCATGTACAACGCGCGCGTTTCCGGACGGTCGTACTTGGTCATGTCGAGCAACGACGAGTTCAGCGCGAAGTTGGTGCTCGCGAAGAACCACAGGTACTTGCCGCTCGCATCCCACGCCGGGCTCGTCACATCCGCGAGACCATCGGTGATCTGCTTGACGGCGCCCGTCTCCACGTCGTAGACGAACAGCGCACGGAACAGCGACTTGAGACGCTTGGGATACGCGAGATAGCGCGAATCGGGGCTCCACACCGGCACGACCGAGCGATCCGCCATGAAATACGGATCGGTGTCGGCCACCTTGGCATTACCGGTCGCGATGTCCACGAGCCAGATGCGGAAGTGCGAATCCTGAAACGCGATCGTGCGACCGTTCGGCGACCACGTGGGGAAATACGGACGGCTCGGCTCCGGCAGCGCGATGGTGCGCTTGGCGCCCAACCCATCCTGCGGCGCGATCACGAGCTGATACTCACCCGACTCGTCGCTGAAGTACGCCACACTCTTTCCGTCGGGCGACCACACGGGCGAAATCTCCGCTGCGCCACCCGTGCGCGTCATGTTCCGCACGTCACCCTTTTCGGCAGGGATGGTAAACACTTCGCCGCGCGCTTCGACGGCGGCACGCTTGCCCGTCGCCGACAACGCGAGATTCGTGATGCGCGCCGACACATCCTTCCACGACGGCATCATCCACGGGAAATCACCGGCGGCGGTGATGCTCACGATCTTCGCCGTCCCGCTCCGCGCGTCGAGCTCGTGAATGTACCCCGCCTGCTCGAACACCACGGTACTCCCCGCGGCATCGATCGACTTCACATCGAAGTCCTTGAAGCGCGTCACCTGCGCCAGCTTCTTCGACGACAGGTCGTACGACCAGACGTTCGAGACGCCGTCACGATCGGACAAGAAGTACACGGCGTTCCCCACCCACACCGGGTCCATTTCCTTGCTACCCGCAAAGGGCGTGGTGTCGAGCGCGAACGACTTGAGATCGAGAATCCAAATGGGCTTGTTCTGACCGCCGCGATAGTTGCGGCGCTCTTCGTCCCACGACGACGGCATGCGATACGCCACACGATTACCATCGGGCGACAGCTTGCCCTGATTGGCGCGCGGCATGGGCATCGCGCTTTCCACACCGCCTTCCGCCGGCACCGTCCAGAAACGCGGCGCGGCATTCGGCGCCCACGTGGCGCGCGGCGATGCGAACATCACCGACTTGCCGTCGGGGGCCCACCCTTGCACCACGTCGGCCGAGGGATGCCACGTGAGACGGCGCGGCTGTCCGCCTTCGACGGGCACCACGTACACATCGGTGTTCCCCGCATACTCGGCGCTGAACGCCACGAGCTTCCCGTCGGGCGACAGCTTGGGGTTTTGCGTCTGCCCTTGAAAACTGGTGAGACGGCGCGCGACACCCCCCGCGCGCTCGACGACCCACACGTTGTTGGCGTACGCGAATGCGATGTGTTGCGCACTGACACTCGGTGTACGCAACAGTCGGGTGGGTGACTGCGCGCCGACTGGCGCGGCCAGCGCAGCCAGGGCAAGTCCAGCGACTTGCGTGCGCCGCAGGCGGCGCAAACGACGGAGGGAGACCTTCATGAAGACGACTCGGGGAGAGCGTGAAATGGCGGGGCACGCCGCCAGGCACCGGCGGCGGCCGCACCAGATGTTACGCGCGGGGATGACCGTTCAACAGAGCCCCCCCGCGCACGCCCCCCTCCGTGTCGTTCGTGCTATCGCCTCCGGCGGCACGACCCGCCGGTCAATACGCCCACGGAATCCCGTCGCGCGCCGCGGTCAGCACGGCAGTCAGCACGGTTTGTGTACGTTCGATCACCACGCCGTCACCCGTTCGCCTGGTCCGTTCCAGCTGAACGCGCACGGCGTAGCGCTCGCCGGCCTTGAGTCCCGTTACGCCGACAGCTTCTGCCGACCAAACCCAGCGGCTGCCTGCGACATTCCGCGCGCTACTGTCGAACGGCACGACCGTGCTGCGCACCAAGGTGCCTCCATCACGTCCCTGGTCGCGGCGGCGGACCTCGATGCGGAGCTGCGATGCCTTGGCCGCCCATTGCCGGTAGCGTGGCGGCAGCGACAGCACGGCCACGGCCCCGGTATCCGGTAGCGTGACGACACGGTGCCACTGCGACGCCTGCAGCCGGTCGCCGCGTAGCATATCGATGCTCACGATGTCGAGCTGCGGGTTCACGATCTTGGTGTCGCGCAAGTCATCAAAGCCGCCGAACTGCATTCGTACCGACATCGCAAGATCATCGTGCGGCGTGGTCGTGTTGCTCATGACAATGCCGGTGGCGTTGGTGGCACTCAGCGCACCGTGCGTGCCGCCTAGAGGGCGCATGCGATTGGCGACCGACACCATGCCCAGCCCCACACGATACCCGTCATCGAGTGACACGAGGATGGGCGCCACATTTCGGGCGGCGTGGAGATGTCCGTGCACGATGCGCACGACGGCGACGGGATACCTCGCGGCCGCCGTGTAGCGCGTCCAAACGTCCGCCGTGGCAAACCCGTCGGCATCGACTACGCCGTCCGTACGCATGCGTGCCTGCACCGCCTCCATTGCCAACGGATCGCCGGTGACGGACTGATAGGCGAACTGTGCGCTGCCGTGACGCATGCGCCACATCACGCGCCCCTCGGTGCGGCGAACGCCGCCCGCCTTCGCCCTGATGGTGCGCACGACGACGAAGAGGGAATCGGATTGCCGCCGCGTCACCAGATCCACCCCGGGAACGTCAGCGAGCAATGCCGCAACACGCTGGACGGAATCCGGATGAGAGAACACACCAAACCCGGTGGTCACTCCATCGACGCTGAACGCGATGTGATTGGGTGCCGTGATGGCGGGCGCCGCGGTGAAACCACGCGCGGCCAGCGCTTGGGTGATCGGCACGAATTGCGCGTCGATCCCCCGGTTGTGCCCATGGTCGGAGAGCAGCACGAGTTCGAGCGCGCGTCCCGTCCGCGCGCGGTATCGCGACTGCAGCTCCGTGAGCTTGGCATCGAGATGATCGAGATACGGCGCTATCGCTCCCCGGGTATGCTGCAGCGCGTCGGGGCCCACATTGTACAGGTACACCGTGCGGCGCCCACGCGACGACAGAATGCGCTCGATATCCGTGTCGACCTCGCGTCGGGCGACCGGCCACGAAATCAGATACGCCCCGAGATGGTGGAACTTGGTGTCGAAAGCGTAATCCATGCGCTCTTCGTACTCGATCGGGCTGATGGCCGAGAGCGCGTCGCCGAGCACGGCATTGTGGCGCGTGCTGTAGAACACCCGCTGGTACCCAGCAGGCGGATACACACCAAAGATGGCGTGCCACGCCACGTCGCTGATGGACGGGAACGTCGAGATCAGCCGACCCGGTTCATTGAATGAAGCGAACTTCCCCCGCGCCCGCGCGTCCTGCACATCCCGGTAGTCCACACCGTCGAGCGCGAATATCGCGCGATGCGGGAGCTCGTCGGGAGGAACGGTTCGGCGCAGCGGGGTACACGCAAGGGCCGCGACGCTCACCAGCACCGCCGCCATCAGCCTGAGCTTGCTCCACCGGAGGGCGAGAGTCATGATTCATCGTAGCTGCCTGATGCGTCTGCACAAGGCCACGCGTGCGGCAATTGCCGAGGCCCCCCTCCAGCGACCCTCCATGCTTATGCCCAGATTGCTCGCGCTCCGCTGCGCAATGGCGGCAACGGCGTTCGTCGGCACGGGGCTCTCCGCGCAGTCCGCGACGGGGACCGGCACGGTAAAGGGCACTGTACTGAGTGCACTGGGGTTGCCTATCGTCGGGGCGCAGGTTCGCGTGGTGGTGCCCAACGGAGGGACGTCCGCGGCCGTCGAGTCGGATGACAACGGCGCATTCGCCGCCGGTCGTGTGCCGAACGGCACAGTATGGTTGGTCGCCAAGCGCATCGGATACCGTCCGGATTCGGTGCGGGTGGCGGTCAGCGACGGTGAACCCGCGCTCGCGACGGTCCGCCTGGAGCGCATCGCCGTAGAACTCGCGACGGTCAAGGTGCTTGGCCGCCGCGACATTACGGGGCACCTGGCCGGATTCTACAGTCGCATGGGCTACGGCAGCGGTCGCTTCTTCACCGCCAACGAAATCGACCGGCGCAACACCACTCGACTTTCAGATGTGTTCCGCATGATCCCCGGACTGCGTATCGAGACGCGCGGCTTTCAGAACGTAGTGCGCATGCGCGGCAGCCGCTGCGCGCCGCTGGTGTGGCTCGACGGCCAACCGCTGTACGCCGGCGAAGTGGATCTCGACGCATTCGACGCGCGAAGCTTTGACGGCGTGGAAGTCTACAGCGGCGCGGCAAGTGTGCCGGTGGAGTTTCAGGGAAATCAACGCATGAGCAGCGCGTGCGGGACGATTGTTCTCTGGTCCAAGCGTGGTGAGCTGCGCGAGAAGAAGCGCAAGAAAGGCGAGCCGACACCAACGGAGCGCATCACCGAGCTCCTGGAAGGCGGCAGCGCCTTCGTGGTGACCGATGTCGACCTGACGGCGAGCCCGGACTCCTTCAATCTCGTGCGCCCCATTTACCCCGACTCGCTCTTCGAAGCACAAACACCTGGACGTGTGCTCGCCGAGTTCATCGTGTCGCCCAGCGGCGAGGCGGTAATGGAAACATTCAGCGCCGTCACCACCACGCACCGATTGTTTGTTGAGCCGGTACGTCGCGCCGTGCGCGACCAGCGGTTTACCCCGGCGTTCAAACGCGGGAAGCCGGTGCAGCAGGTCATGCAGCTTCCCTTCGAGTTCGTCCCCGACTCCACCGCACGACGCCGCAAGTAATCATGTTCAATCCGTACTCTCGCAATGCACGAGCCCGCGCGCTCGTTGGCGCCGGCGTCGTGTTCGCCATCGGCACATCGCCGACAGCCCTAGCGGCGCAGCGCTCCGTCGCACGCCAGGAAATCGGGGAAAACGTCGGTCGGAACGCCCACCCCGGTCTTTCTCGAAACGCGCTCGGTGTCTCGCGAAGGAGCGGTCGTGACGGCCACTATTCGGGTCGCGCTGGTGCCACCGCTCAAGCACCCCAAGGGCGACCTGAAGTCCTCGCGCACGATCGGCATGTACAACTGCGCGCAGAAAACCGTGGCCACGAAGGAGAGCTGGTACTATCTCGACGACGCCGGAAAACGTGAGGGGATGCACCGCGTGGTCAAGATCCCCGGCTTCGGCCCCGTCGGCAAAGGCTCGGTCGCCGACGTGGCGCTCACGCATCTGTGCGCCAAGACGCCGTAACGTGCCGGAAGGCGCCGACGACTATACGATGTACTAGTGTAGTGTCGCCAAAGTAGCGTTGGCTTTGCCGACCTTCCTGAGAATCTCGCGCACCGTTGCGGTCCACACAAACGGTTCGGGGTTTTCGTTGCGATGATCGATGTACGCGGTGATCGTCGCGATCAGGTGGTCGACACTCGTGACGGCGAGGCGGCGAATCTGGCGCTGCGTCAACTCGCCGAAGAACCGCTCGACGAGGTTCAGCCACGAGGCAGACGTCGGCGTGAAGTGGAAGTGGACCCGCGGGTTCCGGGCCAGCCACGCCTTCACGTTGGCGTGCTTGTGCGTGGCGTAGTTGTCGAGAATGACATGGATCGCGAGGTCTTTTGGCACGCTGCGGACGATCTGCGTGAGAAACACGAGGAAGTCCTCATGGCGATGCTGCGGGAGACATTTCTGCTGGATCCTCCCCGTCGCGACATCCAACGCGGCGAACAGCGTCGTCGTCCCATGGCGCTTGTAATCGTGCGTCATCGTGCCGGCGCGCCCTTTCTTCATCGGCAAGCCGGGCTGCGTGCGATCCAGCGCTTGAATCTGACTCTTCTCATCGAACGAAAAGACCACCGCCCGCTCGGGGGGATTCAGATACAGCCCCACGACATCGCGCAACTTCGCGACGAACTGGGGATCGGTCGACAGCTTGAACTGCTTGACGCGATGCGGCGTGAGGCCGTGCGCGCGCCAGATCCGACTGATCGTCGCCGCATGATGGCCCGTCGCCGTCGCCATCAACCGCGTGCTCCAATGGGTCCCGCTTGGCGGGGCGGTCTGCAGCGTGCGCTCGATGATCGCCGTTTCGTCGGCGACGGAAATCTGCTTCGGTCGCCCGGCGCGCGGCCGATCCGCGAGCAGTCCCGTCAGTCCCTCGGCGGCATAGCGATCCAACCAACGCGAGACGGTCGGTCGCGACACGCCCAACTGCACACAGATCGCGCTGCCCGCGTCCCCGGCCGCGGAGGCCAGCACGATCTGCGCGCGCTCGACCACACGCTGCGCCGTCGTGCGCGCCCGAACCAGGGCTTCCAACCGGGCGCGATCACCACGGTGCAGCGCGATCTTCCGAATAGGCAGTGGCATGACGAACAAGATACCACGTGCGGTCGTATTATGCACGCTATTTCTGCGACACTACACTAGCGTTCGCGTGCCGAAAGCACGACGCCGCCGATGACGGCCACCGCGCCCACGATGCGACGGTCGACAGTTGCTCTCCCCAGAGGAAATACGCGGCGATCACCGCCAAGACCGGCTCCAGCGTGGCAATTGTCGACGCCCGGGACGGGCCGATGAGGCGCAGGCCATTGGCATTCGACAGGTATGCGCCGTAAGTCGCCACGGAAGCGAGAAAGGCAATCGCCGCCCACGCGCGCCACGTAAACGCGCCCCACTGCACAAAGGGGGCGAGCACAACGGCGCCCGTGGCGAGGGCCCACGACATGACGCGCGCCGGCGCGTTCTTCACGAACAGGGATCGACCGAGGAGAAAGTACGCGGCGTAGGCAACGCCGGAGCCGAGTCCCCACGCAACGGCGGCCGGGGTGGCCTGAAGGTCAGCATTGCCGGTAGCCGGGAATAGGGCGACGAGCACCACCCCGCCCAGCGTGAGGAGTAACGCCGCTGCTTCGCGCGGCCGGACGCGCTCACGGAACACGAGATAGGTGCCGATCGCGACCCACACCGGGGCGGAGTACAGCAAAATGGCCGAGAGCGCTGCGCCGCCAAGTTGGACACTTTTGAAGTAGGCCACATAGAGGCCGGCCACCGCGACCACCCCCAACGCCATTGCCGACGCGCGATCACCAGCGCGCAGCGCATCCGCTCGCATTACCGTCGCGTGGGCGGCAAACAGAAGCGCGGCAATCGACGCGCGCCAAAAGGCAACCGTCAGCGGCGCGACCCCTTCGGCAAACGCCACGCGCGCGACAGGCCCCAGCAAGGCCCATTGAAATGCGGCAGCAACGACAAGCCAGACACCGACGCGACCGGTGGAGGCGCTGCGGCGTGGCGATTTCCCTGACATCGAAACGGCAGTCATGACGTACGTTAACCGATCGAACCGTCAACTTCGCCTCGGCCCCCCCGCCTCGGCCCCCCGCCTCGTATGGACCGACGTCACCTGCTTCGCCTGCTTGGGACCGCTACCGCGGCGCCGTTGTTTGATGGGGTCCCGTTCCTCTTCGCCTTGGGCGACACCATCGGCGACTCGCCCAGACCGCGTTTGACGCGCGCGCCGCTGCGACTGGCACCCGTCGTTCGAGGGCCTGAGTTCACGCTGCGTGCAGCGGAGCGAGTCGTCGAAATCGCGCCTGGCGTGAACACCAGAGTATGGTCGCCGGGCGATGGGCCAGTGGGGCCTACGATCGAAGCGCGTGCTGGAGAGCGCCTCAAAATCCGTCTGGAGAATGCGCTCCCCGAGCACACGATTCTCCACTGGCACGGACTCCGCGTGCCCGAAGCGGCCGATGGCCATCCGCGCCTCGCCATCGCGTCGGGACAGCACTACGACTACGACATCCCCATCATCGATCGCGCCGGTATGTACTGGTATCACTCGCATGCGCACCATCGTACGGGCATTCAGGCGTACCGCGGCATGGCGGGCCTCTTCATCGTTCGTGACGAACACGAATCGCAGTGGCAGCTGCCTGCCGGTGCACACGAGTTACCGCTGCTCATTCAGGATCGCCGGCTCACCCCCACGGGGGAGTTCGAGTACAATCCGGTGATGCACGAGGTCATGGAGGGGTACTTTGGCGATACGCCGTTCGTGAACGGGATTCGCCTGCCCATGCACGAAGTGGAGACCACGACGTATCGCCTGCGTCTCGTCAACGCGACGACGTCCAGAATTCTCCGGCTCGCGCTCTCCAACGGGGCGTCGCTGCGATTGATCGGTGGAGACGGCGGCCTGTTCGAACACCCCGAGACCGTGGACAGTATCGATCTTGCCACCGGGGAACGCGCCGATGTGCTCGTCGATTTCTCGAAGGTGCCGGTCGGCCAGAGCGTGTCGCTCGTGTCGCAGCCGTTCCCCGCCCCTGCGGGTGGGATGGGCATGGGCATGGGGCGAGGCATGGGGCGCATGGGGGCCGGAGGCATACCGCAGGGTGGTGCGATGACGCTGCTGGAATTCCGCGTCGCACGTGCAGTGACTCCGACGGCATGGGCGTCACCACCCGCCACGGCGCGAACCATCGCGCCGCCTGAACGTTCCACACGCAGTCCGGCTCGCACCCGGACGTTCCGCTTCGACAGCATGGCCATGCAGCATGCCATCAACGGACGCGCCTTCGAGATGGAGCGCATGGATGTCACGATCCCCTTTGGCGAGACCGAGATCTGGCAGTTCGAAAATGCGTCCGCGTTTCCCCATCCCGTGCATGTGCACGAGGTGCAATTCGACGTCGTGCAGCGGATCGGCGGGCGAGGACGCATCATGCCGTGGGAACGCGGCCCCAAAGACACCGTCCTCGTGATGCCCGGTGAACAGGTGCGCGTTCGTGTCATCTTCGACGCCTATCGCGGCCGCTTTCTCATGCACTGCCACAATCTCGTGCACGAAGATGCGGGGATGATGCTCAACTTCGAAATCGTCTAATCGCTTTCTGGACGTCCACAAACACAACGCGCGGAGAGATCATCTCTCCGCGCGTTGTCCTGGCGCAACCGAAGCACAACGGCGGCAACCGCTGCGTTACGCCATCTTCGCTTGCAGGCGACGATCGATGGCGTCGAGGAAATCTTCCGTATGCAGGTACGGCGTCGTGCGATCGATGAGAATGGCCAGGTCCTTGGTCATCTCGCCGGCCTCCACCGCTTCGATGCACACGCGCTCGAGCGTATCGGCGAACGCCGTCAACGCCGGCGTGCCATCGAGCTTGCCACGATGCGCCAGACCACGCGTCCACGCAAAGATGCTCGCGATGGGATTGGTGGAGGTCTTGTTCCCCTTCTGGTGTTCGCGGAAGTGACGCGTCACGGTGCCGTGGGCGGCTTCGGCTTCCATCGTCTTGCCGTCGGGGGTGAGCAGTACCGACGTCATGAGCCCCAGCGATCCGAAGCCCTGCGCCACGATATCCGACTGCACGTCGCCATCGTAGTTCTTGCACGCCCACACGTAGCCACCTTCCCACTTGAGCGCCGACGCGACCATATCGTCGATCAGACGATGTTCGTACGTCAGCCCCTTCGCTTCGAACTCCGTCTTGAACTCGTTGTTGTACACCTCTTCGAACAGATCCTTGAACTGGCCGTCGTACGCCTTGAGGATCGTGTTCTTGGTGCTGAGGTAGACGGGGTAGTTGCGCTGCAACCCGTACGTCAGGCTCGAACGCGCGAAGTCGCGGATGGAATCGTTGAAGTTGTACATGCCCATGGCGACACCGCCGTCCTGCCCGAACTTGGCGACATCGAACTGCATCGGCTCGCTGCCGTCAGCGGGCGTGTACGTGATCGTCACCGTCCCGGGGCCCGGCACCTTGAAGTCGGTCGCCTTGTACTGATCGCCGTGGGCGTGACGACCCACCACGATGGGCTTCGTCCACCCTGGCACCAGGCGCGGAATGTTCGAGATGATGATCGGCTCGCGGAAGATCACGCCGCCGAGAATGTTGCGGATGGTCCCGTTAGGGCTCTTCCACATCTTCTTGAGGCCGAACTCCTTCACGCGTGCTTCGTCGGGCGTGATCGTCGCGCACTTCACCGCGACCCCATACTTCTTGGTGGCCTCGGCGGAATCGATCGTGACCTGATCGTTCGTCGCGTCGCGATGCTCAATGCCGAGGTCGTAGTAGTCGAGTTCGACGTCCACGTACGGCAGGATCAGCTTGTCCTTGATGAACTGCCAGATGATGCGCGTCATCTCGTCGCCGTCCATCTCGACGACGGGGTTCACAGCCTTGATCTTGGCCATCTTGGGGAGTGCCGGGTGTTTCGGGGGGAGTGGACCGCTGCCGATCGCAGGGAACGGCGGGGAATGATGATTGGTGCAAGATGAGTCCCGTGCCGCGGGGGGACCAGTGCGCCGGCCGGAAATCGCTGCTAGCGCGCCTCGCCGTTGCCAGTTCGCTCTTCGAACACGCCGACGTCGCGATTCTTGGCTACGTTGCCGGCCGTGAAATAGCGGCCGTTCATGGCGATGTACACGCCCGGTGGCAACGTCTGCGCGAAACTCAACGCGCTGCCCAGGTTGAACAACCCATCCGAGCTGCCGAACGCATATGGCACCATCGCGCCCGTCAACACGATCGTCTTCCCCGGTAGCTGCTCAGCCAGCAGCTGCGCCGTATCGACCATCGTGTCGGTGCCGTGCGTAATCACGATCTGCGTTTCGACGGCATCGCGACACGCCTGCACGATGCGCACGCGATGCGACTCCTTCATCTCGAGGCTGTCGATCATCATGAGCACTTCGACCGAGACATCGATCATGCATCGACCGCGCTGCAGCATTTCCGTCAGGTGCGTCGCGTTGAAGTGCAACGTACCGGTGAGCTCGTCGTATTCCTTGTCGAACGTTCCGCCGGTCACGAAGACACGGACACTCATACGCTTTCCCCGGCGTCAGTCTCGAGTTTGGCCCTTAGGCGACGCTGCTGCGCTTCCGCGCGGGCGCGGGCACGAGCCTTGGCGGCCCTTTCGCGGGCCTTCTTCTGCGCCTTCTCGGCGGCCCGACGTTCGACATCGGCAATGATGGCGTCGCGCGCCGCGCTCTCCGTCGCGCGCGCAGCCCAGTCGGCACGGTCCCGCGCTTCGGCTTCACGCGTACGGCGCAGGCTTTCGGCGTCGCGCCACGCGGCCACTTTCGCGTGGTCACCACCGATCAGTACGTCGGGCACCGTCACGCCGCGATACTCCGCCGGTCGTGTATAGCTCGGCGCACTGATGCCACGCCCGAAAAATGAATCGGTTCGTGCGCTCTCGAGATCGCTCATGGCCCCAGGCAGCAGACGTACGGTCGCGTCGACGATCGCCAACGCCGCGGGCTCGCCACCACTCAGCACGAAGTCACCCAGCGAGAGCTCTTCGGTAGCCAGGTGCGACGCCACGCGTTCGTCGATGTCCTTGTAGTGCCCGCACAGCAGCGTGAGCTCGCTGCCAGCGGCAAAGCGCATCGCGTCGGCGTGCGAAAACCGCTTGCCGCGCGGCGACAGCAACACGATGGGCGACGTGGCCCCCACCGATTCCACGGCTTCGAAGAACGGCCCGGGCTTCATGACCATCCCGGGACCGCCGCCAAACGGATAATCGTCCACCGTACGATGCTTGTCGTAGGTGAAGGCGCGCAGGTCCACGAGATTGTACGTCACCCCGCCGGTTCCGGCCGCCTTGGCCGGAATGCTCAACGACAGTGGCCCCGCGAAGAACTCGGGGAAGATGGTGACGATGTTGATGCGCAGCATGCGCGCGACCGGAAGAAGCGGAAGAAGCGAAGAACCGACGGTCAGTCGAACAGGCCGTCGAGCGGCGCGAACACGATCGTCCGCGTCGTGTCGTCGACCGACAGCACCAGTTCGTCCGACCAGGGCACGAGTGGACGGCCCGTGGGCGTCTCGACCTCGAGAATGTATCCCTGCGGCGCGTCGTACACGTCGCGGACATGGCCAACGAGCCCCTGCCCGTCCACTTCGACCCGCATGCCAATGAGATCGCCGATGTAGATCTCGTCCTCATCGGCCTCGGGGAGCACGCTGGGGTCTGCGAGCAGATAGCGCCCGCGCCAGCCATCCGCGATGTCGCGATCGGTCAGTTCACGCACACGGACCAGCCACTCCTTGTTCATGGGGCGGCCGTCTTCGACGTGCATTGGTTGGGTCTCGCCACCGCTGACGAGGTTCCCTTCGCGGTCGCCGGGATAAAGCACTGCGCCGGACGCGAAAACCGCGTCCGGCGCATCGGTCAGCGACTCGACGGCCCAGGCGCCGCGCACACCATGTGCGCGACGGACCCGACCGACGACGATGAACTCGGCCAGCTTACGCCTCGCCGGTGGGCATGGCGACGGCCGACGCCTGCAGCTTGGCCGCGAGACGGGCTTCGTGACGCGCCTTGATGACGCCGGCACGACGGAGGAGCGAGCGCACAGTGTCCGTGGGCTGCGCGCCAACGTCCAACCAGTGGTTCACACGATCAACCAGAAGGTTGATGGCGTTTTCGCCACCGTTGCGGGGCTGATACTGCCCGAGGATTTCGATGAAACGGCCGTCGCGCGGGGCCTTGGAATCGGCAACCACGATACGGTACATGGGGGTCTTCTTACGGCCTTCGCGGCGGAGACGGATCTTTACGGCCATCGGAGTTCTCTCGGACAGTGAGTCAGACGGGGTGCCACCACCAACCGTGGCACCCAACGGGCTCCTCGCACCACCGGCGTTTCCGGCGTGCACCCGTGCCCCCCAAAGGGGAGCCATGCAAGCTAACCACAGCAGGGGCCGCGATTCAAGTCAAAACCGCCGTTCCCCCGCCCCTGCCGTCTAAAACCCTGCCGTCCGCCGTCTCGGCGCGGACCCGCGGCATCGCGCCGAGAGCGCAGACGGCAGGCTTCTAGACGGCAGGCGCGCAGGAAAAGCGGCCTCCACAACAGCCCGTCTCCCCAAGCCGTACATTGGGCAACCTCCATCCCCCGCCCATGCCCCTCACGGCCCGCCCGCTCCGCCCGTTTGCCCGCTCGATCACCCTGGTTGCCACCCTCACGGCAACAGCGGTCGCCCAGCCTGCGCCCCCGCCAACCGCCCGCCCGACGGCCGCCGTCGAGAGCAGCGCCGGCATGGTCGTCTCGGCGAGCGCCATTGCCAGCCAAGTGGGGCGCGACGTGCTGGCCAACGGCGGGAATGCCGTGGACGCCGCCATCGCCACGGGCTTCGCCCTGGCCGTGACCTACCCCACCGCCGGCAACATTGGCGGAGGCGGGTTCATGGTCATCCGCTTCCCCGACGGCCGAGCCACCACCATCGACTTCCGCGAACGCGCGCCGGCGGCGGCGACCTCAGGCATGTTCACCGACAGCACTGGCGCCTATTCGTCGCGCATTCACCATCGCTCGCATAAGGCGGTCGGTGTTCCGGGTACCGTTGCCGGTTTCGATCTCGCACACCAGAAATACGGCAAGGTGAGCTGGGCCAAGCTCGTCGACCCGGCCGCACGCATGGCCGACACCGGCTTCATGGTGCCCACCGGGCTCGCCGCCTCGCTCGGCAATCCGCGCCTGCAGGAACACTTGTCGGCCTACCCCGCGACCATCGCCGCCTACTATCGCAACGGCAAGCCGTACGCCGCCGGCGAACGCATGGTGCTCAGCGATCTGGGCAACACGCTCACGCGCATCCGCGACCTGCGACGCGACGGATTCTACAAAGGCACCACCGCGCACCTCCTCACGGCCGAGATGCGCAAGAACGGTGGCCTCATTACGGAACGCGATCTCGCCGACTACGTCGCGCAGGAGCGCGCCGCGGTGCGAGGCACGTTCAAGGGCTACGAGATCATCACCATGCCGCCGCCAAGCAGTGGTGGCGTCGCGATGATCGAAATGCTCAACATCCTCGAGGGCGTCGACCTCAAAGCGGCTGGACACAACTCGCCGCTCTATCTCCATTGGCTCGCCGAAAGCATGCGCCGCGCCTTTCGCGATCGCGCCATGTTCCTTGGCGATCCAGACTTCACCAAACCGCCGATCGATAAGCTCACGAGCAAGGCGTACGCGGCCACGTTGCGCGGCACCATCGATCCGCTCAAGGCCTCGCCGTCGTCACCCGCCGATGTGGCCCAGGGATACGAGAGCGACGAAACCACGCACTACTCCGTGGTCGACAAGGACGGCCTCGCGGTGTCCGTCACGTACACCCTCGAAGCGGGCTACGGACTCGGCGCGGTTGTGGAGGGGGCCGGCTTTCTGCTGAATAACGAGATGGGCGACTTCAACGGAAAACCCGGACTCACCGACAGCACGGGACTGATTGGCACCTCGCCCAATCTGGCGCAGCCCGGCAAGCGCATGCTCTCGAGCATGACGCCGACGATCATCGCCAAGGACGGAAAGCTGGTAGCAGTGGTCGGCAGCCCGGGCGGTCGCACGATCATCAATACCGTCATGCAGGTGGTGCTCAATCTGACCGCGTTCGATATGCCAGCGCAGCAGGCGGTGAACGCTGCGCGCGTGCATCATCAGTGGCTGCCCAACACGCTTACGGTGGAGCGCGAAGGCTTTGAAGCTGCGACACTGGAGGCGGTGCGCGCCAAGGGACACGTGGTGCGCGTGGGCACGCAACAGGGCACGGCACACTCAATCGTCATTGACGCCAAGACCGGCAAGCGGCTTGGCGCCGCCGACCCCCGCGATCGTGATGCGGGGGCGGCGGGCCACAACTGACGGGCGACGCGTGTAGCGCCGGCTCCGTCGGTTACTTGACGACGAAGCCGGCGACGGCCTTGTACGTGTCCCACATGATGGCGATTTCGCCGCCCTTGCCCGCCGGCTTCACCTGAATCTCCATCTTCTCCACGACCGCGTTGTTGCTCGTGACCATGAGCGGAACACGCAGCAGGTCCTGCTTGGCGTCGTAGGCCGTGCCCCACTGCTTCGTCTGCTTGTTCACGATCAGCTGCCACTTGCCGTTCTCTTCGAGCTGCGTCCACAGCGTGTACGTGCCCGCGGGAACGACCTTGCCGCCGAAGTCGAGCGCCTTGCTGGTGGTGAAATGCGTGGCTTCGTTCGCACCCGTACGCCACACCATGCCCCACTTCATGTCGCCGAGGCCGTTGAACAGCACGCGGCCACGCTTGGACGGGCGGCCGTAGTTCACGCTGATTTCGGAGCCGGCAACGGTCGTCTTGAGCGAGTCACGCGGCGAGGCCGGCGCCTTCTGGGCGCCACCCATCTGCATGCCACCCATGCTCCCCTGAGCGGCGGCAGAGACGGACAGAAGCGAAACGGCGGCGAACGCAGTGGCGCCGCGGAGCAGCGAACGGGAGATCGTCATGGTCGGAATTGAGGGCTGGGATGAAGAACGGGACGGCGCCTGAAGACGCCGCCCCGTACGGGCGGTGTATGAGAACGCCGCCTCAATTCTATCACCGCGGGCAAGGCAGAGGTTCCCACCCCGCCCGGGGCACTATTCCGCCGACTTCCTCGCTTGCGACAGGTAGGCCGGCTCCAGCTCGAGCAGATTGGCCATTTTCCGGATGAGATAGGCCTCCTGCTCATCAAAATCCCCGTCGGCGAGCACCACCTGCCACATCAGCTCCGCCAGCACGATTCGCTGGCCGACGTTGTACTCCTTGACCACCTGACGGGTGAACACGAAGTGGTCGACCGCATCGCGATTGGCCGCAGCGGCCTCCGCCAGGAGTTCTTTGGCGCCGGCCGCGTCGACACCGAAATGCCGCTGCATGATTTCCAGAATGCGGTGCTGCTCTTCGTCGCTGAACTGGCCATCGGCACAGGCCAACTCCACGAGCAGCGCGCAGGCGGCAATACGCACATCGTGCGGAGGCACCCGCGAGTGCGCCCCCGCGGATCCGGGGACGCTGTCGCTCACCAACCGTCGTAGTGCTTCGAACATGATCGTCGTGACTCCGCCTTACATGCGGCGCTGCGGCCCGATCGCGCGATCGAGCTTGGCCTTCACCGCTTCCAGCTCGAGGCGCAACACGTTGTAGCGATCGAGGGCATCCTTACCCACCTTCTGGTCGGCGCGAGCCGTCATGCCCGCGAGGTAGGTGATGTGCGCCTGCAGCCCCGGCTTGCCGTAACGGATGGGCTGGGTGTTCACCACTTCACTCACTTCCTTCACCTGCTTGGCCGTATCGGCCGCCGCTCCGGTGGCGCCCTTGTACTTCTGCTCAGCGGCGCGCACCCGCGTGAGAAGCGCGTTCACGTCCGCCACCATCTCGCGCATCTTCACGTTGTGGGCGAACTGCGCTTGCAGGTCGGCTTCGGTGGTGCCATCAGCCGCCAGACGCGGGTCGATGCGCACGCGCAGCGGCACGGTCTGCGTCTGTCCGGCAATCGTCACCTTGGCCGTGTATGTGCCCGGCGGCGCCGCCAGGCCGTTCTGGTGCTGCATGTTCCACACGAAGCGGTTGAGCCCCGCCTTCTTGGTCACGAGGTTCATCGTGGGGCCTTCGGCCACCAGCGGCGCACGACCACCACGACCGGCAAGCATCGCCTCATCGGGGTCCTCGTCTTCGCCACCGCGACGACGCGGAGGCGCCACCGGTGCCACCCCACTCTTGAAGCTGTTTACCACCTTGCCAGCCGCATCGGTGATCTCGATACGCACCGTATCGCTGAGTTCAGCGGGCAGATAGTAGTCGATCGTCGGCCCGAGAAGCGACTGCGCCACGTTGGTCTTGTAGCCATCGCGCGGACGGAACACGGTCGCCGGAGCACTGGTCGTCGTCGGACCGATCTGCTGCAGCGGCGCGATGTTGTCGAGAATCCACGCCGCACGGCCCTGCGTGGCAATGACCAGATCGCCGCGATGCACGCGGATATCGTTGATGGGGATGTTCGGCATGTTCAGGTTGAACGGCTGCCAGTGTCCACCATTGTCGAACGAGATATACAGACCGAACTCCGTCCCCGCGTACAACAGCCCTTCGCGCACGGGGTCCTCGCGCACTACACGCACCGGATTGTCGGCGGCAATGCCGTTGGTGCCGTCGGTGAGCAGCTTCCACGTCTTGCCGTAATCGTTCGTGAGGTAGATGTACGGCTTGTAGTCGCCGAGCAGATACCGATAGGTGGCGAAGTACGCTGATCCCTTGCGGTGCGGCGAGGCATCGATCCACGCCACACGCCCGCCGTCGCCAAGTCCCTTGGGCGTGACCCGCGCCCACGTCTTGCCGTCGTCGAGCGTGACGGAGAACGGGCCATCGTTGGAACCGGTCCAGATGACGCCCTTCTCGAGCGCCGACTCCGTGATGGCGTACAGCGTGCTGTAGAACTCTTCACCCGTCACGTCACGCGTGATCGGCTGGCCGCTCCCACCCTGACAGCACTTGGGGAACGCTGTGAGATCGGGCGAAATCTTGTCCCACGACGCGCCATTGTTGCGCGAGCGGTGGAGGTACTGCGAGCCGTAGTAGATGACCTTGGGATCGTGCGGCGACGTCGCCATGGGCGTCGTGCGCTGCATGCGGAAAATCAGATCGCCACCGTCGTTGCCGTACAGCGACTGCGCGCCGATCCAGTAGTTCTTCGTCACGCCCGCCTTGACGTTCATGACCGAGTACTGGCCCTTGCAGTTGCCGTGCACGATGTTCTCGTCCGACGGATGCGGGATGATCGGACCGGTTTCGCAGCCAGGCCCCACGCGCACCGCCGACATATTGAACGGATTGTTCATGCTCGGCACGATGTACGTGCTGTTGTCCTGCTGCGCCATGTACAGGTTGTACGGGAATGCATTGTCGAGCCACACGCCGTAGAACTCGGCCGTCGGCTGGATATCCTGCGAGCTCCACGTCTTGCCGCCATCGAACGACACGTTCGCCCCGCCGTCGTTCGACTGCACCATGATGTTGGAATCCTTGGGATTGATCCAGATATCGTGGTTGTCGCCGTGCGGCGTACGGAACGGCGTGACCGTCTTGCCGCCGTCAGTGCTCTTGTAGAACGTTTCGGCCCCGCCGTACACGACGTCGGCGTTGTTCGGATCCGCGCCGAGCGACGTGTAGTAGAAGGGGCGCGTAATGAGTCCGGGAGTGCTGTTCACCTGCTGCCAGCGCTCGCCGCCATCATCGCTGCGATACAACCCGCCACCCGGCAGCGCCTCGACGAGCGCATACAGCCGCTGCGGATTCGCGGCGGTCACCGCAATGTTCCCCTTCCCCGTGAGTTCGTTGGGGAGGCCGGTGCCGCGAATGTTCTTCCACGTTTCGCCGCCGTCGGTGCTCTTGTAGAAGCCGCCTTCGCGCGAACCGGAGATGATCGACCACGGCTTGCGTTCGATGCGGTTCATCCACGCGTACACGACGTTGGGATTGCCCGGCTGCAGTTCAACATCCATGGCGCCGGTGCTGTCGCTCACGTACAGCGTCTTCTTCCACGTCTTGCCACCGTCGACCGTCTTGAAGACGCCGCGTTCGTTGTTCGGCTTGAAGATGTCGCCGTACGACGCCACCCAGACGATGTCCGGGTTGGTGGGGTGAATGCGCACCGCACCGGTCTGGCCGGCGTTGTATAGGCCACGGAATTCCCAGGTCTTGCCGGCATCACCGGAGCGATAGATGCCACGCCCCGTGGACACGTTGGAGCGCACGCCGTCGGAGCCCGTGCCAAGCCAAATGATGTTGGGATCGCTTTCCGCGACGGCCACCGAGCCCATGGAGCCGACGGGCACCTTGTTGTCCGTCAGCGGCTCCCAGCTCTCGCCGCCATTGGTGGTGCGCCAGAGTCCACCACTGGCCACGCCCATGTAGAAGGTCTTGGGCTGCGACGGGACGCCGGTGACGGTCGTGACGCGACCGCCGCGGGAATGGCCGACGAGGCGGTACGACATGCCGCGGAAGAGCGTCGGGTCCACCGACGCCATCATGGGCGCCTTGGGGGCAGCGGCGGGACGGGCGGCGGCAGCGCGGGCGGCCGGTCGCGGGGCCTGTGCCACCGCGAGCGCGGGAGCGAGGCCGAACAGGACAAGTGATGCCGAAACAGTACGGCGCATGCGTCAGGGAGGGTTAAAGGTGCAGCCGCGGGGGGCGAGGCTTCTGTAAAGCTTACGTCCGTGCGGCCGTCGTGTTGAGCGGTGGAGCTACTGCGCGTGCAACGCCCGGCCAGGGCTCGCGAGATGCTGTCCGTCGCGAACGGCAACCACCCCGTTGACCACCACTGCAGTGATCCCAGTGGCGTACTGGAAAGGGATTGGCAAACGTGGCGGTGTCGGCGACCGTATCGGCGTTGAACACGACGACATCGCCGGCCATGCCCACGGCCAGTCGTCCGCGATCGCGCAGATGCACGCGATCGGCGGGGCGCGCAGTCATCTTGTGAATCGCGTCGGCCAGCGTCAGCGCCTTTCGCTCGCGCACGAAGCGCCCCAGCACGCGCGGCATCGTCCCCGCACCACGCGGATGCGGGCTGCCACGTCCGAGTCGGCCCGTCTATCGCAAAGCCACCGCCATCGGAGCAAACCATGCCGTATTCATGGCCGAGCAGGCGGTCGAGGTTGGCCTCGCTCATGGCAAAGCCAAGCATCCCCACATCGACGTTGTTGCGACGCAGCAGCCCCACGGCGGCAGACGTACGGGTCTTCTCCACGAGACAGAGCCCACGCCCCCAGCCGCTTCCCCTCCGCATCGCGGTCCTGCGGGTTGCTCACGCGCGCAATCTGCACGTTGTCCCAGCCGCCAATGACATCGACTTTGGCCAGCGACTCGGTGCGAACGCGGGCGGCCGTCGCCGGGTCGTCGAGGCGACGGAGGAAGGCCGTGTCGCCCCCGTCACGCGCCCACACCGGAAACAGGTTCGTGAGTCCTGTCTGATACGCTTCGTACGGGTACACGTCGAACCAGGCGTCGATCCCCGCCGCGCGCGCGTCGCGAAGCCGCGCCAACGAGGCGTCGATCTTGGGCCAGTTGCGCGTGCCCTGCTGCTTGAGATGCGAGATCTGCAACGGACACCGAGCCCCGCGCGCGACGGCAATGGACTCGTCGATCGCCTCGAGCAGCTCGTTGTCTTCGTTGCGCATGTGCGTGGCGTACGGCAGTCGTCGCGACGACAAGGGACGGCAGAGCGCGATGAGTTCGTCGAGTGAGGCGAAGGCCCCCGGCGTATACTCCAGCCCCGTCGACGCCCCACACGCGCCCTCCTGCATCGCCCGTTCGACCATCGCCGTCATGCGTGTGAGTTCGTCGGCCGTGGCCTTACGGTCATCCTCGCCGACCACGGCGCCGCGCACCGTACCCAGCCCGATCATGGACGCCACGTTGACGGACGGCTTCAGGGTATCGAGCTCACGCGCCCAGTTCGCGAACGACGTGGCCTCGGCGCCAGTGAAACGCGAACTGCCGTCGGCGCCAACGACAATCGTGGTAATCCCCTGACGGATGACCGACTCCGCGCGCGGGTCCTCCCGCAGATTCCCGTCGCCGTGTGAGTGGATGTCGACGAAGCCTGGCGCCACCACGAGCCCCCGCGCATCGATTTCTTCGCGGCCGCGGCCGGGCAGCGTGGCCGCCATGGCGCTGATGCGTCCGTCACGGACGGCAACATCCATGACACGGCCGTCGCGCCCTGTCCCATCGAATACGGTTCCGCCGCGCACGATGAGGTCATGTGTCGCTTGACCAGACACGGGTGTTGCGGTTGCCCAGACGTGCCCCAGCGGGACGGCCGCAACGGTAAGCGTCCCCTGCTTTACGAAGCTCCGACGTGTGGTCATGAAGGGTCTGAAACAGGGGGGGGCGCCGACGTGGCCAGCAATTCCTCAAATTGGCACGTATGCGTGCAGTGCGTTAGGCTCCGCATAACAGAGCGCGTGCGATCAGACCGTTGGCCTCCCCCCCTGCCCCGCGAATGTCACTCCCCATCGCAGCGATCCCTCCGGGATCCCCGTCCGCGGCCTCACCGCTGTTCGCCCACTGGCGCGACGATCTCCCAGCCTCACTCGTCGTGTTTCTCGTGGCGCTCCCGCTCTGCCTGGGCGTGGCGCTCGCCTCCGGCGCCCCCCTGCTGTCGGGGGTTATTGCGGGTGTGGTCGGTGGCATTCTCGTAGGCGCCATTTCCGGCTCCCCACTCATGGTCAGCGGGCCGGCTGCTGGGTTGACCGCCATCGTGGTGGCGGGCATCGCACAGGTAGGCGGATTTCCGCGATTCCTGCCCGCGGTCATCCTTGGCGGTGTCATCCAGCTGGCCCTCGGCACTGCCCGCGCAGGTGTCATCGGCTACTACTTCCCGTCTGCCGTCATCAAGGGAATGCTGGCCGCCATCGGCCTTACGCTCATTCTCAAGCAGATCCCGCACGCGGTGGGCTACGACGCCGATTTCGAAGGGGACATGGCCTTCGTCGATCCGTCCGGCGAGAACACCTTCAGCGCCCTCAGCGCCGCGTTCAGTCAGGTGCAGCCCGGAGCCATCGCGGTCGCGGTGCTCGGTGTCGCCCTCATGGTTCTGTGGCCGAAGACGCCCATGGCGCGCATCAAACTGCTGCCAGCGCCGTTGGCGGCGGTCGCCATTGGGGTCGCCCTGAACGAACTGCTCAAGGCGCTCGAGCCGAGCTTCGCCATTCGCGGCACTCACCTAGTATCGTTGCCAGCCACCGGCGTGGGCGGACTGCTCTCGCAGATCGCCCGCCCCGATTGGAGCGCCCTGCGTGATCAACAGGTGTGGATGCTGGCCGCCACGCTCGGCATCGTGGCCAGTCTTGAATCGCTCCTGAGTCTCGAGGCCACGAACAAACTCGACCCGGAAAAGCGTGACGGCTCGGCCAATCGTGAGCTGTTCGCGCAGGGGATCGGCAACATCATGTCGGGCTTCTTCGGTGGCCTGCCTGTCACGGGCGTCATCGTGCGCAGTTCGGCCAACGTCGATGCCGGTGGTCGTACGCGGCTGTCGGCCATCTCACACGGACTCCTCCTGGTCGTGGCAGTGCTGTTGCTCGCTCCCCTGCTCAATCGGATTCCGTTGTCGGCGCTCGCCGCGGTACTCCTCGTTACCGGTTTCAAGCTCACGACGCCGGCGCTGTGGAAGAGCGCGTGGCATCTCGGACGATCGCACTTCATTCCGTTCGCGGTCACGATCATCGCCATTCTCTTCACCGATTTGCTGCGCGGCATCGGCATTGGGCTGGTGGTCGGCATCGGGTTCATTCTCGCCGAACACATGCGTCGTCCGGCACTCAAAAAGGTGAGTCCGCCCGGCGCGATTCTTACCCGCTACGAGCTTCCCGACCAGGTCACCTTTCTCAGCAAGGCCAACCTCATGCGCGTACTCGACGAGCTACCGGCGGGGTGCCGCGTGGAAATCGACGGGCGCAAGACCTCACGCTTTGACTACGACGCGCTCGAAGCGCTGCTCTCCTTCCGCGAGACGGCTCGCACGCGGAACATCGATTACCGCCTCGTGGGAATTCCCGAGACGGACCTCACGCCCGCACACTGAGCGCAGACGCATGGAAAATTTCCGCAAGATCATTCAGCACAATCGTGAGTGGGCGGCGGCCATGAAGGAGGCCGATCCCGAGTACTTCGAAAAGCGCGCCGCCAAGCAGGAGCCGCACTACCTGTACATCGGCTGCTCGGACAGTCGCGTCCCGGCTAACGTGGTGACCGGGACCGAACCGGGCGAACTGTTCGTGCATCGCAACATCGCCAATGTGGTGTTGCCGAGTGATCTGAACGTGATGAGCGTGCTGCAGTACGCCGTCGAAGTGCTCGACGTGAAGCACGTCATCGTCACAGGCCACTACGGCTGCGGCGGTGTGAAGGCGGCGATGGGTACGGCGAGCTATGGACTCGTGGACCTCTGGCTGCAGCCCATTCGCAACGTGGTGCGCTGGAACAAGCCCGAACTCGACCAGATCACGGACGAGCAGTCGCGCTTCGATCGTGTGGTGGAACTGAACGTGCTCGAGCAACTCTATCACCTGTCCGAAACGCCGGTCATCCAGAACGCCTGGGCGAAGGGACGACGGCCGTTGCTGCACGGGCTGGTCTACGACATTCACGAAGGATTGCTCCGCGAAATCGCGACGGGTGTGGATTCGCAGGAGGGCGCCGACCAACTGGCGCAGCGTCGACAGTCGGGAGTGCCAGCGGGCCCGCCTCCCATCATGGGCCGGATGGCGAACCCCATCATGGCCGGGGACGAACTCGCCGATCAGATCGCGCAGCGCGTCATGGATCGCATGGCCGTGATAGGCGCGAAGGACGCGCAAAAGAAGTAGCTTTCACGAATGGCCAAGATTCTTTCCCCGTTCAAGTCGCTCCCGCTGGAGCGCCGTCAGTGGCTCGTGCTCGAGGCACTGGCGAAGCACAAAGGCGCCAAGACGCTTTACGCGCAACGCATTGCCGCCAAGGGCGGCGGGTTCCGCGCCGCCACGCTCGTCACCTGGTCGGCCGAGAAGGTCGGCAAGGAAGCGCTCCGCCTCGGCGCGCTTACCGCGCAGGACGAACTCGAACTACTCCAGCTGCTCTACGTCGATCTCGAGCCGCAGTACCAGATCACTTTCCTCGACGCCATGGGTGTGGGCCACGAGAACGGCGTGCTCCCCGAAGATCTCGAAGTGCCATACGCGGGCGTCGACGCGGTCAAGAAGGGCGCCGAGGCGGTGCTGGCAGCCCATGGCGACGCCGGCCGTCATTATCTGCGCACGCTGGTGGTGTACAATCTGGCCGCGTGGCCCGGTCTCGAGACCGTCGTTCCCGCGGAAGGGTAAGGCTGGCGTTCGGGATGCGCCTCAGCGCATCCCGAACATGCCACCACCGCCGCCGCCAAATGGCAGTCGCGGCATGCCGCCGCCCTTGCCGCCCGGGCCGCCGCTCATCTTTTTCATCATCTTCTGCATCTCGCGGAACTGCTCGAGCAGACGATTCACTTCGTTCACCGGCCGTCCGCAGCCTTTGGCAATGCGCGCGCGACGTGATCCGTTGATGAGCTCGGGCTTCTTGCGCTCCTGCGGCGTCATGGAGAGCACGATCGCTTCGATGTGCTTCATGCGCTTGGGGTCCATCTTCACGTCCTTCAGCATCTTCGAGTTCACACCCGGCAGCAGCTTGAGGAGGTTCTCGAACGGACCGAGCTTCTGCATCTGACGCATCGCCGACAGGAAGTCTTCGAGGTCCATCCCTTCCTTGCGGACCTTCTTCTCGAGCTTCTTGGCTTCCGTTTCGTCGAAGGCTTCCTGCGCCTTCTCCACGAGCGACACGATGTCGCCCATTTGCAGGATACGGCCGGCCATGCGCTCGGGGTGGAACTCCTCGAGCGCATCGGGCTTCTCGCCCACGCCGATGTACTTGATCGGCTTCTTGAGGACGCCGTAGATGGAGAGCGCCGCACCGCCGCGGGCGTCACCATCGAGCTTGGTCAGAATGACGCCGGTGATGTCGAGCGCATCGTTGAAGCCCTGCGCGATCTTCACCGCTTCCTGACCGGTCATGCCGTCGGCGACGAACAGAATTTCGTCAGGCTTGATCGCCGCCTTGAGCCGCGTGAGCTCGTCCATCATGTCGGCGTCGATCTGCAAACGGCCGGCGGTATCGACAATGACCACGCGGTCACGGTTCCGAACACCCTGCTCGATACCGGCCTTCGCGATCTTCACCACATCCTGCGTGGTGCGATCGGCGTACACCGGGACATCGAGCGCCTTGCCCAGCGTCTCGAGCTGATCGATGGCGGCCGGTCGGTACACGTCGGCGGCCACCAACCGGGTGCTCTTGGCTTCGAGCTTGAGCCGCCGCGCCAGCTTGCCCGCCGTGGTCGTCTTACCCGACCCCTGCAGGCCAACCATCATGACGATGGTGGGCGGTACCGTACTCATGCGGAGCCCTTCGCGCCGCTCGCCCAGCATGGCGGTCAGTTCGTCATGGACGATCTTGACGAGCTGCTGCGCCGGCTGGACGGTCTTGAGCTGCAAGACGCCAATAGCCTGCTTTTCCACCCGCTCGAGGAACTCGCGGGTGAGGGCAAAGTTGACGTCGGCTTCGAGAAGGACGCGGCGGACCTCGCGCAGCCCTTCCTTGATATCGGCCTCGGTGAGAACGCCGCGACCGCGCAGCTTCGCGAAGACGTTGCCGAGTTTGTCTGTGAGCTCGTCGAACATATCCGGGAAAGGTAATCGATTGGCGCCCGGGAGGCGGGGGGCATACATCGTGACCCTCCACACCGGTTTTTTTCCCGGGGGGTGACGCTGAGGGCCACCCATGACGCAACTTGCGTCGGAATCACGCGTTGCTCCGATTTCTGGTCGCCGTACATTTGCCAGATCAGGATCACGTTGTCACTCTCTTGGCCAGCCACGTGTCGCCCCAGAATCCGCGCTACCCCGCCGTTACGATGCCCCGCGGTCAAAGGAAGGAGGAAATCCTTCGCGCGGAGCTCCCCCCCACGCTGCCGCTCATGGCGCTGCGTTCCACGATCGTGTACCCCTTGGGAACGATCGCGGTGCAGATGGGCGCCCCGGAAAATCTGGCGCTGCTCCGGGCGCACGAAGAGTCGGGGCTGGTGGTCGCCCTCGTGGTGGCCTCGGGAGACAACGACGACGCCATCGACCCGCACCGGTTCATTGGCCGGGTCGGCGTCGCCGCCCGCGTCCACGAGCGCATCAACCTGCCGGGCGACACCATCCAGATCACGTTGCAGGGGCTCCGCCGCATTACCATCGACGCGGTCGATCAGGTGGAGCCGTTTGCCATCGCGCAAATCCAGGGCGCCCGGGAAACGCCCCCTGAACCGGCCGAGCTCGACGAGCTGGTCGCGCGCACCGTGACGGCGGCGGAAACGCTCGCCGAACTGGTGGACCGCATTCCCAATGAAGTGCCGCAGATCCTCAAGATGAACGTCTCCGACCCCGGACGTTTCGCGGACCTCGCGGCCACCAACATGAACTTGCGCATTGCCGACAAGGAAGAGGTGCTCCAGCGCCTCGACATCGGCCAGCGCATCCGGTTCATCCTGTCGCGCCTCGAACGCGAAGTGGCGCGGGCGCGCGTCATGGACGACGTCAAGAAGCAGACCGAAATCAAGATCGAGCAGCACCAGCGCGAGTTCTATCTGCGCCAGCAACTCCGCGCCATTCAGTCAGAACTCGGCGAGGCCGATCCCAACGAAAAGGAATCGGTCGATCTGCTGCGCCGCATCGAGGAAGCGCGCCTCCCCGAAAAGGTCGCCAGCGAAGCGCGCCGCGAAACGGAACGGCTGCGCATGCTCTCGCCCGCATCGAGCGAGTATCAGGTGCTGCGCACCTATCTTGACTGGGTGTTGGCGTTGCCGTGGCACAAGCGCAGTGGCGATGACGCCGAAATCGAACTCGCGAAGGTCGAAGGCGCCCTCGAAGAGCGCCACTACGGCCTCGATGAAGCCAAGGAGCGTATCGTCGAGTATCTCGCCGTACGCAAGCTGCGCGGCGGCGACCCCACAGGCCCCATTCTCTGCCTCGTCGGGCCGCCCGGCACGGGCAAGACCTCACTTGGCGAAGCCATCGCCACCAGCATCGGACGCGAGTTCTATCGCATCTCGGTCGGCGGTGTGCGCGACGAAGCCGAAATTCGCGGGCACCGGCGTACCTATGTCGGCGCCATGCCGGGCATGCTCATTCAGGCGCTGCGCCGCGTCGAAGTGCGCGATCCCGTCATCATGATCGACGAGATCGACAAGATGTCGAGTGGTGGCCCCTCCGGTGATCCCACGGCGGCCATGCTCGAAGTGCTCGACCCGTCGCAGAACACGACGTTCGTCGACCACTATCTGAACCTCCCCTTCGATCTGTCGAGCTGCTTGTTCATCTGCACGGCGAACAACCTGTTCGATATTCCGGGGCCGTTGCGTGACCGCATGGAAGTCATTCGCATTGCGGGCTACACCATCGAAGAAAAGGTCGAGATCGCACAGCGCTATCTCATTCCCCGTCTCCTCGAAGACCACGGGCTTACCGACGTCGACCTGCACATCTCCGAGCAGGTCCTGAGCTTCATCACCAGTCGATACTCGCGCGAAGCCGGACTGCGTACGTTCGAGCGCTCCATTGCGACGCTCATGCGCAAGCGCGCCCGCGCCAAGGCCGACGGCGACGAAAGCACGTGGGAAATCGGCGCAACGCGCGCCGAAGACCTGCTTGGCCCGCCGCGTTTTTCCCAGGAAGAAGCCGAGAAGGAGCCGGAAATCGGTGCCGTGACGGGCCTCGCATGGACGAGCACGGGCGGCGAACTCATGACCATCGAAGCACTGCGTATGCCGGGCGTGGGTAAGCTCACCGTCACCGGGCAGTTGGGCGACGTGATGCGTGAGTCCACCGAGGCGGCGTATTCGTTCGTGCGCTCACGCGCGGCGACGCTGAGCATTGCCGACAGCGAATTCCGCGAGTCGGATATGCACCTGCACTTTCCGGCCGGTGCCATCCCCAAGGATGGTCCGTCGGCGGGGATTGCCGTCACGCTGGCGTTGGCCAGTGCCCTCTCGCGCCGGCCGGTGCGTCGTGATCTCGCCCTCACCGGCGAAGTGACGCTGCGCGGCAAGGTGCTCGAGATCGGTGGCGTGAAGGAGAAGGTGCTCGCGGCGTATCGCGCGGGACTGCGCGAAGTCATTCTGCCCAAGGGCAATGAGAAAGACGTGCGCGACGTGCCGCAGGAAGTGCGCGACAAGATGGCGTTCACCTTCGCCAGCACCATGGACGAAGTGCTGCACCTGGCGTTGCTGCCTCCCGCCGAAAAGCATCCGGCTGACAAGCCGGAAGTGACGACGGCCGCGACAGGAAAGAAGGCACGGACACAGCCGGCCGATCTGCGCTGAACCGACGGCCACCATGCACTGACGACGGGCCCGCGTACACACGCGGGCCCGTCGTGTTTACAGCAATCCGCCTGCGATGTAGAGCAGCAGCCCCACCAACCCGCCCACGATCGTGCCGTTGATGCGGATGAACTGCAGGTCGCGTCCAATCTGCAGCTCGATCTTGCGTGACGTCGCGTTCGCGTCCCACGCGCCCACCGTGGTGGCGATGAGCTTCGCCACTTCTTCGCGCGCCTGCTCCACTGAATACGTCACGAGCTCCACAACCCAACCGTTCACCTTCTCGGCGAGCGCGGCGTCTTCGAGCACCTTGTGCCCCAAACCTGACAGCCACTGCTCCAACTGATCAGGCTCGGCTTCGGCGTCGCTCGCAAGCTTCTCCGCGTAGTTGGCGATACGCACCTTCACGTCGCCCCAGACTTCGCGCGAGAATTCGGCGACGCCTGGATGATCGAGCACGTCGAGCTTGATCTGTTCGGCGCGCGCGATCGTTTCGGGGTTCTCGCGGAGATTGGCGACGAACTTTTCGACCGCCTCGTCGTATCGACGCCGCAACGGATGCGCCGGATCGGCAGCCACGGCAATGAGCGTGGCTTCCACGCCACTCACGATCTTGTCGCCCAGTCGATTTTCGACCGCGCCCGGCACCCACCACGGGCTCTCCTGCTTGATGCGTTCGCGAATAGCGACTTCGTTCTCGTCGAGGAATCGCGCGGCCAGTCGCAGGGCGTCGTCGAGCAACGCCTGATGCCGACCGTCGGCTGTGAGCAGCTCGAACGTCTTGGCCGCCAATGGCGCGGCCTGCATCCGACGCAGCCGGGACACGATACCGCGGTCAACGAGCGCCTGCACATCCTCGTCGCGCATGACATTGACCGCTCCCGAAATACCATGCGCGGCCGCCCGGGCAATGCGGCGGCTGTTTTCCGGCCGAGCCAGCCACTGGGCCGCGCGCTCGCCAAGCTTCATGGCCGCCAGCTTGGTCGTGACCACCTCGCGCGTGAGGAAGTTACGCTGCACGAAATTGCCGAGCGCCGTCCCGATCCGGTCTTTGCGCGACGGAACGATCGCGGTGTGCGGAATGGGAATGCCGAGCGGGTGCCGGAAGAGCGCCGTGACGGCGAACCAGTCGGCAATGCCACCCACCATGGCGGCCTCGGCGAATGCGCGGAGGTACCCCAGCCACGGGAACTGCGATTCGTAATAACGCGCGACCACAAAAACGACAGCGACCACCACGAGCATGGCGGTCGCGATGCGCTTCATTTGTAGCAGACGCACCCGACGCACGTCGTCGTCGGGGGTGATGCGTAGCGCCATGGGCACCGAGGCATCATCGGGTGGTACGGGAACGGAAGAGTTGATCGTCATGAACGCGTCATGAGCGACACCACACTACCAGCTCAACGACCCGTCGGTGGGCGATCGATGGTAATGCGGGCCACGTCGATGGGAGCGGACAGGCCTACCGGCAAATCCATGTAGATCACTACGGGCTTTCCGCCGAGCTGTTCCAAACTCAGCGTGACCGTGCGCGCTTTGCGCTTGGGCGTGGCCACGACGTCGAGGCGGCGACTGGTGCTTCCGGGTGCGGCATCCGGCTTCGCCATATCGTATCGACGACGCGCGGCGTCGGCCATGACGTCGAGGAAGTCGGCGGCATCGACAGAGGAATCCCACACCGAGGCCCACACGAGGGCGTCACCCTGCGGCGTGCGCACCACCGTGAACCGATCGCCGTCCACGCCCGTGGCGGCCCGTCGAGCCATTTCGTCGTTCTTGAGATGCTGCACCAAGAGGAGTCGCGTTTCGAATTCCCCAAGGGTGTTGGAGAACACCACCGTGCCCGCGCGCGGGGCCGGCAACGTGACCGTATTGGGGAGATCGCGGGTACTCGCATCCCCCGAGAAATACGCCGAATCGTTGAGGATCTGCTTCGTGCTCACCGGAAGGTCGGCCAGCAACTCCTTCTCGGGGCGCACGTTGATGAAGCGGCGCACGAAATCGGCGCCGCCCAGATACGGGAAGAGCAGCCCCTCGCGTACGGCGCGAGGAGCGCTCGCAAAGACGGGCATCCCCGTGCTGCCATCGCGGATAAGATCACGCATGCGATCCCAGCCGCCTGGCATCTTGAGCATGGGTCCGGCGTTGGGGTCGATACGCAGCTGCATGAACACCGCCTGCCCTTCGAGCACCGACTGCGCCGCAACCTGGCGGTCGCCGTTGTCGACCTGTGCCTGAATGCTGTCGATCTTGACGTACTGGTCCTGCAACGCGTGCACGAGCTCGTGCGACACCGTCTGCTTGAGCAGCATGTCGGGCGCACCGCCCACGACGTATAGCACCTTGGTCGTGGGATCGTAGTACCCCACGATCTGCTCTTCGAGCAGACGCTGCAGCAGAGCCCCAAGATTGAGCGTATCGGGAATCATCCCGAGAATGCGGTACACCGCTTCCTGGCCGGCCACCTGCGCCTTGCCGCGGTCGCTCTCGAGCTGCTTCCGCACGAAGACGGCCACCTGCTCCTTCGTGCGCTTCTCGATCTTGGGCGGCGTCTTGAACGGTAGCCCCATCTCCTTCTCGATCCTCGGCACGAACTCCGCCACGAGATCGGCGTAGGGGCCATCGCCGGCGGACGGCTTGTCTCCGCAGGCGCCGACGAAGGCGGCACTCAGGAGAAACAGCAGCGCCGCAGCGTGGCGCTGCGGCGAGGTTTTGGTCGTAGACATGGGCTGACTCAGGCGGAGAACGCGCGCTCGATATACCAGGTGATCAGAGCCTCACCCCAAAGCAAGGTGAGCAGCGCAGCGGGCGCAAGGAACACGCCGAAGGGAACGTCGGGAAACTCGAACGGCTCACCCCGTTTGGCCGAGCGCAGCTTGACGATAGGCCCCACGATGAGCAGGAAGGTCACCGCGCCGACAAAGGCGCCGACGATGATCGTCAGCAGCGAGCGTTCGGCACCGATGGCCGCGCCAACAACGGCCATGAGCGTCGTGTCGCCAAAGCCCATGGCTTCACGCTTCATGATCACTTCGGCGAGCCAGCCAATGATGGTGATCGCACCGGCACCAACGCAGGTCCCAAGTATGGCGGGCCACGCCGACACGAAGTGCGACGGCTCTTCGACGAAGAAATTCACGATCGCAAAGAGCAGCATCATGATCAGCCCCGACACCGTGAAGCCATCGGGGATGAGATAGTGCTTCGCGTCCGTTACAGCGATGCCGAAGAGCAACGTGGCGAACACCGAGACTCGGAACGCCTCGAAACCGAAGCCCAAGAAGTAAAAGGCGAGGACCCACATGAGTCCTACAAGCGCTTCGACCGCGGGATACTGCAGCGAAATGGGGAGCGCGCACCCGGCGCACTTTCCGCGCAGCAACAGCCAGCTGACAATGGGAATGTTCTCGTACGACTTGATGGGGCGTTCGCAGCGCGGGCAGCGCGACCGCGGCTTCACCACACTCAGGTCGAGCGGCCAGCGGGCAATGCAGACATTGAGGAACGAGCCGATCGAGGCGCCCACGATGAACACCGGAAGCAGCACCATGAGCAGTTCGGTCATCGAGAGATGACCAATGAGCCCGGCAGTCAGCCCCCCCGTGTATTCCACAGCACCGAGGGCGGTTGTATCGAGTGGCAGCGTCGCTTGCATGCCGTCAGGACGACCGAGGCGCATGGGACGCCACGCGTAGGGCATAGAGGAGAATCCCCGTCGCCACGGCCACGTTGAGCGATTCCACCTCCGCCGCCATGGGGATGGTGACCGTGCGCGATACCGCCGCGGCCACGTGGGGCGACAGCCCCGCCCCCTCGTTGCTGACGACCAACGCCAGGCGCTCAGGACAGGCATCCGGCCGCAAGCCATCGACTGCATCCCCGTGCATGTCGGCCGCCCACAGCGACATCCCCGCCGACGCGGCAAACCCGGAGAACTGCTCCCAGGAGAACATCGCGACCGGATGATGGAACAGCGCCCCCATGCTGCTCCGCACCACCTTGGCGTTCCACAAGTCGACAGTGCCCGGGAGTGCCACCGTGGCGGTCACCCCCATGGCGGCGGCTGTGCGTATCACCGTTCCCACGTTGCCGGGGTCCTGGAGGGCGTCCAGCACCAGGTAGCGGGCCTGCCCGGTAGGCACCGCGAGCGTCTGTTCGGGGATGGTCGCGACGGCCAGCACTCCCTGCGGGGTGTCGGTGTCGGCCGCGCTTTCCAGTTCGGCATCAGACACCTCCACTACCGGCACCCCGCGCGCCTCGGCGGCGGCCAACAGGCCCCGCCCCCGCTCGTCGTTCTGCAGCGCAGCGGTGACCAGCAGCCCCGTAACCTCGAAGGGGGAGGCCAGCAGCGTCTCGACCGCGCGCACCCCTTCCGCGACGAAGCGGTGCTGGCGTTCACGGGCCTTCCGGCGCTGCAGGTCACGGGCGAGTGTGAGTAGCTTCACGTCTTCGGGAGGAACTCGCGGGGTTCGCGGGTACAAGAATGTCGACACGGAGTCGAGTTGGCCGCACCGGAGGCCGGGCGCCGCTCGCATGAACGATAGCGGAGGGAATATGGCGCGATTATCCCGTCGGACCAGCGTGGTCCGGCGACTGAGCATGAGCGGGGCGGTCCTGCTGCTGACCTCCTGTGTGCCCAATACGGCGCAGGAAGTCGACATGGGCAATCAATACGCCCAACAAATCGAGCAGCAACTCCCCATGGTCCGCGACCCGGAAATCGTCCGCTACATCAACGTACTGGGCGACTCCATTGCGCGCGTGGTCGACGACCGCAGCCTCACCTGGCGCTTCAACGTCGTCGATCAGGACGAGATCAATGCGTTCGCCGTGCCGGGCGGGCACATTTACGTGAACCGCGGCCTCATTGCGCGCACGACCAACATGTCCGAGCTGGCGGGTGTGATCGGCCACGAAATTGCGCACGTGACGCAGCGGCACAGCATGAAGCAGATGGCCGCCGCGCAGCGGGCCAACGTGGGCTTCAGCATCGGGTGTGTGATCGCGCCGTCACTCTGCCAAGGTCTTGCCGGAACGGGCGCGTCCGTCGCCGCGCAGGGGCTCTTCGCCAAGTTCAGCCGTGACGATGAATCAGACGCCGACAAGTTCGGCGTACTCTACGTGTCCCGCTCGGGGATCGACCCGCGCGGTATGCCCAGCATGTTCCGCATCCTGCTGCAGGAGCGCGAGCGCAACCCGAGCGGTGTCGAAGCATGGTTTGCCTCGCACCCGGTTGAGGAGAGCCGCATCCGCGTCACCGAAGAGGAGATCGCCAAGATCGACCCCATCGTGCTGCGGTCACTCGCGCGCGACTCACGCAGCTTCCAGACGTTCAAGACGCGGCTGGCTGGATTGCCACGTTCGCCGCAACGCGCGCGCTGACACAACGCGGTGGTAAAGCAAGAACGGGCGTATTACAGTCGCCGTACACATTCCGTGATGAGTCCCTCGAAGCGGCCGGCCACCGCGCGGCCGGCGTCCATCACTTCGGCGTGACTCAGCTTCTCGTGCGACAAGCCGGCGGCCTTGTTGGTGATGCACGAAACGGCCACTGCGCGCATGCCGATGGCACGGGCCATGATGACCTCCGGCACGGTCGACATCCCCACCGCATCGGCCCCAAGCCTTTCGAGCATGCGGACCTCGGCCGGCGTTTCGTACGTAGGGCCCACGAGACCGCAGTACACCCCCTCGTGTAGCGGCACGTTCACCGCGTGGGCGGCCTCGCGCATCAGGACGCGGAGCCCGGGGTCGTACGGGTCGCTCATGTCGGGGAAGCGCTCATCCCCCTGCTCCGTCGGCCCGATGAGTGGATTGCGAAACATGAGGTTCATGTGGTCCGCGATGAGCATCAGATCGCCGGCTTCGAACGTGCGACGCACACCGCCGGCCGCGTTGGAGGCGACGTATACGGGAGCGCCCAGCGCGTGGAGCACGCGCACGGGAAAGGCCGCCAGTCCGGCATCATGGCCTTCATACATGTGAAAACGCCCGGCCAGCATGACGACGGGGCGAGAGGCCAGCGTGCCCACAATGAGCTGCCCGGCATGCCCGGCGACGGTCACCTGCGGAAAGCCGGGGATATGCGAGAACGGGATGCGCACCGCATGCGCGAGACGGTCGGCCAAGCCGCCAAGGCCCGAGCCGAGGACGATGCCTGCCACCGGGGTCTGCCAAGCGGCGCCCACGCGCTCACGGATGTACGCGGCAGCCGTGGTCGCGGCGGTAACGCCAACCGGGATGGTCTTCATTCGACAGGCTCCTCAGCGAGAAACAAGGACGGCACGTCGGTGGCCAACTGCGCCATCTCGCGCGCGGCCTTGGCACGCAACACCGTGCGTTCGGCGAGCGGAAGAAACGCCGCGTCGAACGCGTTGAGCGACACGGTACACAGGGTCGCGAAGTCCCACCCCAACCACTGCGCACACGCCGTGAACTCCTCGGTGAGGGTTACGCCGCTCATCATCGTATTGTCGGTGTTCACCGTGATGCGCGCGCCCAGCGCGAGGTAGCGGCGCATGGGATGTTCACCGAACGTGGGCGCCACGCGCGTCTGGACGTTGCTCGTGGGGCACACTTCGAGCGCGATGCCGCGATCGACGATATACGCTTCGAGCGACGGATCCTCCTGCAGTCGCGTGCCGTGCCCAATACGATTGGCGCCACAACGATGTACCGCCTCATGAATGGACTCGGCGCCGTCGCCTTCACCCGCATGTACCGTTACGGCCAGGTTGTTGTTGCGGGCATACTCAAAGGCGGCCGCGTGGGCGTGCGCCGGGTTGCCGAACTCCCCACCAGCCAAGTCGAACGCCACGACGCCGTTGTTCTTGTACGCCACGGCCAGCTCCGCCATGTCCATGCTGTGCGGCCACGGGAAGCTGCGCAGCGCGCACACGATACACCGGGCGACCGTACCGGTCTCCTTTTCGCCACGACGCAGGCCGCGGATCACCGCGTTCATCACGTCGTCACCGGTAAGCCCCTCGCGCATGTTGAGCGCCGGACAAAAACGGACCTCGACGTAGCGCACACCATCCAGCGCCGCATCGAGCACCAGTTCGTGCGCAATGCGCTCGATCTCCTCGGCCGTTTGCATGACGGCCAGCGTGATCTCGAAACGCGCCAGGTACTCTTCGAGGTTGTGCGCATCATCCACGCGCATCCACTTGGCCAAGGCGGCAGGCTCATGGAAGGGCAGCGTGATCCCGCGCGCTTCAGAGAGTGCCAGCAGCGTTCCGGGGCGCAGTGATCCATCGAGGTGGCAATGCAACTCCGCCTTGGGCAGCGCGCGCAGCAGCGCGACGAATGCCGGATTGAGCGACGCCGTCGGAGGTAACGACGCGCTCATGTCGTCGCGTCCTCGAGCCGTTCGCGCGCGGTCACCACTCGAAAAATGGCGCCACCATTTACCGGCGCGGCGGCAGGTGTCGGCAAGCCACGACTGTCGGTGAGCCGCAAGCGACCGGCCTCGATGCCTTCGGCATCGTCGGGGAACAGAACCCGCACGGCGTCGAGGGCACTCGACCCGGCGGGCACGGTCACTCCGCGCTCATTCACGAACACGCGCACGTCCGCGTTGGACATCACAAACTCCCTGGAGTAATGGCTCGGATGCGGGCCGTGTCGTCGCCCTGCACCGGTTGTGGCTGACGACGCAGAAACTCGCTTACCGCGTCGATATCCTTGACCGTCAGAAATTCCGTACTGACCGCCGCCGTGAGGATGTCGCGGAAGTCGTTTTCCACCATGAAATCATTGAGCGCCAGACTGTAAATGCGCGCCGGATCGAGCGGGGCCCCCCGAAGGTCGGTCACGCGCACCACGCGCGCCCCCTTGGGGCGTGACGGGTCGAACTCCACCGTCAGCCCGCTCACGTGCACATCGGGGCGTCCGCCGCTCACGCCCGCTTCGAGCACTTGCAACAGCGTGGCGCCGCGCAGGCGGATGCGCGTAAGCAGGTTGCCGAACGGCGTGACGTAATGCACGCCGCCGTAGTTGAGCGGACCTGCGGCGAGATCTGCGCGCACCCCCCCGTTGTTCCACATCCCCACGTCAGCGCCCGCGCCACTGCGCATCGCATCGGCGAGCAGATTGCCGACCGCGTTCTGCGGTCCCGTGCGTCGCATGGGCGCGGCCAGTGTCGCCACCGGCGTCGACTGCCGGCCAGCCACACTGGCCACCGCCGCCTTCACCAGCGAGTCCACCCCCGGGTCTGCGTCGGCCACGGCCTCCCCGCGCACCGGGACAATCGTGCTGGTGGCCGTCCCGCCACCCACCGGGATATCGACGATCGCAATGCCCCGACCGCTCGACGTGGGCTCCACCGCCGGCATCCCCGCAAAATCGAGCGCGAGGTTCACGTGCGCGTGCCCCATGACGTACACGTCCGGACGATCCGCTCCCAGTGCCCCCAGTCGTCGCCCAATGTCGATGCCTTCACCCGTGCACACCGTGGGCCGGTCGCGTTCGCAGCGCCCGCCATCGTGAATGACGGCCACCACCACCTGCGCGCCGGCCGCGCGCAACGCCTTCGTACGCGCCGCAAAAATCGGCACGGGGTCGAGGAAGGTGAGCGCCCCGACCTTGCGACGGCTCGCCGTTTCCGGCGTGTGCGTTCCCGCCGCGCCCACGATGCCAATACGCACCCCGTTGCGCACCACGATCGTGTCGGCGCGCAGCCATGCGGGCATCGTGCCGTCCGGGCCGCGCACGTTGGCGCCCAGCACGGCATGACGGAGCTCGCGCACGCGGGCGCGTAGCGTGTCCTGCCCGAAGTCGAACTCGTGATTACCCAGCGCGCCCGCCGCCACATCGAAGCGGTTGACCACCTGCACCGTGGGGCGACCATCGTTCCAGTCGGATGCCGGCGATCCGGTGAACAGATCGCCGGCATCGATGACCACATGCTCGCAGGCGGGCGACACACACGCCCGCTGTGCCCGGCGAATGGCCGCCGACAACGCGACGGCGCCACCAACGGGATTGTTACTCTGGTCAAACTGCGGGCGCAGGGCGGCGTGGAAATCGCTCATGGCAATGACCCGCACCGTCTTGCCAGCGGCCCGTGGTCCACTCGCGTCGGCACCACGCCCGCGCGTCTGCTCGCCATAGGCCTGCGCACGCGCTTCCGCCGGTTCGAGCGTCCAATTGCGTTGGGCGTAGTGCTCCGGCAAGAGCGTGCCCGCCTTGGTCACTTCGTCGATGATGAGCTGACGGATGTCGACCTCACGCTCGAACACCACCGGCGCACCGGACACCATGGCGAATCCGCCGCCACCGCTCTGCCGATAGTTGTTCACCGCCATGGTGAAACTGTCGGTGGGCTGCACGTCGCGCCCGCGGACCTGCAAGCGCGTGATGCGACGGCCCACCGGCTGCCGCAGATCGATGGTGTAGTCGGCGCCGCTCACCACATCGAAGTTGTATCCCGGCACGGCAGGATCCACGATGCCGTCGGGGGCGCGACCACTCGCGTTGACGGAGCGGTAGTAGCGCGCGGCATGTTCGAGGAAGGCGCGGAGCTGGGCCCCGGTAATGCGCACCGCCCGCAGCGTGTTGTCGTACGGATACAGGCGCGACAGCTCGGCCTGCGTCACGGCGCCCGTGTCAAGCGCTGCCTCGAGCGAGAAGGCCGCCGTGGCCGACAGGTCGGCGCCGGCGGTGCGGCGCATGACTTCGTTGACGAGGTCGGTAATGGGGAGGTCCGCCACGCGCGCGCTGTCGCTGCGCCACGTCACCGCGGTGCGCCCCACCGGCGCATTGACCCATGCCACCGTCGCGTCATGCGTACCGGCCGCGGCCGCCAGCACCTCCGGATGCTCGCGGTGTCCGGCCACACGCACCGAGCGCCCCACGCGACTCACCACCGTCCATTGGCGGCCGCGTCGCTCGAGCGTCAACGTGCCGAGCGCCACCGAGCCCGCCCAGTTGCGGGGCTGCATGACCAGCGCGCCGTTGATGGTCGAATCGACCAGCTCGCGGTGCGAGTGGCCGTAGACCACCGCGTCAATCCCGTCGATCTCCCGCGGCACGCGGCCGGCCACGTTCTCCGACGGCAGCCCGGTCGCGACGGTGTCATAGCTCGCCGGCTCCGACAGCCCAGAGTGCAGGAGCACCACCACCACGTCGGCCCCGCGCCGCCGTGCTTCCTGCACGCGGGCCCGGACGGCCGGTACGATATCGGTCACGGTGAGGCCGGCCGTTTTGAGGTTCTCGCGGTCCCACACCATCGAGCCGGGCGTCGTGCCGCCCACGATGGCCACCCGGACGCCGCGCCGCACCACCATGGTCATGGGGGCGACAAAGGGGCGCCCCTGCGCGTCCATGACGTTCGCCGCTACGAACGGAAAACCAGCCTGCGCCACGGCATTCTGAAGCAGCGGGACGCCATAGTTGAATTCGTGATTACCCAGCACCGCCGCGTCATAGCGCATGACGTTCATGGCGGCGATGACGGGGTGCACGGGGGTGGGGCGCACCTTGGCCGCCACGTAGAGCAGCGGATTGCCCTGGAGAATGTCCCCCCCTTCCACGAGGACCACCCCGTCCGGGTTGGCCCGCCGAGCCGAGTCGACGATGGTGGCCGCAGCGGCCAGCGAATGAGTGGGGTCGGCTGCGCCGGCGTAATAGTCCCAGGCACGCAGCCGCCCGTGCACGTCGGTGGTGGCGGCAATCGTCAGCTCGACCCTTCGGGGCTGCGCGTGAAGCGGCGAGGCGGATAGCGCCGTGAGCGCGCTCAAGACCCCGAGGGGGAGCAGCGTGGCGACTTGGCGAGACCACCGGCGCGGTCCTCGCGGATTTGATAGACGTCCCATAGGGGAATGCTAGTCGCTCCCCCCGAGACTGTGGAGTGCCGCCCGTCGTCTTGCCCTCCTGCCCGTACCTCCGCGAACTTCCGCTGACGGTGACAAAGGGCCGGCGGTCGGTACCTGTTCGTTACCGGGTCGTAACAAGTCGGAAACGACGGCGGAACAGCTTGACTCATCACTCGTGGACGAACCGGAAGAACCGCTCATGAAACCGCTCATCATTGGCATCGCGGGCGGCACCGGCTCGGGAAAGTCCACGGTCGCCCGCAAGGTGGCCGAAGCCTTACCGGACGCTTCCGTGGCGTTCCTCGAGATGGACGCGTATTACCGGGATTTCCGGCACCTCACGCTACAGCAGCTGCATCACGTCAATTGGGATCATCCCGATGCCTTCGATGTGGAGTTGCTCACGCAGCATCTCGAGGCGCTCAACCGCGGCGTTGCGGTGGACATGCCGGTGTACGAGTTCGCGACACATTCCCGAAGCACCCGCACTCGGCGTATTGAGCCGGCAGATGTCGTCGTCGTTGACGGCATTCTCCTGCTCTCCGATCCGAACATCCGGGCGCAGTGCGACGTGAAAGTGTTCGTGGACGCCGATCCGGATATTCGCCTGATCCGCCGCATCCGTCGTGACACGGCGGTGCGTGGACGTACGTTGGAATCGGTACTCGATCAGTACCTCACCACCGTGCAGCCCATGCACCTGCAATTCGTCGAACCGAGCAAACGCTACGCCGACGTCATCGTGCCACGGGGAGGCAGTAACACGGTCGCGATCGAAATGATCGTGGCCAAAATTCATCGTCGGCTGCAAACGCGCGCGGCAACGCGCTCGAGGCTCCCCGACGACGTACCGGCCGACGCCGGAACTCCGTGACCCCTGCATGAATCCGCCGGCCCCACCGACGACCGATCGCATTCTCGTCGTAGATGACGAACCCGAGATTGTAGCGCTGGTGGCGTACCACCTCGCCAAGGCTGGCTACCGCGTCTCCACCGCATCGTCCGGACAGGATGCGCTGGAACTGGCGCGTCGCGATCGGCCCGCGCTCATGGTGCTCGACCTCATGCTGCCGGGCATGTCGGGATTCGATGTGCTCGAACAGCTCCGTCTCGACGAGGCCTCGCGGGACATCGCGGTCATCATGCTCACCGCGCGTCGGGAAGAGCCCGACCGCATCCGCGGATTGTCGCTGGGCGCAGACGACTACCTGACCAAACCGTTTTCGCCGGCTGAGCTCGTGCTGCGGGTCGCGGCCATTCTGCGGCGCACCGGCACAGTGGCGCCGGCCACCGGTGACACCCTCGTCATCGGCTCGCTCCACATCGACCGCGCTGCCATGAGCGTCAACGTGAACGGTGACCTCGTCGACCTGACGCCCACCGAGTTCAAACTGCTGCTCACGCTCGCCGAACGGCGCGGCCGAGTGCAAGGTCGCGGACACCTTGCTCGAAACCGTGTGGGAGGCGGCGCCGGACATCCAGACGCGTACCGTCGACATGCACGTTCAGCGGCTGCGCACGAAGCTCGGCGACGCCGG
>JAAVWC010000020.1 GCA_023910675.1 Gemmatimonas sp.
GATCACCGCCGACAACATCTCACCACGCTGTTGAAACACATCTGTCGCCCGCTCACTCGACGCACTGCGCAGCGCCAACCACGCTGACGCGCCGAAGAGCAGCGCCTGCACCGCAAACACCGCCAAATAGCCGCGCACCGGCGAGTCGAGAATCGCGCGGGCCGCATCGACGCCGGCGGCCCCGCTCATCGTGCCGACCGCGTAGGCCAACGCCTGCGCCGCGCCAAAGACGCCCAGGCGCAACCCCGCGCGACCATCGGTCTTGTCGCCCGTGAGCGCCATCATCGAGCCGATCGCGCCAATCGCGAACACGCCGTTGGAGAGGCCAAGCACGACCACGATGGCCGTGAACACCGGGACACTCGAAAAGCCCGGCGATGCAACCATCGCGAGATACGCCAGCGCCGACGCGCCGCAGCCCGCTGCCGCCCAATGCCGAAGCTGTCCCGTGCGCGTGGCCAGCAACGCGGCGACGATCATGCCGGCGAGTACGCCGCCGTGATGGGCGCCCGAGAGCTTCGTGCTCTCACCCGGCGTCATGCCGAACGCGATGCCGGCGAAGGGCTCGAGAATGAGATCCTGCGCGCTGTACGCGAACATCGCAAGGAAGATGAACCCCGAAAACAGGCGCGCCGCCGGCTCGTTCCACACGGTCTGCAGCGTGGCGCGAAACGCGGTCTTGCCGTCAATTTCATCCTGCGACGGCATCACGGGGCGCGGACCGCGCTCCACGCCGAGCGTCGCCAGCCACGCCACGAGCAGCCCCACCACACCGATGCCGCCGGCGATCGCAATGAGTCGCGTATACGAAAACGGATCGAGCAGCGCGCCGGACGTCGCGGCCGTGATGATGATGCCGACGATCATGAGAATCCACGTGATCGCGGCCGCACCCGCTCGCTGCGAAGGCTTGGCCCGCTCACTCATGAGCGCCAGCAGCGGCGTGCCCGCCGCACTGACACCGGCGCCAAGAATGACACTCGCCAACGACGCCAACGCCACGCCCAACACGACGTTGGTGGCCATGACCGGAATGCTCGCCGCGACACCGATGCCCCCGAGCGCGCACACCAGCAACCCCCCAAGAATCCACGGTGTACGGCGACCATGACGATCGCTGTCGTGCCCCAGACGCGGACGCAAAATGAGCTGCACGCCGAAATGCAGCGCCACCAGCAGCCCCGGAATGAGCGCCGGCAGGCCAAGCTCCACGACGATGACACGATTGATAGTCGTCGTGAGCAGCACCACGACCGCCCCGATCGCCGCCTGCACGAACCCGAGGCGCGTGAGCTGCCACCAGCTCATCCCTGCTTCAACGCTGCGGCGCGCTTGCGTCGTCATCGATACCGGCGCCACGGCGGTCGTCATTAGCGGGTGACCTCGGTCAGGGCATTCGTGACCATGGGCAACGTGCGCACCGCGAACGCCGATACCATCATGCCGCTTACATAGAAGGGCACCCCGAACGCGCTCAGATACAACGCGCGTTCAACCGGCTGCTGTACGAACCACCACATGAGCCCCGCCTGAATCAGCGCGAGCACCCCGATGGCCGTCGCGAAGCCCGGACGTCCCCACGAAACGAGCAAACCGATCACCACGGCCTGCGCAATCAGCATCACCAGCGAGGCCACCCAGCCGGCCGCCGTCGGGCCGAGCATCACGGGCAGCGAATTCACGCCCATTTTGCGGTCGCCTTCTATGGCCTTGAAATCGTTGAGCGTCATGATGCCGTGCGCGCCGATGCTATAGAGCACGGCCAGCAGCAACAGCGGCATGGGCGGGAGCACGTTGCCCAGCGTGATCCCGGCGCCGGTAATCCACGCCAATCCTTCATACGTGAAACCGACCGCCGTATTGCCAATCCACCCGTTGCGCTTGAAGCGGAAGGGCGGCGCACTGTAGCCCCACGAAAACGCCAGCGCCACGCCTACGGCGAGCATGCCGAACGCGCCCAACGGCAGCGCCCAGACAATACAGAGCGCGCTCCAGATGATCGCGATCGCCAGTCCCCACTGCCCGGGGATGCGCCCCGACGGGATCGGGCGATTGGGTTCGTTGATCGCATCGACCTCGCGATCGAACCAGTCATTCACCGCCTGACTCGACGCGCACACCATCGGGCCCGTCAGGCCAATACCAAGCGCCAACGTCCACAGGCGCTCCGACGACAAGGGCACACCCGCGGAAATCGCTCCGCAGGTGAATGCCCACATGGGTGGGAACCAGGTCACAGGCTTGAGCAGCGTCAGGACCGCTTTCGGGTCCAGCCGCGTCACCGCCGTACGTTCTGAATAACTGACGCCCATATCTGTCTAGTGTAGTTGACAGTCGCGGAGTGCGACAGAGCCCGGCATGGTTTTGCCGGGCAAATCATGCAACGTGTTTGTGGGACCAGCTGGAGCAGGGAGGGCTAGCTGGCGACGTCCTCGTCACGATCGGCGCCCGGAGTTACCAGCCGGTGTCTTCGGAGCTTTACATACAGGCTTTGTCGGCTCACGCCCAACACCTCGGCGGCGGAGGTCCGGTTGTCGTTCGTCAGCTCGAGCGCCGCTTCAATGAAATGGCGCTCCACCAGGTCGACGGTATCCCGGACCAGGTCGCGCAAGGAGACCCGGCCGACGAGCGAGGTGAGCTCCTCGACCGCGCGGGTGAGGTCGCGCGCGCCCTGCGGGCCGCTGGCGAGCCGGCGGCCGATGTCGCGAATGGTGAAGCCGATGCACGGCTCCTCCCCTTCCGGCACCCATACCGCCGAGACTTCCACTTCGGACTGGTTCCCGTGCATCCCGCGGGCGGAGGTGGCCATGAGGCGCACCACCCCGTTCTTCCGCAGCGTCCCCACGAACACCGAGAAGTCCGCACCGGGACGGCCGATGTACGTGGCCAGCGAACTGCCGCGGAGCTGCTCTTCGCTTGCCAGTTCGGTGATGTCGAGAAAGGCGCGGTTGGCTGTCAGGATCTGCCCGTCGAGGTCCGTGACGACAAAGGCGTCCGGCGAGCGCTCGAGCAGATCAATGAGACGCGACGGCGAACTGGCCCCGCTGCTGGACCCCGCCGTCGGAAGCTCGGCGGGGGAGAAGCGCACCAGCAACAGCGTCGACTGCTCCTGACGGAAGCAGGAGGCCGAGGCGTGAAATGTGCGCGCGCCGTTGAGCGTGAGGGTGATGTCGCCCGACCGGCCCGCGCTGCGGGCGTTGGACAGGAGCTCGTCGAGCGCCCGCGCCGCCTGCGCGTCCATGCCAATGGGGAACGACCGGCCGATCAGGCGATCGGTTTGCTCCCCGAAGATCTGACCGGCGGCCGCGTTCGCATCGAGCACCTTGAGGTTGGCGGCGTCGAGCACGACGATGCCGTCGCTCGCGAGCTGGAAGAGCAGGCGGTAGCGCGTTTCGACGTGCCGCAGGCGCCAGTAGTCGCGCTCCATGGCCTGCTGTGCTTCGACGAGCCGCTGCTGGAGCGCCGACACATGCCGCATGTCGCGACCGACCGCGACAAGGCTCCCGTCGCGCCCGACCTTGACGGTGGTATACGACACCGGGACATCGGCCACGTCGCCCATGACATGATTGACCTGCCGCCGCTTGGAGACGCCTTGATGAATGGCTTCCTTGACGAGCGTGTCGATCTTGCCACGGGAGTCGCCCGTGACGGTGTCGCTCCACGGACGGCCAATCCACTGGGTCGCGGAGTCGAACTGCGAATCGCCGCTCCCCATGACGGCGACGTCACGAATGACGCCGGCGCCATCCATGACGAGCGCGATATCCCCCGCCACGGCAAGCAACGCTGCCGCTGACTTGGCATCGAGCTCGCCGAACGCGGGGTTAGTCCCGTCGAAGGGCTTCACGGAACTGGCCATTCTCGCCGTGCCCCTCTGAGCGATGTACATCCGTGGCGCCTGCGCGAGCCGCAGCGAGCAGTGATCGGGCGATCACCGGGGCCTGACGGGCGTCGGTCGCGATGGCATTCGCGCCAACCTGCTCCGCCATGGTAGGATCTTCAACAAACAATTGACCACCGACCATGATCTGGATGTTCGCATTGCGCGACGCAGACTTGAGGCGGCGGATATCACGACGGAGCACGTTGAGACGGCTTTCGGTCCCGACGGAGAAGCCAATCACGTCGTACCAGTCGGTGGCGACCATGGAGAGCAGGTCGCTGTCGGTCCAGGGCGCGCCCACGAGCACACGCCAGCCATCGCGGAGCAGGAACTCCCCGACCATGATGATGCCGAGGGTGTGCTGCTCGCCGGGGACGCAGGTGAGGAGCATGTTGCCCACCGGTTCGGCATGGCCGGCTTCGGCGAGGAACACCTGAGAGAGGTCGCGCAGCAGGCGCTGCATGCGTCCGAGCGCGACGGTCACTTCGACGAAGTCACACTCGTCGCTGTCCCACAGGTCGCCGAGTCGGCGGGCGGAGGGGGCGAGCAGGTCGAGGTAGACCGACTCGACCGTCGCCCCTTCGGCCAGCACGTCGCGGATGTACTGCGCCCCGCTGGCATCGTCGGGGCTGCGCACCGCCTTCACGAAGGCCTTCACGTCCTGTTCCGACAACGCGCGCCCAACGGCAGCGGCCATGTTCGGAGAGACGGGGCCCACGCGGTGACTCGTCATGAGGCGCGGGACGAGTTCGTTCTGGATGGTGCGCTCGAGACGTTCGAGGCGCTCGATGCTGAGCGGCGAAGTCAGACGATCCATGGCATCGGGAGGGAAGCCCGGGCGGTGGGTCACCGTGAGGGAGCCGATAGCAGCTGGCTGGAGGGACGCGCCTTGCATGGCCGCGAGTTCTCCGGGGCGCAATGGCAGGTGAGATATGCCCGGTGGGTAGGGCATACCATAACGAATGATCGCCGATAATGATACCAGACGGTCCAGTTGTCAAGAAAAGTGTACGTAAACTCTTCTTGACAACTTCGTGCCCCGATCGTACCCTCAACTCATCTGGGCAGCGAACCCCCGGAAGAGACGGCTGATGACTGTTGTGCCCCCCCAAGAGACGGTTGCGAACAACGCGGCCGCCCATGTCCGTGCGTCGGCACCCACCGTACGCACGGGCCTCTACACGCCTGAAGAACGTAAGCGTCGCGACGCCACCAGGTGGACGCTGGTGCAAGGACTCCTTGCGCCGGTCCAGTTCCTGGTCATGGCCGTCTCGGTCACGCTCGTGCTGCGCTATCTCAAAACCGGCAACGGTCTCGAGGCCGCGCACATTTCCATTGTCGTGAAAACCCTCGTGCTCTATACCATCATGGTGACCGGCGCGATCTGGGAAAAAGTGGTCTTCGGTCAGTACCTCTTCCACGAGTCGTTCTTCTGGGAAGACGTGGTGAGCTTCTTCGTGATCGGCCAGCACACCGCCTATCTGATCGGGCTTTACCTCCAGTGGGATCCGCGCTTCCTCATGTGGATGGCGCTGGTGGCGTACGCGGCCTACACGGTCAACGCCATTCAATTCATTCTTAAGCTCCGGGCGGCCCGTCTGCAGGAAGCAGCTGAAAAGGCGGCGCGCGCCGCCGCAGCAGGGGTGCCCGCGTGAGCACCGTGCTCGAGTTGCCCGTCATTCGCGAACGAGGCCAGCGCGAAGTGTTCTGCGGCCTGACCGGCATTGTCTGGCTGCATCGCAAGATGCAGGACGCGTTCTTTCTCGTCGTGGGCTCGCGCACCTGCGCGCACCTCGTCCAGTCGGCCGCGGGGGTCATGATCTTCGCCGAACCGCGCTTCGCCACCGCGATTCTGAGCGAGCGCGATCTCGCCGGGCTCGCCGATGCGAACGATGAGCTCGATCGCGTCGTGAAGCAGTTGCTGTCACGCCGTCCTGACATCCGCACGCTCTTCCTGGTGGGCTCGTGCCCGTCGGAAGTCATCAAGCTCGACCTCGCGCGCGCCGCCGAACGGCTCAACGGCCAGTTCATGCCGCAGGTGCAGATCCTCAACTATTCGGGGAGCGGCATCGAGACCACGTTCACGCAGGGCGAAGACGCCTGTCTGCGCAGCATGGTGCCGCACATGCCCGCGAGCACGTCGGCCACGCAGGAACTGCTGGTGGTGGGCACGGTCGCCGACGTCGTCGAAGATCAGTTCGCGCGGCTCTTCACCAAACTCGGGATCGGGCCCGTGCGCTTCTTCCCGCCGCGTCGCGCGCGGGAGTTGCCGCCCATCGGCCCCAACACGCGTCTGTTGCTGGCGCAGCCGTTCCTTGGTGAAACCGCGCGGGCGCTCATGGCGCGTGGCGCCACGCTGCTGTCGGCGCCGTATCCGTTCGGGGTCAATGGCACGACCGCGTGGTTCAAGGCCGCCGCCGATGCCTGGCAGATTGCCGACGCCGCGTTCGAGACTGCGATCGCGCCCAACGCGCAGCGTGCGCGACTGGCGCTCGAACGCTATCGCGTGCAGCTCGAGGGGAAGCGGCTGTTCATGTTCCCCGATTCGCAGCTCGAGATCCCGCTCGCGCGCTTCCTGCACGAGGAGTGCGGCATGGAGCTCGTCGAAGTGGGCACACCGTATCTCGACCGGCTCATGATGGACGCCGAGCTCGCGCGCTTGCCGGAGACGGCGCAGCTCAGCGAAGGGCAGGACGTGGAGAAGCAGCTCGATCGCTGTCGTGACGCGCGTCCCGACCTCACGGTCTGCGGCCTCGGCCTCGCCAATCCGCTGGAAGCCGAAGGGCTGCGCACCAAGTGGTCCATCGAGCTGGTCTTCTCGCCCGTGCATGGGTTCGAGCAGGCGGGCGATCTGGCAGAACTCTTCGTGCGCCCGCTCGATCGCGCACAACGACTCGCGGTCTGAGACAGCCATGGAACTGACCCTCTGGACCTACGAAGGACCGCCGCACGTCGGCGCGATGCGCATCGCCACGTCCATGACGGGGGTGCACTATGTGTTGCATGCGCCGCAGGGCGACACGTACGCCGATCTGCTCTTCACCATGATCGAACGGCGTGACCGCCGGCCGCCGGTGACGTACACCACCTTTCAGGCCCGCGACCTCGGTGGCGATACGGCGGAGCTGGTGAAAACGTCGGTACGCGAGGCGTACGAACGGTTCAAGCCCGACGCGATGCTGGTGGGCGAGTCGTGCACGGCCGAACTCATTCAGGATCAGCCGGGGTCGCTCGCGCAGGGCATGTCGTTGCCCATCCCCATCGTGCCGCTCGAGCTGCCGGCGTACTCCAAGAAGGAGAATTGGGGCGCGAGCGAGACGTTCTATCATCTCGTGCGCACCCTGCTGCAGCCGGCGGCCCCGCCGCCGGGCACGACGCGTGAGCCGGTCATCGACGTCATCCGCCGCGAAGGACGACGGCCGCGGGCAAACCTGTTGGGCGCCACGGCGCTCGGCTTCCGCAATCGTGACGACGTGCGCGAAATCACGCGGCTGCTGCATGATCTCGGCGTCGACGTCCATGTTTGCGCGCCGCACAACGCCACGGTGGCGGACATCCGCCGCATCCCCGAGGCGGACTTCAACATCGCGCTCTATCCCGAAGTCGCCGATACCACGGCGCGCTGGTTGGAGAAGACCTTCCGCATGCCGACGGTGCGCACGGTGCCCATCGGGGTGTTGGCGACGCGCGAGTTCGTCGAAGAGATCGGTACGGTCACCGGCATCGATGTGCAGCCGCTCCTCGCCCATGAACGGGCGGGCAGTGCGCAGGTCGACGCCAGCCGCTCGCTGCTGCCGTGGTACTCGCGCTCCGTCGATTCGACGTATCTCACCGGCAAGCGCGTGTTCGTCTTCGGCGATGCGACCCACGTCCTGGCCGCGGCGCGTATTGCGCGCGATGAGTTGGGCTTTCAGGTCGTGGGGATCGGCACGTACTCGCGCGAATTTGCGCGGCCCATTCGTGAATACGCCGCGAAGATCGGTGTCGAGGCTCTCATCTCCGACGACTATCTGGCGGTCGAACAGCGGGTGGCCGAGCTCGCGCCGGAGCTGGTGCTTGGCACCCAGATGGAACGCCACATCGCCAAGCGACTCGGTGTGCCGTGCGCCGTGATCTCGGCGCCCATTCACGTGCAGGACGTGCCGGCGCGGCATTCGCCGCAGATGGGCTTCGAAGGCGCCAACGTGATTTTCGATACGTGGGTGCATCCGCTCATGATGGGGCTCGAGGAACATCTCATTCACATGTTTCGCGAAGACTTCGAGTTCGGTGATGGCTCGTCGCCATCGCACCTGCACAGCAGTGCGCCGCGTGGTGCCGGGGGCGCGGCGTTGCTCGTGGAGACGGACAACGAAGTAGAAGAAGTAGAAGAGGTGGTGAGCGAGACGGCCGCGCCCGTGGCCGTGACGTCGACCTCGTGGCTTCCCTCGGCGGAGGCCGAACTCAAGAAGATTCCCTTCTTCGTGCGCGGCAAAGTCCGTCGCAACACGGAGAAGTTTGCCCTCGACCGCGGGATCGGTGAGATCACCGTGGATACCATGTACGACGCCAAAGCGTTTTATGGCCGCTGAGACACGTTCCCCGGAAATGCGCGTCTGCATCACGACGCTCGACGCTCACCTCGCTGACGCCTTCGAACGCGCCAAACAGGGATTGAAAGGCGTGCCGGGGCTTCATGTGTCCATGCACATCGCCGCGGACTTCGGTACCGATCCAAAGGCGGCCGCGCGGGCGCGCGAGGATATCGCGAAAGCGAACATCGTCGTCTGCACGCAGCTCTTTCAGGAAGAGTACGCCAACGAAGTGTTGCCGGCGGTACTCGCGCGCCGCGACGCCGCCGATGCGGTGCTCTGCGCCCTGTGCACCCCCGAGCTGGTGAAGTGCACCAAGCTTGGCAAGTTCGACATGATGGCGTCGGAGAGCCGCTCGCCGTTCTCACCCATTTCGCTGCTCAAGAAGCTTCGTGGCTCGCGCGGCGACGGCAAGTCGAGCGGCGAACGGCAGATGAGCGCGCTCCGCACGCTCCCCAATATTCTCAAGTTCATTCCGGGCACCGCACAGGATGTCCGTGCGTATCTGTTGCTCATTCAATACTGGCTCGCCGGTTCGGATGAGAATATCGAGCAGATGATCCGCTATGCCGTCGACCGCTACGCGGCCGGTCCGCGCGCCAAGTTCAAGGGCGCGCTCAAGCCGGCGCAGCCGGTTACGTATCCGGAAGTGGGACTCTGGCATCCGGCGCTCCCCAATCGCGGGATCACCGAAACGGCGTCCGATCTGCCGTCGGTGAAGAACGCGGTGGGTACCGTGGGGGTGTTGGTCGGCCGCTCGTACTTGCTGGCGGGCAATGTCGCGCATTACGCGGCCGTCGTGTCGGCACTCGAAGCCAAGGGCCTCCGTGTCATCGCCGGTTTCTCGTCGGCGCTCGACGCGCGTCCGGCCATCGAACGGTTCTTCACGAACGGTCGTGGGCAGGCGACCATCGACGCGATGATCAATCTCACCGGCTTCTCGCTGGTGGGTGGCCCGGCGTACAACGATTCGGCGGCGGCGCAGGTGGTCCTCAAGGGCCTCGACGTGCCGTATCTCACGTTGCAGACACTCGAGTTCCAGACCATCGAAGAGTGGCAGCGCGATGCACGTGGCCTCAATCCGTTGCAGGCCACGCTGCAGATTGCCATCCCGGAACTCGACGGCGCGATCGTCCCCACCGTGTACGGTGGCAAGGGGGCGCCGGTGGAAGGAAAGCCCGCCGCCTCGGAGCCCATTCCCGAGCGCGTGGATCGGGTGGCGGAACGTGTGGCACGACTGGTGTCGCTGCGCCGCAAGGAACGCGCGCAGCGTAAGGTCGCGATCGTGCTCTTCAACTTTCCGCCCAATGCCGGCAACACGGGATCGGCGGCGTATCTCGCTGTGTTCCCGTCGCTGCAGCGTGTACTCGCCGAAATGAAGGAGGCGGGCTACACGGTCGACCTGCCGGCGAGTGTCGACGAACTGCGCGAACGCATCACGCAAGGCAATCGGGAGCAGTTCGGCGCGCCGGCCAATGTGCATACGCGCATCCCGGTCGACGATCATGTGCGTCGCGAGACGTTCCTCAGGGAAATCGAGAATACGTGGGGCCCGGCGCCGGGTCGCCAGCTCGCCGACGGGCAGTCCATTCAGGTCATGGGTGTGCAGTTCGGTAACGTGTTCGTTGGCGTGCAGCCGAGCTTCGGGTGGGAAGGCGACCCCATGCGCCTGCTCTTCGAAGGCGGCTTCGCGCCCACGCATGCATTCAGCGCGTTCTATCGCTGGCTCAAGGAAGACTACAAGGCCGACGCCGTGTTGCATTTCGGTACGCACGGCGCCCTCGAGTTCATGCCGGGCAAGCAGTCGGGCCTCGATAACAGCTGCTGGCCCGAACGCCTCATCGGCGATCTGCCCAACGTGTACCTGTACGCGAGCAACAACTCGTCGGAAGGCACGCTCGCCAAGCGGCGCGGCAATGCCACGCTCGTGTCGTATCTCACGCCGCCCGTCTCCAACGCCGGTCTCTACCGTGGCCTCGCCGATCTGAAGACGAGCCTCGACCGCTGGCGTCAGCTGGACGGCTCACGCGCGGCCGATGCCGACCAGTTGCGCACGTTGGTGCAGCAGCAGGCGGCCGCTGTCGAGTTGGCGGCCGCCGAACCGGCGTGGACGGCGCAGGACGCCGATGCGCGGATCGCGGAGATTCGCGAACGCCTGTTGGAACTCGAGTACAGTCTCATCCCCACCGGATTGCACGTGGTGGGTGAACCCATGACGCCGGAAGCGCGGACGGAGATGCTCATCGAGATGGCCCGCAGCGGCCGTCCCGAAGTCGACCTCCCGTCCATTGGCGAAACGGTGCTGGCCGGCCACGGCGACAAGCGATCGGACGACCGCAAGGGCAGCGCCGTTGAAGCCATCGTGCGCGCGGCCGTGCAGACGCTGGTGGAGCAGGGGGACCTGCGCGCGGCGCAAGCGGCCGGACGCACGGCGGCAAAGGCGAACGGTATGCGTCTCAACAATGACACGCAGTTCGATCAGCATCTCGAACTGCTCGCTGGTTACGATGTCTCACTGCGCGAGGACCGCGAAATTGACGGGATCCTGCGCGCCCTCGACATGCGCTACGTGGCACCGGCGCCTGGCGGTGACCTGCTGCGGAATCCGCAGGTGCTCCCGTCGGGGCGCAACATCTACGGCTTCGATCCGTATCGCGTGCCGAGTGCGGCGGCGATGCTCGAAGGGCGGACGCGCGCCGAGCAGTTGCTGGGCAAGCATCAGCAGGAGACGGGCGAGTTCCCCGAGACCGTGGCTGTGGTGCTCTGGGGGACGGACAACATGAAGAGCGAAGGCACACCACTCGCGCAGGTCATGGCGATGATGGGGGTCGTGCCGCGGTTCGACAGTGTGGGGCGACTCACCGGGGCACGGTTGCTCCCGCTCGAAAGCCTTGGCCGTCCGCGGGTCGATGTCGTCATCACGCTTTCCGGAATCTTCCGCGACCTGCTGCCGTTGCAGGTGAAGCTGCTGGCCGAAGCCTCGCTGATCTGCGCGCAGGCAGACGAAGATCCGTCGCGCAACTTCATTCGCAAGCACGCACTCGAAACCATGCGCGACACCGGTTGCTCCATCGAGCAAGCCTCGTTGCGCGTGTTCTCGAACGCTGACGGCGCCTACGGTTCGAACGTCAACCTGCTCATCGAAACCGGGCGCTGGGAAAACGAGAACGAGCTCGCCGACCTGTTCGTGCAACGCAAGGGCTTCGCCTACGGCCCCGATGGCAAGCCGCAGTCGCAGCCGGCGCTCATGAAGCGCGCGCTCGGCAAGGCCACGCTGTCATTCCAGGGGCTCGACTCCGTCGACCTTGGCGCCACCGACATCGACCAGTATGTCGAATCGTTGGGCGGCATGACACGTGTGATTGCGCAGCAGAACGACGGCAAGGCGCCCGCCGTGTACGTGGGCGATTACGGCCAGGGACAGGGCAAGGTGCGTACGCTCAAGGAACAGGTCGAGCTGGAGTCGCGCACCAAGATGCTCAACCCCAAGTGGTACGAAGCACAGATTCAGTACGGGTACGAAGGCGTGCGCAACATTACGGGCCACCTGGTAACCACCCTCGGCTGGTCCGCCACCGGCGGCAAGGGGACGGTGCCGCAGTGGGTGTACGCCGAAGCGTCGAAGACGTTCGTGCTGGACGAAGCGATGCGGAAGCGCATTGCCGATGCAAACCCCGATGCAGCGCTGGGCATTGCGCAGCGTCTGCTCGAGGCCAACGACCGCGGCTATTGGCAGCCGGACGACGCCACGCTCGACGCGCTGCGTGATGCCGCCGCGGAGCTGGAAGACCGGCTGGAAGGCGTCTACGCCACCTAGTGGCCAGACGGGACACATCGACGACCGAACACCGAACACCGCACAAGAAGACACCGGCAGCACCAAGTACACTCCCCACGGGTACACGCATGACAAGTTTGAAGCTTCCAATCATGGACCAGGTCGGTGACGGCGACGGCTCCGTGCAGGTCCACCTGGACGAGAATCAGAAAATCGAAGGCGCGCTGGTCATCGCGGTGTACGGCAAGGGTGGCATCGGCAAGAGCACGACGTCATCCAACTTGTCGGCCGCGTTCTCGAAGCTTGGCAAGCGGGTGCTGCAGATCGGCTGCGATCCGAAGCACGACAGCACATTCACGTTGACGAAGAAGATGGTACCCACCGTCATCGACGTGCTGGAGAGCGTGGACTTCCATGCCGAAGAGTTGCGTCCCGAAGACTTCATGTTCGAGGGGTACAACGGCGTGCAGTGTATCGAAGCCGGCGGCCCGCCGGCCGGCACCGGTTGCGGTGGGTACGTCACGGGACAGACGGTGAAGTTGCTCAAGGAGCACCACCTGCTCGAGGATACCGACGTCGTCATTTTCGACGTCCTGGGAGACGTGGTGTGCGGCGGCTTCGCGGCCCCGCTGCAGCATGCGCACTATTGCCTGATCGTCACCGCCAACGACTTCGATTCGATCTTCGCGATGAACCGCATCATTGCGGCCATTCAGGCGAAGGCGAAGAACTACAAGGTACGCCTGGGCGGGGTCATCGCGAACCGCTCGCGCGAAACGAACGAGATCGACCGGTTCAACAACGCCGTCGGCCTGCGGACCATGGCGCACTTCCAGGACGTCGACGCGATCCGTCGCAGCCGTCTCAAGAAGTGCACGATTTTTGAGATGGAAGCCACGGACGAAGTAGTGACGGTGCAGAACGAGTACCTCTCGCTGGCCCAGCGGATGCTAGACGACGTGCATCCGCTTCCGGCCAATCCTCTGAAGGACCGCGAAATCTTCGACCTCCTCGGATTCGACTGATGAGCACACTCAAAGATCACTCCCCGACTCCAGGTCCGTCGTTCCAGGGAACGCCGCTTGGGGGTTCGCACGCCGCATCGGTGACGTACCGCGAGCGGCGGGCCTGGATCGGGGAGTACTTCGACCGCACGGCCGCCGAGGCGTGGAAGACACTGACCTCCGATGCCCCCGTGTCCCGCGTGCGGGCGTCGGTGCGTGCCGGCCGCGATCGCATGCGCTCGACGTTGCTGGGCTGGGTCCCGCCAGAGCTGCATGGCAAGCGGGTCCTCGATGCCGGCTGCGGCACCGGCACTGCCGCGATCGAACTGGCGCAGCGTGGTGCTGAGGTGGTTGCCATCGATCTGTCGCCCACCTTGGTCCAGCACGCGCAGGAGCGCGCGGAAGAGCAGGGCGTGTACGACATCGACTTCCGGTCTGGGGACATGCTCGATCCGTCGCTCGGCACGTTCGACTATGTCATCGCGATGGATTCGATCATCCACTACGAGCTCGACGACATGATGCGCGCCATCGTGGCACTGGCACCGCGCGTCCGCGACCGTATGCTCATCACGGTGGCGCCACGGACCCCGATGCTGTCGGTGATGCGTGCAGTGGGCAAGCTGTTCCCGCGCGGTGACCGCTCACCGTCCATCGTGCCGGTCTCGGAGAACGCGTTCCGCAAGGCGTTCGGTGCGCAGCCGGTGCTCGATCGCTGGGGTATGGTGGCCACGCGCCATATCGAGTCGGGCTTCTATCGTTCGATGGCCATACATCTGCAGAATGCCACGCTCGATGCGCACGGCGCGCGTCGCCGCTGATTCTGTGCAGGACTTTCGGGAGGACGCAGGATGGAATTGACGGGATGGAGCGTGGCGGCCGCGGTGGTCGTTGCCGGCGGTGCCTGGTACCTGATGACGCGCAAGAGCGAGGTCCCGTGCACGGTGGACCTCGAGATGACGCATGATCATTTCCATGCTCACGTCGACCTCAAGGGCGTCGAGGTGGACCCCGGTGACGAAGTGCTCGTGCGCAACACGCCGAGCCGCATTGCCTTTGGTACCACGACCACGTTCGAATCGAGTGCCGAAGTGAAGCGGGCGAGCTGGCTGAAGCGCCAGGTCATCAAGCTCACTGGCGGCACCGAGATTCACGAACTTTACGAAGTTGGCTTCGAAGGCTGATCACGACCTATGTATTCGACTGAAACGAACGTACCGGTCCGCGCGATGAAGCCGGTGAACGAAACGACGAAGGAGGCGCAGAAGGATGCCATCCTCAACCCGCGTTTCTACACCACGAACTTCGCGGAAATCGACGCGCTGAAGATTGCGCCGGAGAACCGGCGCATGTGGGATGAGATCCTCGCGGAATTCCGCCGTGATCCCAACAAGGATCACTTCAAGCGGAACGCCGAGTTCGACCAGAGCTTCGACGAGATGGACCCTGCGCTGCGCGAGCAGTTCGTGGAGTTCCTCACGTCGTCGGTGACCGCCGAGTTTTCGGGGTGCATTCTGTACGCCGAAATCAAGAAGCGGATCAAGAATCCCGAGGTGCGCGAGCTCTTCGGGTTCATGAGCCGCGACGAGGGGCGTCACGCGGGGTTCATCAACCACACGTTGAACGACTTCAACGTGGCGGTCGATCTGAGCTTCCTCACGAAGGCCAAGAAGTACACGTACTTCCAGCCCAAGTTCATCTATTTCGCGACGTACCTGTCGGAAAAGATCGGCTACGCGCGCTACATCACGATCTACCGCAACTTCGAGAAGCAGCCGGACAAGCGCTTCCATCCGATCTTCAAGTGGTTCGAGAACTGGTGCCTCGACGAGTTCCGTCATGGCGAAGCGTTCGCGGTACTCATGCGCTCCAATCCGCAGTTCCTCGAGGGGATCAACAAGCTGTGGATCCGCTTCTTCCTGCTCGCGGTGTTCTGCACCATGTACGTGCGCGACCACGCCCGGAAGCCGTTCTTCGACTTCATGGGCATCAACGTCGACGAGTACGATCGTAGTGTGATCAAGCTGACGAATCTCATCAGCCGTCAGGTGTTCCCGGAAACCCTCGACACCGACAGTGAGGCATTCTGGGGGCTCATGCACCAGATGTGGCTCAACACCGACGCCATGCGGAAGGCGGAAGCCAGTGGCGGCGGCCTGTTCACGAAGATCAAGGTCACGGCGCTCAAGGTCGCCAACGGCCTGACGTTCCTCCGTCTGTTCCTCCGCACGCCGCACCGTCAGCCGCTGCCGGCCGACGTGCGCATGCAGCCGGTTTGGTGAGCCTGGTGCGAACTACGGGAGTCCGGTGATGGCTGCTGGCGATAAACTGGTCCAGGTGTGGCGCAACGTCGGCACTGAGTGGCTGCCGTTTGCCGACGTGGCGACCACCGAGGTGCCGCTGTCCCGACTGCTGCGCCTGTCGCTGTTTCAGCTGTCGGTGGGCATGGTGCAGACGTTGTTCGTCGGCACGCTCAACCGGGTGATGATCCTGGAGCTCAAGGTGCCGGCGTCGCTGGTGGCGATCATGCTTGCCATCCCGTTGCTGGTGGCCCCGTTCCGCGCGCTCGTCGGGTTCAAGTCGGATACGCACAAGAGCATCCTCGGCTGGAAGCGGGTGCCGTACCTGTGGTTGGGCACACAAATGCAGTTTGGTGGGTTGGCCATCATGCCCTTCGCGCTGCTGGTGCTGTCGGAGGGTGGTGGTCGTGCGCCGCTGTGGGTGGCGTATGCCGGCACCGCGCTCGCCTTTCTGCTCGTGGGAGCCGGCGCGCACACCACGCAAACGGCGGGATTGGCGCTGGCGACCGATATTGTCGACGAAGACAAGCGGCCGCGCGTCATCGCGTTGATGTACCTCATGATGCTCATGGGCACGCTGGTGAGCGCGCTCGTGCTCGAGCAGCTGCTGCAGGGCTTCACGCCCTTCAAGCTCATCCAGGTCATTCAGGGGACGGCGGTCTTCACGGTGGTGTGCAACGCGTTCTCGCTTTGGAAGCAGGAGGCGCGGGTCCGCGGGGTGGTGGAGTACCAGAAAGGGGAACGTCGTCCGCTTTTCCGCGACGCGTGGAAGACGTTCTCGGAGGGTGGTCAGGCGGTACGGCTGCTCATCGCCTCGGGGCTCGGCTTCTTCGCGTTCAACCTGCAGGACGTGCTGCTCGAGCCGTACGGTGGTGAGATCCTCAAGTTCACCGTCGCCGAAACGACAGCGCTTACCGCCATCATGGCATTCGGTGCCGTCGTGTCGTTCGCGTGGGCGGCGAACGTCATGCGTGCCGACACGGATCCGATCAAGCTGGCGTCACACGGCGCGCTCGTCGGTGTGGTGGGGTTTGCGCTCATCGCGGCGGCCAGTTTGTCCAAGTCGGCGTTTCTGTTCCGGGTTGGCGTGATGCTGATCGGCTTTGGCGAAGGCCTGTTCGGCGTGGGGACGTTGTCGTTCGCCATGAACATCCGGGATACCTCTCAGCATGGCATTGCGCTGGGAGCGTGGGGCGCGGTCTTCGCGACTGCGGAAGGGCTGTCGTTTGCGGTCAGCGGCGTCGCAAAGGACTGGTTGTCGCATCTCGTTGGACGTGGGGCTCTGGGCCCGTCTATCAGCAGTCCGGCTGCGCCGTATACGGCCGTGTATCTGACTGAGATCGTCGTGTTGCTCGTGACCCTCGTGCCGTTGCTGTCCCTGAGCCGGCGCGGGCCGGCGACGGATGCTGTAGATTCCTCTCGTACTTTCGGACTCGCCGATATTCCGGCCTGACCGATTACCCTCCGCACCGGAGTCATCATGATGCAGTACATCGATGGTGCCCAGATCGCGTTGTATGCGTTCTGGCTGTTCTTCTTCGGCTTGATCATCTATCTCCGCCGCGAAGACAAGCGTGAGGGATATCCGCTCGAGTCACCGCAGGGACCGCGCGAAGGCTGGCCAAAGGGCGGTGCCAAGAAGACGTACGTTCACCGTGATCATGGTGGGGAGGGTGCACACTGATGTCTGACGTCAAGTTTGTTCCGGCCGACAATTTCAACGGCTCGCCCATCATCCCGACGGGCAACCCCATGATCGACGGCGTTGGACCGGCCGCGTGGGCCGATGACCGCCGCGACGAGCCCGATCTCACGTATCATGGCTCGGCGAAGATCGTTCCCATGCGTCTCGATCCGACGTATTCGATTGCCAAGGGCGATCCCGATCCGCGCGGCTTGCCAGTCGTGGCCGCCGACAAGGACGTCGCAGGTGTCGTCGTCGATTTGTGGGTGAATCGCTCGGAGCCGCAGGTGAGCTACTACGAAGTGCAGCTCGCCAGCAGCGAGCGTCGCGTGCTGCTCCCCACGGGCTATGTGCAGTGGCCCAACTTCGGTCTCTGGGGCAACGACAAGCTGCTCGTGAAGTCCATCACGGCGGCGCAATTCGCCAACGTTCCCGCCACCAAGCGCGACGACCAGATCACGCTCCTCGAAGAGGACAAGATCGCGGCCTATTACGCCGGTGGACACATGTACGCGTTCTCCGAACGCTCGCAGCCGATCATCTGATTATGAGCCACGAGGGCGACGGCACGTCGACGGAACCGCAGTACATTCGCGGCGTGCCGCACCCGCTCCCCGCTGGGGAGCGCTTGCTGTGGGAAGGGGCCCCGACCATGAAGGGCATCTCCACACACGTGTTTCACTGGCGTCTCGTGGTCGCGTACTTTGCGGCCATGCTCGCCATCTGGGCGTTCACCACGCCGCACCAGCCAGGCAGTGAGATCTATGTTGCCAGCGCGGTCGTACGCGTGGGGCTCACGTTCCTGGTCATGATCGCGGTGCTCGGCCTGTCACGCGCCGTGGCCACGACTTCGTGGTACGCCATCACCACGAAACGCATCGTCATGCGCGTGGGCATGGCGTTCCCCATGTCCATCAACATCCCGTTCTCGCTGCTCGAGTCGGCAGGGGTCGGGACGTTCAGGGATGGATCGGGGCAGATCACGGTCACGGTGCAGAAGAACAGCCGCATCGCGTACATCGCGCTCTGGCCGCATTGCCGCGTGTTCCGGTTCAATCAGCCGGAGCCCGTATTGCGTGGTCTCGAAGAGCCGGCCAAGGTCGCGCAGATTCTTGCGCAGGCCGTCGCCGAGGCCAGCACTGCCGACACGCGCGTGGAACGTGCGGAGCCGACCGATCGTGTGAGTGGCACCATGGGCATGCCCACACCAGCAGGGGTGTAAGGTGAGTCAGCAACAACCCAACACCATCGTCTTCGAGCCGGAACCGGGAGAACGGCCGGGCGGCGCGCCGCCACTTATCGTTCCCAAGCCGGCGTTGCAGATGGCGGGGTTGCTCATCCTCACAGTCTTCGCGCTCGCGATTGCCGCACGCTTCTTCGGATTCGGGGCGTTCCGCGAAGTCCCGACCACCATTCTCATCGAACGGTCGCTCCGCTTCGAGGACGCGCCCAACCAGGGTATCACCGTCATCGATGCCGCGACGAACACGGTGGCCGTGGTCTTGGCGCCAGGCAGCAATGGCTTCTTGCGCGGGGCGTTGCGTGCACTGACGCGGAGCCGCCACGCCGCCGGCATTGGCAAGAGCGAACCGTTCCGCCTCGTGCGCTACACCGACGGTCGGCTCGTGCTGCACGACGACGCCACCAAACAGCAGATCACCATTACGAGCTTCGGTCCCACGCAGATCGAGAGCTTCGACAATCTGCTCAAGGAAAAGCCGGGCCCGGGGCCGACCGTGGCGCCGCCGTTCGTGCCGGTGCAGTAGCACCGGCCCTGCGGCTACCGCTCGACGCGCCCCTCGGCGTTCACCGTCACGTTGCAGGTGACCTCGCCGGTGCGCAGGCGACGGTAGAACACGATGTTCACCGTCACCTGCAGCTCGCCCTTGGGCAGAAAACGCCCGGTCAGACGGGTGGTCAGCGCCGTCATCGTGCGCGCCTGATCGGGGACAATGCGAAACGTGCTCGCGAAATAGCCGTCCTGGTCGACGGTTGACGGAAAGACGTCGCCGCGCTCGAATGCGATGGCGAGCGTATCGGCACCCGGCACGTGCGTCACCACCGCAATGTCTTCGGCTGCGGGTGGCTGCTTCCACACCTGCGTGCACTCGGGCGAGCCCACTGCCGACGCGGCCGCGTATTTCACGCGATAGCGCCCTGCCACACCTTTGCCGCGCACACTGTTGCCGGCCTTCGCCGCCGCCTCGCGCACCGCTGCCGCCCCCGCCACACGACGCGATGCGGAAGCAGGGGCAGCAGGCGCGGCCGCCGTTCCGCGAAAGCGCACCACCGTCCCGAACTCCGTAATCAGTTCGTCGATGTCGTCCTTGCGGTACTCGTGGCGGAGCCCGGTCCGCATGTCGCGAAAGATGATGGTGCCCGCGCGCACGACATCGACGCGTCCCCGCATCACGGCGCCGTCCACGAAACGCAGTTCGTCGAAGGTGAGGGGCGTGTTCACCGACGGCGTTTGCATGCGGCGTCCGTCCCCGGCCGCCCGTCGTGCAGGCTGTACATAGACCATGCGCGTGCTGTCCGCGGCGGTACTCAGCAATCCGCGGGTGAGCGACGGCACGCCTGGCCGCTCCGGCGCCATGATGGTCACACCGCCGGTGAGCGATGGGGCGACCGTGCGGGCGCTCGTCGTCGTATTGCCAGCCCGAGAGGGCGCGGGCGTCGTGGCCATTCCCGGCGAAGCCTCGACGGGGCTATTGGCGACGGCGGGCCCCGCCGGAACGGGTGGCGTCACCGGGACGACGGCCACCGAGGTGCTGTCGTTCGTTGCGAGGGTAGGGGCATCGGTATCGCCCGTGGCATTGGCCACGACGACGCGCACCACAACCACGAGCAGCATGGCGCAGATGGTGCCGAAGAGTGCCTTCGGAATCCACGCGGGCACGGAGGAGCCGCCGCTCGGCCGAGGGGCGAGCCGGCCAGAGCCCGTAGAGGGCGCCGTGTAGGTGGAAGGCGGTCGAGTGGTTGGGCGAGCCACTTTGCGGGCTGCAGGAGGCCGTGGCGGGGCCATTGCGGGGCTACGAAGCGGCGCCGCCGCCCGCGCGGTTTTTGCGGCCCCGGCGTTGAGCCGCGCGGCCATCGCCGCCATCGATTCGCGCGGCGCCGGCGGTGGCGGGGGTGGCGAAATGCGCAGCTGCGAGGCGTCGATGACATTGAGAGCGTACGCCCACGATTCGACGGCCCAGCGTGCCATGTCGGGCTGCACGAACCGCTCTGTACTCCACTGCAATACGAACGGGGCGACCGTCGCGTCGAACTGCGACGATGCCAACGCGTTGCTGGGCAACCGGTCGCGCCACCCGCGCCGCAACGCCTCGATGAGAAACTCCGCAAGGGGACGCGCGTCGCTGCCGGTGCGGTCGAGCAGCCGGTTACGCAACACGAACAGCGACGGCTTGTCGAAGCGCGTGGGCGATTCGTTCACCAGATCGCGCAGCGCGTCCCGCATGCGCACGCGTGGGTCGAGCGTCACACTCACGAAGCGACGACGCTCAGTCGGGCAGCCGCTGTCCCGAGAGATCGGCGGTCACGACACATATCTGCTGCTTGCCCCAACGGAGAATGGCATCGGTGTGAGTTATGCTTTCGCCGGTGAAGCCATCCGGTCCGAAACGGCCGCGCATCTGAAACTGCCAGGTCACGTTGTTGGTCGTGCCGGCTCGTGGCTGCGAGTTGAACTGCCCGTCGGCGTCGAGCGTTCCCGTCACGCCGCGCGTCACGAGCGTAAAGCGATCAGTGCCCGGCACATGCGCGACGATCTCTTCCGTCTCACGCCCGCCGGCGAGCGCGCCGGCCACGGCATCACAGCTTTCGCTGCCGCTCACGTCGCGCACCCGTTGCGTCACCAGATAGCGACCGCCGACACCGGCCTCGCGTATCTGTCCACGCGCCGCGAGCCGCTGCGCCCCGACGTCGGGCGGTGCAGGCGCCGGGGCCATGTCGCTGTCGGGTATCGACGGCACCGACGGCGAGGCTAACGGCACCGGCATCAGCGCCTCGCTGGCGGTCGATGCGCCACCACTGTTCGTCATCGCGCCGAGCCCTGCGTCGACGGCATCCACCGGCGTCGTCACATCGGGTCGGCCGGCGAGTGCATTCATGAGACCGACGGTGATGATCACGAGCAACAGTCCCAGGACCATCGCCGCGCGCCGTTCGGTGGGCGAAAATCGGGGCCCGGGTGAAACCGTCCCGCGTACCACGATGCGGCCACCTTGCGCGAGGGCCGCCATCGTGGACGCTTTGGGGGTCTGCCCGACGCGAAAGGAGACGGGGCCACCCGCCCACGACGGCGTCTGCCGGCGCGCGGCGGGGACCTGTCGAGGTGACAGCACCGGCGGACGCGCGAGGCTGCTGCGCGTCGGAGCGGTCGCTGCGGTCGTCGTCGCTGGACTCACCCACGCGGTCGCCGACTCCGGCAGCCGCGGCGGTTCGGGGGGCGGCGCAATGCCCAGAACCTGTCCCCAGACGTCGACGGCCCAGCGCGCAACCTCCGACTGCAAATAGCGCGTCGACACCAGCTTGTGCACGAGCGGCGCGCGCACATGCGGCCACTGCCCAGCGGGTTGCGGCGTCATTCCCTGCAGTACCGGACGCACACTCTGGCCAATGTCGAGCAGCAGCAGCACCAGCGGCCGGTAATCACTGCCGCACTCGTCCAACACACGCCCCGTTTCAGCGCGCGTCAACCCGGCAGCGGGGTCGGCCACGACAGGCCACACCACCTGCAATGCCGCACTCACGCGGGCGAACGCGTCACCAGAAGACGACGGGGAGGTCATGCGCAGAAATCTTCGCTACCGCGACAGGAGACACAACGGTGCACTGCCACCCCAGTCTCTCCCCCGGCACGAGTTCCACAACGCGGCAGCGATCAGATCGTGCCGATCCGCAGCACGCGCGCCGGCAGCTCATCGCCGATGCGGACCGTGAGTCCGCTCACCAGCTCAAGTGACGCGTTCCGCCCGACAACGGGGCCGTCGACGACTTGCCAAGGCATGTCGCTGGTATTCACCATCCACCACTTGCCGCCATGCTGCGCGACATAGCCACGCGCCGTGCGGTCTGCCTTCTCGTTCGGCAAGGCGCCGACGCGCAGATGCCAATCGTGCAAGGCCAGATGGTGAAAGAGGACGACCTGATCCTGTTCGTCTACCATGCCCTGCGGCGTCTCGCGCAACAGGTGCGCCACCAGCACCGGGCCCGGGAGACGCTCGTCACCCGCCAGGGATGTATGGGCCGTTCCGAGAGTCACGAGCGTCCACTTGCCACTCGACAGTGGATGCAGTCGCTGCATGGTCTTGTAAAGCGCCAGCTCCCACTCGGCGGCATCCGCCCGTTTGGCGGGCGCGTGCAGTCCGTCGACGAAGGTGCGCGTGAAGCACTTGGCCAGGTGCGGCCCGAGCTTTGTGAACGGCACTCGCACCGCCTGATGCGGCGGATTGCTGCGGTCGGTGGGATGTTCGATGAAGAGCGCCCGCAGTCCCATCGACAACTGTTCGTCTTCTTCGGCCGAGCGCGTGCTGTTCACCTTGCGACCTTGCAGCGGATGCCGCTCGAGCAGGAGCTCGTAGAGCAACACGGCAAGCGCATGTTTGTCCGTCGCAATGCTCGGCTGCGCCTTGTTGCCGAGCACCTCGGGGGCGATGTAGCCTGGCGTGCCAAGCACCGATGGCGGTGCGACGCCGGGCACGACGAGCGAATCGATGTCGATGATGCACGCATCGCCCCCCTTGGGATCGATGAGCACGTTCTTGTTGGAAAGATCCGCATGCGCGAGCCCCGCCATGTGCAGGCGGCGTACCGCGCGCGCCAACCGCACGCCCACTTGCAAGCGCGTGAGCAGCGAGCCGGTTTCCGCCTGCGGCACGAACTTGGAGGCTTTGCCGCCGGTGAACCAGCGCACTTCCTTCTCCTGCTTGCTGCCGAACCGATCGGTGAAGTAGAAGTTGCTGCGATAGGTGGGGGTCACGACTGCCAGCGGCGGCCACACTAATTGCTGCCGCTGCGCGAATGCCTGCGGAATGGCGTGCACCCCGTCGACCATGCCCACCGGCCAGCAGAAATACGGCGACCAATACGCGCCATTGGCCGCGAGCGTCGGGTTGTAGTTGGTGAGAATGCGCGTGAGCCGATCCACGCGTTCGCGCCGGTCGTTGAGCGCGCCGTAGTAGAAGCCCACGGCGAATTGCCGGTCGCGCGTGAGGAAAACGCGCTTCTCCGCCCCGGTGCCGACCGGCTCGTCCTCGAGTTGCAGGGTACGCCCGTCGGTGAGGCGGCAGGTAATGGTTCCCATGATCAGCGCGCTGCCATTACCGCACGTGGGCGACGCACAGCGTGCGGTCGTCATTTTCCCCGCGCTTTTCGAACGCCAGCCACTCCGTCAGCGCATGCACCGGATCGGCTGCCTCGAGCACACCATCGCGCCACGACGGCACAAGGCTCGCCGGCAGCGCGCTGTCATCGCGCACACCCGCGCGCAACGTGTCAATCAACGCCACGGCATGTCGCGTGAACGGGTACCACGGATCTTCCACACCGTCGGTGGCGAGCAGCACGACGTCGGTCTCGCCCACGTCCGCCGTGGTAAGCGACGACTGCAGCACGGCGAGCGCCCCATCATCGGGGAGAAAGTGCGCGACTTCGCCGGAGAAGTCGCCGGTGGCTGCCGCGAACGGATGCGACAACGCGCCACCGCGATGGCGCACGACCATCGCCCCGTCGCCCACCTGCATGAAGGCGAGGCGCCCGGCGTGGAGTGTGGCCACCAGCAGCGTGGTACGCAGATCGCGCAACGCCAGCCCGGTGCGCGCGGCGAACGCACGCTGCCGTACGTCGACGGCAACCGCCGCGTGCTGCATGGCCTCGTCGAGCGCCGCGGCGGGCGCGCGGCCGTGTTGCAGCGCCTCGCGCACTTCGTGCGTGAAGGTGAACGTGGCGAGCGCACTCCCAAGGCGACTGTACGTCGCGGAACCGGCGCCGTCGGCCACAGCCGTGCACCAGCCATTGGTGAAGTGCACAAGATGGCCGGCGTCTTCGCGATGCGCACCGCGATGCGCATGCAAACGGCCGCGACGCGAACCGAGCACCAGTGCCCATCCGTCGGCGGCCGTGCGACTACCGGTCGCTTCGTGGACCGACGCCGCACTCGCGGAAGTGAAGAGCCCCGGCGCCACAGCGTCCAGATGCGCACGCCATTCGTCGGGGCACCAGGGCGCCGAGGGAGCTACGGAGTTCCACACCGGTCGCGGCGGCGGTTCGGCCGCCGCGACCGGTGGGGGGGATGCAGGGGCAGGGTCGATGACCTCGTCGTGCATCACGCGTTACGGAACGATCGTGATGCCCGGCGGCGGCGGCGGCAGCGTGATGCTCCCCCCATCGGCCACGGCACCCACTTTGGCACTCGTCTGCTTCACGCTCGCCGACACGAACCGGAAGAACGCCTTGAAGGCATCCGGCGACATGTCCTGCATCTGAATGACGATTTCGGTGATCTGCTTGAGCACTTCGGTGTCGGCCTGATCACCGCACGCGACGGCGATGATGTTGGCGGGACGCCGCTCGCGGAGCTGCTGCGCGTAGACGGGCCAGTCGATATCGGTCGGTGCACCGTCGGAGAGCACGAACACCAACGGTCGCCAGTCCCCCTTCTGGTCGGCCGTCGTGCGCATAATCTCGCGATCGAAGCACTCGAGCAGCAGCCGCAGGCCGTCGCCGAAATTGGTCTGGCCGCTGGCCTGCAGGTCGGGCGGGTTGAACATCGCCACTTCCGTGAGCGGCACGGCCTGCTGCGCGGCGTTGGAGAAGGTGAGTACCGACAGATACGCACTCTCGATCGCCTGCGGATCGCCAAGCAGGTCGCGGTGCAGCTGACGGATTCCCGACTTGACGGACTCGATGGGCGTACCCTGCATCGAGCCGGATACGTCGGCAAGGATGTACACGGGCAGACGGCGCGTAGACACGGGAGGACTCGGTGGGAGAGGAGGTACGGCCCGGACGGCAACAGATCCACGACGGGCGAACGCAGGAATAATGCGCGAATGGGGGCGGCGGTTTCTGCCGTGGGCGAAGGCCGCGGTTCCTCCGCGCCTGCCGTCCGGGGTTTCTGCCGTCCGCCGTCTCGGCGTGCAGCCGCGGCCTCGCGCCGAGTCCCGCAGACGGCAGCCACACAGACGGCAGTCACGCAGTGGAGCATGTTCCAACGCAAGACCCCGTAGCGCTTGGTGGCGCCACGGGGTCGGGCCGCGCGGCGGGCCAGGGGCCCTGTGCGCGGTGTTCGTGCGGTAGGGCTTAGTTCACGCCACCGACAGTGCTGGTGGTCGCGCTCTTGGCGCCGGTACGTTGCGCCGGGGCCGCCACGGGGGCGGAGGTCGGTGCAGGGGCGGCAACCACGGTGCTGTTCTGCTTGGTGCTATCCGGTGCGGCGGCCATGAAGGCCGGGAACGGCTTGCCGTTCCAGTCGGCCCGACCCCAGAGGGCAGGGAAGTCCTTGGCCATCTGGGCACCGTAGAGCGGCTTGTACGCCCCGTTGTGGCAGGTGACGCATTGGGCCTTCGGGGCATCGCCCATCGCGCCGAGGCGCACGGCCGGGTAGACGGGCTGCAGCGGTGCGAGGTAGTTCTGATTCACGTCGCGCAGCATGAGGATGCCATGGTAGGCGGTCACACGGGCCGGCGGCGCTTCACGCCAGCTGGCGAACTGCCGGCTGTTGTGACAGTACGTGCAGTTCACGCCCAACGAGCGGGACTGCGAAATCATCAGCGCGTACGTCCACTCCGTCTGCTTCACCGAGCTGCGGTTCTCGCTGGATGGAGCCACACCCTGCGTCAGGACGCGAGCGCCATCACGGTCGAGATAGTGCCGCAGGTAGTCGGTCTGATTCGAGTAGAACCAGAGGCCGTTGGGGAGCGGCTTGCCGAGGTGACAGGTGTAGCAGGTCACGCCGGTGTTCTTCACGTGCTGTGTGTAGTTCCCGTTGATGTTGCGGGTCATCTGCAGCATGCGACGGGCGACGAGCTTGGTATAGAGCGGCTTGCCGTTGGGCAGCGTGTCCGACTGGAAGGCGGCGACGTTGTGGCAGTAGGCACAATTGCCGGTGCCGGCCACCCAGGTGCTCATCGCGATCATCGTGCGGTTGAACTCCGCAATGCTGATATCGTTGAGGACCTGCACGTTCTTCCAGGGGAGCGGCCCCGGCGGCGATTCACCGGCGGGTGGCGGGCTCTGGGGGAGCTTGACCTGCGCGAATTTCGTTTTGAGATCGCCGTGGTCGTAGTTCTGCTCCATCGCGGTACCGCGGTATCCGACCTGCACCGAATCGGTGGCGGCGTCTCCGCAGGCCGCGGCCGCTACGAGGAGTAGCGGCGCCACGGCGCGGAGTGAGTGACGAAGAACGTGGTTCACTTGGTGGTGCCTCCGGACTTCGTCGTGTCAGCAGTCACCGCGTCCGTCTTGAGCGAATCCGCTTTGAGCGAGTCCGCCAGTACCGGCGCTTCGGCGGTGTCGGGCATGGTCGCGTTCTGCGGAACGACATACGACGGGAACGTATCGGGCGCGGTGCCCTGGTAGCGGCCACGCAGGAGATCCTGCTGCTCCGGCGTCAGGACGTTCTGGGCCGGGTACGGTGCCACGAGGCCATGCTTCACGCCCCAGAGGTACCAGTTGTCGACAACCGTGCCCGTGAGCAGGATGCCGATGCCACCGGTGAACGTCGTCAGCACCGCGAACCACCACGCCCAGCGGTGAATCGATTCCATCGTGGCGTTGAACCCCATGCACCAGCGCCAGAAGAGCATCGAGCGTTCGGCCGCGGTGCCGCGGTCGGTGATCTGCTCGATTTCGCGCTCACCACCCATGCGGGCGACGGCGAGAATGGTGGCGCCGTGCATCGCGAACAGCACGGCGGAGCCGTACAGGAAGACGATGGAGAGCGCGTGGAACGGATTGTAGTACAGGTTGCCGTAGCGGATCGAGAACGCCGCCGTCCAGTCGAGGTGCGGGAAGATGCCGAACGGCACCATCTCGCTCCAGCTGCCGACGAGCAGCGGCTGGAAGAAGAACGCGGAGTACAGGAAGATCGCGCTGGCAAAGGCCCAGGGCAGGTGGGACCCCATCTGCAGCGCACGCGCCCGGCGGTACACCCGCACCCACCAGAGCAAAATGCTGATGGTGAGGAAGAAGCCGGCCATGAGGTACCAGCCACCCTGCGCGAGCGGCGGGACCCGCAGGCCGTATTGCGGTGGCGGCGGCTCGAGGGCCAACCACGGGAGCTGGCGGATGAATTCCACCGGATCCCAGCCCACCGAGGCCCACATGTTCAGGCCGATGATTTCGAAGGCGATGAAGCCGAAGAGCAGCGACAGCACCCCAGCCCACCCGAGGTAGATCGGACCAATCTGCGCATCGCCGAACTTGCCGGCGAGATACGAGAAGGTGGGCTTGCCGTAGCGGGTGCCAGTCGACTCGTCGATCGGCAAGCCCGCTTCCGGGAGCGTCCGCACTTGGACGCGCGTAAACAGATTCTGGTATTCAAGCATGGTGACCGGGCCTCACTTCCAGACGGGGAGGTTGAGCCACCAGTTCCACCACTCGGGCCAGCCCTTCGTCCAGAAGGGTCCGGAGATCACGATGCAGATCGCACTCCACACGGCCGCGCCCACAGCGAGGAACAGACCGAGTCGGTGAATGCCGATCGCGCCGATCGAGTAGCCGACCAGGTCGCGGAAGAAAACGTTCTCCTGTTCACTCGTTCCGACTGGCGTTCCCTTGGGCGGATTCGTCACCGAGAGAATCAGCGAGCCGTGCATCGCGAGCGCGAGGCAGTTCGTGAAGAAGAACGTCACGGCGATCATATGCGCCGGATTGTAGTGGAAGTGGAGATACTGATACCCCACGTTCGACACCCAGTCCAGGTGCGAGAAAATGCCGTACGGGAAACCATGTCCCCAGGCGCCCAGCAACAACGGGCGAATGACGACCAGAGTGACGTAGGCCAGTACGGCGCCGCCGTACGCCCACGGAATGTGCATGCCCATACCGAGTTTGCGCGCAATCTCAGCTTGGCGAAGCGCCCAGGATCCAAAGGCGCCAATGGCACACAGCGTGATGATTTGCCACAAGCCGCCTTCGCGGAGTGGCGCGAGCCCTAACCCGTACTTGAGATCGGGGGGCGCGATGTTGATCTGCCAGAGGTTCCACGTCGGCCCCATCGCCGCCCCCCACACGCACAACAGCGTGCCAAGAGTGACGAAGAAAATCGTCGTGACACCAAAAAAGCCCACGTAGAACGGACCGAACCAGAAATCGAAGAGATCTCCGCCAATCAGCGTACCACCGCGGACACGGTACTTCTTTTCAAAGCTTAGCATCGCCATGGGCGATATCTCCGGACGCGCAGAGAAAAGGCAGCGGGGGGGGAATTGCGACTACGACTACTGCAGAACTGCCCTGGGGACCGTAAACGTCCCAGATTTGCGTCGGCCGAGGCTGGCGTCGCACTGACACGTGCGAAGCGCCAGCCCGGCGACGACGCGCGACGTGTTAACGGCCGGGCGGGAGCGGCGACATCTCTGCCGCAGCTGCCGGAGCCGACGCCCCGACGGGCGCCTGGTCAGCGCCGAGCGTACCGTTCTCGATCCACGAGTAACGCTGCGAGCTGAGCAGGATGAAGTGAATGACCAACGCAAGCACGGCCAGACCGCCAACCATGGCGACCAACACGCGACGCGGGTCAAACATCAACCAAATGCGGTGCATGGGAGCTCCTTAGCGAGTCGCGGCAGGAGGTGTGGCGTATTTCGCCTTGAGCGTGGCCGGCCAATTGAACTGACCGTACGCCCAGATGTGCATCACAAGCACGGCACCCACCAGAAACGAACCGAGTGCGCTCATGATGATGTGTGGATCCGTACCCATCCAGATTCTGTGCATAGTATCTCCTACCGAGAATCAGAGGGTTAGAACCACGGACGCCACGACCACGCAAGGAAATGCGCGACCGATGCAACGACGACATAACCCAACGTGCCGGTTACCATGTAGCCGTGGAAGCGACGCGCCTCTTCCTCGGTCATTCCGCCTTTTTCCGACATCACTGCCTCCAAAAGGAACAACTGGAGCTACCGCGCTCTTCCCGCGCGGCGGGGATGCCACCCCGGTGACGGGCGGCGATTGCCTACTTCCTACGAAGTGTAAACTGGACCTTACGGTTCAATGCGTCAAGAAGAATTTACGCTTTTCGTCACTTTTTTCTCGTCCTTGTCCAAAAAACCCGTGCTTTATTCCATTCCGACCCACTGGCCGGACGCCACCGCCTCCGAATTCCACCACGTGGATGGGATATCGTGGCATATCCAGCGGCGCGGCCGCGTACGCGGGGACGCGCCCACTCTGCTCCTCGTTCACGGTACCGGCGGCGGGACACACTCGTGGGCCGGCGTCACCGACGCGCTCGCGGCCCACTATCACCTCGTCAACGTCGATCTCCCGGGCCATGGCTTCACGCACGTCCCGCCTAGCGTCGAGGCCGCGCGCAACCCCTACGCACTCCCGGGGATGGCGCGCGCGCTGCACCGCCTGCTGCAACAGCTCGAAGAACAGCCCGCCATGGCCGTTGGACACTCCGCGGGCGTGTCGGTCCTGCTCCGCATGGCCCTCGACGGGGATATCGCGCCAGAACGCCTTATCGGCGTCTGTCCCGCCCTCGTCGCGCCGCCCGCCTGGTATGTCACCCTCATTGCGCCCCTCCTCGCCGTCGTGGTCGAGTCGGACACCGTCGCGGGGACGGCCGCGCGTCTCGCCGCCGGCACGCGCATCATCGAGAACATGCTGGGGAGCACCGGCTCGCCGCTCACCGACGCGCAGTTGGCGCGATACCGCGAATTGTGCAGCAAGCCTGAGCACGTGCACGCGGCCATGACCATGATGGCCCGCTGGGATCTGCCGTCGCTCTTTCGCGACATCGGCGGGCTCACAACACCGCTGCGCTGCATCGCCGCACGCGACGATCGCTGGATTCCGCTGGCGTCCCTCAGCCGCGCGGTCGAACGCATTCCCGGAGCGGTGCTGCAGGTCGAAGACGGTGGTCATCTGCTCCCCGAGGAACGCCCGGATGTGATTACGCGCGCCCTGTTGCCAGAGCGCGCGTAAGCAGCACCTCGATCAGCTGGTCGCGCCTTGCAGCACACGGCGACTGGCCAGCACATGGTCACGCGTCACGGTCGTATCGCCCAGATCGCGCGCATCCCGTTCGGCCGCATCGCGCAACCGCTTGGCCGCCGAGATGCGAATGAGTATCGGGAACCCTTCGCACAACTCGTCGTACACGGCCTTCGCCCCATCATCCCACGGCAGCTCCTGATGCAACCGCGCGGGCGTCGCGTCGATCTTGTCCATCTCCGTGCCGAGTGGCAGGATGTGAAAGAGTGCATCGAACAGCTGATTGCACACTTCCTGCACGATGTACGTCGCGCCCGAGTAGCCCATGTACGGCGTGCCCGTATGCCGACGAATGATGGCGCCCGGAAACGACGCGGGAATGTACATGGAGCGTGAGCCTGCTTCCGCGAGATACATGCGCTCGTTGTAGCTGCCGAACATGATGAGCGGCGGCTTGGTCTTGATGGCGTCGCGCACCGCCTGATTGTCGGGCTTCACCCCGGGCCGACGGGCAAAGCTGAAGGTGCAGGGAAGCCCCATCTCCGTTTCGAGGAAATGGCGCACACCGCGCGCGTACGTTTCGTTGGCGACGATCGCAAAACTCGCCGTCCCGAAAAAGTCCTGCGTCACGGAGCGCCATAAATCCCACAACGGCTTGATCGTGGTGTGCTTCTCCTTCTCGATGAACGGTTCCGGATCGAGCCCGAGCAGCGCACCCAACTGGCGCAAGAATTTGGTGGTGCTGTGCAACCCGATGGGCGCCTGCAGATACGGCACGTCCAGATCTTCGCACAGCATGCGCCCGAACTCGCGGTACATGCAGATATTCACGTCGGCATCGACGAGCCGCGGGACGTCCTGCATGTGACTGCCCAACGGGAACACCAGATTGATCTCGGCGCCGATCCCCTCCACCAGTCGCCGCATTTCGTGCAGGTCGCTGGCGGTGTTGAAGTACCCGTAAATGGGGCCGATGATGTTGACCCGCGGCTTGTCACCCGGCTGCTTCTCGCGGCGCTTGGGACGCACGCCCTTCTTGAGCCCGTATTCGGTCCACAGCCAGTACATCGCGCGGTTGGCCGCCTGCCACTGATCTTCGTCGATCGTGCGCGGCAGAAAACGCTGCAGGTTCGTGCCTTCCGGCGTCACACCACCACCGATCATTTCGGCGATGGAGCCCGTCACCACCACACTCGGCAGCTCGGGGTCGAGCGTCGCATGCGCGCGCTTCATCGCGCCTTCGGTGCCGTGCTGGCCAAGTTCCTCTTCACCGAGACCGGTCACGACGATGGGCAGCTCGTGCGGCGGCAACGCGTCGGTGTAATGCAGCACCGACGTGACGGGAAGATTTTCGCATCCCACCGGGCCGTCGATTACCACCTGCATGCCCTTGATGGCGGTGAAGACATACACCGCCCCCCAATATCCGCCGGCACGATCCAGATCGAGAATCAACGACATCAGACCATCTCCTCGGCCTTGCGCGCGCGATTGAGCTTCGCGATGTGCCGCTTGTAGTGCTCGCGGAACTCCGGCTTGTCCCGTGGTACGTCTTCCCACACACCGGCCATGTAGCCGCTGCCGACATCGCCGAAGAAGTCCTTCATCTCGTCGAAGCGCGCCTTGTTGCCGATGGCCGCGTTCACCACGGTGGCCAACGAACCGGCGCCAGCAGGACCCATGAGCGGACGCGCCGAAATGAGGTTCGTGAAATACAGCGCAGGAATGGTGAGTTCCTTGGCCTTCTGCACGACCGGCGTCGTGCCAATGGCGAGGTCCGGCTTGAACTCCTGCATCGCCGCAACGTCCTGCTCGAGTGATGCGCGATACTGAATGTGCACGCCGCGCGCTTCGAGCCACTCGCGATCGGGGTCGCTGAACTTCGTTTTCGGGCAGGCGGTCCCCACGTAGCGCACATCGGCGCCCGACTCCACCAGCAAGCGCGCCACGAGCAGCTCCGAGCCTTCATAGCCCGACATCGTGATGCGTCCCTTGATGGGCATTGCGGAGAGTGCGCCCTTGATGGCGGGGAGAATGCGGTTCTTGGTGGCGTCGATCTGTTCACGCGACACGTTCGCCGCCTGCCCGATATTCTCGAGCCACGCTTCAGTGCCGTCATAGCCGACCGGCGCCGAGCCCACGATGGGGCGGCCGGCCGCTTCGAACTCGCGGTAGCTCGCTACGTAGAACGGGTGAATGGCCGCCGCCACCGCGCAGTCGAGCGCGGCATACAGTTCACGCCATTCGCGCGTGGGCACCACCGGGCCTGCGGCAAGTCCCAGTCCGTCGAGCATCATGCCGATGCCCACGGGATCGGCGGGGAACATCTCGCCAATGAGCGTGACCGTGGGCTTGGCCGCACGACCACCGCGCGGCGCCTGTACGGGGCCCTGTTCCGCCTCCAAGCGCGCGTAGCGCAACATGGCCCCTGCCAACACGTCCTTCGCTTCGGCATGCGTGGGCACACCAAAGCCCGGCACATCGATGCCGATGATGCGCACGCCGTTGATCTCCTTGGGGAGAATCTGCAGCGGCACGCCCGACGCGGTGGGCACGCAGAGGTTGGTGATCACGATGGCGTCGTACAACGCCGGATCGGCCATCGTGAAGACGGCGTCGCGGATGTCTTCGAAGAGCTGGCCGGTGACCAGCGTTTCGGAGTTGAAGGGCACATAGCCCACGGTGCGGCGCGCGCCGTAGAAATGACTCGTGAACGTGAGTCCGTACACGCAGCACGCCGATCCGCTGAGAATGGTGGCGGTGCGGCGCATGCGCAGACCCACGCGCAGGGAGCCGAACGCGGGGCACATGCTCTGCGGCTGATCGTGCGGCCCCTTGGGGTAGTCGGCCGCATAGCGATCGAGGACCTCACTCTTGCCCGCGGCACGCGCGGCTTCGAGCATCTGGTCCTTGCCCGAGTGACAGCCAAGGCCGTCCTGCTGCGTGGCACTCACGTTGATCTGCGAGGCATCCACAACGGGAAGCGCCGAGCGCGTTGACGTGCCCGGCGCGCATCCCATGCCGCCCGGCGCATCGCCGTCGTTGAGCATGGGCGCGGCACCCGCTTCGTCGTATACGACTTCTTTTTCTGACGCCATGAGTATGTCCCTCGCGCCGTCAGACGGCGTCGTAAACGACTTCGAGCGACGGCTTCACGATTTCGTCCTTGCCCACCATGTCGAACAGGGTGGCCGGTTCCATCTTGAAATCGCGACCCGTGACTTCGGCCGAGAAGAGGCCGAGCAACTGATCCTGCGTCTGCGGCTTGGGACGCACCGGCGGCGCGTCGGCGACGTTCCGGGCGAGTTCTTCGAACATCGGCGCCCACTGCGTGCCGGGGCGCCCGATGATTTCGTAGCTCGCGCTCTTGCGGCGGATGTCTTCGTGCGCCGGAATGGCCGCGAGCACCGGAATGTTGGCGTTCTTCGCGAACGCCGCCGCTTCACCGGTACCGTCGTCCTTGTTGATCACCATGCCGGCGACGCCCACGTTGCCACCGAGCTTGCGGAAGTATTCCACCGCACTGCAGACGTTGTTGGCCACGTACAGCGACTGCAGGTCGTTGGAGCCCACCACAATGACCTTCTGACACATGTCGCGCGCAATCGGGAGGCCGAAGCCGCCGCACACCACGTCGCCGAGGAAGTCGAGCAGCACGAAGTCGAAGCCCCAGTCGTGGAACCCGAGCTTTTCGAGCGTTTCGAAGCCGTGAATGATGCCGCGTCCGCCGCAGCCGCGCCCGACTTCGGGGCCACCGAGCTCCATGGCATAGACCCCGTCCCGCTTGAAGCAGACGTCGCCAATGGAGACCGCTTCGCCCGCGAGCTTCTTGCGGCTGCTCGTTTCGATGATGGTGGGACACGCCTTGCCGCCGAAGAGCAGCGACGTCGTGTCGGACTTGGGATCGCAGCCGATGAGCAGGACCTTCTTGCCCTGTTGCGCCATCATGTACGAGAGATTCGCGAGGGTAAAGCTCTTGCCGATGCCACCCTTGCCGTAGATCGCGATGATCTGCGTTTCCTTGGTGACCGGTCCCGTATGGACGTCTTCCGGTTCGGAGGCGGCTTCGTCGCGGACATTCACGTGCAGCTGGTGCAGACCGTTCTCGCTCATGCAGCAGATCTCCAGTCGAGGATCATCTTGACACAGTGGGGGTCACCGAACGCCGTGGCGTAGGCGTCGGCGGCACGCGCCGCAGGTTCGCGGTGCGTGATGATGCCGTCCAGATCGAGCGTACCGTTGTTGGCGAACGTGGTGATCGCCGTGAGGTCCTGCTCCTTCCATTGCGCCGCGATGCGGATGCGCGCTTCGCGCAGGAACGCGGGCGGGAAGGTGAAGGACACCGGCGCGCTGTAGAAGCCGCCGAGCACGATTTCGCCGCCCGGCATCAGCGCGTTCACGAGCGTGTCCATGATGCCGTCGGCGCCACTCACATCGCAAATGACCTGATAGCCGCGCGTGGTGTCGGCCGACGGGTGAATCACCTGGTAGCCGCGCGCGCCGTCCATGCGAATGGGATTGGTTTCCCAGACGGTGGGCGCCGGCGCGCCGTACAGCACACACAAGCGGGCGATGAGGCGGCCGAGCGCGCCGTGTCCGACGATGAGCCCCGGGAGTTTGTCGAGGTGCTGTGCCGGGTTGGGCTCGAGGCAATGATGGGCTGTGGCGGCGAGCGCAAAGAGCGCGCCCTTTTCGCCGAGATGATCGGCGAGCGGAATCGTCTTGGCGCCCGGGGCCACCACGTGCGAGGCCTGACCGCCAAAGAGGCCGCGCGCTTCGGTAAAGCCCTTGGAGCCCGGGACGTAGACCAGCTGCCCGACCGTCCGGCCGGAGCTTTCGCCGGCCGCGACGATGGTGCCCACGCCCTCGTACCCCGGCACGAGCGGGTAGGCGAGGCCGGGGAAGGGGGGCATGCGGCCCGTAAAGAGGAGTTTTTCCGTGCCGGTACTGATACCGGACCACTGCATGGCCACCACCACGTCGGCGGGGGTGGGGTCGACCAGCGTCAGTTCGCGGAGGGAGAGCTTGGTCGGTTCTTCGAAAACAACGGCGAGGGAGTTCACGTGTGTACAGTGAGGTTGACAGTTGACGCTGTCAATATCCAGAGCGAATCGGTCGGGAATTGCGTCCGACAGACGTCGGACCCTCTGGACCGAAGGCCCGGCGACGATCGTCAGACTTCGGCGACGATCAGGCCGGTCTGAATGGGGAAGCGGGTGGGGAGTTCTCGGCTGCGGCGGAAACCGGCCTGCTGGAGCATATCGTGCAGCTCCGAGGCTCGGCGCGCGCGTCCTTTGCCCATCGCCATGAGGTAGAACGAGAAATAGGCGTCCCCCACGGTTTCGGCGCCCTTCGCGCCGGCCAGCGCCTCGGCGATGAGGAGCACGCCCCCTTTGGGAAGCGCCGCGCGGACCCGCTGCAGCAGGCGCAGGACGGAGGCGTCGTCATGATCGAGGAGCACCCGGACGAGTGACATGACATCGGCGCCGGTGGGGAGCGAATCGGCGTGGAAGTTGCCGCCGTGACAGGTGACCCGGTCGCCCATGCCCGCCTGTTCGAGCCGCAGGCCGGCGCGCGCCGCCACCGCCGGCAGGTCGAACAGCTGCAGCTGCAGGCGCGCATGCTGGGCCCCGACGAGCGACAGGAAGACGCCTTCACCACCACCGACGTCGAGCAGGCATTCGTGCTTGGAGAGGTCGTAGGCGTCGAGCACATCGTACGCCACCGGCGGCAGCGTGGCGGCCATGATTTCCGAGTAGGCTGCCACGCGCGTTTCGTCGATCGCCTGCGGCCGCGGGGCATCGGCATACGACCAGTAGCGCGACAATTCGGTGCCGTAGTCGGAGCCCTGGCGCAGCAGCGTGACCGGATCGGAGAGGTCGGCGTACGCCATGCGATGGTGGCGAATGAGGGCGAGCACCCCCGCATTGCGCACCAAGGGGGCTCCCAACGGACCCAACGCAAAACGGCCGTGACGGCGCTTGAGGAGAAGGCGCAGTGACACGGCCGCGTTGAGCAAGCGCTCGGTATTGGCGATGGTCAGGCCGCCATGCTGCGCGATTTCTTCACGTGTGCGGGCGCCTTCGGCGAGGAATTCGAAGAGGTCGAGCTCCACGCACGCCAGCAGGGTCTGCGTGTAGACGAATCCGGACACGATATCGAAGAGCTTCCGCGACCGGTACATCGTGATCGGGCGCGTGAGCGGAAACTTGGCGCTCCAGCGCTGGAACTCATCGGTCGCCACCAAGGCGTTCCACCGGTCGCGCATGCGCTCGAACCACGATGGCGCCGGAAGATTGGCCGCAGCGGACGCTGCGGCGGACACCGCCGCGGCGTGATGATCGGCAGCCGGACGGGGACGGTCGGTCGCCGGAACGGGGGGCGCAGTCAGCGCCTGCTCGGGGGGATTCACCTTGGCAAATTCACCAGCGGCCCACGCGCTGTCAAGAAAAGTGTACACCACGCAACGTTGGGACTGTCAGGATATTGCGACAGGGAATCCCCCGTCCTAACGTGATAGAGCCTACCGTGATCCACTCCGGAGGCCCCGCGCCGTTTCCGGGGCCCCGGCTGATTCTTTCAGAAACCTGATGCGACCTGTTTATCCGTTCAGCGCCATTGTGGGACAGGAGGAGATGAAGCTGGCCCTCCTCCTCGTGGCGATCGATCCCGCCATTGGCGGGGTCATGGTCTTTGGTGATCGTGGCACCGGCAAGAGTACCGCTGTGCGGGCTCTCGCCGGACTGCTGCCGGCCATGAAGGTGGTCCAAGGGTGCAAGTACGGCTGCGATCCGGCTTCCGCGACCCAGCGGTGCGACGACTGTGCCAAACGCTTTGCCGAGGGGGCGCATCCCCGCGCCGTCCAGGCACCGGTGCCCGTCGTCGATCTGCCCCTTGGGGCGACCGAAGATCGTGTGGTCGGTGCGCTCGACCTCGAACGGGCGCTCACCACCGGGGAGAAAGCCTTCGAGCCCGGCCTGCTCGCGCGGGCGCACCGCGGCTTCCTGTACGTCGACGAAGTCAATCTGCTCGAAGATCATCTCGTCGATCTGCTGCTCGATGCCGCCGCCACCGGCGAGAACGTGGTGGAACGCGAAGGGGTGAGTGTACGTCATCCGTCGCGCTTCGTGCTCGTGGGCAGCGGCAATCCTGAAGAAGGCGAACTGCGCCCGCAGCTGCTCGACCGCTTTGGGCTGGCCGTCGACGTGCGCACGCCCAAGGTGATTACGATGCGCATCGACGTCATCAAGCGACGCGACGCCTTCGATCGTGATCCGGTCGCGTTCCTCAATCACTGGCAGAAAGCCGACAACAAGATCCGTCGTGCCATCGAGAAGGGGCGTGTACGTCTCGACGAGCTCACGGTCCCCGACAGCATTCTCGAACGGTCTGCGGAATTGTGTGCGGCGCTCGGCACCGACGGGCTGCGCGGCGAACTCACATTGCTGCGCACCACGCGCGCGCTCGCGGCATATGAAGGTGCCGACACGGTCACGCTCGATCATCTGCGGCGTATCGCTCCGCTCGCGCTCCGGCACCGGCTGCGCCGGAACGTGCTCGACGATGCCGGCTCGACGACGCGCGTCGAACGGGCCATTGCGGAGTTGTGGGATTTGCCGCCAGCCAATGTCGTCGTCGCGTCCTGAGCTACCCACGAGCTTCGGCGCGCTTGCCGCGCTGTTGCTCGCGGTCGATGCCCGCGGACTTGGCGGTGCGGTGCTCGACCATCCGCTGCACGAGCAGGCACGCCTGTTCGGCAATCTCGTCCGGGGCTGGTTGCCGCGCGGGGCGCCGCTGCGGCGGGTGCCGTCGAGCGTGACGGCCGATCGCTTGTATGGTGGCGTCGATCTCGCGGCCACGCTGTCGGCGGGCAAGGTCATCGCCGAAAAAGGGGTGCTCGCCGCCGCCGACGGTGGCGTGGTGGTGGTGCCCATGGGCGAACGGCTGGCCATCGCGGCGAGAACCGCCTTGTGCGAAGTGCTCGACCATGGCGAGGTCACGGTGCAGCGCGACGGCATTGCCGACCGGCATGCTTCGCGTGTCTGTGCGTTGCTGCTCGACGAGTCGGTCGATGATGAACGGGTGCATCCGTCACTGCGCGATCGCCTCGCGTTCTGCGTGCGCATTGATGGCCGCGTCAGCGACGAGCTCGAGAGGATGGACGACGCGTCCAGCGCGTCGGCGGTGGCCACGCTCGTGCGCGATGCGCGCAATCGGCTCGCGCTGGTGAGTGTGGACGAGCATTGGGCCGAGGCGCTGTGCCAGACGGCCGATGCGTTTGGGGTTGATTCGGTGCGGGCCACGCTCTTCGCCTTGCGGTGCGCGCGGGCGCACGCCGCGTTGCAGGGGCGCCTCATGGTCATCGATGCCGATGCCGAACTGGCCGCGGCCCTCGTGCTCGCGCCGCGGGCGACGCGTATGCCGCCGCCACCGCCGCCCGAGGAAGAGGAGCAGGGCGACGATCCGACGCCGCAGGAGCAGCCGGATCAGGCCGATCCCGAGCCGCCGCCGCCACCACAGATGGAGCCGCCGCCGGAGCCGCCGGAGTCGGAACAGCCGGAGAGCGACGACGACAGCACCAATCAGGCGCCGGACAGCGGCGAACTGCTGCGCGATGCGGTGCAGGCGGCGTTGCCGCCCGGATTGCTCGCGCAGCTGGTGCAAAACAACAGCGCGGGGAGCATGCAGGGACGCGTGGGCGAAGAGACGCCCAACATGCTGCGTGGCCGTCCGCGCGGTGCGCGCTCGGGGGTGCCCCGTGGCGGCGCACGATTGCACCTGCTCGAAACGTTGCGCGCGGCGGCGCCGTGGCAGCGTGTCCGGTCGGCGTCCGCTCCTGCGGTCACGGCGAAACACGCGGCGCGTCCGCGTGTCGTCGTACGCCGCGAAGACTTCCGCATTCGTCGCTTCATCGAGAAGACCGGCACAACGGTCATCTTCGTGGTCGACGCGTCTGGATCCTCCGCGCTGTACCGGCTGGCCGAAGCCAAGGGCGCGGTAGAGCTGTTGTTGGCCGAAACGTACGCCCGTCGTGATCGCGTGAGTCTCATTGCTTTCCGCGGACAAGGTACGGCGCTGCTCCTGCCGCCGACACGGGCATTGGCGCGTGCCAAGAAGGTGCTGGCCGCCCTGCCGGGCGGGGGCGGCACCCCGGTGGCGCATGCCATCGACGCGGCGCTCGAACAGGCCATCGCCGCGCGACGTGCCGGGAGTGCCGCGCTGATTGTCGTCATGTCCGACGGCCGTGCCAACATCGCGCGCGACGGATCGCCCGGGCGCAAGCAGGCGGAGCTCGATGCCCTTTCGGCCGGCGCCCGCTTTGCCGCACAGCAGATTCCGGCGATGTTCGTGGATACGTCCGTGCGCGGCGAACTGGTCGCTCGGCGTATCGCCGAGGCGATGAAGGCACGGTACCTCCTGCTGCCGGCGGCTGATGCCAAGGCGCTGGGAGGATTGGTGAAGACCGCGATGCAAATGGCGGAGGGTGGTGGATGAGTGTAGGTGTGGAAGCCGTCGCGGTGTCTCCGGCCGCGGTCCCGCGAGTGACGGGGTGGCGTGCGCGTTTACACTCGCTGCTACGCGCGCGACATCCCGATATGGTGCACGCGACGGATATCGCTACGCGCGAAACGACGGCGCGCGTGGCGTTGCGGTCGTTCAGCGTGGTGGTCGCGTTCTGGTGGAGCACCACCGGCGTCGTATTTGCACTCGAGCGGACCGCGGCCACGCGGTTCCTCGGACTGCTGGTCGCGACCGCCCTAGCGGTGTGGGGGGCCTCGCTCGTGTATCTCGAACGCGATCGCGATACCCCGTCGGCGGCCCGTCGCAGTTTCCTGGGCGGCGCGTTTCTCTGGACGTTCGCACAGGTCACGTTCTATGGCGGTTGGATCATCGGGCCGGAATCGCTGCGCCTCTCCATCCCGGTGGAGCCGCCGTCGTGGGGCTTCGCCGTGCGTGCCGTCCTTTCGATGTTCTGGTACCAGTTGGTCATGCTGGCCGTGCTCGCGACGGCGGCATTCATCACGCATAAGCGAGTCAATCGCGTGGGATGGTGGACCGCCGCGCTCTTCTGGTGTGTCCATCAGGTGGCCAGCATCAACATTTTCCTCGGCGTCGAGAACCCCGGGCGTGGATTCTTCCCGGAGCCACTGGTCTTTCTCGAATCGTATTTCGGGCCGGCCCGCAATAGTCTCTTCCTGCCGTTCACGATGGCGTGTGTCATCGTCTACACGTTGTACACCGCGCTGTTTGCGCTGCGCGGCCGGACACCCGCGTATCGGCAGAGCATGATGTTGCTCACCGTCATCGGCGCCTTGTCGGTGTTGGAGCTGGCCGTCCTCGGGATGCCAATTCAATTGCCGCTGTGGCAAGCCTTCCTCGACGTGCGAGGCTACTGACGGGGCCGCTCATCACGGCGGGTATACACCAGAACGACCAACGGACAACGCGAGGGCTTCGCGTTGTCCGTTGGTCGTTTTTCGGCGTGAAGTCAGCGTGAAGTCAGCGTGCCGTCACTGTGCTGACCACCGTTGCCTCAGAACACCGACAGTGCGCTCGTGTCGTCGGAATCGTCGAACGGAATGAGATCAGCGGCGCTGGCGCGCGACGCGCTCCGCGAGGCCGATGGCTTGGCCGCAGATTTTGCTGGCGGCTTGCCGCCGGTGGGCGCTCCGGCGCGAGCAGGTGCCGCCGCTGGCCGATTCGGCGAGGGCGCCGGGCGCGCGCTGCGGCCGCGCGGTGTCATGCCGGTGATGACAAAGTTCCCCACGAGATCCTGCATCGTCTGCGCCTGGCTCGATAGCTCCACTGCGGCGCTGGCCGACTCTTCGGCGTTACTGGCGACGGATTGCGTCGTGGCGTTCATCTGCGTCGCGGCACCGGTCAGCTGGCTGACGCCATCCGACTGGGCGGCGCTGGTGTTGGCAATCTCGCCAATGACTTCGCCGAGGTTCACGATCTGCGTGTTGATCTCCACGAGCTTCTCGTTCACCACATGATTGAGTGTATTGCCCGTGTGCGCGTGGCGTACACTGTCTTCGATGAGGGTGGACGTCGTCTTCGCCGCTTCAGCGCTCCGGATGGCGAGACTGCGCACCTCTTCGGCCACCACGGCAAACCCCTTGCCCGCATCACCGGCGCGTGCGGCTTCGACGGCCGCGTTGAGCGCGAGCAGATTGGTCTGGAAGGCGATTTCGTCAATCGTCTTCACGATCTTGGCCGTGTCAGCGCTCGACTTCGTGATGAGGTCCATCGCCGTCGAGAGCTGCGACATCTCGTGCACACCTTGCGTCACGATATCCCGCGCCGTGGTTGCGAGTGCACGGGCCTGGGCGGCGTTCTGCGCATTGAGCTTTGCCATCGAGGCCAGTTCGGTGAGACTGCTCGTGGTTTCCTCGAGACTCGCGGCCTGATCCGCCGCTCCATGCGCCAGCGCATCGCTTCCCGAGCTGATTTCGATGCCCGCACCGGCCACCTGTTCGGCGGCCGCGGACACTTCGGCCAACGCTTGATCAAGATTGGTTACGGCCGCGTTGAGCGCTTCCTGCATGTCGACGAACTCGCCGGCGTAGTGACCGTCCATGCGTGCGGACAGATCGCGGGCGGCGACCTTTTGCAGCACCGACGACGCTTCGCGCAACGGGCCGCTCACGTTGTCGAGCAGGCGATTGATGCCGCCGGCCAATTCCCCGAAGCTCCCCGAGTACTTGGCAAGGTCGGCGCGCTGCGAAAGATCGCCCATCGCAGCTGCGGCATTAAGGGCGCCGGCATCGGTCACGATGGCCAGCACATTTCGCTGCGCAGCATTGAGCGAATTGATCGATGCCTGACAGGTGTTGATGATCGTGTTGAGCGTGGTCGCCACCTCGCCCAACTCATCGTCAGACTTGACGTCGATGAGGGTCGTGGTGGCCTCGAGCTTCCCCGTGAGGTCCCCGCGGGCCATGCCTGACGCGATGCGCTCGATGCCGGCAATGCAGTTCCGGCTGAGGCGACCGGCCCGGTCCATGATAACCGCGAGCGGCGCGATGACCGTATTGACCAGGCTCCGGTACACGAAGAGCGCCACGAGTAGCGTGGCGATCGAGGCACCAACGGCGATGGTGCGGGCGGGTCCGCCGGTGTCACCGAGCGAGAAAACAATGGCGAGGTCAGTCACCAGCGCGAGCGCGGTGAGCGACCCGATGCTGACCGCGATACGACGGCTGATGGAGGAGCGAGCACTCATAGGGCGGTCAGAACCGGAGAAGTGAGATCAGGGCGCAGCACGACGATGCTCCGAGTTTCGTCCCAACGGTGGGAAAACTGTATTCTCTGCTGGTTAAGTGTTTCCGGGCCCGCCACGAGAGGGGAAATGGTACGGCCTAGTGCCGAGAGATTCGTCCCACCCTACTCGTATCGCAGCGCTTCAATAGGGTCGAGTCGCGCGGCGCGCCGCGCCGGCACCAACCCGAACACGACCCCAATCCCCACGGAGACCAGTACCGCGATCGCGGTAAGGCCATAGGGTACCTCGGCGTCGACCTTGAGCGCCAGCGAGGCGATCCGACCAAAGGCTAAGCCCACCACAATACCGATCGCCCCGCCGATGCCGGTCAGCGTGCTCGCTTCGACGAGAAACTGCACGAGGATATCACGACGCGTCGCGCCCAGCGCTTTGCGCACCCCGATTTCGCGCGTCCGACTGGTGACCGATACCGTCATGATGGCCATCACACCAATGCCCCCCACGAGCAGCGCGACGCCGCTCAGCACCATCATGACCAGGAAGAACACACTGGTGATGCTGTTGAAGCTGTCGAGAATCTGATCTTGCGTGACGAGGTCGAAGGTGTTGCCGTCGCCAGGGCGGAGCCCACGCGATTCGCGGAGCGCCATCTCCACGGCACTCTGTGCGTCGGCAACGCTCACTCCGGCTCGTGGCTTGATTGGAATGAACAGGGCGTTGGTGCGATCGATGGTGTACGAGCGGTCCATGAAGCGGAACGGTACGATGGCGCCTACCGACTGCCCGGGCGGCGCAAAGATGTTGCCGGGCTGTGCCCACAGGCCGATCACCTCGAGCACGCGCCCACCGATTTGCACTGAGCGGCCAACGAGCCGTTCGCGCCCGAAGAGTGAGCGAGCGGTCGACTCCTGTAGCACCACTACGGGCGATCCGGCGCTGATTTCGGAACGCGTGAACCAGCGGCCTTCCACCAACTCGCCACCCTGAATGCGCGTGAATCCATCGTCTGCGCCAAAGATGGCCATGCCCTGACTGCGCACGCCGTCGGCCTCGATACGCGCAAGCGTCTGCGCCCAAATCGAGGCATATGCAATCTCCGGCAGCTGCCGAAACCCCTCGGCTTCGCGCTCCGTCAGATCGGGACGGATGCGTATGTCCTTGGGAAGGTTGTCCGGATTGAGCGGCGTTTGCGAGAACTTCTTGAGCACGTAAATCGTGGTGGGGCCGGCCACCTCGATGGTGTTCACGATCTGATCGCGAATGCCCTGCACGATGGCCGCCATCGTCATCACGGTAGCCACCCCGATGACAACGCCGAGAATGGTCAGCGCTGAGCGCAGCTTGTTGGTCCGCAGCGCATCGAACGCAATGCTGATGTTCTCACGAACGGCGTCGGCGGTGAAGGGGAGGGAACGCGTTGGCATTTCCAATCCGTCAGGTTTCCGCGCGCATCGCGGTGATGGGATCGAGACGCGCCGCGCGTGACGCGGGGTACACGCCAAAGAGCACCCCAATCGTGGCGCCCAGCGCCAACGACAACACGACGCTCCACAGGGACACGCGGGCGGGCAGGGGACTGAATGTTGACACGAGCAGCGCCAATCCCCAACCGGAGGCCACGCCAAGTACGCCGCCCACCACCGCGAGCGCTACCGATTCCGCAAGGAACTGCCGTCGCACATCCGCTGCGGTCGCGCCAACGGCCTTCCGGATGCCGATCTCCTTGGTGCGTTCCGTGACGGCCATGAGCATGATGTTCATGATGACAATCCCGCCCACCAGAATGCCGATCGCGACCACCGCAGGCACCACCGCAAACAAGACACGCGTGAGCTGCTTCCAGAAGTCGAGTAGCGCTTCGCCGGTACCGACATCGAAGTTGTCGCGGTCGGAGGGGCGAAGTTTACGCGAGACGCGCATGGCTTCCTGCGCGCGCGCCATCGCCGGCGTCACTTCGTCGGCTTCGCGCATCTTCACCGAAACCGTCGTCGCTTGTCGTTTGCCGTAGATGCCTTCGAACGCCGGAATGGGGATGAGCACGAAGGCGTCAAAAGATTGCCCAAGCACACGCCCTTTGGGGGCGACCACGCCGATCACCGTGAAGCGCTGACCGGCGAGACGGACTTCCTGATCGACCGCGTTCCCGTTGTCGAAGAGATCCTTGGCAATGTCGGCACCAAGCACCACGACGTTGCGGCGTTCGCGCACATCAACGTCGGTGAGCGGCCGTCCACTCGTGATGCGGTAGTCCTGCACGGTCTGATATCCGGCCGTCACACCGAACACGAGGACGGAGCCGAGCGTGCGGTTCCGCCACGCCAGATCGGCGCGCGGTGTTGGCCATCCCGAGGTCATCCCTACCGCCAACGCATCCGGCAACGCGGCTTCTACGGCCGCGGCATCGCGTTCGTCCACGCGCGGCCGTCGCTGCAACAGGCGGAACTCATCGTCGGTGAACACCCCGAGGCTGATGGGCAGCCGTCGGACCTGAAAGGTGTTCATCCCGATCATGGCCTCGGCGATGTTCTCCTTCACATACGCGTTCATCCCCTGAATGATCGCGACGACCGCCACCAGGAAGCCCACCGACACCACAATCCCAAGCAGTGTGAACGCGGTGCGCAGCAGGTTCACACGGAGCTGGCCAAAGGCCATGCGGAGGATATCGGCAAAACGCATACGGTGCTGCTATTCGTATCGCAGCGCTTCGACAGGATCGAGGTTCGAGGCCTTGACGGCCGGGAGCATCCCGAACGCGACACCGGTGATCGCACTCGCCAGCAGCGCCGTCACGACAATGCTCGTGGGCAACTCGGCGGGAATACTTGTGTTCGTCCGGATGGCCCACGCCAGTAGCGCGCCAATGCCCAGGCCGATGATGGCGCCGATACTCGTCAGCGTGGCGGCTTCGACGAGAAACTGCCAGCGGATGGTCCCGGCCGTGGCACCGAGCGCTTTGCGCACGCCGATTTCGCGCGTGCGTTCCGTCACGGAGATCATCATGATGGCGACCACGCCAACCCCGCCCACCAACAGGGCGACCGCCGACAGCGCGAGGCCAACGGCAAAGATCGCACTGAAGAGCGAATCGAACGTCTCCATGATGCGGTCCTGCTCGACCAGATAGAAATCGTTGCGGTCGCCGGGCTTGAGACCGCGGCGCGCGCGCATGGCGGCCAACACTTCGTCCATCACCTCGTCCTGTGACGTGGTGGCGTCGGGGCGCACGAATAGCGTGAGGCTCCCACGGAACGCATCGAGCGTACGGATGGCAGTGTTGAGCGGAATGATGGCCCGCGGTGTTTCGGGGCCGCGCCCTTCGAGCGACCGCAAGAAGCCTGCGCGCGGCGTGTAAATGCCGATGACGGTGAACTGCCGACCACTGATGGTGATCTGCTTGCCCACCGGGTCGGAATCACCGAACAGCTGCGCCTTGAGCGTATCGTTGACGAGCACCACGGGCTGACCCGCCGTCTCTTCGCTGCGGGTGAAGTTCCGGCCCGGCGCGATGTCGGAGGCGTTCACCGACGGCCACTCCACGCTGTAGGCGTCGTAGCCCACATTGTCCACGCGGCTGTTGCGATAGGCAAAGTTACCCTGGCCCCCTTGCGTGCCCACCACTTCCTGCACGCCGGGAATGCGGCGGATCATCTCCCACTCCCCAATGGAGATGGGCGGGTTGCGACGGTCGGGACACTTTTCGTCGGTGCCGTCGCAGGCCGAAATGCCGCTGCCGCGCCGCTGCACGATAAACGTGGTGGCGCCGATTTCTTCGAGATCTTTTTGGAAGCTGGCGCGGATGCCGGTGACTACGGCACCCATGGCGACCACGACGAAGACACCGATTGCCACACCGGCAATCGTGAGACCGGCACGCACTTTGTTGCCGCGAATGGCTTCGAGCGCCATCCCGACGCCTTCGAGAACAAGGAGCAGGCTATTCATGGCTTACTCCGACCGCAACGCGGCAATGGGATCGAGTTTCGAGGCACGGCTGGCGGGGTAGAGCCCGGCGCCAATGCCAACGCCCGCACCGGTCACCAGCGCGGCGGCAATCGACCACGGCGCGACCGCTGCAGGCAACGGCGTCAGGGCCGCGATCAATTCGGCCAGCCCGATGCCAAGGGCAATACCGATGGCCGCACCGAGCGTGCTCAGCGTCGCGGCCTCAACGAGAAACTGCGAGAGAATGTCTTTGCGCTTCGCGCCCAGCGCTTTCCGCACACCAATTTCACGGGTGCGTTCGGCGACGGCGACCAGCATGATGTTCATGATGACCATCGCGCCGACCACGAGGCTGATGGCCGGGAGCGCCGTGCCAAAAAGCACGAGCCGTCCCTTGAGTTGTTTGACGAAGCCGAACGCGGCGTCCTGCGTGACGAGGCCGAAGTCATCGGGTTCGCCGGCACGCAGACCGCGGAAGGCGCGTAGCGCGCTGCGCGCCACTTCAATGCCTTCGCCGAGGTCACCCTGCGACGGCGCCTGCACGATGAGCGAGCCGACGTCGCGCTGCGGACGGATGATGCGCTGCAACGGCGAGGTGTACGGCGCAATCGCCAGCCGGTCGAGGGAAAAACCGAACACGGACCCTTGCTTCTCGATCACGCCGATGACCGTGAACGGGATGCCGGCAATGCGCAGCGTCCGGTTGAGTGGGCTAAGTCCCGGGAAGAAGTGATCCGCGACTTCGACGCCAATCACGAGCACCGGCGTCCCCGCGCGCACTTCCTGATCGGTAAACGCGCGCCCTTGCGTCACCGCGAACTTCTTGATGGTGAAGTAGTTCGCGTCGGTGGCCACCGCCTGCACCTGCCGTGGGCGCGCGCCCGGGGTCGACGCATACTTGAACGTTTCACTGGAGACGGTCGACGTCATAGTCGCCGGCAACGCGGCGCGCACGGCTTCGACGTCGGTCATGCGAACGAGCGGTCGGCGTTGCGCGGCACGAGCATCAAAGCCGCGATTGCCCCCGGGCCCAATGTTATCGAAGCGACGCAGCGTGAACGTATTCGTACCGATCAGGCGCGCGGCGAAATCCTCTTCGACATACTTGCCCATCCCCTCGACAATCGAGACGACGGCAATGAGGAACATCACGCCGATCATTACCCCGAGCAGGGTAAAGGCGCTCTTGAGCTTCTGGACCCGGAGCTGGGCCAGAGCGAGGATGACTGCATCGCGGGTTTTCACTCTAACACAATAACGAAAACCGCCCCGGAGTGCCCCGGGGCGGCCCTCTGCACGCGCTCAGGCGAGCCGCAACGCCCTACTCGTACCGCAGCGCTTCCACCGGATCCAGGCGTGCCGCTCGGCTGGCGGGGAGCATGCCGAACAGAATCCCCGTCACCGCACTGGCCCCCAGCGCCACCACCACCGCCGTGGGGGGAATACTCGCATTGATCGGGGTGAAATTCCGGATGCCCACCGCGGCAATCCACCCCACGAAGAGGCCGATCGCCGCTCCAATGCCCGTCAACGTGGCGGCCTCCACCAGGAATTGCCAGAGAATCGTGGCGCGCGTGGCCCCCAGCGCCTTCCGCACGCCGATCTCGCGGGTCCGCTCGGTCACCGAGATCATCATGATGGCCACCACGCCCACGCCGCCAACGATCAGGCCAACGCCCGACAGCGCGATCATGACAATGAAGAACATGCCGAAAATGCTGTTGTACGTCTCGAACAGCTTGTCCTGCGTGATGATGGCAAAGCTCGACTCCTGCGAGGGCCGCAGCCCGCGAAGGCCACGGAGCGCCGCCGTGACATCGTCGATCGCCAGCTCCCGGGCCAACGACGGGTCCAGGCTTTCCCGCGGTTTGATGGCCAGCCCCATGTTGCTCTCGCGGGCTCCGATATGCCTTATGAGCGCCGATACCGGCACGACGGCCTTGGGACGTTCTCCACCACTCAGAAAGCTGCTGTTGTCCTGGTAGACGCCGATGACTTCGAACGGCGCATCGTTCATGGAAATCGTCCGGCCAATGGGGTCGCCTTCCCCGAAGAGCCGTTCGGCCATGAGCCTCGTAATCACCGCCACGCGCGCGCCCGTCCGGGCCTCGGCCTGCGTAAAGGCCCGCCCCGGATACACCTCGGGGGCGTTTATCGTGGTCCAGTCGGCAGAGTAGCCCTCGACGCTGGCACTCGACAATTCTGTCGTCCGATACCGCACCTTGGCGCCCCAGTCGAGCCGCTCGCCGACCGCCTCGATGGTCGGCAACCGCCGCAGCGCCGCGATCTCCCCCTGACGGAGTGGCGGGTTCCGCAGCCACTTGCAGCTGTTCTCGCTGCCGTCACAGTTCTCGAACGAAATGGGATACCGCGATACGAAAAACGTGGTCGGCCCTGTGCTCGCGAAGTCCTTCGCGACCGATTTGTTGATGCCGTGAATGGCCGCTGAGATCGCCACCACGACGAACACACCAACGGCGATGCCGAGGATCGTCAGTCCCGCGCGCACCTTGTTGGAGCGCACCGCATCGAGCGCGATGCGAACGCCTTCGGCCACCGCCGACATCCGGGTGTTGATGGCACGCATGGCCTTACTCCTGTCGCAGCGCGACGATGGGGTCGAGGCGCGAAGCGCGACTCGCCGGGTACACGCCGGAGATGATCCCGACGCCGGCGCCGAGCGCGATGCCCACGACAATCGACCACGGCGCAACACTCGCCGGCAGCGGCGAGACCGCCGCAATGACCTGCGCGAGCCCGATCCCCAACGCGACGCCAATGGCTGAGCCCACCGTGCCCAAGGTGGACGCTTCAATGAGGACCTGCAGCAGTATGTCACGGCGCTTGGCGCCGAGCGCTTTGCGAATGCCGATCTCGCGCGTGCGCTCGGCGACGGCCACGAGCATGATGTTCATGATGACGATGGCGCCGACGACGAGGCCGATCGCCGGCAGGGCGATGCCACCAAGCACCAGATAGCTCTTGATCTTGTTCCAGAACTCCAGCGCACTGTCCGCCGTCTGCAAGGAGAAGTTGTCCGGCTGCGCCGGGCGCAGTTTGCGCTGACCGCGCATGGCCGCGCGCACCAGCTCCATGTTCTCGGTCATGGCCGCCACACTCGGCGACTGGATGACCACCGCGTCGACGATGTTGGGACGTGAGTTGAGCAAGCGACGCGCGGGGGAGCGGAACGAGGCGACGACAAAATTGTCGAATGACATGCCGAAAGCCTTTCCCTGCGATTCGGCGATACCCACCACGCGATAGGGGACGCCGCCCATCTTGAGTTCACGGCCGAGCGGGTCGAGTCCGGGGAACAATCGTTCGGCCGCATCCGGACCGATGACCACCGACTTCTCCCCGCGGTCGAGTTCCTGATCGGTGAGCAGGCGTCCGCGGCTGACGCCCATTTTCTTCACGTCGAAGAACGCGCCCTGCACGGCAATGCCACGCATCTGACGCGGCTTGCCACTGGTACTCGACGACGCCATCACCTGATCTTCGCTGTAGAGGTACCAGCGCGTACCGGCGGGGAGCGGTGCGGTGGCCGACGGCACGTCGGTAACATCGAGCCGCGGGCGCTTCTGGTATTCCTCCCACGTGGCTTCGTCGACATCGCCAATGTTGATATTCGGGCGATGACGAAGCTCAAAGGTGTTCACAGCGATCAGCTTGCCGATGAGATCCTCTTCCATGTACTTCCCCATGCCTTCGACGATGGAGACCACGGAGATGAGGAACATGACGCCGATGCAGACGCCGAGCAGCGTGAATGCGCTCTTGAGCTTCTGCGTCCGGATGGTGCTGAGCGCCAATCGAATGGCATCAAAAAACGGCACGGGACCTCGCGTTGTGCGTGACCCCGTGCCGTACGGCCAACGTGTTGGCCGGTTTCAGTCTCTTGCTGCGCGCGTGTCGATCAGTGTGCGGCGTTGGTAAGTCCGACGCGCTGAATGAACTGCTCACGCTGCTCATCGCTGGCAATCACACCATCGCGCAACACCACCACGCGCCGTGCATGCGCCGCAATGTCGGGCTCGTGCGTGACCATGACCACGGTTTGTCCCTGCTGCGCGAGCTCTTCGAACACCTTCATGATTTCCTCGGACGTATTGGAGTCGAGGTTACCGGTGGGTTCGTCGGCCAGCAGAATGGACGGGCGGTTCACGAGGGCGCGGGCAATGGCGACGCGCTGACGTTGACCACCGGAGAGTTCGTTGGGACGGTGATGGATACGTTGCCCAAGCTGCACACGCTCGAGGGCTTCGGTGGCGCGCTTGCGGCGGTCGTCGGCGGAAATGCCGGCATACACGAGCGGCAGCTCCACGTTCTGGAGCGCCGACGCGCGTGGCAGCAGGTTGAACGTCTGAAAGACGAAACCGATTTCCTTGTTGCGTACACGCGCCAGGGCATCGTCACTCATCTCGCTCACGAGCATGCCGTTGAGCCAGTACTCGCCTTCGTTGGGCGTGTCGAGACACCCAATGAGGTTCATGAGCGTCGACTTGCCGGAACCCGACGGGCCCATGATGGCGACGTACTCGTTCCGGCGGATGGCGAGATCGACCCCGCGCAGTGCGCGCACGATTTCGCCGCCCATGTCGTACTCGCGCTTGAGCTGCCGCGTGACAATGACCCAGTCCTTGTTCGGGGCGGCGCCGTGCGTCGCGGTAACCGCGAGGCGTTCCCCGGTGGTGCTGAGGCCAATCTCCGTGGTGGTCACGACTTCTTCTCCGCTCCGGCTTTCTTGGTTTCGGGCACGGTGGGCTTCACCAGGGCGCCATCCTTGAGCTCGCGAATGGCCTGGTACGTACCAGCCACGATCTTTTCGCCAGCCTTGAGGCCGTCCATGACTTCGAAGTGGCGTTCGCCGGCAATACCCACCTTGACCGGACGGAAGCTCACTTTGTTGTCGGTGCCCACGATGAACACGCCTTCGACGTCACGCTTGCCGACCTGCTTGGACGGCTGACGGCCAACCGTGACCGCCGAGTCGCCCGCGTTGAGCTCTTCGTTCTCGCGAACCGTGAGCGCGATAATCGGGATGCTCAACACCTTGTTGCGGGTCGCCGTGACAATCTTGGCGGTTGCCGAAAAGTCGGGGCGCGTATCGACCGGCGGGTTCACCAGTTGCACGCGGACTTCGTAGTCGATGGCCTGGTCCCCCGAGCTCGCGGCGCCCGTGGCCTTGTTTACGGAGCTGTTGGAAATCTCCACGACACGGCCAGCGAAGGCGGTGTCGGGGAAGGCGTCGATCTGAATGAGCGCCGAGTCGCCGACGCTGATGCGCGCGACGTCGGTCTCGTCGACCTTCACCTTGGTCTCAAGGATGCTCATGTCGCTGATCGTGAGCAGCGTGGCCGCATCCTTGTTGAGCGTACCCATGATCGCCGTTTCGCCTTCTTCCACATTCAGGCGCGTGATCTTGCCGCTCATGGGGGCGGTGATGATCGTGCGGCTCAGCGCCTGACGGGCGTCACGCACGGTGGCGACCGACTGTTCGACGGAGAAGTTCGCCGCTTCGGCCAGCGCCTTGTTCACTTCCGACTGCGTGCGCAGCTGCTCGAGCTGTTCTTCACTCACGAGGTTGGGCGACTGCTTCTGGATCTGCGCCGACCGCTCGTAGTTGCGCTGCGCCTGAAGCAGGTTGGCTCGGGCCTGCGCGAACTGCGCGCGCGCCGAGGCGAGCGATGCTTCACTGCGCTGCAGCGCGGCGGTGGCCTGCTCGGGATCGATCTGCAGCAGCAGCTGTCCCTTCTTGACCAGGTCGCCTTCCTTGACCACCAGCTTCACGATCTTGCCCGTGACGTCGGCCGACACGTCGACCTTGGTGCGGGGCTGGATCTGGCCGCTGGCGGTCACGGAGGCGACGAGGTCGCGCGCTTCGACGGCTTCGACACGGACGTCGACAGGTTTGGTCTTGTTGCGCTTGGCAGCGACAACGCCCAGTCCTGCCACACTGGCGAGGACGACGGTCGCGATTACGATCTTTCCGGTCTTGGTCATCTCAGATCTCTGTTAGCGAAGCGGACGGCCGACGGCATTCTCGAGCGCCGCAAAGGCTCGTTGCACATCGTAAACGGCGGTAATGCGGTCGGTTTCGGCGCGTTCAAAATCTCCGCGCGCCAGCACCAGATCGACGATGCTGATGGCGCCTACCCGATAGCGCTCTTGCGCCAGCGACAGGGCCGTGCGCGCCGTGCGCACGTTTTCTTCCTGCAGGGCCACCGCCTGCTGCGCGGTCACCAGCTGCAACTGCGCCGCCGTGACGTCGGCGGTCACCCGCAGCGACAACGCCCGCGTGTTGTTCTCGGCGTTGCGGCGCTGTACCTGGGCCTGCTCGATCTGCTGTTCACGGCGGAAGCCGTTGAAGAGCGGTAGTGAAAGAGTGGCCGAGAGGCTGTACGGATTGCGCGTGAAATCCAACGGGTACTTGCCTTGATTGTCGCGGATGGCCTGTTCTTGGGCGGGCGTGAAGGCGAGACCCTCACACTGCGCGAGGGTGTTGGCGAGTTGTAGGCGGGCGCGCACTTCTTCGGAGCGAATGCACGTCGCGCGTGACGACGCGACACTCGACTGCGCCTGAGCAATGAGCAGGTTCGTATTGGTGAAGCGGTTGGTGAAGGCGGACAACGCTGCCTGCATGGACAGCGACGGATAGTACGCGCTGCGGGCCGAGTTTACCTGGCGACGCGCCCCCTCCTCGCGAATCTTGAGCGCTTCGAGGCTCGGGTTGGCGCGGCGCGCCATGTCGAGCAGGGATTCGAGGGTGACGTCCGGCGGTGCCGGGAGATTGCTGTCGAGCGTGGTCCCCGGCACGAAGGGTATGCCGATCTGCTGGTAGAGTCGCACCAACTCCACCTGCACCGTGTTCCGGGCGCGGAGTGCGGCGACGCGCTGCTGGCCGTGTGCCACTTCGGCCCGCTGCACGTCGAGCTGGGTGCCGGAGCCCACCTGCAGTCGTGCGCGCGCCAGTTGCAACTGCGCTTCGGTCGTGGTGAGCAGCGTGTCCTGCAGGTTGGCGCTGGCCTGCGCCTGCAACGCGGTCAGATACTGATTGACGACGTTGTTGCGAACCGTGACTTCCGCTGCGGAGATGTCCGATTCCGTCGCATTCTGTTCCGCCTTGATCGCGCGGCGGTCGTTGAGCGCGCCGAGCGAGAGGTTGAGACTCGCGGAGGCCGAGGCATCGGTGGAGAGCTGGTCATTGGTGGAACCGAACGCCTGACCTTGGAAGAAGGTCGGTCGGCCCTCGCGGTAGCCCCCACCGAAGCTGGTGTTGACGCTGGGGAGGAAGGCGCCGTTGGCCGCGCGCACATTGGCGGCAGCGGTCCGTCGGGTGTTCACGGAATTGGCGAGCGTGGGATTGTTGCGTCGCGCCAAAGTGAGGGCGTCGGTCAGCGTCAGGACGGTCCCCTGAGAGGCCGACGGCGTTTGTGCTTCGGCACGCGAGGCGGAAACGCCCCCAACGGCAGCGGCGAAGGCGAACGCGAGCACGCAAAATCTCACGGGAGTTTTCATGGAGACGGAACGGGGGAAAGAATGAAGATGTCTATGGGGTGTACGGGGGGCATGAAACAATGGTTTCATTTCCCGGGAAACGCAGGTCAGCGGGGGACATCGTCGCGGAGCGCCTCGAGGCCGCGGGAGGGAATGCTGAGCCGGAGCAGCAGCCCATCGGTGTCGGCCCACACGAGGCGCACGTCGCCGGTGGCGGTGACGATGCGATACCGACGCGCCGACCGCCGAGCGCCGGCGATGACGACGGTATCGGTCGCCGCTTCGAGGACGACGCGCACCGCCCCCTGCGAGTTGGCCACCGGCGTGAGCGACGGAAGCGTCACCCCCGCCCCTGGGGCCAGCGCGCGGCGGCGGAGGAGCAGGGCATACTGCACCACGCCCTCATCTTCGACGACGACCGCGCCCGGGCGCAGGAGGTATTCGCGGGCGGCTTCGCCGGTCGAACTGCGCGCGAGGGTGGCAAACCGTCCCCGCACCCGCTGCCCCCCCAAGCGCAGCGTCAGCTCGGCACCACGGCGCGACTCGACGGAGTAGCGCACCGGGGTCCCGGCCGAATCGGCCTCGAGACGTAAGGCCGTGCGCGTCTCACCGAACGCCGACTCGGAGCGCACCTCGACGGTGCCGCCGTCGTTGGTCGTCACTTGCTGCATCGAAAACTGCTCGCGCCCTACCCGTTGCCCGTTCACCGAGATCGTGAAGCTGCCCACGTCGAGGCGTGCCGCCGGCGGCTGGGCCACGAGGCCACCGGGACACGTCGCGTTGACCAACAGGCCGGCGAGCAGCGGGCGCCAGGGGATGGATTTCAGAAGCATCGCCGAAAGATAAGCAATCCGGGGCGCCCCTTCGCCTCCGGGAACCCGACGGGGTATTGTGGGCCATGGCTTTTCCTCCAGGAGCGGCTTCCGACATCGCGACGGCCCCTGCGCCCGAACTCCCCACCACGGACCGGTGGCCCGCCCCCTGGGTGGCCAGCGCCACGCTGGCCGTCATTGGCCTGGCGAACTGGCAGCAGGAGCCGGGGTGGGGGCGTCTGCTGCTCGCACTCCTCGGGACCGTGCTGGCGGCATGGTTTCTCGCGCGAGTCCGTCGACCGCGGACGTTCGCCGTGCTCACGGTCGTGGCCCTCAGCGTCGCCTGTCTCCTGGGGGCGTCCGACACGGCGACGTTGGTGTCGCTCCGCGATGACTGGGGGAGCTGGTCGGCGCAGGAGCGGGAAGACCGCGCGCGCCGGGTGGCCGCGAGTGTGGCGGAGGTGGCCAAATCCCTGCGGACCACGGTCGATGTGCTCGCCTCCGACAGCGCGCTGATGGCGCGTGTGATGGCCGGCGAGGTTCCGGCGCTCACGCCGCCGCTGTCGCGCGACATCGAGTCGGCGCTCCTCGTGTACCGCACGGGAACGCTGGTGGCGCGCGCCGGCCAGATGCACACTCCGGTCGTCCTTGGCGGTCCCGCCGGCGTGTTCATTCTCGACGGGCCGTTCCACACCTCGCTCGTCGCGCGCAGCCGATCGGCCGACGGCGCCATCGAGGTGGTGACGACGGCCCTCGTGGCCTCGGCACCGCCGGCGGACCGCTTCACGCATACGCTGCTGCAGACGCTTCCCGGCGACATCGACGTGGCGCACACGCGGATCGAGCCGCCGGATAGCACGCATCTCGATCGCGGCGAGACCGCCGTGCTCGTGCGCGACGGGGCCAAGGTGCTCGCCCGGGTGCACGCGACGACCTACACCGAGGGCGAAACGCGACTGGCGTTGCAGCAACGTGCACGGGCGCGATCCAGCGTGGCCTTGTTCGTGGCGCTGTTGTCGCTGCTGGTGACGGCATGGCGTCGGCCGGCGAGTACCGGCTCGCGGGTGGCGGCGGCGAGCGCCGTGTTGCTCACCGTCGCGCTCGTGCCGCTTTCAGGGTTGTCGAATGTTTCGAGTCTCTTCGATCCGCGCAGCTATTTCGCGCCCATGGCCGGACCGCTCACGTCGACGATCACTGCGCTGCTCGTCACGGCTACGCTGGCGCTCGCGGTGTTGCTCTTTGCGCTCCGGGCCACGTTGCAGCGCCCCTCGCGCCCCGTGGCCATCGTCCTGGTGATTGCTGCGGCCGCTGGTGGCCCCTTTTTGTTGCGCGACCTTGCACGTGGCATCACGCTGCCGCCTACGGGCGCCGGGTTCTCCTTGTGGGTCGCTTGGCAACTGGCCCTCGCGTTGGTCGGGGTGAGCGTGCTGCTTGCCGCCGCCGCGGCCGGCCAGAACGCGCTGGCGAATCGTCGCGGCGTGCCGCCGTCGGTCTCGATGCTCATGGCGCTCGTGGGTGGGGTGCTGGCACCGGTGCTCTGGGATGCGCCCGGTTGGCCCGGGTGGTACCCGCTGCTCTGGGTGGGCGCGATCGCGAGTCTTGCGCTCACGCGGCGCGGACTGGCGCAAGTCGCGGCCGCGTCGGTCGTCGCCGGCGCGGGCGCGGCGACGCTCACGTGGGGCGCCACCGTGCGTGCCCGGACGGCGCTCGCGCAACACGACATTCAACGCATCGGCGAAAGCGATCTCGATGCGCAGCGCCTGCTCGAACGCTTTGCCATCAGCCTGCGCGACGAAGTGCGGCCGGTGCAGAGCAGTGATGTCCTCTTGCGGCGCTATGCGGCGAGTGAGTTGGCCAGGGCCGGCTACGCGGCGCGACTCGCGCGCTGGAGTCCCGCGTCACTCGATCAGCCGGTGTCGCTGCTCGAACTGACGCCCGTGCTCGACACGCTGTCCGCCCAAGCCTATCTCGCCATTCTCGCCCGGGAAAATGGCGCCGTGGAAATTCGCGAAGCGCGCGACGGGCTCCGGCGCATGCTGCTCGCGGCGGTGCCGGCCCCCGATGGGACGGTCACCACCATTGCATTGCCGCCGCGCACCAGCCTCCTGCCGGTCGATCCGTTCTCCGCTTTCACCGGTGTCACCGGGGCGCGCAGCACCGACGCGCCGTATCGCATGCAGCTCTCGCCCGCGCGGCCTGGCGATCGGGCCAACGCCACGCTCACCTGGGTGCGTCGTGGTGACGCGTTGCACGGCGACGGCGTGGCCGGCGAAGGGGTCGAAGTGAATCGGGTCCACGCCGAGGTCGATCTTGGGAACCTTGGCGTGCTGCTGCCGCGTGGGGCGCTGCTGGTCATGCTCGACGTGCTCGTCGTCATGCTGCTCTGGGCCGCCACCGCGCTCGCCGACGGCGCCCTCACCCGACTGGTCGCGGTGCGTCGCGCGCGGTGGTCCCGCTCGTATCGCGTGCGATTGAGCGTCGCGTTGCTGGGCTTCTTCATTGCCCCAGCGGCCATCTTCGCGCTGTGGGCCTGGTATCGCCTGCAGGACGACGACCGGGCGGCCCGTGAACTGCTCGTGCGCGAAACGCTGCGCGTGGCGGCGGCGGAGCAGGAGCAGCGCGCGCTCGGGAGCTCGCCGTCGAGCACGGGCGCCCCCCTCTTTCTGTATCGCGACGGATTGCTCAGCCAGGCCAGTGATCCGCTCCTCGACGCCTTGGCACCGCTCGGTCGCATTCTCCCCGTCACGCTCGCCGCCGACGATGTCGGCAACGAAGACGTCTTCACGACGCGGCGATTGACCACCGGGCCCACCCGCGCCCTCGTGGGCTTCCGGCAACTCTCGCGCACGACGGCGACGGACCGTCTGGGGCGCGCCGATCGCGTGCTCGCGACCCCCGCGCGTGGTGATGAGTTCGCGCTCGACGATCGCCGGGAAGATCTCGGCGTGCTGGTGCTCTTCGCGACGATGCTTGGGGCACTGGCCGCGATCTGGTCCAGCGGCGTTGCGGCCCGTGCCCTGGCGCGACCTGTCGGCGCGTTGCGTGAGGCGGCGCTCGACATTGCGGCGGGGCGTGTGGCGCCCACGCTGGGCACGGCACCGGCCTCGGAGTTCGCGCCCGTGTATCGCGCCTTCTCACGCATGGCGGAAGACCTGCAAACCAGTCGCGCCGCACTCGAAGCGGCCCAGCGTCGCACCGAAGCGGTGCTGCAGAACGTCGCCAGCGGCGTGCTGGCGTTGCGACGTTCTGGCGACATCATTCTCGCCAATCCGCGCGCCGACGCGTTGCTAGGCGCCTCGGTGCGGCAGGAAGGCGCGCGGCTCACGTCGCTGCCATCGGTATTGGCGCCGCTCGTGGCGCAGTGCGCCGCCTTCCTCGACAACGATGCCGACGAAGAAGCGTTCGAGCTGACCGTCGCGGGACGACAGTTGCAGGCGCGCCTCACGCGCTTGCCGACCGGTGCCGTGCTGACGGTCGACGACATTACCCAGCTCGCGTCGGCGCAGCGCGTGCTCGCGTGGGGCGAAATGGCGCGTCAGGTCGCGCACGAAATCAAGAACCCGCTCACGCCCATTCGCCTCGGGGTGCAGCATCTGCGGCGGGCGTTCCGCGACGGCCGGACGGATTTCGCGCAGATTCTCGACAGCAACGTGACGCGGGTACTCGAAGAGATCGATCATCTCGATGAAATCGCGCGCGCGTTCAGCCGGTACGGCACCGCGCCGTCAGAGCGTGCGCCGGGCGCGCCGGTGGACCTCGTTGCTGTCGTCCACGACGTGGTTGCCCTGGAGAAGCTGGGCGATCACGCCGAACAGGAGGCGCGGGTCCATTGGGCCGTGGAGCTCCCCGCGGATCAGCCGCTCCTCGGCCTGGCGCAGCGCGACGAGCTGCGTGAAGTGCTCATCAACGTGCTCGAGAACGCCCGTCTGGCGTCGGCCACGTCGGTGCTGGTCCGGGGGTCGGCGACGGACACGCAGGTGACGCTCGAGGTGGTGGATAACGGGACGGGCATTGCCCCCGAAATCCTGCCCCAGGTCTTCGAACCGCATTTCTCCACACGCACCAGCGGGAGCGGGCTCGGCCTGGCGATCAGTCGTCGACTGATCGACGGGTGGGGCGGCTCCATTGGGGTGACCAGCAGTGGGGCCGACGGGACCACGGTCCGATTGGTGTTTTTGCGAGCGGGGGCGCCGACGGCAGAAGCGTCGGGCGTGACGGTGCGTTAAACTTGGGAATGCCTGAACCCCTTCTGTCGTCCGACCAGGTCCGTACCGCATCGCCTCCGCCGCATCTGGAGTCGTGGCAGCTGCCGCCGGGATGGGCGTGGGGTGATGAGGCCATTCGCCGGGAACACCGGCACTATCAGGAAGTGATTGACGCACTGGGCCGGTCGCTGTCGCTGGTGAGCATCCCTGACGCGGTGCACGCCGACTGGCTCAGTCACGAAGCGCGGGCATTGGCGCACCGGAACCACCCGTCCATTCCCACGACCTATCACTACTGGGCGTCGTATCAGGAGAGCCGTCGCGGCCCCGGATACCTGCGTCGGTGGATCAGTGGCGAAACCGTGTTCGAGCGGGTGTCGCGCATTGGACCCGAGTCCATTCAGGTGGGGTTTCAGGTCCTGCGTGAAGCCGGCAGCACCCTCGCCTATTTGCACGACACGACGGCGGCACACGGCGCCGTATCGGCGAGCACCGTGTGGCTCACGCCGGGTGGTCGCTTGTGGTTGTTGGGGTGGGAGTGGGTGTTGCCCAAGGATCACCGTCCGGCAGGGCTTACCCCCGATCCGCAGTTCACGCCCTGGGCCCCGGAGTGGGCGCCCGGTGCGTGGAAGCCAACGGCCAAGTCCGATCAGTGGCAGCTGGGCGCGATGCTGTTCATGATGCTCACCGGCGAGACGCCTCCTGAGCGCGATGTGCCGCCGTTGCAGTTGCTGCGCAGTGACTGTCCCACCGCCTTGGCCACGGTGATCGAGCGCGCGGTGTCCGTCGACCCGGCCGACCGGTATCCCAGCATTGCCACCATGCTGCGAGAACTCGATCGGCACGTGTCGGTGCGTCCGCTCCTCATTGCGCCGGAAGGGGACGAGCTGCCCAAGGCGTTGGACTCCGCCGAGGGCCGTTTGCGCTGGGCCACCGCCGATGATTACGAGATTCTGGCGCCGCTGGGTACTGGTCAGTTCGGCAGTGTCTGGCGGGCGCGCGATTTGTCGTTGTCGCGCGAAGTCGCCATCAAGGTGTTACATCCGCATATCGCCAAGGATGAAATGGCGGTGGCGCGCTTTCGTCGCGAAGCACGGCTGGCGGCGCAGTTGGCGCATGCTGCGATCGTGCCCATTTACGACACTGACAGCCGCGGTGGTGTCGTGTGGTACACCATGGAGCTTGCCGAAGGTGGCTCGGTGGCGAACCTCGTGTCACGCAGTGGCGCGCGTCCATTCGAGGAAATCGCCCCGCAGGTGGACGAAGTACTCGAAGCGCTCGATGCCGCACACACGAGCGGCATCATTCACCGCGACCTCAAGCCGGAAAATATTCTCATCGATCGCTACCGGCGCTGGCGCATCGGTGACTTCGGCATTGCGTACGCCCTCGGCGACGAGAACGCCGGGACATCAGGTACGCCGTCGTTCGCGGCGCCCGAGCAACTGCTCGGCGAAGCGCAGGGACCGGCCACCGATCTCTACGCGCTGGCGAGCATCGTGTACTTCGTGCTCACCGGTCGTCCGCCCTTTGGCGACGGGCCGGCGGAGCATGTGCTCGCGCAGCAGTTGGCGGACTCGTTCGCCGAACGGCTCGCGCAGGACGAGTTGCCCGATGCCCTGCGTGAGTGGATTGCCCGAGGGCTCGCGCAGCGCGTTGAAGATCGCTGGTCGGATGCTCAGGAAATGCGCGCGGCGTGGCGCCAGGTGGTCCGGGCGACACGCCGTGCCGAAGATTTGCGTCCTTGGTGGCGTCGACTCATCGAAGCCGTGCAGGAAGACGAGCCTGCGGAGTCGGTTACGCCAGACTGGTAGCGCTGCGCTCGATCGGGAGCGCCGGGCCCATGGGGGGCGTCGCGAGCTGCGTGGGCAGCATGCGTGCCACCGCCATCGCGACCGCCGCGACATCTGGCGGAATGACCATCGTGGGCACCGACGGCGCACCGCGCGGCGTACGCCGCGGCGCGCGGACCGGCTTTTCGTTGCTCACGCTCAGCGTGAGGGCGCGGCGACGCTTGCGCGCATACAGCAGCTGGTCGGCCCGCGACAGCAGTTCGTGAATACCGGCCGGATCGGACGGACGCACACGCGTGTGCCCCATGGTCAGGCCGATGGTGGTGGGAAGCACCGCCGACGCATTGAGCCGCGAGAGTTGCTCTTCAATGCGCTTCTGAATGACGCGCGCGCCGCAGCCGTCGGCATCGAGGGCAAGCACCGTGAATTCGTCACCACCAAGTCGCGCCACGACGTCACAGTCGCGCACCGTGCTGCGCAGCAGACGTGCCACTTCGATGAGCGCCTTGTCGCCGATGGCGTGCCCGAACGTATCGTTGAGTTCCTTGAAGCCGTTCATGTCGACGTACATGACCACCGCGTCCTTCCCCTGACGACGGGCGAGACGCAGCTGCTGCTCGGCCAGCGCCATGAAGCCGCGCCGGTTGTGCAAACGCGTGAGGTCGTCGGTGAGCGACGCCCTCCGCAGGCGCAGCTCCTCACGCTTGGTGACCGAGATGTCGTGGAGCGTCACGGCGATGCCATCGGCCGTCGGCGTCGCCTGATGCATGACCCAGCTCGCATTCAGCACGCGACGATGCATGCGCATTTCTTCGCGCACGGGTGCCATGAACGTCATGGCGTCGAGGTAGCGATTGAAGAGCTGCTGGCCCATGAGCGCCATATCCCGCTTGAGGCGCAACCCGGTGAGCTGTTCGGGGCGCTTGTACAGCATCGCCGCGCCACGACCGTTGGCATCGGTGATTTCGAAGTCGGTGATCTCGCCGTTGCCGTCGCGCACGGAGCGCAACAGGAACATGCCGTCCATGCTGGACTGCATCGCGTCGGTAAGCCGACGGACCCGGTCTTGCACCACCGCGTCATCCTCCATGCGCCGCAGCAGTTCACGGTGGAGAAGGCGCCACCCGGTCACCGCAACGAGCAGCGAGATGGCCGATAGGAACGGCGCGGCCGCAACAAAACTGGGCAGCGTCATGGTTCCGGTGGTCATCGCGATGGTCAAGGCGGAGAGGGTCACGAGCGTACCCCAGAAGGTGGTGCGCAGAGCGAGGCGGTCGAACATGGAGGAGTCCACGGAGTCTGACGGAAGCCTGAACCAGTGTTGGCCCGCTCCCGAACCTCACCAGCCCGAGCTGGTGCGGCGAAGCTCACGAGAGCAACCGCCATGCCAAAGGCGGGCGAGCGCAAAAGTGCTCGCAAAATCACGTTGTGGAAAACACCGTAATAGTTTGTAAATAAATGACTTAAATGATCAGTCTCAACGATTGTTCATTCCGTGTTTCGAGGCAAACTTTGTGATGCGGCAAAATCGGCCTACCCGTTATTGCTGGCCGATACTGCCGAGCGACCGAAGCTCAGCAGTAGGACAACTCTGCCGCTTCAGTCGTCGGCGCCGAGGAGGAGGCGTGACTCCAGCGCCTGATATCGCGCGTCGCCGTTGGCGTCCGGGAAGAGCAGGGACGCGACCATCCCCGTCAGGAACGACAGCGGGATGGTGACCAGCGCCGGGTTCTTGAGCGGGAAGATGGCGGTCGTCTTGTGCAGCAGATCGATCTGCACAGCCGGTGAGAGGGCGATCAGCACCAGTGTGGCCGTGGTCCCGACCACCATGCTGGCGGCGGCGCCCACCGTGCTGGTGCGGCGCCAGAAGACGCTGAGCACCAGCGCCGGGAAGTTGGCGCTGGCGGCGATGGCGAAGGCCAGTCCCACCATGAAGGCGACGTTCTGTCCCTTGAAGGCCATGCCGAGTGCGATGGCGACGAGCGCCAGCCCCACGGTGGCGAAGCGCGCCACCGTGAGCTCTTCACCGGGCTTGGGGTGCCCTTTGCGGATGACGCTCGACCAGAGGTCGTGCGAGATGGCGGCGGCGCCGGAGAGCGCGAGGCCGGCCACCACGGCCAGAATGGTGGCGAAGGCCACCGCGGCGATGAAGCCAAGGAACGGGCGTCCGCCCAGCAGCTCGGCCAGCATAGGGGCCGCCATATTGCCGCCGGCATCGATGCTCTTGATGACGTCGGGGCCCACGAGCACCATGGCGCCGAAGCCCAGAATGAACGTCATGAGATAGAACAGCCCGATGAGCCCGGTGGCGATGAACACCGATTTGCGGGCCGCAACGGCGTCGGGGACCGTGTAGAAGCGCATGAGAATGTGCGGCAGGCCGGCGGTACCGAACATGAGCGCGAGCCCAAGCGAGATGGCATCCCACGGGTTGGAGACCAGCTTGCCCGGGGCGAGGACACCTGCGCCATACTTGGCGGCCGCTGCGGCAAAGAGGGCGCGCGGGTCGAAGCCGAACTTGGAGAGCACGAGCAGCGCCAGCAGCGCCGCGCCGCCGAGCAACAGCACTGCTTTGACGATCTGCACCCAGGTTGTGGCGAGCATGCCACCAAAGAGCACGTACCCCATCATGGCAACGCCGACGATGAGGACGGCGGTCTCGTACGGGATCCCGAAGAGCAACCGGACCAGGCT
>JAAVWC010000021.1 GCA_023910675.1 Gemmatimonas sp.
CTCGAGAATGGGGGACACGTCATCGGGCGCACCGAGGGTGCGCGCCGCGCGCGCCAGTTCGGCACGCAGGGCGTCGGCCTGAGTCACAGAGAGATCAGCAAGAGAAAGGATGGCGGCACGCCGTCATGCAGCAGGCGGTGCACAACGGCCGCCGTCACTCGGTTTTTGGCGCAGATGGCGCGGCCGGTGCCGCTGGCTTGGCGTCGCCCGAGGACGGAGCAGCCGGACGCTGGTCCTTTTTGCCGTCCTTGCCGTAGTCAGTGATGTAGAACCCGGAGCCCTTGAACAGCAGGCCGGCACCACCGGAGATGATGCGTGTGGCCACGCTGCCGTCGGGCAACTCGACGGTTTCAGGGACTTCGCTGATCTTGAAGATCCGCTCGATGATGGTGCCGTCGGGCGTGCGAAACTCGTAAGTCGGCATGGCTACGAAAGTTGGCTAAGGTCAAACAACCCTTAAACGTAGCCAGTTTCGGGAGCGGGTTCAATTGGGGGCCGGGCTCGCCATCGCGCGATCATTCTGCGCTGGCGAGCCCGTAACCCGAACCTCAGGTGACCGTGAGCGTGCTCGCCCCAGGGGTATAGATCACAGTCAGGCGCGTGAGGCTTTCGGTGCGTTGCGGTGAGTTCGGCTGCAACGTGCCGTTGGCATTGAACAGCGCCCCGTGGTTGGGGCAGCGGAAACTGGTGCCATTGATCACGTTGATGGTGGTCCCCGCGTGCGGACACACCATGGAGAACGCGCTGAAGCTCGTGTCGCTGGTGCGAACGACGGCCACGGGACCGCCGTTCACATTCCCGACGCTTCCCGAGACCCCGCCGACATTGGCCAACGCGGGCCAGGCGGCAATGTTGACGAGTAGGCCGCCCGGGGTGACCGTGAGCGTGACGGTGATCGTCCGCGGCGGGAGCCCCGTGGCGCTCACCGAGATCGTGGCGGTGTAGGTCCCCGGCGCCAGGGTGGTGCTGGTTGGGCGGACGGTGAGGGTGGCCGGCGCGGTGGTCTGGAGGAGCGTGGCGGCAAGCCATCCGGTGGCACTTGCGCCATACGCCACCTGCGCCGAGAGTCCGGACACGGAGCCACCGCCGGCGTTGCTGATTTGCACCAGCTGGGCGGTTGCCGTTGTACCGAGCGGCGCCGAGAAGACCAGCGCCGAGGCCGAGAGCTGCATGGACGGGGCCGTCGCCGGGTCCGATACCACGAACGACACCGCGACAGTCTGCGGGCCGTTGGTCGCCCCGAGCGCGTTGACCGTGATGGTGGCGTTGTACACGCCAGCCGGCAACGTCCCCTTGGTGGCGGCGATCGTGAGGATAGCTGGCGCGGTCGCGGTATTGAGCTCCACCGACAACCAACCGCTGCGCTGATTGGTTGCGTAGGCGAGCCCCACTTGCAAGGCGCCTAGCGAGCTGCCACCGCTGTTGGTGACCTGGATGCTCTGCGCCGCGGGGCTGCTGCCAGTCACGGTGGTGGTAAACACCGCCGAGGCAGCGGAGAGCCCGAGCGCCGGCGGTGGTGGCGTCCCGCCAATGGTGAGCGTGCCGTCTGGATTGAGACGCACGGCCACCGGAGCGAGATCGACCGTCGCCTGACCGCTGAGCCAGGTGCCATCGGCGGCGAAGCGCGCGCCGTGGTTGGGACAGAGAAAGCCGTCGCCGCTCACATCGACAATGGTGCCGCGATGAGGGCAGGCCAGCGAGAGCGCGCGGTACTGCGACGTACCGAGCCGCTCCACCAGTACCGGCGCCGTGGTCCCATTCTGCACGACCGTCCGTCCGCCGACCTGCTGAAGGGCGGCGACGGCTCGCGGATCGAACGAGAAGGTTGCGGCCGGAAATGCCGGAATCGTTTCCGGTCCACTAAAGACGCCGTCACCACACGCGGCAGTGGCGAGGGCTCCAAGCGACAACACCGACGCGGACGCAAGAAACTGGCGGCGATCCGGGCGTGAGCAGCCGGCGCAGGACGGGACGATCGACTCGGGAAGCTGTTCCGGCGACATGAGCGTATTGGGCTGGAAACGGATTACCGCACGTGCAGTGCGTGGTGCGGGAGGCACCACACCGACGCGTGAATTGTAGCATCGAAACGGTACCAGATGCACATTTCGAAAGTCTGCGGCGTTGGAGACGGGCTGAGTATTCCGGCCCTGGTCCGCACTGTCAGAAGTCGGCGACGATGTCGCTTCTCCGTCTGTCAGGGAGCGTGTGCCGTGTTTTCGACCTGTTTGTATTGCCACAGTGGGTTGGGCCGCAACGAGGTCCTGGAGCAGTTCCCCGTGGGGCGTCGGCTGGCGTTCGATCAGCACCGGGGCCGGCTCTGGGTGATCTGCCGCAGCTGCACGAATTGGAATCTTTCCCCGCGCGAGGAACGCTGGGAAACCGTCGAAGCGTGCGAGCGCCTGTTTCGCGCGACCACGGTGCGCGTGAGCACCGACAACATCGGCCTGGCCACCTTGTCCGAGGGATTGGATCTCGTGCGGGTGGGGACCCCCCTGCGGCCTGAATTCGCCGCTTGGCGCTACGGGTCACGGTTGCGCCGTCGACGCTTGCATCTGCCGGAGCCCGCGCAGGCGGCGGGGGCGATCATCTCGACCAGCGCGGCCGTGGTGGTTGGGAGCGTCGCCGCCCTGGCGGGCGTGGCCTATGAGCTGACGAGCAGCAAGCGCTGGCAGCGGCAGGTGCTCCGTCCCCTCGAACTGCTCGAGTCGCGGCTGCAGTACGACCGTCCGGTGGCGCATGTGCGTACCCCTGACGGCGTCCTGCGGCCACTGCGCTTCAGCCATATGGCGCGGTTGGAATTGATTGCGGGGGACACCGCGTCGCCGTGGCGATTGCGAGTGGCGCACGGCGACGGCATCCTCGACCTCGACACGGCGCACGCCGTTCAGGTCGCCAGTCCATTGCTGGCCCGCCTGAACATCCGCGGCGGTTCGCGGCTGCAGGTCACGGATGCCACGCGCCGCATTACCGAAGCGGGTGATGCGGAGCGGTACATCCGCACGAGCGCCTTGATGCGTCAGCAGCGCCGCCGCAAGAACGCGATCTTCTGGGACGATAACGTGGGGGTACTGGGGCTGACGCCCACCGAGCGACTTGCCCTCGAGATTGCGATGAACGAAGACGCCGAACGCCAGGCCATGCAGGGCGAGTTGCGTGCGCTCGAAGAGGCCTGGCGTGATGCCGAAGAAATTGCGGCGATTGCCGACGCGATGTTCGTCGACTGACACCGCTGGCGATCAGATGGGCGGGTTGGCCAACTGCCCGCGAATTTCACCGGCCGGGTACTGTGACGAGTGCACGTTCACGTACCCCTGCCCGTTGCGCAGCAGGCTGGTGAGCGAATCGAGCGTGATGGGCGGCTGCCCGGCGATGCTGCGAATGTCGGTCGCCGTGAAGCTGCCGGTGAGCACGCCGTTCGTACCGACCATTGGCGTTCGCATGAGATCGACGATGATGCCGCTGTTGGTGTTCGGTCCGGCCGGGGCGTGGATGTGCATCCCGGTGGGGCTGCTGGCAATGCCCTGATAGCTGACCACGTAAGTGATCGTGCTGCCGCTTCGCGTGAACACCGCCGCACCGTTGGCGGTGGTGGGTACGGCATTGGGGCGTTCGTTGGCCCCGTTCATTTGCGTGAACAGCGCGTTGGCCACGACGTTCACCGTTCCGGTCATGCCGGCGTGCAGCGTGCACGCATACGGATAACTGCCAGCCGTGGCGAAGACGCGCGCGGCGGTTGCCGCCGAAGTCACCGCCACGTTGGCGGGGGATCCCGCCGCCTGGAAGATGACGTTGTGGCCGATGCCGCCAAAGGTCCACGTGACCGTTCCGCCTTCGGCGACGGTAATGGTGGGTGGCGTGAACACGTTGGCGTTCGTAGCCTGCACGTCGGCGGTCGCGGCAGCCGACACGGGTGCGTTCACGGTTACCTGGCTGTTGGCCGTGACGGTTACGCCGTCGCGCGTCAGCGACGTGGTGATCGTGGTATTGCCCGGCGCGATGGCGGTGACGACACCGGCATCACTCACGAGCGCACGCGTCCGATCGCCCGTGGTGAAGGTGGCCCCAGTGACTCCGGCGATCGCCACACCACGCGCGTCGCGTGCGGTGACGGTGAGCGGGGCCGTGGCGCCGATGCTGAGACTGGTCGCCGCCGTCGTCGCGGTGACCGCTGCCAATCGCTGCGTCACTGGCACCTGGACGGTGCCAGTGACCGCCCCGCTTGTTGCCGTGATCGTCGCGGACCCATTGCCGGTAGCGGTGACGGTGGCGCTGATGCCGGTACCGGCAACCGTGGCGACGTTGGCGTCGCTGGTCGTCCACGTAACGGAAGGCGCAGCAATCGCGGTCCCGTTCGCCGCCGCCACGACCGCGGTGAGCAGTCGGGTGTCACCGACGCTGACGAGCGCGCCGGTCGTGGCCGCCGTCACGGCCACCGTCGCGGCCACCGGCGCGGGCGTCGTGCCGCCGCTGTCAGTGCCACCGCATGCCGATAGCAGCAGCACCAGTCCTGCGCGAAGGGCCCGCGTGGCCCCTGCTCCAACCCACTGTCGCGATGACAACATCAGCATCTCTCCGGCAAAGGTGACCACGCGGCGCACCATGCGCCTCACGCATCGCGGACGGGATGTCATCTCCGTTTATTCCCGACGGTCGGTCACGCGCGCGTGAGACCGGTTTCCACCCGCTGCCACGCGCTGATGAGCGGCGCCAGATCGGTGGGACGGTGCGTCGCGTCGGACGCGGTCATACGGCCAACCAGTGCTTCGACGGCCGGCGGTACCCGGTACTGCCGCCGCACCGACTCGGCCGCCAGCGGAGCGATGCGCGTACCGCGCGGTGGCGTCGGCTGCAGCTTGGCGCCGATCAGGCCGACTGGCGTGTGCGCCGAAAACGGGGTTCCGCCCACCAGACACTCGTGCAGGACGAGTCCCGCCGAATAGCAATCGGAGGCCGGCGAAGGCTCCGCGCCGACCAGTAGCTCGGGCGCCATGTATTCGGGTGTTCCCATACTTGCGCCGTGCAGGCGTCCGCTGATCGCGTCGCCCACGCCTTTCGCGCCGCCGCCACTCCGCCATTCGGCGCGAACCAAGCGTGCGAGACCGAAGTCGCCCACCTTGAGGATTCCCGCGCGCGACACCAGCAGATTGTGCGGCTTGATGTCACCATGCACCACGCCCTGGGCGTGCGCCGCTGCCAACCCGCGCAGCAGCTGCCGCGCGAGCGCGGCCACCACACGTGGCGTGAGTGAGCCGTGCGCCGCAATGAGCTGCGCCAGCGACACGCCATCGACGTACTCCATACTGATGAACGGTTCGCCCTCGGCGTCGCCGATGTCGTGCAGCCGCACGACGTGCCGGTGGGTCACACGTCGTGCCAAGCGGACTTCGGCCGCCATGAGGGTGGCACTGTCGCTCGCCCCGCCCATCGCTTCGGGGCGCAGTAGCTTGATGGCGACGGTCTCGTCGAGAACCACATCGTGCGCACGATAGACGGTCCCCAGGCCCCCATGGCCGACCTCCGCGTCGAGCCGATAGCGCTGCCCGAGCAGCCGGCCAATCGGGGTGCGTGACGTGTGCTCCGTCGGTGGCGCGCGAAAGGTCAGCGTTCTCGCACGCGGAACCGCTGCCGCCGCAGACGGCGCGTGCGCATCGCGCGACGTCGCCCGGTCAGCAGCGGCTGCCCCCTCCGGCACGGCGGCAATGAGCGGACGCAAGAGCTCCTGATCATGACGGGTACGCACCAGCGCATCAACGGCCCCTACAAGCGCCGTAACTTCGGCGGGCGCCAATGGCGAGTCGGCATCGAAGGACGACGGCGGGCCGGCAGACGCCAGCTCTCCCTGCTCCACGAGCGCGGCCACCTGCTCGGCCAACTCCGCCACGGGACGCGCAATCAGTTGCGCGGTGAGAGTGGCCGCCACGAAGGCGCAGAGTACCCCGACGATCGCCGCGAGGGCGAGAGACTGCTTGACGGGCGCAAGGGTCGCCAGCGCGTCGTCCGCTGGGCGCACGACCACATAGCCTCCTACGGGGGCCCCGCCGGCGGTCGCGAGAGGGGCGCTGTACCAGCGCCAACTCCGCCCGCCATGTGCGAACTCATGATGGCCGCGCGCACCAGTCAGCGATGTGGGCGCGTTGATGCGCGGCGCGGTGAGCGTGCGGACAATCGCCGCGGACAGTTCGTTACGGAGCGACGGTGTACCTGAGACACTGGCTGCGGCAACGCGTGCGTCGCCCGCGGCATCGCGCACGAAGAAGAAGACTCCGGTATTGGTGGCCAGCGCAATGTCGGAGGCCGCGAGACTGTCGAGAATGCGCGTAGCGACCAGAACCCCGAACGGCATGCCGCCTGGTGCTGCGATCGGCACGGCCGTTGCCTGAAAGAGCAGCGAGTCCCCGGAGCCACCGAAGCCGGCGGTAATCTGCCCTCGCAGCGCCGACGAAATCAGGGGAACCTCTGCCAATGACTCACCAAATGCCGACGGTTCGTCGGACTTCGCGACCAGCGTACCTTCCTCGTTCGTGATGAAGACCCACGAGGCCTCCAGCTGCTCTGCGGCCTCGAACGTCTGATCGAGGATATCGTCGCGTCGTTGCTCGGCCACGAGCGTGCGGAAGTACGGCCCCTGGACGAAGACGCGCGCCCCGCCACCGAGACTGCGTCCACGGCCGGCGAGGAGCTGCGCAACGAGATCGGCCGACTGCTCGAGAGATCGTTGTGCGGTGGCGCGCGCGCTCCGTTGGGCGCCGGTCGTCGCCAGCGTGAGGACCACGAGCAGCAATACGATGACCAGCAGCATGGTCCCCCAGAAGACACGCCACGACAGGCGTTGCCATGGCTGCATCCTTGGGAGCACACTCATCGGCGCGAGGTGGCTCAGTACCGGTCGGCGCGGGTGGCCGCGTACGGTTGGCCGAACTTGTTGGTATGCGCTGAGGGCGTGTAGCCGCGCGCGTCGAGCGCCAGCGTGACTGATGTGAGCCCCTCGGCCGGCACGCGCAGCACCTCGACGTGCTCGCTGGCGCGCTCGTGCCAGACGCGCAACGTGTAGTGGCCCGCGGGAACGTGCTCAATGGCGAATGTCCCGTTGCCCTGTGCGCGGGTGACGTACGGCGTGCGTACCGCGATGACGTAGTTCACCATGCGTGCGTGGATGTTGCAATACACCGCATAGACACCGGGCGACGTGAAGGTCGCCGCGCGTGTCTTGCCGGAGCGGTACAACCCCAGGTCGAACGCGCCGAGCGACGAGTTGGAAAAGACGTTGTGGCTGAAAGGATCCTGATTCGGATACGCCACCGACCCACCGGCGGCGACGATCTGCACGTGGGGCTCGAACTCACGCTGCTTCATCCCCACGGACACCTTGGAGAGCCACGCGGGAGCGGACGTCGGCCGTTCGGGTTCGAGCGAAAGCACCACGTCCCGAAGTGACCCCGCACTCACACCGGGTCGGTCGATCAGGCGAATCTGCCCGCGTACCGCGCCCTGTGCGTGCAGCACCGACGACAGCAGCACGGCGGCCGCCAGCGATGGTGCGAGGGCCCGACCGAGCGTGCGGGCATGCACGCGCAATAACCGCCGACACGTCATCACAGATCGATGCCGAATCCAACGTTCCAGTGCCCTGCGCGACGCAGGCCGTCGGCAAAGCGCGTGGCGAAGCGTCGATACTCCACCGTCATGAGCAGCGGCTGCAAGGGACGCCAACTCGCGTGGGCTGCACAGGCGCTGTTTCGCCGACGATCGGCGCGCGAACCGTGCACGCGGTCGGTGCCGCAGCCGAGGCCCGTGATCCAGGACGGATACCACTGCGCATTGAGTTGCATCCAGCCGGCACTGTTCGACAGCGGGACGCCGGTGTCCGTGGCAGGCACGCCGAGCGTGCCGAAGTTCTGGCCAATCGCCGCACCGCCCAAGCCCCGCAGCAGCCGCCCCTGATAGGCCTCGCCGCGCAGCTCCAATCCATGACCGAGGCTCATGCGCAGGTCCGCACCAATGGCCGTGCTGCGCAGCAGCGTGTCTCCACCCGGCCGCACCCAGCTCCGGTGCGCACCGATGCCCAGTTCGAATCCTGAGGTCCACACGCCTTGCGCGGGCCGTTCATCGAGCGCCTCGCCGCGACGCAGCCGGAGTCGCGACTCGAAGGCCGGGCGGCCGCTTGCCTGCCCGATGTCGGCTCCCTGCGGATTGGCCACCGCACGATCGCTGGCGTTGGGCGACATGACGGCCCCCTGCACCGCCAGCGACCAGTTGGCCGGACCGGACCACACCATGCGCGACACTCGCAGCTGCGGCAGCCAGTTCCAGAGATTGCCCGCCGCCGCGAACACCGGAATGCCGACGCCGGCCGCGCTGATAGGGTTCAAGTCGGAGATGAGCGGGGTATCGGTCCCCAGCATGAGTTCGGTGCGCGGCCACACCAGGAAGACGCGGGCCGTGCGGAGTCGCGGCTCGGGAAAGAGCGGCGGATTGGCGTCGAGCGCGCGCGAGAAAAAGTCGAGCTCGAAATCGGCCAAGAGGGTGGCGCCGGCAATGCTGTCCACGCTCACGCTGGCTCCCACCAGCGACTGCCGCATGGAGAGCCCGAACACGCGCGCCGTCGTACCGGGAATTGCATTGGGGACGCGCGCAGGAAGCGCGAAACCCGGCACTTCCGCATTCGAGACCGCGCCAGTCGTGAGACTGCCGTTGACGATGAGTCGGGCCGACAGATCGAGCTGAATGCGCGAACGCAGGCGCACTTGCGTGGAGGACTCGGTCGCCAGCTGCTGCTGGAGGACGCGCAGCGCGGCGTCGGTGCGCGCCAGTCGCGCGGCCAGCGAGTCGAGCGACAGCCCGCTGCTGTCGCGCGTTGTGCTGTCGCGTTGTTGTGCCAACAGCGGCGTACTCGGCCGCAGCGCGACCAATGTCGCCAGCAGGACGAGTACGCGTCGAAGCGCGAAGGGGAGTGATAGGTGAGCGGTCACGCCACCAATAGGCGCCCGGCGACCCGAGTTGGCAATGCAGGCCACCGGATGGTGACGTAGCGCACGGCCCCATAGCCATAGGTTTTATGGAACAACGGGGGACAGTGATGCCAATTCGCGGCGAGAGGCCGGTGCCACCAAGACGGCCATACCATGCGGTCGCACCCAGCCAAGCAGCGTCAACGCCCCCTGTTCGGCGCCAACAGGGCGGCCTTGGGCCAAGGCGGCTCGGACGGCGGCCGAGCGGAAAACGAGCGCGTCGGGAACGAGGTACTGCACGAGCAGCCGGTCACGCCAGCGATAGGCGAGGACGCCAACGAGCTCGCCATCGAGGGTGCTCGTCCACGCCCCAACGAGTTCGGCCGACGAGGACGGCAGCGGTGTGACCGGGACCCCGACGGCGCGGCGGACGACTTCGAGATCACGGGCGCGCCCCGGAAGGTCGCGGACCGCCGTCTCGCGGTAATGCTGCGCGAGTGAATCGAAGAGGCCGACCGTCGAGGACAACAGCACCGTGGTCGCGACGCCGCTGCCGGTGGCGCCGGCGCGCGTGTCGCCCGGTGCCGACGTGCCCTCGCGTCGCGCAGTGGTCCACCGGAGCAGCGGCGCGCCGAGGGCGACCAGTGTGAGCACGGCAGCCGCCTCGAGCAGCGGCCGCCAGAGGGGGCGCCGTGTCTTGATTGGGCTGGCGGGCGCCGTGGCCGCTATCGCCGCCGGCGCTACAGGTGCCGACGCGACGGCCTGCCGCAATCGTGTGTGGAATGCCGCCGACGCGACTGGGCCGCGCAGCTGGCCCAAGCCGGCGGCGACGGAACGATGCAAGGTGACTTCGCGGCGACAGCGGCCGCACCCGAGGAGGTGTGCTTCGATCTGCGATGTCGTCTCAGGGGGCAGCTCGCCGTCCACGAAGGCGGCCAACAGAGACGCCAGCGCCTCGTGGCGCTCGAGCCGGTCGGCGTCGTCGCGCGGACGGCCGACGGGGACGGCGTTGTCGAATGCTTCACTCATGGACGCCTCTGCATACGCGCACTGCCGCTCACGTCGGGAGCGGCGCCCAGCGCCCACTCTCTCCGTCGCTCGGCTACCACCGCCGTGAGCAATCGGCGCCCACGAGACATGCGGCTCATCACCGTTCCGATGGGCACCCCCACCGCCTCGGCGATTTCCTGATAGGTGAATCCTTCGATGTCGTGCAACTCGACGGCGGTGGCAAAGTCTTCGGGAATGCTGGCCAGCGCGGCATGCAGCACCTCCTGATCGAGCCGATGGACGACTTCCTCAAAGACGCTGTCCGACTCGCTCGCCACGAGTGTTTCGTGGACATCGTCGAGTCGCGACATAGGCACCAGTCGCGCCCGACGCCCGCTGCGTTCGACCTGCTCGCTGATGACCGTTCGAAGAATGCGATAGAGCCACGCTCGCACGGCCAACGGGTCCCGGAGCTCATCGAACGCGGTCCACGCCCGCACACAACTGTCCTGCACCGCGTCTTCAGCGTCGACGAGCGAGGCCGACCGGCGTGCGGCAAAGGCCAACAGCCGGTCCAAATGCGGCAGCACGAGGCTCTCGAATTGCTGCTGGCGATCAGCCAGCAGTGCGGGTGTCAGCACGACCATACCCGGGTAGAGGGGGTGAGCAGCCAAAGTATTCCCGCCGCGGGCTCGGGGCGAGCTTTGGGGCGGTCGGCCCTTCTTTGCGCAACGCGCGCGGCACAGGCACTTTCGGGAGATGCCTCTTCGCCTTTTCCGTGCATCGCACGTGACTGCGGTCGCCGCGATCCTGTCTGCCTCCTCGGTCGCCTCTCAGGTGCCGTCCGCCCTTACCGTCCCAGGTGTTTCGTCGGAGCTGGCGCAGCGGCGGCGCACGCAGATACGTGGCGTGACGTACGACCTGGCACTGACCGTCGGCACCGCCGACAGTGCCAGCGGCACGGTGCGCGTGTCCTTCGATCGCCGTGGCGGCGGCGACGTCATCCTGGACTTCCGTGGGACGGCGGTGGTGGAGGGCGCGGTGAACGGCGCTCCGTGGCGCAGTATTGGCGGCGCCTGGAACCGGCATCACCTTACCGTCCCCGCCGCGATGTTGCGCGACGGCCGCAACACGGTCGTAGTGCGCTTCACCACACCGGTCGCGTCCGCGGGCGCGGCGATCATTCGCACCAAAGACGCGAGCGACAGCAGCACGTACTTGTACACGCTGCTCGTGCCCTCCGACGCGAACCTGCTCTTCCCCTGCTTTGATCAGCCTGATCTCAAGGCGCGCGTGGCGCTTCGGCTGACGACCCCCGGGGCATGGCGTGCGCTGGGCAACGGCGCGCTGACTCGTGCCGATACCGCGGCCGGCGCGGTGACGCACCACTTCGCGCGCACGCCGCCGCTGAGCACCTATCTCATTGCCTTTGCCGCTGGACCGTGGACGGTGCAGACGCGTGCCGAGCAGATCGCTCCGAAGGGTGCACCGGTGCCGGTGTCGCTATACGTCCGGGCATCGCGCGCCAAAGAGGCGGAAGCCGACACGCTCCTGGCGATGAATGCCCGCGCATTGCGCTGGCTGGGCGAGTACTTCGGCGTCTCGTATGCGTTCGGCAAATTCGATGCGTTGCTGGCGCCGGCGTTCCCGTTTGGCGGCATGGAGCATCCCGGGGCGGTGTTCTACAACGAGGAGAGCTTCATCTACCGGGAGCGTCCCACCACGTCGCAGTTGCTGGGGCGGCAGGCGACCACGTACCACGAAGTCGCCCACCAGTGGTTTGGCGATTACGTGACGATGCGGTGGTTCGACGACCTATGGCTCAAGGAGGGGTTTGCGACGTTCATGGCGGCGCGCCTGCAGGCCACGCTCGATCCGCAGTCGAACGCCTGGAAGACCTTCTACCTGCGTAACAAGCCGGTGGCGTACGGCACCGATGCGACGGCGGGGACGACGCCGGTGTGGCAGGCGCTCGCCAATCTCGATCAGGCCAAGAGCAATTATGGCCCAATCGTGTACAGCAAGGCGCCGTCGATGCTGCGGCAGCTCGAGTATCTGGTCGGTGAGCGTGCGTTTCAGCGCGGCGTGCAGCAGTTCTTGCGGCAGCATGCGTACGGCAACGCCACATGGCAGGCGCTACTTGCGAGCATCGGTCAGGCCGCTGGGCGCGATCTGACGCCATGGGGGCGTCAGTGGATGCTGCGTCCGGGGATGCCGATCGTCGAGCAGCAGCTCGACGTGGTCGACGGGAAGATCGCGCGCCTGCGGCTCGTGCAACGCCCGGCGCAGCCTTCGCTGTCTGGTGCTGGCGCGTGGCCGCTCAAGGTGCAGCTGCGACTGCACTACGCCAACGCGCAGCCCGTGCAATTACCGGTCGAATTGCGGGGCGATACGACGGAAGTGCGCGCGGCCGTGGGTCGTGCGGCGCCGGCGTTCGTGTACGCCAACGAAGGCGATTACGGCTACGCGATCATGCTCCCCGACAGTGCCAGCGTGCGGTGGCTCGAACAGCATGTGGCGGAGGTGTCGGACGATTTCCTGCGCGCGATGTTATGGGGCTCGCTGTGGGACATGGTGCGGGAAGCACAGCTCGAGCCCGTGCGTTATGCGCGCATGATCATCCGGGCGCTGCCGCGAGAGCAGGACGAACAGCTGGCCGCTACCCTGGTGGGGCGGCTCGTGTCGTCGGTAAACCGGTATAGTGATCCGGCGGTGTGTGCATCGATGCTTCCCGATATCGAAGCGCTGCTGCTGGCCGGCGCGGCCGACGACACCCGCAGCTACGGCATTCGCAAGGCGCACCTCGACAGCTACATCGGATTGGCGCAGCGCCCGCAGTCGCTCGCGCAGCTACGGACGTGGCTGACGGGAGACAGTGCCCTCGGACTGCCGGTGCGGGCGCCAACCCGGTGGGCGCTGGTCACGCGCCTCATCAGCCGTGCAGCACCGGACGCCGATTCCCTCATCGCCGCCGAGTTACGGCGCGACGCGACCACGGAGGGGCAACGCCAGGCGTTCGTGGCGGCAGCGGCGAAGCCTGACAGCGCGATCAAGGCGGCCCTTTTTGCACGCTGGTTCCGCGACGTCGCATTGAACGAGGAGTGGGTGACCTCGAGCCTGCGCAGCTTCCACGACCCCGAACAGCAGCGCCTCTCGCGCCCGTATCTCGTCGCTGCACTGGAGACGTTGCCATGGATACAGCAGAATCGCCGGATCTTCTTCCTTGGCAGTTGGCTGGGAGCGACGTTGAATGGACAAACGGAGCGCGCCGCGCTGACTCTGGTGGACAACTGGCTTGCGGCGCATCAGGCGCTCGCGCCGGACCTGCGCCAGAAGGTGCTGCAGGCACGCGATGATCTCGAGCGCACCGTGCGCATCAGGGAACGCTTCGCTGGCGTTCGCCCCACGCCGTAGGGATGTCGGTGACCTTGCGCTATCTCCGCGCGAGGTCCCCGCAGGCCACGATGATGCTCATGGCCGTCGCCGCGTCGTGGATATTCACGTAGAACTTGCCCGTATCGGGTAGCGTCACGGCGAGGGTGGCCTTGCCGGTTGCGTGCCCCTTGGGGTCGATGGTGAGCGCCGAATAAGCCCTGCCGCCGCCGACCACACCACCGCTCGCGGCACACGAACCGCTGTGCACATGCCATGGGCGCGTCGCGCCCGGCGTGTCTCCCTCGAGCGTGACGCTCACGAGGGTCCCTGCTCCGTCGGCAGTGGGGACGGCGGTGGCCGACCCGCTCACCTTCCGTCCGTCCTTCCCGGTAATCTTTGCACTCCACTCGGTGCTGAGGTGCACCGCCGAGGGGACGGCCGCCATGATCGTGGTGGTCATGGCCGCAACGAGGCCGATGATGAGCGAAGAACCAAGAGCGCGCATGCTGGAAGCTCGTAAGGCGGGGGGACGAGCAGATACCGCTTATGGACGGCGTTGCGTCCAGTGCGGTTGATTGGCGGGAGGAGCAGGCTTTCGAGGCTTGGGCGGCGGGAGTGGCCGCCCGCGCCCGGTGTAATTCGACGATCGCGCATCGAGCAGGAAGATGAGCGCCACGGTGAAGAGGGCCACGGCAAACGCGAGCACGAGCAACCGCGTTCGGAACTGCCTATCGTCGATGAAAAGCGAACCGACGAGGAGCGGCATGACGACCAGAAACAGACGGATCATGCGCCGGTCGAAATCACTGGGCACGATTTTGACGCCGCGGGGCGCCAGCTTGAGGCGATACTCCGCTTCTGCGGCCAGCCCGAAGATGCCGTCTTCGATGCGACGGAACCAGGTGAGCGGGTTGAGCGAGACGCGTCGCGACGGGGTCATGTGGAATGAATGTACCAGCGCGTCAATAGGATCCCGAGGACGCGTCAACTCCGCTCGACGATCCGGTCAATGAGGAAGCTCGACTGTACGAGCGCCTCGGCGGTGAAGTCGCCAAAGAACGTGCGGACTTCGTGAAAGAGCCGAGTGAATGCTTCCTGATCGGCACCGGCGATGACCTGTGCCAGCTCCTGCACCGCGACCCCGTATGCGCCGGTGACTTCGCTGGTGCGCGGGTTGAGCATTTCGATGGGGCCGTACAATCCCGGATCCTGCGCAAAGTGGCGCGCCGCCACGTACAACTCGAGCAGATACGCCGGAGAGGTGAATGGCAGCGTTTCGGCGAGCGGCACACCGAGGCGGGTCAGCGTGAGCCCCTGTACCTGGGTCTGGAAGTGCGTGAGTACCTGCACGACCGACATGGCACGGTCATGCTGCGCGGCCGTGGTTTCGGTGATGACAAGGCCGCGCGCCGTGAAGCTGTGGGCGACCCAGTCGGCCCAGTGATCACCGCGTCCGCGGCAGAGCACCACCCGCTGCCCCTGCAACGTGTGCACGGTGGGGCCGAACATGGGGTGGGTACCCACGACACTGGCCGTTGTACTGGCCAGCATGGTCTCCATGGGCGCCGCCTTGATGCTGGTCACGTCCATGAGGAGCGCGTCGGGGCGCACATGCGGCCCGACCGCGCGGATGACCGCCTCGGTGCGGTCGATGGGCACGCTGATCACGGTGACATCTGCCGCAGCCGCCGCCTCCGGCGCGGCGAGCGTGGTATCGGTATCGACGATGAGCAGCCGGTGGCCGAGGTCACCGAAGAGTCGAGCGAGGAGCCGTCCGATCTTGCCGTGTCCCCCGATGATGGCCACCGTGTACGCCGTTTCGGTGAGTGGGACTTCGGCCCGCAGCGCGGCCTGATGATCGCGGCTTGAGCGCAGCAGCACGCGAAAGATCGATTCGATCTCACCGGGGGGGAGCCCCAGCTCGACCGCCCGCTCGTGGCGGTCGCGGAGGACATCCTGTTCGCGATGGGCATCGCGGATCTTGATGCCGTGCTGCCGCTTGTACGCCGCGACCTCGGCCACCAGCGCCATGCGACGCGCCAGGATTTGCAGCAGATCCCGGTCGAGGGCATCGATCATGGCACGCACGACCACGAGTGGGCGCGGTTCGGCGCCTACCGACGCCGGTGCGGGGGTCGCGGTTGGCGCGGGCGGCCTCGAGGAAGCGGACTCGTCGTGATCAGAAGGCATACGCTGAACAGTAGTGCCAGCCCGTCACGCCGTCAGCAGGCATCACATCGTGGGCTGGTACCGGCCCCATGCGGCTTCGAGCGTATCGGCAATTTCACCGACGGAGGCACGCACGCGCACCGCGTCGATGATGCGCGGCATGAGTTCCCGTCGCGCTGCCGTGTGCGTGGGCAGGTAGTCCGGCGCCGCTTCGGCAACGCGGGCCAGCGCGGCGGTCACGGCGGCCTGATCTCGTTCCGCCCGCACACTCGCGAGGCGAGCGACCTGACTCCGCTCAAGCTCCTTGAAATCCGGCGCGGGAATGATGGGCGGCAGCTGCCCGTCGCCGAACTTATTCACGCCCACCACCACGGTCTCACCCGCTTCGACGCGAAGCTGGTACTCGTACGCGCTGCGCCCGATTTCCTCTTGGAAAAAGCCGGCGCGAATGGCTTCGGCGGCGCCCCCCAATTCATCGACCTTGGCGAGTAGCTCGAGCGCCCGTGCTTCGATGTTGTCGGTGAGCTGCTCGACGTACCAGCTCCCGGCGAGCGGATCGACTGTGTTGGCAATCCCCGACTCATAGCCGACAATCTGCTGCGTGCGCAGTGCCAACGTCGCCGCTTCGGCGGTCGGCAGCGCGAGCGCTTCGTCGTAGCCGTTGGTATGCAGCGACTGCGTGCCGCCAAGGGTGGCGGCCAATGCCTGCACCGTCACCCGTACCACGTTACTGAGTGGCTGTTGCGCGGTAAGGGTCACCCCGCCGGTTTGCGTGTGGAAGCGCATCTTGCAGCTCGTGTCGTTCGCGCCAAAGCGTTCGCGCATGAGTCGCGCCCACAGCCGACGTGCCGCACGGAACTTGGCCACTTCTTCGAAGAGATCGTTGTGCGCCGCGAAGAAGAACGAGAGGCGCGGTGCGAAGGCGTCGACCGGAAGCCCGGCATCGACGGCCTGCTGCACGTATGCCAACGCATCGGCGAAGGTGAACGCGACTTCCTGCACGGCCGTCGCGCCGGCTTCGCGAATATGGTAGCCACTGATGGAAATGGGATTCCACTGCGGGACTTCCGCCGCGCAGAAGCGGAACATCTCCGCGGTCAGCGCCAACGATGGCGCGGGCGGATAGATGTACGTACCGCGCGCGATGTACTCCTTGAGAATGTCGTTCTGAACGGTGCCGGACAGCTTGTCGCGCGAAATGCCGCGCTCTTCGGCGACCACGATGTACATGGCGAGCAGCGTCGACGCCGTCGCGTTGATCGTCATGCTCGTGGACACACGGTCGAGCGGGATCCCGTCGAGCAGGACGTGCATATCGTCGACGGTGTCAATCGCGACACCGACCCGACCGACCTCCCCCATGGCGCGCGGCGAGCTCGAGTCGATGCCCATCTGCGTGGGCAGATCGAAGGCGACGGAGAGACCCGTCTGTCCGGCGTCGAGCAACAACCGGAAGCGTTCATTGGTCGCCTTGGCGGTACCGAAACCGGCGTACTGCCGCATGGTCCAGAGGCGGCCGCGGTACATCGTGGGCTGTACGCCGCGCGTGTACGGGAACTGTCCGGGGTCGCCCAGATCGCGGGCATACTCGGTGGAAACGTCGCCGGGCCGAACCACGGCCGGAATGGGAATGCCGGAGGGGGAGAGTCGCTCGCTCATGTCCGGAATCTAGCAGGGCGTCGCGGCGCGGCCATGATGACACACGCCCGTCGAGTCCAGAGGAGACTCGACGGGCGTTTGTCGTGTGATGGCGCAGGCTGCGATCAGGGCGTGGGCACCGTCGCAGTGGCGCCGCGCGGTCCGCCGCGACGCTCGGGAATGCCAGGCGCTACGTAGCGCGGCAACGGAAACTCCCCGACCATTTCGACTTCGGTCTTGCTACCGATGTAGAGCGGGGTGCGCTGGTGCAGCTCGGTGGGCTCCACATCGAGAATGCTCCCGTAGCCGTCGGTTGCGCGGCCACCCGCCTGTTCGGCGATGAACGCGAGCGGGTTGGCTTCGTACAGCAGCCGCAGCTTGCCACGGGCGGCCTTTTCGTTGGCCGGGTAACAGAACACACCGCCGCCCAACAGGTTGCGATGGAAGTCGGCCACGAGTGACCCGACGTAGCGCACATTGAGCGCCTTCTTCTGTCCATCGAGTCCGCGGTAGCGACGCATGAGCGCCCGCGTAGGCTCGGGCCAATCCTGCTCGTAGGCATCGTTCACCGAGAGATACCGCGCCCGTTCGGGGATGCGGATGTTCGGGTGCGAGAGCAGGAACTCGCCAATGGACGGATCGAGCGTGAAACCGTGCGCGCCCTGCCCGGTGGTATACACCATCATGGTGCTCGAGCCGTACAGGATGTAGCCGGCGGCCACCTGCCGGCGTCCTGGCTGCAGCAGGTCTTCCATCTCGCCACGCGTGCCGCGCGTGATCTTGCGAAAGACACTGAAGATCGTGCCGACAGGGACGTTCACGTCGATGTTCGACGAACCATCGAGCGGATCGAAGAGCAACACGTACTTGCCGCTCCGGAACCCTTCGGGAATCTGGATGATGTCGGGCTCTTCTTCCGACGCCATCGCGCAGAGCCGTCCGCCATGGTCGAACGCCTTGACGATGATTTCGTTGGCGATGACGTCGAGCTTCTGCTGCACCTCGCCCTGCACGTTTTCGTTCAGGGTGGCGCCAAGAATGTCGGCGAGCCCGGCACTACGCACCTTGTTGGCGATCATCTTGCCGGCGAGCGCCATGTCGTAGAGGATGCCGGAGAGCTCACCGGTGGCCTCGGGGAAGGCGCGTTCCTGCTCGATAATGAAGCGCTCGATCGTGACGACAGATGTGGCGGTATGCTTGACCACGGTAGGACTCCCCGAAGGGTGAACGCGAGACGCCAGCCACGGCAGGAGCCGGAAGCCGCATGCGCTGCGCGGAAAGCTGTGATGTCCGGGCAAGCTCGTGCAAGAGCAACGCCGTTGTTTTTGCGACGAGCGGCAGTGAAACGCATGTAACAGGCAGCGTCCCGTCCGCCGCCCGTCTGCCGCCCGTGCGCTACTCAGCGAACGCCCGGTTCTGGGGGAAGGGTCCAGCGATCTTCCTCTGTGAGCACCTGCAGTCGGACACCATTGCTGCGGATCACGACGGCCCCCTCATGATCTGTGCGGAGCATGGGGATCCCGCGTCCGAGGAAGGCCAGCAACGTCTCTGGTGCCGGATGCCCGTAGCGATTCCCTGCTCCCAAGGACGCCACGGCAACCCGTGGGGCAACGGCGGCGAGAAAGGCGGGGCTCGAACTGGTTCGACTGCCGTGGTGCCCCACTTTGAGCACATCCGCACGGAGCGCCTCGACGGGATAGTGCTGCAGCAACCACTGTTCCTCGTTCCGTTCCGCGTCCCCCGTGAGGAGCATGCGATGTCGACCGAACTGCACGCGTAGCACCACCGACGTTTCGTTCGCGTCGTGCTGCGCCGCCGTCCATGTGGAATCGGGGGCGAGGACGGTGAGCGTCACGCCGTCGAGTCGAAACACGGTACCTGGGCGGACACGCTCCCATTGGCTGCGTGTTTCGCGCACGGCCTGCAAGGCGTCAGCGTATCCCGGGCTTGCCGTGACGAACGCCGGTTCCCACCATCGCGGGACGCGCAGCGCGCGAATCACGCTCGCGGCGCCACCGGCATGATCGTCGTGTGGATGCGACAAGACGAAGAGCGCAACCGCGCCACCGTGTCGGCGGATGTACGGAATGACGGTGCGACGCCCCGCGTCACCACCAGTCCATCGCGGTCCGGCATCGACGAGAATCCAGCGTCCCTTGGGGGTTCGCAGCGCGATGGCATCGCCTTGCCCGACGTCGAGGAGGTGCAGCTCAAGCTCGCCAGTTCCGCCGTGCACGAGCGGGAGCCACACCGTGAGCGTCCCCACGGCAGCGGCCGACAGATACCAGCGGCGTCCGTACCGACTGGCCGTTCCGCGGACAACAAGCGCTGCGGCCACGCCCATGCCAACGGCGACATACCACATGGGCGCGACAGGAACCACCGCGCCTGGAACAGCCGCGGCAACATCGGCCACAATGTCGAGCAGTCGCATGAGCGGCTGGGTGGCATCGGGAAGCATGGTGGCGGCCGTGGGGGGCACCACCAATGCCCAGAGCAACGCGAGAAAGAGCGCCGGCTGCAGCACTGCCACTACGGGCCCCGCCGCAATGTTCGAGAGCGGCGCCACGACGCTGATGCGGCCGAATGTCCATGCAATGACGGGCGCGGTGACGGCCGTGGCGATGAGGCCCGTGAGCAATTCCGACACCAACCACCCGCCAACGCCCTGCCGCTGCAAGAGCCAACGCCAGAGTGCCATCACGCGTGGATCTGGAGGCGACAGCCCACTTGGCTCGCGGCGCGCCTCCAGCCGCCACTGTCGCTTGAGCGCGCGCGCGGCGACCAACGCTGCCATCCCACTCACACTGAGTTGCCATCCGAGGTCGTGCACGACCGCCGCGTTGGCGGTGGGCATCACCGCCCCCAGCGCCAGCGCTGTCCATTCGTGTACCGGTCGCTGAAATTGGGCACTCACCGACACTACCATGAGCATGACCGCGCTGCGCACCGCCGGGGCCGGACAGCCCAGTAGCAGCACGTACGCGGCAACGAGCAGCATCGCGAGCGGTTCAACCCACCGGCGTGGGGCGCGTACAACGCCACCAAGGGTGAGCAGCGCGCTGGCGATGATCGCGACGTGCATGCCGCTGACGGAGAGCAGATGCACGAGCCCTGCGTCGGCGTAGCGATCGCGGACATCGGGCGCGATGCCTTGCTGGTCGGCAATGAGCAGCGCGCGCACCAGCGGAGCGCGAGTGCGGAAGACCGCATCGATGGTGTCCCCCAGGCGCGCACGCCACGCGCGCCACGGATCGCGCGAGACGGCGACACCGTGCGTCGCGCCTTCGGTGAGACGCAGCCCGCGCGCGGTGCGCAGCGAGACCGCCCTGATCTGCACGCGGTCGCCGGCAACGGGCAGCACATGCAGGGCGCTCGTATCCGTTCCCGTGCGCCACTGCAACGATACCGGCACGGCGCAACGTTCCCGCGATGCGAGCTCCCCCGCAACGCCTCGCCCGGCTGCCGCTCGCCGACCCCGGGCCGCCGTGACCTCGTCGAAGGTGACCCACACCGGCTGCCCGCGCTGCAACGCGGCGTGCAGCATGATGGTGCAGCGGGCGACTTCGGTAGCGTGACTCGTCGCGACGATCAGCCCGGCGAGTGCGAATACCGGTTCGAGGCGGCGGGCGGCGATGAGCACGACGGCCGCGACAAGCAGCAGCAGCCACGGGACGGGTGTGGACGGCCACGCGGCGCCATACAAGCCGGCAAGCCACCAGGCCGCCGCATGAATGAGCAACGGCATGCCGCAACCTGTGTGCGCCATGCCGTTGATGTATCACCATTTTGTTGCGCGTCGCATGCTGACGACGCCAATGGCACGGGGGTCGCGCGCTACACGACCGCCATCGGGAGCGGCGCGCGCTCCTTCTTGTCGCTCACGGGCGTGCCCGTGAACGTGGCGCCGGTGGTTCCGGTCAGCTGCACGGTGAGGTAGTCACCGATACGCGCCGCATCGGCCGGTACCATCACCGTCTTGAAGTCGCGCGACCGAGCCTGCAAGAGGGTCCCGTCGCGCGCCACCTTCTCCACCAGCACGTCGGTCACATCACCGAGGCGCTGCAGATTGATCTCGCGCGAGATGCCGCGTACGGTCGCCATGAGGCGATCGAAACGTTCCGAGACGACGGCGTCGGGCACGGTCCACTCGGCCGGCATCTTGGTGGCCGGCGTGCCCTCGCGCGGAGAGAACTTGAACATGAACGCATCGTCGAAGCGCACTTCACGGCACATCGAGAGCGTGTCCTCGAATTCCTCTTCGGTCTCGCCGGGGAATCCGACGATGATATCGGTGGTCAGCGCGAGTCCCGGAATGGCGGCACGCATGCGTGCCACACACTCGAGATACTCTTCGCGCGAATAGCGGCGCAGCATGCGCTTGAGCATGCTCGTCGAGCCGCTCTGCATGGGCAGGTGAATGTGCTCGCACACCGTGGGCGTTTGTGCCATCGCGGCAATGACGCGATCGCTGAAGTCGTTGGGATGTGGACTCGTGTAGCGCACCCGACGAATACCCGGCACCGCGCCGACGGCGCGCAGGAGATCGGCGAAGTCGTGGGTGCCGTCGGTGTACGAGTTCACCGTCTGCCCCAGCAACACTACTTCGGAGAGCCCCTGCGCTACCACCTGCTGGACTTCACGAACCACGTCGGGGAGCTGACGGCTGCGCTCCGGCCCACGGGTGGTGGGCACGATGCAATACGTGCAGCGATAATCGCAGCCACGTTGCACGGGAATCCACGCTTTGACGCCTTCGAAACGACGCGCCACCACATCTTCGTAGTGTTCCTCGAGGTCGAAGTCCGTCGCGGTGAACTTCTCGCCACGACGCGCGCCGTCGAGCAGCTCAGGCAATGCGCGATAGCCGTCGGGACCGACCACCAGCGACACATGCTTGGCCTGATCGAGCACGCGCGCACCAAGGCGCTGCGCCATGCAGCCGGTGACCCCGACGATGCTGCCCGGTTTCATGAAGCGCTTCAACTCGCCGAGCCGTCCAATGACGCGTGTTTCGGCGTTCTCACGAATGGCGCACGTGTTGACCAGGATCACGTCGGCGCCGTCGGGCGCGTCGACGGCTGCGTAGCCATGCGCGGCCAGCTTGCCGTACATGAGCTCCGAATCGGAGACGTTCATCTGGCAGCCGTACGTCTCGATGTACACCGTCGGCTTGGGGGCCGCAGCGTCCACGACGTCGCTTTCTGGATGCAAGGTAGGGGCGATCATCGTTACGGTCGGATCTGGATACCGGCGCCGAACAGCCACGACGATTCCTTGGCGAGCGCGCCATTCAGTACCCGATTGGCGCGCTGGATGGAGAAGTCGATGCTGGCGGCGTCACGCGCGATGGGAATCCCGAGTCCGCCGCCGAAACGCGTTTCCTTTACCTGCTCGGCGGTGATGCTGAACGGGAGCTGGTTCCGTGCATAGCCGGCACGCACCATGACGGGGTATCCGCGAAGTCGCGGGCCCGCGACTTCGGCACCGGCGTAGACGTTCTGCGCGTCGTGCGCGATGGTGCGGCTGGACGACATGCCCTGCATGTCGGACCACTTCACCTGTTCGAAGCCTACGGTGAACACGGAGCCGGGGATGCCATCGTACCGAAGGGCGCCGCCAAGTCGCGCGGGCACGGTGCCCGACGCGCGGGTGGTGTCGCGAATGCGCGCGTCGAGACCATTGCCGACGCGATACGACAGCGTCGCTGACACGCCCTTGAAGAGCTGGGCCTCGCCGCCAATCGAAATGGCGGTCCCGATGTACGTCACCTTCGACGAGTCGAGCGTACTGCCGAAGCGCAGCGTATCGGCAAACGTCCGTTCACGCGCCGCGGTGTTGTCACCAGTGAAGATGTGTCCGCCAAGCCCCACGCGGAACTTGGGGTTGATCTGCCAGCCGACCGCGCCGCGAATGTCCCCGATGGCGCCACGCATGGTGAGCACTTCACTGGTGGGCAACGTGCGACCGTCGATGACGGCCGAACCGGTCGTGGTGGTCGTGTACGACCGGTCGAGGAATCCGCGGGCGCTGAGCGCGACGGCGACGCCGCGACGTGCCGGGAACGCGACCATCAGTACGGGAATGCGTTGCGACGAGGTCTTTTCGCGCAGCGCCCCAAGGCTCAGGGTGCGATGCTCGGGCTCGACCTGGGCGCTCAGCACGGTGCGCGACAAACCGCCGATTGCTGACGGATTGATCGGTGTGAGCGCATCGAATTCGACGAAGGCTCCGGCCGTGCCCGACGAACGCGTGCTCATGCCGTTGATGGGATTACCGAACCCCAAGCCGCTGATCGTGCCCTGCGCGTGCAGTTGCTGGGGCAGGAGTGCCGCGACCGTGGTGAGCACCACGGCCAGCATGCGCGATGACGGCGCCAGTGCGCGACGGCGCAGCAGCACGTGCAAAGTGGTGGGCATCATGGGAGCACGAACTCCGACTTCGGCAGGTAGGAAATGCGCAGCTTGGGACGCAACGCCGCGGGCGCCGTCCGGCTGAAGAAGCGCAGTTCGGCGGGCTGGGATCCTTCCAACCCGATCCGCAGCGCGAGCGCGCGCGGCACGTTCGTTGGCAGCGAGCGCCAGGTGCGCGCCAGCCCAAGCACGTTGAGCGCCTTCTGACCGCTGTCGCGCGGCACGAAGCGCGTGGTATCGAGCCCGGTCAGCGTGCCTTCGGCGGCGAGGTCGAGCACGCGGCCCAGATCGGTGACATCGGCCGTGGTGGTCGGCACGAGCGGAAAGACGGACACCGTGTCGGCCGCGTTGGTGAAGCGACTGGGCCGCTGCGTGAGGAGCAGATCGGCGCGCACGATGGTGCTCGAGTCGGTGATGCGCAGCGGGACGTTGAAGCGCAGGTAGCTACGGTAGGCCGGATAGCCGCCCACCACCAGCGTATTGGGCCCCGGCGGCAACGAGCCGACGTCCGTGATGGCATAGACGCTGTACGCCAGATTCACCTCGAACGGCGCGCCGCTGATCGTGGTGCCGGCCGTTACGGTGATCGGGCGATAGAGCGTGTCCGTGGCGGCGTCATACTGCAGGGTGCTGCTGCCAATCCCCTGCGTGAATGCCCGCAGGCGCAACTGGCCGGGGCCGCTCAGACGCAGCCCGACGCGCAGGCGCCCCTTCGCGGCAATCTTGGCCTGCATGGCCGTGCGGGAGAGCGGAATGCGCAGCGTATCGCCGGTCGTGTTCGGCGTGACCGTCACCTGACCGATGAGGCGGTCGACGCGGAAGAGCGAGCGCACGACCGACGTCGTGCTGTCGTTCGCCGTCGTATCGACATCGTACACCTGCACCGCAATCGGCGAGGCACCGCGACGTCCGGTGGTATCGAGCGGCACCTTGAGAAAGACGGAATCGACGGTGGTAATGGAATCGACGAGAGCGCCGCCATTCGGTGAGAACGCCGTGATGAGCTGGTCGAAGCGGATGACCGCGCGCGTGACCAAGGTATCCGGCCGGTTGGCGAGCACCAGGTTGGACCCGAGCGCGAGCACCGGGAAGCCGCCCAGCGAGGTATCGAGGGCAACGGCTTCGATGATGGTGTCGCGGAACTGCTCCGATTGCTCGGGGCACAGCGACGGGCAGGCGGCGCCGCCCTCAAGATTTTCGGTACAGGCGACTGCCACGGCCGATGCCGTAAACAGTGACAACGCCAGCAACGGGCCGCGCACGCGCGACCAGGTCCAACGAACGCGCTCAGACATTCTCGAGCGAACCAGGCGTAAAGGGTGCGGGCAGCAACTCTGCCAGCGACCAGCGAACCGCGCGCCCATCGGGTGCGACGGCATGGATTTCCAGCGCTGGGGCGAATTCCACCAGCGCCTGACGGCAAATCCCACACGGTGGTGTGGGCGCATGATGTTGTGAGGTAATCACGACACGCGTGAACAAGCGCGCACCAGCAGCGACCGCCGTCCCCAGCGCGACCCGCTCGGCGCAGGTACCGGCCGGATACGACGCGTTCTCGACATTGCAGCCGGCAAAGACGCGACCGTCCGCGCTTTCGAGCGCCGCCCCCACCGGAAAATGCGAATACGGCGCATAGGCCTTGGCCCGGGCGGTATCCGCGTATTCACGCAGACGCTGAATGTGTGGCGGAAGATCGGGGGGCAGCGACGTCACGCGTGAAGGAGTGTGGGGAGAAACGACGTACCCTGCCCGCGCCACGCCTGTCCGAACCAGTCGGCAACCGTCGCCCCCAAGTCGGAGAAGGTGTCCCGCGTTCCGAGCGATCCCGCGCGCACCCGCGCGCCCGCGACGAGCACGGGAACGCGCTCGCGCGCGTGGTCCGTGGACGGCGTGGTCGGATCGTTGCCATGATCGGCGGTAATGAACAGCAGGTCGTCCTCTCGCAGGGCGGCAAGCAGTGAAGGGAGCGCCCGATCGAACGCCTCGAGCGCCCCCTGAAAACCCGGCACATCGTTGCGATGTCCGAATTGCTGGTCGAAATCTACCAAGTTCGCAAAGCAGAACCCACGCGGGGCGGTATTCAGCCACTGCAGAATGGCTTCCAGCCCCTCGACGTTGTCCGCAGTGTGCCGCGAGCGAATGCCCCGCCCTGCGAAGAGGTCGTCGACCTTGCCCACCCCGTCGCGCGGTACGCCGGCCGATTCGAGCACGTCCAGGAGGGTGATGCCCGGGGGCTGGATGGAGTAATCGCGCCGGTTGGCGGTGCGCTTCCACTGGCCCGGCGTTCCCACGAACGGGCGTGCGATGACCCGCGACGCATCGTGCGGCGCCACCAGCATGCGACGCGCTGTTTCGCAGGCGCGGTAGAGCTCGTCGAGGGGTATCCACTCTTCGTGCGCCGCCACCTGAAAGACCGAGTCGGCGCTCGTGTACACGATCCACGCCCCGGTCCGTTGCTGCTCCTCGGCGAACCGGGTGATGACCTCGGTCCCGCTGGCGACGCAGTTGGCAATGACCGGCCGGCCCGTCGCGGCCGCAAAGGCGTCGATGACCTCCGCCGGGAAGCCGTGCGGGTACGTGGGAAACGGCGTCTCGAGATGCAGTCCCGCGATCTCCCAGTGGCCGGTGGTCGAGTCTTTGCCGGACGAGCGCGGCAGCATTATCCCGTAGCCGCCACGAGGGTGGTCGATAGGGGGCACGCCGAGCACGTCGGTGGCATTCCCAAGCCCGAGCTGCTGCAGGTTGGGGAGCGTAAGCCCGCCGACCGCGCGCGCAATGTTGCCGATCGTGTCGCTCCCGGTGTCCCCGTAAGCATCAGTGTCCGGCGCCGCACCGCAACCGACCCCATCGAGCACGACGATGAGCGCGCGTCGGAGCGCGGGGTCGTCGTGCGGGACAGGGGTAAGGGCACTGGCAGGCATGCGACTCGTCAATTCAGGGCGAGGATGGATTGGTGGAACGCAAGGAAGCATGGTAGACAGCGGGCACCCGCAGGGTGAGCCCCACGAGCAGTTCGTACGGCGACACGCCAGCCAGGCCCGCCACCATCTCCACGGTCAGGGTGTCACGGCCGTCGCGCCCCAGCAGGGTGGCCACGTCTCCCAAGGTGCAGGAGACCGCCGACACGTCGACCATGACCATATCCATGGTGACACGTCCCACGACCGGACAGCGGGTCCCGTTGATGAGTACCACGCCGGCGTTGGAAAGATGCCGCCGGTAGCCATCGGCGTAGCCGACCGCGATCGTGGCGATGCGCCTCGGGCCCGGCGCTTCCCAGGTAGCCCCGTAAGATACCGTCTCCCCGGCGTGGACGTCACGGAGATCGATGATCCGCGCCCGCAGATGCGCCACCGGCTCGAGCCCAAGCTCGTCGGCAAAGAGGCCGGCGTACAGGGCGATGCCGGGGCGCGCAAGGGCCCCGGGCGATCCGGCGGTGCCGCGGCTCACGATGCCGCCGCTGTTGTCGCTGTGTCGCAGGCATTCTGGCGGCAGCACATCGGCCAGTACGGCGAGGGCCTCGGCGAAGCGCCGGTCCTGCACGTTGCGCGAGGCGAGCGACTCGTCGGCGGAGTGGAAGTGCGTAAACACCCCTTCCGGGGGGTGCGCCGTGAGGGCATCGCGCAACGGGCCCACGCTATCCCAGCGCACCCCGGCACGGGCCATCCCAGTGTCGATGGAGAGATGGTACGGCGCCGGCGTTTGCCCCTCGCCGAGCGCGCCCCACGCGAGGATCTCGTCGGCGCGATGGAGCGCCGGACGAACCGCGAGCGCCAGGGCGCGCGGGAGTTCGTTGGCGAGCAGCGGCTGCAGGCAGAGCACGCGTCCGGTGCACCCGGAATCACGCAGCTGTTCGGCTTCGTCGAGGGAGGCGATTCCCACCCCCCAAGGCGCATCCGGCTCCTCGGCCTGATCGTCGAACGGCACGCCCAGCGCGCGACAGACGGCCACCGCCCCCACGCCGTAGCTGTTCGCCTTGACCATGGCGACGAGCGGGACACCAGCGCGTGCGCGCAATCGTTGCGCGTTGTGGCGCACGGCGCCGAGATCCACGTCGAGCCACGCGCGCGCGAAATCGACGTCGCGGGTCGGGTATATTGGCGAGGCACTCATACGGCAATCCTAAGCGTTCCCACGCAGCCCGCACAACGATGGACATGTCGACTTCCGAGGGCAGTGCCCTGCCCGCTGCTCCCGCCCCGCGCTCGCTCGACGACGCGCTGGCGCTCATGAAGGATCTCCGCGTGCGCTGCGACTGGGATCGGGTCCAGACGCACGCCTCACTGCGGCCGTACCTCATCGAGGAAGCGCACGAGGTCGACGATGCCATCGCCGGCGGTGACGACGCGGTGTTGCGCGACGAACTGGGTGACCTGCTGTTGCAAGTGCTCTTTCACTCCGTGGTAGCGGAGGAGCGCGGCGCGTTTTCCATGCAGGATGTGGCGGGGGCGCTCATCGCGAAGATGCATGCGCGGCACCCGCACCTCTATGGCGATGGCATCAAACGCTCGTGGGAGAGCATGAAGGCGCAGAAGGCCAAGCGCAGCACGCTCGAAGACGGCCTGCCTTCAGGGATGCCGTCGCTGCACCGGGCGCATCGCCTGCAGGACCGGGCGGCGGGGGTGGGCTTCGACTGGGATAACGCCCTCGGCCCGCTGGCCAAGGTGCGGGAGGAGGTCGAGGAGGTGGCACAGCTCATCGATCCCGAGACGGGCGCGGTGCACGACGCGGACGCGCTCGAGGCGGAGTTGGGGGACCTGCTCTTTGCCGTGGTGAATCTGTGCCGCAAAACCGGGGTCCACGGGGCGCTGGCACTCGACCGGACCAACGCCAAGTTCGTGCGCCGCTACGCCACGATGGAGCGGCTCGCGGCGGCTGACGGGAAGTCGCTGCCGGACTTGTCGCTCGAAGAGCAGGACTCTTACTGGGATGCGGTGAAGCGGGGGGAGAAGGTCGACTGACTCCGCCCTTATGGCGCAATCCGCCCCATCAATCGCGGGAACGGGATGCACTCGCGGATGTGCTCGATGCCGCAGATCCAGGCGATGGTGCGCTCGAGGCCGAGGCCGAAGCCGGAGTGGGTGAAGGTGCCGTACTTGCGCAGGTCGAGATACCAGCCGTAGGCCTCGACCGGGAGCCCTTCGTGCGTGAGGCGCGCGAGGATCTTGTCGTAGTCGTCTTCGCGCTGCGAGCCGCCAATGATTTCGCCTCGGCCTTCGGGCGCCAGCAGGTCGGCGCAGCGTACGGTGCGCGGGTCGGCCGGGTTCTCCTTCATGTAGAACGCCTTCGCTTCCTTCGGGTAGTTCACGACGAAGACGGGGCGCTGGTATTCGTCCACGATGAGCGCTTCGTCGGGCGCACCGAGGTCATCGCCCCACGTGATGTCGCTGCCCTTGGACTGCGCGAGCTTGACGGCGTCGCCGTAGTCGAGACGCATGAACGGCTGCGACACGCAATCGAGCTTGCTGGTGTCACGCTCGAGCACCTTGAGCTCTTCCTGCCGGCGTTCGAGGACGCGGCCCACCAGGTAGCGGACGAAGTCCTCCTGGAGATCCATGTTGTCGTCCTGATCGTACCACGCCATTTCCGGTTCGATCATCCAGAACTCGGTGAGGTGGCGACGCGTCTTGCTCTTCTCGGCGCGGAACGTGGGGCCGAAGGTGTAAATGCGCCCCAGCGAGGCGGCGAGCGCTTCCCCGTACAGCTGGCCGGTTTGCGCGAGATAGGCGGGGCCTTCCTCGAAGTATTCCGTGCTGAAGAGCCCGGCCCGTTCGCCGATGGCGGCCGTGAGAATGGGGGTATCGCAGCGGATGAAATCGCGCGCGTAGAAGAAGTCGTGCACGGCCTGCTCGAGCTCGTGCCGCACGCGCATGATGGCGCCCTGACGCTGACTGCGCAGCCAGAAGGTGCGGTTGTCGAGCAGGAAGTCGATGCCATGCTCCTTGGGCTGGATGGGGTAGTCCAGCGGGCTCGCGCCAATGAGCGTGAGCTCCTTGACCCCCATCTCGAAGCCACCCGGCGCCCGGGCATCGGCGCGCACGTCACCGACCAGCGCGACGCTGCTTTCCTGCGTGAGCTGCGTGAACGTCTCCCACGCCTGCTCCGACACTTCGGCTTTCACCACCACGGCCTGCATGATGCCCGTACCGTCGCGCATGACCGCGAAGCCGAGCTTGCCCTTGGAGCGGAGGTGCGTGACCCACGCGCGCACGGTAACGGTGGTGCCAACGTGGTGCTGGAGATCCGCAATACGGGTGGTGGACTTGTTCACGGCTGCCGGAGGTGAGAGCGATCATCAATGGCGGCACCACGGCGTAGAATCCGGGGGCCCGACTCCGGTGAATAATGCACGCGCCGAGCGTCCGGAGGGACTGCCTTTCGCTAGACGGGGGCGCCCAACGCGACGCGTACCTTGCCCACGAGCGCGTCGGGCGTGAAGGGCTTGGCCAGACAGGTGTAGCGCGCGTCGTCGGGAAGCTCCTCGCCGTCCTGATAGCCGGACATGAACAGCACGGGCGACCGCACGCCGCGCTGCAGCAACTCGGCCGCCAGTTCCCGTCCGCCCATGCGCGGCATTACGACGTCGGTGAGCACCAGATCGGGCGACACGGTCATTTCGTCGAGCAGGTCGAGTGCCTCACGGCCATTCGCCGCGACTTCGACGCGGAATCCTTTCCGGCGAAGGATTTCTCCCACCAGCCGACGCAATCCCGCCTCGTCCTCCACCACGAGCACCAGTTCGCCTTCGGCGCGATGCTCCCGGACCGGAGCGGCGATGTCGTGGCAGGTCGACGCTGCGGCGCGCGGCAGCAGCACCGACACGGTGGTGCCTTCGTTGAGGGCACTGCGCACGAAGACCTGCCCTCCCGCCTGCGAGACGATGCCGTACACCATGGAGAGTCCCAAGCCCGTCCCACCGCCCAGCCCCTTAGTGGTGAAGAACGGCTCAAAAACCCGGGAGAGCACCTCGGGGGGCATTCCGACCCCGTTGTCCCGCACTTCGATGACCGCCCAGTCGCCATCGGGCAGAGTGCGGAACTGGCCGTCGTCTCCCGGGGCAAGCTCCAACGACCGCGTGGCGACGTGCACCGTCCCCCCTGACGGAAATGCATCGCGCGCGTTGACCACCAGATTCATGAGCACCTGCGTGAGCTGTCCGTTGTCGGCCATGACCCAGAGTGGAGTGGGCGAGACGTCGGTCACGAGCGTCACCCGTTCGCCAAGGAGCCGCTGCAGCATGCGCTCGAGTTCGTGCACCGTGGTATTCACATCCTGCAAACGGAGCGTGACTTTCTGCCGACGGCTGAACGCGAGCAGTTGCGAGGTCAGAAGCGACGCACGATCGGCCGCCTTGAGGACTTCACTGAGATCGTCACGCAGCTCCTGCAGCTGTGCGCGATCGATCGAGGCGACGGCACGCTCCTCCAACTGTGTGGCGTGCTGTTCGGAGAGTTGCGCAAAACCGATAATGGCGGTGAGCAGGTTGTTGAAATCGTGCGCCACCCCACCGGCCAGTGTGCCGACGGCTTCCATCTTTTGCGAGTGCAGCAATCGCTCTTCGAGTTGACGTCGTTCTTCCACTTCGTGCCGGAGTGCGACGTTGGCCGTTTCGAGTTCCAGCGTTCGCGCATCGACGGCTTCGGCGAGCTCACGCTGCCGTCCGAGCACCACCATCGAGAGATACACGAGCATGATCCACAACAGCACCGAGGCGGTGCGCGTGGTGCTGAGCTCGGTTGCGATGGCCGCGTTCCACCCATTCACTGGTGCCATGCGCAGCGTCCACCGCACATCACCAACCAGAATGGGAATATCGATTGGCGACTGCAGCGAGTCCCGACCGGCCAACCGACGGCGCTTGTGGTCGATGAGCGCGTACGCGACGCTGCGCGGAATGCTCGCGAGCGCCGCCTCGCTGATGAGCGATTCGAGATCGAGCACCATGACCACCATGTCCGGCGCGTCCGGGCCGAATGGCTCGAGGCGCTGCCGCACGATCAACCCCTCGCCGCCCGGCAGCAACGTGATCGGACCGGTAATGACACCCACGTGTGTGGCCATGGCGCGACGCACGCCATCGACGACTTCGGGATTGGGATGCGTGAGCAGGTTGTAGCCCACCAGCAACGAGTCGTCGTACGTGGGCCACGATCGAATGATGCGTGCGTTGCGGACCAACTGAAACGCGCGTACGCCATTGGCCGCACTGCTCAAGCCTTCCGCGAAGGTCGGGAAGTCGGCATCGAGGCTCTGCATGGCCGGCTCAGCTTCGACGAACGCTCGCAGCGCGTCCAGACGGCTCATGCGTCGATCGAAGAACCCCGCGATCTGCTTGGTGTACGGTGACGCGAGCGCGCGAATGCGATCGCCTTCACGGGCGACCAGCGAGGCGGCGTACCACCGGTCGAACGCCAGTGCCCCCAACAGGCCGAGCACCGCAATCGCCATGACTGCGCCCAAGGTTCGTCTGCGGTGCAACACGCCTGTCGTCATCAGACCTCACACCAGATCGCAAGGCCCAGTTCGCCGACTTCGACGAGCTGCGCCACTGTTCCAGTTCACGATACACGGCCGCTGCGATTGCCACCACTGCACACGTTCCGTTACCTGGGGCGACTGACGATGACGCGCGTGATTCACGTCACGTTGTGCTATCCGATGCGAAAGAGTTCGAGCGCTCGCGCGTATCCGATGGTGAGTTGCTGACGTAATCCGGCATGTGTTGCGAGCTCGAGCATGGGATCGATGTGGAGCACGCGATCCGCAACGGTGCGTGCCGTTTCGTTCAACGCTTCGTCACGCAGTGGGTCGGCAACGCGGAACGCGGGCACCCCATGTTGCTTCGCGCCGAACAGGTCGCCCATTCCACGCAGCTGCAGGTCGGCGCGCGCGATTTCGAACCCATCTTCCGTCGCGGCGAACATGCCGAGTCGTTCGGCGGCGTCGGCGCCGACATCGCCGAGCAGAATGCAATACGACTGTTCGGCGCCTCGTCCCACGCGGCCGCGCAGCTGGTGCAGCTGGGACAATCCGAAGCGTTCGGGATGCTCGATGATCATGACCGTCGCATTGCCGACGTCGATGCCGACTTCGATGACGGTTGTCGCAACGAGCACATCAATGTCGCCGTCGCGGAAGGCGCGCATGATGGCATCGCGCTCGTCGGCCGGTAGTCGCCCGTGCAGCAGCGACACGCGGCGATTGGCCAGCGGCCCCGTGATGAGCGACTCGTACATGACCGTCGCCGCTTTCAGCTCGAGTTTTTCGCTCGTTTCGATGAGCGGATACACCACATACGCCTGTCGCCCGGCCTCGAGCTGCGCGTTCACGAAGTCGAAGACCTTGGTACGGCCACTTTCCGGCCGAACGACCGTGGTGATGGGTTGACGTCCCGGGGGGCGTTCATCGAGCACGCTCACATCGAGATCGCCGTACATGGTGAGTGCCAGCGATCGCGGAATGGGCGTCGCACTCATGAGCAGCACGTCGGGGGTTTCGCCTTTGCCGCTCAATACGGCGCGCTGCTCCACACCAAAGCGGTGCTGCTCGTCGATGACGACCAGACCCAGATTCGCAAAACTCACATCCTGCTGCAGGAGCGCGTGCGTGCCAATGGCGAGCGTCGCGTCGTGACTGGCCAGCCGTGTGAGCGCCGCGCGCTTGTCCTTGGCGCTGAGGCGTCCGGTGAGCAACACCGGCACGATACCCAGCGGCGCCAGCAACGCACCGATGCTGCGGGCGTGCTGTTCGGCCAGCAGTTCCGTGGGCGCCATGAGCGCGACCTGTGCACCATTCTCCATGGCCAACAGTGCGCTGAACAGGGCCACGATGGTTTTGCCGGCGCCGACATCGCCCTGCAGCAAGCGGTGCATGCGCCGCGGGCTCTCCATGTCGTGCACGATCTCTCGAATGGCCCGGACCTGCGCGTGCGTCAGCGTGTAGGGGAGCGCCGCACGAAGCTTCGAGGTGAGCTCACGCTTGTTTTCGAATCGCCGGCCGCCGCGTTCGTCGCGCGCCATCATGTTGGCGCGGCGGTGCAGCAGCTGCACGCAGAGCAGTTCTTCGAAGGCGAGCCGTGAGCGCCCGCGCACGGCCTCCGCTACGCTCGTGGGCCGGTGCACCATGCGCAGTGCGTCGCGCAACGGCGGCACATCGGCGTCGGCGAGCATGGACGCGGGGAGCGGCTCCTGCACCAACGGCAGCAGCGCATCGAGATGCTGCTGCACCATGGCGCGCAGCAGGCGCACCGACAGCCCTTCGGTACTCGGATACACCGCGAGCACTCGTCCCTCGCCCGTACCTTTTTCTTCGGGGCCCAGATTGACGAACTCGCGCGGCTGCAACCGGCGCCCATGAAAAAAGCGCACGGGCCCCGTGCAGAGCAGCCAGTCGTCCTTGTTGATCGTGCGGTCGAGGAACGGCTGTCCTGGCCACGCGATCTCCAGCATGCCGGTCGCGTCCTGAATGACGGCTTGGAAGACGCGCAGTCCCGTGCGGGTAGGCAGCACGCCCTTGGCGATGACTTTGCCGAGCACCGTGACATCGGCACCGAGGACGGTGTTGGCCAGCGGCGTGACTGTCGTGGCATCTTCGTAGCGATGCGGCACGTGGCGCAGCAGGTCGCCAGCGACGGTGATGCCGAGCTTGGCGAGCATGGTGCCGCGCGCCGGCCCCACGCCCTTGAGATACGAGACGGGCGTTTCCAGCGTGAGACGCGGCGCGGGACGCGCGGGCGGGCGTCGCCGACGCTCCTGCGCATCCGAGTCGCCGCGAAAGCTCACGTCTCGACGAGCTCCTTGGCGTACTCGGCGGCGTCGAACGGTTCCAGATCGCCAATCTGCTCACCGAGCCCGACAAACTTGACGGGTACGTCGAGCGCCTCGTGCACCGCGACGACAATGCCGCCCTTCGCCGTGCCGTCGAGCTTGGTGACCACCACGCCGGTCACCGGCACCGCAGCCGAGAAGGTGCGCGCCTGTGAGAGCGCGTTCTGGCCGATGGTCCCGTCGAGCACGAGCAAGATCTCGTGCGGCGCGTCTGGAAGTCGCTTGCCGATCACGCGATGAATCTTGCGCAGCTCCGTCATCAGGTCGTCACTCGTGTGCAGCCGTCCTGCCGTATCGACGATGATGATATCGACGCCGCGGGTGACACCGGCATCGACCGCGTCGTACGCGACGCTCGCCGGATCGCTGCCCGGCGCTCCGCCCACGAAGTCCACACCAGCACGCTCCGCCCACACGCGGAGCTGATCGATGGCGCCAGCACGGAAAGTGTCGGCGGCGCCGAGGAGCACATTCTTGCCCTGGGCGCGGAAGGAGGCGGAGAGCTTGCCGATGAAGGTGGTCTTCCCCGCTCCGTTCACTCCAATGACCAGCACGACCGTGGGGCCGGTGCTGTTGGTCAGGAGCGCCGGATTACTGTTGCCCTTGCGCAGCGCGGCTTCGACGCCGTCGGCGAGGGCACGGCGGAACTCCACCTCCGACTTCACCTCGCCGCGCTTGTGCCGGCGCTCGACGTCGGCCACGAGGGCCAACGACGTGGTGACCCCGAAGTCGCTTTGGATGAGCAGCGTCTCGAGCGCTTCGAGCGAGCCTTGGTCGACGCCCTTGAAGAGCACCGAGACATCGGTGGACACCACGTCCTTGAAGCGCTGCCAGAGGGAGCGCTTGGGCACATCATCTTTGCGGCGAAACAGACGAGACATATATGCTGCAACCTGAAGAATTACGAAAAGTGCGAATGCGCGAAGGACGATCGAGCGAGGCGTTCAGCGCGTGTTGGTCAGCGTTGACCGGCGGCGCGTCGTGCCAGCCACTCACCGCAGAGCAGCAGGAGTGCCAGCACGAACGGCCATCCGGCGTCGGCCAAGCGCGGGGCATCCGATCCGGCGACGCCTCGCGACAGCGGTCCGACCGAGACTGACGGCGCACGCGGCACCCATTCGCGCGACGCATTGACCACGAGCACGCTGGCCCCGCCACGTCCCTGCACGTCGTACACCCCAGCGGCCAACGGGGTCGACTGCGCGTCGTACTGCGTCCCGAAGCGGAACGTGAGCGAATCCGTTTTCGGTCCCGTGGCTCCGCGAGCCGCGACCTGCACCGTGACCACGGAGTCGGTGCCGCCACGCCGCCAGAGCACGGGCTCGCCGGCACGCACGAGTCCGGGCGCCGGACGGGCCGCGCGCAGATCACCGCGCCCGGCCGACACCCAATCGAAGATAGCGCCCCAGAGGGCGGTGAACGCGTCACGACTGCGTCCCGCGCGCAACGACCAGCCGGCGTAGCCCGACCCGGAAATCACGACGGTGCGCGCGCCGTTCACTTCGCGTGTGGCAATGGCGGGCTGTGGCTCGCCGCTTTTGCCGAGACGCATGTTGAGGACGGTCTGGTTGCCACGCGCCGGACCTGCCAACGTGACCGGCGGGAGCGAGTCGAAGGGGAGCGCCGACAGCGCCGCCATGAGTGGCGACGCGGGGGCACTCGCGGCGTACCACTCGGGCACGCGCGTGAGTTCACCCGCCTTGGCGATCTGGGTGGGAGGCGCCGGCACCCAGAGGGCGCGCGACATCGTCGCGGCGGTACCGGCTCCAGGACGCCACGCGGTATCACCGTGTACGACCAACATGCCGGCGGCCGCCGCGCGGGCTTTCACTTCTGCTTCGGAGATCGGCGCCAGCGATCCTTCCACCCGCCACACATTCGGCGCGATGCGCAGGTAGGCCCGCGTGGGGACATCTAGCGCCCCACGCAGTACCGTCAGCACTTCACGCACGTCGATGTCGGGCGATGTGGACACGAACACCGCCGTGGGCTTGTCGCCCACCTCCATCGCGGTTGCCAGCGTATCGTTGCGCGGCTCGACATCACTGGCGACCTCGAGCACGGCCTGCACGAGCGCCGTCCGATCGCCTCGCGGTACGACGACCGGCACGGCAATCCGCGTGCTGGCGAACGGCGCGAGTGCCGGCACCGGCGATGCCCCCACTTCGACGCCATCGAGACGCACGCGCAGGGTGCCCTCGTTGGTGGCCACGCCACCGGCACCGACGGTAGCGGCCACCGTGATGGTATCCGCACCGGTGGCGGAGGGGGGCACGGCGAGATCGATGAGCGCCGCATCACGTCGCGGCTCCGTGGCGAGACGCATCACGCGCGAGCCCGGCGGCGCTTCGCTCAGCGCATCGGCATCATCGATTTCCCCGTCGGTGACGAGCACCAGACTGCGGCCGAGCGATGCTGCGCGATCGACGGCGGGACGGATACGTGACGCACCGTCACGCGGCGTGAGCGACGCCACGTCATCGCCGTCCCCATCGCGCAACGAGTCGCCCACAAACACCAGCGGGGCGTCACCGGGGACCGCGCGCACCACACTGTCATTCACAAAGCGTCGCCACCGTTGCACGTAGGTGCTTTCGTCACCCACGGCTCGGCGCCAGGAGGCCGACGCATCGATGGCCACCAGCGGCGCCCGCGGCGTGGCACGCCCCATGGGCGCCCCAAAGAGCAGCGCGGCCACGACGGTGACGGCCGCAGCGCGAAGCGCGGCCAGCAGCCACGTCAGCGCGGGGGTCTGCGCACGAGGGGCCGCGGCGGACCGCCCATAGGCGAACCACGCGGCCACGAGGCCGAGTGCAAGAGCGAGAATCCAGCGAATCACGAAAGAAAGCTCACGGAGCGCACAGGGCAGGGAAAGGGCGCGGGGCAGAAGAAGTCAGATTCTCCTGCCCCGCGGGTGGGAGCGCGGGCTCCCCGTCTATTACGCAGCAGTGGTGTGAACTGCTCGGGAGTTCCTTGGCTCAGTCGCCGCTTGGGCGACCGGTGGGCTCGCGGTGCACTACGCGCGACGCGGGCTGATCGAGCTGCGCAAAGAGGCGCGACTTGAGTTCGGCAAAGACCGAACGCTGCGAGGCCGCGAGCGGCTCGCCAGTGACATTGCGCAGCGCCACGCGCGGATCGCGGTGCACGCCGTTGACGAGCACTTCGAAGTGCAGGTGCGGCGCCGTGGACAAGCCCGTGGTACCGACCTGACCGATGTTCTGTGAGATACTGACCGACTGCCCCGAGCGCACATTCATGGCCCGCAGGTGGCCATAGCGCGTGATGTACCCGTTGGTGTGGCGGATCTCGATGGTCTTGCCATAGCCGCCCTTCCACCCGGCGAAGATCACGCGGCCGTTGCCCAGCGCACGCACTGGCGTGCCCGAGGCGGCGGCGTAGTCCATTCCCTGGTGGCGGCGCACCGTGCCGAGGAATGGGATGGCGACGCAGTCCGAACACGCTGGAAATTCGACGGAACGCCAACGGCGCCCGCAGGAACGCGGCGCGCATGGACTTGCCGTCCCCGTCGAAGTACGACACCCGCGTGCCCTTGCGTGAAGCGCATGGTTTCGACCGGCTTGCCGGCGACGGTGAGCCGCGCGGCAATGATGTTGCCGGGGCGGACAAGTCCGTTGGGCGCGGTCTGGCGCTCGACCATGACGCGCACCGAGTCGTTCTTCTGCAGATCGCGGCTCAGATCGACGCGATACTCGAGAATATCGGCGAGGGCGTAGGCGAGTTCGGTGCGCTGACGCTCAGGAAACGCGTCGGCGCCATCGGCCACCGCGGCGGTCAGCGTGGAGGTCACGACACCGCCGACCACGACGGTGTCGGTCGTCCACTGGAGTTTCTCTTCTTTTTCGGTCCACCCCTGCCCCACCGAGCGGGTGAAGCGCACCACGCGATCGATGGCGAGTTGCAGCACGACTTCGGAGGCGCCGGAGTCGGGATCGACCTTGGTGGTGATGGTCGTCCCGGCGCGCACCTTGCGCGGGTCGAGCGCCGACGCGGCGCTCAGCGCCTCGGCCGCTTCTTCGGGGGCCAGTCCGGCGCGCTCCAGTGCGACGGAGAGCGGCTCGCCACGACGGATGGTGTCGGTTTTGGTGCGCCACCGGGCAGCGACAGAAACACGAGGCCCCGCCGCCAGCACACTGGCCGCGGGGCGCTCTTGAACGGGACGTCCTAGCGCGATGACAGCCGCTCCGATGCCAAGGCAACCGGCGGCAACGAGCAGCGTTCGCGAGGAAGTCAATCCATCTGTCTCCGAATGAACGTCGGGATTTCCATATCGTCGAGCTCAGCGCTGGACGACGGGGACGGGGGCGGCACACGGGGCGGACGCGGTTGCGCCCCTTCCCATGCTGGACGAGCGGGCGCCGCCGAAGGTCTCACGGGCGGCCGGGTCCCGGACGGGAACGGCAGCACCGAGGGCGCCTTGACGCCGGCGGCCTGGACTTCGGAATGTGCCGGAGCCTGAGGCCGAGCGGAAGGGGCAAACGGGCTGTTGCTGGCCGCCGCGGAGGCCGGCTGGTTGCCCTGCAGGTAGCGGTCGAAGCCCGTGGCGATGACCGTGACCCGGATTTCCCCCATCATGGCGGGCTCATGCACGGCCCCGAAGATGATTTCGGCGTCGTCGCCGACGGCGTCGTGGACGATGTCGTTGATCTGGTGCACTTCACCGAGCGTGAGGTCTTCGCCGCCGGTGATGTTGACCAGCACGCCGGTCGCGCCGGAGATGGAGACGTTGTCGAGCAGCGGCGAGGCGATGGCCTGCTGCGCGGCTTCGGTGGCGCGGTTTTCCCCGCGACCGATGCCGGTGCCCATGAGCGCCGACCCGCCGTTCTGCATGACGGTGCGCACGTCGGCGAAATCGACGTTCACCATACCCGTCTCGCTGATGAGCACCGAGATGCCCTGGGTGGCGTGCAGGAGGACTTCGTCGGCCTTCTTGAGTGCTTCGTGGAACGGGATGCCCTTGCCCACGACGGCGAGGAGCCGCTCGTTAGGCACGATGATCATCGTGTCGACCTGCTTGCGCATCTCGGCGATGCCTTCTTCGGCCTGACGCATGCGCTTGCGGCCTTCGAAGAGGAACGGACGGGTGACGATGCCGACGGTGAGCGCCCCGGCTTCACGCGCGAGCTGGCAGACCACGGGCGCGGCGCCGGTCCCGGTGCCGCCACCCATACCGCAGGTGATGAACACGAGGTCGGCGTTGCCGAGCACCCGCTTGGTGTCTTCGCGATTTTCTTCGATGGCCTGACGGCCGATGTCCGGACGGGCGCCCGCGCCAAGGCCGCGCGTGAGCTTCTTGCCGATCTGGATTTTGACGTCGGCCTTCGAGTTCATGAGGGCCTGCGCGTCGGTGTTCACCGAGATGAACTCCACACCCTCGAGGTGTTCCTCGATCATGCGGTTCACGGCGTTTCCGCCGCCGCCTCCCACGCCCACCACCTTCATGCGGGCGTTCTGGGAAGCGCTCTCTTCGAACTCGAAGGTCATTCGGGGGAGCTCCATACGGGGCTGGGCGGGCACAGGGTGGAGGTCGCAGTCGTCCGGATTTCAGGGACGCCTGGCGGTCGGATTGCGGCGAGCTCCACCGGCGTTGATGGTCCGCGCTCCCGACCGATGTGCAAATGTGGATGACACACGTGCAGCTGCTGAAGCTCCCCTAGAATACACGTTCGATCGCCACGCGCAAGCACTGGATTTTGTTGAAGTTGGCGCTTTTTGCGGGCGGCCCCGGCTGTCACAAAACGGACGTCACCTTATCCACACGATTGCGATTTCGTACGGTTCGTGACATTCGCGTGGGGCGGAGCGATGTGCATAGCCTTGTGTTGTGATCGGTGCGTCTGGGGGTCTTGGTCGGGGGCTATGGGTCGGGGTCGCGGCACGGCCACCACAGTCGGGGCACCGCTACCACAGTCGGGGCACTGCCACCACGGTCGGGGTCTACACGCAGTCGGGGTCCCGGCCGGGTCGGGCGCGGCGCTGCGCTGGCGCGTCGGGGTCGGGGTCGGGGTCGGGGTCGGGGTCGGGGTCGGGGTCGGGGTCGGGGTCGGGGTCGGGGTCGGGGTCGGGGTCGGGGTCGGGGTCGGGGCCGGGGTCGGGGTCGGGGTCGGGGTCGGGGACACACCGTCGGGGTCGCGGTCGCGGCAGCCCCGACATTTTTTCCCCGACCCCGACGCGCCAGCGAAGCGCCGCGCCCGACCCGGCCGGGACCCCGACCGTTGGTCGACCCCGACAGTCGTGGCAGTGCCCCGACTGTAGTAGCGGTGCCCAGACTGTGGTGGCTGTGCCCAGACCCAGACCACGACCCCAGAGCCCCGACCACCAAGGAAACACGCGCCCAAAAAGCCCGTTTACGGCGCCGGTGACTTCACCATCGCCGCGTCATTCCAGTTGATCAGACTGTTGAACACCATGTTGAACTCCCCATGGTTCTGCCACCGATAAATCGGGTTGTTCGCAAACAGGATCACGCGCCCACGCCCGTTCATCGCCTGCGGCACATCCACAGCAAACGGACGGCTCCGCAGCGAGTCAGCGCCGGTCATGAGCCCCGACAGCACCGCCTTGTCGCCGCCCACGTAGCGCGCGAGCACGTTCCCTTCATCGGCGATCCCCACCTTGAACGGCGTGCCGCCGACATACTTCACCGGAATCGTCGTCTTGCCGAAGCCGTAGAACACCGGATGCTCGGGACGCGTGATCGTCGCTTCCACCAGCGGCCGCTGCGCCGTGAGCCCAGGCACCGTCACCTTGTCCACCGTACGCGCCCAACCGAACTCGATGGGCAGCCGCGCGCTCTCGCCGATGGCGATGAGCGTACCCCCCTGGTCGAGGAAGCTGGCGAACGCATCCACGCCCTGCTGCCCAAAACCGCCCGTGATGTTCTCCGTCTCGCCGTACATGCCGAGGAACGGATACTTGGGATCCTTCTTGTACGGCACGGCGCGCGCGGCGGGCGACTGCAACACCGTCGTCTTCGACAGGTTCTGTTCGGCCATGAGAATCACGTCGAAGTCCTTGCGCAGATTCCCCTGCTGCACACGCTCCTTGTAGATGAGCGTGAAGGGAATCTTGAATTCATCGAACGTGAGACGATACCAACCCAGATTCTGCGTGCCGCTCCACTGCGTGTAGATCGCCACGCGCGGGACGTCGGCATCGTGCAGGCGCACGGTGGGTGCGGACGCGAGATACGTCGCCGTGAGCCCCAGAGAATCGATGAGTGGACGAATGGCCTTGGCGTGCTTCGCGTCGATGACGAACGAGCCCGCCGGATACGTGGTATCGCCGGCAGCAAAGCTCTGCTCCGCCACCTTCATCGGTACCGCGCGCAACAGATAACGAAACGTCACCATGCTGTTGCTGCCCAGATGCGCCACGGCAATCGTGTTGCCGGTGCTACCCTTGAGCGTGCCCGGGAGTGACGCCTTGTCGACGGTCGTCACCGGCGTCTTGAGAATGCTGCTGTCGCCCACTTCGACGACATCGACGCCCATGGCAAAGCCCATGCTCCAGCCGCTGTCGTCGTAGGTGTTGAGACGCGCATCGGGGTACTGCTGACGCTCGAGCAGATTCTTGGCAAGACGACCATACGGCTGGTCGCGCTTGATCACGTACGAACCGGCGGGATAGGTGATGTTCCCCACCTTCACCGGCGCCGTTGCCTGTCCGATTTCAATGCGCTGCACGCGCAGCAGGTTCACCATCTCCACCACGCGCGTCATGTCACGCTGTACCGGAATGACAAAACCGTACGGCGCCTTGACCTTTCCTTCTTCGATGCTGTTGCGCGTCTTGATGTAGAAGTTCTCGAGCACCGTCTGCGGGAACATGCTCGCCAGCTGCAGCGCCGAAATCACGCCAGTCTGCATGTAGTTCGCGTTCGAGCGGCGCGTGAAGGTGGCGATATCGTTGAAGCCGATAGGATTGCCGCGATACCACTCGCGATCTTGCGCTCCGCCACGGCCCGTGGGGATGGCCCCGGCACGTCCCCCAAAACCGCCGCCGGCCGCCGGCGCGCCCGTGGCCATTCCGCTCCGCGCGTTCGCCATCGCGGCGCTGTCGAGATCACGCCCCGACTGCGTCTCGTACATCTTCATCAGGCCGTTGTGGTTGTACGCCACCGAGCCCAGATAACCAGGTGACCAGCCATCCATGAACGCGTGCGTGTACACGCCGGGCATACCCCACTTGGTCATCTGCGCCATTTCCCAATTGCCGAACCACGGCAGCTCGGCGAAGAGAAGGGGATCGAGGTTGGGGTTCTGCGGCGGACCACCGGTGTACGTGTACAGCAGCGGCTGCGCTTCATGCAGATCGTGCATGATGGGCGGATACGCCGTGAAGTACCAATCGATGATCGCGCGCATCTGCACCAGCTTGATGTTGATGTCGCGATTGTTGTCGTGGTACACGTACTTGCCCCAATACGGGACCTGTCCACCACCAAAGGCCGGGGGTGCCGCAGGCGCAGCGGGCGCGCGGCGCGTCGTATCGTTCGGTGCGGCCGCACTCGGCGCTTGCGCCGTCGTCGTCGGCTGCGACATGGACAGGTTGCGCAGGAACCAGTCGACGTTGCGATCGCGACCGTCGGCGTCAGCCGCCGGCGTGATGGAGACGTACAACTGCTCACGAATCTGGTTGATGATGGGCGACGTTTCCGCCGCCAACCGGTACGCGAGCTCCATGAGCGTTTCCGACGGCCCCGTCTCGCCGGAATGCAATCCACCCATGAGGTGATAGTGCGGCTTCGTCTGCGCGAGCAACGTCTTCACCTGCGCCTCGGTCATGCCTCGCGGATCGGCAATGTGCTTCAGGTTGGCGCGATTCTGCGCGACCTTCTGCATGTTCGCTTCGCTCGAGATCCACACGACGACGAGCTCACGCCCTTCGTCGGAACGGCCGATCGTTTCCACCTTCACGCGCGGTGTGGCCTTCTCGAGCGCGCGGTAGTACGCCAGCTGTTTGTCGTAGTACGTGAGGATGCGCGGGGCGCCCACGTGATAGCCGAGCACATCGCGTGGCGTGGGGATACCCGGCACCAGCGGCAGGTGATCGACGAGCGGGCTCGAGTGCTTGCTGTTGGCAAGCCACTCCTTGATGCTCTGGTCGAACGTGGGGTCCTGCTTCTGCGCAGGGTCACGCGTGTCGAGCGTGAGCTGCTGCGCGTGCGTCGAGACAGGCGCGGCCAGCAGAAGGCCTAACGCGCAGCGCCGAAGTGTTGCGGAGAGTGGAGACACGGGACGTGATGATGAGGGGGCAAAGGGGGACCCCTCAACTTACGCAACAGTCCAGACAGGCGTTCGGCGAGCGCGGCGCCTCAGCGGGCGCCCGTGAGCGTGCGCTGCGCCCAACCAATGAACAGCTGGAGCTGCGACTCGCCGCTGCGATCCTTCATGGTTGCGAGCTGGGGACGCACAGGATTCATGTCCCATACTTCGCCAACCGGGAAGAGTGAGTCGCGTTGCGTGACCGACAGCATGTTGCCGGCGGTGGAGATCGTTGCCCGACGGAGCGAGCCGTTGCTCCGGAAAAAGAGCTGTCGTCCGCCACTCGCCCACGCCAGATCTGCGGCGCCATCGAGCGAGACCTGTGTACTGCCTCCCCCCGGTGCAAGCGGCTTGACGAACAGTTCGGTGCGCCCGTTCCGGTCGGACAGGTAGGCCACCCACTGTTCGTCGGGGGAGACGCGTGCTCGCATGGCGCGCTCCCCCACGTTCGACACGCGCGTACGTGAGGCCGTGTCGGTCAACGATACGGTAAAGAGCTCTCCGCGTTCCTCGATGAGCAGCATGCTGCCGTTCCGCAGCATGGCGCGCACCTGGGCTTCACCGGAAAGTACCAGTCGCTCCGGCACGCTGCCGTCGCTCGCTGCGATGAAAATGCCGCGCCGACGATTGTCCTCGCCGCTGAACGCAATCTGCTTCCCGTCGGCTGACCACTCGAAACTGGAAATGTCGATCGTGCTCACGCGTGACGGAGCCCCCGAGGCAGGATCGATGCGCCACAGTTCGCCGATGAAGCTGCCCGCCGTTTGCGCGACGATCTCCACCGCCAACTGCTTCCCATCTGGTGACCACCTGATGGCCCGGTAGTTACGCATCTCGAGAAGCGTGGTCTGCGCATCGCTGTCGGTGGCACGGAGTTGCAGATTGCCGCCGACGACACCGCGAAGCAGGGCGAGTGTGCCGTTGTCGGCAAGTACCGCGTTCAATCCGCCGGCGCTCTTGGCGGTGATCCCGCCGAGTACGCGCTCCGGCACTCCGCGTACTTCGCCTTTGACGAGGTCGAAGGGCACGGTGTACAACCAGCCATCGAGCTTTCCGTACACGAGTGTGCCGTTTCTGTAGCCGACCACGTTGCTCATCTCGAGGTCGACGACCTTCACGGGACCACTGTCGATGGGCACTAACGCAAGCTTGTCGACATCACCCACGTGAATGCGGGCACCAACGGTTCTCCCGTCGGGGAACGTGAACGGAATGGAGAAGAACGTAGCGTTCGGGACACTCGTGATATCGGCAATCACCTTGGTCGTGAGGTCATTGCGCGCGAGGCGCTGTATCGTCGGGCCGGGCGCGAACACGAAGAACTCGCCCGTACTCCACGCGCCACCGAAGAGAGCGCCGGTAACGGTAGTCCATGTTGTCGGTGCACCGCCCTGCGCCGGCAACCGCACCACGACACGCGAGTCGCCCTGCGGACGTACGAACACGATATCGCCGACAGGACTGATGACCGGATTGGTGGCGCCTTCGCTTCCGGGCAACGGGTAGGCGTCGAGACTATCGAGGTGGCGAACGTACAAGCGCCGTTCCGTACTCCCAGACACGCTCTCGCCAACCACAATCACGGTGCGACCATCGGGCGAAATACTGAGATTGTTGCCCGCGGAAGGCGCCATCCCAACGCCTGCAGGCAACGTCATCTCGAAGCGCGACGGTTCGGCAACCGTCGGTGCCGACAGGGCCCGGGCCGCAGCATACCCGGTGCCGCCGGCTATCACGATGGCACCGAGTAACATGCCGGCAATCGCGCGCTTCTTTAGTGACGAAACCGGCGCGGCGGACCCATGCTGCGGCGCCGTGCGCAATGGCTCCTGCAACGCCTCACCCAGCTCGCGCGCACTCGCCCAGCGATCCGCCGGCAGCTTCTGCAGCGCCGTCGCAATTGCCGCTTCGACATGCGCGGGCACACTCTTGCGTGTCGCGCTGATTGTGCGCGGCTCCTCCGTCATGAGCCGCGCGATGATCGCCTGCGCCGTCGTGCCCGTATGTGGCGGCTCGCCGGTGAGACACTCGTACAGAATGGCGCCGAGCGCGTACACGTCACTGCGCGCGTCGATGGTGCGGTCGCCGGTGGCCTGCTCGGGGCTCATGTACTGCGGCGTGCCGAGCGAGAGCCCCGTCTGCGTGACGCGCGCGCCGCCGGCGTTGCTCACGGCCAGCGCAATCCCGAAGTCGGCCACCAGCGGCTGGCCGTCCTGCAGCAGGATGTTCTCGGGCTTGAGATCGCGATGAATGACGCCGTTGCGATGCGCGTAATCGAGCGCACTGGCAATGGCACTCCCCAACCGGACCGTGTCGGCTACCGACAGCTGCTTCTCACGGTCGAGGCGCGCGCGCAGCGTTTCGCCTTCCACGAACGGCATGACGTAGTACAGCAACCCAGCCGACTCGCCGCTGTCGAAAAGCGGCAACAGGTTGGGATGCTGCAACGTGGCCGTGACGCGAATCTCCGACAGAAACCGCTCGGCCCCCAGCACCGCGCCCAGCTCCTGGCTCAGCACCTTCACCGCCACTTTGCGGTCGTAGCGCACGTCGCGCGCGAGAAACACCGTCGCCATCCCGCCGCGCCCGATCTCACGATCGAGCACGTACGTGGCGGGGAAATCGCGCTGGAGTTGCGCGAGGAGGTCGCTCAGACGCGGCTCAGTTACAACTCAAAAGAAATCTTGCAGCCACGTCTTCACGCGCGCCGCGAACTTGTCCACGCCACCGCCGCTCAGCGACGTGCGGCGCGACACCACGCCACCAAGCGCCGCACGATGCGCCCCGTACAACGCGAGCCCCGTGACCGTCGCAAAGCGCGGATCGGTGACGTTCTCCACCAACCCATCGAGCTTCGCGCCCGGCACGCCGATGCGCACACCGAGCCCGAACACGTCGGCGGCGAGTTCGTTGATGCCTTCGAGCGACGCACCGCCGCCGGTGAGCACCACGCCCGCGTTGAGCTTGCCCTGATAGCCGGCCTGCTGCACTTCGCGCACGACCTTGTCGAAGATTTCATCCATGCGCTGATGGATGATGTGCGTCATGAGCTCGCGCGAGATATGGCGCTCACCGTGCGACCCCGACGCCGGCATCGCAATGACCTGCTCCGGGTCGATAAGCGGCTCGTACGCGCAGCCGTACGCTTCCTTGAGCTGCTCGGCATCGTGCTGCGTGATGCCCAAGCCCTGCACGAGATCGCTCGTGACGTTGTTGCCGCCGTACGAGATCGTGCCAAGGTGCCGGATCTTGCCTTCGTGAAAAATGGCGAGATCGGTGGTGCCGGCGCCGAGCTCGACGAGCACCACCCCGAGTTCCTTTTCTTCTTCGGTGAGAACCGACAGCGCGCTCGCCAGCGGTTCGAGCACCAGCTCACGCGTCTTGTAGCCGGCGCGTTCGATCGCCTTGCGCAGGTTCATCGCCGGCGAACTGCCGATCGTGACGAGATACATCTCCGTCTCGAGTCGCGTGCCGATCATGCCCACAGGATCGCGAATACCATCGGCCTTGTCGACGCGATATTCCTGCGGAATCGCGTGCAACAGTTCGCGATCCTGCGGAATGGCCATCGCGCGCGCGACTTCGTTCACGCGGTCGACGTCGGGACGCGTGATTTCGTCGCCGCTGATGGCCACCACGCCCGTGGAGCACATGGCACGCACGTGTTCGCCCGCGATGCCCACGTACAGCGACTCGGGCTGCACCCCGGCCACGCGACACGCCTCTTCGACCGCCGCCCGGATGGAGCGTGTGGCTTCTTCGATATCGCTCACTACGCCGCGACGCAGTCCCATGGTCCGCGTCGTGCCGACCCCAAGCACCTTGAGCCGCGGCGCGCGCGGAAGATCACCGTGCACCATGGCCACGAGGGCGGTGGTGTGGGCGGTGCCGATGTCGAGGGCGGCTACAATGGGTTCGGACGTCATGGCTGTCTAGCGATCACCTGGTTACGGAAGCGCAGGTCGAGCTCCACAGCGCGCAGGCGGTTGCGCGCGAGGTCGGCTTCCACCGGTAATATGTCCTTGAAGCGGGCTACGGTCACCTCGGGGGAGGTGCGAACGAGAAATGCGTCGAGCTTAATCCGGAATTCATTCGGTCCGTTGGCCGGCTTGACCCGGTCGGCGCTCACGACTCGGGCAAAGAGACCGGGTTCGGAGTTCCGGAGCCCTTCCAGCAGGTGCATGAGGGCGCTGTCCGCGCTTGCGGACAACGGAACGTCCATGGGCACTTGCGCCGGATCGATGGGGAGGCCATGGCCGGCGCCATCGACCGGCTCCAGCCGCCCGGTCTTGCGACGCACGAGCGCCACGGGCTCCCGTTCCTGCACCCGAACGACCATGGTACCCGGGAGCTGCCGGTCGACAGTGACCGAGGCCACCAACGGGTGGCTGGCCAGCCGTTCAGCCAGCGGGGGGAGCTCCTGCCACACCGACTGCAGCGTGTCCACCTTGAGCAACGCCAACGCTTCGGCGCGCGGCGTGTAGCGCATGCCTTCGAACACCACGCGACGCACATGAAAAAAGTCGAGGCGTGACAAAGCGCGCGGCCCCCACCACGGACTTCCCAAGACGCCGCCAACCGCGATAGTGAGCAACAGCACGCGCACCACGCGCCACCAGAGCGGAGACGTGCTCTCCGACGCACCGGCCGATGCGGCTGAGCGCCCGTGCTTGGGGGGCGTTTCGCTGTCGGTCCCGCTACTCATCGAGGTGGCCACGGCGTGACGGCGGCGCTCAGTGGTGCGACGCCGTCGCGCGCAGCCGGTCGAGCAGCTCGGGGCCGGTACGCGTGATGTCTCCCGCTCCCATGGTGAGCACGACGTCGCCCTCCTGCACCATGCCGTAGGCGGCCGCCGCAGCCTCGGCACGCGGGCCGCTCCACCGCAGGACGCCCGTCGACACGCGGTCGCCAATGAGCGCCGACGTCACGCCTGGCTCGGGCTGTTCGCGCGCGCCGTAGATGTCGCAAAGCATGAGTACGTCTGCGGCGCCCAGGGCGCGGGCAAACTCGGCCTGCAGATCACGCGTCCGCGAGTACAGGTGCGGCTGAAACAGCAGCACGAGGCGACGTCCCGGAAACGCGTGACGCGCCGCCGCAATAGTGGCTTCGACTTCGGTGGGGTGGTGCGCGTAGTCGTCGACGACTTCGATACCACGGGCGTTGCCGAGGCGCTGAAAGCGCCGTTCGACGCCACGAAAGGCCGCGAGCCCGGGCGCCATGGCCGGCACGGTGGCACCAAGCGCGAGCCCTGCACCAATGGCGGCGAGCGCATTGCGCACGTTGTGCAAACCGGGAACAGCGAGCTGAATATCGCCAAGCGCTTCGCCGTCGAAGCGCACGGTGAAGCGCGACCCGGCGGCGTCGAGTACCAGGGCATCGGCCACAAGCCGCGCCTCACCGGCATGTGCCGACGGCGCCGTGCTGGGGGCCGTGGCCGAATACGCAATGATCTCGCGGCGCGATGCAACACGTAGCGCCATTGCGCCCGCGTCGTCGGCGCACCGCACGAGGGCGCGTGCCGGTGACAGATACATCTCGAACGCGCGCGTGATGTCGTCGAGATCGCGGTAGATGTCGAGGTGATCGGCTTCGACGTTCAGCACCACCGCCACCTCGGGGGAGAGCGCGAGGAACGAGCGATCGTATTCGTCCGCCTCCACGACGTACGTGGTGCCTCCCAACCGCAGATTGCCGCCCCACAATCCCACGCGCCCGCCCACCACGCCGGTGGGATCGATGCCGGCACTCGCCAGCGCTTCGGTGGTCATGACCGTCGTGGTGGTCTTGCCATGCGTGCCGGCAATGCCCACGAGCGTGCCACCACTCACCGCATCGGCGAGCGCTTCGGCGCGGCGGACCACCGGAATGCCGGCCGCGCGCGCGGCAGCCATTTCGGGGTGCGCGGCGGGAATGGCCGACGAGTACACGAGGGCGCGTGCCTGTGCGACCATACCCGCATCGTGCTCGCGCACGGTGATGCCATAGCGCGCGAGATCGGGCGCGCCACCAGGATTGGCGTCGGTTCCCTGAATGGCCACGCCACGGCGCGCCAACAGTTCGGCCAGTGCGCTCATCCCGGCGCCGGCAATGCCGACAAAGTGCACGGGGCGCGTATCGGTGGTGTCGAGCAACACGGCGCGCGAGCGCGCGTCGAGCGTGGAGGCAGAATCAGAGAGAGACATTGCAGAAATATGGCGATCCGACGGGGGCGTCAGTAGCGCGGAGAGGACGGGAGCACCGTCTCGAGGATGTTGCGTGCGATGGCTTCGGCGGCGCCGGGATGCGCACGGGCGGCGGCTGCCGCGCGCATGCCTTCCAGCCGTGTGCTGTCGTGCTGCAGTGCACGCACCAGTTCGTCGAGGCGGTCGGCCGAGAGCTCGGTCTGTGGCAAATGGATGGCCGCACCGACGGCCGCCGTGGCGCGGGCGTTGTGCGTCTGGTGGTCCTGTGCCGCCGTGGGCAACGGCACCAGCATCGTGGGAATCCCCCACGCACACAACTCGGCGATCGACATGGCACCGGCGCGCGTGATGGCGATGTCGGCCGCCGCATACGCATCAGCGATGGGCGAGAGATACGGTCGCACGCGCACCAAGCCGCTCTCACGGTCGAGGTAGGCGGCTGCCTGTTGTTTCCCCGTGGCCCAGATGACGGCTACGTTGGGCGGTAGGCCACGTGCGACCCACGCCGAGACGGCTTCGTTGAGTGCGCGCGCACCCTGGCTGCCGCCAAAGGCGAGGACCACGAACGCATCGTCGGGAAGGTCCCAGAGCTTTCGCGAAGCAGCACGTGATGGGCGCGGCACAGGCGGCGGCTCGATGGGACATCCGAACGGATGGATCGCGGTGTGCGGCCCCGCGGCCAGACGCGAGGCCGCTTCGGGGAAGCCCAGATACAGCGCACGGGCGCCCTTGGCAAACGCGCGGGTGGTGAGCCCCGGATGACTATCGGGCTCGTGCAGCATGGTGGGCACGCCGTTCGCGCGTCCCCACGCCAGCGCCACACCGGCCGCGTATCCGCCTGTACCGATAACCGCCGCAGGCCGCTGCTCGCGCGCCAGGGCACCGATGGCGCGCCACGCACTCACCGCGCCCAGCACCGTCTTCCAGTTGTTCCACGGCTGCTGCCGATATAGCGGGTGAAGGTCGAGCAGCCTGAACGGGAAGCCCGCGCCCGGCAACACATCCCGCTCGATACCGCGCCGCGCGCCAATGAAGTGCGGCTGTACCGAGGGGTCGAGTCGCACCATGGCCCGGGCAATCGCGAGCCCCGGATACAGGTGTCCGCCGGTGCCGCCGCCGGCGAAGAAGACGCGCACACTCACGACAGCGACGGCGAGACGAGCGGATCGGTGGCCGACACCCCGTAGACGCGTTCACGCGAGCTGCCGATGTTGACCAGAATGCCGGTCATCGCCAGAGTGAGCACGAGGTTCGAACGCCCGTAGCTCACAAAGGGCAATGTGAGTCCCGTGTTGGGGAGCAGCCCGATGACCACGGCCAAGTGAATGAACGCGGTGAAGACCGTCGTGAACGTCAGCCCCACCGCGACCAGCGTGAGAAACGGACTCCGTGCCTCACGGGCAATGCGGAAGCCGAGCCAGCCGTACAGCGCGAAGAGCACCGTGAGCCCCGCGAGCCCCAAGAAGCCGAACTCTTCGCCGACGATGGAGCCGATGAAGTCGTTGTACGCCAACGGCAGCCAGCCTCGCTGCTGATTGCCCTGCCCGAAGCCCACGCCCATAATGCCGCCCGAACCGACCGCGACGAGCGACTGATGCTGCTGATCGGCCGTAGGACTCTTGCGATTGGAGAGCGCCTGCTCCCCTTCGGAAAAACTGCGGAGCCGTTCGCGTACATAATTGCTGTCGGCCATTTTCACGCCCATGAGCAGCAGCCCGAGGGTGCCGAACAGCACGAAGTGCGAGATTTTCGCGCCACCCACAAAGAGCAGCACGGCCATGAGCAAACAGAACATCATGGCCACCGAATAATCGGGCTCGAGAATGGCGAGCACGCACAAACTGCCAATGACGACGGCAAAGGGCATGAGCCCTTTACGCACCTCCTTCACGCGCGCGCCCTTCTTCACGAGCAACATGGGCGTCCACACCAGAATGGCGAACTTGGCCAACTCCGATGGCTGAATGGAGCCACCGAAGAGTGCGCGGCGCGAGCCGTAGATTGCTTCCGTGCCGGGCAACACCACCACGATCATCAGGATCAGGCTCACGATCATGACGGGCCACGCCCATTTCTTCCACATCTCCGCGTCAAGCTTGGCCAACACCGCAAACCCGAGAGCGCCCGCGATGACACCCAGGCCCTGCCGCACGACAAAATGATGCCCCGGACTCCCTGCATCCACCGCCACGATCGCGCTGGCGCTGTAGAGCACGGCGAGCCCGAAGGTGACGAGAATGGCCGTGACCATGACCAAAGCGCGCGCTTCGATGGACATTCGCCACCGTTCACGCGTACCGGCAAGCGAGGCCGCACGCGAGGCGGCCGAGGGCACGGCCTCGGGAGAGGCGCTGCTCGCGGCGAAGCTCACGCCAGTTCTCCGGCGAGCCGCGCGAATTCGCGTCCGCGCTCTTCGTAGTTGCGGAACATGTCGTAGCTGGAACAGGCGGGCGACAAGAGAATCGCGTCGCCGATCTGCGCGAGCGCGCGTGCACGACGCAAGACGTCTTCGAACGATGTCCCAGCGGGAATGAGCTCTACGGGTACCTTGCCGTCCAACCGCGGCGACAGATCCTGGTGCACGAGCGGTCCCGCCTCGCCGAACGCCAGTACTGCCCGCGCCGTCCGCAGCAGCTCGGGGGCGAGCGCCGTGTACGGCTCGCCCTTGTGCCGACCGCCGAGCAGCACGACGGTGGGGCGTGTCATGCCGGCGATGGCGACCTGCGTGGAGGCGACGTTGGTGGCTTTCGAATCGTTGAGCCACAAGATCCCGTTGCGGTCGCTCACGGGCTCGAGGCGATGCGCCAGCGCCGCAAAGCTTCGCAGCGCCTTGGCCAGCGTCGCACGCGCAGCCGGCGTGCGATGCGCGGCGTCGGCCACCATGACGGCAAGCAGTGCCGCGAGCACATTGGCCACGTTGTGGTCACCGGCCAGCGCGATGTCATCGCGCGACATGAGTGGCGCGCCCAGCACGTGCAACTCGTTGCGCTCGCGGTCGAACCACGCATCGACATCGCGTCGAATCGTGGAGAAGTGATACCAGTGTCCCGGTACGCCGCGCACGAGCTCATGCACATCGACGTTGTCGGCGGTGGTCACCCAACGCGATGGGACGCTCGCGTTGGCAAAGAGCCGCTTCTTGTCGGCGTAGTACTCATGAACACCCGTGTAGCGATCGAGATGGTCGGGGCTCAGCGTGGTGAGCACCCCCACGTCGGGGAGAATGCCGGGCGTATCGTGGAGCTGAAAGCTCGACATCTCGAGCGCCGCCCATGTGGGTGGTGCGTCGCGCAAGGCCAGCTCCGAGACCGGCGTGCCGATGTTGCCCACATCGACAGCATCGACGCCAAGCGCGCGCAGCAAATGCCCCACGAGCGCCGTCGTGGTGGTCTTTCCGTTGGTGCCTGTCGTCGCAATGTAGCGCAGCTGCGGCATGAGTCGCAGCGCCACCTCCACTTCGCTCACGATGGGGACGTTGAGATCGCGCGCGACGCGCAGCGGCGGAATTTCCGGTGGCACCCCAGGGCTCACCACCACCGCCGCCGCATGGGCGATGCGGTCGAGGTTGTGCAGCCCCACATCGACACTGGCCCCTTCGCGTTCGAGCTCCGCCGCCGCCGCGCGAACCGTGGGCGACGACGAGGCATCGGAGGCATACACGGAAACACCCGCTTTGCGCAGCAGGCGCGAGGCGGCCATCCCACTGCGGCCGAGGCCGATGACGGCGAATTCGCCGGTCCGCTCGGCGAGCCGCCGGGCGACGAGGGCCGCGATCTCCTGGGGCGTGTGAGGCGTGGTCATGCCGAGTCCGTTAGCGCAGCTTGAGCGTGCTGAGCGCGAGGAACGCGCACAGGATGCCAATGATCCAGAAGCGGATGACGACCTGGGTTTCCGGCCAGCCCTGCATCTCGAAATGATGATGCAGCGGGGCGCGTAAAAACACGCGGTTCTTCTGTGCATACTCCAGCCCGAACCGACGGCGGCGATACTTGAAAACCGTGCGCTGCAGAATGACCGACATCGTTTCGGCGAAGAACACCGCCCCCACGAAGAGCAGCAGGAATTCGCTCTTGAGCAGAATGGCGATCGCCCCCACGGCGCCACCCAACGCGAGTGAGCCGGTGTCGCCCATGAACACCTGCGCCGGGTGCGCGTTGTACCACAGAAACCCGAGGCAGGCGCCCACGATAGCCGCACAGAACACTGTCAGCTCACCTGCGCCGGCCATATAGAAGATAAGCAGGTGCGTACTGGTGTCGGTGCGGCCGATGAGATACGCGAAGATACCGAGCGTGAGTACGGCAATGGCCACCAGCCCCGACGAAAGGCCATCAAGCCCATCGGTGAGATTCACGGCATTGCTGACACCCGTGAGAATGAACGTGACCCACGGGATGTATAGCCACGCCGCCCACGCCACGGCGGGCACGACCAGGACGTACTTGAAGAAGGGCAGCGTGGTGCTCGCGCCCGGCAGCGTCGAGATGGGGTCGAGCAGCAGGTAGGCACCCAATCCCAGACCGCAAATGACCTGCCCCGCCAGCTTGTAGCGCTCGACGAGTCCTTCGTTCTTGAGCCCTTCGCGCTTCTGCTTGAGCTTGAGGTAATCGTCGAGAAACCCGATCACACCCATCCACGCCGTCACCGCCATCGCGAGCAGCACGTAGCGGTTCTCCAGTCGCGCCCAGAGCAGCACAGGAATGAACGTGGCAACGAGAATGATGATGCCGCCCATGGTGGGCGTCGTCCCCTTGCCGGCGTGCGAGTCGGGCGTGCCGGCACGCACGACCTGATGCACCGCCATCGCCTGCAACCGCCGGATGATGAGCGGTCCAAAGACAAAGCAGAGCAACAGCGCCGTCACGAAGGCCGCGGTGGCGCGGAAGGTGATGTAGTTGAGCAGGTTCAGCACGCGAACGTCGCGCGCGAGCGGTTGCAGCAGGAAGTAGAGCACGCTGTATGGTTACGCGGTGGCCCAGGCGGTGATGGTCGGGACAAGACGTTCGAGGCGCATGCCTCGTGAAGCCTTGAGCAGAATGACGGCGTGTTTGTCGAGACGGGCTTCGAGCAACGGCCAGAGCGCGTCGAGCTCTTCGCTGACCACCACGCGCGCATCGTGCGGCGCGAGGGCGGTGAGCGCGGCCGCAAAATCGCCCACGCCAACCACAAGGTCGGCCGGAGAATCGAGCGCGGCCTGTGCGACCTCACGGTGCTGCTGATCGGCGTGTGCCCCCAGTTCGCGCATGGAGCCCAGAATGGCGACCCGCTGACGCCCCTGCCCCACATCACTCAGGAGCGCGATGGCCGCGCGCATGGAGGCGGGGTTGGCGTTGTAGGCGTCGTTGATGAGCGTAGCCTCGCCGAGCGTTTCCCATACCCCGCGCATACTTGGCACGGGCATGGCGGCCATGCCCGCCGCCGCATCGTCGAGCGGCACGCCACACGCCTGCGCAGTGGCGATGGCGAGCATGGCGTTCGCGGCCTGATGTGCACCACGCAGCGGCAAGGAAAACCGCGTGCCGTTCACGTCGAGCCACGGACGCCCTTCGGCATCGAGCCCCCACTGCTCGGGGACCACACCACTACCCGTGAGGCCCGCACTGATGATGGCTTGTGCGCGGTCGCGAGCGAACGGCTCCACTTCGGGGTGCGCCGCCGGCACCACCGCGAGCGTGACGCCGTGGAATACGTCGCACTCCTCGCGCAGCACACCAGCCAAGTCGCCCAAGCCCTCGAGATGCTCTTCACCGATGCTGGTAAGCACCGCGACATCGGGCGCCGTGATGGCACGCAGCGTGGCCACTTCGCCCGGCGTATTGGTCCCCAGCTCGACGATGGCCACTTCGGCGTCGCTGGGAATGGCGAGCAACGTGAGCGGCACGCCAATGAGGTTGTTGAGATTGCCGCTGGTGGCGTGCACCGTGAACGTGCGCCCAAAGGCCGCCTTGAGCAGCTCCTTGGTGCTGGTCTTGCCGTTGGAGCCGGCCACGGCCACGACACTGCGGCCCCACGCCTTGCGCCACGCGTGCGCGAGCTGCCCCAGCGCGACGAGCGTGTCGGGCACGACATACGTTGGCACGCCAAGCCCCGCCGCCTTCGTCGCGTCACTGACGACGAACGCCGCCGCGCCCGCATCGCGCGCCTGCGCCAGAAAGTCATGCGCATCGAACCGGTCGCCGCGCAGCGCGACGAACAGATCCCCGCGCGCAATGTGCCGCGTATCGGTGGACACACCAGCGAGCGGGTTCGGCATGCTGGGGCCCGTGCCGAGCGCCTGCGCCACACGCTCGAACGTCCAGTAGGCGTGCGCCATGTCGGGCGACACGGCCGGGATTGCGTTGAACGCGGTGCCGGCCTTGAGCGTGACGCTCATGCGCCCTCCGGCGGTGCGTCGTGCGACAACAACTCACGTGACAACTCGGCCACGATCACACTCTCATCGAAAGGATACGATGTCGTGCCGCGAATCTGATACGTCTCGTGTCCCTTGCCGGCGAGCACGATGACGTCATGCGGCGCGGCGTGCTGCAATGCGTACGCGATCGCGTCGCGACGGTCGACAATGCGCACATGCTTCCCCTCGCGCATGCCGGCCTCGATATCGTCGAGAATACGCTCAGGATCTTCCGTACGCGGATTGTCGCTGGTCACGATGATCATGTCGGCCAGTGCTTCGGCAATGCGTCCCATTTCGGGACGCTTGCCACGGTCACGATCACCGCCGCAGCCAAAGAGCACGATGAGCCGCCCCGCGCGATCCGCACTTTCGCGCGTGAACGGACGCACCGCGCACAGCGCGCGATCGAGGGCATCAGGCGTGTGCGCGTAGTCGCGCAGCACCGTGGGCGACGTGCGCAACAGCTCCAATCGGCCCGGCACCTGCGGCGAATTGGAGAGACGCTGCGCGACCTGCGCCACGGGCATGCCGAGCGTCAACGCGACAGCGGCGGCCCCGAGCGCATTGGCGATATTGAAATCGCCAATGAGCGGGAGTGTCACCGGATGCGCGCCGGTGGCGGTCACCAACAGAAAGCGGCTCCCCGAGGCGACGTATTCCACGTCGCGCGCCGCCACATCGGCGCCGGCGTCATGCGCGGCAAAGGTGAGAATGCGGGGCGCGTTGGTCACCCCCTGCCACGCGGGATCATCGGCGTTGAGCACCGCGACGCCGTCACGCGCCAGCAGCCCGACCAGCCGCAGCTTGGCCGCGCGGTAGGCTTCCATGGTGCCGTGATAGTCGAGATGATCGCGCGTGAGATTGGTGAACACCGCCGCCGCAAAGCTGAGCCCATCGACGCGCCGCTGGTCGAGTGCGTGTGACGACGTCTCCATGGCCACGCGCGTGACGCCCATGTCGACGAGCGCGCGCAGCAAGCGCTGCAGTTCGACGGGCCCCGGCGTCGTAAGTCCACCGCCACCAGGCAACGGCGCTCCCTCGCTGCCCAGCAGCACGCCGAGCGTACCGATGGACGCCGCGCGATGCGAGGCATCGTCGAGGAGGTGACGCAGCAGTCCCACCGTGGTGGTCTTGCCGTTGGTACCGGTCACACCGACCAGCGTGAGCGAACGCGCCGGCCATCCGTGAAAGGCCGCTGCGGTTACGGCGGCCGCCCGACGTCCGTCGCGCACGTGCAGATACGGAAGCCCCGCGGCTTCGGCGGCGCCCGCGTCTTCCACAATCGCGAGTGCAGCACCCGCCCCGTGCACCTGAGGCAGCCACGCATGTCCGTCCTGCGCCGCGCCCTTCACCGCGAGGAAGGCCGCCCCGCCCCGCACACGACGGCTGTCGTCGACGAGATCGGTGACCGTCTCAGGGACATCCGGCGAATACCCCACCAGCAGCCCGGCGTCGCGTAGCGCGTCGAGCAGCGTACTCACGGCAACTGGTGCAGGTGCCTTGTCGGCAGACGAGCCGGTATCGATGGTCACGTGAGACTCACTTGGGTGTTTCGAGTTGCACCGTGGAGCCGGCGCGCAGCAATGCCCCGGCCGCGGGGCGCGTCCGCACGGTGCTCCCTTCCAAGACACTCACCTGGAATCCGGCGGCGTACAGGGTGCGCGCTGCCTGACGCGCCGACAACCCGAAGACCGACGGCACGGGGCGCATTTCGCCTTCGGTCTTCCGCTTGACGTCGCGGCTGACGGCAAACGGGAGGTCCACCACGATGCGCGACGGCATGGGCAGCGGCTCGGCCTTGGGAGGCTCCGGCGCCTTGAGTGAATCGAAGCGGGCCGCTTCGCGTTCGGCGCGCAGCTGCTGTTCTGGAGTCAGCGGCTTGGGAAGCGGTGCCGGCATGGGACGCGCCAGGCGCGCGAGTTCCGTACGATCGAGCGACGCGTCGCGCGTGGCGATCGCCGACTGCAGCAGATCGTTCACCATGGTGCCGGACACGAGTCCGCCGTAGTAGGTGCCTACCGGGTCGATGAGTCGCGCTACAATGACGTACTGCGGCTTCTCCACGGGGAACATGCCGGCGAAGCTCGAGTTGTACTTGCCGATTTCATAGCCACGGCCGTTGTCGCGCACACGACGGGCAGTCCCCGACTTGCCGCCGACATCGAACTGCTGCATGTCGGCGGCCGTCGACGTGCCACTGTCGACAACGCTCTTGAGCATGTCGCGCATGAGCTGCGACACCTCGGCGGATACGACGCGCCGCACGACCGTCCGCTTGTGCTTGTACACGAGGGCGCCATCGGCATCGTGCACTTCACGCACGAGCGACGGCTCGAGCAGCTCGCCACCGTTGGCAATGGCCGCGTAGGCGGTGGCGATCTGTAGTGGGGTGGCCGTCATGGCATAGCCAATCGACATCTGCGCATGATCGAGCGAGGAGTACGGCGGCCGCTTGACGTCGCCGCGCGATTCCGAGGGATACGACACGCCGGTGGGAACGCCGAACCCGAAATCGCGCAGCGCCTCGTACTCTTCACCATCCGAGAGCTGCATGGAGGCCTGCACCGTCCCGATGTTGCTCGAGAAGCGCACGATATCGCGCACCGTCATGCGTTCGGCTTTGTGCGTATCGATGTACTTCTTGACGCCGTACTTCCACTCGCCGTTGTACGTATTGAACCACTGATCGGGGGCAATACGCTTGAGGTCAAGCAGCCGCGCGAGAATGAACGGCTTCATCACCGAACCGGGCTCGAAGGCTTCCGTGAGCCCGTTGCCGGTATACGCCGCTTTCCCATTGCGGATGCCGGCAATGGCGAGGACCGCGCCGTCGCGCGGATCGAGAATGAGCACGTCGCCACCAGTCGCTCCGGTGCGCTGGCGTGCGTTGGCCAGCGCCTCCTCCGCGATCTCCTGCAACTGCTGATTGATGGTGAGCGTGACGTTGTGGCCGGGCCGCGCGGCTACCGAATTGAGCATCGGCGACTCGATCCGTCGGCCGCGTCCATCGACGACCACCGAGTCACGCCCTTCCTTGCCACTCAGGAATTCGTCGAGTTCACTTTCGAGACCGCTGCGCGCATTACCAGTGGCCGTGGCCACGCCCACAATACCTGCGAGCCCCTGCGGCGTGGAGTTGATACGCGTGAGTTGCGAACGCAGCACGATGCCCGGCAGGTTGCGCAGCCGCTCCACATCGGAGGGCGCGAACTTCTGCGGAATCTCCACCCACTTGTACTTCCTGCGGTCGAAGGCGCGCTTCACCCACATGTCGGGGACGCGCAAATCCTTGAGGGCTTTGCGCAGTATCACGCGAGAATCGACCTTACGCTTCTTGCCGTCGGCGCCTTTGCGTTCGGCCACACGCAGATTGTGCGGCTCCACGATGATCTGGACCTGCTCGCGCGTTTCCACGAGCACGGTACCGGTGGCATCGAGAATCGCCCCGCGCGGTGGCGTGACCTGCACATCGGCCACATGCTGCGTGGCCGCTTCCTGTGCCCACTTATCGTGCTCGATCAACTGCACGTGCGCCGACTTGGCCACCACTGCCGCGCCAAAGAGCACGAGCGTGATATGCACGAAGCTGGCCCGCCCTCGGCTCAGTACCGGGGCCGTGCTGTCCGCGCTGTCTTCGGCCGCGCTCACTTGGGCGACACCAGAAAGCGCGTCTGCGCTTCGGACGGGCGCGCCATGCCGAGGCGCTGTCGCGCTTCCTGCACGACGGTGCGCCGGCTGGTGGCGCGACGCAACGCGTTCTCGAGGTACTTCTCCTGGGCCAACAGCCTTCGCTGTTCCTCACGCAACGCGTCGATTTCGTTCACCGTTTTCACGCCTAACGGCCGACGCCAACCGATGGCCATGGTCACGGCAAAGAACACCAGCAGCCCGAACGCCACGATCGCGCGGCCCTTGAAGGGACCGCGCGTTTTTCTCGTGGTGCTCTTGCGGGCGGTGGCCATCAGCGTGACAGTCTCCAGGCCCGGAGCCGGGCGCTGCGTGCGCGCGTGTTGCCGTCGACCTCTTCGTCGGTGGCGCTGACGGGTTTGCGCGTCAGCGTTTCTCCAAGCGGCACGCCACGGCAGGCGCACATCATGAGCCGCGGCGGACAGGTGCAGGCGGTGCTCCAATCGCGGAACGCGTTCTTCACCAGACGGTCTTCGCCGGAGTGATACGAGATGATCGCGAGTACGCCGCCCGGGGTGAGCCGATCGCGCAAATCGGGGAGCGCCCGTTCGAGCCCGGCCAGTTCGTCGTTCACGGCGATGCGCACCGCTTGAAAGATGCGCGCAAAGTCCGGGGCTCCGCTGCGCGGGCCGAGCACGGCGCGAATGGCATCGACCAGATCGTCGGCCGTCGCAAAGGGGCGACGCTCACGACGGCGAATGATTTCGCGCGCCATGCGGGCAGCACGCGGCTCGTCGGCGTAGGCGCGCAGCAGCGCCGACAGATCGACTTCGTCGATGGTGTTGAGCAGCTCGGCAGCGTCGAGGTCGGCGTCGGTGCCCATGCGCATGTCGAGCGGGGCCCCCTCGCGGAACGTGAAGCCGCGCGAGAGGTCGTCGAACTGATGGGACGACACGCCGAGGTCGAGCAGAATGCCGTCGAATTTTTCGATGTCGGCGAGGCCGGCGCCGCCGACGTCGGCGTAGTTGCCGAGCAGCGCGCGGAACTGCCCGGACTTTTCGTAGTCGGCGAGCCGCTCGCGCGCGGCCGCGAGGGCTCGCGGATCGCGGTCGACACCGGTGACGCGCATGCCGCGCTCGAGGAAGGCAGCGGAATGTCCGCCGCCCCCGAGCGTGCAATCGAGCACCGTGGTGGCGTTCGCCAGCAGCTCCTCGATTTCGTGCAGGAGCACGGGGACGTGATAGGCGCCGACGCGCGCGACAGGAGGCGTGCGGGTCGGGCTCACGCGCGGATTGGGCTAGCGAACAGGCGCGTCATGGATACGGCAAAGGCGCCTCGACGGGCGCGTACAAGAGCGTCGCAACGGGGCATGATAGCGGCAAGCGGTCGGCAGCGTCAACAGACGCCCAAACGCGCCAAAATGTGCATTACCCGTGCGCGCGCACGGATGTGATTACTCCGTGCGAGAGTGTGGCGAAACGTCGGTTTTGCGGCTGGGAGAACGCCAACGGGCCCGCCGTCACGAGGACGGCGGGCCCGTTGCGACAACGTGTGGAGGTTACTTGCAGTAGACCTTGATACGGGCGTCCGCAGCCGGATCCAGCTGCATCACTGCACCCATCAGGGTGCGCATCTGGTCGGGAGCGAACGAGCCGCCACGGGGAAGCATGATCTGCGCTTCGACGAAAAGATCCTTTGCTTCCTTGGTGAGGGGGCAGCTCTTTGCGGCATCGGCCGCGGTGAGCTTCGCCTGACCGAACTGCACGTAGGTTGCTCCGAGAAGGAAAATCGCCTGCGGCTTCAAGCTGTTCGGCGCCACGGACTCGGCATACTTGAGGACATCTACGGCAGCCGTAAAGTCGTCAAGATTCTTGCTCGTGACCGCCTTCCGATACGCGTCATTACCAGCCTGCAGCGCCAGCACGCGGATGTTCTGCGTGGTGTCACCCGCAGCGATGGCCGCCTTGATCGCCGGCAGTACTTCCTTTCCAAGCTCCTTCAGCAAAGTCACGCGCAGCGCAGCGGAGTTGTCGACAGCCACCTTCGCTCCCTCGGCCTTGTCGAGCGACTCCAGAGCCTGCTGCAGCTGGCCAGAATTCTTGAGCGACATGATCTGCTCGTACACCAGCGACGGCTGGTTCGGGAACTTCGCTAGCCCCTTCGATGCGAACTCAGCGCCCAACTTGGGCTGGCTGTCGGTCGTATACGCGCGCGCCGTGCGGATAAAGTACGTGGTGTCGGCGAACGACGTGTCGAGCTTGACCAGCTCCTCACCCTGCGCGAACGCCGCCTTGAAATCACCCTGGCTGAGCAGGATGATCCAACGGGTGCGGAGCAGGTCCGGGTCTCCCGGATTGGCTTCAACGGCCTGGTCGATGACGGGACGCGCGACCTTGGGGTTGGCAGACATGAGCTCGTCCACCACGTCCTTCTGCAGGCGCGGATTCTTCGGGTCCGTGGCAAGGAGCTTGGTGAGCGTCACGACCGCCGAGTCGCGCTCGCCCAACTCCTTGTAAGCCTGCGCCATGACGGCGAGGCCCGGGCGGCTCTTGGCATCGACGGCGACGATTTCCTTCGCAACTTCCAAACGCTGAGCCGCGGGCGCCTTCTGCGAAATGAGCACGTTGGCCCAGCAGATACGCACAAGCGTCGATTTCGGGTAGGCAGTAATGCCTTCCTTCGCGGCCGCAATAGCAGCGTCGAACTGCCCCTGACGACCCGTGTTCGTGCACTTCTGCTCAAACTCGAGCTGCTTGCGCGCTTCCTTGAGCTCCTTCGCAATCAGGCTCGACGCTTCGCCAACGTTCTTGGCATCGTACGTGCCGAGCGGCTGCACGAGGGCGTTGTCGCGGGCCAGCACGAGGTTGGCTTCGACCTTTACCCCGTCGGGCCCCTTGCTCACCGTACCCGTGACGTACTCGTCGGCGCGGAGCAGCGTGGCCAAGGCCTTCTGGTCATGCGGCTCGAGCGCTTCGGTGACGGGGAAGCCCGAGGCTTCGAGCGTGGCCGTGATGTCCTGCTTGGGGAGGACGTAGACCTGCTTGAACGGGAACTCGCTGGTCATGCGCGAGCGCACCGCATCGGCAGCCTGCACCCCCAGGCCCTTGTCGCCGCTGCGGAACACCGCCACCATGACGCGCTTCGCGTTGGGGTCGGGCACCCGGTTGTACTGGGCCGAAGCCACCGAAGGCACGAGAGTGCCACCGAGGGCCAAACCGATCCCTGCGAGCGTCTGGAAATGCCGTGACATCAATGTCGTAACCTCCGCAACTGAGCCGTGGTACACGGAAACCCGGGGGATGGAACAACCCGTGGACGGTGAGTCGCGCGGGTCTGGGGGGTGATGCTGGACAAACTGCGGCGCCCTCTGCCCATCGGCAAGTTTCTGCCGGGGGACGAGGTGACGGTATGGGCGAAGAGGGATTCGAACCCCCGACCCCCTGTGTGTAAGACAGGTGCTCTAACCAGCTGAGCTATTCGCCCGTGTTACGCCTCGCCCCAACCGTCTGCTCTTCAAAAAACTACAACAGGCGGCGGGATCAGTTCCTAGGGGAAGCACAACCTTAACCGGATTGTCACGTTGGGGTGGGACTTCGTCCCATCCCAAAATCGGAAAACAACCCTTCGACCGAACTCAGCCCTTCAGGATCGCGAGTGGTACCAGCACACAGTACCCCAGAACCAGGAGAACGGGCGCGATGGTTTCGCCGCCGCGGGCGAGGTCGAGATATCCCAACAGGAGGGAGGCAGCGGCCAGCCCGTAATACAGCAGCGGGCGTGGACGCGGGGTGTCTTTCGAAGTCATGCCCGCAAAATGCAGAGGAGACCGGACCTGCCACAAGGACCCCGTCCGCTCTTCTTCCGTTCCTGCTCAGTTCGCCCCGTGACGGGCCTCACTCCCCGCGCCGTCGGCGACCGGCTCCCCCACCCCATCGAGCATGGCCTGCAAGGCACTCTGCCGTTCGGCTTCCTCCTGGCGGGCGTCGGCGGCCCGCATGGCGTCGAGCTTCCGCCGGTCGCGGCGCCGACGAATGACGAACAGCGGGACGAGCACCAGACCGAAGAGCCCCACGGCCGCCGAGACGTTGGTGACGAACGAGAGTGCGCCGTAGCGGGATCGCGTTTGCGCGCGCCAGTGCTTTTCGAAGCCCTCGCCGGTCATCCCGTAGGCCTGGCGCACCGCCTTTTCGAAAGACCCCGTCTCCTTCCAATAGCCAAGGAGGTTCGTGAGTCCCGCGGGGCCCCCCAGCGTCTCCAGTTCACTCACCACGCGATGGGCCATGGCGTAGCTCCAGGACGCTTCCATACCGCCGCCCACGAAGCCGCGCTCGAGCTGATCGAGCGTGGGGAGCGTGCGCCACACCATGCCGAGGGACGTTTCGAAGGCCTGCTCTCGTGTCCATTCCCGCGCGGCCACGCTGGCATAGCCTTCGTCGAACCAGCGCGGCGGGAGAGCGCCCATCTGCTCGTGCAGCGCCAAATGCGCGAGTTCATGACGTAGCACCACCAGCGGGTCGCCGGCCTCGGAGTTCGCGCGGCCTCCCTGCATGACGATCTTGCCCTGATCGGGGAAGGCGAAGGCGGCCCCCCACTCCGGCGCATACGGCCCGACCCACGCGCGCAGGCGTTGGGCGTCGGGGGCAATGGCAATGAGGACATGCTGGCGCGGGCGCGCGAGTCCGGGAAACGAATCCTGCTTGACCGCGGCCGCGAGCAGCGCGCGGGCCATCCGCTCGTCCTGACGTTCCGCGACGACAGTAAAGCGGCCGCTGTCGAGCCGTACCCCCGTAGACGCCGCGCGTGGCGTAGGCGGCGCCTGGGCAATGGCGGTGTGGTGTACGGCGCCCGTAATCAGGGCGAGCACGACGAGCGCCACGCGGCACGCCCGCCCGCGGCGCCACAGGCGCGCAGCCGCCTGCGTCAGCCGTTGCGCTGCAGCACGCGGCCCTGCTCCGCCTCCACCACCATCTCCGTGCAGCGCTTGCCCCATGGACTGAACTTGTTCGCCTCGCTCCCGGTTTTCCACGCCTGCAGCGCATCTGCGTGCCGACCGGCGAACCAGTAGGTCCGCCCGAGCTCGTACCACGCTTGCAGCAGGTTGGGTCCCAGCTCGAGCGCTTTGCGAAAGAACGCCTCGGCGTCGTCGAACATTTCGCGCTCGCAATACACCATGCCCAGGTACAGGTGGGCATAGAGCATCGCGCGGCGGTCGCTGTCG
>JAAVWC010000022.1 GCA_023910675.1 Gemmatimonas sp.
CGACATCAGCGCACGCGTCGCCGGATGTACGGCGTGTGCGTTGCACAAGTCGGCGCGAAATCCGGTGCCTGGTGAAGGGAATCCGCAGGCGGACTTGCTGTGCGTGGGCGAAGCGCCGGGCGCGCAGGAGGACGAACACGGACGGCCGTTCGTGGGAGAATCCGGCCAGCTGCTCACGAAGATTCTCGGCGCCATTCAGCTGTCGCGCGACGACGTCTACATCTGCAACGTGCTCAAGCACCGTCCTCCCGGCAATCGCGATCCGCTGCCGGAAGAGGTGCAGGCGTGTCAGCCGTTTCTGCTCCGGCAGATCGAACTCGTGCAGCCGAAAGTCATTCTGGCGCTTGGCCGATTTGCCGCGCAAACGCTGTTGCAAACCACGACCGCGATCGGGGCGCTCCGTAGCAAGGTTCATGGATTCCACGGCGTCCCGCTCATCGTCACGTATCATCCCGCCGCGCTGCTTCGCAACGAAGCGTGGAAGCGCCCCGCGTGGGAAGATGTGAAACTTGCCCGCCGTATCCTCGATGCTGCACGTGCCGCCCAAAGCGGTGCGGAGTGATGTGACATGACCAGTCTCGCTGTAACCAATCCGAACGGCACCGGCGGCGCGCTGCAGAACAGTGGCGGCGCGACACGTGATCCGTACAAGGAACGCCGGCCGCCCTGGTCGGAAGAAGCAGAGCAAGCGGTGCTCGGTGCCATGCTGCTCGATGCGGACGCGATTCTTCGCGCTGGCGAGCACGTCGACGACTCGATGTTTTATCGCGAAGGACACCGGCGTCTCTTCCGCGCCATGCTCTCCATCACGGAACGCGGGAGCGTGGTCGATCCACTCACGCTGGCCGACGAACTGGAACGGCGCGGCGAGATCGAGCACGCCGGGGGTCGTGAGTATCTCGGCTTTCTCCTCGACGCCGTGCCCACCGTGGCCAACGTCGAGTATCACGCCAAAATCGTCAAGGAAAAGGCGCTGTTGCGTCGGCTCATCGAAGTCAGTACCGAGGTCGTGCAGGAAGCGTTCGAGGGGCGCATCACCGCGAGCGATCTGCTCGACAGTGCCGAGTCGCGCATCTTCGGCCTTGGGCAGAGCCGCGAGAAAAGCGGCTTCTCCCGCATCAAAGAGCTGCTCTGGCCGGCCATGGAGAAGCTGGAGTTGCTGGCGCAGAGCGATCAGGCGGTGACCGGCGTGCCCACGGGATTCACCGAGCTCGATCACATGACATCGGGGCTGCAGCCCGCTGATCTCGTGATCGTGGCGGCGCGTCCGTCCATGGGCAAGACGGCGTTCACGCTCAACATTGCGCAGCACGCAGCGATCACTGCCAAGGTCCCCGTCGCATTCTTCTCGCTCGAAATGAGCAAGGAATCGCTCGTGCAGCGTATGCTCGCCGCCGAAGCGCTCATCGATGCGCAGGCGTTGCGTAAAGGTGGTAGGGCGCTCGACGAATCGATGCCACGTCTGGCGCAGGCGGCGGGTATTCTGAGTCATGCTCCCATTTTCATCGATGACACGCCGGGTATCACGCTGCTCGACATGCGCGCCAAGGCGCGGCGCCTCAAGTCCGAGCACGATCTCGGGCTCATCATCGTGGACTACCTGCAGCTCATGAGCGGCCCGGCCGGCGTCGAGAATCGTCAGCAGGAAGTCTCGCAGATTTCGCGTGGCCTCAAGGCGCTCGCGAAAGAGCTCAGCGTGCCGGTCGTGGCGCTGTCGCAGCTTTCGCGTGCCCCCGAACAGCGAACGGGCGACGACAAGGGACGGCCGCAGCTCTCCGACCTGCGAGAATCGGGCGCCATCGAGCAGGACGCCGACGTGATCATGTTCATCTTCCGTCAGGAGGTGTACGCGGAGCGCGACGAGAACGGCCGTCTCAAAGACCCGTCCGTCGAAGGCAAAGCGGAGATCATCATCGGCAAACAGCGTAACGGGCCCATTGGCAGCGCACGCTTGTTCTATCACAAGCAGTACACCCGCTTCGACAACTTCTCGCCGCGGGAGGCGCCGCCGGAGTACGGCGGTGGTGGCGGGTTTAACGGGCCGAAGCTGGTGAAGGGGAGTCACGATGACTTCAACGGAACGCCGTTTTGATGGCCAAGGCGAAGACGGTGTACGCCTGTACGGAATGCGGCGCGCAGTACCCGAAGTGGGCGGGAAAGTGTGAGGCATGTGGTGCGTGGAATACCTTGGCCGAGGAGGTCGTAGCGGCGGCGCCGACGAGCAAGCGCACGGCAGCCCGCGCCGCTGGTGGCATTGCCGGAACGACGGTGTCACTCGGGCGCGTGACGACCGCGGACACGCCGCGCTGGCACACGGGGCTCGACGAGTTCGACTTCGTCCTGGGTGGCGGGATCGTGCCGGGTAGCATGGTGCTGGTGGGCGGCGAGCCGGGCATCGGCAAGAGCACGCTGCTGTTGCAAGTCGCGGCGCGACTCGAAGCCGCGGGTCAGCCCACGCTCTATGTCTCCGGTGAAGAGAGTGCGTTGCAGGTGCGACTGCGAGCCGATCGGCTGGCCGAAGATGCGTCCGCGGTGTCGTTACTCACCGAAACGTCACTCGAAACCATTCTCGCCACTGCGGCGCAACCGATGGCCGGCGGCAGACAGGTCAAGTGTCTCATCGTCGACTCCATTCAAACGGTTCACACGGAACTGCTTGAGGGAGCGCCTGGCAATGTCGGGCAGGTCCGTGAGTGTGCCGCACGGCTCATGCGCTTTGCCAAAGACACGAGCACCACGGTTTTCGTCATCGGGCACGTGACCAAGGGCGGTGGTATTGCTGGTCCCAAGACGCTCGAGCACATCGTCGACACCGTCCTGTACTTCGAAGGCGACGGCACGCTCGATCATCGCGTCCTGCGCGCCACCAAGAACCGCTTCGGGAGCGTCGACGAAATTGGCGTCTTCCGTATGGTCGGCACTGGTCTCATCCCGGTGGAAAATCCATCGGCGCTGTTTCTTGGCGATCGCAGTGCCGTGGCCAGTGGCAGTGCGGTGTGTGCGCTCATGGAAGGGACGCGTCCCGTACTCGTGGAAGTGCAGGCCCTGGCAGCGAAGGCCGGCTTTGGCACTCCGCAGCGGGTAGCCAACGGCATCGATTCACGACGACTCGCCCTGCTGCTGGCCGTGCTCGACAAGCGCGGCGGATTCTCCTGCGCGCAACTCGACGTGTTCTGCAACATCGTCGGCGGGATGCGGGTGCAGGAACCCAGCGTTGATCTCGCCATCGTCGCGGCGCTCGCATCGAGTGTCGTAGACAAACCGCTTCCGGCACAGGCCATTTTCCTCGGCGAGCTCGGGCTGGGTGGTGAAGTCCGACCGGTCTCGCAGGTTGAGCGTCGCCTCGCCGAAGCGGCCAAGTTGGGGATGACCAAAGCATTCCTCTCCGACCGCGCCATCCCGCGCCGCGCGCCAGGCGATATGCAGCTGGTTGGCGTTCGCACGCTGACGGATGTGCTGCAGCGCACCGTTGGCAAGGACGCGTCGTGAGCACCCTGTGGAGTCACGCATGAGCGAATCACCAAACCTGCCGCAGCCACCGCGGCGCATCATTCCTCCACCGGTCATCGCCTCTCGCGGCGAGTCGACACCCACCGCCTCCGACGTCGTGCGCGACGTGGGCGTGGTGATCGTCGCCGGCGGCTCGGGCTCGCGCACCGGTAGTGCGGAACTCAAACAGTTCCGCTGGGTGTCGGGCAAGCCGGCGCTGCTGCACAGCGTGCAGGCGTTCATGGCGCGTCCCGATGTCGCCGTCGTCGTCGTGGTGCTGCCCAAAGCCTATGCCGCCGACCCGCCACCTTGGCTTTTTCAGTGTGATGTCGATCGATTGCTCGTGTCGGTCGGCGGACGCGAACGGCACGAGAGTGTCGTGAACGGACTCGAAGATCTTCCCGAGGAGGTCACGGTCGCCGTCGTGCACGACGCCGCGCGACCGCTCGTGACCGATGCGACGATCGAGCGCGTGATTGCCGAAGCGCGGAAGGGACATGGTGCCGTGGCGGCCCTGCCGGTCGTCGATACACTCAAGGAAGTGGACGATAACGGTCGCATCGTGCGCACCGTCGATCGTGTACGGTTGTGGCGCGCGCAAACACCGCAGGCGTTTCCGCGCGAGATGCTCGAGCAGGCACATATCGCGGCACGTCGCGAGCAGATCGGTGCGACCGACGATGCCGCGCTCTGCGAACGCTTGGGGTTGCCAGTGGTCGTCGTGCGCGGCAGTGAGCGCGGAATGAAGATCACGGACGAGAGTGATTTCGCACGCGCGGACGCCCTCAGCATGTTGACGGAGTAGCGCATGCCATTCGGGGGTAACGCCGATCAGCTCACGGTGCCGTTCTGGTCAACGGCGGAGATCGAGGGAGCGCTGCGCCGCACGATTGCGCACCTCACCGAGCGTCGCGTGCTCGCCTATCCCACCGAAACGGTCTATGGCTTCGGCACCGCCGTCGATTTCGATTCCGTCGAGGCCCTGGTGCGAATGAAGGGGCGTCCGCCCGGCAAGCCGTTTCTATTGCTCATCGGATCGGTGCAGCACGTTGGGCGACTTGATCTGCACATGCCCACGTATGCGGCCGACCTGGCGGCGCGATTCTGGCCGGGGCCGCTCACGCTGGTGCTGCGTGGAGGAGAGGGGCGCGTACCGCCGCGCCTGCGCGGACCCGAAGGTGGTGTGGCCGTACGGTTCACGCCGCATGTTGGGCTGCAACGCCTGCTGCACGCGTATGGCGAGCCGATCACCAGTACGAGCGCCAACCGGCCAGGGGTACCGCCGGCCATGGTGGCCTCCGAGATTGTAAGCCAGTGGCCTGACGAGATCCGTCGCGGATTGCTGCATGTACTCGATGGGGGGCGGCTCGAACCCAGCAAGCCCTCCACCGTCGTGGATTGTACCGGTCGGCGGGCGCGCGTGATTCGCCCGGGCGTGCTCGCGGCGTCGCAGTTGCGCGGTGTCGTGCCCGACCTCCTCGGAGATACCTGATGCATTTGCTTTTTGTCTGCACCGGTAACACCTGCCGCAGCCCGCTCGCCGAGGGGATCGCACGTCGACTCATTGCCGAGCGACAGCTCACCGACCTCACGGTGAGCAGCGCGGGGACCAGTGCGTGGCCGGAATCACCGGCCTCCGACGGGTCACTGCTCGTGTCGCTCGAGCAGGGGATCGACATCAGCGCGCATCGCGCGCGGCAACTGTCGCCGGAGATCGTCGCGGCCGCGGACGTCATTCTCGCCATGGGACCACACCATCTCGAACGGGCAGAAGCCCTTGGTGGCAGTGGGCGATCGCACATGCTCACAGCGTTCGCCGGTGATGAGGCGCGCGCCGTGAGCGATCCGTTCGGTGGTGATCTCGATGTATATCGCGCGACCTACCGCGAACTCGAGCACGAAATTGGCGGCATCCTCGACGCCATCACGCGTCAGCGCCAAGGCTGATCGGTGAACACGGCGCCGCGTGCGTCCGAGGCGCCGCGCGCGCTGGTCATTCTCGGCCAACCCGTGGCACAGTCGTTATCGCCGGTCTTTCAGACCGCGGCCCTCAACGCCGTTGGGCGCGCCGTGACGTATGAACGCCGTGAGGTGTCGGCGAGTGAACTCACTGGCGTCCTCGCGACATTTCGCCAGACGCGCACCGGCGGCAACGTCACGATGCCGCACAAGCAGGCGGTGTATGCCGCCTGTGCGCAGCGTAGCACGGCCGCCGAATGCACCGGCGCCGTGAACACGTTCTGGTGGGACGGCGCGGCGCTCGTCGGTCACAACACCGATGTCGACGGCATTCGGGCGACGATCGCCGCGCTCTGTCCGCACGGGATCGCCGGCGACGTCGTACTTGTTGGGGCGGGCGGGGCGGCCGCCGCTGTCCTGGTCGCGCTCGACGGTGTCAGCGATGTGTCCACGAGGCTGCATCTAGTCGCGCGAACGCCCGATCGCGCGGTCGTACTCGTGGCGAATACGGCCTTAGCGGGACAGCAACGCACGGTGCTGCATCACTCGGACTCCACGACCATACCGTGGTCGTCGGTTTCGCTGGTGGTCAACGCCACGCCCCTCGGCATGCGCGACGGCGATGCACATCCGGTACCGTTGGCGCTGCTTCGTCAGGACTGTGCGGTGTACGATTTGGTCTATCGCGCGTCGGGGACCGAGTGGGTGCATGCCGCACGCGCCCAAGGGCTGATCGCCGAAGACGGCCTGCGCATGCTGGTGGAGCAGGGAGCGAGTGCGTTCGAATGCTGGTTCGGGATCGAGGCCCCGCGGTCGGTCATGTGGGAGGCGCTGGGTGCGGTGGTGCCGCCTGCCAACGCGCCGCGCGCCATGCGCGGTCCGGGGAACGCCGATACATGACGGCTCTCGCGCCGTCGTGGATGGCATCGGTCCGAGCGGCCGGCGGCGGATTGCTCGACCTGTTGCTTCCTGCAGCCTGCGTCATCTGTCGACGCCCACACCGGCCGGATGTGGACGGCATTGTGTGCGCGCTCTGTCTGTCGCGTCTGGTACCGTTGACGTATCCCCTGTGCGACCGCTGTGGTCATCCGCTGTTGTCGCTCAGTGTGCCGCTTCCCGAAGGACGGAGGGCAGCGCGTGGCGACACCGCCGACACGCCGCCCGACATCCCGACGTCGAGCACCGAAATTCCCCCGTGCCGTTGGTGCGCCCGTTTGTCGCCGGCGCTCCGCGCGGTCCGGTCCGTTACGCGCATGGACACCGGGACGGGGGGCGACCTCGTGCATGCGCTCAAGTACCAAGGCTGGTCGCGTGCCGCGCTGGCCATGGGTCGACGCATGGCGCGCCTCGACTGGCCCCTGGATGTTCGCGAGGAGCGTACGGCGCTCATCCCCATTCCGCTCGCGGCCGAGCGACTCCGCGAGCGCGGCTATAATCAGGCGACGCTGCTGGCGCAGGCCCTTGGCCCGTTGTGGCAACTCCCGGTGTGGCCCGACGCGCTGATGCGTATCCGCCATACTCAATCGCAAGTCCGGTTGACACCTTCGGAGCGGACAAGCAACGTTTCCCAGGCGTTTGCCGTGCCACGCAATTGGCAGGCGCGCCTTCGCGGTCAGCACGTGGTGCTGGTCGACGATGTCATCACGACCGCTGCGACGGTCAATGCCGCTGTTCACGCCTTGCTGGACGGCGGTGCTCGCATCATCAGCTGTGTGACCTTCGGACGGGCGCCCGATCCTGGCGACCGTACCGCTCCTGACTCAGACTTCACCCGGAACTGACTCGAATGGGTATTCGCGTTGGCATTAACGGCTTCGGCCGCATCGGTCGCCAGGTGCTCCGCGCCGCCAAGCAGCAGGGCGTCGCCGACATCGACTTCGTGGCCATCAACGACCTGACCGACACCGCCACTTTGGCGCACCTGTTCAAGTACGACTCGGTGCACGGCAAGTTCGACGGACAGGTGGGACACGAGGCCGACGCCATCACGATCGACGGCGATCGCATCAAGATTCTCGCCGAGCGCGATCCGGCCAAGCTGCCGTGGAAGGACCTCGGGGTCGATATCGTGCTCGAGAGCACGGGGCGTTTCACCAAGGCGGACGACGCGCGCAAGCACATCGAAGGCGGAGCGAAGAAGGTCATCATCTCGGCGCCCGCCACCGATGAAGACATCACCATCGTGATGGGCGTGAACAGCAACAAGTACGATGCTGCGTCGCATCACATCATCTCGAATGCGTCGTGCACGACGAACTGCCTCGTGCCGATGGTGAAGGTGATTCGCGACAACTTCGGGTTCGTGCATGGGTCGATGGTCACGATCCACAGCTACACCAACGACCAGAGCATCCTCGACCTGCCGCACAAGGACCTGCGTCGCGCCCGCGCGGCGGCCGTGTCGATGATTCCAACCACCACGGGCGCGGCCAAGGCCACGTCGCTGGTCATTCCGGAAGTGAAGGGCAAGATCGACGGGATCGCCGTGCGCGTTCCCACGCCCGATGTGTCGCTCACCGATCTGACGTGCATCGTCGATCGCCCGGTGACCAAGGACGAAGTCAACGCAGCCTTCAAGGCTGCGTCGGAAAGCTCGCTCGAGGGCATCCTCGGCTACAGCGATGAGCCGCTCGTCTCCGTCGACTACATCGGCAACCCGATGTCGTGCACCCTCGACTCCGGCAGCACCATTGTCATCAACGGCACCATGGTGAAGATCTCCGGTTGGTACGACAACGAATGGGGCTACTCGTCGCGCTGCGTCGATCTGCTCCGCTTCGTCGGCTCGCGCCTCTAAGCGAGACCGAGCCGGTTCCGACGGGTACCCCGTCGGGCCGGTGTTTGCAGTCTGCCCAGGTCGCAGAGACGAGCCGGTGGTTCTCTCTGCGACCTTTCGCATCAGTACGACGCACCCGGTCGCCGTCTGTGTCGCGGCCGGGCATCGCGCGCCTTCCCGAACTGCTCCCGATGACCACCAAAACCATTCGCGACCTGTCCGCTGCTGACATGCAGGGGCGACGCGCGCTTGTTCGTGTCGACTTCAACGTCCCGCTCGATGAGTCGGGGGCCGTCGCTGACGACACGCGTATCCGGTCGGCGTTGCCGACCATCAATGCACTGCGCGACGGCGGGGCCTCAGTCGTATTGCTCGCCCATTTCGGACGCCCCAAGGGCGCACCGGAGGCGAAGTATTCGCTGGCGCCGGTCGCGGCGCGCCTCAAGACATTGCTTTCCTGTCCGGTGCACTTCCTCGATGTGACCGTCGGAGAGCGCGCTGTCGAAGCGACCCAGAATCTTGCGCCCGGCGATGTCCTGCTGCTCGAGAACACGCGCTTTCTCCCGGGCGAAGAGAAGAACGACGAAGCCCTCGCGTATCAGATGGCGCAGCTCGGCGATTTTTACGTGAACGATGCGTTCGGTGCGGCGCACCGCGCACACGCGAGCACGGCCGGTGTCGCCAAGTTTTGCCGTCCGGCCGTCGCCGGCCTGCTCATGGAGAAGGAACTGGCGTATCTCGGCGGCGCACTCGCGGCACCGGAGCGCCCGTTCGTGGCGATTCTCGGGGGCTCGAAGATCTCCGGCAAAATCGATGTGGTCGACGCGCTGCTGCCGAAGGTGGACAAGCTGCTGATTGGCGGGGCGATGGCGTGCACCTTCTTCAGGGCGATGGGATTCGAAACGGGCAATTCACTCGTCGAGCCTGATCGATTGGCCATGGCCACCGATTTGCTCGCCCGTGCAGGTGACAAACTGGTGCTCCCCATCGACGCGACGATTGCACCGGCAATGGACGCCGGTGCGCAAGCGACGTCGGTGGCTCGGGACGCGATCCCGGTCGGGCAAGCGATGTTCGATATCGGCCCGGAGAGCACGGCGTTGTATCGTGTACTGGTAGAGGGTGCGCGCACCGTGCTCTGGAACGGCCCGATGGGCGTGTTCGAGAAGCCGCCGTTCGACGCCGGAACACGCGGAGTCGCCGAAGCGATGGCCATCGCCACCGGTAAGGGCGCCACGACGATCATCGGCGGTGGCGATAGCGCCGCGGCCGTTGCCGAAGCCGGGCTCGAAGCACAGATGTCGCACGTCTCCACCGGCGGTGGCGCGTCGCTCGAATTTCTCGAAGGCAAAGACCTTCCCGGCGTCAGCGCGCTCGACGCGCGCTGACCGTCGCTCATCTTTTCGGATTCTCCCATGCATCGCAAGCCGGTTATTGCTGCCAACTGGAAGCTCAATCTCAGTCCCACCGACGCGAAGGCGTTTCTGCAGCGGTTTCTCGCGCAGGTGCCAAAGCTGAACGAACGGACGCTGGTGTTCTTTCCGTCGGCGATCACGCTGACCACGGTCATCGACGGGTTGCGCGAGCGGCCGGAGATCTGGGTCGGCGTGCAGAATGTGCACTCGGAAGCCCAGGGCGCCTTTACGGGCGAGAACTCCGTGTTGATGGCGCGCGATGTGGGGGCGCGCGTCGTCTTGGTCGGACACTCCGAACGGCGTCACGTGTTCGGGGAAACCGACGAAATGACGACGCGAAAGATGTCGCTCATCGTGCAGGGGCGACTGACCCCCATGTTGTGCGTCGGCGAAACGCTCGAGGAGCGCGAAGCCGGTCGGACCGCGGAAGTGGTCGAACGCCAGCTGACTGCTGGGCTGGCGGAACTCGACGCCGGACAGATTGCCCAGATCCTGCTGGCGTACGAGCCGGTGTGGGCCATCGGGACGGGCCGGACGGCGACGCCCGCCGATGCGAGCGAGATTCATGGCGTGCTACGTCAGGCGCTCGTATCGCGAATTGGGGAAAAGGCCGCGGCGGGGGTCCCCATCCTTTATGGCGGCTCAGTCAACCGCGGCAATGCGTCGCAGTTGTTGGCTGCCTCCGATGTGGACGGCTTGCTGGTCGGGGGCGCCTCGCTCGATCCTGACAGCTGGGCCAGTATCGTACGGGCGTAGGCGTCCAAGGTGGTGGAGCGTGGCACCGGGCACGCACTCCACGCCTGTCCGCCCAACCTTCTGCGCCCCAAGCACTTGTCGTAGGGGCGTGAGCAGGTGATTTTACGAGGCTCGGGCCGGGAACCGGCCCGTTTCACTCACGGCAATCCGTCTCCGCGACATGTACACGTTTCTGCTGACTCTGCTCATCCTCGACGCTTTCGTGCTTGCGGCGGCAATTCTTCTCCAGTCGGGCAAGGGGGGCGGTCTCGCCGCCAGCTTCGGCGGCGCGAGCTCGTCGTCGGACTCCGTGATCGGGTCGCGTCAGGCCGGCAACCTCCTCACGAAGACGTCGTGGTGGTGTGGCGGCATCTTCCTCGGCTTAGCGTTCGTGCTGCAGATCATGTCCAGCCGCGCGTCCGCGCCCAAGTCGGTGCTCGACAAGCTCGCCGCGCCGGCCCCCGCGTCGGCGCCCAGCACGGGCAGCGGGACCGCGGCTCCCGCCGCGCCTCTGACGCAGCAGGCAGCGCCGGCCACACCGGCCGCGCCCGCGAAGAAGTAAGGCGGCAGGTGCACAGCTTGCCGCCCAAAGGGTTCCTCCTCCTCGAGGACGGAACCCTTTTTCTCGGTCGACTGGTGGGTCCCTCCCTGCCGACCGTTGCCGAAGTCGTTTTCACCACGAACATGACCGGCTATCAGGAGGTGTTCACCGATCCCTCCTACAAAGGGCAGATCGTGGTGCTCACGGCCCCGCAGATCGGCAATTACGGCGTTAACCTCGACGATCCGGAATCCGCCCGTCCGCAGGTTGCGGGGGTGGTGGTCCGTGAGCTGTCGCCGACCTATTCGAACTGGCGCGCCACCGGCGATCTGCGGGCATGGCTCGAGCAGTACGACGTGCCGGTGCTTACCGAGGTCGATACCCGTCGGCTCACGCGGCATCTGCGCAACATCGGTGTCATGAAGGGCGTAATCGGGGCGGGGGAGACCCCCACCAAGGCAGCCCTCGAGGCGCTCGACAGCTGTCCCAGCATGGAAGGGCTCGATCTGGCGACGGTCGTCTCGACACGCGAGCCGTACACGTGGGGCAAGGCCGATGCGCCGTACCATGTCGTGGCCTATGACTACGGCATCAAGCGCAACATCCTGCGCCTCTTCGAGGAGCATGGGGTGCGCGTGACGGTGGTCCCCAGCGACACGAGCGCCGATCAGGTGCTCGCCATGAATCCGGACGGCGTGTTCCTCTCGAACGGCCCGGGCGATCCGGCGGCTGTCTCATACGCGCCGGTGGCCATCCGGAGCATTGCCGCGAAGGAGGTGCCGATGTTCGGGATCTGCCTCGGCCATCAACTCCTCGGGCTGACCTTTGGTGGACGGACGGCCAAGATGCCCTTCGGGCATCGCGGCGGAAACCAGCCCGTAAAGGACTTGGCCACCGGCAAGGTGCTGATCACCTCCCAGAACCACGGGTTTGCCGTCGTAGGGTCGCCTGAGGGGGTCGAAGGCGCCCCCGACCTAGCTGTCACGCACGTGAATCTCAACGATGGGACCGTCGAGGGGCTCCGCCACAAGACCCTGCCGATCTTTGCCGTGCAATACCATCCCGAGGCCGCACCGGGACCGCACGATGCCGTGCCGTTGTTCGATCAGTTTCTCACGGCCCTGAGAAATCGTCGTGGGTGAGATGGTCCAAACGCTTGACTGATAAGCACTAAGGCCATACGTTCGCTTCGTGGGCACCGAGCTGTGGCTTGGTGCCCACAGCGTTTCTGCTCCGAAACTCTCCGCCCGCCACATGACCAAAGCCGATCTGGTCGAGAACGTCACGGCTCGCATTGCTCGGACCGCCGGACCGACCATCTCCAAGAAAGACTGCGCGCGCGTCGTTGACGCGTTCCTTGATGCTATCAAGGAGGCGCTGCAGGAGCAGAAAAACATCGAGGTCCGTGGCTTCGGGACGTACAAAATCCGCCAGCGCAAAACGCGCATGGCGCGGAACCCGCGTACAGGCTCGCCTGTCGAGGTCTCTGCGCGTCCGGTCCCCGTGTTCAAGCCCAGCAAGGAACTGCGCGCCATGGTTGCCGGCGTCGAAGCGGACATGCTCGACGATGATGACGATTACGGCGATTCCTAACCGGTCGCTGCTGCTCCTCGTTCAACGCCCTCAGCTGCCTGCATCAGGTGGCGGGGGCGTCGCTCATTTCGGTTCTTTCTCGAGTGCGCCGGAACGACTTCGGCCTCCCGGCGCTATCTTCCGCTTGTCATGAGCGTTCCTATCCTGCTCTTCGCGTCGTACGCCGACGCCTTTGGCGCCCGTCGCCTCGAGGTCCCGGTTACCGCCCCGTGTGCGGTCTCGGCACTGATCGAGGCGTTGCGCGCCATGCCCGGCGGGGACTGTCTGCCAGCGAAGCCTCTGGTCGCCGTAAACCAGGCGTTTGCCGCACCCGCCTCCATTGTCGGGCCGAGCGACGAAGTGGCGCTTATCCCGCCGGTCGCCGGCGGATGACGGCGACCTCCTCGCTGCACGGTCTCCTGCACTCGGCGATCGTCACGGAGCCCATCGACGTCGCTCGGCTTATCGCCACGACGCAGGCCGCGGGCGTCGGCGCCCTTTCGGTTTTTCTGGGCACCGTGCGCGATCTGAACGACGGGCGCGGGGTCAGCGGCATGGACTACGAAGCATACGAGTCGATGGCGGCGCTCGAGCTCGCGTCGGTCGCACGCGAGGTCTGTGACCGCATCTCAGGGCTTCGCGTGGCCATCGAACATCGTATCGGCACCCTCGACGTTGGCGACGTGAGTGTCGCGATCGTGGCCGCCCATGCGCACCGTGGCCCCGCCCTCGACGGTGCGCGGGCCATCATCGAAGCCCTCAAACAGCGTGTGCCCATTTGGAAGCGCGAGCACTATCTCGACGGGGAGCGCGCGTGGGTGGATCCGACCCGGGCCGCGGCGCGGATCGACGTGGGGCTCACCGATGCTTGATCAATTCGGGCGGAAGATCGAATACCTCCGCATTTCGGTCACCGATCGCTGCAATCTCCGCTGTCAGTACTGTATGCCGCTGGAAGGGCTCCCGTGGCTGCCCAAGCAGGAGATTCTGCGGTACGAGGAAATCACCGAAATCGTCCGACAGCTGGCGCCCCTTGGTCTCAAGCGTTTGCGGATCACCGGTGGGGAGCCAACAATCCGGCCAGAGTTGCCGACGCTCGTTCGGATGCTCAAGGCCATCGACGGGATCGAGGACATCGCGCTGTCGACCAACGGGGTGAAGCTCCCCTCCATGGCGCGCGAGCTCGCGGACGCGGGACTCGATCGCGTGAACATCAGCGCCGATTCTCTGCAAGCGGAGCGGGTGATTCGTATCGCCCGCCGCGACTTGGGTTTCGATCTGGAGACCGCGGCGCGCGCGGCGCAGGAGGCCGGTATCGGCCCCGTCAAGATCAACGTCGTGGTCATGCGTGGCATCAACGACGACGAGATCGCCGATTTTGCCGCGCTTACGCAAGAGTACCCATGGCACGTGCGCTTCATAGAGCTCATGCCCGTGGGCGAGCTGCGAGAACTGACATGGGATCACGTCGTGCCCAGTGACGAAGTGCTATCCCGTGTGCGCGCTGTGGCCGACCTATCGCCCGATCGTGGTCCCGAAAAGGGCAACGGGCCGGCGGTGTATTACCGCTTTCCGAACGCGCCAGGGTCGGTCGGGGTGATCACCCCGATGACGCACACCTACTGTGAGACCTGCAATCGCGTCCGGCTCACCGCCGACGGTCGGCTCCGGACGTGCCTCTTCGGTGACCACGAAGTCGTTTTGCGAGACGCGCTCCGCCGGGGGGAGCCACTGGCCCCCCTCTTTGCCCAGGCCCTGGCCGAGAAGCCCAAAGAGCACGCGCTGCTGCAGATGCGCGTGGGCGGCCTGCGGGCGCTCAGTGAGGTCGGTGGCTGAGGCGTTGGAGGCCGCGGGCGAAGAAAGTCGCGTTCGGACTGTTCCGTCTGCATTGCTCGCGTGTGTGCACCTCTCTAACTTGCCCGAACGACACTCCCTGACCGTTGCGCTACGAGTAACCGGCTAACGCGTTTTTCGCCGAGCACGCGCAATGGTTCCTCTACTCAACATTGCAGTACTTCGCTTCGATAGCCGTTCGGAGATCCGGCATAACATGGTCAACAAGATCACGGTCGTTGGCGCGGGAAATGTGGGCGCCACCACGGCGCAGCGCATCGCCGAAAAAGAGCTTGCTCGTACGGTAGTGATGGTCGACGTGGTCGACGGCGTGCCGCAAGGCAAGGGACTCGATCAGTGGGAGTCCGCACCCGTTGAAGGCTTCGACACGCGTGTCATCGGCACGAACGGCTACGAGGAGACCGCAGGGTCGGACATCGTGGTCATCACGGCCGGTATCGCCCGCAAGCCGGGCATGTCGCGCGATGATTTGTTGAACACCAATGCCGGCATCGTCAAGTCGGTCTCCGAGCAGATCAAGGCCACGTCGCCGAACGCGATCGTCATCGTCGTCTCGAACCCGCTCGACGTGATGTGCTACGTGGCGAAGGCCGTGACCGGCTTCCCGCGCGAGCGCGTCATCGGCATGGCCGGTGTGCTAGATACGGCGCGCTATCGCTCGTTCATCGCCGAGGCGCTTGACGTGTCGGTGCGCGACATTCAGGCGATGGTGCTGGGTGGACATGGCGACACGATGGTGCCGCTCATTTCGTACACGACCATCAGCGGCATCCCCATCCGTCAGCTCATGGGTGAAGCGCAGCTCGCCGCCATCGTGCAGCGCGCGCGTGACGGCGGCGCGGAGATCGTGAAGTATCTCAAGACCGGGTCGGCGTACTATGCGCCGTCGGCGGGCGCCGTCGAGATGGTGGACGCCATCGTGCACGACCGCAAGCGTATTCTCCCGTGTGCCGCGTGGCTCGAAGGAGAGTACGGCATGAACGGCCTCTACCTCGGCGTGCCCTGCAAGCTCGGCAAGAATGGACTCGAGAAGGTCCTTGAGATCGAGCTTACCGCCGATGAGCGTGCCGCGCTCGAGAAGTCCGCACAGGCCGTGCGCGAGCCCATGTCGGTGATCACTCTCTGATTCAGTCCGAACCGGCGCGCTCACGACAGTGAGGCGCCGGTTTCTCCTTCCACCCCGCTTATGTACGCTCTCTCGCGTTTCTGGCAGAGCACGGTCGGCAAGAAGATCGTGATGGCTGTGACCGGGATCATCGGGATCCTGTTCGTCATCGGCCATATGGCTGGCAACCTCCAGATGTTTTATCCGGATGCGCCTGCAGCCATGAAGCACTACGCCGAACTGCTCCGCACGAGCATGCCGTTGCTCTGGGCCATCCGCATCGGCCTGCTCACGGCCGTCGTCCTCCATGCTGTGGCGGCGTATCAGCTCACCATGTTGTCGAAGGCGGCGCGGCCTGAGGCGTATGCCGTGCGCCGCCCGCAGGTCACGACACTGGCGGCGCGCACCATCCGCTGGGGCGGCGTGCTGCTCCTCGCCTTCATCGTCTTCCATCTGCTGCACCTCACGATTGGGGCGGTGCATCCGCAGTTCACGCACCTCGATCCGTACAACAACGTCCGACTCGGCTTGGCCAATCCGCTCGTCGCCGGGTTCTACGTGCTGGCGATGCTGGCGCTCGGGTTGCACCTCTACCACGGCAGCTGGGCCGTGGTGCGCACGCTCGGCGTGGCACAACCGTCCACGCAGCCCCTCAAGCGCAAGCTCGCGCTCGTACTCGCGATCGTCGTGGCGGGCGGCTTCATTGTCGTTCCTGTCGCGGCCGTCCTCGGCCTGTTCCCCGACGCGCCGGCACAAGTCGACGACGCGACGGTCACGTCCACGGCCGCCGCGGAGACCCACTGACATGCTCGACCTGAATCCCAAGATCCCGAGTGGTCCCCTCGAATCGAAGTGGGACCAGCACAAGTTCTCGATGAAGCTCGTGAACCCCGCCAACAAGCGGAAGCATCACGTCATCGTGGTCGGGGCCGGCCTTGCTGGTGCATCGGCGGCGGCCACGATGTCCGAGCTGGGCTACAACGTGTCGTGTTTCGTCTTCCACGATTCGCCGCGGCGCGCGCACTCCATCGCGGCGCAGGGCGGCATCAATGCGGCAAAGAACTACCAGAACGACGGCGACTCCGTGCGCCGGCTCTTCTACGACACGATCAAGGGCGGCGACTTCCGCGCGCGTGAAGCCAACGTGTACCGTCTGGCGCAGGTGTCGGTAAACATCATCGACCAGTGTGTGGCGCAGGGGGTGCCGTTCGCACGTGAATACGGCGGACTGCTCGCCAACCGCTCGTTCGGTGGCGCGCAGGTCTCGCGCACGTTCTACGCGCGCGGACAAACCGGACAGCAGCTGTTGCTGGGCGCGTACTCGGCGCTCGAGAAGCAGGTGGCAGCCAAGAAGGTGCAAATGCACACCTTCGAGGAAATGCTCGATCTGGTCGTGGTCGACGGGCACGCGCGCGGCATTGTCACGCGCAACCTGTTGACTGGCAAGATCACCTCGCACGCGGCCGATGCCGTCGTGCTCGCGACGGGTGGATACGGGAACGTGTTCTACCTGAGCACCAACGCCATGTACTCCAACGTGACGGCGTCCTGGCGCGCGCACAAGAAGGGGGCGGCGTTTGCCAATCCGTGCTACACGCAGATTCACCCCACGTGCATTCCGGTGCATGGTGAGCATCAGTCGAAGCTGACGCTCATGTCGGAATCGCTGCGCAATGACGGACGTATCTGGGTGCCGCTCAAGCGCGGCGACAATCGTCCGCCGGCGCAGATTCCGGAAGCAGAGCGGGATTACTTCCTCGAGCGCAAGTATCCGAGCTTCGGCAACCTCGCCCCGCGTGACATCGCGTCACGTGCGGCCAAGGAAGCGTGCGACGATGGTCGTGGCGTGGGTCCGGGTGGGCTCGGCGTGTACCTCGACTTCGCCGAGTCGATCAAGCGTCTTGGCCGGCAGACGATCGCCGAACGCTACGGGAATCTGTTCGACATGTACCAGCGCATCACGGACGAGAATCCGTACGAACAGCCCATGCGCATTTACCCCGCGGTGCACTATACCATGGGCGGCCTCTGGGTCGACTACAACCTCATGAGTACGGTGCCCGGGTTGCACGTGGCCGGTGAAGCCAACTTCTCCGATCACGGCGCGAATCGTCTTGGCGCCTCGGCGCTCATGCAGGGACTTGCCGACGGGTATTTCGTACTGCCGTATACCATCGGTGATTATCTCGCCGGTACCAAGTTGCCCAAGGTCGACACGTCGCATGCGGCGTTCGCCGAAGCCGAAGGCGCTGTGCGCGCGCAGCAGAACAAGTTCCTGAGCATCAAGGGCAAGCGGACGGTCGATTCCTTCCACAAGGAACTCGGCAAGATCATGTGGGAGTACTGCGGGATGGCGCGTGACCGGGCCGGTCTGACGAAGGCGCTGGAACTGATTCCGCAACTCAAGGAAGAGTTCTGGAGCAACGTGAACGTGCCGGGCAGCGGCGACTCGCTCAACCAGTCGCTGGAGAAGGCCGGACGCGTGGCCGACTTCATCGAGTTGGGTGAACTCATGTGCCGTGACGCGCTGAATCGTGAAGAGTCGTGCGGTGGTCACTTCCGCACCGAGTACCAGGAAGAAGGCGAAGCCAAGCGCAACGACGACGACTACGCGTACGTCGCCGCGTGGGAGTACGCCGGTGAAGGCAAGGCCCCGATTCTCAACAAGGAACCGCTGGTGTACGAGAGCGTGCACCTCTCCACGCGGAGCTACAAGTAATGAAGCTCACTCTCAACGTCTGGCGTCAGCCGGCGTCCCAGGCCCCCGGCAAGCTCGAGACGTACACGCTCGACGGCGTGGGCCCGGACATGTCGTTTCTCGAAATGTTCGACATGCTCAACGAGCAGTTGACGCTCGAGGGCAAGGAGCCGGTGGCGTTTTCGCACGATTGCCGTGAAGGCATCTGTGGCTCGTGCGCCATGATGATCAACGGCCAGGCCCATGGGCCGTGGAAGGGGGCCGCGACCTGCCAGCTGCACATGCGCGCGTTCAAGGATGGCGACATCATCACCGTCGAACCTTGGCGTGCCTCACCGTTCCCGGTGGTGAAGGATCTCGTGGTCAACCGTGGGTCGTTCGACCGCATCATTCAGGCGGGCGGCTACATCTCGGTGAACACCGGTGGCGCGCGTGACGCCAACGAGATCCTCATTGGTAAAGACGTGCTCGATGAGGCCATGGATGCCGCCGCGTGCATCGGCTGTGGTGCCTGTGTGGCGGCGTGTCCCAACGCGTCGGCGTCGCTCTTCACCGGGGCGAAGATTTCGCACCTCGGCAACCTCCCGCAGGGCCAGCCCGAGCGGGACAAGCGCGCCCTCGCCATGGTCGAGCAGATGGATCTCGAAGGCTTCGGCCATTGCACCTTGGCAGGGGAATGCCAGGAGGCGTGCCCGAAGGAGATCAGCATCGACGTCATCAAGAAAATGAACCGCGATTATCTGGTGGCGAGCGCCCGTCGGCAGGAGCCGCGGGCTGTTGCCGGTTCAGGCTGATTCCGCTTGTGACTCGGACGATCACGGGGGCGTCGGCGAGATATCGCTGGCGCTTCTGCGTGGTTGGCGTATGTTCATGCATATGAGATTCGTATCGGTCGTTCTGGTGGCCTCAATCGTGAGCGTCTCCGTCATCCGCGCGCAGCGGACGCCGGTGATCGCGAACGTGAGTATTGGAAATCCGGTCCGCGGACTTGCACTGATGACCGCGTTCGCGGATTCGCTTCCGGCGTACAGCGGGAACGGGTTACGCTGTGTGTCCTGCCATCTCGACAACGGCACCAACAACGCGGCAATGCCATGGAACGGCAGTGCCGCGCGCTATCCGCGCTTCCGCGCGCGTCCTGCCTATGAAGAGTCGCTCGCACGTCGCGTCAACGAGTGTATCGCGCGCAGCCTTGCGGGCCGAATGTTGCCGGAGCGTAGCCGAGATATGCGCGACATGGTCGCGTACATCGAGTCACTGCGCGAGCGGGCGCGATCGACAGGGGGGGACACGGTGCGCGTGAGCGGCGACGGTCGGCGCGGCCGCGAGGGCTATGCGGCCAACTGTGCGCGCTGCCATGGTGCGGCGGGGCAGGGCATGGGCATCAATCCGCCGCTCTGGGGGGCTGGCAGCTTCTCCATTGGGGCCGGCATGGCTCGGCACTTCACCTTCGCGACCTTCATTCGCCACAACATGCCGTTCGACCAACGTGGCTCGCTGTCACCGCAGCAGGCAGCGGACATCGCGGCGTACGTGTTGTCGCAGCCGCGTCAGGACCATCCGGGCAAGGAGCGTGACTGGCCGCGAGGTGATGCGCCGCTGGACGTCGCGTACGCCACCGATGGTGCTCGCCGTGCGGGACGAGCCATCCCGTCGCCACGTCCGCTGCTCACTCGTCGTCTCTCGCCCGACTCTCTCGCCCGATGACCACCGGTACCGCGCGTCGCGATTGCCTTGGCCGGCTTGCCGCGATCGGCGCGGCCATCAGCGTGTTGCCGGCGCAAGCCGTTGGTGCCGCTGCGGCTAATGCCGTTGTCGAAGACCCATGGATGAAGCGCATCACCGGCACGCACTGGGCCAAGTACCCCACGATCGGGGAAATCATGGGGATGCCGGGGGACCGCAGCCCCATGCGGGATGCGATTGCGACGCTCGCCTCGCAGAAGGTGATAGTGCTGGCCTGCGCCAATTCCATTCGCGCATCGGGGGGTCGTTTCCTTCCACCCGATCAGCGCGCCGATCGCGACCGCGTCACCAGCTTCGGCGAAGAAGTGCGCGCCAACCTGTTGCCGGGCGTCGAAGTGGTACCCGCCATGATCGTTTCGCTGCAGCAAGCGCGGGAACGAGCGTGCCGGTACATCTATGCCGGCGGCTGAGCGGGAGCGCCCAGTGCGGAGACGTCGGAGATTTACCTGAGAGCCGAGACGTCAGAGCTCAGAATTCAGCTCTGGATAGGCGTGAGAGTCGAGTCACGCAGCTGCGAGCGGCCAGGACCTGCGGTGGCGGTCTCCCCAACCGCGGGTCCTCACTTCTCACCCCTGCGTGACTCGACTCTCACGCCTATCCGGAGCTGAGTTCTGAGTTCTGAGTGCTCAGATCTCAGTAAAGAGCGAAGTTAGATGCGGGGCAGGGTCACGCCGTGCTGTCCCTGATACTTCCCCTTCTTGTCGCCATAGCTGACTTCCGGTTCTTCGTCACCCGTGAAGAACACCACCTGCGCAATGCCCTCGTTCGAATAGATCTTCGCGGGCAGCGGCGTGGTATTGGAAATCTCGAGCGTCACGTAACCTTCCCATTCCGGTTCGAAGGGCGTGACGTTGGTGATGATGCCACAGCGCGCGTAGGTGCTCTTGCCGACCGTGAGCGTCAGCACATTGCGCGGAATACGGAAGTACTCGACACTGCGGGCGAGGGCGAACGAATTGGGGGGGACGATACAGACGTCGCCCTCGAACTCTACAAAGCTCTTCGGATCGAACTGCTTCGGGTCGACCACCGAGCTCAGCACGTTGGTAAAGATCCGATACTCGGATGCCACCCGCATGTCGTAGCCGTATGAGCTGACGCCATAGGAGATGACGCCTTCGCGCACCTGGCGATCCTCGAACGGTTCGATCATGCCGTGTTCGCGCGCCATGCGTGTGATCCAGCGGTCTGAGCAGAGCCCCATGGGGTGAGTAGAGCAGGAGGGTTGGATGGTCCGCATTCGGACCAACCGGTCCAAAATGCGCGGCGCTCGGGGCGCCGAGACAAGTAAGTGAAGTGTACTGCCGAGTGGCGGAGCCTGCCAAAACAGCTTTGACGGTTACTTCACACAAAAACAATAACACATGCTGTTGAGGGATCCTGGTCCCGTTGGTAGCTTCCTCCTGCGTTTGTGAATTGTTTCACGAAGTCACTCCCCCTTCGTGATCTGTTGGTTCCCTGCTGCGCCGCGATGCTACGCACATATCTCCCGGTCCTGCTCCTCCTGGGCTTCGTCATCCTGAACGCGGTGCTGATCCTTGGCATCGCGCACCTCATCACGAAGGCACAGCCGACCGCGGTCAAATCGCAACCGTATGAGTCTGGCATCAGCCCCCTCGGCGATGCCCGCGAGCGATTCTCGGTCAAGTTCTATCTCGTCGCCATGTTGTTCATCGTCTTCGATATCGAGACGGTGTTCATGATTCCGTGGGGCGTGCACTATCGGCAGCTCTCTTGTCACGTACCGCTGGTGGCGAATGCCTGTCCCAGCGGACAGCTGTCGTTCTTCGGCCTCGGGGAGATGCTGGTCTTCGCCTTCATCCTCCTGGTCGGATTCCTTTATGTCTGGAAGAAGGGAGCGCTGACGTGGGACTGATTCCCGCTAACGACTCGCGCCTCGTTCAGGGCGATCCCGCCGCACAAGATGGCTGGGTGACCACGCGCCTCGACTTTCTGGTCAACTGGGCGCGCGCCGGCTCGCTCTGGCCCATGCCCTTCGGTACCGCCTGTTGCGCCATCGAGTTCATGGCGACCGCGGCCAGCCGCTACGATCTGTCGCGTTTCGGCATGGAACGGCTGAGTTACTCGCCGCGTCAAGCCGACGTACTGCTGTGCGCCGGCCGCGTGCCGCTCAAGCTCGCGCCGGTGTTGCGACGCATTTATCAGCAGATGCCGCAACCCAAGTGGGTCATCGCCATGGGCGCCTGCGCGTCCACCGGCGGCATGTTCGACAACTATGCCGTGGTGCAGGGCATCGACACGATCATCCCCGTCGATGTGTACGTGCCCGGTTGTCCGCCTCGCCCGGAAGCGCTGATGCATGGCATCATCATGCTGCAGAAGAAGGTCATGCAGGAGCGCCTCAAGGACAGCACGCGGCATGTCGAGATCGAGCCTGATCCCACGAGTCAGTTGTACATCCCGCCATCGCGAATCGACGAACTGTCCGAGCCGTTCGGCAACTCCGTACATCAAACCCGATCGGCACCGTGACCGTCCCCGTGCCTACCGGTTCTGAGGCGCTCGTCGCCCCGTCGCCCATGGCGGCGGTGGCGTCTGACGCGCATGGGATGCCCATCACGCCCGTCAACGTGCCGCGGATCGGCGCGCCTGCCAATCCGACCGCCGCGGTGCTGGCGTCCCGTTTCGGGAGTGCCGTCCTACGCTCCGAAGTCATCTGGGGGGAGACCACCGTCTTCGTCACACGGGAATCGCTGCACGAGATCGTGCGATTCCTGCACGACGACCCCACCGAGCGATACGACTACCTCGTCGACGTCACCGCCGTGGAGTATCGAGACGGTGATCGTCCCCTCGAAGTCGTGTGGCATCTGCGCGCCTTGGCGAACCGGCGGTTTCTCCGTCTGAAGGTCGAGCTGCCCAAGCGCGGCGCGCTGTGGGTCCCCAGCATTTTCGACATTTACAGCGGCGCCGATTGGCTCGAGCGCGAGTGCTTCGACATGTTCGGCATTCGCTTTGAAGGACACCCCGACCTGCGCAGGCTCCTCATGTGGGAGCAGTACCGCGAGGGGTATCCGTTGCGGAAAGACTTCCCACTCCGTGGTCGGTTTTCGCGCGCCGAGCAACTCAAGCAGGCGCTCGCTGCCGACCCCGAAGCGCGGTACTCCATGGAAGAGCTCAGCATCGCCGATGCCTTCGACTCGTTGCCGCAGGACATGAAGCAGCGACTGGCCGACCACGCAGCGACCGACAAGCTGGAGGAAGGCGAATGAGCGCGCGGCGCACCATCGAAGTGGCGCTCGGCACCAGCGGCCTCGACGCGCAGGGGCAGCCGCTTCGCGCGGCACTCACCGCGCAGGGCGGACGCGCGCTGGCTGTTGACGCACCGTCGGCACTCGCGATGCAAACGGCCGAGCCTGAGCTCGAAGCCGACCACATGCTCATCAACATCGGCCCTCAGCACCCGGCAACGCATGGCGTGTTGCGACTGGTGCTGGAGCTCGATGGCGAGACGGTGGTGCGGTGCATTCCGCACATCGGGTATCTGCACTGCGGCTTCGAGAAGATCGGCGAGTACCGTCAGTACAATCAGATCATCCCGTGGACGGACCGCGAGGATTATCTCAATTCGCCTGGCAACAATGTCGCGTTCGTCCTGGGTGCGGAGCGGTTGTTCGGCGTCGGGATGACAGAGCGGACCAAAGTACTGCGCGTCATTCTCATGGAGCTGTCGCGCATCATCTCGCACCTGGTGTGGCTCGGCACGACGTCGGTGGACATCGGCGCGTTCACGCCGTTCCTCTGGCTGTATCAGGAGCGCGAGAACGTATACAACCTGCTTGAAGGGTGGGTGGGTGCGCGACTGACCACGACCGCTACACGCGTGGGCGGCATGGCCGCGGATATTCCGGACGGGTGGCTCGATGGTCTACGGGCGTTCCTCAAGGGATTCCCCAAGACGCTCGAAGAGTCCGTCGGCATGCTCGAGACCAACGCCATCTGGGCCGGGCGTACGGTGGGCCTTGGTGCGATGAACGCCCAGGAAGCGGTCAACGCCGGGTTGTCCGGGCCAATGCTGCGCGCGTCGGGCGTCGCGTACGATGTGCGGAAGGATTTCCCGTACCTCGACTACGAGACGTACGACTTCGATGTCCCGGTCGGCACCCAGGGGGACGTCTACGATCGGTTTCTCGTGCGCGTCGAGGAGATGCGCCAGAGCGTGCGCATTCTCGAGCAGGCGCTGCGTCGTCTGCCGGACGGCCCGATCAACATCGACGATCCGCGACTTATACTGCCGCCCAAGCACAAGGCGACGAGTGAGATGGAAAGCATGATCCACCACTTCAAGCTCGTCATGGAAGGGCCACGTCCGCCTGCCGGCGAGTGTTACGTGCCCGTCGAAAGCCCCAAGGGTGAGAAGGGCTACTACTTCGTCAGCGACGGTAGTTCCAAACCAGTGCGGTGGCGCATTCGTCCGCCGTCATTCGTGAACCTCTCGGCCATCCCCCGCATGGTGGAAGGCCATCTGCTTTCTGACGTGATTGCCATCAACGCCAGCATCGACATCGTGATGGGAGAAATCGACCGGTGAGTCACGGCCCATCTGCCAGTGGGGGCGCGCTAGTCGCCGCCCCGCCACATGGTCATCATCACGAGGCGCCGCACGAACCCGTGTTCGTCGGGGACGCGCGCACGCAGCTCGACACGATTCTGTCGCGCTATCCCACAAAGCAGGCGGCGTTGTTGCCGGCGCTGTGGATGCTGCAGGACGCGCGCGGCTGGGTGAGCGACAAGGGGATCGAAGAGATTGCGTCGATCCTCGAGATCACCCCGGCGTACATCAAGGGCGTCGTCAGTTTCTACACCATGTATCACCAGCATCCGGTGGGGCGCCATTTCATTCAAGTGTGCACCACGACACCGTGCAACATCTGCGGTGCGGAAGATGTGGTGAAGAGTTTTCTCGAACACACCGGCTGCGCCGACCTCGGGCTGACCAGCCCCGATGGCAAGTTTACCGTCATCGAGGTGGAGTGCCTCGGCGCTTGTGGTTTCGCCACGCCGGTCATGATCAACAACGACTTCATCGAATCCGTGACACCGGAGTCGGTGCCGCGCGTTCTGTCGGAGCTGAAGTAATGGGGTATCCGCATCCGTCCCATCCGCGTGAATCGCCGATTCTTTCCAAGTACTTCGGCGATCCCGAGGCGCGCACCCTCAGTGGGTGGCGTGCCCGTGGCGGGTATGAAGCCCTCGAGAAGGCGCTCTTTACCGACCCACAGGAACTGCAGACGATCGTGAAGGATTCCGGGCTGCGCGGTCGCGGCGGCGCCGGATTCCCGACGGGCATGAAATGGTCATTCATGAAGCCCGATGGCAAGACGCACTATCTCTGCTGCAACGCGGACGAATCCGAACCGGGGACGTTCAAAGATCGCGAGATCATGCGCTGGACTCCGCATGGCTTGGTGGAAGGGGTCGCGCTTGGGGCGCATACGATCTACGCGGAAACGGCGTACATCTACATTCGCGGCGAGTTCACCGAACCGTACGCGCGCGTGACCAAGGCGGTCGATGAGGCCTATGCCGCCGGTATTCTTGGGGCGAACGCGATGGGCAGCGGAAAGCGCGTGGACGTCCACGTGCATCGCGGTGCCGGGGCGTACATCTGCGGCGAAGAAACGGCGCTGATGAATTCGCTGGAAGGGCGGCGCGGCAACCCGCGCATCAAGCCGCCGTTTCCGGCAGTCGCCGGGTTGTTCGGCAAGCCAACCACGATCAATAATGTGGAGACGCTCACCACCGTCCCGTACATCATCAAGCATGGTGCGGAGTGGTACAAGCAATTCGGGCGCCCGGACAACCCCAAGAGCATCGGCACCAAGCTGTTCTCGGTGTGCGGCAATATCACACGTCCGGGCAACTACGAAGTTGCCCTCGGCTTTCCGTTCAAGGAGTTCCTGTACGAGCTCTGCGGCGGTCCGCTGCCTGGTCGGCAGATCAAGGCGGTCATCCCCGGCGGCTCGTCGGTCCCCATTCTGACGCGCGAAGAAGCCGAAGGCGCGATCATGGACTATGAGGGGATGGTCGCTGCGGGCACGATGCTCGGCTCCGGTGGGGCCATCGTATTCGACGATCGGCAGTGCATGGTTCGCCAGATCGCGCGCCTGACGCGCTTTTATGCGCACGAGAGCTGCGCGCAGTGCTCACAGTGCCGCGAAGGCACGGCGTGGATCACGCGCATCATGGAGCGCATTCGCGACAATCAGGGCACGATGGACGATCTCGACACGCTGGTGTCCATTGCCGATGGCATGAGCGGCAAGACGATCTGCGTGTTGAGTGACTCGTGCGCGACGCCGGTGGTGTCGGGTCTCAAGAAGTTCCGGCACGAGTTCGAGGCAAAGATCGCGGCGAATCCGTCGATGGTTACCGTTCCCGGGGCGCTCCGCGCCTCGGCGGCGTGAGGGGACAATGGCTGACGTGAAGATGGTATCGCTCACGATCGAAGGTCGTCCGGTCACGGTCCCGGACGGTATGTCGATTCTGGAAGCGGCGAAGACCGCCGGTGTTCTCGTGCCGCACTACTGCTACCACCCGGGTCTCCCGGTGGCCGGCGTGTGCCGCATGTGTCTGGTCGAAGTGGAGAAGATGCCGAAGTTGGCGCCTGCGTGCGCCACCACGGTCATGGAAGGGCAGGTCGTACACGTCCACTCCCCCAAGGCGCTCGACGCGCGCCAGGGCGTGTTGGAATTCCTGCTCATCAATCACCCGCTCGACTGCCCGATCTGCGATCAGGCGGGCGAGTGTGAGTTGCAGGACTACACCTTCGCCGAAGGGCGTGCCGATTCACGTTATCGTGAGCCGAAGCGCTTCAATCCCGTCGAAGATTTCGGCGGCGATGTGCTGTACGTGCAGAACCGGTGCATTCTCTGTACGCGGTGTGTGCGCTTCATGGGCGACGTGGCACAGGAGCCGGTTCTCAACGTCTCCGAGCGCGGCGACCGGGCGTTCATCGGCAAGGCGGAAGGTCACGACCTGACGAATCCGTGGGCTGGCAACGTCATTGACTTGTGCCCGGTTGGCGCCTTGCTCAGCAAGGATTTCCTCAACAAGGCACGCGCCTGGGAGCTCGATCGGGCGCCTACCATTTGCACCGGTTGCAGTCAAGGGTGCAATGCGGTCGCCGAAACGCGTGACAACGTTCCGGTTCGTCTCAAGCCTCGTCCCAACGACGCGGTGAATCAGTATTACATGTGCGAGGTCGGGCGTCAGACGTATCGCGACTTCGCTCGACGTGATCGTGCAGACCAGCCGATGGTCCGCCAGCACGGCGCCCTCGCCATCGCCGACTGGGAAGATGCGATTGCTGCTGGCGTGCGCGCCCTGAGCGGGACTCGCGTCACGGTGTTGGCGTCGCCCAATCTGTCGAACGAAGCGTTGTTTCTGTTGCAGCAACTGGTCGCCCAGCTGAAGGGGCAGGGGACGTTCCGCGTCGTGCGCGGCGATGTGGTGCCGCTCCCGGGCGCGCCTGACCTCGCCCTCCGCGCTGAGCGTGCGGCGAACGCCACCGGCGCCCGCCTGCTCGGGTTTTCGGAAGTGGAGACGGTGGCGGACGCGTCGCGACTGGGCGACGCCTTGCTGGTCGTTGGTGATGCCCTCGACGACGTGTCGGCGGCCGATCTCGCGGGGCTGTCGTCGCTCGTGTACATCGGCACGACGCTCCCTGCCGTCGCGGCGCAGTTGGCGACCGTGGTATTGCCCATCACGACGACCATCGAAGAAGAAGGGACATTTACGAACCTGCGTGGGCGCGTACAGCGCTTCCTGCAGGCGCGTACCGCCCCCGGCGTGGCCCGGCCAACCTGGTACGTGTTGGCCGATCTGGTCGCGGCGGCCGGTGGCAATGGTCAGTACTTCCTGCCGTCCGAAGTGTTTACCGCGCTCGCGGCCTCGCAGCCGGCCTTCGCCGGTCTCGAGTACGAAGCGCTGGGGCTACGCGGATTGCCCGTGCTGGAGCAGGGTGTTGAAGCGGCAGCCGGGGTGAGCGCATGACGCTGCCCCTGGCCGTTTTGAACGCGCTCGACCTGGCTACGCTTTTTCCGCGGGCCAATCCGCAGGTCGCGCCAGAAGCGATCGGTACGTTCGTCGCCGCGAGCGTCATCAAGATTCTCGTGTTCTTCGGGATTTATCTCGTGACGGTGGCGCTGCTGACCCTGGTGGAGCGAAAGCTGGCGGCATGGTTTCAGGATCGACGCGGCCCCAATCGCGCCGGTCCCGGCGGCATCCTGCAGCCCGTCGCCGACGGCATCAAGAACTTCATGAAGGAGGAGACCAATCCGCCGTTTGCGGACAAATGGCTCTTCATCATCGCGCCGGCGCTGGCCTTCATTCCCGCCATGATGACATGGGCCGTGCTGCCGTTCGGTGCGCCGCTGCCCACGCCGTGGGGACTCATCGATCTGGCCATCGCGCCGCTTCCCGTGGGCTTCCTGTTTACCCTCGCGGTGTCCTCGCTCGGGGTGTACGGCATCGTGCTCGCCGGATGGTCCTCCAACAACAAGTACGCGTTCCTGGGCGGCCTGCGTTCGAGTGCGCAGATGATCTCTTATGAGATCGCGATGGGGATGTCCACCATCCCGGTGCTGCTTCTTGCCGGCAACGTGTCGCTTGGCGCCATTGTACAGCAGCAGTCGTCCATGGGTTGGAATGTACTGTCGCTGACGGTGGCCTGGTTCACGTTTCTCGTCGCGGCCTTCGCGGAGACCAACCGCTTGCCCTTCGACCTGCCCGAGGCGGAGTCGGAACTCGTAGCGGGATATCACACCGAGTACAGCGGCATGAAGTTCTCCATGTTCTTCATCGCCGAGTATGCGAACATGCTCACGGTCAGTGGATTGACCGCAGTGATGTTCTTCGGTGGCTGGGACATCCCGTTCACGCAGTGGGACAACGAAGCCCCGTACACGGTACTGAAGACGCTCGCCACGACACTGATGATGATCAGCAAGGTCGGCTTCTTCATCTTCGTGTTCATGTGGGTACGCTGGACGTTGCCGCGTTTCCGCTACGACCAATTGATGTCACTGGGGTGGAGCGTGATGCTCCCGGTAGCGTTGGCGTACATCGTGATCATCGCAACGGCCACGCTGGGGCTCGACATGCTCGGCGTCGCGCGCGGTCCGCTCTTCTCGCTGGCGCTACTGGCGCTCAACGTGATGCTCATCGCGTTCCTGCTGTGGTGGCTCGATCGCGGCAAACTCATCAGCCCGGCGAGTGCGCGTGTTGCTCCCGTCGATCTCGAGCGGTTGCGCGCCCGCGGGCTCGACTTGTCACGTAGTGAATTGGCCGCGGGACGCCCGCGTGCCGACCTGACATCGCCGGTGGCGATCGCCGCCCCGTCGTTGACGGCGGAAGGAGGAAACTGATGGCAATCGGAATTAAGGTCATGGAGCGTCCGCTCGAGCGCGTGAGCTACGTGCGCGCGACGCTCAAGGGGATGGCCGTGACGCTCAAGCACCTCGTCGACCCGCACAAGGTCACGATGGAGTATCCCGAGACCAAGTGGGATCTCTCGCCGCGTTGGCGCGGCACGCACCGCATGCTGACCACGGAAGACGGCAAGGCCAAGTGCGTCGCGTGCGGATTGTGCCCCACGGTGTGCCCGGCCAACTGCATCAAGCTGACGCCTGGGGAAGACGAGCAGGGGAACCGCTACCCGATCGTGTTCGAGATCGACGAGTTTCGGTGCATTTTCTGCGGGTACTGCCAGGAAGTGTGCCCCGAAGAGGCCATTCACGTGGGGCGCCACTACGAGAACTCGGAGTACGATCGCGCCTCGTTCGTGTACGACCTCGAGCGACTGATGGCGCAGACGCATCCGGTGAGCGAGCTATGGGACCCTGCGGACCCGAAGGGCGAATGAACAGCTTCTTCGAGTTCCAGTTCTACCTCTTCTCGTTGCTGGCCATCGTCTCGGCGCTGCTGTTCGTCACGCGCAAGAACCCGGTGCCGGCGGCCCTGTGGCTCGTGAACGTGATGTTCGCGCTGTCGGGGCTTTTCGTGATGCTCGATGCCCCGTTCATCGGCGCCATTCAGGTACTGGTCTACGCCGGTGCCATCATGGTGGTCTTTGTGTTCGTGGTCATGCTCCTCAATCTGGGGCACAGCGAACTGACCGATCTCCGGAGCCTCGGTGCGCGGCTTGGGGCCGGTCTGGTCGGCATCGCGTTGCTGGCCAATCTCCTCGTGGCGCAGCGCAACAAACTGCCGCGTGTCGAATCGGCGCCTGCGTTGGACAACGTGGTGGAGCCGGTAGCCGCATCGCTCTTCACTGACTATCTCGTGGCGTTCGAACTGACGAGTCTGGTGCTCCTCGTGGCCGTCATTGGCGCGGTGCTGCTGGCCAAAAAACGGGTGCAGGCATGATTACCGAAGCGCTTATCGTGTCGGCGATTCTTTTTGTGATCGGCCTCGTCGGCGTCCTCACGCGTCGCAACGCCATCATTCTGTTCATGTGCGCTGAGCTCATGCTGAACGCCGTGAACCTCAGCTTCGTGGCCTTTGCCAAGATGCACAACGTGACCGGTCAGGTGTTCGTCGTCATGGTCATGACGATCGCTGCGGCAGAAGCGGCCGTCGGCCTGGCGATCATCATCTCGATCTTCCGGCACTTCGGCACGGTGGACGTTTCGAACCTCCGGACCCTCCGCGGATGATCGCTACGCTCCTGCCGTTTCTCATCCTGCTCCCGCTCCTCGGCTTCGTGGTGAACGGAGCCGTGGCGCTCCGTGCCGCATCGGCTGACGCCAGCGAGGGCCGTACCACTGCGCGCCACCTGTTGGTGACGCTAGTCGGCCCGGGCGTCATCATCGCCGCGTTCGCCATCGCCATCGCGCTGTTCATGCGTATGCGCGTCGGCATGACGGGCCCCGCGATCGTGTCGCTCGGTCAGTGGATGGTGGCCGGCAATTTCGCCGTCGACTGGAGCTTCCAGCTCGACCAGCTCTCCATGCTCATGGTGCTGGTCATCACCGGCGTAGGCTCGCTGATCCACCTGTTCTCGGTGGGCTACATGCGTGACGATCAGGGATACGCGCGGTACTTCGCGTATCTTAATCTGTTCGTGGCGTTCATGCTCATGCTCGTATTGGGTGGCAGCTACCCGGTCATGTTCGTCGGCTGGGAAGGCGTGGGGCTCGCCTCCTACCTGCTCATCGGATTCTGGTTCAGCGAGAAGGCGAATGCCGACGCCGGGAAGAAGGCGTTCATCGTCAACCGCGTCGGCGACTTCGGATTTCTCGTCGCAATGTTCCTCATCTGGACCACGACGCAACAGCTGAGCTACGCCGGCGCGCACTCCGCGCTCGCGCAACTCGCCGGCACGCCAACGGTGCTGGCCATTGCGCTTTTTCTCTTCGTCGGCTGCGCCGGCAAGAGCGCGCAGCTTCCGCTGTATATCTGGCTGCCCGACGCGATGGCTGGCCCAACGCCAGTCTCGGCGCTCATTCACGCCGCCACCATGGTGACGGCGGGCGTGTATCTCGTCGCGCGCGCAGCGCCCATCTTTGCCGGGGCACCGCAGGCGTCACTGCTCATCACCATCGTGGGAGCGCTGACCGCGCTGTATGCCGCCACGATTGCCCTCAGGCAGTGGGACATCAAGAAGGTGCTGGCGTACTCCACGGTTTCGCAGTTGGGCTACATGTTCGTGGGGGTCGGTGCCGGCGCGTATACGGCCGGTGTGTTTCACCTGGTGACGCACGCCTTCTTCAAGGCGCTGCTGTTCCTGGGTGCCGGCTCGGTCATCCACGCCATGCACCACGCGTATCACCACACGCATCGCGACGATGATCCGCAGGATCTGCGCAACATGGGTGGGCTGTCCAAGTATATGCCCGCCACCGCGACGGCCATGACGCTCGCGACGCTGGCGATTGCCGGTGTGCCGCCGCTCGCTGGATTCTTCTCCAAAGATGAGATTCTCGCGTCGGTCTTCGCGCGGGCACACGGGTCTCCGCTGGCGCAAGCATCGCTCTTCGGAGTGCCGGGCAGTTCGCTCCTGTACGGCGTCTACGCGATGGGCGTGCTCACGGCGCTGCTCACGGCCGTCTACATGACGCGTATGCTGTTGCTCACCTTCTTCGGGGAGAACCGGACCGGTGAGAGCGAGCGCCATGCGCTGCACGAAGCGCCTGTCATCATGACGGGACCGGTACTGCTGCTGGCCGGGCTTACGGTCGCCGGCGGTTGGCTCAACTTGCCGGCGCTCATCCCGATCGGCCCTGTTGGCCTGCTCGACAAGTGGTTGGCGCCGGTGACCGGCGCCAGCGGCGTCATACTCGCCGGATCCGGCCATCTGGATCACGCGACGGAAACGATGCTGGTTGCCGTCGCGACGGGTGTCGCGCTGCTCGGCATTGTGCTGGCGTTCGTGTTGTATCGCTCGCCGCTGGCGGACAAGGCACATTCGCCGGAAGACACGAGCCTCCTGGCACGTGCCTACGGCGCCGATGCGCTGGTCGATGCCATCATCGTGCGCCCCGTACAGGCGCTCGCGAGTGTCGTGCTCGATCGGGGCGTGGAGCGCGGCGTCGATCGCGGCTTCAGCATGGGCGGATCGTTCCTGGCCCGCACTGCCGCACTCATGGGGACGCGCCTGCAGGACGGTGACATTGGAAAATACGCCTGGCTGCTTGCCGCTGGTGCGCTCGCGCTCATTGCCGCCCTTACGCTGAGCTGACCGATGCGCGATTTCCTGTTGTCTCTGAATTTCGATCGCTGGGTGCTTCCGGCGATGTTGCTCTGGCCCATCGTGGCCGCGCTGCTCGTGCGCGTGCTCGGACGTGATGTCGCGCGCGATGAGAGTGGAGTCGAAGCGCCCTCTGGAGGTCCAGATGCGCGGGTACTCACGCTCGGCGCACTCGTCGTGGAAGCCGTTCTCGCGCTGGCGCTGTGGGGGGTGTACGACGCCGGGGTCACCGGTTGGCAGGCGCGCGTCGACCTCCCATGGCTCACCGATCTCGGTGCGACCTTCAGTGTCGGCGTCGATGGACTGTCGCTGCCGATGGTGGTGCTCACGGCCGTCGTCGCGCCGCTCGCCCTCCTCGGCTCGTGGAACAACGTCACCGTCCGGACGCCCGCCTTCGGCGCCTTGGCGCTGTTGCTGACCTCGGGACTGGTCGGCGTGTTCGTGACGCTCGACCTCTTGCTCTTCTATCTCGCCTGGGAACTGATGCTCATTCCCACGTACCTGCTGGTCGGGGTGTGGGGAGCGGCGGGCACGTCACGCGCGAGCCTGCGCTACGTGCTGTTCACGTTGGTGGGTTCACTGCTCATGCTGGTGGCCATCATCGCCCTGTGGAATGTGGGAGGCGGCACATCGTTGCATCTCGACACCCTGCGCGAGATCACGTTGACACCGCAAACGCAGCTGCTGATGTTCTTGGCGTTCTTCACCGCCTTCGCCGTGAAGTCGGCGCTTGTTCCGTTTCACACGTGGTTGCCGGACGCGCAGGGGGCGGCGCCCACGTTTGCGGCCGTGACCCTCGGCCTCAAGGTTGGGGCATACGCGATCCTGCGCTTCGCGATTCCGTTGTTTCCAGCGGCAGCGACCAACGAGACGGTGCGGGGCACCATTCTCGTCCTGTCAGTCGTGGCAATCGTGTACGGCGCGCTGCTTGCCACGACACAGCGCGACTTCAAGCGCATGATCTCATACAGCTCCATCAGTCATTTGGGGTTCATCATGCTCGGCAGCTTTGCGCTCACGCAGCAGAGTGTGCAGGGTGCTGTCGTCAGTATGGTGAGCAGCGGGATCAGCACCAGCGCACTCTTCCTGTTGGCTGGTATGCTCGAAGACCGCACGGGCAGCACCGATATGTCATCCTACGGCGGGATTGCGAAGGTCGTCCCCTGGTTCAGCGTCATGCTCACGCTCGTCATGCTGTCGACCGTGGCGTTGCCGGGCACGAACGGCTTTGTCGGCGAGTTCCTCGTGTTGCTGGGGACCTACGCCGAGCTTCCGGTCATGGCCATCATCGCCACGAGCGGCGTAGTCTTCGCGGCGGCCTACGGTCTCCGCGCGCTGCAGCTCCTGTTGTTTGGTCGACTCGACGGGCAGGACAACCTTGCCATGGCCGATCTGTCGGGGCGCGAGAAGTTCGTCATGAGTGTCTTTGCCGTCGCCATTCTGTATCTCGGTATTGTGCCGCAGCCTGTGCTGCAGCGCGCCGAGCGTGTGTCGCGTGATCTGGTGGAATCGGTACGCTTCGGTCCGAATGCCCCGGCGCAGCTTCCCCCCGTATCGCTGAATCGATGAGCGAGATGATGACTGGTGGCGCGATGTTGCGCGCCCTTGCTCCCGAACTCCTGCTGTCCGCCGGCGCGATGGTCATGCTGTTGGCGTCGGTGTGGCATCCGCAGCGTCAGCAGGCGGGCGCCGCGGAGGGAGCCGAGCGGACCTCGTCCATGGTGCGCTTCGGGATGGTGCTCTCCATGCTGGTTGGTCTGGTGGTCGTCATTGCCTGGGGCGACGGTGCCGAGGGTACCGCCGATCTGCGCATTGCCGGCGATGGTTTCCGCTGGGCCATCGACCTCATCATCCTGTTGGGGGTGGTTCTCACGCTCATGCTGCTCGAGGCAGAGCAGCAGCGCAGTCACGCCTTCAGCCCGGAAGTCCCGGTCCTGGTGCTACTGGCGGCCGTCGGCATGATGGTCCTCGCCGCGGCGCGCGACTTGATGTTCGTCTTTCTGGGCATCGAGCTCATGTCGCTGGCGGTCTACGTGCTCGCCGGCGTGAACCGTCGCAGCAAGCGGGGCGCGGAATCGGCGGTCAAGTACTTCCTGCTCGGGGCCGTGGCTTCCGGGTTTCTCTTGTACGGCATCGCGCTGTTGTACGGCGCAACCGGTAGCACCAGACTGGTCGACATTGCGCAATGGATGACGGCAAATGCGTTGCTCACGCCGCTCTTCGTCATGGGCGCCGCGCTGCTGCTCGTGGGGTTTGCGTTCAAGGTAGCTGCCGCACCGTTCCACCTGTGGACGCCCGACGTGTACGACGGGGCGCCATTGCCGGTGGCGGCCTTCATGTCGGCGTCGGTCAAGACGGCGGCCTTCGCCACCTTCGCGCGAGTCATGGTGGAAGTGCTGGGCGCCTCCGCCGCACGGTGGCACACTGGCCTCTGGTGGCTTGCCGTCGTGACGATGGTCGTGGGGAACGTGTTCGCACTCTCGCAGCGCAACCTCGTCCGCATGCTGGCGTACTCAAGTATCGCGCATGCCGGGTATCTGCTCGTCGCGCTCGTCGTTGGCGGTGCACCTGCCACGACGGCGATCGTGTTCTACATGGTGTCATACACGCTCGCGACCATGGGTGCCTTTGGGGTGCTGGTCGCGATCAACAACGGGCGCGATGTATCGCCGACCGTCGACGACATTGCGGGCCTGTGGTTGGTCCGCCCGTGGCTCGCGTCCGCGATGGCCGTGTTTCTGCTTGCCTTCCTTGGGATGCCGCTCGTGGGTGGCATGGGCTTCTTCGCCAAGTGGTACGTCCTGGAGGCCGCGTTGCAGGCCAACGCGCCGCAAACCATTCTGGCGGTCATTCTCGTCGTCACGAGTGCGATCTCGGCGGCGTATTACCTCGCCGTGGTATCGGCGATGTTCATGCGTCCGCGTCCCGAGGGGCAACCGTTGCCGGCGAGTGCCCCCATGGCGCACTCGTTGATCGCGTTCACCGCGGCGGTGCTGCTTGCGCTCGGGTTGTATCCCACGCCCGTGGTACAGATGGCCCGCAAGGCCGTGACCAGCCAGAGGGAAGGCTCGCTCGTCCCACCGGCCCCGGCTCCCGCCGGCGCCCGCTTGCAGGCCGCCAGTATCAGCGACCGCAACGCGCGATAGTTTTCGGAGTGGCCCCGAGTGGCGTGGTCGCTCCCTTCCGATGATCCCCTCCCTGTTCGCTTCGGCATGAGCATCAGTCAGACGATTTTCCGGCAATACGACGTACGCGGCATTGTTGGTACCGACCTTACGGACGAGGTCGCGTACGGCATCGGTCGCGGCTACGCCTCGTTGCTGGCGGCACGCGGGATTTCCGGCGCCGTGGCCGTCGGGCGCGATAACCGGCCCAGTGGCGCCTCGCTGCGCGACGCACTGGTGCGTGGCCTCACCGAGTGCGGGGTCGACGTCGTCGATGTCGGCGTCGTGCCGACGCCGTTGCTCTATTGGGCGCTGCATCACGAGCCGGTGGTTGGCGGCATTCAGATCACGGGATCGCACAATCCCCCCGAATACAACGGCTTCAAGATGTGCCTCGGCACGGCGTCGCTCCACGGCGCCGACATCCAGACGCTGTACCAGTACATCGTGGGCGGACAGCATCCCGCGGGACACGGGCACGTACGTAACGCGGCGGTGATCGACCGATATGTCCACGATATCGCCACCCGTATCGGTCCGATTACCCGACCGGACGGCTCGCCCCTGCGCGTGGTCTACGATTGCGGGAACGGCGCCGGGGCGTTGGTGGCCACACAGCTGTTCGAGGCGCTGGGGGTCGATGGGGTCGGACTGTTCACGGAAAGCGACGGCACGTTCCCCAATCACCATCCAGATCCCACCGTTCCCGAGAATCTCGCCGATTGTATCGCCGCGGTGCGCGACAGCGGCGCGGAGCTGGGCGTAGCCTTCGACGGCGACGCTGACCGCATTGGGGTCGTCGACGCCCACGGACAGATCATCTGGGGCGACCATATTCTCATCCTGTATGCGCGTGACGTTCTCGCGCGCACGGGGAAAGGACAGCCGATCATTTTCGATGTGAAGTGCTCGCAAGCGCTCACCGACGAAATCGAGAAGGCCGGTGGGACCGCGGTGATGTGGAAGACCGGGCACTCGCTCATCAAGGACAAGATGAAGGCGATGCACGCGCCGATCGCCGGTGAGATGTCTGGGCACATGTTCTTCACCGAAGGGTTCTACGGACACGATGATGCGCTCTACGCGGCCGCACGTTTGCTGCGTATCGTGGCCGACAGTGGCAAGCGCATTGACGAACTGCTGGCCGATGTGCCGCATTTCGTGTCGACGCCGGAGATCCGCATCGACACCGACGATGTCACCAAGTTCGCGATCATGTCGAAGGCGGTGCCGCACTTCTCCGCGAACTACGACGTGATCGACGTCGACGGGGTGCGCGTGCTCTTCGGTGACGGCTGGGGACTGCTCCGCGCGTCCAACACGCAGCCGGTCATCGTGGCGCGCTACGAAGCACGGACGCCCGAGCGACTCGCATACATTCGCGCCGTCATGGAGACGTGGGTGCGCGAGCAGGGCGTCGCGCTCTGAGCGACATCGGACGTCGCTGACATGCGCGCGCGGAGTCTTCTGGTCATCGTCGTGGCCGTCGCCGCGGTGCTCCTCCTGGTGGGGCGCACCGCGACCGCGTTGATCGTCGACCATGCGTGGTTCGAAGCCATGGGCGCTCCGTCGCTGTTTTGGGAACAAGTCATCGATACGCTGCTGCTGCAGGGCGGCGCATGGATTGCCGGGTCGCTCTTTGCGTTCGCGAATCTGCATGCTGTTCGGCGCACCATACTCGCGGTCGCCGTTCCGTCGCGTGTGGCGAATATCGAGTTGACGGCCATGATCCCCGGCCGACGCTTGCTGTCGGGGACGATCGTGCTGGCACTCATCGTCGGCGCCATTCTCGCGATTCCTCTCACCAACTGGGAAGATCTGGCGCTCGTGCGCCACGGTGTACCGTTCGGTGAAATCGAAGGCATCTTCGATCGCGATCTCGGCCATTATGTGTATTGGCTCCCCTTCGAAGAAACGATGTATCTATGGGCGCTGGTGAGCATCGTCTCACTCACCGCCATGGTGCTCGTGCTCTACGCGCTTACGCGCTCGCTCCGCCTGGAAGGGCGGCGGCTGGCGGCGTCCAATCACGTGCGTCGACATCTCAGCGTCCTCGGCGCGTTGGTGCTGCTGCTGCTGGCGTGGAGCTATCGGCTCGACGGCTTCGACCTGCTGCTGCAGGGCAGTGGTCCCGATGGGTTGTTTCTGCACGTGGATCATCGCGTGACGTTGCGCATGGATTCCGTCCTGTCGTACGGGTCGGCGATCGCCGCGCTGATCATTTTGCGTACCGGATGGGCAGGGCAACTGCGCGCCGCGTTCGTCACGCTCACGGTGGTATTGGTTGCTGCCGTTGGCCTCCGCCATGCGGTCCCTGCCGTGCTCGCGCGAGGGGAGACGCTAGGTGACCCGTCGCGCCGCGACCGGGATTACATCGCCGCGCGCGCACTGTACAGTCGCCGCGCGTTCGACGTCGACGGGATGCGCATCGTTGGAGCCGATACGAGCGTGCGCGCGCCACTCCCGGCGCCCACGTCGACCTTGGCTCGTCGCGCCGCGCTGTGGGATGCGTCCACGTTGCCCGCGGGACTGGGAGAGAGTGAACCGGTGGCGGCGTCGGCACGTACGGCGCGCGCCGCGGTCACGGAGAAGCAGTTCGTCGACGTGGCCGGCCTTGGCTGGGAACTTGTGGATGATCAGCTCACCGCGCTGCGGGTTCGCCGACCGATCGCCACATCGGAATCGTGGCGGTTGTCGCTGGTGAATGTGGCGGCGCCGGTGCTGCGAGACAGCAGCCTCACGGTCCCCGGACGCACGGACGATCGCGACTTGTGGCCGTTGGTGGGGCCTGGCGTGCAGGGCGCCCGTATCCTCGATGCCGACACGGCGACCGAGGTCCCCGGTGCGCTGCTCGATTCCCGTCAGGCGCGCATCGCGCACGCGTGGGCCATGCGCGATCTCGCACTGCTCGATGCCGACTCTCTGGCTGGCGTTCCGCTGCTGGTCTCCCACCGCGACGTCCGAGATCGGGTGCGACGTCTCATGCCGGTGTTCGAACAGAGCGAGCAGTTGTACCCGGTCCGCAGCGAGGGGCAGGTGTACTGGGTGCTGCATCTGTACAGCGCCTCCGACCGGTATCCGCTCAGCCAACGCTGGCAGATCGACGGAGGGGTCTACACCTATTTCAAACGCGCCGCGACCGCCATTGTGGACGCCAGCACGGGCCGCGTGCGGGTGGTGCCTGTTGCCCGTCCCGATCCGGTGGCCCGTACATGGATGACGCGGCTGCCGAGGCTCTTCACGCCGGTCTCGGCGCTCCCGCCCGCGCTCGTGGCGGCATTGCCGCCCGCCTCCGAGAGCGCCCTCGCCCAGCTGCGCACCTTCGCGCGCTATGGCGCACGCTCGGAAGGGGACGTGGTACGGCATCTCCCCGACAGCGCCTTGGCCGGTGGTGTTCCGGCGCCGGTCATGCTCGATCAGGCGGGAACGCCTCAGCTTTCCTGGAGTGTCGCCTTGCTCGACGAGGCCGAGGGCATCGCCGGCGTGGCAACGGTGACTGGCGGCGCGGACCAAGTCACCTGGTGGTCGCCTTCAGTCGCGCCGAGTATCCGGTGGCCGGTGGCGCTCGATCGACTCCGCGCGTTCGACGACAGTCTACTGGGGCCGGCCGCAGACAGCAGCCGTCGGGAACTCCGGGTACGAAGGGGACGGGTGTCATCAATTTCGACCAGCCGTGGCGTGCTTCTCGTGCAGCCGGTGCAGATTACCCGAGCTAATGGACGCGTCGTCGTCTCGCGGGTAGCGATTACCGACGGCACCGCCGTTGGCGTGGGCGGTACCCTGGCGGCCGCGCTCACGATGCTTGGTGAGACGGTTGTCGGCAGTGTTCCCGCCGGCAGTGCGGATCGCCGGGATGACGTCGAACGAATCGAAGGTGACGCGGCACGGTGGTATGAACGCATGCGTCAGGCGATGAAGCAGGGCAACTGGAGCGCGTTCGGGGCGGCATTCGACAGTCTCGGACGGGTGTTGGGCAGACCGCCGCAGTAATTGCGGCCGGGGAGACCGTCGCCGGTTCACGGCGGGCTCTCCGTCAGGACGTACCACTCGCCTCGGCAATGTGCGTATTGCCAAGCGGAGGTTCGACCACCAAGCATTGAACCGCTGACATTCCCCAGAATTTGGAGACCGCGTGAACCTACACGAGTATCAGGCGAAGGAGCTGTTGCGGGCGGCCGGTGTGCCGATCCCGCCCGGTGAGATCGCCACGACGCCGGAGCAGGCGGAGGCCATCGCAACGCGAATGGGCACCGCCGTCATGGTCAAAGCCCAGGTGCATGCCGGAGGGCGCGGCAAGGCGGGTGGTGTGAAGTTCTGCCCCACGCCGGCTGACGCCAAGGAAAAGGCGCAGGCCATCCTCGGCATGACGATCAAGGATCTCACGGTGGAGAAGGTGCTCGTCACCGTCGCGGCGGACATCGCGTCCGAAGCGTATGTGGGGATCATCGTCGATCGCGCCACCAAGAAGCCGGTGTTCATGGTGTCCGCCGCTGGCGGCATCGACATCGAAGAAGTGGCCGCGAGCACGCCGGAAAAGATTCTCTATCATCCGGTGGACACGCGTTACGGGCTGCTTCCCTTCGAAGCGATGCGTATGGGTTTCTTCCTGTACAAGGATGTGAAGCTCGCGCGTCAGGCCGCGAAGATGATGCAGCAGCTGTATGCGGCGTTCATGGACGCCGGCTGCTCACTCGCCGAAATCAATCCGCTCGTGATGACGCCGCAGGGTGAGCTCATTGCGGTCGACGGCAAGATGGTCATCGATGACAACGAGCTCGATCGCCGTCCCGCCATTGCGGCGCTACGCGACGAGTCGTCGGAAGCGCCGAGCGAAGTCGACGCCCGCAACGCGAACCTCACGTTCATCAAACTCGACGGCAACGTGGGCTGCGTCGTGAACGGCGCCGGTCTCGCCATGGCCACGATGGATCTCGTGAAGTACTACGGCGGCGACCCGGCCAACTTCCTCGACATCGGCGGTTCGTCGAATCCGGAGAAGGTCGTGAATGCGCTGCGCATCATCACGGCCGATCCGAACGTGAAGTGCATTCTGTTCAACATTTTCGGCGGTATCACGCGCACCGATGACGTCGCCAACGGCATCGTCACGGCGACCAAGCAGAATCCGCTGAAGGTGCCCATTGTCATTCGTCTTACGGGCACCAACGAGGAGATCGCTCTGAAGATTCTCAAGGACAACGGCTTCGCGGCGTCGAGCGATATGGATTCCGCCGTGCAGCGCGCCGTGGAACTTGCCACCAAGGGAGGTGCCGCGTGAGCATCTTCATCGACAACAGCACGAAGCTGGTGGTGCAGGGCATCACGGGCCGCGACGGCTCGTTCCATGCCAAGCAGATGATCGAGTACGGCACGCAGGTCGTCGCCGGCGTCACGCCCGGCAAGGGCGGCCAGACGTTCGAAGGCACGGCGCCGATTTTCGACACCGTGTACGACGCCGTACAGGCGACCGGCGCCAATACGTCGGTCATCTACGTGCCGCCCATGTACGCGGCCGATGCCATCATGGAAGCGGCGGCGGCGGGTGTGAAGTTCATCGTCTGCATCACCGAAGGCGTGCCCGTGCTGGACATGACCAAGGTGTATCCGTACGTGAAGGAGCATGGCGCGCGCCTGCTCGGCCCCAACTGCCCGGGGCTCATCACGCCGGGTCAGAGCAAGGTCGGCATCATTCCGGGGCGCATCTGCACGCCGGGCCCCGTGGGTGTGGTGAGCCGTTCCGGCACGCTTACGTACGAAGTGGTGAATGCGCTCACCAAGGCCGGTATCGGTCAGAGCACGTGCGTCGGCATTGGTGGTGACCCCATCAACGGCACCAACTTCATCGACTGCCTCGCGGCGTTCGAAGCCGATCCAAACACGAAGGCCGTGGCCATGATGGGTGAAATCGGCGGCACCGACGAGCAGGAAGCGGCCGACTTCGTGAAGAACCACATGACGAAGCCGGTCGTGGGCTTCATTGCCGGTCAGACCGCTCCGCCGGGCCGCCGGATGGGCCATGCGGGCGCGATCATTTCCGGGTCGGCCGGTACGGCGGCGGAAAAGATCGATTCCTTCAAGGCGGCGGGCATGGGCGTGGCCCAGCGTCCGATCGACTTTGTCGAACTGATCTCGGCGCGGCTTTCCTAAGCGCCCCGGTTGGTTATCTTGCGCGCGGCGGGGGCCTCTGGCTCTCGCCGCGCCTGCGTTTCGGCGCTGCCGCTTAACCCTTTGCCCAATACCTGACCATGGCCGGTCGTCGCACGCTTACCATCATCAAGCCTGACGCCTTTGGCGCGGGCAACGCTGGCAACATCATCGCCCTCCTCGAAAAGCAGGGCTTTGCGGTGAAGGCCGCCCGCGTCATGCACATGACGACGGCCCAGGCCGGCTCGTTCTACGAAGTGCACTCGGCGCGCCCGTTCTTTGGCGAACTGGTCGAGTTCATGACCAGCGGCCCGTGCATGCCCATGATCCTCGAGAAGGACGACGCGGTGGCCTCGCTCCGCACGGCGATCGGCGCGACGGACCCGGCCGAAGCGGCCGAGGGCACGGTGCGCAAGCTGTACGCCGAGTCGAAGGGCAAAAATGCCATTCACGCCTCGGATTCGGACGAGAACGCAGCCCGCGAGTCGCGCTTCTTCTTTACCGAAGTCGACGCCATCGCCTGACCCAGGTGCTGCTAGACCGGACTCGTCCGGTCCGGCGTCTAACTCCGCACGGCGGCGGCACTTGGCGCCGCCATGCCGGGGAAGAAAGCGGCGCCAGCCCTTGTGTGACGGGGGCTGGCGCTCTACGTTACACGGCTATGCTGTGCTTTGACATCCGGACGTTGGAAGCCCACGCGCAAAGCGTTGATGGTCTGCTTGGCGGGGCGGATTCCGTATGGGAGGAAGGTGATTCACGTCCGGTTGATCCCGGGGTGCACGTGACAGGCCGCCTTTCCAGTGCGGGGCAGGGTCGTTTTTACTTCAGCGGCCGGTTCGAAGGCATGGCGGAGACGACGTGCAGGCGGTGCCTGACCGACGTCACCACGCAGGTGTCGGATGATGTGCAGTTGCTCTTCGCGGAATCGGGTCTCGACGTCGCCGAAGAGGACGATGTCGTGCTGATCCCTGCAGGCGAGCGGGAACTCGATCTTTGCCCGGCGTTGCGCGAGGAATGGCTGTTGGCCGTTCCGGCGTTTGCGTTGTGTCGGGAGGAGTGCCAGGGATTGTGTCCGTCCTGCGGTGCCGATCGCAACACGGGGGGCTGCACCTGTCCTCCATCCTCAGATCCCCGATGGGACGCTTTGCGCAACCTGCGCTAAGTCGCTCATTGGTCCTTTTGTCTCAAAAAGTTCAGGTCAGCATCCCATGGCCGTACCGAAGCGCCGTACATCCAAGCGGCGGAAGCGCGCCCGCAACACGCACAAGACCGCGCCCGCCATCGTGATTCAGTCGTGCCCGCAGTGCGGTACGGCCAAGCGCCCGCACCGCGTTTGCGCGGAGTGTGGGTTCTATGCGGGTGAGCAGCGGGTAACGGCGCAGGAAGCGTAGGCTTGGCGCGCATCGCCGTGGATGCCATGGGGGGTGACTTCGCCCCCCGGGCCCCCATCGCGGGCGCCCTGCATGCGCTTGGCGCACTCGCTCCCGAGCACCACATCGAGTTGGTTGGTCAGACGGCCGTAATTGAGGCAGAACTCGCCGCGCTGTTGCGCGGGGAGCTCGCCGTCGTTGCGCACGTCCGCGATCGACTCTCGATTGTAGAGGCGCCCGACGTGATCGAAATGACGGACAAGCCGTCGGTGGCCCTCCGGGGGAAAACGCACAGCTCCATGGTCGTCGGCATCAAGCGGGTCGCCGAGGGCCATGCGCACGGCTTCGTCTCCGCCGGGAACACCGGCGCGCAGATGGCCGCGTCACTGGTCTCGCTCAAGCTCCACGCCGGGCTCACGCGCCCCGCCATCGGGACCATCTTTCCCACGGCCAAGCAGCCCATCCTCGTGCTCGACGTGGGCGCCAATGTCGATTGTGCCCCCGAGGAGCTGGTGCAGTTTGCTCGCATCGGGACGGTCTACGCGCAGGCGCTGCTCGATCGCGAGAACCCGGCCGTCGGCCTCCTCTCCATTGGCGAAGAACCCGAGAAGGGCAACCTGGTGGTGAAGGAGGCGCACCAGCGTCTGCGAGGCGCCGGCGTCAACTTCATCGGCAACGTCGAAGGACGCGATTTGCCACGCGGCTTCTGCGATCGCGGAGCCATCGACGTCGTCGTCTGCGACGGCTTTACCGGCAACATCTTGCTTAAGTTCTACGAGAGTATTGGCCCCATGCTCATCGGCATGGTGTCGAAGGTGGCCGGACTCGACCCGCGCGAAATTGCCGGATCGCTCAAGCAACTCGACGTCGACGAGTATGGGGGCGCGCCGTTACTCGGGGTGCGCGGTGTCTCTATCATCTCGCACGGCAAGAGTTCCCCGCGCGCCATCAAGAACGCGATTCATGTGGCGCTCCGCGCCCACGAATCAGGGATGACTGATCAGATCGGGCGGCGACTCGCGGAGTCGATGCCTCAGACCACCGCCTCCGGAACCTCGTCATGAAGCGTCCGTTCTCGTATATCGCCGGCACTGGTCACGCGGTGCCGGCGAAGGTCGTTACCAATGACGATCTCGCCGCCATGGGCATCGAGACGAACGACGAGTGGATCATCGAGCGCACCGGCATTCGGCAGCGACACATTGCCGAACCGGGAGAATCGCTCACCGCGTTGTGCGCGAAGGCCTCGCAGCAGGCCATGCTCAAGGCCGGTGTCACGGCGGGAGAGATCGACGTGATCATCGTCGGCACGGCCTCGCCCGATCACCTGTTGCCGTCGCAGGCCGTCGAAGTGCAAACCGCGCTGGGGGCATCGCGCGCCTCCGCCTTCGACGTGGCCTCTGCCTGCTCCGGATGGCTGTACGGCGCGATTGTCGGTGACTCGCTCATTGCGAGCGGGTCGGCGGATACCGTGCTCGTCATCGGCGCCGAAAAACTGAGCGCGATCGTCGACTGGACCGACCGGAATACCTGCATTCTGTTTGCCGACGGTGCCGGCGCCACGGTGCTGCGTCGCGCGCGTGGTGAGAAGAAAGAGAAGGGCATTCTCTCCACGTTCATGCGTTCCGATGGCGCGCTCGCAGAACTGCTCTGGCGTCCCGCCGGCGGCGGCGCGGAACCGTACTCGCCCGAGGTCGGCAACCGGGCGTTCATCCACATGGCCGGCCGCGAAGTCTTCAAGCACGCCGTGCGCTCCATGGCTGAAGCGACCGATCGGGCGCTCGACAGCGCGCGGATCACCGCGGCCGACGTCGACCTGCTCATTCCACACCAGGCAAACATCCGCATCATCGAGGCGACGGCGAAGCACGCCGGTGTGCCAATGGAGAAGGTGTTTGTGAACGTCGATCGCTTCGGTAACACGTCGGCCGCCTCCATCCCCATCGCGCTGAATGACGCCATGGAGCAGGGGCGCATCAAGGAGGGGAGCACGGTGCTCTTTACCGCCTTTGGTGCCGGCTTCACGTGGGGCTCGATCGTCGCGCGCTTCTAGCGCCGCCACGTCGACGCCATTCGCCCTTCCGATCGACCACGATCGTACTTCCGCCTTCTCGTCACGCGATGTCCATGCACTACGTGTTCCTGCTCCCCGGACAGGGTTCACAAAAAGTGGGAATGGGGAAAGACCTCTATGAGGCTTTTCCCGCCGCACGCGATGCCTTCCACGTCGTCGACGACGCGGTCGGGGCAGCGCTGTCGACGCTGGCGTTCGAAGGCCCCGCCGACGAACTGACCCGCACGTTAAATGCGCAGCCGGCATTGCTGGCGCACAGCGCCGCCGTGTGGGCCGTCATTCGCGACGCCGTGGGCGGACAGCTGGCTGGCGCCGCCGGACATTCGCTGGGCGAGTTTTCGGCGTACCATGTCGCGGGCACGCTCGACCTGGCCGCCGCCGCGCGCCTCGTGCGCCGCCGCGGCGCGCTCATGTACGAACAGGGCGTGCAGCGACCGGGTGCGATGGCCGCGATTCTTGGCGTCCTGACGGCATCCATCGACGATCTCTGTGCACAGGCGACGACCGAGCGCGGTTTGGTGGTCCCGGCCAACTACAACAGCGAGGAGCAGGTCGTCATCTCCGGCGAAGTCGCTGGCGTCGAACGGGCCATGGAACTCGCCAAGGAAGCAGGCGCCAAGCGCTGTTTGCCGTTACCCGTAAGTGGCGCGTTTCATTCGCCGCTCATGGCGCCGGCCGTCGAGGGGCTCGCCGAAGCGCTCCGCGCGGAACAGTGGCACACCCCGACGGTCCCCGTCGTGGCGAACGTGAACGCCGAGCCCATTGCCGACGCGCGGATCGCGCGCGAGTTGCTCCTGCAGCAGCTCACCGCCCCGGTGCAATGGACGCGCGTCATGCGCACGCTGGCCGACCGTCATCCGGACGCCACGTTCGTCGAAATCGGCAGTGGCGCGGTGTTGACGGGACTGGCGCGCCGCATTGCGCCGTCGGTCAAAACGATGGCCGTCGGCACCGTCGCCGAAGTCGAGAAGTTCCTTGAAAGCGTCTCCCAGAACTCCTGACAGGCAAACGGTCTATGGCTACCGGTCTCACCATCAGTCTTGTTGGACGCGTCGCCCTGGTAACGGGCTCGACGCGCGGTATCGGGCGCTCCATTGCGGCGGCGTTGGCGCATGCCGGTGCACGCGTCGCTGTCACCGGTCGCGATAAGGAGAAGGCCGAGGCGGCGGCTGCGGAAATTGCCGCAGCGACGGGCGCCGAGGTGCGGGGGTACGCGGCCGACGTGTCCGAGCCGGCGCAGGCCGCCGCGCTGGTGGAAGCGGTGGAGAAGGACTTTGGCCAACTCGATATTCTGGTCAACAACGCGGGCCTCACGCGCGACAACCTGCTCATGCGGCTCAAGGACGACGACTGGGATGCGGTGCTCAACGCCAATTTGCGCGGCGCGTTCGCGACCTGCCGTGCGGCGACGCGCGGCATGATGAAGCGCCGCTGGGGCCGCATCATCAATGTGGCCAGCGTGGTCGGGCTCATTGGCAACAAGGGACAGGCGAACTACGCGGCCAGCAAGGCCGGGCTCATCGGGATGACCAAGTCGATCGCCAAGGAGCTCGCCTCGCGGAACATCCTGGCCAACGTGATTGCGCCGGGCTTCATCGAAACGGATATGACGGCGGCGATGGCGCCAGAGGCGCGCGCGGCCATGAGTACGGGGATCCCGCTGGAACGCCTCGGGACCCCAGACGACATCGCGGGCATAGTGGTGGTGCTCGCGTCCGACCTGACCAGTTATGTGACTGGGCAGGTCCTTGTGGTGGACGGCGGCCTCGTGATGTAACCCCGGTCAACGGGGTGGAAATTCGGGGTTTGTCCCCGGAGGGCCTCCCCGTGACGCCGTGCGATGGCTAAGTTCCCCATTCTCACTTCAACAACTTCAGAGGAACCGTTCCCATGTCGGATAACGCGTCGAAGATCAAGGATATCATCGAGAAGGAACTCGGCGTTGAGCGCGAGAAGCTCACCCCCGAAGCGAGCTTCATCGAGGACCTTGGCGCTGACTCGCTCGACATCGTCGAACTGGTCATGGAATTCGAAAAGGAATTCAACATCGACATTCCTGACGAGGACGCCGAGAAGCTGCGCACCGTCGGTGACGCCATCGCGTACCTCGAGGCGAAGGTCGCGGGCTGATGCGGCGTCGGGTCGTCGTCACAGGTCTTGGGGCGATCACGCCCGTCGGTAACGACGTGGCGACGACCTGGCAGAATTTGCTGGGTGGAGTGTCGGGCGGCACGCTGATCACCAAGTTCGACGCATCAGACTTCAAGGTGAAGTTTGCGTGCGAGGTGAAGGGCTTCGATGTGGGCCTGTATATGGACCGCAAGGAAGCCAAGCGCGCCGATCTGTTCACGCAGTACGCCATGGGTGCCGCCGTGCAGGCCATGCGTGATGCGGGACTCGAAGATGGTGGGTACGTCCCCGAGGACCTTGGGGTCATCATCGGGAGCGGCATCGGTGGTCTAGCCACCATGGAAGACCAGCATTCCACGCTCATGACGTCGGGGAACCGGCGTATTTCGCCGTTCTTCATCCCCATGTACATCGCCGACATCGCGGCCGGTATCGTGTCCATGCGCTTCAATGCCAAGGGACCAAACTACGCCACGATGTCGGCGTGCGCCACCAGTGCACATGCCATCGGCGAAGGTTTCCGCACCATTTCGTACGGCGACGCCGACGTCATGCTCGCTGGCGGTACGGAGGCGGCGGTGCTCCCCATGGCCATCGGTGGCTTCGGCAACATGACCGCGCTGTCGGAGCGGAACGATTCGCCGGCGACGGCGTCGCGTCCCTTCGACGCCACGCGAGATGGGTTTTGTGCTCGGCGAGGGTGCCGGTGTGATCGTGCTCGAAGAACTCGAGCACGCGCAGCGGCGCGGCGCCCGAATCTACGGGGAGGTGATCGGGTACGGTGCCACCGGCGACGCCTACCACCTCACCGGACAGCCCGACGCACATGAAGGGCTCCAGCGGGCCATGCGGAAGGCGTTGGCCGACGGCAAGCTGGCGCCCACCGATGTCGATTACGTCAACGCCCACGGCACGTCCACGCCGCTCAACGACCCCAACGAGATCAAGGCGATCAAGGCGGTGTTCGGTGAGCACGCGTATCAGCTGTCCGTAAGTTCGACCAAGTCGGCCACCGGGCATATGCTCGGCGCGGCCGGCGGGGTGGAATTCATCGCCTGCGCGCTCGCCATGCGCGATAGTATGATTCCTCCTACGATCAACTACAGCACCCCAGATCCGGAGTGCGATCTCGACGTGACCCCCAACGTGCCCAAGGCACGCCAGGTGAACGTCGCGATCTCCAACAGCTCCGGCTTTGGTGGTCACAACGTCTCGATCGCGCTCCGACGCTGGCACGGGTAAGGCAGTCGGGGCGTTCGTCGGGGTGATGCGCGGCGTGTCGCCGCGCCGGAGCCTTGGTACGTCCTGATGCCTCATACGGTCCCGTTCGACCTAAACAAGCTGCGCGATCCGGCGCTGCGCCCTATCGGCGAAAAGCTGATCGTCGGCGAGCGCCTCACCGTGGCTGACGGTGCGCTCCTCTTCGCGACCCCCGACATTCTGGGGGTTGGGGCCATGGCCGATGCGGCCAATCGGGCCCGCCACGGCGATCGCGTGACGTTTGCCGCGAATCAGCACATCAACCCCACGAATATTTGCGTGCTGCGGAAGACGTGCGTCTTCTGCGGCTATGCGCGCCTCCCCAAGGAAGAGGGCGCGTACCGCTATTCACTCGAGCAGGTGCTCGCGGAGTCCGACCGGGCCGACGGCACGCTCACGCGTGAGTTCCATATCGTCGGGGGCCTCGACATGCAAACAGGGCTCGAGTACTACCAGACGATGTTCCGCGCGCTCAAGGCGCGCCACCCGCAGGTGCACATCAAGGCGCTCACGGCCGTTGAAATCGCCCACATTGCGCGCATTGAAAAGAAGAGCCGCGAAGAGGTACTCCTCGCGCTGCGCGAGGCCGGGCTCGATACGCTTCCTGGCGGTGGCGCCGAGACATTCAGTGCTGCCGTGCGAGAGCAGATCGCCGACAAGAAGCTCGGCGGCATGGATTACATCGATGTGCACCGCACGGCCCACCAGCTTGGCATCCGCTCGAACTGCACCATGCTCTATGGGCATGTGGAAACCATCGACGATCGCATGCAGCACCTCAACATGCTTCGCGAGTTGCAGGACGAAACCGGCGGCTTCCTGGCGTACATTCCGCTGGCCTATCACCCCGACGACAACGAGCTGGGGAAGACGCTCGGTCGCACGGGGACCAGCACAACGGGCTTCGATGATCTGCGCAATCTTGCCGTGGGACGCCTGTTCCTCGACAACTTCGAGCACATCAAGACGCACTGGATCATGGTGACGACCGCGCTGTCGCAGATCGCCCTGCACTTCGGGGTGAACGATATCGAAGGCACGGTCGTGCGGGAAAAGATCTATCACGCCGTCGGGGCGAGCACGCCGCAGGGCTTGACGCTCCCCCAGCTCCTGACACTCATTCGCGGGGCCGGCAAGCAGCCGGCCGAGCGCGATTCGTTCTATCGCGTCATCCGGGAGTTTGCCGACGACGATACCGGCGAAGGCATTTCCGCACCAGCCGACGCGCTGGTGTCTGCCGAGGCCTGACATGCCCGACACAAGGCGGTCGCCACTGCGCGTCGGGCGCATTCGCTACATCAACTGCTACCCGGTGTACGGGGGCATTGAACGCGGCATTGTCCCGCTCGATGGTGAATTGGTCGACGGCGTGCCGACGCAGCTCAACCGCCTGATGGCCAACGGCGATATCGACGTGAGCGTCGTCTCGGCGGTGGAGTACGCCAAGGACGCCGATCGACTCCTGCTGCTCCCGGAATTGGGCATCACCAGTGACGGCCCCGTGCGCAGCGTCATGCTCTTCAGCAAGCGCGCGCCACGCGATCTGGGCGGTTGCCGCGTGGTCGTGAGCAAGAGCAGCATGACATCGGTGCATCTGCTCGAGCTGCTCTTCGAACACGTCTGGAAGTGTCGTCCCGAGTTCGTAGCGGGTGATGCGGAAATGGGGGACATCGCCCGTTTCAGCGACGAAGCGCACGACGCGCGCCTGGTGATTGGTGACGCGGCGCTCAAGCTGTTCGATGCCGCCAACCGCGGCGGGCCGTGGGCGGCGCTCTATCCGTATCGCGAAGACCTGGGCGCCGCGTGGAAAGAATGGACGGGACTCCCGTTCGTCTTTGCCGTGTGGGTGGCGCAGCGCCGCACACCGGTGCACGCGTCGCTCTCGGCGCACGCGTCCCTTATTGCCTCGAGAGACTGGGGGCTGCAGCACCTCGGTGAGCTGTCGGCGCAAGCGGCGTTCGCCAGCGGTGTACCGTTGCAAACGTGCCGCGAGTATTTCGCGGGACTCGATTACCGTCTGTCGTACCCGCATCTCGCGGGACTGACGGAGTTTTTCCGTCGGCTCGTGTTGGCCGGCCGGGTGCCTGATGGCACGCTGGCTTTCCTCCCTGCCGCCTGATCGACCACTACCGAGACTGAGCGTCTGCCTCATGCGTGATATCCTCGATTTCTACACCAACGCCCCGCTGCTCGAACTCGGCCTCGAAGCCGATCGGATACGCGAGCAGAAGCATCCGCACGGCGTGGTCACGTACATCGTCGATCGCAATATCAACTACACGAACGTGTGCGTCGCCGATTGCGGTTTTTGTGCCTTCTATCGTCGCCCCAAGCATAGCGAAGGGTACACGCTCTCGTACGAGCAAATCGGACAGAAGATCGAAGAGACGAAGGCGCTCGGCGGTGTGCAGATTCTCATTCAGGGCGGACACAATCCCTACATCCCGTTCGAGTGGTATCTCGACCTGCTGCGGTACATCAAGACGTATCACCCCATTCACATTCACGGTTTCTCGCCGAGCGAGGTGGACTTTTTCGCCACGCGCTTCCGCATGGATGCGCGCGATGTGATCCGTGAACTGCGCGCAGCGGGGCTTGACTCCATTCCGGGCGGTGGCGGCGAAATCCTCGTGCAGCGCGTGCGGGACATTGCCGCGCCCAAGAAGGCCGGTGCCGATCGGTGGCTCGAAATCATGGAGCTGGCGCACACCGAAGGCATGAAGACGTCGGTCACCATGATGTACGGTATCGGTGAAACGCTCGCAGAGCGTATCGAACACTTGCAGCGCGTGCGTGATCTCCAGGCGCGCACCAAGGGCTTCACGGCGTTCATCACGTGGCCGCTCCAGCCCGAAAACACGCCGACCATGTCACACATGCCGAAGACCGATGCGACGACGTATCTGCGCACGGTCGCGATCTCGCGCATTGTGCTCGACAACGTGCCCAACCTGCAGTCGAGTTGGGTCACAATGGGCATGAAGGTGGGGCAGATGGCGCTTCGTTACGGCTGCAACGACTTCGGTTCGCTCATGATCGAAGAGAACGTCGTCTCGGCAGCCAACACGACGCACCGAACCACCGTCGACGAACTCGACCGGCTCATTACCGACGCGGGCTTCACGCCGGCTCGTCGCCGTCAGGACTATTCCATTATCTCCGACGCCGCGCCGGTAGCTTCACCGCTTGCCGCCACGGCGGCGGCGTGAGCCGCATGACAGTACGCGTAGGGATCGGCTACGACTCACACCGTTTTGGCGAAGGTGGCCCCATGCGGTTGGGCGGCATCGACATTCCCTCCAACGTGCGTTGCGCGGGACATTCGGATGGCGACGCCATCTGCCACGCGCTCACCGACGCCATCCTCGGTGCCGCGGCCTTGGGAGATATCGGCGAGATGTTTCCCGACACCGACGCGGCCAACAAGGGCAAGGACTCGGTGATCATGCTCGAAGCCGCCGTGGCGCGCATGTACGCGGCAGGCTATGCAGTGGGGAACGTCGACATCACCGTCGTCACGCAGCTTCCGAAGATCGGACCTCAGCGAGAAGCCATCCGGTCGCGTCTTGCCGGGGTGCTCGGCGTTGATGTATCGGCTGTTTTCGTGAAGGGCAAGACGAACGAAGGCATGGGATGGATCGGTCGTGGTGAAGGGCTTGCTGTGATGTGTACCGCGACGCTGGTGTCTCGCTGACCAGCGAGCATACGCGCCGCGGCACCGTGGTGCCGTTCACGATCATCCTGTCGCCGAACACGCCGTGAACGACCTGCTCGCATGGCTCTCGGGTCTTCCAGACCCGCTGTTGTATGGGGCGCTGGCGCTCGCCGCGTTCGCCGAGAATGTCTTTCCGCCGCTCCCAGCCGATACAGTCATCGCCCTCGGCGCATTCGTGGCCGCGCGTGGCAACGGCTCATGGCTGGGCGCATGGATTGCCACCATGGTGGGCAATATCGGCGGCGCGATGCTCATGTACGGACTTGGGCATCGCTTCGGATTGCCATGGCTCATGCGCCGCTTTCCCGCCATCGTGTCGCCGACTGCCGCGGATCGCTTCGCTCAACGATTCAGCACGCAAGGCATGGCTGCGGTGGTGGTAAGCCGATTTCTTCCCGGTGTACGGGCACTTGTGCCTCCTATGGCCGGTGCGCTTGGCATTGGTGCCGTCAGAGCCGCGGTGGCCATGTCGTTGGCGTCGGGCGTGTGGTACGGGATCATCTGCCTGTTGGCGTTTCGCGCGGGTGCCAATGCCGAGCAACTGCTTGCGCTCATTGCGAGTCAGCAACGCACCATTGGGTTGGCGGCGCTCGCGCTCACGATCGCGGTTGTTTTGTATCTCCTGTGGCGCCGCCGCCGCGCCAAAGGGGCTCAGCAATGACGCCCGCTGATCAATCGGGCGTCGCCCCGATGAGCGACGAAGAGCGCACACTGCGCCGTGGCTTCTTCTTGCAGGCGTTCGAAGATGCGCTCGCGCTCGAGGAAGGCGCATCTCCGCGCACCATCGAGGCGTACCGTCGCGATGTCATTCGCTGTGCGGCGTATCTGCGTGAGCATGGCGTAGCGAGTGCGCGCGACATTTCGCCCGGTATCCTTCGCGAGTTCGTATACCATCTCAAGGATCTTGGACTCGCCGGCAGCTCCATCCGCCGCAACATCTCGGCACTTCGAACGTGGTTTCGCATCATGATCGCCGAGGGGCTGGTGCACACCGACCCCACGGAGCGGCTCGATTCGCCACAACGGTGGCGCACCCTCCCGGAGGTGCTCTCGGTCGACGAGGTCACCCGTCTGCTGGCAGCGCCGCAGCTGGATGAACGATTGGCGTTCCGTGACCGTGCCATGCTCGAGTTGGCGTACGGCGCGGGGCTGCGTGTGTCCGAATGGATCGGGCTGGCGGTGAAGGACGTGCTGCTCGAAGACGGCTTGGTGCGTGTGTTTGGCAAAGGGAGCAAGGAGCGGCTCGTCCCCATCGGCCGCTCGGCCATCGGTGCCGTTGCCGTGTACGCGCGCGAACTTCGCCCTGTGCTGGAGCGCGGGCATGGCAAAGGCATTCTCTTCCTGAACGGGCAGGGGAGGCCGCTCACGCGGATGGGGGCCTGGAAGATCTTGCGTAAATACGTGGAGCAGGCCGGCATCGAGAAGGCCGTTTCGCCGCACACGTTACGTCACTCATTCGCCACGCACCTGCTGGAAGGCGGGGCAGACCTGCGCGCGGTGCAGGAGATGCTCGGTCACGCCGACATTGCGACGACCCAGATCTACACGCACGTGGATCGTGAGTATCTTCGGAGTGTGCACAAGCAGTTCCACCCGCGTTCCTGACTTTCCGCGACGGCCATGCTTCTCGTCATCGACAACTACGATTCGTTCACGTACAACCTGGTGCAGTACTTCGGTGAATTCGGCGAGCAGCTCGAGGTGCACCGGAATGACGCGTTGACGGTAGACCAAGTGGGCCAGATGGCGCCGGAGGCCATCGTCGTGTCGCCGGGCCCGTGCTCACCCAAAGAGGCCGGCATCTCGGTCGACGTTATTCGCCGGTACGGCGGCGCGATTCCGCTGCTGGGCGTGTGCCTCGGACATCAGGCGATTGGCGAAGCCTACGGTGGCGACGTGGTACGCGCATCGCGCGTCATGCACGGCAAGATGTCGCGGCTAGTGCACGACGGGACCGGCCTGTTTCAGGACGTCCCCTCGCCCTTCGGCGTCATGCGCTATCACTCACTGGTCGTGAAGCGTGAAACACTCCCCGCGTGCCTGCAGGTCACCGCGGTGGCCACCGACGACGCCACGGAGATTCACGCCCTGCAGCATCGCGCGCACCCGGTCTGGGGCGTACAGTTCCACCCCGAATCCATCCTCACGGAGCATGGGCGTACGTTGCTCATGAACTTTCTGCGCATGTCGCGTAGCGTTCGCGCTTCGGTACGCGCATAGCCAGATAAGGAGGGGGATCTCGCGGTCAGTGGCCGTCGTCCTCTGCAGCCTGCTTGTTCGGAATCAGCAACGAGAGCAGTACGCTACCGACCAACACCGCCGCCACCACCCCGAGCGACACGCCGATGCCAATCGGCATGATTTCCGACAGCAACATCTTGGCGCCGACGAACGCGAGCACGACGGACAAGCCATATTTGAGCAGGTAGAACTTGCCGATGATGTTGGCAAGCACGAAGTACATCGAACGCAATCCGAGAATGGCAAACACGTTCGACGTGTAGACCAGAAATGGATTGCGCGTGACGCCGAAGATGGCCGGGATCGAATCGACGGCAAACACGACGTCCGTGGTTTCGACGAGCACCAGTACAACGAGTAGCGGCGTGGCCACGTGGCGAATGCGCCCCCCCGGCTCGAGCGCTTCGCGTACGAAGAACTTCTCTCCGTGGAACTTGGTGGTCATCGGGACGAATCGACGCACCAGGCGGATGACAGGGTTCTGCTCGGGTTCGATTTCACTCTCGCCGCCGAACGCCATCTTGAAGCCGGTATAGATGAGGAAGGCGCCGAAGAGGTAAATGATCCAGTGGAACTGGGCGAGCAATACGGCGCCGGCGCCGATCATGGCGCCTCGCATAAGGAGCGCCCCCAGAATGCCCCAGAAGAGCACCCGGTGCTGGAGTTGCGGCGGAATCTTGAAGTAGCCGAACACCAAGATGAACACGAACAGGTTGTCTACCGACAGCGCCTGCTCGACCAGATAACCGGCATAGAACTCCAGCATGGCCTGACGGCCCATCTCTCGGCCGATCCACAGGCCGAACCCAATGGCCAGGGAAATCCAGACGGCGCTCCAGCCGAGCGCTTCCTTCACCGAAACGGTGTGCGCCTTCCGGTTGAAGACCCCCAGATCCAGGGCCAGCAGGACAAGAATCAAGAGATTGAAGCCGATCCACCACGATGCGGGCATGCCGTTCGGTGCAAGTGACAAAAAGGGGCGGCCGCGTGTTTGCCTTCGCGTGCCGAGTGGGGTATCTTAACTGGCGTGAATTTTGCTGCAACCACGCCCCTGACTCCTGAACAATGGCTGTCCTCGCGGTGATCCCGTCGCGCCTCGGCGCGACGCGACTTCCCCGCAAACCGCTTCGCCTCCTCGGGGGCGAACCGCTGGTCGTCCGAGTCTACCAGCGCGTTGCCGCGCTGCAGGTGGCCGACGACCTCGTCGTCGCCACCGACCACGAGGACATCCGCGAGGCTTGTGCCGTGCGCGGCATTCCCGTGGTCCTCACCCGGAGCGATCACCCCAGCGGGACCGATCGGGTCGCTGAGGTGGCCGCGCGGCCGGAGTTTGTGGCATACTCGACCTTGCTCAATGTACAAGGTGACGAACCTTTCGTGTCCCGCGAAGCACTCGCGGGGGCCGTGGCCATGGTGACCAGCGGCTTTGCCCCCGTCGGGACGGCGGCCGTCCCCATCGCCACCCACGCGCTGCAGCGCCCCGATGTCGTCAAAGTCGTATGCACCGATGAGGGGCGGGCGCTCTATTTTTCACGGGCACCCATTCCCTATCTGCGCGACCCGTCTGACGCGTCCCTGTTGACGCCGCTGGTCCGCCAGCACGTGGGAGTGTACGCCTACACGCGAACCGCGTTGCAGCAGTGGGTCCAGTGGTCGCCGCACCCGCTCGAACTCGTCGAGCGACTCGAACAGCTTCGACCGCTTGCGCATGGCGTTGCCATTGGGGTGGCGCATGTACCAAGTGCCGAAGGTGGCATTGATACCGAAGACGATCTCCGGCGCGCGAACGCGCGCTGGGATGCAGGGCTTGAAGGCCGTACATCGTACGCGCTCGACTAGAGCGCGTCGTTCATGAATTCCGACTCCGTTTCCACCGGGACCACGCGCATGTCCAATTCCAGCAACCCGACGGGCCAGACTTCCGCCCCGAAGTACATCTTCGTGACTGGCGGCGTGGTATCGTCACTCGGCAAGGGCATCGCCGCCGCGTCGCTTGGGCGCTTGCTCGTCGAACGCGGCTTCCGCGTGACGATGATGAAGCTTGACCCGTATCTCAATGTCGATCCCGGTACCATGTCGCCGTTTCAGCACGGCGAAGTGTTCGTCACCGACGACGGCGCCGAGACCGATCTGGACCTCGGACACTACGAGCGCTTTCTCGACCGCCCGCTGTCGCAGGCGAACAACATCACGACCGGACGTATTTACTCCAACGTGATCACGAAGGAACGACGCGGCGAGTATCTCGGATCGACGGTGCAGGTCATTCCGCACATCACCGACGAAATTAAGAACGCCGTCAAGCGCATCGCGCCGGGCAACGATGTCGTGCTGGTCGAGGTGGGCGGCACGGTGGGTGATATCGAATCGCTCCCGTTTCTCGAAGCCATTCGCCAGTTCCGGCGCGAAGTGGGCAAGGAGAATGCGATCTTCGTGCACCTCACGCTCGTGCCGTACATCGCCGCCGCCGGCGAGGTGAAGACCAAACCCACGCAGCACTCGGTGCGCGAACTCATGGAGATCGGTATCCAGCCCGATTTCCTCATCTGCCGCAGCGAGAAGCCACTGCAGGACGATGTGAAGCGCAAAATTGCACTCTTCTGCAACGTGGACTTCGGCGCCGTCATCGAGAGCCCGGATGTTCCAACCATCTATCAAATCCCGCTCGTATTCGAGCAGCAGGGCTTCGCCGAGCGCGTCATGGAGCGTTTGCGACTCTCGGCGCCTGTCCCGGACCTTAATGCGTGGCGGACCATGGTCGGGCGCATCACGAATCCGCGCGCGAAAGTGCGTATCTGTGTGGTAGGCAAGTACACCGATTACATCGACAGCTACAAGAGCGTGCAGGAAGCGCTCATTCATGGTGGCATCGCCAACGATGTCGGCGTGGAACTCGCGTGGACGTCGAGCGATCTGTTCACGAGTGCGGAGACCGCGCGCGAGATTCTTTCGCAGTATCACGGCTTGCTCGTGCCGGGCGGCTTTGGTGTTCGTGGTGTGGAAGGCATGGTGGAAGCCATTCGCGCCGCACGAGAAATGCAGTTGCCGTTCTTCGGCATCTGCCTCGGCATGCAGGTGGCCATCATCGAATTTGCGCGTCACACGCTCGGCCTCGACGACAGCCACTCGAGCGAGTTCGCCCCGGAATGCAGCAACCCGGTCATCTCCCTCATGGATACGCAGCGGGAAGTCACCGACAAGGGTGGCACCATGCGCCTGGGAGCGTATCCGTGCCGTTTGCAGCGGGGCTCGAAAGCGGCGGAGATCTACGGCCAGCCGGAAGTGAACGAGCGGCACCGTCACCGCTATGAAGTGTCGAACCGGTACCGCGAGCGGTTCATCGAACACGGCATGCGCCTGAGCGGCTTGTCGCCCGACGACTCGTTGGTGGAGATGATCGAACTGCCGTCGCATCCGTGGTTCGTTGGCTGTCAGTTCCACCCGGAATTGCAGTCGCGTCCGTTGCGTCCGCACCCGTTGTTTGCCGGGTTCGTGGCTGCCGCCGAAAAGCGCCATCGCGCGGAGTCGGCAGCGAACGGCACGCCGGCCCTCGCCCATGTGAACCAGTGAGCCTCGTGTCCACGTTGTTCTCGGCGGACCAGCTCTTTCTGATCGCTGGTCCCTGTCAGCTCGAAGACGACGCGCTGAACCTGCGCGTCGCTGAAGCGCTCGCGCGGCTCGCCGAACATGTGCCGGGTGGCATTATCTTCAAGGCGAGCTATGACAAGGCCAATCGATCGAACGTCGACGGTGTGCGCGGTCCGGGATTGGAAGCCGGACTTGCGGCGCTCGACCGCGTGCGCGCAGCCACGGGCTTGCCGATCCTGACCGATGTGCACGAAGCATCGCAATGCGCGCTCGCGGCACAGGTCGTCGATGTGTTGCAGATCCCGGCGTTTCTCTGCCGCCAGACGGATCTCCTGCTCGCCGCTGGCGCCACGGGGAAGGCCGCGAACGTCAAGAAGGGACAATGGATGCATCCCGAAGGCATGCGCGGTGCGGTGCGAAAGGTCGAAGCCGGCGCGGCACTTGGTGGCAAGGACGTTGGCGCGTTGGCGGTCACCGAACGCGGCACGTTCTTCGGCTACGGCGACCTCGTTGTCGATATGCGGGCGTTTGCGCGCCTGCGGGAGTCGTGCGGTGTGCCGGTCATCTTCGATGCGACGCACAGCGTGCAGCAACCGGGGAAGGGGCAGGGTGGCGCCAGCGGTGGAGCGCGTGAGTTCATTCCGCCCCTTACCTATGCGGCCATCGCGGCAGGGGCGCAGGGGTTGTTTCTCGAAACGCATCCCTCGCCGGAGACGGCTCCCAGCGATGGACCCAACATGATTCACCTCGACGCGCTCCCCGACTTGGTGCGGCGTGCCGTGGATATTTGGGATCGGGTCACACGGTGATGTCATCGACGGACCGGCTGCCGCCGCTCGTGGTACATGCGCCACGCATCGAACCTGCACTGGCCAAGCGCATCAGGCTCGTCTGCTTCGATGTGGACGGTGTGCTCACCGATGGTGGACTGTACCTCGGCAGTGCACAGCACGAGGGCGGTTCCGTGCCGTTCGAACTCAAGCGGTACGATGTGCAGGACGGTCTGGGCATGGCGATGCTGCGCGAGTGTGGGCTCAAGGTCGCGATCATCACGGGCCGGGTGTCAGAGAGCGTGGCAACCCGCGCGCGCGAGCTGCGCGTGGACGCCTGCATCCAGGATCCCCAGGCGCGAAAGCTTCCCGCGCTCAAGCGCTTGTGCGAGTCGCTGGGCATTTCCCTCGACGAGGTCGCATTCGTTGGGGACGATCTGCCGGACATTGCGGTGTTGCGTGCGGTAGGATTGCCGGTGGCGGTGGGCAATTGCATTGCCGAAGCCGCGCGCGCGTCGCACCTGCAGCTCTCGGCGCGCGGCGGGTTTGGCGCCGTTCGCGAATTCTGTGAACTGTTGCTCACCGCCCGTGATGAGTGGACTGATGCCGTCGAGCGGTATGTCCACAGTCGCAGCGTCGATGATGTTGCCGTCGCGACGGAGATACCGCAGTGAGGGCGACCATGCCGACATCACGTGAGCTCAGCCGCGATCTCTCCGATACGGCGCTCATCGTTGAGAGAGGGCGTCGTGTCCTGGCGCTCGAAGCGGAGGCGCTGCGCGCCAGTGAAGCCGCGCTTGGCGAGGCGTTCGCCGATGCGGTACACCTCTTGGCCACGTGCACCGGTCGCGTAATCGTTGCCGGCGTCGGGAAGTCGGGCTTGGTGGGGCGCAAGATGGCAGCCACGTTCACCTCGACGGGGACGCCGGCCATGTTTCTCCATCCGGTGGAGAGCGTGCATGGCGATCTTGGCATTGTCGGCCCCGACGATGTGGCCATTCTGATTTCGAAGAGCGGCGAGAGCGACGAACTGCTGGGGCTCATCGAGGCACTGGCCCGAATGGGTGTGAAGCGTATCGCGATGACCGCCATCGCAACGTCCAGGCTGGCGCGACTGTCCGATGTCACGCTGGACCTGCTCGTAAAGGAGGAGGCGTGCCCGCACGATCTGGCACCGACGACGAGCACCACCGTGACCATGGCGCTCGGCGATGCGCTGGCGGTGGCTGTGTTGCAAGCGAAGGGATTTCAGGCGCACGATTTTGCCCGGTTGCACCCGGGCGGGGCGCTTGGACGCCGGTTGCTTACGCGCGTTTCCGATGTCATGGTCACCGCGCCACTGCCAATTCTCGACCCAATGGCGACCATGCGCGAAGCGGTCGTCCTGCTCGCGGAACGGCGCGGCATTGCCATTGTCGTGGAACAGGATCGGGTTTCCGGGGTCGTCACCGCTGGAGATCTCACGCGCCTGCTGGAGCGCCAACACGACGTATTGTCGGTACCGGTGGCGACGGTCATGACGACGTCGCCGCGCACCGCTGAAGACCACGAATTGGGGAGTGCCGTAGTGCACCGCATGGAAACGTTTGGAATCATGGCCATGCCAGTCGTCGATGCGGCGAAGCGCCTCGTAGGCGTTGTGCATCTGCACGACCTCATGCGCGCCGGAGCCGTATGACCCGGCTCTTCATGCGCGTCATTGGGGGATGTGCGGCCGTGGTGCTCCTCACCGCCGCCGGATGTCCCAAGAAGAAGGCGGCTGCCCCGAAGCGTGCGCAGACGAGCGCCATGCCCGACTCCGCCGATCAGATGGGGTTCGGGGTTCGGCACATTCTCACTAATAAGGGGGTGAGCAATGGCGAGCTGCTCGCCGATACCGCCTTCATCTACGAAGACGGGACCCGGCTCGAGATGCGCCGCGTCAACATGACGTTCTTCACGTCGCAGGGCCTCAAGGACGGCGTGCTGACATCGAAGGCGGGCACGTACAATTCGCGGCTCCAGCGACTGGAGGCGCGCGGTGACGTCGTTGTCGTGCGGGAAGACGGGAAGCGATTCACCTCGCAGCAGTTGGTCTTCGATCAGATTCGCAACCAGTTCTTTTCGGATTCCGCCTTTGTGTTGAACGAGCCGACCCGGCAACTCTCGGGGATTGGTTTCGAGTCAGACCCGAAGCTCACCAATTTCAAATGCCTGAAGGGGTGTAAGGGCATCGCTCCTGTGCAGGTGCCCGCGCGTTGAAGAAGGCGTGGGGAGGGCTGAACGCGCGTCGACACCGCGGCGGAGTACTATGGGCCGTCGCCGTGGCGACGATGCTCGCCAGTTGCCGCGGCGGTAGTCGTGCGCCGCGGCCAGCGACGCCGGCGCCGGCGGTGGAGCAAGGGAGGCGCGATAGCGCCAAGGTCGCCCCCCCGGAAAGTGTCAGCGTGTCCGCCCAAAAGCCGGACTCGACGGTGCGCGTTGCTGGCACCGATTCCGTCGCGGCTCGTTCAGATTCCACCCCGATAAAGAGCGCGGACAAGCGCGCGGCCACCAAGAAGCCAGCAGCGTCCAAACCGTGCGTGATGGACTTCTCCGAATCACCGCCGGAGACGCGACTGCTGTACAGTCGCATGTCCGATGGAATTTCGAATACCTTCATCGGCGGTGGATTCGTTGGGCATTGTCAGGGCGAAAACAATCGCTTGCGGGCTGACAGTGCCGAACAATTCCAGGCGCCCGGCATCGTGAATCTGTACGGCAATGTCGTGTACGAAGAGCCGAACAAGGTGCAGATCACGGCGACGCACGCGACGTACTTTACGCGTGAGGGCAGACTGTACGCCGACGGTAATGTCGTGGCGACTCAGCTGTCGTCTGGCAGTTCGTTCATCGGACCGAGCATCGAGTATTTCCGCAGTACGCCGGAACGTC
>JAAVWC010000023.1 GCA_023910675.1 Gemmatimonas sp.
GGTGACGGTGGTGTCGCAGCCGATTACCTGAAAGCAGACTTGGTTGACCATCTCCGGAATGGAGGGATTGATCTTGCCGGGCATTATGCTGGAGCCGGGTTGGACCGCGGGCAGCGTGATTTCGTCAATGCCCGTACGCGGGCCGGAGACCATGAGGCGGAGGTCGCTGACGATTTTGGACAGGTCGATGGCCAGCCCACGCAACGAGGCGCTGAACGCCGCCGCATCACCCATGCTTTGCATGAGTTGAATACGATCGTCGCCCACCCGCAGCGTCTCGATTCCGCTGATCTCACGCAGCCGGTCCACCATGCGCGCGGGAAACTCCGGTTGCACGGTTACGCCGGTGCCCACCGCCGAACCACCGATGCCCAGATCATTAAGGTAATCAGCGGCCTGCACGAGCCGCTGTCGGCAGCGGATCAGTGTACCCGCGTACGCCGCGAACTCCTGACCGAGCCGGATCGGCATCGCGTCCTGCAGGTGTGTACGTCCCGCCTTCACCACATGATCGAACGCCTGTGCGCGATCACGCAGCGCGTCGTGCAGTGCATCAACCGCGCGCAAGAGCATCGGCAACTGACGCAAGACGGCGAGCCGGATATTGGTGGGAATGGTGTCATTGGTACTCTGCGCCATGTTGACGTGATCATTGGGATGCACGGGCATGTATGTCCCGCGGGCCCCTCCGAGCAGTTCGTTGGCGCGATTGGCGAGCACCTCGTTGACGTTCATGTTGTGCGAGGTACCCGCGCCCGCCTGGTACGGATCGACGATGAACTGATCGCGGTGCAATCCGGAGAGGACTTCGTCCGCGGCGGCGACAATGGCATCGGCGCGCGTCGCATCGAGGCGACCCGTGTCGCGATGCGTTTGTGCTGCCGCCTTCTTGATCCACACCTGAGCGATCACGAACGCTTCAAGTGGACGTAGACCACTGATGGGAAATTTCTGCGCCGCGCGCACGGTTTGCACACCATAGAGCGCGTTCGCGGGTACCTCAAGTGATCCCAAGGGATCCTTTTCGGTGCGCGTGCCAATTCCGGCCGGCTGTGACTGTGCCATGAGTTCTCCTGACGAATGAGAACGGGCGCCGCCGAGGTGGCCGCGCCCGTCACATTCCCGAGGGATGCTTTACGGGAAGACGAACGTCGTGTCGATGGACGACGTGAGATGCAGATTGCCTGCCGTCGTACCCACGAGATTGGTACGCCAGCGCACGAGCGTCAACGAGCGCCGCGGCGCGCTGCTCGCGAGGAACTGTGTCAGCAGTCCGGATGGGACGAGCACGTTACCATCGTCTTTGAGCGCGCAATAGACTTGCTCGTTGGCGAACGAGGCGGTCGCAGGATTGGCATATTTGATCTGCAGAATGACCGCCGCTGTCGGATCGTTCGTGCCATTCCAGTTGACCGCCAGACCGGCACCGGCGGCAGGAATTGCGACCGGGCCCAACTCGATGGGCTCGGCGAGCTTCACCGATCCGGCGAGGGCCGGAAAATTGTTGCCGTCACCGGGCACACTCACCTGTGCCACATCGCCCACGTTGTAGACGATGGGTTCGTTGGCGGCCGTCGCGTAGCGGAGATCGGTGCTCGAGTAGGGAAGCTGTCGTGTGGCACCGCCAATGGTGATACCGACGGTGGTTCCCGCTTGACGATCACCGCGCGCCACTTGCTGCACCGTGTCGACCGGCGCGAAGACGCACTGATCACTCTGCTGCGCGCTGCTATTGGGGACCTGCAGCGACAGGGATTCAAAGAAGACCACGGTCGCTGCCGCGCGACCTTGCGTGGCCGACGCCCGCTTCCCGATGAAATTGACGGCGCCGTATTTCTGAAAGCTGGCTTCGCTTTGCGTGATGCCCGAGCAGGCGGCGAGCAGCAACGCGACCATAGAGCGCGCGGATCGTTTGAGGGGAGCGGTGATCGTGCTGATGCGCATGCTGAGCGGAGCTGAGTAAGCCGGCAGGATGAAGCGGCGGGTGCTAGGCCCCGAGCGGACGGGCGGCACCACGCAGGAATGGATTGGACGCAAGTTCGCGACCGATAGTGGTATGAACACCGTGCCCGGGCAATACCCGAGCTGTCTCGGGTAATGTGGCGAGACGCATGAGAGAGCGCTGCATGGCCGTCGGGTCACAGAGGGGCAAATCGGTGCGGCCAATGGAACCGGCAAAGAGCACGTCGCCGGAAATGCAGAGGTCGTTGCCGATGAAGGCGACATGGCCGGGCGCGTGGCCAGGCACATGCCACACGGTGAAGGTGTGCTCACCCAGAGAGACCGTGTCGCCTTCGGCCAGCTGTCCCGTTACCGCCGGCGGGTTTTCGATAGTCAGCCCCCACCGTGCGGCATTGTCGGCTGCGCGCTCGTAGAAGATCGCGTCGGCCGGATGCATCAGGATGGGTACCGGCAGCTGGCGCATGACACCAGCCACGCCACCGACATGGTCGAAGTGGCAGTGGGTGAGCCAGATGGCGGCCAGCGTGCACCCGGAGCGCTGCACGGCATCCACAAGGCGATCCGCTTCGTCACCGGGATCGACGAGGACCGCCTGCTTCGACGCCTCGTCGGTGAGCAGCCAACAGTTTTCCTCGAGCGGTCCAACCGTCAGCTGCTGCACCTGCAGGGCGGCCACGCGACTAGACCTCGGCCTTGGCGATCGAGCTCTCGCCGGTTTCGAGCACGGGCGCTTCGCCAATGCCGTGATGTCCCAGCCACCGCTCGGCTTCGAGGGCCGCCATGCACCCCGTCCCGGCCGAGGTGATCGCCTGGCGATAGTAGTCATCGATGACATCGCCGGCGGCGTAGACGCCTTCGATGTTCGTTGACGTGCGCCACGGCGCCACCTTGATGTAGCCATGTTCGCTGGTGTCGATCTGCCCGCCGAGGAACTTGGTGTTGGGCGTGTGGCCAATGGCAACGAACAAGCCGCCCACTTCGATCTCGCTGGTGCTGCCGTTCACGGTGTCCTGCAAGCGGAGCCCCGTGATGAACTCGTCGCCGAGCACCTCGGTAACCTGCGAGTTCCAGAGCACGCGGACCTTGGGATGCGTGAGGACGCGATTAGCCATCACCTTCGAGGCACGGAAGCTGTCGCGGCGATGGATGACCACGACTTCACTGGCGAACTTCGTGAGATACATCGCTTCTTCCATGGCGGTATCACCACCACCAACGACGGCAAGACGCTTGTTGCGATAGAAGGGCATGGCGCCGTCGCACACCGCGCAGGCCGACACGCCACCGCCCTGTTGCGCCAACCGGATTTCGCTCTCGAGACCGATCCACTTGGCGGCGGCGCCGGTGGCGATCACCACGGTGTGTGCCGTCACCGCGCCCGAGTAGTTGGGCGTGATGGTGAAGGGGCGCTGCGACAGATCGACCTGCTTGACGAGCTCCGACACGACTCGTGTCCCGTGATGGACCGCTTGTGCCTTGACACGGTCCATGAGTTCGGGGCCGCTGATGGCTTCGGGAAAGCCCGGGAAGTTTTCGATATCCGTCGTGAGCATCAGCTGTCCGCCCGGCAATTCCGTTCCGACCGGTTCACCTTCGAACACGAGCGGGTTGAGGTTGGCGCGTGCAGCGTAAATGGCCGCCGTCCATGCCGCGGGGCCGGATCCGATGATGACGATGTTCTCGGGAGTCGATGCAGACATGACCACGATGGGTAGAAGCGAATTGAGGCGTATCAGCGCGGATGCGGTGATAGCTGAGTTCTGGATTTACGAAATGGCCAGCACGCCCAACGCGCCGTGACAGTGCGACACGGTGCCGACCAGAATGTTACAGGGGCCCTGTCCGCCCCATTCGGCGACACGTAGGTCGGCGGCGGCAATGGCCGCCGCGTCGATCATGCCAACGCCGTAGGTGCGGTGTTCACAGTGAAAGATAGCCGCCCCGTGGAGCCGTGGTTCCCCGTCGGCCATGGCGCGAATGGTCACTGGCATGCTCCAATCGCGTGGCCTGCGGGTGGCGGGACATTTGGCCGGCTCGATGCAATTGACCGGGCACGTCCACGTCGCAAAGCTGACGTAGTGACGCGCATCGGGGGCGGCACGTTCCCACGGGGTGGGCGGCGTGCCGGGGAGCGGCGCGACTTCCATGGCACGCCCGGGCCAGCGGGCGCGGGCGCGCGCCATGAGCCAGTCAAGGCACAGATGTGGCATGAGCGGCGACGGCACCATCGTATCGGCGGCGAGCGCGTCCGGCCCTGCCGACAACCACTCCGCGAGGTAATCGTCCCACGTGGACACGGCCAGTCGCACTGGCGTCCCCTCGTACATGCCTTGCGCGAGCTGCTGCGCGACTTTGCAGTTGGCATCGCGGTCGACGACTACGATTTCGCGTGCGGTGAGCGCCCCGCGTGAGCGCGCGCGATCGAGCTGCTGCGTGTACCAGCTGCCGTAGCAGCCACCGCCGATGACGACAATGCGACCGAAGTCGAGCAACGCCGCGCGACCGGGGGGGGCGATTTCGCGCTCAGCGGCGGAGATGTCGTCCACCATCGACCGAGAGTACGGTTCCCGTCACGTAGGTGGCATCCACGAGATAGTGAATGGCCTGGATGACATCATCGGGTGAGCCGCTCCGTGCCAGCGGAACGTCGCGCATGAAGGCGGCCACCGCCGCATCACCGAGATCACTGGGGGCGAGCACGAGGCCTGGGGACACGGCATTCACGCGAATACGTGGCGCCAACCGATCGGCGACCGCACGCACCAGTTGATGCAACGCGGACTTGGTGACTTGGTGCGGAATGAGACGTGGGAATCCTGTTTCGTTGGCGAGGTGATCGCCGATCTGAATGATCACCCCGCCCTCATTCATGGCGCGCGCGGCAGCCTGCATGAGAAAGAACGGCGCCCGAAGATTGATGGCTTCCGTGCGCGCCCAATCATCCGGAGTGACCGACTCGAAATCGCGCCACTCCATCACCGACGCCGAGCTGACGACGACATCCAGCGCATCGAACGCGGAGATGGCCGCCTGCACCACGCGCGCCGGCGCCGATGAATCGACGAGGTCTTCCTGCACGACGACCACGCGTACCTGATGTACAGCCTCGAGCTCCGCCGCGAGTGCGTTCGCCTCCTCAGGAGAATTCCCGTGATGGAGCACGACGTTGTACCCGCGAGCAGCGAAGCTGCGAACAATCGCGGCGCCGACGCGTCGGGCACCGCCGGTCACGAGAGCGGTCTTGCGGAGCATGTACTACGCCAGGGCGGCTGCGCGCGCCGAGACCTTGGCGTCCTGCCAGTCGAGCCAAACCTTGGGAACGAGTTGCCCACCGAGTTTTCGTGGGCCTTCCTGCGTGCCGTGCCAGTCGGAGCCGCCACTGGGCAACAGGCCGGCCTTTTCGGTGTGATCGAAGAGCCGCTGCACGAGATAGGGCGGATGACTCGGGTGCAAGACTTCGACCGCGTCGAGCCCGGTATCAGCGAGCCGTTGAATACGCGTCGGAGTCGCCGACTCACCGGGATGCGCCCAGACGGCGATGCCGCCGGCTTTGTGTACCAGGGCGATGGCGTCGGCGACATCCCACTTGTCCTTGGCCATGTAGGCGGGACGTCCCCAACCGATCCACTTGTCGAACGCTTCGCGGAACTCGCGGACATACCCACCGGCGAGCATGACGCGCGCGATGTGTGGACGTCCGACGGCACCGCCTCCGGCCTCCTTTAGCACCGCGTCCAGTGTGATGGGGATGCTGTGCGCGTTCAGCGTCGCGACGATCTTTTCGGCGCGCGCAATGCGCTGCTGACGCAGATCCGCGAGCGCATCACGCATGGCGTCGCGGCTCTGCAGATGGAGCCCCAGCAAGTGGAGTTCGTCGTCGTCGAAATGCGTACTGAGCTCGACGCCGGGCACAATGCGCACCCCCAACCGTTCACCCGCCTCGGTGGCTTCATCGAGCCCGTCGACGGTGTCGTGATCGGTGAGCGCGATGGCATACAGCTGCGCGTCGGCGGCGGCCTGGACGACGGCCGCCGGCGTCAGGGCGCCGTCGGAGGCGGTGGAGTGTACCTGCAGATCCACGAACGCCGGCGCAGGCGCCGTGGTCGTATCCGTCACGAGCGGTACCCCGCCTCTGGCGAGCGCGCGCTGGGCTGCGTCGATCGGAAGAGCTCGAGCAACTGCGCATCGTCAAACTCGGCCAACGACTGCTCGCGTGCTCGCACTCCAACGGGTGAGTAGCGCGTGACGCGCACCTCGCGTTCCTCGCCCTTCCCCGCCACGAAAATCAATCCGAATTCATCACCGGTGTACTGCGTGAGAAAACCGGACGGGTACACCTGCCACTGGCGTCCATCGATCTCGATGCGTCGCGTGGGCATATCAACCTCCTTGTACTTCGCGCCAGCACTGGGCTGCGACATCGGTTCCGTGAACGGCGGCGAGTGCTTCCTCGCCACCGGCCTCGGTGAACTCGATGAACCGGCCACGATCGCTCGCGTGTTCAAAGACCCAGAAATGCGCGGGCACCGACGCCGCGCGTTGTTTGCGCAGCGGCAGTGCCGCGAGATACTCCGCGCGCTCCGCGTCGGGCACGACGCGTTCGACGATGGTCAGCGCGCGGGACATGCGAGGGCGCTCAGAATCCCGTTTCGGGGATGGACTCGAGCGCCTTCTTGAGATCGGCCATGAAGCGATCCGCGTCGGCCCCATCGACCACCTTGTGATCGAAGGAGAGCGAGAAGTACGCGCAGGTCCGGATGGCGATGGTGTCTTCGCCGTCCGGCCCCGTGATGACCTTGGGACGCTTTTCGATAGCGCCGAGTCCGAGGATGGCGGTGGTACCCACGGGAATGATGGGGGTGCCGAAGAGCGAACCGAAAACCCCGGGGTTGGTGATGGTAAAGGTGGCGTCCTGCACGTCGGTCGGGCTGAGCTTCTTGCCACGCGCGCGCGCCGCCAAATCGTTCACACCGCGCGTCAGGCCGGTGAGCGACAGTTCATCGGCACGCTTGAGCACCGGGACAATGAGTCCGGTCGGTTCGAGCGCGACGGCGATGCCGAGGTTGATCTGCTTGCGGTAGATGACGTCGGTACCAGCCACCGCTGCATTGAGCACGGGGTGACGCTTGAGCTGTTGCGTGACCGCCTGCAGGATGAACGGCAGGTAGGTGAGCTTCTGGCCACTCTGCGCCTCGAAATCGCGACGCATGGCCTGTCGGATGCGGGCGACGCGCGTGAGGTCGATTTCGAAGAACGAGGTGACGTGCGCGGCGACCTTGCGCGCCATGCTCATGTGATCCGAGGTGATGCGACGGATCTTGCTCATGGGTTCGACGACGTCTCCGGCCCACGGCGTGGGCATGGGACCGTGCTGCTCGGTGCCCGACGGCGCGTACATGGACGCACCAGCGGCGGGCTGCGGGGCAGCGGCGGCGGCAGGACGCGCCGCGAGGAACGCTTCGAGATCCTTGCGCGTCACGCGTCCGGCGATGCCGCTGCCGGAGAGGGCGGCAATCTCGACGCCGTGCTCGGCGGCAATTTTCCGCACGAGTGGCGACGATTTGGTGCGCAGGCGGTCTTCGAGCGAACCAGCCGGGGCCGCCGGGGCGGCACTGGCGGCCACGGGGGTGCTGGGCACGCCCACGGAGGCCGGGGCCGCCGCGGGCGCTGCAGGCGCCGCTGACGGCGCCGCTGACGGCGCCGCTGCGGGCGTGGGCGCGGGGGCAGCCGCCGCAGCGGCCGCGTCCGTCTCCAAACGGGCCACGACCGTGTTGACGGCCACCGTGAGCCCATCACCGACCAAGATCTCCATCAGCACGCCGGCGGACGGCGATGGGATCTCCGCATCCACCTTGTCGGTGGAGATTTCGAAAATGGGCTCATCGCGCTTGACGGTGTCTCCCACCTTCTTGAGCCACCGCGACACTGTCCCTTCCGCGATGGATTCACCCATCTGCGGCATGATCACGTCTACACGAGCCACTCGGTCATCCTCGATTCGTGGAAGCTACGTCTTCGGCCTGGTCGCGACGCTTGAGGCGCCACAATGCCAACACCGGCAGCGAAAGCGCGCCGATGGCCGCACCGTATCCTGCAAAGACCCACCATTCACAGGCAGGCAAGCCGGGAGCCGGCGTACAACGGTTAAAAAAGCCCATGAGCTTGCCGATGCCGACCCCGGACATCGCGCCGCTCACCGCGCCTATGAAAAACGTAAAGCATCCGACGCCGATATTCCGCCCCACCCGGTCTTCGGAATGCGGGGCCGGAGTCTGCACCGTTCCGGCCATGATCAGTATGCCACCAGCCGCCGCACCGCCCGCACGATGTCGGCGGTCTGCGGCAGCACGTAATCTTCGAGGGGCGGAGCGTACGGCAGCGGGATATCCGCTGCCGTGACGCGCAGGATCGGCGCATCCAGCCACTCGAAACATGTTTCAGAAACACGCGCCGTGATTTCCCCCGCGATGCCACCGGTGCGCGTATCCTCGTGCACAATGAGCAGACGGTTGGTCTTTTTGACGGTCTGAAAGATCGCCTCTTCGTCCATGGGAGCGAGAGTGCGCAGGTCGAGCACCTCAACCGAGATGCCCTCGGCGGCCAACTGCTCGGCCGCTTCGAGCGACTTCCACACCGTGCTCGCGTACGTCACGATGGAGACGTCACTGCCTTCCCGCGCCACGCGTGCTTTTCCGATGGGCACGACATGATCACCGGCAGGCATGACATCTTTCACGCGACGATACAGATACTTATGCTCGAAGAAGAGTACGCAGTCGTCATCGCGGATGGCGCTCTTCATGAGCCCCTTGGCGTCGGCGGCGGTGGCCGGATAGACGATCTTGAGGCCGGGCGTATGCAGAAACCCAGCTTCGGGATTTTGCGAATGGAACGGACCGCCGCGCACGTATCCGCCACTGGGGCCCCGCACGACCATGGGGCACGGCAGGAACGCGCGATAGCGCGCCGTGGCCACATAGTTGGTCAGCATGTCGTACGCGTTGGCGATGAAGTCGATGAACTGCATCTCGACCACCGGACGCATCCCCATATGCGCGGCGCCCGCGGCCGCCCCCACAATGGCGATTTCGCTGATGGGCGAATCGATGACGCGACGCTCGCCGAAACGGGCGAGTAATCCTTCGGTCACCTTGAACGCACCACCGAAGGCGCCGATGTCTTCGCCAAGGCAGAAGACATTTTCGTCGCGCGCCATTTCTTCAAACAGCGCTTCTCGAATGGCTTCGAGGTAGGTGATCTCGGTACCGGCTTCCGGCGTATTGCTCATGACTTCCCGCCCGTGTTCCATGTGCCCCAGCTTTCGGGGCGCTCCGTACCATACGCGTCGTTCTCCGCGTCTCGGCGGAACCACAGCGGCGTTTCCCGCGGCGGATCGGCATACACGCCTTCGAGCGCATCGAGCGGAGTCGGAATGCCAGACTGTTCGGCGATGTCCGTCGCGTCATCGATCTCGCGCTGCACGCGCGCATCGATACTTGCGATCTCGGTGTCGGTGACGGCGAGCGTCTCGCGCAGCACCAGCAGATAGCGATCGAGGGGGTCGTTATTGGCCGCCCACTGCTCGATTTCCCCAGCGGGGACATACGACTGATTGTCGTGCTCCGCATGTCCCTTGCGGCGGTACGTCATGAGCTCGACCAGCGTGACCCCGTTGCCGGCGCGGGCATAGTCCACCGCTTGCCGCGTGACGTCGTACGTCGCGAGGACATCGTTGCCGTCGGCCTTGAGCCCCTGCACGCCGTAGCCGATGGCTTTATCGACGAATTGCGCTGCGGCCGTTTGCTTGTACGTGGGCGTGGAGTAGGCGTAGCCGTTGTTCTCCACGATGACGACCAGCGGGCACTTCTGCACGGCGGCGAAGTTGATGCCTTCGTGAAAGGCGCCCGTGCTGGTGGCGCCATCGCCGACGTACACGAGCCCGACGCGATCCTCGCCGCGCATACGGAAGCTGAGCGTGACGCCAGCCATGACGGGCACCATGTCGCCGAGCGGGGAGATCTGTCCGAGGAAGCCCCGCGTGCTGCCGGCCGCGCCGATATCGCCAAAGTGAATGTTCAACTCGCGACCGCGTGTGGGCGAATCGCCTTTGGCCATATACTGCTTGAGGACTTCGACGGGCGTCGCGCCCTTGACCAGCATCGCGCCGAGATTGCGAATGAGCGGCGACATGACATCGCGCTGTTCCAACGCAAAGCAACTTCCGACGGCATCGGCTTCCTGCCCGAGCGAACGAAAGAGTCCACCAACCACTTTCGTCTGTCGGTACAGGTTGACGAGTCGCTCCTCGAGTGATCGCGTGAGCCGCATCCAGTAATAGAGCTCAAGCTTCTGCTCGCGCGTGAGCTGGTCGGAGGGCCGCACCGGCGATGGCGACGCCGCAGTGCGCTTCGTCATCAGTAGCCCGCCTCGATCTGATGCCGTGGATCGGCGGCGCGATGCAACTCGTTGAAATACTTTTTTACGTTCTTGTCGATCCGGCTCTCACCGACCTGATCGGTGTGCACTTCGACGAAGGTGTAATGTCCACCTTCCATTTTCACGGTGAGTGTCATCGTGCCCAAGGATCCGCCGAAGGTACGGGAACGCGCATCGGCGCCCCCGCGTGTCAGGCCAAGGGCGCCGAAGAAACGATCGGCCCGCTCGAGCACCGCGTCGGGTGAGAGCGAACACCGATGGAAATGCCGCATGGCGATACTCCGTCGACTCCCGTCAGGGAGCCGGCTTCCGGGTGGAATCAGGCAGAACGGCCGGTGCCTTGGCAGTGTCCGTGACTCGCGTCGAGGTTGGTGTCTGGATGTTGCCGGGTTCGTCTGCGGACAGAATATCCTGCGTCCAGTCCTGCGTCTTCTGCAGAATCTGGGTGGAGTCGCGACGGAACTGCACCGCCATCGCCCACATCCCCGCCGTAACGAACATGAGATTGCTGCGATACGTGCCCAACTCGCCCGTTTCCTCGAGCCCGTTGGCCACCGTTTTCAAATCTTTGTTGGTGCCGAAGATCCGGCCCTGCCCGCCCTGAATGGGGAGGCCGGTCTTCGTGTCATGGATGACGACGCGCCACGTGATGGGCTCCAGCGCGCGTGTTGGCCGGGTCTCGGGCGAGACACGGATGGTAAAGTCTTCCGTGCGAAGACGGAGTTCACCCAAGGGCGGCCGACCCGCATCGCACCCGGCGCTGAGCGCGCCGGCTACGACGAAAGCGACCGCACGACCGAACCGACGCGCGCGCATGAGCATCACTGGTAGTATTCGAGTCCGAGGTGCGTGATCTGCTCCTCACCCATGAGGTGACGGAGTGTGTTCTTCAGCTTGGTCTGCTGAATGAAAAGATCATGCTCGGGCTGGAGTCCCGCAGCCGTCGTAGGCGCCTTGTAATAGAAGCTTAACCATTCCTGGATGCCCTTCATGCCGGCACGCTGCGCGAAGTCCGAGAACAACGCGAGGTCGAGCACGAGCGGCGCCGCCAGGATGGAATCGCGGCAGAGGAAGTTGACCTTGATCTGCATCGGGTAGCCGAGCCACCCCTTGATGTCGATGTTGTCCCAGCCTTCCTTATTGTCGCCGCGCGGCGGATAGTAGTTGATGCGCACGACGTGGGAGAAGTCCTTGTACAGATCGGGGTACTTCTCGGGCTGCAGGATGGTGTGCAGCACGGAGAGCTTCGACTCTTCCTTCGTCTTGAAGGACGCCGGATCATCGAGGACTTCGCCGTCGCGGTTGCCGAGGATGTTGGTGGAGTACCACCCTTCGAGGCCGAGCATACGCGCTTTCATGCCCGGCGCGATGACGGTCTTCATCCACGTCTGTCCGGTCTTGAAGTCCTTACCCGAGATGACGACACCGCGCTTGTTGGCGAGGTCGACGAGGGCCGGGAAATCGGCAGAGAGGTTGGGCGCACCGTTGCAGTACGCGACGCCTTCCATGATGGCGGCGTAGGCGTAGAGCATCGACGGCGCGATGGAATCGTCATTCTCGTCCATCGCCTTCTCGAACGCTTCGATCGTCTGATGCTGCGGTCCGGCCTTGATGTACGTCTCGGTTGAACCGGTCCACACCATAGCGCCACGCGTAGCGCCATTGGCGGCCATGAAGCTGCGCACGTCCGCGCGCAGCTGTTCGGCGAGGTCGCGCTTGGTGGCGCCCGTCTTCACGTTGGTCGCGCCGGTGATGCGCGTGACGTAGCGGCTTTCGAAGACGGCCGGCATGGGCTTGATGCTCTTGAGGAAGTCGGCGACCGGCTCGAGATCATCCTTGGTCAGTACGCCGGCCTTGGTGGCGGCCGTGTACGCGTCATCGGGAATGGGATCCCAGGCGCCAAAGACGATGTCATCGAGGCCGGCCAGTGGCACGAATTCCTTGATGAGCGGGCTGCGGTTGTCCGTACGCTTGCCGAGGCGGATCGTCGCCATCTGCGTGAGCGAACCGATGGGCACCGAGAGGCCGCGGCGCACGCGTTCGACACCGGCGATAAAGGTCGTCGCCACGGCGCCGAGGCCCGGCGTAAAGATGGCGAGCTTCCCCGTAGCCGGGGCGATATTCGCGGGAGTCCCGCGGGTCGAGTCGGACACTCTGATTATTCTCCAGGAGAGGTAGATGTCGGGGCAGCCGTAGTGATGCGGTGCACGTACGCCATGCGCTGAAAGAACGTGATCCAGGCGGTCACCATCAGCAGCGTGACGATACCGGCGAGCACCCACCCATGCAGCGCGAGACCAAAGAGGGCCTGCGGTGCAGCCAACAGGGTGATGCGCTCGGGGCGCTGCAGCACTCCCACGCGCGCCGAAAACCCGAGCCCTTCGGCACGTGCGTTCGTATACGACGTGAGGAATGCCGCAATGAGGGCCAACGTCGCCACGATCACCATGGCTTTGTTGGCATGAATGGGATGCGTGGCGTAGAAGACCACGAGTCCGCCCAGCAGAAACCCGTCGGCGACCCGGTCGAGCGTCGAGTCGTAGAAGGCACCGAAGTGCGACGTGGTGCCGGTGCGGCGCGCGACCGTGCCGTCGAGCACGTCGAACAACGCCGTCAGTCCGAGGAACCAGCCACCGATGCTGATATGTCCGGTGGCGAAGATGCCCCCCGCCGTGCAGGTACAGATCGTCCCGACGGTGGTGATGGTGTTCGGGCGCACGCGCTTCGCGACGAGCCAGTCTGCCACGGGGGCAATGACTCGCAGGTATCCGCTAACGATGGCGCTCCACAAGGCTTTCATCAGGGCGACAGTGACTGGACCCGGTCGCGTCGTCAACGGCGCGACCGGGAAACGCCGTTCCCGGATATGGCCGGGTTCGGGACTAGCCTTGGAAAGCTAGAACTCACTGACTGTCAACGGTAGAGATGAAAGCGTCTGGCGTCCTTTTCGAAGGCCACGACCGACGGAAGCAGGCGATCGAGGAGCGCATCCGGGTCCGCGCCGGCCATCAGCGCCTCCCGGAGCTTGGCCGAGCCCATGCGCAAGTCGAAGCCGGCGGGCGTGATCTTGAGTGAGTCAGGGTGTACCCGGTTGAGCGCCCACAGGATGGCTGCGCCAACCCGTGCCGGCTGGACGCGTTCGCGATCGAGCAGCTCCATGCGAACCCCCGGAATACTACGCCCACCGTACTTGCCGTCGCCGGGCTTCTCCGGCGTGAAGCGCTCCGCACGGAAGCGTACCCCGGTCAACGTGAGGTCTTCGAGGAGTCGTACAACAGAGTCCGCACGGAGCCATGGGGCGCCAAAGCGCTGGAATGGTTGATCGGTCCCTCGGCCGACGGACACATTGCTGGCTTCAAAGGGCACCAGCGCGGGATACAAGAGCGCCGAGGTGACGTTCGGCATATTGGGCGACGGCTTGATCCACGGCAGGTCGGTATCGTCGAACCACATGGTGCGACGCCAGTTTCGCATGGGGACCACCGTCAAGCGCGCGCTCATCTTGAGATTCGCCTGAAAGAGTCTTGCCAACTCTCCCATCGTGAGTCCGTGGCGCAGCGGGGTCGGGTAGATTGCAAAGCCATTGGAGCGCCCGGTCGGGGTTGGGTACGATGCGTCGGCGAGGGCGGAATCGAGGAGGACGCCTTCGGTGGCCCCACCCGAAATGGGGTTGGGGCGGTCGAGCACCAGCACCGGCATGCCCCGTCGCTCGGCGGCCTGCATGCTGTACAGCACGACGCCCACATAAGTCCATGTTCTGGTGCCGATGTCTTGCAAGTCGACGACGAGGACATCGACATCATGCAAGAGGCTGTCGGCGGGTGCCATGGTGTGCCGCTGATAAAGCGAGTGCACCACGAGGCCGGTTTTCTGGTCGCGTTCATCGCCAAGGCCCTCGCGATCGGCAGTTCCCGCGGCACCATGTTCGGGGGCGAAGAGTTTCACCAGCTTGACGCCCGCCCGCTGCGCGCGCGCGTCAGCGAAGAGCAGGTCGACCGAACGCCGCCCTTTTTCATCGACGCCTGTCTGATTGGTCACGAGGGCGACCCGCTTGCCCGCCACGAGGTTGATGCTATCGTCCAAGAGCACCGTGATACCGGGGCGCACCTTGCGGTCGAAGTTGCGGAGGCGCATACCCGTTGGCAGGTCCGCCACGTCCTCAGGTGTCGGACCGTTGTCCGGGCGATTGCCGCCCGCGCAGCCGATCGCGGCCACAGCGATGCCTAACGTCACACAGGTCGCCCACGTCTTCATCGCGTTCACGCGCGTTTCTCCCTTAGGTTCATGGCGCTCCGATGCGCCTCCCGCCACTCCCCACTTCATGACCGCTTTCCAGCTCCATACCCGCCCCGATGGCCGTGCGGTCCCCGTGCTGAAGCTACACTGGCGGCGGATGCTCCGTATCGGAACGGTGGCGTCGGGTGCCGTCCTGATGTTGGCCTGCACCCACCGTTCCGTTGTGCCGCTCACACCGAGGGCGCCGGTACCGGTAGCGGTCCAGCAGGCCGTGCTCGACAGCGTGCGGCGCGTGCTCGATGCGGCGGTGACCAACGGGGCCTTTCCAGGTGCCTACGCCGTGATCGGCACGAGAGAGGGGATTATCGCCGAGTACGGTGCCGGGCGACTGGATAGCGCCGACGCATCGCGCCCCAGCGCGCAAACCGTGTGGGATATGGCCTCACTGACGAAGGTGGTGGGGACCACGAGCGCCATGTTGCAGCTGGTGGCGAGCGGCGCCGTGCAACTCGATGCACCGGTCACCAAGTACCTGCCAGAGTGGAACGTCCCGGGCGCCGAGCGCGTGACGGTGCGCCACGTGATGACGCACAGTGCGGGGCTTCCCGCTTGGCGGGCGTTGTACAAGGAGACGGACACCCCGGTGGAGGCCTTGCGCCAGGTATTGGCCACGCCGCTCGATACTGTTCCCGGTGTGCGGTTCGTGTACAGCGACCTCGGATTCATCCTGATGGGCGCGCTCGTTGAGCGGGTCACAGGGATGACGCTGGCGCAGTACGACGCTCAACGCGTTTTCGGGCCGGCCGGGATGACGGAGACCCGCTATGTGCCACCGGACTCGTGGCGCGCACGCATTGCGCCGACGGAGCAGGATCCGTGGCGTCAGCGGAGGCTGCGCGGGGAAGTGCATGACGAGAATGCCGCGCGACTCGGTGGGGTCTCAGGTCACGCGGGACTCTTCTCGACCGCTCGCGACATGGCGCGTTTTGCGAGACTGTATCTGAACCACGGAACGCTCGACGGTGTGCGGGTCTTCGATTCGGCCACGGTGGCGGCCTTCACGCGCGTGCAGGACACGATCGTGTCACGTCGCGCACTCGGATGGGAAACGCCAACGGGCCGCAACTCGGCGGGAGGGCGACTCTCGGCCGCCGCCTTCGGGCACACGGGCTTCACTGGGACGTCGGTGTGGATGGACCCTGAGCGGAATCTGTTCGTGGTGCTGTTGACCAACCGCGTAAATCCCACGCGCCAGAACCTCAAGATCGGCGGAGTCCGCACGGCGCTGGCCGATGCGGTCGTCGGCGCGCTCCCCCGTTCCACCGCGCCACGTCGGTGACCTGCTGCCGGGCGGTCCGTCGAGACGCGGGGGATCTTGTCGCGTTTCCTCGGGTTTCTTGCAAGGGGAGTGATCCTGTCGTTATTTATTCAGCGTTGCGCTGACGCTGCCAGAGGGACCATTCGCGAGGGCGAGTGGACCACGGCAGCGCAGTCTATCGGGTCAGAGCCCTCTCTGGCCGTAACGGAGGACGAGTATGAGCACGATGCAGCAGCCGGACGTCATGGTAGTTCTCACGCCTGTCGCCGCCGGCGAAGTACGCAAGTTCATGGAAGCCGAGGGCGTCACGCCCGAGCAGGGTGGACTGCGCGTGTCGGTCATGCCCGGCGGATGCAGCGGCTTCAAGTACGGCTTAGTGATCGAAGACAAGTCGGCGGACGACGATTTGACGATCGAGCTTGAGGGGATCAAGGTGTTTGTCGATCCGTTCTCGGCACAGTATCTCGGCGGCACGATCATCGATTACACGTCGTCGATGCAGGGCTCCGGCTTCACGTTCAAGAACCCGAACAGCACGGGCGGCTGCGGCTGCGGCAGCTCGTTCTCGGCCTGATTCCCAAGGACTCCTGCGCAGCGTGCTGCGCGGGTTCCCACCACACTCCTCGTTTCATTCATATCATCAATGGCCTCCTCATCCGCGGTGGCCTCTGACGCATCCCAGGCCCGCGCGCTCGATACGAGCGCCGGGCCTGCGCGCATCGGGGGATCGCCCTTTGTACACGCCGGCGTGACCGGTACCGTCCGCGAACGCATCCCCACCGTGATCATCGACGAACACGGTGCCATGGCAAGGGTTGTCGCCGGGCGTATTGCGACGCTCATCCGCGAACGTGCTGCTGCGGGGCGCGCGCTGGTGCTGGGCTTGGCCACGGGCAGCACGCCCATTGGGGTGTATCGCGAGCTCATCCGCCTGCATCGGGAAGAGGGACTCAGCTTCCGCCACGTCGTCTCGTTCAACCTGGACGAGTACTACCCGATGCGCGCCGACAGCATTCATTCGTACCACCGCTTCATGTGGGAGAATCTTTTCTCGCACGTGGACATCGATGCGGCCAACGTTCACATCCCCGATGGCGCGCTCGCCCGAGCGGATGTGGATGCCGCGTGTGACGCGTACGAAGCGGCGATCGTTGCGGCGGGTGGCATCGATTTCCAGCTGCTCGGCATCGGCAAGACGGGGCACATCGGCTTCAACGAGCCAGGCTCCGGTGAGCAGAGCCGCACGCGCCTGGTGCACCTGGACTCGATCACGCGTCGCGATGCCGCCGCCGACTTCTTCGGCGAAGAGAACGTCCCGCGCGAAGCGTTGACGATGGGTATTGCGACCATCATGGCCGCGCGTGAGGTTGCGATTCTGGCGACGGGCGAACACAAGTCGGGGATCGTGCGTCGTGCCGTGGAAGGAGAGATTGACCGTGCCGTTGCGGCAACGTTCCTGCAGCGCCATCCCAATACGACATTCTACGTCGACGATGCGGCGGCGGTCGATCTGACGCGCGTCGCCACGCCGTGGTTGCTGGACGAAGTGCACTGGGATGAGGCTCTGGCGGTGCGAGCGGTGACCTGGCTCGCCGCGAAACAGCAGAAGGCGATTCTCAAGCTTACGCAGGCGGACTACGCCGAGAACAACCTGACGAGCCTCGTGGCACGTCATGGGTCTCCGGGGGCAGTCAACGGTCTGGTGTTCAACGTTCTGGGTGCCAAGATTCGCGGCAAGAGCAAACTGCCGCGCGGCCTCAAGACGATCTGTTTCTCGCCGCACCCTGATGACGATGTGATCTCGATGGGCGGTATTCTCCGCAAGTTCGTGGAGAACGACAACGCCATGACGGTGGCGTACATGACCAGCGGCAACATTGCCGTGTTCGATCATGATGTTCGCCGCTACATGGATTTCCTGCTGCGCCTGGATGACGAGCGCATTGGTGACGGGACGGCGGTGAAGACGCTGGTGGACACCGTGCATGCGTTCCTCGAGCGCAAGCAGGCCGGCGATGTCGATATTGCCGAAGTGCAGGACATCAAGCGGATCATCCGCGAATCGGAAGCGGTGAGCGGGATTGAGGTGATGGGGTTGAACAAGTCCCATGCGCGTTTCCTCAACCTGCCCTTCTATCAGACCGGTAAAGTACGGAAGGATCCCATTGGCCCGGCCGATGTCGCGATTGTCGCCGACCTGCTGCGCGAGTTGCAGCCGGACCTGATCTTCGTGGCCGGCGACCTGTCCGATCCGCACGGCACGCACCGCATGTGCAAGGAGGCGATCGATCTGGCCGTTGCCGAAGTGTACGGTGGCGACGCGGCGGCGAAGTGTCCCGAGATCTGGCTGTATCGTGGTGCGTGGCAGGAATGGCCCGTGACGGAAGCCACGGTGCTGGTGCCGTTGTCGCAGGAAGAATTGACGCTCAAGATTCAGGCGATCTTCAAGCATCAATCGCAGAAGGATTCTGCGCCGTTCCCCGGTCAGGACGAACGTGAGTTCTGGCAGCGTGTGGAGCAGCGCAACAAGACCACGGCCCGTCAGTTGGATCAGCTCGGGTTGGCGGAGTATTTCGCGATGGAGGCGTATGTCATCGCCTGATCGGTTCGTCGCATGACGGGGCGATTCAACCTGCTCGATCTGTTCGTGCTGCTGCTGTACCTGAGCGGCACGACGGCGCTGGGCATGTGGATTGGGCGTTCGCAGAAGTCGGCCAACGAGTACTTCGTGGCCGAGCGCGCCATTCCGTGGTGGGCGGTGATGTTCTCGATCGTCGCGAGCGAAACGTCCGCGCTGACGTTCATCAGCATTCCGGGCTTGTCGTACACCGGCAATCTCGGATTCCTGGAAGTCGTTGCCGGATACATCCTCGGGCGCATCGTGGTGGCGTACACGCTGTTGCCGCGCTACTTCAACGGCAACCTGGTCACCGCGTACGCGCTGCTCGAGACGCGCTTCGGTTTGGGGACGCGCCGCTTCACGTCTGTCGTGTTCATGATCACGCGTGCCATGGCGGATGCGGTGCGCGTGTTCGCCACGGCGATTCCCGTGGCGCTGATCATCGGGCCGGTGATGCCGCGTGAGTACACGATGCCGGCAGCGATCGTCGTGCTTGGTGTGCTCACGGTGATCTACACGTATCGCGGTGGGATGAAGGCGGTCGTGTGGACCGAGCTGCTGCAGGCGAGCATTTATCTCGTTGGTGGCATCTCGGCGATCATTCTGTTGGGGCAGTCCGTCGACGGTGGCTGGACGACCATTCTCGATCGTGCGGGCGCGGCAGGCAAGCTGCAAGCGATCGATTGGTACACCGGCTTCGACCGCCCGCATACGATGTTCGCGGGGCTCATTGGCGGTGCATTCCTCGCGATGGCGTCGCATGGCGCCGATCAGATCATCGTGCAGCGCCTGCTGTCGAGCCGCTCGTTGAAGCAGGCACAGGTGGCGATCATCGGGAGTGGCATTGCGGTGTTCGCGCAGATGGCCTTGTTCCTGATGGTGGGCCTGGGCCTGTGGGTGGTGTACGGCGGGCAGAGCTTTCCGCAGGCCGACCAGATTTTCCCCACGTTCATCATCGAACGGATGCCGCACGGGTTGATCGGGTTGATTGTGGCGGCAATCATTGCGGCGACGATGAGCACCCACTCGGGTGCGATCAACGCGTTGGCGGCGTCGTCGGTGTACGACATCTACCTGCCCTTTACCGGGCGGAGTGCGGACGACGCACGCACCCTCAAGGTGAGCAAGGTTATGGCGCTTGCGTGGGGCGTGGCGCTCACCGCGGGTGCCCTGTTGTTCAAGGAGCAGGGGACGCCTGTCGTCGTGATTGCGTTGTCGATCGCGTCGTTCACGCAGGGTGGGCTGCTGGGCGGGTTCTTCCTGGGCATGTTCTGGGATCGCGCCAACCAGCGGGATGCCATTCTCGGCATGAGCGTGGGGATCAGCTGCATGGCGTTCATCGTGTTCGCCAAGCAGATCGTCGCGGCGTATCCATCGATGGCTTCGACGCTGGGGGGTGTGGCAACGATTGCTTGGCCATGGTACGTGCTGATCGGCCTCACGATTACCTTCGTGACGGGGATGTTGTCGTCGTTTACTCACGCGGCGCCCGGCGGCACTGCCGGGGCGCCGCCCGTACCGAGGAGCAGGCCATGAGCGCCGGACCACTCGACCCGACCCCGCTTGTCGTAGGCGTAGACGGCGGCGGCAGCCGCACCCGCGTACTGCTGTGCGATGCCAGTGGTGCCGCGCTGGCCCGCGTCGAAGGGCCGGCCAGCGCGCTGCAGCCGGGACAGGAGTCGGTGGCTGCCGATGTGATCAAGCAGCTCATTGGCGAGGCGCTGGCCAAGGCGGAGCGTACGGAGACACGCCCAGCGGTGTGTGTGGTTGGCGTCGCCGGCGCCGGACAGGAACGTGCCGCGCAGGCGCTCTGGTCGGCGCTGGCGCAGCGGCGCATCGCGGACGACGTGTCGGTGCAGGCCGACGCGACGATCGCGATGGACGACGCCTTCGGCGAGTCGGCAGGTGTGCTGCTGATTGCCGGAACGGGTTCGGTGGCGTACTCCAAGAGCACGGATGGCCGTACTGAGCGGTGTGGTGGCTGGGGGCCGAATATTGGCGACGAGGGGAGCGCGCACTGGCTGGGCCGTCGGGCGCTAAGCGTCGTGACTGCCGCGCACGATGGCCGCGAGCCGGAGACGGCATTGACCGGTGCGATTCTCACGGCGCTCGAGCTTGAGAGCCTCGAGGATGTGATACCGTGGGCGGCGACGGCGACGCCGGCTACCTATGCCTTGTTGGCGCCCGTGGTGGCACAGGTCGCGGCGACCGGCGACCTCCGTGCCAATGCGCTGATCTCGTTCTGTGTGGAAGAGCTGGCGCTCCATGTGCGCACACTTGCACGTCGGTGTTTCACCGACGAACGGGCAGCGATCCCGGTGGCCTTGGCGGGCGGACTGCTGTCGCGAGGGTCGCTGGTGCGCAAGCGCCTCGAGCAGCGTCTGAAGAGTGCGGTGCCTGGTGCGACCGTGAAGAACGACGACGTCGATGCGGCGCGTGGTGCGGTCCGTCGTGCGCGGCGATTGCTGGGCGTGGAAGTGTAAATCACGGTTTGCACATGCAGGACGACGAAGGGGCCGATGCCGCGGCATCGGCCCCTTCGTCGTTCCCCGGCGTCAGTGTCCCGCAGCCGCATCAGGCAGTGACTGCCTCGACGGCCGGTCCTTCCTTGAGCTCGCCTTCCCATCGTGCCATGACGGCGGTGGCGAGACAGTTGCCAAGCAGGTTCACCGACGTGCGCGCCATGTCCATGATAGCGTCAACGCCCAAGATGATGGCGATGCCTTCGAGCGGCAATCCGAATTGCGCCAGCGCGCCGGAGAGGATGACCAGCGACGCCCGCGGTACGGCCGCCACGCCCTTGGACGTGAGCATCAGCGTCAGCATCATGAGCAACTGCGTGCCGATGGGCATATCGATGCCGGCCGCCTGCGCCACGAAGACCGATGCGATCGCAAGGTAGAGCGTACTGCCGTCGAGATTGAACGAATATCCGGTCGGAAGCACGAACGAGACGATACGACGCGGCACACCGAACTTCTCCATCGCCTGCATCGCCTGCGGGAACGCCGCTTCGGACGAGGCGGTGGAGAAGGCAATGAGCCACGGCTCTTTCACCAACGCCCAGAAGCGCTTGAGATCGAGCTTGGCGAGCATCGCGATGGGGAGCAGCACGCAGATTACAAACACGATGAGCGACACGTAGAGCGTCCCCACCAGCTTCGCGAGGTTGATCATGACGTCGAGGCCACTCTTCCCGACCGTGACCCCGATCGCGGCGCCGATTCCTATAGGCGCGTAGGCCATGACGATGCCGACGAACTTGAACATGATGTCGCTGAGCGACTGCAGCCAATCGAGCATGAATTTCTTCGACGGTCCTTCGACGCGCGCGAGTGCAACGGCGAAGATGATGGCAAAGAAGACGATCTGGAGCACCTCGTTCTGCGCGGCCGCTTCGAAGAAGCTTTGCGGCACCGTGTGCTCGAGCACGGACCCGAACGTCGGCGTCTTGGCCGCCAGCGCCTGGAACTCATCGGAGTTGGCAGCCGGCGAGATGGAGAGCCCGACCCCTGGCTTGGCGACATTCACGGCCACCAGCCCGATGGCGAGGGCCAGCGTGGTCACCACTTCGAAGTAGATGATCGAGCGCAACGCCAGCTTGCCGACCTTCTTCATGTCGTCGCCGTGTCCGGCGATCCCCACGACCAAGGTGCTGAAGAGCAGCGGCACGATCAGCGACTTGATCATGCGCAAGAAGATGTTGGCGAACGGCTTGAGGTTGGGCGCAAAATCGGGGGCAAGCCACCCGATCAGGATGCCGATGATCATCGAAATGATGATCCAACCGGTAAAGCCAATGCCGAGGAGACCCTTCGTTTTCTGGGCGGCGGCGGGCGTGTCGGCGGAGAGATGTGCCATGTGACGGTCGAAGGGAGAGTGCAGCCGGTCAGCGATCCGTGGCGCCCGTGCGCAACACGGAATGACGATAGCCGTAGACGAAATAGAGCCCGAGCCCGATTGCCATCCATACGCCGAACGCAATCCAGGCGCTGAGCGGCAGCCCCTTCATCACGAAGATGCAGGCCCCGGCGCCAAGAAGCGTGACGCCCCACACGAACGGTACGCGGAAGGGGCGATGACGATTGGGTTCACGCACGCGAAGCACGAGCACCCCGATGCACACGACCGCAAACGCCGCGAGCGTCCCGATGTTGGTGAGATCGTACGTTGCCGCATCGTCGGCCAACAAGGAACCGAGCGCGACGAGCACGCCGGTAATGAGCGTGGTGACCTTGGGCGTGCGCGTGACCGGGTCGAGCTTGGCCGCGAACTTGGGGAGCAAGCCGTCTCGGGCCATCGCGTAGAAAATACGCGGCTGGCCGTACTGGAAGACGAGCAAGACGGCAGACATGGACACGACCGCGCCAGCCGCCACAATCCAGCTGGCCGTGTCGAGGCCGGCGAGTGACAGAGCCTTCGCCAACGGATCGGAGCTGCGGAGCTGATCGTAGGGCACCAATCCCGTCGCGACAAAGCCGACGATGACGTAGATCAGCGTACAGATGGCGAGACCACCGAGAATGCCGCGCGGCAGATTGCGCTGCGGATCTTTGGTTTCTTCGGCGGCGGTCGAAATCGCATCGAAGCCGATGTACGCGAAGAAGACGATGGCGGCACCCTGATGAATCCCTTTGAATCCGTTCGGGGCGAACGGCTTGTAGTTGTCAGGATTGATGTGCAGCGCGCCCACGATGACAAACAAGCCCAGCACGATGAGCTTGATGATGACCATGATATTATTGGCGCGCGTGCTCTCCTTCACACCGCGCATGAGCAGCGCGGTAATGGCAGCGACGATGCCGAAGGCGGGGAGATTCACAAGGACCGGAATGCCGAGTAGTCGAGGCGCCGTCTCCATGAGCCCGCGTATGGCCGGATCCCCACTGGCTTTGACGTTCCAGTAGCCGTGCGTGAGCCACCCGGGCAGATCGATGCCGAAGCCGCTGAGCAGCGACGTGAAATAGCCGGCCCATCCGATCGCCACCGCGACATTGCCGACCGCGTACTCGAGGATGAGCGCCCATCCAACGATCCACGCGACGATCTCCCCCAGCGTCGCATATGAATACGCGTAGGCGCTGCCGGCCTGCGGGATCATTGAGGCGAGTTCGGCATAGCAGAGGGCGGCCAGTCCACAGACCGCGCCGAGCAGCACGAACGACAACACGAGCGCGGGCCCTGCCCCGTAGCGAACCACGGTGCCGTCGGCGAGCGTTTCCCCTGCGGCGGCGGTGCCTAGCGACGAGAAGATACCGGCACCAATGACGGCACCGATGGCGAGCATGATGAGATCACCGGCGCCAAGTGTTCGGCGCATGCCGTGTTCACCGTCTTCAGCAGCAGCGATCGGCTTACGATCGAACAGCCCCATGACGTGTCTGGGATGTGAGGGGAGGCCGTAGCCCGGAGGGGTCGTGCCCCGAGGGGCACGTATGGGGGCAAGCTAGTGCCCCGCACCGATCACAGCGAGTACGTGATCTCGGTCCGCGCTCTCACGGGGACACCCTGCGCATTGACAGCGGGGCGGAACCGGATCGCAATGAGGGCGTCGCGCAACTTGCGGTTGTACGACCCGTCTTTGGTGGGATTGAACTGCAGGTCGAGCACCTTGCCGGTGGAATCGACGTCGAAGACGACGACGATGGTGCCCTTGGCCTTGTTGGGCACGGGCAACGGCGGCAGGAAGAGTTCGGTTGGTGCGGGCGGATAGACGGTGCCAGGGCCGCCACCGGTCCCGGGGCCGACCGAGGTGCCCTTACCGGTGCCGACACCGGAGCCAACGCCACCGCCCGAGCCAGGGCCGCTGCCGGCGCTGCCATCGGAGCCTGCGCCGCCGCCCGTGCCCGACGTGGCGCTTTTCACGTCGGCCGTCTGGGTGGCGGTGGAGGGGGTAGGCTGCTGCGGCGGCTGCGGAGTCGGTGGCGGCGGGACCGGAGGCGGAACGACCGGCGGCTTGATGACGGGCGGCTTGATCTGCGGCGTGGTCACGGCAGGCGGCGGCGGCGGTGCCACGCGGACGTACTGCAGACGCTCCTGCTTCATCTGCCCACCGTTGCCATTATTCCCCCCGCCACCGCCACCGGCCGGTCCCGCGCCGCCAGCTCCCAGCACTTCGCTGAGGAGTTCGGGCGAGGTGAAGGGGACGATGAGCAGCAGGATGATGGCCACGTGCAAGAAAATCGCGAGCAGCAGACTGCCCGTGCGCTTCTGCTTCGCGACCGGAATACCGATGGGTGGCCGATACCGCGGACGCTGCGGAGCGTCTGCGAGCGGCGGCAGATCAGAGGCGTCGTGCGGAGAACGGTCGGCCATATACGTGAAGAGGGGTGAATACAACGTAATACGGCGGGCGAGCCCAAAAGGGTTCGCCCGCCGTATACAACACCACAGGTGGTGATTGGGTGCCCCTATACGGGGCACCCATTACTCACTTGGGTGCGACGCCGAGTACCTTGACGCCCGCGCCACGAGCCTGGTCCATGGCCCAGATGACGTTTTCATAGATCGCCATCGTGTCTCCCTTGATGAAGATGATCTTCTCCGGGCGGGGATCATAGATGGTTTTGAGGCGATTGAACAGCTGCGCCCGTTCCACCGGCTCCTTGTTGATCGCGTACTTGTCATCCGGAAGGATTTCCAACACGATCTGATCAGGATTGACCTGTGAGGTCTGGGGCTGCGGGTTCGGATCGGGGAGCTGCGTGTCGATGGCCTTGCGGCTCATCGGGATGATCATCATGAAGATGATGAGCAACACGAGGAGCACGTCGATCATGGGCGTCACGTTGATCTCGTTGTTGAGACTTCCGCTTCCGCCGCCGGCTGACATACCCATTACTGGCTCCCCCCTGGCTTGATGCGATCGGATTCCACGAGGGATTCCGTACCGGGCTTCTGCTCGGTGATGAGCGCCGCGACGCGGACGCCGCTCTTGGAGAGCACCCCGAGCGCGTCGACGACCTTCAGGTACTGAAGTCCCTTATCGGCCTTCACGTACATGATGTAATCTTCGCGGCCTTCGACGCCGTAGATCTCACGCACCAGCGTTTCGAGATCTTCGTTGCGCACCGGTTTTTTGTTCAGGTAATAGCGACCCTGATCGTCGATGCCGAGTACCTGATCACCCTCTTCTTCCGGGTGCGGCTTGAGGCTTTGACCCTCAGGCGGCACGGCCTTGAACCCGGCGTTGATCTGCGGGATCGTGATCATGAAGATGATGAGCAGCACCAGCATCACGTCGATCATGGGGGTGACGTTCGGTTCGGCCTTGACGCCGCCGCCGCCGCCTAGACTCATGCCCATGGCGTTACTCCGTGATTACGCCGCTGGGGAGCACACCGGAAGGTGCGCCCGCCAGCGAATCGTCGTGAGGGGATCGCTTACTGCGAGATCGACGTCTGGCCAGCCGTGTTGAACTCGCGCGTGAAGCGCGAACGGCCGAACTCACCCGAGACCCCCTTGATGAGGTAGTCGATCATTTCCTTCGAGGTGTACGTCATTTCGGCGATGAGGTTGTCGATCTTCGTCTGGAAGAAGTTGTACGCCCACACCGCAGGAATGGCGACGCCGATACCGATGGCCGTCGTGATCAGGGCTTCGGCAACACCGGCGGCAATGGCGGAGATACCGCCGGCGCCGGAGCTGGCCATACCCGTGAACGAGTTCACGATACCCATCGTGGTGCCGAGCAGACCGACGAACGGCGCCGTGGCGCCGACCGTCGCGAGGATGCCGAGGCCGCGCTTGAGATCGACAACCGTCATGAGCATTTCACGCTCGACTGCACGCTCGGCCGAGTTGATGTCGGCGACCGTCACCGAGCCGTCCTGGATGAGCGGACGGATTTCGCTGAGCGCCCCACCGAGCACGCGCGCGACGTGCGACTTCTTGTAGCCTTCGGCCAGCTTGATGGCCTCGTTGAGGTTGTCCTCTTCGAGGAACTGCGAGAACTCGGGGGCGAACTTACGCGTTTCGGCCTGCGCCTTCCGCATGCCCCACCACTTCTGGATGAGCACCGTGAACGAGAAGGCCGACATGCCAAGCAGCGTGAAGACGATGCCCTTGGCGAACCAACCCATCGAGGTGTACAGCTCCATCAACGACATGTTCATGAGTCGTATCTCCGCAAAACGTTAGGTGGGGGCTCAGCGATTGAGCGAGAACTGGAACGGCTGCTGGACGAGCTGCTTCACCTTGCGTCCCCCCACTTCGGCGGGGAGGAAGCGCATGCGGGCCAGCGCGTTCTTGACGGACGTCGTGAACAGATCGTTGTCGGACTTGAGCGCCTTGAAGGTGCTCATTTCGGCGCGGCCGGTCGTATCAACGACGAACTGCGCGAGCACCTGCCCCTCAATGCCGGCGGTCCGGAGCATGTCCGGGTAGGCGGGCCCCTGTGCACCAGGCGCCATGACCACGGGTTTTTCAACCTGGAAGTCGAAGTAGGGCTGGTCACCCTGCGGGACCGGTCCCTTACCGCCTTCGACACCCTTGGCGATACCACCTTGGACGCCCTTCCCCGAGAAGTCGGCTTCGTCCGTGACCTTCTTGGACAAATCGATTTCGGGAATGACATTGGGGATTTCGACCGGCGCCGACAGCACCTGGAAGCCCTTCGGTGGCGGGGGAGACGCCACCGCGTCTGGTGGTGGGGGTGGCTTTTCCGGCTCGGGCGGCTTGGGCTCGTCCTTCTTTACCTCGACAAAGTCGACCTTCTCTTCCTTCGGCTTTTCGTTCACGATGCCGGCGTTCTTCGTCACGATGACGAGGCCGACCACGATGGCCGTGTGGAAGACAACCGAGGCAAAGGACCCACCCAAGCGCTTCTGCTTCTTCGCCTGTGACTCAAGCAGGTTGTTGAACATCTCGCTTGTCCGGGGTGCGGGCTACGATGTCGCATCTCAGCGCGTCCGAGGGCGACTTGGCGATTCTACGCCCCCAGCATGATCCAGCAATGGAAAGAAGATTAGGATCGGATTAATCCGAGGTTAGCATTCCGCTCATGTCGATCGGGCCTTCAGTGCTATTGACAATTGACTGGTATTCACCCGTCATGCCGGAGCCCGGGGCCCCCGCCAATGGCAGCGTGACCGTGAACGTGCTCCCGCGCCCCAGCCGCGACTGCACATCGAGCGTGCCGCTGTGTGCCTGCGCAATCCACTGCGAGATCGCGAGGCCGAGGCCGAAGCCCCCGCGCTCACTGGCCCGCGAGCGCACGCGGTCGGCGCGCCAGAACCGTTCGAACACGTACGGCAGGTCGGCCGCCGCGATCCCAATGCCCGTGTCGCGCACGGCGAAGCGCACCACCTCGGCATCACGCGTGAGGGAAATCTCCACGGTGCCACCACGCGGCGTGTACTTGATCGCGTTGGTCACGAGGTTGAGAAACAGCTGCCGCAAACGCGTGACATCGCCCAGCACTTCGGCGTTCTCGAACGACGACGCCTCGATGATGAGCCCGGAGTCCTCGCCCAACAGACGCGCCGTTTCCACCACTTCACGGGCCAGTGGCGCCAACTCGATGGGTTCGCGATACAAGTCGAAGCGCCCCTCGTCGGCCCGGGCGAGCGTCAACAGGGAGTCCACGAGGTCGGCCATGCGGGTGACCTGCTGCAACGCCTCCTCGAGCGCAATGGCCTGCTCCGTTTCGTTCGCCCCCGGATGCATCGCGCGCTCCACGTCCGCGCGCATGACGGCGAGCGGCGTCTTGAGTTCGTGACTCGCATCGGCGGTGAATCGTCGCAGCGCCCCGAAGGAGGTTTCGATGCGTTCGATGAACGCGTTGAGTGTCGCAGAGAGTCGTGAGAGTTCCTCACCTGCTGCGCCGATGGCCAGTCGCCGGTGCAGCGAACGGCCGTCAGTGATGGCCTCGACCTGATCGATGATGCGATCGATCGGCCGGAAGACGCGCCCCGCGATGACGTAGGCAAAGAGGACGGACACCGCCACGAGGAATGGCGAAATGACCACCATCGTCCACGCGATGCTCCGGAGGGTCGCGTCGATCTCCGACGTACTGAGCGCGGCGTACACGCGATAGCGTGCATCCTCACTGAGTGGTACATCGCGCGCGGCGAGTAGCACTTCGTCGTTGAAGAGCACCACCCGTTGCATCTCATTGCCCGCTTGTGATTCACGCGCCGCTTCGCTGAAGAGGCCACGGTCGGACGTGGAGAGACCGCTGACCAACGGCGAGGCGTAAATGTCGTATCCGGTGCTGTCCTGCACCAACACATAGCCATCGAGCAGCGACAGGAACGATGCCATGCGTTGCCCCACCGTGCGCACCGCCAGCGGATCGCTGAGACCGAACACCGGTTCCGTCCCGGTGGTTCGCGCCAAATTGATGGCCTTCACGATATGCTCCGCCTCGATCTGCACGCGCGACTCGAGTTCCTGCACGAGGATCTCGCGGCGCACGGCCAGCAGCGTCAGCGAAAAGATCAGCAGCGTCCCGATGGACGCCGCGGTCCACGCCAAGGTGAGGCGCGCGCGAATGGAGCGCATGGCCATGCGGCGTGCCTAGACGCGAATCATGTAGCCCACACCACGCACGGTCGTGATGAGCTTCTTCTCGAACTTCGCGTCGATCTTCTTGCGCAGATGATTGATCACGACATCCACGATGTTGGTGCCAGGATCGAAGTGATACCCCCACGCGTACTCCGTAATGAGCGTGCGGCTCATGACGCGACCGGCATGTCGCATGAGATACTCGAGGACCGCGAACTCCTTGGGGGTGAGTTCGATGAACTCCTCGCCACGACGGACCTCGCGGGTGCCCTGATCGAGTTCGAGGTCACCGACCTTCAGCTGCGGACTCGCCAGGGCGCGCGGGCGGCGGAGCAGTGCCTCGACACGGGCGAGCAACTCTTCGAACGCAAAGGGTTTGGTGACATAGTCGTCGGCACCTGCCCGCAGCGTCTCCACCTTCGCATCCACCGCGTCCTGCGCTGTGAGCACCAGCACTGGCCGCTCGAAGCCCTTGGCGCGCAGTGAGCGGAGAATGTCGAGGCCGTTCCGGCCCGGCAAGCGCATATCGAGGATGATGAGATCGTACGGCTGTGCCGTGGCGAGGCGCTCCCCTTCCAAACCGTTATTGCAGAGGTCCGTCTGCCAGCGCTGCTCCTCAAGCCCGCGCCGCACGAACTCGCCCACGGTCGGATCGTCTTCGATAACGAGAATCTTCATGCGTTTCTCCCCGACGGCCGCTTGAAGCCGTACTCGCGGATCTTGCGGTAGAGTGTCTTTGGCGAAATGCCCAGCATTTCAGCGGCACGCCCCTGATGCCAGTTGGTCCGTTCGAGCACATCGGCGATGTGCCGCTGCTCGAGTTCGCCGAGCGAGAGGACACTGGCCGACGTTGGACGCGCACCGGCGCCGACGTCCGCGGCCAGCGGCAAGTCCGTCGCTTCGACCACGCCGTTGGTGGCGAGCAACGCGGCGCGCTCCATGACGTTGCGCAATTCGCGCACGTTGCCGGGCCAGCGATACCGCTCGAGCGCCCCGATGGCTTCGTCGGTCAACCGCAAGGTGCGCGTGTTCGCGAACGTCCCCAGAAAGTGCTGCGCGAGCAACGGCACATCGACCGCGCGTTCGCGCAGCGGCGGCAGGACGATCCGAATGGTATTGATGCGGTGCAGCAGATCGTCGCGAAAGGTCCCCGCCTGCACCATGCGTGACAGATCACGCGTGCTCGAAGCGACCACGCGCACATCGACTTCCACTTTCTGCGCACCGCCGACCCGATAGAAGGTCCCCGACTCGAGCGCGCGCAACAGTTTGCCCTGTACCTTGAGATCGAGGTCACCGACATTGTCGAGATACAGTGTCCCACCAGCCGCCAGCTCGAAGAGGCCGATGCGTCGCTGCTCGGCGCCGGGGAAGGCGCCCTTCTCCACCCCGAACAGCTCCCTTTCCATGAGCGATTCGGCAATGGCCGCGCAATTGAGGTCGACGAACGGCCCCTCGGCGCGAGCGCTGCCGGTATGCAACAGACGCGCGATGACATCCTTCCCCGTTCCCGACTCGCCGCTGATGAGCACCGGGGACGGACTCGGGGCGATCTTCTCCACCATGGACAGTACGGCGACGAGCGGTGCGAAGTGCGTGACGAACGACGTGCTCGGCATGGCCCGCTGCAGCCGAGATGCCATGTGCATGTTGTCGCGCGCGAGCATGCGCTTCTCCCAGGCTCGACGGACCAGCGCTTCGATCTCCGCCATGCGGTACGGCTTGGACAGAAAGTCGTACGCGCCGAGTTTGAGTGCCGCGATCGCCGTTTCAATGGTGCCGTTACCGGTGATCACGATGACTTCGGGCGGGAGCGGTTCTTCGCGAATGAGGCGTAGCACCTCGAGCCCATCGACCTCGGGCATCACCACATCGAGGAGCGCCACGTCGAAGTTTTCGGTGCGCAGTTGCTCCAACGCCGCCCGACCATCGCGCACGATGCGCACGGAGAACCCGCGCGCGGTCAGGAACTGCTCGAGGATGGTGCCGAGGTGCGTCTCGTCTTCGGCAATGAGCACGCGAATCGGCGTGCCGCTCTCGATGGCGCGTGTGGAAGCGGGGGTCGCCATGGGGGACATGGCGGACGAACCGGACGGCAAGGTCATACGGGCTCGGCCGACATGGCCACGGACGAGGGTTCCGGCGACGCCGCCGATGCGGGGCGGACGCCCATAGGGAGCGTGACGCGGAAGTTGGCGCCCTGCCCTTCGGCGGACACGAGTTCGAGCGCGCCACCGTGATCGGCAATGATGCCGTAGCAGATGGCCAACCCGAGGCCGGTCCCCTGCCCCGTTGGTTTCGTGGTAAAGAAGGGTTCGAACACCTTCGCTTGCAGCGCGCGCGGAATGCCCGGCCCTTCATCTTCGACTTCGAGCAGGGCATGCGCGCTGCCGTTGATGATGTCGAGGCGCGTGCGGATGACGACGCTCCCCTGCTCCGGCGTCGCATCGAGCGCATTCATGGCGAGAGCAATGAGGACCTGCACCAGCTGGTCGGCATCGCCCTCGACCAGGAGCGACGATTTTTCTTCGAGCTCGGTGACCACCTTGACGCGCTTGAAGCGCGGGTGATGCTGCAGGAGAAAGAGCCCCTGCTGCACGACGGTGTTGAGATCGAAGTGTTCGTGGCCACCGGCTTTCGGCCGCGAAAAATCGAGCAGCCCGTTCACGATTTTCTTGCAGCGCTGCACTTCGAGGTCGATGATGCGCAGCAGCTCCGTCGGGGGCGCTGATGTGCCCATTTCGACCTGCATGCCGATCGACTCGGCGCAGGCAGCAATGGTGGCCAACGGATTGTTGATCTCGTGCATGACGCCGGCGGCCAACTGGCCGAGGGCCGCGAGTTTTTCCGCCTGGGCGGTGCGATCGAGCGCGGCTTTCCAGTCGGTAATGTCTTCGCCGACGGTGATGACATGCGTGACGGCGGCGCCGCCCATGCGCATCGGGATCTTGGACAGGCGGAAGGTGCGCGTTTCCCCGAAGGCGTTGCTCTCCATCTGGAACTGCTGCAGCCGACCGGAGGCGAACACTTCATCGAACTCCCGCTTGAGCAGCGCGGCAGGCTGCCGGTGGAGCACTTCGAAAATGGAGCGGCCAACGGCGTCGGCGCGCGCCACGCCCTGCAGTCCGGTTTCGCGCTTGTGATTCCAGGCGTGAATGCGGTACTGCCGGTCGATGACGTACAGGCCGAGGGGGAGCGAGTCCACGATGCATTCGATGAATGAGCGCTGCTCGGCCAGCTCGCGCACTCGCGCGGTCAGCTCGCGCTCGAGATCGTGGAGGTACGCTTCACGATTGACGGCTACGGCCAGCACATTGGCCGTGCCGGTGAGCAGGAGCTCGTCGGACGCCGTGAGCGCCGCGTCACGATGCACGGACAGGGTCGCCACCTGCGTCCCGCCGGCTTCGACGGGGCGGCGAACGGGCGCGGCGGTCGGTGCATCGGTGGGGCCGGAGGCACGCCACGACAATGCGGCGATACCGGGCTCCGTGAACTCGAGGGAAACTTCACGGACGTGAAGGTTGCGCCCCAACGCTTCGAGCACCCCGGTGATGCCTCCGGCGGTATCGCTGCTGGCCGCGAGAATGCCCACCAGATCAAAGAGCGTCGCCGCCTGCGAATTGGACATGGTGGGGTTGTCGCGGGAATCGATTGGCACCTTGTACGCGCGGCATCGCGCGACGAAAGGTCGACCTGCAGAAGGTAGGCGTCGCCTCTCGGTCGGACAAGCTGACCGATCGTTACGGTTGCATTGCGAAACGATGGCCTTGCCACTGCGGCAGTTCACCTGCCAGAACGGCCGCCAAATTCACTTGTAAATGGCCGGAGTGGCCGACGAGCGCGGGCACGGTGGCTGCACGTTACGGAGACCGGCGGTGCTCTCGATCACGAGGGCGCCCGCGATCAGGTCTCATCATCTTCGGCGAAATGCCCAGGAGTTTCCTATGACGTACACGTTCCCGATCGCCACTGCGTTCCCTCCGGCTTCGCTGCGGCGTGAAATCGACCGGATGTTCGACGATGTCTTCGCCACGCGTGCGGCGACGCCCTCCCGGCAGCCATCGGCAGCGGCGCGCGAAGACGCGACGGGCTACACTCTGGAAGTCGATCTCCCGGGCGTGGACCCGCAGAAGGTGGAGCTGCTGGCCGAGGAAGGCGTGCTGACGCTCAAGGGCTTGCGAGCCCACCGCGCGCTGGCCGAGGGCGAGACCGCGGTTTTCAGTGAGGTCGCTGGGGGGGAGTTCATCCGTCGCTTCCGCCTCCCCAAGGTGGCCGACCTGCAATCGGTCTCGGCCAGCTACGCGCTCGGCGTCCTGAGCATCCGGGTGGCGAAGATCGCCCCGGCACAGCCGCGCCGGGTGCCGGTCACGATTCAGTCGCCGACCGTCAGCACGCCGACGGAGTAACACCGCCTCGCGGCCGAACCGGACATCCATCCGGCATCGAGCGACGTGGCAAACACGGGGCGCAGCGATCGTTCGCTGCGCCCCGAGTCACACCCCAAGATCGCCTCAACAACGATTGCCGGTCAGGCGGTCACAGACTTGATAACTGCAAAGATTTCCTCATTTTGACGACTGAGGCCCGGGTGCTGCTCGGCGTGGGCCCAGCGGACGGTGCCGGCCTTGTCGATCAGGAAGTAGGCCCGATTGGCGATCTTCCCGTCGGCCCAGAGGGCGCCGTATTGCTGCGCCACGGCCTTGGTCGTGTCGGAGAGGAGCTCCACTTTCATGTGATGCTGGTCTCGAAAGCTCGTCAGTGAATCGAGTGTATCTACTGAAATTGGAAGGACTTGTACGTCGTCCGCCGAGAATCGAGCGAAGTCATCGCTGAAGGCACACATTTCGCTGGTACAGACCGGCGTGAACGCCGCCGGGAAGAACGCGAGCAATACGTGCTTCTGGCCTCGGAAACTGGACAGCGTGATATTCTCTCCGGAGGTCGACGCGGCGGTGAAGTCCGGCGCTTCGGTTCCGACGGCGGGTAATGCGGGTGTTCCAGCGGTCATCGATGTATAGGGCTGAGTGGAGCACGCACCGGCAGATCACAATTACGTGACAATAGAGCGAGTGTGGAGAGAAGCAAGTCAGCCCTGCCGTTTCCGGTGCGCGTTCCACTTCCCATCCCTACCGCCATGACCGATCGTGAGCTGCACGGAACGCCCCGCGTGGGCGTGTTGCGTGTGTTACTGGTGGACAATGATCGGAAGGCGGCTGCGCGTTCCGAAGAGGGGCTCCGCGCGCGTCTGGGCGAGCAGCTGGCTCTGTCGCAGGTGCCGAGCCTCGCCTTGGCGATCCGCTCACTCATGGAGGAGCGGTTCGACGCCGTGGTGCTGGAGCTCGATGTGGCGGATGCGTCGGGGATCGCGACACTGGCGGGTATTCGGGGCGCTGCGCCCGCCGTACCGGTCATCGTCTACACGCGCGTGCTCGACGATACGCTCGCGATCCGCGCCCTGCGCGCCGGCGCCCATGAGTGCCTGGACAAGCGGGAGACACCGCCAGAGGGGTTGGCGCGCATGCTGAATTTTGCACTGGAACGTCAGCGGCGCATTTCGCTCCTGGAAGCAGCGCGCGTGGAGGCGGCGCATCGTGCCACCCACGATCCGCTCACGGGATTGGCCAACCGCGAGCTCTTCCTCGATCAGCTGGATCGTGCGCTGGCCTTCGGGGCGCGATATTCGCGAAAGACCGGGTTGCTGTTCGTCGACCTGGATGGTTTCAAATCGATCAACGACACCCGTGGACACGCCCTTGGCGACACCCTGCTCAAGGCCGTGTCGGGGCGGCTGCTTGAAAGCGTCCGGCGCTCCGATGCCGTGGCACGATTGGGGGGCGACGAGTTCGTGGTGCTGCTTCCCGACGTAACCAGCCGGCGTGACGTGGCCTTCGTGAAGGAGACGATTCTCAGTTCGCTGCGCGCCCCCATCGAGACCGGTACGGCCGACGCGCTGTATATCGAGGCGAGTATCGGGAGTGCCATGTCGCCGCTCGACGGCGCGACGGCGCAGGATCTCCTCGACGCGGCCGACGCAGATATGTACCACGAGAAGCACCAACGCCGCCGAGACCGCGTCCGGTCACTCTCGCTGGAGTCGCCGGAGCAGTCGATCGAGAGAGAACCGCCGAGTGTCGGCGAATCGGTGTCGTACCGCCGTGAAGCCCGCCTACGGGCGGCTGCCGCGCGCGGCGAGTTCGAGGTGTTCTACCAGCCGGTGCTCGATGTTGTGGCCGACCGGATCATCGGAGCGGAGGCGCTGTTGCGTTGGCGCGATCCCGACCGCGGATTGCTTTCGCCCTCAGGCTTTCTGGCGCTCGCTGAAGACACGGGGCTCATCGTCCCGATAGGCGAGCAAGTGCTGCGCGATGCTTGCGAAGCGCTGGTGCGTTGGCGGGTATCCGGTGTGGCCAGTGCCTTGCGAGTGGCGGTGAACCTCTCGGCGGTGCAGCTGCGCGAGCACGGCTTTGAGCGGCGGGTGGCGCAGATACTCGCGGAGACGGGGTGTTCTCCCGAGGCGCTGACGCTTGAGCTCACCGAGAACAGCACGGTAGTAGACGGCGAGATGGCGATGGAAACGCTGCGTGCGCTCAAGGGGCTCGGGGTGCGCCTCGTGGTCGATGATTTCGGCGTTGGCCATGCGTCGCTGACGTTCCTGCGTGAAGCGCCGGTAGACGGCATCAAGATCGACCGCCGGTTCGTGTCGCAATTGCTGGTGGACCAGCGTGACCAGGCAATCGTGGCGAGCATGGTGCGGTTGGCGCGCGGGCTTGGGCTCGATGTGGTGGCCGAGGGGGTGGAGAACGGGGAGCAGTCGCAGCGGCTGGCGCGACTGCAGTGTTTTGCGCAGCAGGGGCGGCATTTCAGCGAGGCGGTGCCGTACGCGGCGATGACCGCGTTATTGGCGGAGCGGAATCGGCTTCCGCTTCGTGCTGATCCGGGTTGGGGCCCGCGCCGCGTGGAAGCGAAGGGGGCGTAGCGACAGCGCGTTATACGCACGACGGGCCGCCAGTCGTGCGAGTGGCGGCCCGTCGTGATTGTCCTGTGTCGAGATAGTGGAGCGTATCGGGATCGAACCGATGACCCCCTGCTTGCAAAGCACGAGGGCCATCCTATAGCGCGTCCCGCCTGTCCCGCGCCACAGAGGGAGACCAAACGCTAACGGGACACGCGGGACATACTCGGTCCCTGTTTCCCGGGCAAACCTACACCAAACCTACACCAATCCGGGCCGCCTGTGCGCCTTTCTCGGGGCGAACTCCTGATGCGATCCGCTTAGAGGTGCACAGGGACCCCGGCCGCCTGTGCACCATTAATATAGAATGTCTGGGGCTGGCTCCCCTCTGGGGCAAGCGTCCGGGGGCTTTGATGCAAAGTGCCCGAGACCTGTGCACTTGTAGCCGCGCGAGCGGTCGCGTTTCCGCTGAGCGTCTCGCCGGGAAAGCACGAGGGCCGTCCAGGTGGGCGGCCCTTTGTGCGTTCAGAAAGGAATGTCGTCCCCGGGGTCTAGCAACCCGTCTCTCGCGTCGTCCTCCCGATCTTTGCCAGGGCTCCATGGCCTGTCATCGAACCCGAGGCGCAGCTGATCGCTCGCGACGATCTCCTCAAACGGCGCGCCAATGTCGTTGCGCAGCGGCTCGTCTGCGTTGGCGGCATACACGTCGCGGCAGACATGGCAGAGGAACAACGCACCGCCCCCGGCCCTGGCGTCCTTCAGCTTTGACGCGCTCCTGCCGCCGCAGACCTCGCACGTTTGCGCGAGTCGATTGAGCAAGCCGCCGAGGGTTTCGAGCTTGTCCATCTCATAGTCCTCGCAGCGACCGAACCCCTCGAAGTCGAGCCAGGGGAAGGTCACCAGTGCTGCCTGATCTCTTTCACCCCGCGTCCATCGTGTGATAATCGGGCGCGGCTCGCCGGTGATCTCGGCGACCGGTCGCCACTGCTCGAGCACATCCCAGATCAGATCGATAGTCAGCAGCCACCCGGGCGGGCAGTTTCCCCGAAGCTCTTCACGCGTGATTTCCATGCCCAGATGTACGGGGCGGCGCGCTTGGCGAGGGCGTGGCTCCCGGCTGGAGTGGCATTGAAGCGCAGGGCCGTAGTGAGAGACAGCGACCGCCGACGGGGGCGCCTCTTTGCTCCACTAACGGCGAGACACTACTCGAGCAGCATCCGGCAGCCCCACGTCCATTTCGTCGAAGCCGTCGTCCCGGTCGCCTTGGAACTCCCGGTGCGAAGGGGCGATGACGAAGAGCACCTGGCGGGCTTGCTGACTCTCCGTGAAGTCAGTGAGTGGCACGGGCACGCCGTGGGTAGTGGCGATGCACACGATCTCCGCGCGAGCCTGATCGAGGTCGAGTGTGGAAGTGCCTCGCGAGATGCGCGCGAGCTTAGCGCATTCGCGGCTGGTAGGGGTCGACGGCACGGCGGATTTGGAGCGAGCCCGGGCGTCGCGGCCCGTCTCTGCTTTTACTAGCTCGTCGGAGGTGTGCGCCAGTACTTCGAGGAGGGGAGGCGCCACGCACTTCTGAAAGGGAGCTCGCCCGAGTGAGATCGAATGTCGGCGCCAGACACATTTGAGACACTCAGCCATTGCCGGTTCTGAGACAACGAAATACTCGCTCCCGCACTGACAACCGATGCACGGATTCTGCTAATGCGACTGCGCGAATCCTGATAATTTCGGTCCCTAGCCCTGTCATCGACCGGCGGGGTCGCCACAAACAGGTCGGTTGCAGCTGGCAAACACATCCCGATACGGCCAGCAGCATGCCCACGGTCCCGGGCCCTCCTCGACAAGCCGTGAGGCCACGGCGACCTTGGGAACATCCGCTGATTCGATCGTACGCACCCTTCACGTTGCCGGTCGGGAATGCAACCTGAGTTCGTCCCCAAACTCGCCGCTGTCCTGGACGCGTACTTCACGCAGCCCGATGTGATGGGACTCAGTCGGCTCTATGACGTGACAGTGAGTACACTGTATGGCCCCGCTGTGGGATGGTTGGCGGTGGCGCGAGAACTCACCGAGCAGCTTGATCGGGGAAACACTAGGGAAACTCCGATCAGGTAGGAATTGCGGGGCGTGTGGATAAACTGCGCATCAGCGGGTGCCGAGAGGCGCCCGTATGAGGGCGTATACCGCTCGTGGCGCCCCGCTCAGGGGAGCGAGTCGGCCCATTTCGGCCGATCTCGGCGCACGCGCCGACACTACGTGCCCTGCGGCCGTAATCGATGCCGCAGCCGGAAGAGGTTGGCGAGGGTACAAAGGGCGTAGACGCGCGCCGTATTCTTGGCGAGCCCCCGGTAGCGCACCGTCGTAAAGCCCCACAGCCGCTTGATGGTGTGAAACGGATGCTCGACCATGGCGCGCACGCGCGACCGGGTGCGATTGATCGCATCCCAGTAGTCGGTCCGCTTGCCGCTCTTGTTGACGAGGTACCGGCCGCCGCTGAGCTCCCACTGCAGTTTGTCTTCGGCTTTGTAGTACGCCTTGTCGCCGTGCAGCGTCGTCTCCTGGCCGTGGAGCAAGTGGGGTAACTGGGTGATATCGGCCGTGGCCGCGTCGGTCGTGGTGATCGTGTGGATCACGCCGCGCCGGTCGGTGCCCACGTGCACCTTCATGCCGAAGTACCACTGGTTGCCCTTCTTCGTCTGCCGCATCTCGGGATCGCGGGTCTTCGTGGCATGCTTCGTCGAGCTGGGCGCGCCAATGATGGTGGCATCGACGATGGTACCGGCCTTCAGCAAGAGCTTCCGCCCCTCAAGCAGCGCCTTCACCGCGTCGAACATCCGCGCGGTGAGCTGATGCGCCTCCAGCAGGTGGCGGAATTTGCAGATCGTGGTCTCGTCGGGCACCGTGTCGTGCAGCAGATCGATACGGGCGAAGCGGCGCATCGACTCCGAGTCGTAGAGCATGTCTTCCGCCTGCGGATCCGACAGATTGAACCACTGCTGGAGAAAGTAAATCCGGAGCATGGTCGCCATCGGCAGGGGGCGTCGGCCACGTCCCGCTTTCGGATAGTGCGGCTCGACCAGCGCCTCGAGCGTCGCCCACGGAATCACCTGGTCCATCTCGGTGAGGAACTGCTCGCGGCGGGTCGTCCGTCGCTTGTTCGAGAGGATCGCATCCGCAAACGTGCGCGGCTCGGTCATCCGGTAGCTCCGACAGAAGGGAAAATCGCGCGCGCCAATATTGCGATTTTCCCTCCGCGGCGCACTACTTAATCAGAGATTCCTTAACCCGCTCGCACGGAAGCGCGCACAGTAGTCCTGCACCGTGCTTCGCGGCACGCCGAGGCTGCGCGCGGCGCGCCGTTCGCTGAGGCCCGCTTCCAATCGGAGGCGGAGTACATCTCGAATCATTCGCATCGGGATCCTGTCGCGGGGCACGCGGTCACTCCGGTTAAAGTCCCGGAAGGACGCACGAATCACGCGGGGTGGGGATCCCACACCAGTCACTGCAGCAACACCGCTAGTAGCCCCCTGGCCGGATTCCGCCAGAATGAGTGGCCGGAATCACCCAGAATGGGTGGCCGGATTCACCCGGAATGCGTGGCCGGATTCAACCGGAATGGGTGGCCGGATTCAACCAGAATGGGTGGCCGGTTTGCGCCGTAATACGCATTCGCTGCCAGGCGGTACGCAAACGAGGGGGGCGCCCCTTGATGAGCCCGCCTGCCGCGGTCTGCTTCCGCCCAGGTTGTGCGGGGCCACATGGCGACTGTCAGCCTCGCGTGTATCTTGGAATGAACCCGAACAGAAGCAGAACCTCTTGGCCGCCGAGACCGTGGCGGCGGTGTACCGGGCGTTTCTCCCGAGCTGCGAGGAGCAAGCGACCACGATGGGCGAAGCCGGCTGGCTCCGGTTCATCCGGCAGCACATCGCCCCGGCTGGGACCCCGGTCTCGCGCATCGAGAACCATGTGCGGCACTACGTCCGCCGCTGGACCAACCACGACGCGCGGATTCGGGAGCTGCGGGATGTGCCGTTCGATGAGGCGGTCTTCTTGGGCACCTGGAGCGAGGTCGCGGGTGGGAGCGACACGAGCGAGGAGTAGGCCAACCAAGGCCGCCCGCGAGCGCCTCCCCACGGCGTACCCGGCGGCCCTGCGGCACGCGCGCACCCGCGTGCAGGCCGGCAGTCGCGCGGACCTCCTCTTGTCGATCCTCGATCGCGAGGTGGCGCAGACCGGTGAACCGGTCCCGACGACCGTCCTCGCGGACGCGCTCACCGCCCAGACCGGATGCCGCCGACCGCTCGCCATGGCCGAGGTGGCCTCGATGGTCCGCCGCGGCGTGCTGGAACGGGTGGATGGTCGCCCGGAGTACACGCGCGTCGCCCCGACAGGCAGCGGCTTCGTGCCCACCCAGCGGGCCGACGACGACGCGATGCACGTGTTGGACGCGCTGCGGCGCACCGTCGCCGAGGCAGAGCGCCCCGTCTCGACGAGGGCGGTCGCGGCGCAGCTGAAGGCCGACGGGGTCGTCCTCGCGGCCCAGGGGCCCAATGTCGTGCGGAAGCGCCTCGAGACGTTGGCGCGCCCCCGTGTGCGGGGTAGCGCCGCCACCCAGGGGCCGCTCGTCGCTCGGGCCATCGCGCCGACGCGCGATCAGATAGACGCGGCGTACTGGCTCCCGATTGAGGCAGCCGAGGGCCTGCGCTCCGTTGGGGCCGGGCCCTCCGGCTAGTACTGCGTCGAGGTGGAGCGCGTCGCCTACCGGAGCCGGGCCCAAGCCGTCCGTCATGCGGTGAGTGGCGCCTCCAGGACACTGGGGCGCCTGGCCACCCGGCAGGAGGTCCGGTGGTTCATGCTGACCCGCACGAGCCACGACGTGGCCCAAGGCGTCTACCGCGATCTCGCCCGGATCGAGCACACCGATGGGGCGAAGGCGCCCGGCCGGCTCGCCACCCTGCGCACCCCGTTCACGGTCTACGGGGGTGCCCCGGTGGGGTACTACCTCCATGGCCCGCAGCCGCTGCCGCCCCGGTTCCACGACCTGGCCGTCCTGGAGGACACGATTCTCCAGCTGGCGGTGGCCGACGAGGTCGAGGGGATCGAGGCCTTGGAGCGCCGCGCGGCTGCCCAGCGGAGCCCGACGCTGCGCTGGGTCGCCGATCGCCGCCGGGATGTCCTCCTGGGCACCCTCCGGGCCGCGCTCGGGGCGACTTCGGTGCCCGACGCCAGCGATGCTCTCCGGCGGACGCTCCGGGTGTGGGGCGACTGGCGCGAGACGCTCGTCGAGGCCGCCCAGCTGCCCGCAGGCGCCCGCGAACACGCCCTCCGGGGGTTGGACCATGGGCGGCGGCACCTCGAGGCGGCCCGGGCCGTTCTGGGCCTTACCGTGGCGCCGTCCGCGTCCGCCCCGCGGGTCGAGCGGACCCTGATCGTCGGCGAATACGGGAGCGTGCCGCTAGCGATCCTCCGGCCATACCTCGCCCAGGTGGCCCGTCGGATGGGCGTCGAGCCAGAGCGCCTCCGTCTCGCGGGGTCCCGGCGGTTTCCCCCGGCGCAGCCATCCACCCACGCCCCGCTAGGACGCTCGGAGCGGATCGTGGCCGACGTGGACCGGGTGGACGTGCTGATCGCCCTGGCGGAGACCCTCGAGGCGCCACGGTCCCGGAGCCTCCTACAGGCGGGGGCGACGGTGTTGGGGCGGGTCCTCCGCGACCCTGTGGTTCTCGAGCGGGCACTCCAGCGCTGCGCGCCCAGCGAGCAGTACGCCCGGCGGGCGCTGGTGGTCGCACTGGGCCTCGTGGGCGCGTGGCCCCCGATCGCGGCACCCCACGGCGATGAGGCCGACATTCGGGCGCTGCTGACAGGGATCGCGGTGAGCGGGGCGGTCGACGCGGCCGACCTGATCGAGGGCCTCACGCGGGATGGGGTCGGATTGGCTGCGATCGCCGTGCGGCGCCTTCGTGCCGGCTTCCCACTCACGGCCGCCGAATAGCGAGGTGATGACGACCGGATGACGGCCAGCTGCAGGATGCGGCATGGCACCTATCCATGCGACCAACCTGCGCGAAGCCATGCGGGCCCGCGCCCACTGGCACGAGCGCGAAGCAGAGCGGTGTGGTGGTGAGACCGCCGAAGCAACCGAAGAGGCAACGCACCATCGCGCCCTCGCGGTTCAATGGCGCCGGCTCGAGCTCCGGCTGTTTGAGCTCTCGACCGGTGGCCCCCCGATTGTCAGGGGGGAGTGACATTCATCATGCGTGACGCGCGTCCCTGCGTGACCGGCTGCGCCCATGTCGGATGCGTGGGGACGAACGACGCGTATCTTCGGGAGGTGCATCAACCGTGCGAGGCCTTCGCGCTCGCCCTGACCAATTGAACGCCAAGTGACCCTCTGACCGGATCGACCGCATGGCTCGTCGCGGATTCTTCGCGCAAGTGAATCGCCAGATCAAGCTCGCCGCCCGTGAACAAGAGCGGCGTCAGCGCCTCGGGTTTCGAGAACAAACGGCGGAGGCCCGCCGACGGGACCAACATCAGAAAGCGCTGGCGCGCCTTGACGCCCAGATGGCAAAGGCGGATGCTGCGGAACGAAAGCGTCTTGAAAAGGAGCAGCGGGAGGCGTACCTCGCCTCGCGCCAAGACGAGGCCGATATCCGCAGCGAAGAGGTGACCGAAACCTACGCCGCGATCGATACGCTCCTGCAGGCGACGCTGGGGCACGATGACTACGTCGACCTGAACACCCTGCGCGTCGCGGCCACGCATCCTGCATTCCATCGGCAGGATCTAACGCGGCCCGTTCCGCCGCCACCGCGCGCGGCGCGGCCGAATCCCCCGGAGCTCGAACTGCCAGATCCGCTGTCGTGGGTGGAGAAGCTCTTCTGGCAGCGGAAGCACGAAGCCGCCGTCGAGGCGGCTCACAGCGCCCACCGGACAGCAATGGCCGAGTGGGAGAAGGTGTGTGCGGCGGCCGATCGCGAGGATGCGGAGGCCGTGACACGACATGCGGAGGCAGAGCGGGAGCGCGTCGCCACGCTCGAGCGGGAGCAAGCGCGGTATGCGCGCGAATGCGAGGAGCGCGAGGTGGCTGCGGTCCAGCAGAACCACCTCTTGGATGAGCTGATCGCAAACCTCGGATACGGGACCCCAGAGGCGATTCAGGAGTACGTCGCGATTGTCCTCGGGAATTCCATCTACCCCGAGCAATTCTCCGTGCAACACGCCTTCACCTTTGAGCCTAGCACGGCGGAGCTGGCGCTTCGGGTCACCATCCCAGAACCCACGAAGCTGCCGTCGGTGAAGCACTTCAAATTCGTGAAGGCCTCGGACGAGATCGTACCGGTGCCCCTCTCGCAGAAAGACTGCAAGGACCGCTATGCGCGGGCGGTGCACCAGGTCTCGCTGCGCTCCCTCCACGAAGTCTTCGAGGCGGATCGGCGTGGGTTGATTCGGACCATCGCCCTTGAGGTCGTGGCCTCCGCGATTGATGAGAGCACGGGGCTGCGCGGGGACGTTCCCCTCGTGATCGTCGGCGCCGACCGGGACACCTTTCTGGCCTTCGATCTCTCGGCTGTAGTCCCCGAGAAGACGCTCGCGCATCTCGGGGCGGCCGTCTCCAAGAACCCATTGGGGCTCGTCCCGGCTGACCGCACGGGGGTGCGTCGGGCATGACGGATACCGCCCGTTTGCGATTCAATCCCCCGCCAGGCTGGCCGAAGCCACCTGCGGGATGGTCGCCCCCCAAGGGATGGACGCCTGATCCTGCGTGGCCGCCGGCACCAGAAGGATGGGAATTGTGGGAGGCGATCGACGCCCCGGCTGAGTCACCGCAGCAGGCCGCCGTCGACGTGCCGCCCTCGCCGGCCGCTCCGGCTGCGAACGCGGGTATGCTCACGGCGCTCAAGGCGGAGAACGCCGCACTCCGAGCAATGCTGGCGTCCGGCAAGGCCGACTTTGAGGCGGCGATCTTGCTCGACGACGAGCAGGTCTTACAACACGTCGGGATCTATCGGTATCACCACCCGCTGGAGAACGCGGTCGCCTACCGCGAACGCCTCGACGCTCTGACGGCGCGTATTGTGGACGCGGTCAAGGCAGGAACGGCAATCGAGGTCTCGAATCTCTTTACGTTCGACGGCTCGCTCGCGAAGGGGCGGGCGATGACCCGGGACCTGAGCGCGTTGATGCTCCGCGCGTACAATGCGGAGGCCGAGAACGTGGTGCGGACCCTGCGAGCGGGCAATGTCGAGACGGCCCGCAAACGCCTGGAGAAGGCGCGCACCACCATCGCACGCCTTGGCACCATGATGCAGATGCGCATCAGCGAGAGCTTCCATGCGCTCCGCCTTGAGGAGATCGCGCTCACCGCGGACTACCAGATGAGGCGGGAGGAGGAAAAGGAAGCCGCCCGCGAGGAACGGGAGCGGCTGCGCGAGGAACGAAAGGTGGCCCAAGAACTAGCCGCGGCGCGGGAGCGCCTAGACAAGGAGCGGGCGCACATCGTCACGGTCCTCGAGCGGCTTCAGGCCAACGGCGAGAGTGATCCAACCCTGGCCCAGAAGCTGGCGGACGTGGACGCTGCCATCGCCCAGAACGATTATCGCGCGGCGAACATCCGGGCGGGGTACATCTACGTTATCTCCAATCGGGGCGCGTTTGGGGAGCACGTGGTCAAAATCGGCCTGACGCGTCGCCTTGAACCCCTAGAGCGCGTCCAAGAGCTCGGGGACGCGTCGGTGCCGTTTCGGTTCGACGTGCACGCCCTGTTCTTTTCGGAGGACGCGGTCACTTTGGAGTTTGAGCTCCACGCGCACTTCCGAGAGCGCCGCGTGAATTGGGCCAACGACCGTCGCGAGTTCTTTTTTGCCTCCCCGGCCGAAGTGCGGGATGTCCTCGTCGCCCGCACCGGCAACCTTCTGGAGTTTGTGGAGCACCCCGAATCGGTCGAGTACCTGCAGAGTGTCGGGTACTGGCCCACGCGCGCTTCATCGCAACCCGCAGAGCCCAGCCTTTGAACGATCGAGCGACGCCTTCCACCCTGGAACTGCGAGCAATTACCTCGCGTCATCTGGTGGAGGGCCCTGGGGGCTTTCGTCTGGATCAGCAAGCCAGGAGCGCCTTGATCGGCCGGGAGCCGGGGACGCAGCCTAGAAGATGGCAGACACTCCCCTGGAGCCCTGCTGAACAATGCTCCACCACTACTCAGAAGTGAGTTTTCATGTCTCGCCCCCACCTCAACGCCAGCGTCGTTGACCTTGAATCGCTTGCCGAAGCACACGCCAACAATCCTGCACTTCTCCTCGAGATTCTGCGGGAGTTGCGCCATCGCTCTATGCCACGCGCGGATCGTTTGGCGCGCACCATTTCGGAGCGGCTTCAGGGTGTCTCTACATTGCCTCTCGAGCTGGAACTACCATTCGACGCAACGGGCGGCATGACTGAAGACCACGAACACGTGGAACAGCACAGCGCAGAGCCCGCTCATGTGCGAGCCGAGGCTTTCAAGGCGCCCACGTTCGACATCCACCCGCAGAGTAAGGACATTGCGACTACCGTCCCAGCGCATCAGGCGGCTGCCTTGTTGCCTGAACGCCAAGCCGACAGGTCGGCTGCTGCGGGCTTACGAGCGCCGAACGAGGCGATTGCTCGCGTCCGTCAGATCTTTCGCTTTTTGAAGGAGTTCGCGCTGGCGACCGAGGCACCCGCGAAGACACTCGACGGCTATCCGTGGCGCTTACGGTTTGGGGATCTTCCGCAACATGAGACCATCACGACGCGTAGTCGCGTGGCCACGGCGGCGTCAGAGTCGCATCGAGAGTACGAGACGACCGAAGACGCGATCCTCGTCGTGACGCGCCCCAAGCTTACCCCCGCTCCGAAGGTCCTAGACGGATACGCCGACTGGGTCGAGGGGGCTAGCGATGATCCGACCAAGACGCCGACCGTACGGGCCCGACTTCGGCGAAAGCGCCGCCCTGAGGAGCGGACGGGCGATCCGTCGATCGACGCCGCGCCTGTGGAGGAGCTGTTCGAAAGCGACCCGACACGCATCGCCGCGGTCCAAGGCTGGATGGCGACACGCCAGCTCTGGGCCAAGCAAGAGTTTCCAGCATGGCAGGCCATGGAGGTGTTTCAGCGTCTCTATGCGCTCTTTGGCCGGATCGATCGCGAGAGCGAGAAGGTCGAGCTCGTCCTCGGAAACGGCATCCTCCGAGCGGGTACGGTCGCGCACCCCGTCCTCCTGCAGCGAGTTGAACTCGTCTTTGACCCCGCAGTTCCGGCATTCCGCGTAGTCGATACCGACCGAGCGCCGGAGTTGTACACACCGGCGTTGGAGGCCGGCGAAAGCGTAACAGGCGAACGCTTGCAAGCGCTCCGGGAAGAAGTCGAATCCGGAAGCTTCCACCCGTTCGACCTCGGCGCGACCGAAGGGTTCTTACGGCGTATCGCGAGCTGGTTGGGCCCCGATGTGGAGTTCGTGCCTACTGGCGCGAACCGTCCCGCCGCGAAAGCCACCGTCGACGATGAGCCGGTCCTGTTTCTGCGGAATCGCAGCAGCGGTTTGGCGGCCGCGTTCGAGTGGGTACTTGAGGACATCGATGCCACCGGGGCCATTCCCACCGCGCTCGTTCGCATTGCCGGCGAAGATGCCAAGGGGTCGGACGAGCGGGAAGCGATGGGGGCCGGCGAAGACCTGAGTCTCGCGGCCTCTATCGGCGAGCCCGACGATGTGCTGTTCGCCAAGCCGGCGAACCTTGAGCAGGTGCGCATCGCCCGCGCTCTTGATAAGCATGGGGCAGTCCTCGTCCAGGGGCCGCCGGGCACGGGTAAGAGCCACACCATCGCCAACTTGTTGGGCCACTTGGTCGCCAATGGTCAGCGCGTTCTGGTCACCAGTCACACGACGAAGGCCCTCGGCGTTCTGCGAGGCCATTTGCCCAAGACGCTGCAGCCGCTGTGTGTGGCCATGCTTGAGCAAGACCTCGAGGGGCGTGCTCAACTCGAAGATGCCGTTCGCGGGATCGTGGAGCGCGTGACGGGCGTCGAAGAGCACACCCTCGCACAAGAAGTCCAGAACCTCACCAGCCAGCGGACCGCCATTCTCGCCGACCTGACAAAGACGGTTGAGCAGCTGCGGGCCGCCCGGTCGAGCGAGTATGAGCCGGTTGTGGTCGCTGGCGAGTCGCTGCTGCCGGCGGCGGCGGCAAAGCTGGTACTGGAAGCCGGGGACCGCTTCGCGTGGCTGCCGAGCCCGGTGGTGCGTAGCGCCCCGCTCCCCCTAGATGATCAGGAGTTGACGGAGCTCTACGAAAGCAACGCGCTGCTGTCCGGTGACGACGAGAGTGCGTTGGGCCTGCCGATTCCCCCCTTCGAGACGGTGGCGCACTCGGACCAGCTTGGGCGGTGGATTGAACACGCGCAGGCCACTCCGGCCGCACTGCTTCGAAACGCGTGGACGCGCACGCTGGGGATACCTGATCAGGAGGAAATAACCGCGTTGGTGTCGGCGGTTGCCGAGCTCACCGCGGACGTTGCACGCATGGAGCCATGGCAGCAGGCTGTGGTGGAGGCAGGGCGCCTTGGTGGAGCTGACCGCGCGGTGTGGAAGGAGCTCGCGGATCAGGGCGAAACGCTGATAGGGAAGTGGCAAGCAACCCAAGCTACTCTCCTAGAACACGCGGTCGAGATTCAGGGCGATGCCCTCAATCAGGAGACGGAGGTTGCCCGCGCGATCAGCGAGCTCGAGAAGCATGTCGCGGGTGGCGGCTCACTCAGCATGATCAGCCTGTTCTTCAAGAAGCCGTGGCGTGAGGCCTTGGACGCGGTGCGCGTCGATGGCACGGCGCCGAAGTCTGCCGGGGATCTCCAGGTCGCCCGCTTGTGGTTGGAGCGTCACGGTCTGCGTCGGCAGATCGGGGGGCGTTGGGATCGTCAAGGGGCCGCCGTGGGGCTCCCTCGGTGGGAAGCACTCGGGGTGGACCCAGAGCGCACACTTGGGGATTACCTCGAAGCGATCCTGCAGCTGCTGGATTGGTGGTCGTCCCGGTGGGGGAAGATTGCCGAAGCGTTCACCCGACTCGGGTTTCAGTGGGAGGCGTTTCGGAGCCATGCGCTCGCGCGCATCGCCCCCCAGTCCGCGTTCAAGCGTGACCTAGAGATTATGCGCGGCCCGTTGCTGGACGAGCTTCGCGCTCAGGCGGCCCGGGTGGATTGCGACACGGCGCTCGCCGCCCTGTCAGCGCAGCGGGCGGCGCTGCAGAGTTATGCCGTCTCATTGGCTGGCCAGCTAATCGCTGCGATCGACGCCTCAGATGTTCGCGCGTGGGGCGTTGCCCGTGACGCGCTCGCCACGCTGCACGCGAAGAGCGCCCCGTGGATCCGGCGGAAGACGCTCCTCGCCAAACTGGAAACCGCATCGCCTGGATGGGCGACTGCGTTGCGGAACCGCGAAGGCCTGCACGGGAAACCCGTGGTTCCGGTAGACCATCGCGGGGCGTGGCGCTGGCGCCAACTCGCCGAGGAGCTGGAGTATCGCGCCCAGTTGGATGAACGGGTGCTGGCGCGACACTTGGAGCGGCTCCGGCAGGACCTCCGGAATGCCACCCAACTTCTGATCGACCGCAAGGCCTGGCTGGCACAGCTTCGCAGGACAGATCACACCGCGCGCCAGGCGCTGATTGGGTGGTCCGACACGCAGGCCAAGATCGGAAAGGGCAAGGGTATTCGGGCGCCAGCGCTCCAGGTGGAAGCGCGAAGGCTGCTGTCGAAGGCGCGCTCCGCCGTCCCCGTCTGGATCATGCCGCTGGCCCGCGTGGCCGAGAGCTTCGATCCCCGGCAGGGGAAGTTCGATGTGGTCATTGTGGATGAAGCAAGCCAGTCCGACGTCGCAGGGCTGCTGGGCTTCTACCTCGGCCATCGGGTCGTGGTCGTGGGCGACCACGAGCAGGTCAGCCCGAGCGCGGTCGGTCAGAAGTTGGACGAGGTGAACGAGCTCATCCAGCGACACCTCGCTGGAGTGCCCAATGCACACCTCTACGATGGTCGGACATCGATCTACGATCTGGCGCGGCAGTCTTTCGGGGGGCACCTCGCCCTCAGCGAGCATTTCCGGTGCGTGCCAGACATCATCGAATTCAGCAACAACCTGTCCTATCGCGGCTTGATGCGGCCGCTGCGCGACCCCTCGAGCGCAATGGCACCTCACGTGGTCGAATACGTGGTGAGTGGCGCGGCTGCGACAACGGATCGCCGGAAAGGCGACCTCGTGAACGACGCCGAGGCCCGCACGGCGGCCGCGCTCATCGCAGCGATGATGGAGCATCCAGCGTATCGCTCGGCCACCTTTGGTGCGATCTCGTTGGTTGGCGAGGAGCAGGCGCGGGAAATCGAGAAGTACCTGCTGTCCGTGATGCCCGCTGAGCGTCTCCTGCAGCGGCGCTTTGCCGTCGGCACCCCCGCACAGTTCCAGGGCGACGAGCGCGACGTCATGCTCCTGTCCGTGGTCGACGTCCCCAAGGGGGATGGCTCTCGACTCCGTATTCGCGAGGAGCAAATGTTCAAGCAGCGCTTCAATGTGGCGGCGAGCCGTGCGCGGAATCAGATGTGGCTCGTGCACTCCCTCGAACCCGCGCGCGACCTGCAGGAGGGTGATCTGCGCCGGCGCCTCATCGAGCATGTTCGCGACCCCAACGGGATGCGGCGCGTACTCGAGGCAAGCCTAGTCCGCGCGGAATCGCCGTTTGAGAAGGACGTCATGACCCGGCTCATCCAGCGCGGATTCCGCGTGACGCCCCAGGTTGAGGCGGGGCGGTATCGGATCGACATGGTCATCTCCGATGACCAAAACCAAGTGGCGCTGGAGTGCGATGGCGATCGCTTCCATCCGCCCGAGCAGATTCCGGCCGACCTTGCGCGGCAGGCCGTGTTGGAGCGAGCTGGATGGCGGTTTATCCGACTTCGAGGTACGCGCTTCTATCGTGACCCCGATGGAAGCATTGAGTGGGTCTTTGAGGAGCTCTCGCGCTTTGGAGTCAAGCCGTTCTCTGCAGGGACCGAGCCTCTCCGCAAGACGGATTCTTCGCTACGGGAGTCCGTTGTTCGTCGTGCTTGGGAAATTATGAGCGAGCGTCGCTGGCTATCCGACGAGGTCCTCTCTCAAGCGCTACATTCGTAGTGACTGCGTCGATTATCCGCACTACCAAAACCTGAACGCACGCAACATGAAGCCGCGCACAATCCGCATTGTAGACAATCCGACAAATCCTGAACGGACTCTTGCAATAGAGGAGATTGACGCAAAGAATCAGCGAATTGGCGAGGAGCTTCTCCCGTGGCGCTGGGGGGTCCATTTCCGTGTTTCGCGTGTGGATCGCCGGTGCGCACTTGGATACGGTCCGGACGATTCCGACGAAGACGCTGGTTGGGATGAGCCAACGCAATCACGGACAAGGCTGACCGAATCCCTCTTCCTAGTCCTTCGTCCTAAACGTGGTACACGATTGGAAATCCTGCCCTCTGGGCAACGCCTGAGGCGGATAACCCTTCGCGTTTGCGTTCGAGGTGACCAAGCCTCTGCTCCCGACTGTGAGGCGGCCGCAGGGCTATCGTTTTCGATGGCTATCGACTCACAGTGGCACGTGATCCCCGACTTTCTTGAGTTCACACTACGCGTTTCCCACCAGCAATTCGAATCGATTGCACGGCAGCTCATGGCTGACGAGCCCTTGGTGGCCACGGTGCACGTTCGCGGGGCATCGGGCTTTTATGCTCCTTGGACTCCAAACGTAACGACGGATGTTGTAAAGCTGCTTCCTGAGGACGACGTGGTGGTACTGGGGGAGACTGACGAGTCGCTGACCCTTCCACGCGTCGGAAGGGTCGAAGAGATCACTCTGTCGGTACGTCGTCGCAGGCAGCTCGGGCTCCCACGCCAATCGCCAACCAGTCAGTAGAAGTCATGCAGCCACTCGTCCTGTCGCTTACCGGCTGGCTCGCTCTCCAGGCATTCGAAAGTGAAACGGCGATGCGGTTCGCTTGCGCATAGTCACAATTCAATGGCAAAGAAGCCAGAGCTTCGTGAGAGGTCTCGTCAAGAAGTGTGTAAATGCGCGTCAGGCGGCGGCTTTCTGGGTGGGTGACATAGCGGGGATTTCGATGCCATCGGCGTAGCGGACGCCACGATACACATTGCGGCACTGCTCCGGCGCGTTCAGCTTGCGAAAGCGCTTCTCGGCGACGCGCAGCAGCCGCCAGATGATCGCCGTGGCGCGCTCCACTTTCTTGAAACGCTTGGCCGCGCTCGTGCGGAGCCGCACCGCCGCGAAGGGGGACTCGACGACGTTCGTCGTGCGCAGATGGCGCCAATGCTCTTTCGGAAACTGGTAGTACGTGAGCATCCGCGCCCAGTCGCGATCCAGACGCTCGCACGCTTTCGGGAAGCGGAGCCGATAGGCGCGGTGGAAGCGCTGCCGCTCCTGCTCCGCGTCGGCAACGGATTCGGCGGCGGCGATGCGCTGTACCGCGCCCTGCACGTCCGGCTGGTGTTTGAGCGGGGCCGCGTCGACCACGTTGCGGAGCTGGTGATTCCAGCAGCGTTGCTCCGCCGCGTCTGGCCATACCTGGCCCACCGCGTTCCACAGGCCCAACGCGCCATCGCCAATCACGCAGGCGGGGGCCGGCAGGCCGCGCGCCGTGAGATCGCGCAAGATCTCCGCCCAGCTCTCACTCGACTCGCGGTGACCGCTCTCGACGGCGAGGACCACCTTGGTCCCGTCCGCGAGCGCGGCGATCAGCACCAACAGCGCGGCCTTCGTCGACTCCAGGCCGGCCTTCACGTAGATCCCGTCGGCCCAGACGTACACGGGCTCGAGCGCGGACAAGTCCTGCGTGCGCCACGGCGCGTAGTCGCGCTGCCAGTCTTCGGTCAGGCGTTGCACACGGCTCGCACTCAGCGGCGCGCCATCGCCCAGCAGCCCGCGCAGCGCCAGCGTGAAGTCGCCGCTGGACAGGCCGTGCAAATACCGCTCCGGCAACAGCTTCGCGATCTCCGGCGTGCGGCGCTGAAACAACGGCAGGATCCGACTCTCAAAGCGCGCGTCGAGCCCACGCACGCGGGGACGACGAATCGAGATCGTGCCGCTCATCAACGCCACCTGTCGGGGCTGCCCGTGGCCATTGCGATAGCCGACGACGGCATCCGCCGCTCGGCGCTCATGACGGCCGCGACCCAGCAGCGCGTCGACCTCGTCGTCCAACACGCGCTGCAGGCAGGTTTGCACTTGCTCACGAATAAACGTTTCCAGCGTCGACCAAGTCGGGCTTGACGCGGTCGCAGGAATGTCGATCTTCATCACGGGCGGTGACTCCTTTTTGTTGCCGGGATTCTCCCGGGGGTGACTGGGTTACCTGAAAAGGTGCCACCGTCTGCCATTCATTTCCACACTTTTTGATTGTACCTCCTTCGTGATGTCCACGCTGCTCTGTCGTGGGCCAACGTCGGTCGTACATGCGTCTCGACCGTTCGCCTGTCCGAGGGCGAATCGCAATAGGGTCGTCGCGTCAGCACGCCTCTAACAGGTGAGCCGTTTCGAGAAACCTGGAGGAATGTGCAGGTTCGCCCCGGCGAGCCTGACGATCAGACGCCAACTCGTAGGCTCAACATCCGTGGGGTATTCCAATGACAGAAGCAACTTCTGCCTCCAAAGACCCAACCAGTTTTGTGGGCCCGTACCCTTTCACCGCGATACAGGCAGTCAGGCGGGGCTTTTCGAAGTTCAACGTGTTCTCTGGACGTGCAACGCGATCAGAGTTCTGGTATTGGTTGCTTTTCACTTACATCGTGAATCTTCTGGTTACACTGATCGCAGTCCAGTTCCTAATGGGGGTCGACAGGAAGCCCGCAGAACGACGCGACTTTGTTGACGGGCTTTCCACGCTTGTGGGCCTTATCTTCATGCTTCCCTCAATCGCAGTGCAGACGAGGCGGTTGCACGATGTGAATCGTTCGGGCTGGTCAGCACTCCTATGCCTAACGGTCATCGGTGTAGTGCCTTATGTGTATTGGCTATCCAGCCGTGGCGATGACTTCACGAATTCGTATGGTGATCCGTCTTCGCCATAGCGGATTGAACCGCCCCGGGATTGGAGGAGACTCCCAGCTTTGTGAGATTTGGGAGCATGACGAAAGACAAAGGGACGGGCAAGCGTCCGGCGAAGCCGTTCTCGGCGGAGGTCCGGGAGCGGGCCGTGCGCCTCGTGCAAGAGCAACAGGGCGCGCATGCGACGCAGTGGGCGGCCATCCGGTCGATTGCCGACAAGATCGGTTGTTCGCCGGAAACGTTGCGGCTCTGGCTCCGGCAGACCGAGCGTGACGCGGGGCATCGTCCGGGGCTGAAGACGGACGAGCGCGAGCGACTGCTGGCGTTGGAGCGGGAGAATCGCGAGCTGAAACGCGCGAATGAAATTCTGCGCAAGGCCAGCGCGTTTTTCGCGGCAGCGGAGCTCGACCGCTACACGAAGTAACCCACGCTGTGATGTACGCGTTCATCGACGCCCATCACGCGGACTACGGTGTCGAGCCGATCTGTTGTGTGCTGGAGATCGCACCGTCGGGCTATTATCGCTATCGCCAGCAGCAGGCCGACGCCTCGTGCCGGTCCGCACGGGCGCAGCGCGATGCGATGCTGCTGGAGGAGATCCGTCGCGTCTTTCGGCAGCATCACGAGGTGTACGGGGTGCGCAAGATCTGGCATCAGCTGCAGCGAGAGGGCATCGCGGTGGCACGCTGCACCGTCGAGCGTTTGATGCGCGCGGCGGGGCTACAGGGCGTCGTGCGTGGGCAGCGCCGTATCACGACGCGTCCCGATACGGCGGCGCCCTGTGCCGAGGATCTTGTACAGCGGCAGTTCTCCGCAGAGCGACCCAATCAGTTATGGGTCGCGGACTTTACGTACGTGGCGACGTGGCGCGGCTTCGTCTACGTCGCGTTCGTCATCGACGTGTTCTCGCGGCGCATCGTCGGCTGGCGAGCACACACGACGATGCGGACCGATCTCGTGCTCGATGCGCTTGAACAAGCCCTGCATGACCGCGAGCTCGATGGGCAGCTCATTGTGCACTCGGATCGTGGGTCGCAATACGTCGCGATGCGGTACACGACGCGCTTGGCCGATGCGGGCGCCGCGCCGTCAGTGGGCAGCGCGGGGGATGCCTACGACAACGCCCTGGCCGAGTCGATCATTGGGTTGTACAAGACCGAGGTGATCCATCGTCGTGGGCCGTGGCGCAGTTTCGAGGACGTCGAGTACGCGACGCTGGAATGGGTCGCCTGGTTCAACACGCAGCGCATTCTAGAGCCGCTGGGCTATGTTTCGCCTGCGGAGTTCGAGGAGCAGTTCCACCGCACTCAAGCGGCTCCTGCGGAGCGCTTGACACTCAATTAATCGAGTCTCCTGAAAACCCGGGGCGGTTCAGTTTAGCCATCTAGTCGCTCGCGTTCGCTCGCAAGGCTCTTGAAGACATCTCGACAGTCAGAGCAACGAAATGTCGGCAGTCCCGAAAGGACCTACCAAGAGCAATGGAAGGTTAGGCGGCCACCGCAACCGCCTAGATGGGCGCGCTGACTCGGTTCAGCGGAGGCAGCTCGCCATCCCGCAGGCGAACCGATTCCAGCCAACCTCGCTCTAGCGCGTTGAGCCGAGCGGGATCCTCGGCTCGCCACCAAGCGGTTGAGCACCTTCCGAATCGCGTAAGGGCCATCCGCTTCTCACTGTCAAAGTGCTGGACCAGCCGCTGACGAATGGACACGGCCTGACCGATGTAGAGGATGTCCCCGGCCGCATTAGCCAGGCAGTAGCACCCACTACTATCTGAAATACGGCTCAGCGAGTACAGCTCAAACGCCGTCTTTTCTTCGGTCGTGGGAAAAAGATCTGCGACCTTCACATGGAGAATCCATCGCTACTACCAGGCTGGCTGTGCACCGCAGTAGAAAGTGCGGTCGCAAATTTTCGAATCGCAGCCTGATTGAGTCCTGAAGCCGTAGCGCCACGCTTCCAGAAACCAGGGCTCGACACTCCGATGTACTCGGTCGGCAGATTCTCGAATGCCTGCGAGAGGAGCTGCTCAACTGTCTCCGTCTTGAAATCTTTGAGATTCGCCAAGTGGAGGAATATGGCCGGACTGGCTGAGTGAAACATGTGTAGGCCGTTTGTCTTGAAGATGACGGAAGTGTCATCATCTGGCTCTACGAGAAGATTCCGGATCGCACGCCAATAGTTATTCAGAACCTTTCTCTGCTTGTCAGTGCTCCACTGATCGCCAGAAATAGGATTTGATGGCGTGAGAATATACTTTTTTAGCGAAGTGACGAAGCTCTTCTGGTTGATCGTCGCGTCCCCAGACGTGTCGTCGTCGTTCGCCATCCGAATCTTTCCAAACCAAGGCGACTCTTTCTCGTCGTTCAGGTACTGAACGATTTGGATCGCCCGTGAGTCCTCGCCCTTGTCGACCTGCCGCTGAATCCACTTGGGCAGCACTGGCGTCTTCTCAAATTCGATCATCTGAGTCAAACGCGCGACGATTTGCTGCTCGATGGCCTTGTCGACGGACCGCTGCGTGGTGTTCACGATCAGAAAGTGCGCCATCTGACTGATGGCACTCAAATTTACGGCAATGTTAACAGGCACCTCGAAATCGTTCAGCGATGGGTCCTTCTCGGCTGCCAGTACCAAACCGCGTATTCGATGCTGGCCATCCACCACGTTGAACGAGCCTACCTTATCTGGGTCGATTCTGACGGTGTTGGTCGCCTCATCAAATGGAACGAGCTTGTCCGTGGCCAAGAAGATTGACGTCGGCAAGAACGCTTCCAGAGCCTTGTGTCCGTCGAGGAGGTAGTCGGCAAGACGCTTCGCCCGGGCCTCGTTTAACAGACGCTGGTACCCCGTTCCTTCGTCCGAGTCGAGAGTGTCGATCTTGTAGAAATTCGGCTGGCGGAGGTCACGCACTTGGAGCGACGTTGCGTAGATTATTAGGTTGCCCTGTCGTATTCGAGCCGCTGGACGTGTAAGCTCGGGCATTGATGGGATTGGTTGGGGGGCAGAATGCGTTCTGGCTGAAATTACGGGCGCCCACCGAGCTCAGCTAGGGTTAGAGATGCGGAACGGCGCCAGCCAATGCTCCTTCGCAGATTGCGGAGCGCTGTTGATAGCGCGGACCGGCTGTGTCTGGACTGCCTTGTATCTGCCGATTCCGTGATTCTGCCGTAGTTGTGACCAGAACACCCGCCTTGCGGGGCCCTTCAACAAACGGCAACCAGTGAGCGCAGCAGACAGAAACCAATTCCAAGCGGCCCTGTCAAGAGCAACACAGGGTTAGGTCACGTGAGGCGCGGCCTCCAGCTAGTTCTGAGTGGTGTTCGCCACGCGAATCGCGCGTAAGGAAGATCAACGAATTGGTACTTCGGGAGTGCCGCGTTAGCCCGCCTGGGGCGAGCTGATTCCAGATCACTTGCCGCTCGCCGAACCGGGCATTGCGTCGTGCATCAACACAATGCACTAAAGCAGAGCTCGCTTGCCTCCGCGAGGCAATGAGGCTGTTGGGCGACACGAGAAATTGACCCCCTGGCGACATGAGGAATTGACCCCTCCCCCCTGAATCCTCAGCCGGAGGTCCCCTCATGACCGACTTGCCCCCACCCTTTCCCGGTCCCCTAGCCGTGGAGAGGTCCGCCCTGCGCACACCCGATGACGTCGACCGCATGTTGCAGCTCCACGCGCTGGGCTGGGGTGTGAAACGCATCGCCCGCGAGCTGGGCTGCGCGAAGAACACGGTCAAGAAGTACGTGACGCAGGGCGACTGGCGCCCGGCGGCGCCCGTGGCGCGCGTGGGCGTCTTGGACGCCCTGCAGCCGTGGCTCGCGGCCTGCTTCCACCAGCATCATGGCAACGCCGATGTCGTGCGCCAGGCGCTGCTCCGCGAGCACCAGCTCACTGTGTCGCTCCGGACGGTCGAGCGGGCGGTGGCGCCGCTCCGCCAAGCGCTGCGTGCCGCCGCGCGCGCCACGGTGCGGTTTGAAACGCGTCCGGGCCAGCAACTCCAGATCGATTTCGGCGAGCGCAGCGTGGTGATCGCCGGCGTGAAGGAGCGCGTGTACTGTTTTGTCGCGACGCTCGGCTACTCGCGGCGCCTGCATGTGCGCGTGTTTCTGCACGCGCGACAAACGGCGTGGCTCGAGGGGCTGGAGAGTACCTTCACGGCCTTCGGCGGCGTGCCCGAGACCGTGCTGCTCGATAACGCGAAGGCGCTCGTCGTGCGGCACGTCGTCGCCACGCGTGAAGTCACCTTTCATCCCCGCTTGCTGGCGTTTGCACAACACTGGGGCTTTCGCCCCATCGCGTGCGCGCCCTATCGCGCGCAGACGAAAGGCAAAGACGAACGCGGTGTCGGCTATGTGAAACACAATGCGCTCGCCGGCCACACCTTTGATTCCTTCGCGGCGCTGGAAGCGCATCTCGTACAGTGGACCCGTGAGGTCGCCGACGTGCGGGTGCACGGCACCACGGGTGAAGCGCCCATCGCGCGCTTCACGCGCGATGAGGCCGACACGCTCGCGCCGCTCGCGTCACGCGCGAGTTTTCAGCCGACCCGCGAGTGGGTGCGGCGCGTCCAGGTCGATTGCACCATCGAGCTCCATCGCAATTGGTACTCGGTGCCGTGGCGCTATCTCGGCGAAACGGTGCGGGTGCAGCAGCACGGCGAGCGCGTGACGATCACGTACGGCGCGGCGATCATCGCCGACCACCACATCGCGGTTGGCACGCGGGTCCGCCGCGTCGATCCCGCGCATCTCGTCGGCATCACGGCTCGCGCGCACGGCGAGGCGAGTGCGGAGCGCGTACTCCCCGCGGCGACGCTGCTCCGCCCACTGGCGGAGTACGGGATCGCCGCCGGTGAGACGCCGTGTGGGGTCGCCGCATGACGCCACGCGCTGCCGCGGCCCTCGTCTCGCCGCCCGATCCCGCGACGCTCGACGCCATGCTCACGCGGCTCAAGCTCACCGCCATCCGCGATCAACTCGACACGCTGCTCGCGGAGGCGGCACGACGGGAGCTCACCCTCATCGAAACGGTCGCGTATTTGTGCGAGCGCGAGATCGCGCGCAAAGACGCGCGTCGCATCGACATGGCGCTCGGGCTCGCGCGCTTCCCGATGGTACGCGAACTCTCCGGCTATGATTTCGCGGCACAGCCAGCGGTCGATAAACAGCAGATCAAAGAGCTGGCCACCGGCCGCTTTATCGCGAACGGCGAATCACTCCTTTTACTCGGGCCGCCTGAGGTAGCGACATACTACGTCACCTCGCTATGTCGTTGATGGGGTGAGAGATAACTGTGCGGCATCGGGAGTTGGCGGACCACGCCGGCGCCGATGGACCTGCGCGACGTAGTCGTGGACGCCCGGCGCCGCGAGATCCGTCGTCCGAATGACCCATGGAGCGGTCGCGATCACTTGTTCGGCGGGGAGGAGCCCGCCGGAAATGAGGGAGCGGATCACCGTGTGGCTGACGTCGAGCCGTTCAGCGGCTTGTTCGAGGGTGCACCAGCCATCGCGTTCTGTACTCGTTGGATCGAAGACGGGCAGGTCATGCGTGTGGCGCAGCGTCACGACCCGCGTGGCAGTCCACGTGTTGCCACGCCCGGTGGTGTATCCGAGGCGATTGAGCACGGCCGCAATCTGCCCATCGGGGAGGACGCGCACCAAAGCCCGTACAATGTCGACGACGTCCTCGCTCGTGCAAAAGCGATGCTGGCCCTTGCGCTTCTTCCGCACGTCTAAGGCGCTGTGCTGCCCGCCGGCCCAGCGGACGATCACATGAAGTCGAGACGCGTCGGCGCTCACATCGACCAAGAGCTCCTCGATCAGCGTGCGGACGAGCCGTTTCTTGAGTCGCGCGTCGGTACGCGAGTCCTGCCAGACACGCGGCAGGTCCTCAGCGAGGGCGCGCAGGCCCGCGACGTCGACCGCGGGGGATGCGCTGATGGTGGCCAGCCCCGCGAGGTGGCGCTCCTGAGCCGCGACCGCATCGAGGGCGGCATTCCAGCGACGCTCCAATTCCGCCGCCACCAGCCGATTGGCGGGATCCACGGCATCGTACTGACGCCGGGCGCGCTCCGCTTCGTACCGGAGCTGTTCGAGGGCGAGCCGGGCGTGTGCCTCCCGCTCGGTCTGCTGCTCCTGCGTCTGTGCGGCCGCCGCGAGCGCGGCATCGATGGCGCCGGGCGCGACCACGGCGAAGATGGCGTCTTCCACGGCCCGCTCAAGGGCGAGACTACCGAAGGACAGGCAGTGCCCCGTGCCGTGATTGACCATGGCCCCACGACAATCGTAGCGGCGCACTTTCCCATTCGCCCCACTATACGTGACGTGTAGACGCCGCCCGCAGCGACGACAGCGGAGCAAACCGGCGAGCAGCGCCGTCCCATGTCGTGGTGCGCCACGACTCATGCGTCCCTGCATCTGCGCATTCTCCTGGCGCTGGGTCTGGAGCGCTTCGTACTCGGCCCACGTGATATAGCCCGGATGACGGTCGGGCAGGAAGACCGGCCAATCGGCGGCCTCGCGGCGCGTGGTGCGCTTACTGGCACGCCCACCGCTCACCCGCGTCTCCGTCTTGGTACGCCCGAACACGTAGGCGCCCGCATAGATCGGATTCGTGGCCAGCTTATGAATCGTGTTGTACACCGGCAGCTTCCACACCACGGTGCGGCCGAAGGGCCCGTACTCGATGGCGGGGAGCGTGACGTGCTCACTCCGACACCAGAGCAGCACCTGACGCAGACTGCCGAGCGCCAGAAACTGGCGGAAGATCATCCGAATAGCGCTTTGAATGCGGAGATCTGGATCGAGCTCGACGCGATCATCCCGCGTGCGAACGTACCCGATGGGCACGGTGGTATACAATTCGCCGCGTGATGCCTTCAGCCTCAGCGCTTCGAGTGAGCGCTGACGTAGCACGCCGAGCTCCCATTCACTCATCGTGCCCTTGAGGCCGAGCAGCAGCCGGTCATTAAAGTCACGCGGGTCATACACGCCCTCGCCGTCGATCAGCAGCGTGGCGGTGAGCCCGCAGAGATCGACGAGATGATGCCAATCGCGATTGTTGCGCGCGAGCCGCGACGCCTCCAGAGCGAAGACGGCGCCGACATGCTCGTCGCACACCGCCGCGACCAGTCGCTCGAAGCCAGGTCGGACGACACGCCCCGAGCCCGAGCGTCCGAGGTCGTCGTCGACGACTTCGACCTGCTGCCAGCCCCACGTGCGCGCATGCTCGGCGAGCGCGTACTGCCGACGCTGACTCTCCAGATGCTCGTGCACCTGCGTGACCGTCGACTGGCGGACATACACATACGCGGCGCGCTGGAGGTGCTGGGGCGTGATCTTGGCGGGGAGCAGGGCGCTCATGGCGTCGGCTCCTCGGTCGACGCGGCGTCGGCGTGGCTCCTGAGCAGCTCGATCCAGAGCGTCAGCACCCGCTCCCGCACAGGGAGGGGGAAGGCGTGCCACGACACGCTGCCGTGACTCAAGGCCAGGTGGGCCTGCACGGCATCGGTGGAGCGCGAAGGAGTGAGCGCGGGACGACGGGAACGGGTCATGAACAACCTCGGACGTGAGAGACGGGCCACACGCCACGATGAGCCCACGGGGCTCACGGGCGTCTCCGAGCGTTCGCCGTGGACCCGGCCGGGTCAAGCCACGTATCGATCAGACGCCGGAGAGCGGCGAGTCCCGCCACGCTCACGACCGGATCAGCGACCACGGTCGCGGGGATCGCGGCGGCTGGCTCCGTCATCCACACCGGCAAGTGCGTCAAACTTTCATCGTCGAGCGCGATGACGTACACGCGCTCGCCGTCGGCCGTCAGCTCCCGCTCAACATCCAGCACCTGCCCGTGCAGTGCGTGCCACGGGTACTGCACCATGATCTGGAGTTTGTGGGCATCATGTCGTGTGCTTCCCTGGTGTCGGAAAAACGCACTTGAGCGTCGGGCTCGGTCGCGCCGCGATCGTCGCTGGCTACACCGTCCTGTTTACCAGCGCGACGACGCTGATCGCGCAGCTCGTGA
>JAAVWC010000024.1 GCA_023910675.1 Gemmatimonas sp.
GCGCTGAGCGGCGTACCCGGGTTGAGCGCCACACCGGCCTTCACCCCCAGCTCCTTGATCCGCATGAGCTGCCGATCGAGATGCGGCGCCGCTTCGGCGTGAATGGTGAGCACGTCGGCGCCCGCCTTCACGTAATCATCGAAGTAGTTCTCGGGCTCGAGCACCATGAGGTGCACGTCCACCACTTTCGTCGTCGACTTCTTCACCGCTTCGATGACCTTCACGCCGAACGACAGGTTGGGGACGAAGCGGCCGTCCATGACGTCCACGTGAATCCAGTCGGCACCACCGGCTTCGCACATGGCGATTTCGGCGCCAAGTTTGGTGAAGTCGGCGCTGAGTACAGAGGGGGCGATGCGGACGCTCATGGCGCGTGTGTAGGCGAAGGGCGGGACAACGTGTCGGTGCCGGTGCGGCCGTCGCTGAGGACGAGCGTGACCGGCGTTTCCGGAGCCACCTTGGCTCCGGCGGCAGGAATCGTGGAAAGCACCGTACCGGCAGGCTTCGGCGACGGCTGGAACTGCACTTCGCCCACCTGCAGCCCGGCGTCGATGAGCGCGTTTCGGGCGGCGCCCTCTTCGAGGTCGGTGAGCGACGGGATGGCGATGAGCTCGTCGGCCACCTCCACCGGCGCCGCATTTTTCACGCTATCGGCGACGCGCTGCCGTTCGGCGGTACGCTCGGCCGCCGAGGGCTCTGGAATGCGTCCCTTGGCGATGCTGTCGAGCATCACGGCGAGCGAGTCGACGCCCGTGCCGCGGCCCGGCTCGAGGCGGTTCACCGTGGCGACACCGGCCCCGGCGCCAATGGAGACGCCGGCAATGAGCGCGACGACGGCGCGCGTGATCCACCGACGCGTGTTGGCGCGGCCGGCTGGTGATTTTTTCTTCGCGGTCTTGGGCGCAGACTTGGCGGTCGCCATCAGGCGGCTCTCCTCATGCGGGCGGCGAAGGCGCCGTCAAAGCCGTGACGATGCGGGAGCACGCGCAGACATCCGTTATCGAGGACGTCGTCGGCCACCACACCCGGCGACGGCGCCTCGAGCGTGAATTCCGGATGCTCCGCGAGGAAGCTCCGGATTTGGTCGTCGTTCTCTTCGAGCTCGAGCGAGCAGGTACTGTACACCAGCAAGCCGCCAGGTTTCACGACCGTCGCGGCGGCGCGCAGAATCTTCTTCTGTAGCGCACCCAGCACGGCAAAGTCGCTCACCTGCAAACGCCAGCGTGCATCGGGGTGCCGCCGGAAGGTGCCGGTGCCGGTGCAGGGGACATCGATGAGCACGACATCAACGGGCGTGATGGCCGGGTGCAGGGCATCGGCCACGATTACCTGCAGCTTGTCGGCATCGAGTCGGCCGAAGCCCTGCATCATCTTGTCGACCCGTACCATGTTGCGGTCGGCCGCGAGCACGAGCGACGCTCGGCGTGACAACTCGAGCGCCTTGCTGCCGGGCGCGGCGCAGAGGTCCGCCACCACGCTCCCTTCGGGGATATCGGCGTACTGCACGACCAGCGTGGCGGCCGGGTCTTGCACGTAGAGCGCGCCCTGCTTGAAGGCGCCGAGCTCAGTGAGTGCTACACCGCTGCCAAGCCGCAAAGAGTCGGCGACGCGCGGCACATCGTGCGTTTCGACACCCGAGCCATGCAGCATGGCTTCGAGCTGTTCGCGCACCACACCGTACGGGCGCACCACGATGTTGGCGGGTGCGTTGTTGGCATCGAGCAGCGCGCGCGTTTCCTCGAGCCCCCACCGCTCGGTCCACCGCTGCACGACCCAACGCGGATGCGAGTATTGCTGCGCCAACGCCTCGAGCGTATCGGCGGGTACCGGCGGTTCGATGGTGTCGCGTTCGCGGTCGATGCGGCGCAACACCGCGTTGGCGAGCTTGCTCGCTCCGATGCCATGTCGTTGCTTGGCCAGCTGCACCGTTTGCGCGATGGCCGCGTATGGCGGCACGCTCCCCATGTTGAGGAGCTGATACGCGCCTACCCGCAACAGGTCGGCGAGGTCGACGTCGATTTTGGCGATGCCACCGCGCACGCGTTCGGCGAGAATGGCATCGAACCGTCCGCGTGTGCGCAGCATGCCCCACACGAGTTCCTGCACCCACCGCCGGTCACGCGCATCGAGCGGCTGCGTGCGACGTTCGAACGCGCCATCCAGCAATTGACCGGCGCGCAGGTCGGCGAGCATGAGCGCCACGGCGAGACGTGACTCCGTCACCGCGGGCCCTTTCTGCTCGCCCTGATACGGACGCTTCACCGTGCTCACGTGCTGGCCGCCTCGCCGGGCAGGTCGAACATGTCGCCCACGTTCACCCCGCGCCCGCGCGACCACGCCGCGACGGTCATACGGGGCTTACCGCTGGGCTGCACGTCGAGAAAGCGCACGGCGCCTTCACCGCATCGTACCACGAGGCCGTCGTCGTTGGCGCTGCGCACGGTGCCGGGCGGGCTCGCGCGCGTGGGCTCGTCGAGCGCGTCGTCGGAGCCATCGCCCACGACACACGCGCCGAACAGTTTCACGTCGACACCACGCAGCGCGGCAAATGCGCCCGGGCGTGGGTCGAAGGCGCGCGCCGTGCGCGACACCAGTTCGGCGCGCTTCGCAAAATCGAGACGCGCCATGGTACGATCGATCTTGGGCGCGTACGTGGACGCCGCGTCGTCCTGAGACACGGCGCGCGAGACACCCGACTCGATCATCGCGAGCGCCTGCACAATGGCGAGCGCGCCCATTTCGGCGAGTTGATCGTGCAGTTCGCCGTACGTGGTTTGTGCGCCAATCGGCGTGCGCAGCACGTGCAGCATGTCGCCCGCGTCGAGCGCCGGCACCATCTGCATGATGGTCACGCCCGTCTCTTCGTGCCCCTCGAGAATGCTCGCCTGAATGGGCGCCGCGCCGCGCAACGCGGGGAGCAGCGACGCGTGAATGTTGAGCGTCCCCTGCGGCGGCAGATCGATGACGACCTTGGGCAGAATGTGCCCGTACGCGACGACCACCGAGATATCGGGCGCGAGCTCGCGCATCTGCTCCAGGAACTCGTCGCCACGCGGTTTGAGCGGCTGCAAGACGGGCAGTCCTTCCTCGAGCGCCACCACCTTCACCGGTGATGGATCGAGTTGCGTGCGCGAGCGTCCGCGCGGCTTGTCGGGTTGTGTGACCACGCCCACGACATCGTGCCCTTCGCCGAGCAGGGCACGGAGGGGCGGCACGGCGAAGTCAGGCGTGCCCCAGAAGAGAATTCTCACGGGGCCGCGACTCCTTACGCGTCCGTGCCGGCGCTCTGCTTTTCGGGGGGCAGATCGCCCACCGGCAGCACGCGCAGATTCTTGGGATACTTGGACTTCTCGTAGTCCCACTCCTTCATGGCCGAGCGCTTCTTGAGCAGACTGAGGCGGTCGGTGAAGAGCTTACCGTGCAGGTGATCGATTTCGTGCTGCAGGCAGCGGCCGAGGAGATTGGCGGCGTCTTCGATTTCGTACCACTCGCCGTCGATGTCCTGTGCGCGCACGGTAATGCGCGCGTGGCGATTCACGTCGGCGTAGATCTCGGGAATGGAGAGGCAGCCTTCTTCGCCTTTCACAAGCCCGCCTTCCTGCCGGATGATTTCCGGGTTGATCACGACGAGCTTGGTGTCGTCGGCGTCCACCACGCACAAGCGCTCGATGCGCCCCACCTGCGGCGCGGCGAGCCCCACGCCCTTGGCGGCTTCCATCGTCTCGAACATGTCGTCGACGAGACGGCGGAGCTCCGGCGTGAACTGCGTGACGCGCTCGGTGTCCTGCCGCAGAATGGGCGAACCGAGGACGTGAATATCGAGACGGGCCATGTGAAACGGCGGCTCAGGCGGCGGGCGTACCACCGCCGACGGCGGCGATGCGCCCGCGTTCGACGATCAGCTTGCTCTCGCCCGACTTGATGGTGATGCGGTCGGCGAGCGTGGCGGCGCCATCCTTGCCCGAAGCGGCGATGTGGAGCACTTCGCCCACGATGCCACCGGCAGTGACGATTTCATCGCCCTTCTTGAGCGTCTTGACGCGCTCTTCGTGCGACTTGCGCTGCTTCTGCTGCGGGCGGATGAGCACGAAGTAGAAGATCGCGAAGATCGCGCCGTACATGAAAATCATCTGCGGGATGGCCTGGGTAGGCGCGCCCTGCAGGAGTGCGAAGCTGGCGATGACAGAAGCGTTCATGTGGCGGTCTTTCTGGAGTGATATCGGGCGAGCCAGTCACGGCTCCAGCCCGCGAACGTACCGGCCTGAACGGCGGCACGCGCGTCGCGCATTAACGCGACAAGGAAATGTACATTGTGCAGGCTCAGGAGGCGGAGTCCGAGGATCTCCTCCGATACGAACAGATGTCGGATGTAGGCCTTGGAAAAGCGGGTGCAGGCCGCACACCCGCACTCGTCGTCGAGCGGTCCGGCGTCGGTACGCCACTGCGCGTTCTTGATGCTCCGGCGGCCAGTCGTCGTGAAAAATGCCCCTGTCCTCCCCATGCGCGTGGGAGCGACGCAGTCGAACAGGTCGACCCCGCGGGCGACCCCCTCCACGAGATCTTCGGGAAAGCCCACGCCCATGAGATACCGCGGCCGGTCGGTGGGAAGTTCCTCGTTCACGACATCGAGCATGGCGTACATGTCGGGTTTGGCCTCACCGACCGACAACCCGCCAATCCCGTACCCCACCCAGTCGCCGGCGCCGCGAATGGCCTGCGCCGACGCGCGGCGCAGGTCGGCATGGATACCGCCCTGCACAATGGGAAAGAGCGCCTGCACCGGCGTGGGGGCCGCAAGGTCGGTGGCCTGCAGCTGTTCGAACTCCACGCGGCACCGCTCCAGCCAGCGGATGCTGCGCTCCATGGCGACCTTGGCGAGGTCATGCGGCGACTGCCCCGGGACGACGTGATCGAACTGCATGATCACGTCGGCGCCGAGGTTGCGCTCGATGCGCATGACCGACTCGGGGGTGAACTGCTGGAGGGAGCCGTCGAGGTGGCTCCGGAATTCCACCCCGTCTTCTTCAATGGTTCTCAGCCCCTCGAGGGAGAACACCTGGAAGCCGCCGGAGTCGGTGAGCATGGGCCCATGCCACTGCATGAACTGGTGCAGTCCGCCCATGGTGCGCACGAGTCCATCGCCTGGCCGGAGGCGCAGGTGATAGGCATTGGAGAGCACCATGGTGGCGCCGAGGTTCGTGAGGTCGTCGGGGTCGAGCGACTTCACGCTGGCGAGGGTACCGACGGGCATGAACTGCGGGGTCGCGACCGGACCGTGGGGCGTTTGGAAGATTCCGGATCTGGCGTGGCCGTCGCGGCTGGTTTCCGTGAAGCTGAACTTGGGGTCTTGGTCGGCGCTCATGGGTCGTGGTCGGGGTCGGGGCACAGCTACCACAGTCTAGGCAGTGCCACAACAGTCGGGGTACTGCCACAACGGTCGGGGTCTACAAACAGTCGGGGTCTCGGCCGGGTCGGGCGCGGCGCTGCGCTGGCGCGTCGGGGATAAACTGACTGTCGAGGTCTGCCCCGACCAAGACCACCCCCGCCCCCGACCCAGACCAAGACCACCCCCGCCCCGACCCCGACGCGCCAGCGCAGCGCCCGCGCCCGACCCGGCCGAGACCCCGACTGTTTGTAGACCCCGACTGTGGTAGCAGTGCCCCGACTGTCGTAGCTGTGCCCCGACTGTAGTGGCTGTGCCCAGACTCAACCCCGACCAAAATGAAAACCCCGACTCAGGCGAGGGTCGGGGCGAAAGTGATGGTCAATGTCAGGGTCGGAGCCGCCGCTCCCTAGATCAGCGCCATCGCATCCCCATACGAATAGAACCGATACTCCGATTCCACCGCGACAGAGTACGCCTTCATGGTCAGGTCGTACCCCGCAAACGCCGCCACCAGCATGACCAGCGTCGACTTCGGCAAGTGGAAGTTCGTAATGAGATGGTCCACCCCGCGGAACTGGTACGGCGGCCTGAGGAAGATGTTCGTCTCCCCGGTGAACGGCTGCACGATGCCGTCGGCATCCGTCGCCGTCTCAAGCGTCCGTACCCCAGTGGTGCCGATCACCCAAATCTTGTTGCCGCGGGCGCGTACTGCGTTGAGCCGCGCCGCCGCGTCCGGCGTCACCTGACACCATTCCTCGTGCATCAGGTGATGCGACGGATCCTCGTCGCTCACCGGACGGAACGTGCCCGCCCCCACGTGCAGCAGCACGTTCACCCGCTCCACACCCTTGGCGTCGAGCTTGGCCAACAGATCGTCGGTGAAGTGCAGCCCTGCCGTCGGCGCCGCGACCGATCCCGCCTGGTTGGCGTACACCGTCTGATAGCGGTCCACGTCGTTCGCTTCGTCGCTGCGCTCGATATACGGCGGCAGCGGCACGTGCCCGTGCGTCTCGATCGCCGCCTGGACGTCGCCCGCCGTGTGCAGCTTCACGATGCGCGTGCGCCGTGGCGTCGTGTCCACGATTTCCACCGTGAACCCCTCGGCGATCGTGACCACCCGCCCCGGACGCAGCTTGCCGCCCGGATGGATCATCGCCTCGTAGTGTGTCTCGTCGACCGGGCGGAGCAGCAGAATCTCGGCCGGCCCGCCGCTCTCGCGGTGCCCCAACAGGCGGGCACGGAACACCTTCGTGGTATTCAGGACAATCGCATCGCCGTCGGGGATGAGCCCGAGTACGTCGCGAAAGGTCTGATGTGACAGCGAGCCCGTCTTCCGGTCGACTACGAGCATACGACTCGCATCGCGCGGCTCGACGGGCCGTTGCGCGATGCGAGCCTCTGGAAGCTCGTAATCGTAATCGGAGGTGCGGCTACCCTTGGTAGGCGCCGCCAGCTCCGCAGAATCGGACGGGGCGGTCATGGAAGCTGCGAAAGACAATCGAATCCGGTCTTTCGCGCAACGGCTCGGCCTGCATTCGTCCCCACCCAGTGCGTGATTGTCCCATCACGCACGCTATCTGATGGAAAACTCGGTATCCCGTGAAACGCGTTTACCGGACCCCAAGTCCGAAATCTCGACGCGCAGCTTGTAACGGCCTGCCGTTGCCGCGCTCATATCGAGCGAGAGGTATTCCACCAGCGTCGCCGTCGCCGCGGCCGTCCGGTCGAAGCTGATCGTGAACTTGTCGGGCGACTTGTTCTCGCGGCCGAGGGCGCGACCGAGCCCGTCGAGCGCCTTGAAACCGAAGCCCAGCGGCCCGCCGCGCTCCGCACGCTCCACCGAGATCGCCACCCGGTACTTGCCGTTGCCGTCCTTCGCCGTGAGCTCGTACAGTTCCCACACCAGCCCCAGCGTCGCGCCCCGCTCCAGCACCCCCACATTCGGCTCGATCTCGACGTCCTGCCAGCGGGCCGCGGCGGTCTTGCCGGCCGCCAGCGACGGTTTGGAGCCCAGCAGGACATCGCTCATGGCAAAGCCCGACGTGGACACCGCGTTCAGGCGCACGGTGCCGCGAGCGGCGCGCCGCGTATCGGCCTGCAGCGCCTCGACGCGCACCACGTTGATGCCTGGCCCCAGTCGCTTGGTCCAGGTGCGGCGGGCGCGCTCCGCCGCCGAATCGGGGGCGTACGACCCCTGCGTCGACTCCACCCCCTGCACACGCACGAACTGGTCGAAGATGCGGAAGTCGAAGTCCACCGGCACGCGGTCGAGCGGCGTGTTGCGCACGAGCGAGTCGAGCGGCACCCGCGCGGCCACGACCGCGTCCAGCGAGTCGCCGCGGGCGCGGAAGCGTGCGATGCGCATGGGGATGGTGTCCATCATGTTCGTAATCGGCAGGTTGTTGAACGACGCGGGCACGGCGTCGCGCAGCCGATTCACGAAATCCTGATCATTGCGGCCGATCTTGGCCGTGTTGAACGACGGCACAAGATCGAAGAAAAACATCTGCTCCGGATATTCCCAGATAATCGTCGCGTTCGCCGCAAACTCACTGGTGGTAAACGTGTTTCCCGTCGAGGTGATTTCGACTTTGGGCGGCCCGTAACGCACGTAGATGTCGCCGCGATCGGTATCGGCACCGCGCAGGTCCATTTCTTCATCGGTCCAACGGAAGTCGGCGTAGGTGACGCGCGCCAGGAACTCCAGCTGCAGTTCGTTTTCCGCCGTCAGCGTGAGCGGATCATTCATGAGCCAGTACATGGCTTCGAGGCCGCGCCGCTGCTCAGGGGGCAGCGTTGCAAACTGCGTCGAGTCCATGGCGGGCGAGCGCTTGTCGAACGACTTGGGGCGGAGCAGGCGCGTGAAACGCGTCATGCGACTGGCTTCTTCGTCATCCATGATGGCGAGCGCCGAATCGAAGGCCACCTTGGCATCGGCGAATCGCCGGAGCCGATGGAGCGCCAGTCCGCAGGCCAATCGCGCCTGATAGTCCAGCGGAAACTGATGGCGGCGGTAGCTGGCCACGGTCAGCAACTCCTCCCACCGGTCCTTGGCCGCCAGCGTCATGTAGAGGTGACGGCTGAAGCGAAGGTTGGTCGAGTCGGCGCCCACGGCAACACGGAAGCGGTCGAGCGCTTCGTTATACGCATCGGTGCCGGTGGGCGGTTCGATGCGCTTGAGAAAGCTCGAGAGCACATCAGCGGCATCTTTGCGCTGGAAGTTGTCGTTGCCGGTAAGACTGACGCGGCGCCCGTCGGCGGAAAGCCCACGGTTGCCGAACGCTTCGTAATTGCGCCACGCGAACATGCCGACGATGTCGGATGCTGCCGCGAGCGTGGGAAGGTCGCCGGTGCGTTCCGCGGCTTTGACGCCGTCGTTAGTCTGCATGCGTCCGGCAGCGCGGGTCATCGCGTAGCCGGACCTGAGTGTGAAACGTCCGAGGCTCACGTAATAGCGCGCGCTGTCAGGGGCGTATTCCACGGCCAGCCGTAGCGAACTGTCTGCTGCTGCGACCATGCGCACGATTTTCTGCGAGGGGAACACATTGGGGCGCATCTTGAGCCCCGTCTGCGCCCACAGGTACATGCCCTGGTAGTACCACGCCACGCCATCACGCGGGTTGCGGCGCACCGCACTGTCGAGCACGGCGAGAGCACGGGTCGTGTCACCCGCCGCCGCCAGCGAATCCGCGCGAGCGGCCGGGGTGCCGGCTGCGGCGCCCCAGGGCGCGATGATGTCATTGGCCGCTTGCGCGGGGAGCAGTGCAGGCCCCGACAACGTGCAGAGGATCGCCAGGACTGCCTTCGCCCGGCGACGGAGGTCCGACGACGTAGACCGAACGAGCATTACGGCTCGACCTGACGTGAACAAAGCGCGAATCGCTACACGGACACCGTTCATATACCCTTTGTGTTGCAAGTATTGTTGACACAGTGGATCGGAATGACTGTTGGGACCACGTCAGGCGGGACGATCAACGCACCGTGAACTCCGTTTCGCGCGCCGCACGCTGGCCCGAGCCAAAGTCTGTGATGTCGATGCGCAGCGCAAACCGTCCGCGTGGAGCCTGTCCCATATCGAGTGACAGACACTCCACCAGGGTGGGCGCAGCCTCGGCGGTACGGTCAAACTGATGACGATATTGCCATTCGTTTCGCCGGCGCGCCCTACGGCACCTCCCAGACCGTCCAGCGCCCGTAAGGTGAAGCCGAGCGCGCCGCGCCGTCCCACCCGCTTCACGAAGATGGTGACGTTGTACCGGCTGGCACCTTCAGCCGCGATGAGTTCGTAGAGCTCCCACACGAGGCCAATGGGCGCGCCGACATCGAAGACGCCATCCCCTGGTACCGTGTTGACGTCAGTCCAGCGATTGGCCGCGGTCCCGGCCACCGTCGTCGGCTTCGAGCCCAACAACACGTCGCTCATGGCAAAGCCAGTGGTTGACTGCGGGGTGAATCGCACCGTGGCCCGCGCGGCGCGGCGGGTGTCGGCCTGCAGCGCCTCGATCCGAACGACATTCATACCGGGGCCGAGGCGTCGCGTGAACTTCCGTAGCTCCGGCACTCCTGCGGAATCAGGGTAATAGCTGCGCCGCGACATTTCTGCGCCCTGCACGCGAACGAATTGATCGAAGATGCGCACGCTGTAGTCGATGGGCACGCGATCGAGCTGCGCGGTGCGCACCAGCGAATCGAGCGGAACCCGTGCGGCGATCACGGCGTCGAGGGAGTCGCCTGCGGCCCGGCAGTGTGCGATACGCACCGGCATGGTGTCGATGAGCGCGGTCGTGGGAACATTGTTGAACAACGCAGGCGCGTTGTCGATTTCTCTGAGAATCAAGTCCCGCATTCCCCGAGAGAAGTATGCCGTGTTGAACGACGGCACGAGTTCAAAGAGGAACGTCCCATCAGGGTAGTCCCACAGCAACGTGACGGCGGGCAAGGTGCGGGCGCGGAATCCACCTTGGTGGAACGCGTGTCGTACGACTTGGGAGTCAGGAGTCGCGAGAAGCGCGTCATGCGCTCCCACTCGTCGACTTCCATGAGCACCGAGGCCGAATCGAATGCGGCCTTCGCCTCTGCGAAGCGCCGAAGTCGATGGAGTGATGGCCCTCGTGCCAACTTGGCCTGGTAATCGAACGTGAACTGGGCACTGCGTTGCGTTGCCACGCTGAGCCGTTCTTCCCACCGGTTCTTGGCGGCCAACGCCATATACAGATGGCGGCTATACCGCGACACGACGCCCTCCACGGCGCTCTGGCCAGAGGCCATCGCCGGCGTTCGCAGCAGCATCAAGCACGCGAGCGCCAACGGCGCCGCACATCTCGCGAATGACAACATTATGGGCAAAGATTTCGAGGAACCGGTTCGACAGCCGAGAAATCCAAACAATCTTACCTAAAATAACCCCGGCTGTTCCGCGCTTCCAATGGGTGGGACGAATCCCAAGTGACGATATGCATGCGCCGTCGCCACCCGACCGCGTGGCGTACGCTGCAGGAACCCATGCTGCACGAGGAACGGCTCATACACCTCTTCGATGGTCCCGGCATCTTCACCGATCGCGGCCGCGATTGTCCCGAGGCCAACGGGCCCACCATCGAACTTCTCGATGATCGCGCGTAGCAGCCGCGCATCCATGTCGTCGAGTCCGAAGTGGTCCACGTCGAGCAACGCCAGTGCGGCCTGTGCGACGTCGAGCGTGATGACGCCGCTCGCGCGCACCTGCGCGTAGTCGCGCACCCGACGCAGCAGACGGTTCGCCACGCGCGGAGTGCCTCTCGAGCGTTTGGCGATCTCATGCGCGCCGGCGGCGTCCATTTCCACCCGTAGCACATCGCCGGTACGGCGCACGATGACTTCGAGCTCTTCCACCGGATAGAACGCCAGCTGGTGCACGAGGCCGAAGCGCGCGCGCATAGGGGCCGTGAGCATCCCCAATCGCGTCGTGGCGCCCACCAGCGTGAACTTTTCGATGTTCATCGTCACCGTCTGCGCCTTCGGGCCCTCCGACAGCCGGATGTCGATCTTGTAGTCCTCCATCGCCGGATAGAGGAACTCCTCGATGACCGGGCGCAGGCGATGGATTTCGTCGATGAACAGCACATCGCCTTCGCGCAGATTGGTAAGCGGGCCCACCAGATCGCCCGGCTTTTCCAGTGCAGGGCCGGAGGTGGTGGTGAGGTTCACCCCCAGCTCACGGGCAATCAGGTCGGCGAGCGTTGTCTTGCCCAAGCCCGGCGGGCCGAAAAAGAGGATGTGGTCGAGCGGCTCCCGACGCGCCTTGGCGGCGTCGATGGCGATACCCAGGCCTTCCTTGACCTTTTTCTGCCCAATGAACTCCGCCAGCCGCTGCGGACGCAGCGACAGCTCGACGAGCCCCTCTTCGACGAGGGCCTCGGGGGTGGTGATTTCGGCGCGGCTCATGGCCGGAAATATACCGAAGGGGGCCGCGACCGTCGCCCATGGCAACATTCGGCCCCGTTCAGCGTATCTTTCCGTATCACGTCCCTTTCGAGACAGCCCATGACGCGTCGTACCAATTCGCTCTTGTCCGTTGCCGGTCTGGCCGCCCTCGTGGTGGTGGGTTCGGCATTCACTTCGCCCGGCAAGCCGCTGCCCAAGGCGCCCGTCAAGGCGCGCCTCGCGGTCACGACGCCCGCCAAGCCCGCCGATCGCGCGTCGGTCGTGGTCGGCGACGCGCAGCAGGCCATCAACATCGATTGGCGCGTGCTCGCCGGCCTCGATTACACCAATGGCAAGGCCACCGACACGCTCAAGAAGCTCGAGGGCAAGATGGTGCGCATTCCTGGCTTCGTCGTGCCGCTCGACGACTTCCAGGAAGAGGGCGCGGAGTTCCTGCTCGTGCCGTACTACGGCGCCTGCGTGCACACCCCGCCGCCGCCGCCAAACCAGATCGTCATGGTCGAGATGAGCGGCAAGAAAGCCGTGAAGCTCAACCTGTTCGACGCCGTGTGGATGTCGGGCACGCTCAAGATCGCGTCGGTCGAAAGCCCGTACGGGACCGTGGGCTACACGCTGCAGGGGCTCAAGGTCGAACCGTACTCCTCCAAGTAACCGTGGTGGCACCCGCCGTCGAGTTATCGAAGCTTCGTTTCGCATACCGCACCGGCCGTGATGTGCTGGCCATCGACCACCTGTCGATTGCCCGCGGCGAGACGGTGTTTCTGCATGGGCCGAGTGGCAGTGGCAAAACCACGCTGCTCGGCCTTCTTGCCGGTGTGCTGCGGGCCAGCGCCGGGCAGGTGAATGTGCTCGGCCAAGACTTCACCACCATGTCGAACGGCGCGCGCGATGCGTTCCGCGCGCGGCACTTGGGCTACGTCTTCCAGATGTTCAACCTCATCCCGTACTTGTCGGTGCGGGAGAACATTCTGCTTCCCATTCGGCTGGAGTCGGCGCGACGCGCCCGGCTGGGGACGCCGTCGTTCGACGAGGCGGTGCGCGATGTGGCCGGTCAGCTCGACATTGCCCGATACCTCGATACGCCCATTGGCGAGCTGAGTGTGGGACAGCAGCAGCGTGTCGCCGCCGCGCGCGCGCTCATCGGCAGCCCCGAAGTCGTGATTGCCGACGAACCCACCAGCGCGCTCGATACCGACCGGCGTGAACAGTTTCTCGAACTGCTCTTCCGCTCGTGCGAGAAGGCGCACGCGACGCTGGTGTTCGTGAGTCACGACCACACGCTCATGCCGCTCTTCTCGCGCATCGTGGAGCTTGGCGAGATCAACACCGCATCGCAGCTCGCGCGTGCCGGTGCCGCGTCGGGAGCCACGTCGTGATGCTCATTCTCCGACTCGCGCTGGCGTCGCTGCGCAGCCGCAAGCTCACGACGGCGCTGACGGTGGCGAGTATCGCGCTGTCCGTCACGCTGCTGGTGGGCATCGAAACGGTGCGTGCCGGTGTGCGCGACAGCTTTGCCGGTACCATTCGCGGTGTCGATCTCATCGTGGGCGCGCGCGGCGGGACACTGCAGGTGCTGCTCAGCAGTGTGTTCGGCATTGGCAGCCCGTCGGGCTCGGTGCAGTTGCGCACCATGGAGCGGTGGAAGGCGCACCCCGCGGTAAAGTGGGTGGTGCCGTATTCCCTCGGGGACAGCCACCGCGGATTCCGTGTGGTGGGGACGAGCACGGAGTTCTACGAGCGCTATCGCTTCCGCAAAGACGGGCGCATCACCTTTGCCTCCGGCCGCGTCGCGCAGTCGGACAGCGATGTCGTGGTGGGCAGTGAAGTGGCCGAACGCCTCAAGTACACCGTGGGGACACCGGTCGTCGTGACGCACGGGCTGCGCGATATCGGCACGAGCAATCACGATGCGCATCCGTTCCGTGTGGTTGGTGTGCTCGCGCGCACATTTACGCCGATCGACCGCTCGGTATACGTGACGCTCGAGGGCATCGAGGCGATGCACGGCGAAGAAGCCACGACGGGTGGGGCGAAGATCGTGGCCGCAGCGGCCGCGTCGCGGGCCACCCCGGGTGCCGACTCGTCGAAGGCTGCGAAGCGCGCCGCCGCGATCATTGCCGCCAACAAGCGTCGCGCGGCCGCGGTCCCGGTAGCACCGCCGGCGGGGACGCCCATGGCGATGCCCGGTGCAGAGCCACCGCCGGGCACCCCCATGGTGATGCCGGGCGCATCGCCGCCGCCGGCCGGTGCGCCGCTCGTGATGCCGGGCGCCGAACCGCCGCCGCAAGTGGTCGAGCAGGTGAAGGCGGCGGCCGCCACGGCTCGCAAGGAAGCGGCACGTGCCGCCGCCGAGCCGGCGCGAGAAGAGAAGCCCACTGAAGAGCACGATGAAGAACACGGCGAAGCACACGATCATGGCGACGACCAGATCACGTCGTTCTTCGTGGGGACCAAGAATCGCTTCGAAGCGCTCATGCTGCAGCGCGAGATGAACACCGACCTGGTGGAACCACTCACCGCGATCATTCCGGGCGTGGCGCTGGGCGAGTTGTGGCAGAACATCGGCAGCGCCGAAGTCGGGTTGCGCGTTATTGCCATGTTCGCGGTACTCATTAGCATCACGGGGATGCTGGTGGCGCTCTACTCGTCACTCGAAGCACGCCGTCGTGAAATGGCGATTCTGCGTGCGGTCGGCGCGGGACCCACCACCATTCTGGCCTTGCTCGTGCTCGAGAGCACCATGCTCGCGTTCCTCGGCTGTGTCCTTGGGGTGGCGATCGTCTACGCCGGGCTCGCGCTCGGCCAGTCGCCCATCGAACAGCGCTTCGGCATTCATCTCGCGCTCCGCGCGCTCGGCGAGACGGAGTATGGCTACCTGGCCATGGTGATGATCGCGGGAATGCTCATCGGCTTCGTGCCGGCGTGGAAGGCATACCGGACGAGTCTCGTGGATGGGCTGTCGCCGCGGGCGTGATGCTGTGGGCGTTGGGTTTTCAACACCTTTCTTTGACAGGGATATGAAGCGCTCCATACTGGTCCTTTCCCTCCTCGCGGCCACCACCGCCGCCCACGCCCAGCGTCCCGGCCGCGGCCCCGCGCCCATTGCGCCCAACCCGCAGTCGCTTCCGATTTCGCCCGCCCCCGAGTACGTGCGTACGTCGGCGCCGATCGACGCAAACATCGTGAAGCTGTGGGAAGAAGGGATGCAGCGCTCCAAGGCTGCCGCGTATGCGCAGGCGTTGCTGGACTCGGTGGGGCCGCGCCTTACCGGTTCACCCAACATGAACCGCGCGCAGGATTGGCTGCTGGCCACCTACAAGCAGATGGGTGTGACGGCGCGCAAGGAACGCTACGGTACATGGAATTCATGGAAGCGCGGCGTAGCCTTCGCGCAGATCACGGCGCCGCGTGTGAAGGCGCTCGAAGCCACCATGCTCTCATGGAGTGGCAACACCGCCGGTAAGTGGGTGGACGGCGACGTGGCAGTCCTTGCGCCGTACGATTCGCCCGAAGCGTTCAAGGCGTGGTTGCCGAGCGTGAAAGGCAAGGTGGTGCTGGCCAGCGCGCCGCGCCTCAGCTGCCGTATGCCGTCGCAGATTGCGGAGTTTGCTACGCCGGCGACCGCTGCGGCGCTCGATTCGGCGCAGCGCGATCTGTCGGCCACGTATCAGGGACTCACGCAGCGCGTGCCCACCTTCTACGCCGATCTCAAGGCTGCTGGTGCGGTGGCAGTATTCGAGTCCAACTGGTCGAGCTATCCGGGCGTCGACAAGATTTTCGGATCCCCGCGCAACAGCGCGTTGCCCACCTTCGACGTGGGTTGCGAAGACTATGGCATGCTCTTCCGTCTTGCCAGGAACGGGCAGGGCCCCAAGGTGAAGCTCATGGCCGAGAGTGAGTTCCTCGGCGAGCAGCCGGTGTTCAACGTCATCGGCGAGATCAAGGGATCGAGCAACCCCACTGAGTACGTCGTGCTATCGGCGCACTTCGACAGCTGGGAAGGACACAGCGGCGCCACCGACAATGCGACGGGCACGGTGACCATGCTCGAAGCGCTGCGCATTCTCAAGACGGTGCTCCCCAATCCGAGCCGCACGATCGTGGTGGGCCACTGGAGCGGCGAAGAGCAGGGGCTCAACGGCTCCGGCGCATTCGCGGCCGATCATCCGGAAATCGTGAAGGGGCTGCAGTTCGCCTTCAATCAGGACAACGGCACGGGCCGCATCGTGAGCACGGGGCCAAGCATTCTACCGGAAAATGGCCCGCGTCTCGCGCAGTACATGGCGCAGATGCCGAGCCAGCTCACGCAGTACATCCGTCTCAGCGGCCCGAGCGGCATTGGCGGCGGCAGCGATCACGCCTCGTTCCTCTGCTACGGCGCGCCGGCCGCGAGTCTCGGTGCGCTCTCGTGGGATTACAGCAACAGCACGTGGCACACCAACCGCGATTCGTTCGACAAGATCATTCAGGATGATCTCAAGCACAACGCGACACTCACGGCGATGTTCGCATATCTCGCGAGTGAAGATCCGCAGCCAAGTTCGCGCACGCTGATGAACCCGATGCCGAATGGCCCTAACGGTCAGCCCATTCCGGTGCCGAACTGCGGAAAGGCGCAGCGCGAGTCGAGCGGGTATCGGCGATAGCTCGGGTTTCTACCGCCCCGTCAATTTCGCCAGCGCCCCTCGTACCACGCTGCTCACATCCGCCGCGCCGCCCGCCTCGAGCACGGCGCGCACGGCGCGATCGGCATCGGCCTGATTGTACCCCAGCGCCATGAGTGCGCGCATCGCGTCATCGGCCACCGGCGTTGACGGCGCACCGGCGGTCGCCGGCCCACTGCCCACGCTGTCGATCTTGTCGGCCAGATCGAGAATGATCTGCTCGGCCTTCTTGCGCCCCACGCGCGGCACGCGCATGAGCGTGGTGATGTCTTTCTCGCGGAGGGCGCGCACCACACGCTCCGGCGTGAGCGCCGACAGAATGCCCAGGGCCAACGACGGGCCGACGCCCTTGGCGACGAGCAGCTTCTGAAAGACAGCGCGCTCGTACGCGTGTGAGAAGCCGAACAGCTGCCACGCGTCTTCACGTACGGAGAGATGCGTGAAGAGCGTGACCGTTTTCCCCTCGGCGGGCAACGCTTCGTACACCGAGAGCGGAATGAGGCACTCATAGATGAGCCCGCCGGCGGTCATGATTTCCACGCGATCGAGCTCGCGTGACACGAGGGTCCCACTGATCTGTGAAATCATCGGCGCTTCTCCTGTACTGCTTTGGCGAGCAGCTTGCTGAGCGACAGTTCTGGCATCTTGGGAAGCGACGCCGACATGCAGGCGCAGAGCGCTGCCGCTACCCCGTCGGCGGCATCGGCCGGTTGCGGGGCACTTTTTAGGCGCAGTAGGCGCGTGACCATGAACTGCACCTGTTCCTTGGTGGCCGATCCGCGTCCGGTGATGGCTTTCTTGATCTCGGCGGGTGGATACTCGCGAATGCTGAGCCCCGCCTGTTGTCCCGCCAGCAGAATCACGCCGCGCGCATGGCCGAGGACCACGGTGGTGCGCACGTTCTTGGCGTAGAACACGTCTTCGATGCTGATGGTATCGGGGCGATGGCGCGCGATGAGCTCTCCTATGCCCTGATGCACGTCGTGCAACCGCTGCGGCAGCGGGTCGCGCGCGTTGGTGCGAATGACCCCGCACTCCAAAAGGGTGGCGACGCGACCGTCGAGCGCCACCACGCCGAAACCGGTGACCGCCGTGCCCGGGTCGATCCCGAGCACCAGCTTCACGCGCGCCTCGTGACCATCAGTCTTCGGCCATCGCGTCTTCGTCCATCTCGAAGTTCGCGTCGACCTTCTGCACGTCGTCGAGCTCTTCGAGCGCTTCGAGCAGCTTGAGCAGGAGGGTCGCGTTTTCGCCTTCTACCTTGACGGTGTTCTTGGGCACCCACGCGAGTTCCGCCTCTTCCACCTTGTACGTCTTGAGCTCCAGCCCTTCCTTCACGGCGTGCAGCGAACCCGGGTCGGTGGTAATGGTGAACTGCTCGTCTTCACGTACCACATCGTCGGCGCCTGCTTCGAGCGCGGCCTCGATGAGCGCGTCTTCGTTGATGCCTTCGGCCGACACCGTCATCTGCCCCTTCCGGTCGAACATGAACGCCACCGAATTGCTGGTGCCCATGTTGCCGTTGTTGCGCGACAACTTGTGACGCACGTCGGCAACAGTGCGCGTGGGGTTGTCGGTGAGCGCCTGAATCATGATGGCGACGCCGCCGGGTCCGTACGCTTCGTACAGCACTTCGGTGTAATCGACGCCTTCGAGCTCGCCGGTGCCCTTCTTGATACCGCGCTCGATGTTGTCCTTGGGCATCGACACCGCCTTGGCGTTGTCGATGGCCGTGCGCAGGCGGGGATTGCCGCTCGGATCACCGCCGCCAAGCTTGGCGGCCATGGTGATTTCGCGGATGAGTCGCGTGAAGAGCGAGCCCCGCTTTTTATCGGTGGCGGCTTTCGCGCGCTTGATCGTCTTCCATTTGCTATGACCTGCCATCGCTCGCCCTCAGGGGTGTGGTTCGGACGGTAAAGATAGGGCGTGCGGGGGGGGAACTACAGTTCCTCCGCGCCTGCGGTCTGGGCTCCTGCCGTCCGCCGTCTCGGCGCAATCCCGCCGCATTACGCCGAGTCTCGCAGACAGCAGCCACACAGACCGCAGGGACGCAGGAAGAGCCGCCGTTCCCCCGCCCCTGCCGTCTGGGCTCCTGCCGTCCGCCGTCTCGGCGTGATGCCTCCGCATCGCGCCGAGTGGCGCAGACAGCAGCCACACAGACCGCAGGCGCGCAGGAACCGCCGCTTTCCCCCGCCCCTGCCGTCTGGGCTCCTGCCGTCCGCCGTCTCGGCGTGATGCCGCCGCATCGCGCCGAGTGGCGCAGACGGCAGCCACACAGACTGCAGGCGCGCAGGAACCGCCGCTTTCCCCCGCCCCTGCCGTCTGGGTTCCTGCCGTCCGCCGTCTCGGCGCAATCCCGCCGCATCGCGCCGAGTCTCGCAGACGGCAGCCACACAGACCGCAGGCGCGCAGGAACCGCCGCTTTCCCCCGCCCCTGCCGTCTGGGCTCCTGCCGTCCGCCGTCTCGGCGTGATGCCGCCGCATCGCGCCGAGTCTCGCAGACGGCAGCCACACAGACCGCAGGCGCGCAGGAACCGCCGCTTTCCCCCGCCCCTGCCGTCTGGGCTCCTGCCGTCCGCCGTCTCGGCGTGATGCCGCCGCATCGCGCCGAGTCTCGCAGACGGCAGCCACACAGATGGCAGGGACGCAGAGCAACGGCCGTTCCCCCGCCCCTGCCGTCTGGGCTCCTGCCGTCCGCCGTCTCGGCGTGATCCCGCCGCATCGCGCCGAGTCTCGCAGACAGCAGCCACACAGACCGCAGGCGCGCAGAAATCGCCGCCGTTCCCCCGCCCCTGCCGTCTGGGCTCCTGCCGTCCGCCGTCTCGGCGCAATCCCGCCGCATCGCGCCGAGTCTCGCAGACAGCAGCCACACAGACCGCAGGCGCGCAGGAACCGCGGCTGTTCCCCCGCCCCTGCCGTCTGGGTTCCTGCCGTCCGCCGTCTCGGCGTGATCCCGCCGCATCGCGCCGAGAGGGCAGACGGCAGCCACACAGACCGCAGTTGCGGGGAACCGCATTACCTCCCTATTGCGCCACGTCCTCGAACCGCCCGTAGCGCGTCTCGAAGAAGAGGTCGACGTAGCCCCGCGCGCCGTCCCGGTTCTTGAGAATGAGCAGCTCGGCCCCGCCGGAGACGCCGTGGTCGAAGTCGTAGAGTTCTTCGCGGTACAGGGCGAGGACCAGGTCGGCCTGAGCGCCGACGGCGCCACCGATGCCGAAGTCAGTAAGGCGGGGGCGCCGGTCGGCGCGGGATCGATCCAGCCCGGGGAGGTGGGTCGTGAGCAGGACGGCGATGTTCTTCAGGAGCGCGAGCCGCTTGAGCGCGACGACGGCGTAGCTCAGGGCTTCGTCGTGTCCGTGGTCACGGTGCAGGACGCCTTCCAGCGTGTCGATGACCACGAGGCGGGCGGCCGGAGTGGCGCCGATCGCTGCTTCAATGCGGGGCAGGCCGCCACCGGTAAAGGTCTCAACCACGGGGGCTTGATCGCGCATGGAAACCGCGGCCGTCGCCAGGCGGATACGCTCGTCGTCGGAGATCGTCCCCATCCGGATGTTCTCGAGCGACACGCGGGCCGTGTTGGCAAGGGCTCGCTCGTACACGCGGTCGGGGTGCATTTCGCTGGTGAGAAAGAGCGCCCGATGATGCAACCGCAGCGCAATCCCGAGTGCGAGCGCCGAGCAGCCGGCGCTGTCGTCGCCGCCAAGCACCAGGAGATCTCCGCGACGCACGCCGCCGCCCAGCGCCTTGTCGAGCGATGGGAAGTTGGTGGCGATGAGATCGAAGTCCGCTTCGCCGTCGGCGGCGCGGTCGAGGCGTGCCACGAGGCGGGTGAGCGGGGACATATCATGGTCGTGCGTCATGAGAGGCCCGGGATCAGGAGCCGGCCAGCTGCCGGGCGAGTCGCTCCAGCTCCTGTACCGAGGGTCCGTCGAGATGCGCGCCCGCCGCGGCCACGAGACTGCGGAGGGCACCGGCCACCTGCAACGGCGTGCCTGTCGTAGACTCCACACACCGGGCAAAGGGCACACGGGTGGTGGCAGGGAGTGCCAGCGACGCCAACCACACCTTGGCGCCTGCGGCGCGCGAGGCCCGTTCGGCAGCGGGGAGTGTGTCGCCGCCCGCCACACCCTGCGCCAGTCGGGCCACGAGCAGGGAGGCGAGCGCCACTTCGCGCCCGCCACCAAGGGGGAGGCGGCCGGCCAGCGCGGCGAGGGCCGGGAAGGGGAAACACAGGGTTTCCAGCGCGTAGGGGAGGGGTTCAGTCAGCACGACAGGAATTGTACCACCGCGAGGTCACCGGCGGCGGCCCGGCAGGGGCAACTGGGCGCTGGTGGTGTGTATCTTGAACGCATGGCGCATCTGGCAAAATCCATTTTGTGGGTCGACGACGAGGCCGAGCTCCTCGAACCTCACCGGCTTCTGCTCGGGGACAAAGGCTATGTCGTGCAGACGGCGACCAACGCCGACGACGCGCTCGAGCTGTTGCGGCGTCACACCTACGATCTGGTGCTGCTGGACGAACAGATGCCCGGCACGCGCGGCCTGGATGCGTACAAGGATATCCGCGAACTGCTCCCCACCCTGCCGGTGGTGATGGTCACCAAGAGCGAGGAAGACGCCACGCTCAAGGAAGCCATCGGCGCGAACATTCGTGACTACCTCGTCAAGCCGGTCACGCCGCGGCAGGTGCTCACGGTCATCACGCGCATTCTCGATGGCCCGCTCATTCGCTCGCAGGCCATGGCGCGGGCGTTCGTGGAGCGGTTCCGGGCCATCGAAAGCGAGCGGTATGCCAACCTTGACTGGCGCGGATGGACCGAGCGCTTTTCGGAGCTGATGCAGTGGGATGTCGATCTCGCCGAAGCCGGCGAAATGGGGCTGCATGAATCGCTGCGCGGCCTGTACCCCGACATGCATCGCGCGTTTGCCGACTTCATTCGCACCGAATATCCGCGTTGGCTGCGCGACCTCGAAGGCGATCGTCCGCCGCTCTCGGTGGACGTGTTCCCGGAGTTCGTGCTGCCGGTGCTGCAGCGCGATCGCAAGGTCATCTTCATCGTCATCGACTGCTTGCGCCTCGATCAGTGGCGTGTCCTCGAACCGTTGCTCGCGCCGCTCTTCGACGTGGAGACGGCGCAGTATTACTCCATCCTTCCCACCGCGACGCCGTACGCGCGGAATGCGCTCTTCAGCGGGCTCTTTCCGGGGGAAATCGCCGCGCGCTTTCCCGACTGGTGGGGCGAGCGCGATGACGAAACGCTCAATGCGCACGAGAAGGATCTGCTGGTGGCGCAGCTCGCCGAGTTGAACATCCCGGCCAACGTACGTTATCAGAAGCTCACGACGGCGGCCGATTCCGACGATCTCGAACGGCACTTGCCGGCGGCGATCGCCGGTGAAGGGGTGCACGCCTTCGTCTTCAACTTCGTCGACATGCTCACGCACGGGCGCTCGGAAAGCAACGTGCTGTACGAAGTCGCGCGCGACGAGATCGCGTTTCGCGCGCTGACCAAGCAATGGTTCGAGCGTTCGGCGTTGCTCTCGCTCCTGCGAGAGGCGTCACGGCGAAACATCTCGGTGGTCGTCACCAGCGATCACGGCGCGCTGCACTGCAACACGCCGGCCACCGTGTTCGCGAAGCGCGACGCGACCGCCAACCTGCGCTACAAGTTCGGCGAAGATATCCGCGCCGAACGGCCGGAGCACGCGCTGCTCTTTGCCAACCCCGATGACCTCCGGCTACCGCACCGCGGACCCGGCAACAACACGCTCATCGCGGCGGGGGACACGTTCTTCGTGTATCCCACCAAGCTGCGCGAGTACCAGGGGCGCTATCGCGGCTCGTTCCTGCACGGCGGCGTGTCGCCGGAGGAGTGCATCCTGCCGGTGTCGCTGCTCACCCCCAAGCGCTGACCGTGGCCACCGCACGCACACGTACTCCGGGCGCTCAGCTCTGGCGGCGGCTCTGGCGTTTTGTGGGGCCGCACAAGGGCAAGCTGTTCCTGGTGGTGCTCCTCAACTGCCTCGCGGCATTCGCCGACGTGTTCTCGTTCACGTTGCTGGTGCCGTTCTTCAACGCGTTCTTCAAGTCCGATCAGCTGATCCCCAGCAGCGGAATGATCGGGCGCGTGCTCGACGCGACCATCGGGTTTCTGCTCGACGAGCAGGACCGCATGGGATCGTTGCGCAACGTGCTGCTCATTGTCGTCGCCGCTGTCACGACGAAGAACACGCTGGTGTGGTTCGCGGGCCAGGTAGGCGTCAAACTGCAGGAGTTCGTGGTGCGAGACCTGCGCAACGCGGTGTACTCGCATTTGCTGCGGCTGCCGCTGCCATGGTTTACGCGCAACAAGGTGGGGCAGATCATCTCGCGGGTGCTCAACGACACCGGGAACGCCAAGACCGTCGTGACCGAACTCGTGACGCGCTCGCTCTGGTCGGGCGCGCAGGTGCTGGCCACGCTGGTGGCGATGTTCACCACGTCGTGGCGCCTGTCGCTCGCGGCGCTCGTCATCGCCCCGGTCACCATTGGCGCCATTCAGCCGGTGTTGCGCAAGCTGCGCAAGGGCTATTCTCGCCTGGGGAACGAGCAGGGCGAAATGACGAGCCTCGTGCAGGAAGTCGTCAGCGGTGTGCGACTGGTAAAATCGTATCGGGCCGAAGGGCGGGAAGAGCAGAAGTTCACCGATCGCAACAACGCCTTCGCCCGCGGCTACGTGAAGGTGGGGCGCCTCGCACTCCTTTCCGGTCCGGTCACCGAAACACTCGGTACGTTCACTGCCGTTGCCATTCTCTGGTACGGGGCCCAGCTGGTCATCGTGGAAGGCGCGCTCACGGGTGCCGAACTGCTGGTGTTTCTCGTGCAGGTCATGCGCCTGTTGCAGCCGCTCAAACAGCTATCGCAGACGCCGGCGGCGGCGCAGTTCTCGCTCGCGAGTGCCGAACGCATCTTCGAGATTCTCGATACCACGTCGGAGACGGCTGCCGACCGCGGCACACGCACGACGGCCTCATTTACTCACGAAATCGTCTTCGACGACGTGGGCTTCGCCTACGGCAGCGATGCGGCAGCGCTCTCGGGAGTGTCGTTCACCGCGCGCAAGGGTGAGGTCGTCGCGCTCGTCGGGGCGAGCGGCGCCGGCAAGAGCACGCTGGTCGATCTGCTCCCGCGCTTCATGGACCCCACGAGCGGCCGCATTCTGCTCGACGGCGTCGACCTGCGCGAAATCACACTCGATGCGCTGCGATCGCTGACGGGTATCGTGAGTCAGGATACGGTGCTGTTCAACGACACCGTGCGCGCCAATGTGGGATTCGGGCGTCCTGATGCCACGCAGGAACAGCTCGAGAGCGCAGCGCGTGCGGCCAACGCGTTGGCCTTCATCGAGGCGCTCCCCGATGGCTGGGATACCAATCTCGGCGAACGTGGAACGCGCCTCAGCGGCGGGCAGCGCCAACGACTTGCGATTGCGCGCGCCCTCGTGTCGGACCCGCCACTGCTCATTCTCGATGAAGCCACGTCGGCGCTCGATGTCGAGAGTGAACGGCTGGTGCAGGAAGCCATCGACCGCCTGCTCGAAGGGCGCACGGTGTTCGTGATTGCGCACCGCCTCGCCACCATTCAGCACGCCGATCGCATTCTCGTGCTCGACGCCGGACGGTTGGTGGAAGAGGGGACGCACACGGCGCTGCTTGCGCGGGAAGGCGTGTACGCGCGGCTCCACGCGCTGCAGTTCGATCGCCGCGAACCGGCCACCGATGCGGTAGCCACGCTGGCCGCCGGGACCGACTGACCGCATGCGGGTGCTCGTCGTCGCCACCACGCCCGAGTGGACGCCGGGCACGCGTCTCATAGGCAGCGTTGCCGCCGGGCTGGCCGCGCGCGGCGATGTGGTGGCGCTGGCGTGTGCCTCGCGGAGCGCCACCGAACGGGCGGTCGAGCACGCGTGGCCGCGCCTGTCGGTGCGCTCGGTGACGGGAAGCGGCTGGTTCGGTCAGGCGATGAGTGTGCGCGGCATCGTCACCGCGCTGCGCCCCGATGCATTGCTGGTGGGGAGTGAAGCCGACGCGGTGCTGGCGGCCCTCGCCATGGGCAAGCGCGGTGGCATCGTCCGTCGGTTTGCCGTTGACGAACGGGAGGGACTGACGTCCGCACGTGACGAGACGCTGCCCTGGCGTGCGCGCTTTGCCCTGTCACGTGCCGTGATCACACCCTGGGGACAGCGCACGTTGGCCGTGGGGTGGCCGCAGCACACCACGCCGACCACCGACGACGCGCGCGAGGAAGTGCCGCGATTGCCGGTGGTATCGCCGCATATCGTGCTCGTACCCGCGATGGAGCACGACGAGATCACGGCCGCGGCCCTGCGGGCCGTGGCGCATCTCCGTACTCGGCATCCGGATCTGCGGCTCTCGCTGGTGGGAGACTCCGCTGCGATGCAAGCAACACGGTTGCATGCCGCCGCACTCGATCTTTCGGCGATCGTGCAGGTCGTGCCCGCTGATGCACTGCTGCACCACGAGCTCAACGACACGTCGCATGTGACGAGTATGGCGTGGGTTGCTGCCGGCGGCGATGCCGGCGCTCTCTCGACGCTCGCAGCCATGCAGCAGTCGCTGCCGGTAGTGGTGCCGCAGCAGGCACCGTTCGCCGAGCTGGTGGTGCCAGGGGTCACTGGCTTTCATGTCGGCACCGACAATGGAGTGGCGGTCGTATCGGATCTGGCGCGGCTGCTCTCCGATGCCGACACGCAGCATCGCATGGGACGCGCGGCGTCGGCACGAGCAGCGCGTGCGTTTGGCTGGGACGCCTTCGTCGATCACGCCGCCGACTTGCTGGCGCGCGCCGGTGGGGTCGCGCGCACACGCATCACGCGACGTCCGTCGCTCACGCCGGCCTGAGTATGGCGTCCACATTGTCTCCCACCGCGACCACCGTCGCCGCGGCCGCGACGAACTCGCAGTTATGGCGCGCGCTGCGCAAGGACGGGCGGAGTTGGCTGGGGCTCGGCGTCGTGACGCTGCTGGTGCTGCTCGCTGTGGCGGCGCCGCTCGTGGCGACTGCCGATCCCGTGAAGATCGATTTGCTGCACACGCTCGAAGCGCCCAGTGCGACGCACTGGTTGGGCACCGACGCGCAGGGGCGCGATGTATGGTCTCGCCTCGTTCACGGTGCCCGCGTGTCGCTGCTGGTGGGGTTGGCGTCGCAGGGCATTGCCCTCGCGATCGGTGTGGCGCTGGGACTCATCGCCGGCTATCGCGGCAAGTGGACCGACGATGTCATCATGCGTCTCGCCGACGTCACGCTCGCCTTTCCGTCGCTGCTGTTGCTCATCGCCATGGCCGCCGCGTTCGAACCGTCACTTTCGGTTGTGTGCGTGGTGATCGGCGTGGTGGGTTGGGCCGGTATGGCGCGGTTGGTGCGCGGCCAAGTGCTGGTGGTGCGCGAACTCGACTATGTGCAGGCTATGCGTGCCATTGGGGCCAACGACACACGTATTCTGCTGCGTCACGTGCTGCCCAATGTCATTGCGCCGGTCGTGATTGCCGGGACACTGGGTATTGCCGGCGCCATCATGGCCGAAGCCGCGCTCAGTTTTCTCGGTCTCGGCGTGCAACCGCCGACACCGAGTTGGGGCGCCATGATCGCCGACGGCCGCGACCTCTCGCAGCTGCGTAATGCGCCGTGGACCTCGCTCGCGCCGGGGTTGGCGATCGGGTGTGCCGTGCTGGGATTCAACTTGCTGGGGGATGCGCTGCGCGATGCACTCGACCCGCGCGCGAGCAGCCGGCGCGCGTGAGTTCCCCCTTTCGCCTCTGGCTGCCAAATTCTGCGCATGACGATTTTCGACGACGTACGCGCCCGTGAGTTTGCCTGGATGGCTTCCGGTCCCGGCGTGTACCTCAACGCCGCGTCGGTGGGGCCCATGCCGCAGCGAGCGGTGCAGGTCGCCAACGAGTGGAGTGCCCTCCGCGCGCAGCCGCACACGATTCCGTTCGAGATGATGCTCGATGCCGCCTCGACGGCGCGTCGCCAGTTCGCACAGCTGGTGGGGGCCGATGCCGACGAAATCGCCCTGATGCCCAACACCACCTACGGGCTCAACCTCGCCGCGCGGGCGTTGCCGCTGCGCCCGGGCGTGATCCTGTCCTTCGACGGTGAGTTCCCCAGCTGCGTGTATCCGTTTCAGGCACTCGGTTCGCGTGGCGTCGAGCTCGAGCTGGTGCCGCGCGTGAACGGGCTGCCCGATGAAGACACACTCGTGGAGGCGATCGAGCGCCGGAACGATGTGGTGGCGGTCGTCGTGAGCTGGGTGCAGTTCGCCTCGGGGTACGTGGCGGACCTCGAGCGGATCGGTCGCGCCTGCCGAGCGAAGGGGGTGTTCTTCATTGTCGACGGCATTCAGGGGTGCGGCGTTCGTCCTATCGATCTGCACGCGTTGCCTATCGACATGTTCAGCAGCGGCGCGCAGAAGTGGCAGCTGGGACCGTGGGGTACCGGTTTCGTGTACGTCCGCCGCGAGCTGATCACGTCGCTCGAACCACACGACGTGGGGTGGGCGTGTATGAAGAGCACGACCGACTACACGCGACTCACCGATTACGAGTTCGCCTTCTTCGACGACGCGCGCCGATTTGAGGTCGTGACGCTGTCGTATCATGATTTCGCCGTCGCCAACGCCAGCACTGCGCTCTTGCTCGAGCTCGGCGTGGCCAGCGTCGGCGCGCAGCTCGATGCGCTCGGCGACCGCATTGTGGAGTGGGCGCAGTCCCGACCAGACGTGCGTCTCGTGACGCCAGCACGAGCGAGTCACCGCGCCGGGGTCGTGTCGTTCGCACCGACGGCACTCGACGAGATGGCCGCGCGCCTCAAGCGCGCCCACGTGACCTTCACCGTGCGTGAAGGCGCCATTCGCCTGTCGCCGCACTGCTACAACACGATGGACGAAATTGAACGCGTGTTGGCGCTGCTCGAGCGCTGAGGGCGTGACGTTGCGCGCCCGTTTGGGCACGCAATGTTCCGGCAGGACTGGAACTCCGGATGGAAGCTGTCATGTTTAGAGAGCAGGTCTCTCTTGCTCGCGGATGTCACGCCACTCCCAAGTTCCACCCCGCATGGCTCTCGCGGCGCGTTCCATTACGGAAGCGCTCCGAGTGTTCGCCCGCCAAGACGGAGGCGAAGGGCCTCGCCGCGCCCCGTCGTCTCGGCCACGCTCGGCGCACGACGAATTGCTGGCGGTCGTTGACCAGCAGACCGTGACGGCAGAGCCCGCTTGGAAGGCGGTGCTGGTATACGAGCCCGCGAGCATACTGCTCGACACGCTGCGCTTCGATGTGAGCAACGAAGAGTGGCAGCCGTTCGCACACGCCCGCGACGATGAGGCGCGTTCCGTGCTCCGCATCGGCGCCATCCGCGGCGGCGTGCTCGTCGCCCTCGCTGCGGCCGAACGCCCCGAAGGCCGGTTGTCGCGTTTGCGGGTCCTCGTCTCGCCCGCGTTCCGTCAGATTGGGCTCGGCCACCTGGTGCTGCACCGCGCCGTGCGCGCGCTCCTGCACGAAGGCCTGCTCCCGTACGCGCGCCTGGCGAGGACCGAACTCGCCCCGCGCGCACTCGCACGAGCCGTGGGGTTCGTGAGCCTCAGGCCGTCGCAACTTTCGTTCGGGTTGAGTCCGGCGTAGGTGTAGGAGGTCCGCGGTTCCTGCGCGCCTGCGGTCTGGGCTCCTGCCGTCCGCCGTTCCGGCGTGATTCCGCGGCATCGCGCCGAGAATGGCAGACGGCAGGGACGCAGGAGTCGCCGCCGTTCCCCCGCGCCTGCCGTCTGGGCTCCTGCCGTCCGCCGTCTCGGCGCAATCCCGCGGCATCGCGCCGAGTCTCGCAGACAGCAGCCACACAGACTGCAGGCGCGCAGGAACCGCCGCCGTTCCCCCGCCCCTGCCGTCTGGGCTCCTGCCGTCCGCCGTCTCGGCGTGATTGCGCGGCATCGCGCCGAGAATGGCAGACAGCAGCCACACAGACTGCAGGCGCGCAGGAACAGCCGCCGTTCCCCCGCCCCTGCCGTCTGGGCTCCTGCCGTCCGCCGTCTCGGCGCAATCCCGCCGCATCGCGCCGAGTCTCGCAGACAGCAGCCACACAGACCGCAGGGACGCAGGAACAGCCGCCGTTCCCCCGCCCCTGCCGTCTGGGCTCCTGCCGTCCGCCGTCTCGGCGCAATCCCGCCGCATCGCGCCGAGTCTCGCAGACAGCAGCCACACAGACCGCAGGGACGCAGGAACAGCCGCCGTTCCCCCGCCCCTGCCGTCTGGGCTCCTGCCGTCCGCCGTCTCGGCGCAATCCCGCCGCATCGCGCCGAGTGTCGCAGACGGCAGCCACTCAGACCGCGGGGACGCAGGGCGCTCCCGCCCGCGTTCGAAGGATGATGCGTGCGTAAATCGGGTCGGGCGATTCGTGTCGCATCAGCACATCATGTGCAATGCATGACTTTCGCAACCTGCATGTTTGGAAGCGCGCCATTGATCTCGCCGTGCGCGTACATGCCATCACTCGCCGTATCTCACCCGCAGTCGCCCCCGGGCTGCGCAATCAATTATGCCGAGCAGCAGCGTCAGTACCCGCGAACATCGCCGAAGGCGCTCGTCAGGAGACGTCGGCGCAGACAGCTCGATTTTTAAGCTATGCGATCGGCTCGACAAGTGAGGTCGAGAGTCACTTGGAGCTCGCGCATCGCTTGGCGCCGCAGACGGGTGACGTGCAGGCGGCGATCGACGAGCTCATTGAAGTCCGACGCATGCTCTGCGCGCTTCGATCATATCACAAGCGGAAATCCGCGAACTGAGGGAGATCCGCCGTTCCCCCGCCCCTGCCGTCTGGGCTCCTGCCGTCCGCCGTCTCGGCGCAATCCCGCCGCATCGCGCCGAGTCTCGCAGACAGCAGCCACTCAGACTGCAGGCGCGCAGGAACAGCCGCCGTTCCCCCGCCCCTGCCGTCTGGGCTCCTGCCGTCCGCCGTCTCGGCGCAAATCCGCAGCATTGCGCCGAGTCTCGCAGACAGCAGCTACACAGACCGCAGGCGCGCAGGAACAGCCGCCGTTCCCCCGCCCCTGCCGTCTGGGCTCCTGCCGTCCGCCGTCTCGGCGCAATCCCGCCGCATCGCGCCGAGTCTCGCAGACGGCAGCCACACAGATGGCAGGGACGCAGGCCAACGGCCGTTCCCCCGCCCCTGCCGTCTGGGCTCCTGCCGTCCGCCGTCTCGGCGCAATCCCGCCGCATCGCGCCGAGTCTCGCAGACAGCAGCCACACAGACCGCAGGCGCGCAGGAACAGCCGCCGTTCCCCCGCCCCTGCCGTCTGGGCTCCTGCCGTCCGCCGTCTCGGCGCAATCCCGCCGCATCGCGCCGAGTCTCGCAGACAGCAGCCACACAGACCGCAGGCGCGCAGGAACAGCCGCCGTTCCCCCGCCCCTGCCGTCTGAGCTCCTGCCGTCCGCCGTCTCGGCGCAACCCCGCCGCATCGCGCCGAGTCTCGCAGACAGCAGCCACACAGACCGCAGGCGCGCAGGAACAGCCGCCGTTCCCCCGCCCCTGCCGTCTGGGCTCCTGCCGTCCGCCGTCTCGGCGCAATCCCGCCGCATCGCGCCGAGTCTCGCAGACAGCAGCCACACAGACCGCAGGCGCGCAGGAACCGCCGCCGTTCCCCGCGTCCCTAGCTTACGTGCACTAGCCCGAAATCACGCTGTCCCTTCTTGATGAGCAGGTGTCGGCCGGCGAGCAGCGCGTCGTGCGTGACCATGGCGGTCTGCACCTTTGCGCCGTTCACGCTGATCCCGCCCTGCTCGAGTAGACGCTTCGCCGCGCCGCGTGAGGCGGCGATGTTGAGCAGCACGAGGCAATGCAGCACGTCGATGCCGTCGCCCACCGGCGTCTCTGGCGCCGTGTATTCGGCGAACGGGATTTCGTTGCGCAACGCCCCAATGGCCGCTTCCGACAACGCCCGCGGATCGCCCTTCTCGAAGAGCAGGGCCGACACTTCCTGTGCCACTCGTGCGGCTTCGGCGCTGTGCACGCGCGCGGTCACGTCGGCGGCAAGGGCACGCTGAGCGGCACGACCTTCCGGCGCGCTGCGTACCTGTTCGTCGAGCGCGGTGATTTCTTCGAGCGACAGCAGCGTGTAGAAGCGCAGGTAGCGCGACACGTCGCGATCATCGGCGCCCATCCAGAACTGGTAGAACTTGTACGGCGACGTGCGCTCGGGGTCGAGCCACACCGACCCACCGCCCGTGCTCTTGCCGAACTTGGTGCCGTCGGTGTTGGTGATGAGCGGGAAGGTGAGCGCGTGCGCGTCGGTCCCCTTCGACTTGCGAATGAGTTCGAGGCCGGCGGTGATGTTGCCCCACTGATCGCTGCCGCCCATCTGCAGCGTCACGCCTTCGCGCCGGTTGAGCTCGAGGTAGTCGTATGCTTGCAGCAGCATGTAGGTGAACTCGGTGTACGAAATGCCGTTCTCGAGGCGGCTCTTCACCGAGTCCTTCGCCATCATGTAGTTCACCGAGAAGTGCTTGCCGGTATCACGCAAGAAATCGATGAGTCCGAGGCCACCGAGCCAATCGAGGTTGTTCACCAGCTTCGCGGCGTTGGGGCCTTCGAAGTCGAGAAACTTGGCCAGCTGCAGACGAATCGCTTCGGCGTTCGCTGCGATCGTGTCGAGATCCTGCAGGTTGCGCTCACTGCTGCGCCCGCTGGGATCACCAATCATGCCCGTGCCGCCACCCACCAGCGCAATGGGCCGGTGGCCGGCGCGCTGGAGATGCACGAGCCCCATGATGGGGATGAGATTCCCCACGTGCAGGCTCGACGCCGTGGGATCGAACCCCACGTAGGCGGAGACCTGCCCCGCCGCGAGGGCGGCCGGAAGGTCTTCGGTGTGCTGGCTGAGCAGCTCGCGCCAAGCGAGTTCTGCGAGTGGGGCGGCTGGGTTGGTAATCGCGGACATCGTCGGAAGATAAGCGACCACCCCAGCGGTACCGATCCCCTCGCCGAGGTGTACCTTCCTCCCTGCCATGGCATTCTCTTCCGTCCTTTCGCGCCGTCCCTGGCTGGGGTGGCTGCTGGTCCTCGGCCTGTTCGGCGGCGCAATCGGCGCCGGCGGCCTCGTTGGCGCGTGGGCCGTCATCTGCCGCGACGGGCGTTGCCCCTCGATTGCATCGCTCGAGCAGTATGTGCCCCGCCAGACCTCCAAGGTGTATGCCGCCGACGGCCGCTTCATTACGGAGCTCGGGCTGGAACGGCGCACGCTCATCACGCTCAAGGACATTCCCAAGCATGTCCGCGACGCCGTCATCCTGACCGAAGACAAGCGCTTCTACAGTCACCACGGCATCGACTATTTCCGCATTTTCGGCGCGCTGGCCCGCAATGTCCGCGCTGGCAGCTACGTGCAGGGGTTCTCGACGATCACCATGCAGCTGGCGCGCAACGTCTTTTCCGATCGCATTTCGCGCGAAAAGACGCTGCTGCGCAAGATCAAGGAAGCGCGCGTCGCCAGCGCCATCGAGAAGCGCTACAGCAAGGACAAGATCCTCGAGCTGTATCTCAACCAGGTGTACCTGGGCAACGGGGCGTACGGCGTGGAGACGGCCTCGCAGCGCTACTTCGGCAAGAGCGTGCGAGACGTCACGGTAGCCGAGGCGGCCGTGCTCGCCGGACTGCTCAAGGGCCCGGAGCGATACAATCCCCGCCGCTTCGCCGACCGAGCCATTCTGCGCCGCAACACCGTCCTCGAGCTCATGCGTCGCGGTGGCGCCATCACCAACGAAGACGCGTCGCTCGCCAAGTCGTATCCGTTGCAGCTGGCCGAACGCACGGAGTCCGGTGATGTCGCGCCGTACTTCGTGGAGTGGGTGCGGCAGGAGCTGGAGCAGCACTTCGGCAAGCGGTTGTACGACGAAGGCCTCAAGGTGTATACCACGCTCGACGTGGACATGCAGACCGCCGCCGAACGGGCGCTGGAGAATCAGCTGCAGGCGATCGAAGGGGGACGGCATGGCGCGTACAAGCACATGACGTATGAGGCATATCTCGCGCGCAGTGCCGAGGGCGGCGAGAGGGGCGCGGCCAACTCGCCGTATCTGCAGGGCTCGTTCGTCGCGATCGACCCGCGCACCGGCGCGGTGCGCGCCCTGGTGGGTGGTCGTGACTACGGCGACAGCAAGTTCAATCGCGCCACGCAGGCGCTGCGTCAGCCGGGCTCGACCTTCAAGCCCATCGTGTACGCTGCGGCCGTGCACGAAGGGTTTTCACCGGCGCAGGTCGTCGACGACTCGCCCATTTCACTCGATCAGTTGAGCGGCGACGCGTGGACGCCACAGAACTACGACATGAAGTTCATGGGCAGCATGCCCATGCGGAAAGCGCTCTATCAGTCCCGTAACCTGGCGGCGATTCGCACCGGCCTCGCGGTTGGCGCCGACGCGGTGATCACGATGGCGCGCCGCTTCGGCATCACGACACCCATTCCGCCGTATCCGTCGGTGTTCATCGGGTCTGCCGACACGTACCCCGTGCAGATGATCGGGGCGTACAGTGTATTTGCGAACCTTGGTTTGCGTACCACGCCGCACAGCATCTCGAAGGTGGAGAATGCTGACGGCAAGGTGGTATGGAAGCCCGATCTGGTGCGCGAAGCCGTGCTGTCGCCCGAAGAATCGTGGTTGATGGTGAACATGATGAAAGACGTGGTCATTCGTGGCACCGGTGCGCGCATCTGGAGCTCAGGGTTCCGCATCCCCGCGGGGGGCAAGACGGGCACGACGAACGACGGCGCCGACGTCTGGTTCATTGGCTATACCGCCGACCTCGTGGCCGGCGTGTGGATGGGCTTTGACAAGCCGCAGAAGATCAAGGCGAATGCGCAGGGTGGTGAGCTCGCGACGCCTGCGTGGACGGCGTTCATGACCGAGGTCTATCGCCGCAAGCCGCAGCCGCCCGACTGGCCGCGCCCCGACGGGGTGATCGTGCGCGAGATCGACGCGCTCACGGGGCGCCTGCCCAATGCGAGCTGCACGAGCGCGCTGGTCACCGAGTTCTTCGTGCAGGGCTATGAACCCACGCGCACCTGTACCGACGACCCGGGGCCGTCGCCCTTCTCGCTCGACAGTGCACGCGCGCTGGTGAAGAAGGACACGTCGAACCCGTTCCGTCTGCCACCGGTCTGACGCCGGTGAGCGCGATGGAAACGCTCTACACCGCCGACTGGGTGCTGCCGATATCCGGCGCACCCATCGAGCACGGCGCGGTACTCGTGCGCGGTGATCGCATTGCGTGGGTTGGTGCCGCCGCCCAATCCGCCATGCACGCGCACGCCGACACCCCGGTCCAGGCACTCGGCGCGTGTGCGCTCATGCCGGGGTTGGTGAACGCCCACTCGCACCTCGAACTCACGGGGCTGCGCGGCTTTCTCGAGGGGCTCGACTTCCGCGAGTGGCTGCGCACTCTCACCATCGTGCGGCGTGACCTGCTGAGCGACGCAGATTTGCTCGACGCCTCGCGCGCCGGCATCGCCGAGGCACTCTGTCACGGCATTACCACCCTCGCCGACTGCACCGACTCGGCCATGCCGCTCACCGCCATGCGCGAGATGGGCGTGCGCGGTATTGGCTACGTGGAAGTTTTCGGTCCCGATCCATCGCTTCGAGACGAATCGCTTGCACGATTGCAGCAACGGGTGTCGGCGTTGCGACGCTTGGATACCTCGCTGGTGCGTACCGGCGTCTCGCCGCACGCGCCGTACACGGTGTCGGCTCCCCTGTTTCGAGCGACCGCCGAATACGCGCGCGCCGAGTCGCTGCCGATGGCGGTGCATGTGGCCGAAAGCGCCGCGGAAACGGCGTTTGTGCGCGACGGGGCAGGGCCGTTCGCGGAGCGGTTACGTGAGCGAGGGATTGTGGTCGCCGCGCAGGCACGCTCGCCCATTGCCCTGCTGGAGGCGACGGGGGTATTGGCGGCGCAGCCGCTGCTCATTCACGTCATTCGCGCCGATGACGAAGACGTTGCGCGCGTGGCGCACCACGGTGCGACCATCGTGCATTGCCCCATCTCCAACGCGAAGCTGGGGCACGGGGTGGCACCGCTCGACCGCATGTTGGCGCATGGCATAGCCACCGGACTCGGCTCCGATTCGGTGGCCAGCAACGACCGTATGCATCTGCTCGACGAAGCCCGCATGGCCACGCTGCTCCACGCGGTTCGCTCTGGCAGTCCGGACTCACTCACCGCGCACGAGGCGTTGGTGCTCGCCACACATGGCGGTGCGCGCGCGCTCGGCCTCGGGGACGAAGTGGGCACACTCGAGGCCGGCAAGGCTGCTGATCTTGTGGCGTTCCCGTTACATGCGAGTGCCGTGCAGCCCGTGCACGATCCGGCGGTGGCGCTTGTTCATGCGCTCGCCGGTGGTGCGGTGGCGAGTCTGGTGATGGTGGCGGGGCAGCCGCTGGTGTACGGCGGCGTGCTGCGCCATGCCACCGGCGAATGGGATGGGCGGCAGCATGTGACGGCGACTCGCCTGAGGGAGTGGCGGCGGCACAGCACCTTGTGATATGCTTCAGTATGCGTACCCGCGACGAACTGGCTGTTTTCAGGAGTTGCAGTCCCCGCAGAAGCTGCGGGCGGCCCGTCGTCTTCACGAGGGTCGCGCACCGCTGAGCCATATCACATCCCCGCTTGCTGCCGGTCGTTGTTTCTCGACGACGCAGACGCGGGGATTTGCTTTTGCCCAGTGTTGCGCGCGCGTCGGTCCACGACTCAGCGGAGGGTAGGGCGTGATTGCCGGATGTCTCGCACTGAATGCGTCGTACGAACCACTCACCATGGTGCCGCTTCGGCGTGCGCTGCGACTGGTCATTGACGGCAAGGCCGAGATCGTCGAGGCCGACCATCACACGCCGGTCCGCTCCGAGCGGCAGGCATTCCCGCGCCCAGCGGTCATCCGCCTGCGGAGCTACGTGCACGTTCCGCGGCGATTCCGCCGACAGGTGACGAATACGTTCCTCTTTGCGCGCGACGATTACCAGTGCCAGTACTGCGGCCGTCGCTCCAACGAACTCAAGCCGCGCGAGTCGCTCACGCGCGATCACCTCATTCCCATGTCGCGCGGCGGCACGAACGAGTGGTCGAACGTGGTAACTGCCTGCAGCAGCTGCAACACGAAGAAAGCCAACCGCATGCCGAGCGAAATCGGCATGCAGCCGCTGCACAAGCCGGTCGAGCCGCACTTCGTGCACCTGTCGTGGGCCGTGCGCCGCCTCACGCCCATTCAGGCGCAGTATATCCGGACCTTCTACGGCGAAGAGACGCTTCGAGAACTGGAGAAGATCGAGGGGACCTCGCTGGCGGTGTAGCGGTCAGGCCTGAGTGGTGAGAGCCAGAACGAGAGGCGAGAAACGAGCATCGAGAGTTCAGAACTTCATCGTCGGGCTCCGCGCTTCCAGCTGCCGCACTTCTCCTCCCAGAATGCGCGATGCGAGCGTGCGTACACCGCGTGTGAGTGCTGACGCCGGGCTGCGCTTGCCCTTTACTGCGGGTCTGGCTTCACCGCGCAGCCACCGTTCCACTTCGTCGAGGTCCGTGACCTCGAGCGTCTGCAGTTCGGCCTGCACCAGCACATAGCCCTTCTGGCCGCGCTTCGGCGTGGGCAGCGCCGGCAGATATGCCAGTTCGCTCGCGGCTCGTGCATCGGCGAAGCGCAGGTAACTGCCGAGCGACATGACGCGATCGCCAACGACCCGTGCGACTTCGTAGCTCTTTTCCACCACATTGTACTGCACGATGACGTCCCACTCGGCGCGCCCGCGTACATCGTCGAAGTAGCGGCCCACAGTCCAGATTTCGGCACGGATGTGCAGCCGTGCGGGAAATCCGTTGCGCAACAGCTCATCGAATTGCCGTTCCTCCAGCACGTTGCGCACGGCCACCAACGGCGGAAACGACTGCGCCGTGACACGGATATCGATCTCCGGGCTCGACTGTGCCACAGCCACCGCGCTGCTGCTCACGAGGATGAGCAACGCGACGGCGAGCGACTGCAACAGGCGCAGTCCCGAAGCGAAGGAGGAGCTCACGCGGACCGGAGACTAGAACCGTCGGCCGAGGCGGACATAGATGTTGGGCGACAGGCCGCTCTGCGACACCGCCTGCGCGACATACACCCCGAAGTCACCGAAGTCGAAGCCGCCACCGATGTCGGTACGCCACGTGCCGAGATCGGGCACCCGATTTCGGCCGAAGCGGAGCGGGTCGGCCGCAACGTCTGCGGCACTGCGCGTCCCGCTCGCCCGGTTCACCAGCCAGCCGCGCCCGGAGTTGGCGAACACCACCCACGTCCCGTCGGCGCGGCCGCGACCGAGCTGCCAACGGCGGTCGCCTTCGTCCTCATCGCCGAACAGTCCGAAGCGGAAGTCGCCCTTCCACTCCACCTGCAGCAGTGCCATGCGTTCGCACTGCGCCGGGCGTCCCAGCGAGACGTAGAACGCTTCGTCGCCGGTGGCGCAGGTACCGATATCGTTGGTGCCCAATGAGCGACGGAAGTCGAAGCCCGGGAGCGCGTCGATGCCGCTTACCGACAGCCGACGCTGCACCGGTAACGCGTCACCGTGCATCCAGCCGCCAAACGCCGCACGCACGTTGAGCTGCGCGTTGGGACCGAGCCGGTTGTAGCGACGCAGATCGAAGAAGGCGCGACCATAGCTAACCGCGGTCGGGGCCAGTCCAATTCGCGCGAGACCGTCCGGGCGACCGAGGCCCGCAGTGAGCGGCGCCAGTTCGAGCGCGTCGCTGTTCCCGCGCTCGTACTCGCCGCGCAGGTACCACCCCGACAACGGATTCCGCGGATTGCTGCGCGTATCGAACGTGCCACTCACGGTGAGCAGCCGCATGACTCCCTGATCGCCTTGGGGATTGGGGCGCAGGGCAATGTCGTCGTCAAGACGGAATACATCACGCGCACGACGCGAATTCCAGCGCTCCTCGCCATACGAGACCTTCAGTTCGTGACCCTGACCCGCAAACAGCGAGACGTAGCCCTGCGTGCCGTGGCGTTCCCAGTAGTCGCGATAGTCGCGTGAGAAGAGCAGGGTCGCGAGTCCGACTTCTCCGTCGGACAGCTGCCACCGCTCCATGGCATCCACTTCGTCAAACAGTCGGGCACCAACCGCGAAACCGGCATTGTCGCCCTGCTTTACTTCGAAGAGCGCGCGATGACCGAGGTTCTCGTCGTTCCACACGAGCCGGTCGCCCGTACGGAAGATGCCGAACAGCTCGGCGCGAACGCGCGTATTGCCGCTGCGGGTGCGAAAGCGCGGCCCCACGAAAATGGGGAGTCCCTCGACGCGGTTGTACGTATGCGCCGTGGTCACGAAGAGCTGGCTCCGCGTGCCTCCCTCGTCCTCGTCGGTCACCCACTGCGAAAAGCGGGAGAGCAAGTCGGTGTTGGCCACCAGCGTGTCGCCCGACTCCTCGTAGCGATACCGCGCACTCCACACGCGGATCTCCCCCACCACCTTGGGGTGTTCGGGGGCGTCGAGTGTACCGCCCAGGACCGTGAGCCCTTTCTCCAGCCGCGCCTCGGCGGCGAGAAACGCATCGCCGTTGAGCACGACGACATCTCCGGTCACCACACCCGCTAGGCGCGCGTTGCCATTGAGAATGGCGAGGTTGCCGCGCACGGTGTCGGTGGCCGCCAGCGCAAAATCGCCCCGCACCCGGCGCGTGGTGCGCGCGTTGAAGAGGTGCGTGACCTCAAGCGCGACGTCGCGCGGGACACCGCCCAGACGACGCTCGCGTTGCGCCTGTGCCTGCGCGTCGCGTGCGGAAAACGCGCCGACGCTGCTGAGGAGTACGAGCGCAAGCGTAACTCGACCACGTACAGAGCGAGCATGACCTGCTGCGGTCATGGAGTTCATCATCCGGGACTCCGGCAAAGGTTCGCACCCCGGGAAGGCAGGTCGTGTACCATCGCGATCTGGATCACCAATTCAGGCGCGCCGGTATGAGATCGTGTCACGGGTGCGAGAGGGAATATGTCCATTCCTCGTGACCGGCGCCGGGCGCCGAGGGGCGGGAATACGCCGTGCGTTGCTGCGCAGAATTGAGGACAGGTGTGTGTCCGACTGCGACGGGGCGTCACCACGGGACATCTGAGCCCGCCGAATGGTTTGAACGAACTATTCGCCGGCCGACGCCAGCCCCAATCGCCGCATGCGGCGGTACAGATTAGGGCGATCGGTTTGCAGGCGTCGTGCGGCCTCGGCCACATTGCCGTCGCTGTGGGTGAGGGCCGCCGAAATGAGCTGCCGTTCGTAGCGGTCGAGCGCGTCGCTGAGTGGCAGTCCGTCGAGGCTCTCGCCCGTCGCGGAGGACATCGTCGCCGATGCGCCATTCGCGCCGTGCCCGGCCTCGGGGAGCACCTGCGCCACGTCGGCGCGTGAGACTTCGCTGCCGGCATGCAAAATGGCGAGCCGTTCGACGACATTCGCGAGTTCGCGCACGTTCCCGGGCCAGCGATAGGCACTGAGTGCCACCAGCGCATCGGCGTGCCACGTGACCTGCGGCCGGCCGGTTCGCGTGCGGTGGCGCGCCGAGAAGTGGCGGACGAGCGCCGGCAGATCTCCGGGGCGATCGCGCAGCGGGGGCAGCTGCATGGGGATGACGTTGAGCCGGAAGAAGAGGTCTTCCCGGAACGAGCCATCGGCCACGGCCTTGGAGAGATCCTTGTTGGTCGCGGCAAGAATACGCACGTCGATCTTGATGGGCTTCCCGCCGCCCACGCGTTCGATTTCACGCGCTTCGATGGCGCGCAACAGCTTGGCTTGTGCTTCGGCGCCGAGGTCACCGACTTCGTCGAGGAAGAGGGTGCCGGTATGCGCGAGTTCGAAACGGCCAATGCGACGTTCCGTGGCGCCGGTGAAGGCGCCGCGTTCGTGGCCGAACATTTCACTTTCGACGAGATCGCGCGGAAGGGCGGCGCAGTTGACGCGCACGAACGGCTTGTCGCGTCGCGGGCTGGACTCGTGCAGCGCTGCGGCGACGAGCTCCTTGCCGGTGCCCGATTCGCCCGTGACGAGCACGCGGGCGTCGGTGGGGCCGATGCGCGCAATCATGGCGCGTACGCCATGCATGGCGGGGGAACCCCCCACCATCTCGCCGGAAATGCCGAGGTCTTCGCGCAGCGCGGCGGCGGTCCGGCGTGCCTGTCGCAGTTCGAAGGCCGAGGCGAGGGCGAGCAACACGCCCTCGGGGGTGAGCGGCTTTTCGAGAAAGGTGAAGGCGCCGAGTTTCGTGGCACGCACCGCGTCGGTGAGCGCGGCGCGACCGCTCATCATGATGACGGGGACGTCGGGGCGTCGTTCTCGCAGCTTTTCGAGTAAACCCAGGCCGTCGAGCGCGCCGGGCATCATGAGATCGACGAGGGCGATATCGGGTTCGAGCGTTTCCGCGAGGGCGAGCCCCGTGGTGCCGTCGGCCGCGTCGCGTACGTCGTAGCCTTCGGCGCCCAGCAACGCGCCGACCATCCGCCGGATGTTCGGTTCATCGTCGACAATGAGCACGCTGGGCATGACGGCTTATGACCGGTTGGCGGAGACGGGGACACCCTGCGGCACTTCGCTCGGCATCTGCAGGGGACGTTCGGCGAGCAGCCGGTTGGTGAAGCGCTGGCCTTCGGCCACGCGCTCCATTTCGACGGCGACGGTATCGACGTTGCGCTCGAGCGTTTCGATGCGTTCGCGCAGTCGGGCTTCGAGCGCGGCGCTCTCGGCGTTCGACACGTTCTTGCGATTGAGCCAGCGAATGACGGCGCGCGAAATGGGCCACCAGATGAGCAGGATCGAGAGCGTGGCCGGAATGGCCCAGGCAATCTGCGTTGCCTCGCGCGGAATGAAATCGCGCACGGGAAACGCCTGCGACGTGCCGCTCTGCGTGATCGTGATGACCCCGTCCGTCATGGACACGCTGACCGGCTCGCCGAATTTGTTATGGAAGACGATAGGGCGTTCGCCGGGCGGAAGAGGCGCGGTGGCCGGTTCGCCGGCGGCTTCGACGGCGCGCTCGGCGTCCTTGATGGCGTCTTCGATCTGCTGGTCGGCCGTGGCACGGGCCTGGTCGGCCGTGGCACGGGCCTGATCGGCCAACGCACGGGCCTGATCGGCGGTGGTGCGCGCGCCAGTGCCGGGCTGCGCGGGAGAAAAATGTAAGCGCATCGTCAGAGAGATCTGCGGAGTCATCGTACGCGTTCCGGTTCCGCCGGCGCGCGATCGGCCAGCAGCTTGGTGGTGAATCGCTGGCCTTCACTGATGCGCTCGACTTCGACGGCCACCGATTCGATAGCCTGCTCGATGGCCGCGAGGCGTTGTTCGACGAGGACCTGCTGCTGAAAGTCAGCGCGTTTTTCGAAGCGGCGCGCCCACGCTTTGACGAGGGGGGTGCCGAGCGACATGACGGTCACGGCGCCGAAGATGATGCCCATCATGTCGACGAGGCCGTCGGGGAGCTGCTTGCGCTGTGCCGAGCGAGCCGCCTGGCTGGCGAGCGCTTGCGTGGTGGTGGCGCCGCCGGACGTGATCACTTGTCCGTCGGATGTCACCTCGATGCGCTGTTCGGTGCCATCCTCGTTACGAATGCGGATGACGTTCCCGCCATCGGTGGTTCGAACCTCCCCCCCGGAGCCTGCTGCCTGCCAGCCGTCGCGAACTCCATCCCGAATATCGCGCGCCACACCGAGGACGCCTTGTCCCGACGGCGGCGCATCTTGTTGTTGTGGTGCTGCGGCCGAATGGCTCTTCATAGGTCTGGTGACTCGTTCGGTTAGGATGCCGTTACCGGCAGTCGCATCGTCATCGTGGTGCCGCGCCCGGGTTCACTCTCCACGTCCATCGTACCGCGATGCGCCTGCAGGGTTTGCCGCGCAATGGCGAGTCCCAGCCCGGTCCCGCCGGGCTTGGTGGTCACATACGGGTCGAAGATACGTGCGAGGGTGTCCGGGGCGATGCCACACCCGGTATCCCGTACGGATATGACGACCCAATTGGTGTCAGCGTTTGCCGACGAATTTGGCCCCGCCGGTGCCGCCGCCTGCTGACCCGTCACGCGGACGGTGATATCGCCCCTGGTGGGGCAGGCGTCGGCGGCGTTGATGAGCACGTTGGTCACGGCCCGTACGAGCGGTTCGTGGTAGCCCGTGATGAGGGGGAGCCCGTCGTCGCAGCGGAGGTCGAGGGCGAGCCGGTCTGGGATGGTGCTGCGCGAGACGCGCGTGACCAGCTCGGCCACGTCGATGTCGGCGGCGGCGCCGTCCGGGAGGCGGCCGAACTGGGCGAAGCTCTTGGCCATGACCTCGAGGCGCGTGGCCTCCTCCGCGAGGACCTCCACGGTGTCACGCAGCTCCTCGGGGGCGCCGCGGCGCAGGCGGTCGACGGCGAAGCGGATGGGGGTGAGCGGGTTCTTGAGTTCATGCGCGAAACGCCGCGCGGACTCGCGAAAGGCTTCGGCGCGCTCGGCCTCGAGGGCCCGGCGGCGCCCCGACTCCAGTTCCGTCGCCATGGTGCGCATGCCGCTTCGCAGCACCTCGAATTCGGGGGCGCCTCGCCGATCGGCGTGGGGCGGAATAGCTCGCCCGCTGCGAATGAGCCCTGTCCATCCCACCAGTTCATCGAGCGGGCGGCTGAGCTGGCGGCTGAGGTGGCCGGCGACGCGGGAGGCGCCCACGGCCACGAGGACGATGACCAGCACGGCCCCCACCGCCACCAGGCGCATGGAGCGGTTGGTGACGAAGTCGAAGCGCCGAGCGAGCTGCGCGGAGGCGACCAGTTCCGCCTGATGGCGTTCGAGCGACGCCCGCTGAGTGGGGGTGAGCGGGGCGGCGGTGACAATGCGATAGGTCTCGTCACCGCTCTGGGCGATGCGCTCCCACGCCGACCCGGCGGAAAAGAGCGTGAGGGTCCGCGCGGCCGCGCCGACCCAGACGAGGGTGACCGCGACGGTGGGGACGAGGGCGAAGAGCAGCAGCATGGCGAACAGGCGTGTCCGGAATGGCGCCTGCGCGGCCCCGCGGGGCGCGGGATCGACGTTCTGATGGTCGACGGCCCCCGGTTTCTGCCCGGTCAACTTCCGCATCTCGTTCATAGTCCATAATTTACGTGGTTGTACCCGATCCCGCGTCCCGTTTGTACGGAGTGAGATGGCAAGCTCGTGGTCCTTGGCCCCTTTGATTGCGCAGCGCGTGCAGGAACATCCTGACCGTGCGCTCGCAACGACCGGGGAACGGACATGGTCCTACCGGCAGGTGGACGCAGACGCGTCCTCCCTGGCGGCAGCCTTCTCCGAACTGGGGCTCGGTGCCGGCGATCGCATCGCGGTGAATTTGCCAACCGGCGTGGAGTGGATTGTGACCACGCTGGCCGCCGCGAAGCTGGGGGCCGTGCTGGTTCCTGTCAGTCCGCTGCTGGGCGTGCACGATTTGCGCTATCAGCTGCGGCACGCCGAAGCGAGCGCCGTGGTCACCATCGAACGATGGAACGGCGTCGATTTCCTGCAGCGTTTCGAAGAGCTGCTGGGTGACCTGCCCGACCTGCAATACGTGGTGACGGTCGGCGAAGAAGATCTGTGGTACGACGATCGCATCTTCCAGTTCGAAGATCTGGTCTCGAGCGGTGCCAGCAAACCGGCGCCGCCGCACACCGACGAGGACGATGCGCGCGATCTCGCCGTCGTCTACACGTCGGGCACGATGGGCAAACCGAAAGGGGTGCAGCTCTCGCACCGGGCCCTCGTGGAAAACGCCGTCCGCACGGCGCAGGCCCTCGAACTGTCTCCCGAGGACCGCGTGCTGACGGCGGTGCCGTTCAGTGCCGTGTTCGGCTTCAGTGCCATGGTGGGAGCCATGGCCAGCGGCGCGACCCTCGTGCTGCAACCCGCCTTTGACGCGGCGGGGGCGCTGGCGCTGATCGCCAGCACCGGGGTGACCGTGTTGCACGGTGTGCCCACGCAGTACCACCTCCTCATGCGTGAGGAGTCGTTCGACCCGTCGCGACTCCGTTCGCTGCGCACCGGCCTGATGGCCGGCAGTGCGGTGGGCGAAGCGCTCGTGCGCAAAGTGCGTCGCTGGTGCGATGTGCTGGTGGCGTACGGGCTCACCGAGACGGGGGCCGTGGTCACGATCACGCGCTTCAGCGACAGCGAAGCCACCCGCCGCGACTCGGTGGGGACCGCGATGCCCGGTATCGCAGTGATGGCCATGGACGTGGTGTCCGGCCAGTTGCACGGGCCCGAAGCCGTCGGCGAACTCGCCGTGCGCGGGCCCAACCTCATGCGGGGCTATCTCCGCATGCCGGCGGAGACTGCCAAGGTCCATACGCCGGACGGTTTTTTTCTCACCGGTGATCTCGGGATCATCGACGAAGACGGAACCGTGAGGATCCTCGGACGTCGCCAGGAAACGATCTCGCGCGGGGGCATCCAGCTCTATCCGCGTGAACTCGAAGATCGCCTGCGCGCACATCCTGCGGTGGACGATGTCTGCGTGATCGGGGTTCCCCATGACGTCATGGGCGAACTGGTCTGCGCGTGCATCGTGGCAGTGGAAGGGGCTGTGATCACCGGTGACGAAATCAAGCGATTCGCCCGGGACATGATGGCAGCCGACAAGGTTCCCGACCTCGTCCGCTTCTTCGATACGTTCCCCATGACGGGGAGCGGCAAGGTGCGACGGCGAGAGCTCGCGCGGTCTATCGCGCTGAGTGCGAACACCATGAGCGCGCAGGCGCTCCACGCGAACGCGCTCGATCACCCAGTTTCGTATCCAGGCTAGTCTCTACATGAGTCGTCACCCGTCACGGTCAGGCGCATCGTCGCCGTCCCGCCCCATTGCGCCGTTCCACCGCGGCCCGTCATCGGTCGCCCCCATGGCCCCGATGTCCCAGCCCAATGTTGCGCCGCCCGCACACGCGCCGAACGCCGCGCTGCTCATCGACTTCGACAACGTCACGATGGGCATCCGCTCCGACCTGCAGGAGGAGCTCAAGAACCTCCTCTCGTCGGACATCGTCAAAGGCAAGGTCGCGGTGCGCCGCGCCTACGCCGACTGGCGCCGCTATCCGCAGTACATCGTGCCGCTCACCGAAGCGTCCATCGATCTCATCTTCGCGCCGGCGTACGGCTCGTCGAAGAAGAACGCGACCGATATTCGTCTCGCCATCGATGCCCTCGAACTCGTCTTCACGCGCCCCGAGATCGGCACCTTCGTGCTGCTCAGCGGCGACTCCGACTTCTCGAGCATGGTCATCAAGCTCAAGGAATACGGCAAGTACGTGATCGGCGTCGGCATTCGTGAATCGTCGAGCGATCTGCTCGTGATGAACTGCGACGAGTATTACTCGTACAACGCGCTCGCCGGTCTCACGAAGAACGGCGAAGACGAAAGCACGCGCTGGGATCCGTGGGAGCTCGTCACCGAGTCCGTCTCGCGCATGAAGCGCAACGGCGACGTGATGCGCTCCGACCGTCTCAAGCAGGTGATGCAGGAGATCGATTCGTCGTTCGACGAAAAGAACCTCGGCCACCCGAAGTTCTCGCGTTTCGTGCAGGAAGCGCAGCAGCGCGGTCTGCTCAAGGTGACGAAGCTCGAAAGCGGTCAGCTCGAAGTCGACATGCCGGAAGGCGTGGTGTTGGCGGCGGCCGCGCCGGCGGCGGCCGCGGCCGACGGCGAGACCCGCGAAGCGCGCGAAGATCGCGAGCGTCGCGGCCGTCGCGGCCGTCGTGGCCGTGGTCGTGACCGGTTCGATCGTGATCGTGAGCCGCGCGACGGTGACGCGACCGACGCCGAGCCAACCGAGGCGCAGGGGGAGGTGCCGCTCGACGAGACGGCGGAGATTCCGATGCCGGCCGCTGAGCCGATCGATCCGCTGGCGATCATTCAGTCGGTGGGCATCCGCCCGTTGCCGACGGATATCGTCGCTGGTGCGGCCGACGCGGGTGCGGACGCAGCCGACGCCGAGGGCGCGGCGTCGCGTGGTGAGCGCGATCGCGGCCGTCGTGGCCGTGGCCGCGGGCGTGACCGGTTCCGTGAGCGTCATGAGGCGCGTGCGGCGGCGGGAGACGCCACCGACGGTGTCGAGCGTACGGCCGAAGTGTCGCGTCCGGACGTGGCGCGTTCCGACGTGGCGCCCGCGTTCCAGAGTGCCGAGGTGGCCGACACGATTGGCCGCAGCGGCGAACGGCTTACGCGCAGCGACGCGTTCGACTTGGTGCGCCAGGCGGTGGAGTCGCTGGTGCAGGGTGACGAGGTCACCAGCGCGAGCGCGACGCGTCAGCGCGCCTTCGAACTGCTGGGTCGTGACAGCGAGTCGCTGGCGTCGCGCATGTTCGAGCGCATTCTGCAGGACTCGCACGATGCGAACATGATCGATCTCCGTCGTCGTGGCGACGACTGGGAAGTCGCGCGCGCGGCTGACGCGGCGAGCATCGTCGAGCAGCTCAAGGCGGTGGACGACCAGCAGAAGGCGGACGCGAAGGCTGCGCAGGCGCTGCTCCCCGCCGCCCCGCGCGGGATGGGGGCGCGTGGCATTGGTGGTCGCGGCAAGGGCCCGGGGGCGCCACCGGCGGACCTCTTGATGTTCGGCGTGGTGGGCGCGCGTCCGGCGACGCCGGTTGCCGCTCCCGCGGCGCCGATTGCCGCGCCGGTGGTGGCGTCGGTGGTGGCGTCGGTCCCGGTGGCGGTCGAGGCTCCGGTCGCGGTTGAGGCTGCGCCGGCTCCGGCAAAGAAGGGTGCGAAGGCGTCGGCGCCTGCCGCCAAGAAGGCGCCGGTCGCCAAGAAGGCCGCGCCGGCGGCCAAGAAGGCGCCGCCAGCGGCCAAGAAGGCGCCGGCGAAGGCGCCGGCCAAGGTCGCGGCCAAGAAGGGGCCGGCCCCGGCCAAAAAAGCGGTGAAGGCGCCGGCCAAGAAGGCGGCGAAGAAGCGGTAAGGGTTGAGCGGGGAGGCCGATTGGTCTCCCCGCTTTGCTTGGTTGCTTCGTTTTCTTGGTCTGGGTCTGGGTCGTGGTCTGGGTCGTGGTACGGCCACGACAGTCGGGGCACCGCTACCACAGTCGGGGTACAGCCACGACAGTCGGGGTCTACCAACGGTCGGGGTCCCGGTCGGGTCGGGGAGAAACTGTCGGGGCTGCCCCCGACCCCGACCCCGACCCCGACCCCGACCCCGACCCCGACCCCGACCCCGACCCCGACCCCGACCCCGACCCCGACGCGCCAGCGAAGCGCCGCGCCAGACCCGACCGGGACCCTGACTGCTGGTAGACCCCGACTGTCGTGGCTGTACCCCGACCGTGGTAGCTGTGCCCCGACTGTGGTGGCCGTACCCCGACTACCACCCCCAACCCCGACCCCGACCACGCCGGTCAGCCGCCAAGATTCAGCTCAGCGAGCGTCGCCGCATGTGCCCCACCACGCCGAAAATCAAGAGGTCCGCCGGCGCCGCCCCCGGGCCCTGGTCGTACACGTTGCGTCGTTGCCAGGCGCGCGCGTGCGCTCGCAGCGCTTGATGGCGGTGAGCACGCCCACGCCGTCGAGTATCGGCATCCTCTCGTCGAAGAGCACGCGATCCCACGCCCCCTGCTGCAGTTTGTCGACCGCTTCCTGTCCATTCTCCGCCATCTCCACGCGGTGCCCCTGGCGGAGCAGACGACGGGCGAGCAGATCGCGCTCGGCGTCGACGTCACCGACCACCAGCATGTCGGCCGCCGCGTGCGGTGTGTCTGGCGACGGGATGTGCGAGGCTGCGAGCAGGTGCCGCAGATACGGCACTTGTTCTTCGACCGCGCGTTCGCCGGCTTCAATGAGAGAGAATGTGTCGCGTTTCCGTGAGACCGATGTCGCGATCGAGCAGCGGCATGACGGGCACGACTTCGGCATGGTGCGCCGTGCTTGATGTGCGTGAGGCGATTCAGCGGACCGTCGGTATCGGTTGTCGAATCGTACGACAACTGGTCCACCATCTGGCGGACGAGAAACCAGCCAAGGCCGCCAATGCGACGGTCTTCCCAGCCGGCATCGAGATCAGGCGCGGGAGCTCGACGGGTTTGGTGTCGAAATCGTCGCAGCCGGCACCGAAGGCCTGAAAGAGTCGCCCAAACTGTTCACGCGACATCCCCACGCCGGTGTCTTCGACCGCTTCCATGCGCCCGGCCTCGATCTTCGAGAAGTCGAGCACATCATCCATGAGGGAGAGCAGGGGCTCGCCGGCGCCGGTGACCTTCTTGCGATCGGCGGCAATCTCGCCGGGCGTCATGTCGGCTGCGTCTTCCCGCAGCATCTCGCTGTCGCCGATGATGGCGTTGAGCGGCGTGCGCAACTCGTGGCTCATGTTCGCGAGGAACATGCTCTTGGCCTTACTCGCCGTTTCCGCTCGTGCGCGGGCTTCGATGGGGGCGAGCACGGCGCCGGCCCAGAAGGCCACTTGACTGCGGTCTGGGTGAACTACGGGAGGGGAACTACGGGAGGGGAACGACGGGAGGGGAACGACGGGAGGGGAACGACGGGAGGGGAACGACGGGAGGGGAACGACGCGATGGCAACCACGACCCCGCGACATTTACCCGGACCACGACCACCGCCGGCCGTGGTCGTGGCAGGGGTCCCCGTCACGGGGTCGGGGCCCCCGTCGTTGCCCTCCCGTCGTTCCCCTCCCGTTTTTCCCCTCCCGTAGTTCCCCTCCCGTAGTTCCCCTCCCGTTTTTCCCCTCCCGTAGTTCCCCTCCCGTAGTTCCCCTCCCGTAGTTCCCCCCAACCGCAGTCTCAAAGCAGCCCCGCGATTTTCCCCGCCGCCGTGAACGCCGCCACGACCGCGTCCAGGTCGTCCTTCGTATGCGCCGCCGACACCTGGCAGCGCACGCGCGCTTCGCCCTTCGGTACTACGGGGAACCCGAAGCCGGTCACGAAGACGCCGCGTTCGAGCATCAGTTCGCTCATGCGAATGGCGAGCGCCGTTTCGCCCACGATGATCGGAACGATCGGCGTTTCGCCTGGCAGCGGCTTGAAGCCCGCTTCCTGAATGGCGGCGCGGAAGTAGCGCGCGTTCTCGTGCAGGCGCGTGACGAGTTCAGGATGCGCTTCCGTGTGCTGAATGGCGGCGAGCGAGCTGGCCGCCACGGTGGGCGGCAACGCGTTCGAAAAGAGCTGCGGACGCGAGCGCTGCGTCATGATGTCGCACAACGACAAGGGCCCCGCAATGAAGCCCCCGGCGGCGCCGCCGAGTGCCTTGCCGAGCGTGGAGGTAATGACGTCGACCTCGCCCATCACCCCGAAATGCTCGGCGGTCCCGCGCCCCGTCTTGCCGAGCACGCCGGTGGCGTGCGAATCGTCCATGACGACAATCGCGCCGTCGTCGCGCGCGATCTGGAGAATTTCCGGGAGCTTGGCGATCGCCCCTTCCATGGAGAAGACGCCGTCGGTCCAGATGACTTTCCGCTTGGCGTCCTTGTTGGCGCGGAGCTTCTCGCGCAGGTCGTCCATGTCGGCGTGCTTGTACACGGCCGTCGTGCACTTCGTCATCGCCTTGGCGAGACGCACCGAGTCGATGATCGACGCGTGGTTGAGCGCGTCGGAAATGACGAAGTCGCCTTCCCGCACGATGGTTGGCGTGAGCGCTTCGTTGGCGTTCCACGCCGAGACGTAGCTCATGCTGGCTTCGGTCCCGACGAAGCGCGCGATGGCGGCCTCGAGCTCGCGGTGCACGGTAAAGGTGCCGCAGATGAAGCGCACGCTCGCGGTGCCGACGCCGTACTTGTGCAGTGCGTCGACGCCGGCCTGAACGACGGCGGGCTCGTTGGCGAGGCCGAGGTAGTTGTTGGAAGAGAGCACGATGACTTCGCCGCGCCCTTCCATGTGCACGCGCGCGCCCTGCGGGCCTTCGATGTAGTTGAGCCGCTTATACGTGCCGGCGCTCTTCAGCGCATCGATTTCTTGCTGCAGTTCTTCGAACAGCGACATGGGTCGTGGTCTTGGTCGGAGTCGTGTCTTGGTCGTGGCACAGCCACTACGGTCGGGGCACTGCTACCACAGTCGGGGCACTGCCACGACAGTCGGGGTCTACACACAGTCGGGGTTTCTGTCGGGTCGTGGTCTCACCACAGTCGGCGCGGCGGTCGGGGGGGCGGCGCTTCGCTTGCCGGTGGGGTCGGGGCTCAAATGTCGGGGGCTGGGTCGGGGCAGCCCCGACACTTTATCCCCGACCCCGACCCCGACCCCGACCCCGACCCCGACCCCGACCCCGACGCGCCAGCGAAGCGCCGCGCCAGACCCGGCCAGGACTCCGACCGTGTGTAGACCCCGACTGTCGTAGCAGTACCCCGACTGTGGTAGCTGTGCCCCGACTGTAGTGGCGGTACCCAGACTACCACCCGCAACAACGCCCCCGACCCAACGCCGCTCAGCCCATCACCACCAACAACTATCCGATGGTGAAAATGATCTTCCCCGCCTCGCCCGACTTGATGAGGTGCATCGCCTCGTCCACCGCCTCCAGCGGCAGCCGGTGCGTAATCACCGGCGTCGGATCGAACGCTCCCGACCGCACGAAGCGCGACATCTGGTGCCACGTGTCGTACATGCGCCGTCCCACCACGCCGTAGATCGTCAGTCCCTTGAAGATGATCTCGGTGGCGAAGTCGATGTCGATCGTGCGCGACGGAATGCCCAGCATGTTCACGCGCCCCGCCGGCCGCGCGAGCGCGAACGCCTGGTGCACCGCGCTCGGCACCCCCGACATTTCGAGCACCACGTCCGCGCCGTGCCCGTCGCTCGCGGCCATCACGGCGGCGTGCGCCTGGTCGGGATGGACGGCGTCGTGCGCGCCCATCGTGCGGGCAAGCTCGAGACGCTTGGGGTTGATGTCGGTGGCGATGATGCGCGCCGCGCCGGCCGCTTTGCAGATGCCCACGGCAAAGGCACCGATGGGGCCGCAGCCGGTAATGAGCACCACGCTGCCGGGGATTTCAGCCGTCAGCGCCGTGTGGAAGGCGTTGCCCATCGGGTCGTGAATGCCGCCGATGTCGTAGCTGATGGCGTCGTCGAGGTGCCACACGTTCGTGGCGGGCATCGCGATGTACTCGGCGAAGCAGCCGTCACGGTCGACCCCGATGATCTTGGTGGACGGGTCGACGTGCGCGTTGCCCGTACGGCTGAAGAGCGAGCGGTCGTCGACGATGTGCCCCTCGGCGGTCACGCGGTCACCGATTTTCACGCTCTCGACGAGGTTGCCCACGGCGACGACGTCGCCGGCGAACTCGTGGCCGCAGATGAACGGCGGCTTGCAGCGCCCCGCGGCCCAGGCGTCCCACTCGTAGATGTGCACATCGGTGCCGCAGACGCCAGCGCTGCGCACGCGGATGAGCACTTCGTCGTCGCGGATACTCGGCTCCGGGACGTCCGTGAGGGTGAGGCCGCGGGCGGCGGACTGCTTCACCAACGCTTTCATGGTACTCCAAGGCTGAACCGGAGCGTCGCTCCGGAAGAAAGAGGCAGAGGGCGGAAGGACAAAACTCGCACGGCAGCAGTGGGCGTGGAAGCGGGTCGCGTGCGCGAAGTGCGACGGGCAATGCACGCGCACGCGGGTGCATCGGCGCGTGGGCGTCAGTCGGAGCGCGTCGTGCGGTTGAAATAATCGCGCGCGTTCTTTATACGCACTATTGCGCGTTTGATTTATCCACGCGTATATTCGCGGTAATTCAACGACTTGCGCGAACTGTCCACATCCGACTTCCCTGAGCTGTTGGTACATCGCATCAGGGCGCGCAGTCCTCATCGGCAACGCGTGGCGATAAAACGGCACGAGTTCCACCCGAAGTCCAGTGTCGCTCTTGCGACCCCCATCGAAGCGGACGGCGTTCTGTCTGCTTCCGCTTCGCCGTCGTTGCTCGCGCCTTCGCGCGGAACGATGGCGCGCTCCGCTGTCCCCACCGTACAGCGTTCGAGCCGCCCCGCCGCTTTCGTCGACCTACGCGTTGCCTTCACGGCAGGCGCAACGTCTTCCCCACACATGCTTTGCGAGCTCTCGGCCGGTTTTTCGGCTGTGACAGCTCTGGCCTTGTCTGCAACGCGCGCCGCGGTGCCGCTGCAGACGTCCGACTACGCGTGCCTCCTGGAGGCCGTGTAGCGCAATACGACGCGGTGCATGCGCCGCCCGTGTTGTGCGCTCACCTTTCCACCGGGGGAAAGTGAGCAATTTCCATCTCTCGTGAGAGGGTTGTTCAAATGGCTCCTGCCAAGAAGGCCGCCAAGAAGGCGGCGAAGAAGGGTTCGAAGAAGGTCGCGAAGAAGGCCGCGCGTAAGCCGGTGAAGAAGGCCGCGAAGAAGGCCGCCAAGAAGGGTGCCAAGAAGGTTGCCAAGAAGGCGGCCAAGAAGGGCGCGAAGAAAGTAGCCAAGAAGGCTGCGAAGAAGGGCGCGAAGAAGGTTGCCAAGAAGGCCGCCAAGAAGGGCGCGAAGAAGGCGACCAAGAAGGCTGCCAAGAAGACCCGCAAGCCTGCGAAGCGCGCCAAGAAGGCGCCTGCTGCTGCTCCGGCTCCTGCCGCAGCGTAATTCGCTTCCAAGCGATCTCGCAGTACCCATACACGCGAAAGGCGCCGGCTTGTCTGCCGGCGCCTTTCACGTTTTCGATCCCTCACTCACCTCGCGCAGCCATGACGCGCGCGAGATTCGCGTTGCCTCAGGCGTGTGCGCCCACGAGCACGCGCGGCTCGTCCATCGGCTCTTCGAGCTCATCGGGCACCGGGCCCCAGACGAACGCCGAAAAACGCGTCGGACGATCTCCACGGCCACCGTCGGCGATCACAATGCCAATCGGTTCCTGGCTCTCAGTTGTCGGCAGCAAATGCTTCAGTCGCATAATGGGTGACCCTCCACCCGTCGTGTGTGCACGCAATCCCGTGGCGCGCCGTCGGTGTCACCGCAGACGTACGGTGCACCGCGATATAAGGCACAGCGGGTGCCATCAGGCCAACATCCGCTAAGTCGTTCTTTAGCAATGGTTTGCTTTCCGCCATCCGACCTTGGGCCAATCGACGGTGTCCTCATGACACGTCATAAAACGAAAAAGGCGTGTCGTTTTGCGACACGCCCCTCACGAGTTCCGCTTTACGAGTACATCAGGCGACGGCGACTTCCTTCCGCGCCATGAACGTCTCGCGGCGGCCTGCGCTGCGCTCCACACTGATCGTCCAGCCGCGGTAGCGCGACGTGAGCTCCTCAATGGGCATCCCGGTGGCCGCCCCCGCGCCGTCGTTCGCATCGCTGCCAGCGACGATCGTCTCCACCAGATGCACGCCGCCGTCTACCGTGGCGCTCTGCAGCACCTCGATGACCCGCGCCCGGTCCTGCACCGACAACCCGGCAAAGGCATTCGGCGTGCACACCACCGCATGCAGCGCCACGTCGGGCGCCCAGGCGCCCAGATCGGCGCAGTAGCCACGAACGCGCTCGGTGAGACCAGCGGCATGCGCCGCCTTCACGACACGCTCCACGGCGTCTTCGGCGGGCTCCACGGCGGTCACGGCCGCGCCTCTGGCGGCGAGGTACAGCGCAGGGCCTTCGCGCTCCGCGCCGGCAACCAACACATGACGGTCGCTCGTGTCCGCCAGCTCGCGCACGAGCATCGCGTTCGGGTCCAATCCCCAATGCTCCGGCTTGCGGAACTCCTCGAGCATCTTGAGGCGGCGGCGCTTCCACGTGGCGTACGTGGGGAGCCGCAGACGACGCGAAATGATCCGGTCGACTTCCTGCCACACCAGAATCTCGGTGAGCGCGATCTGGTCCGCCTTACGGAGGACCTCGACCGCTTCGTCACCGATTTTCAGCAACGAGCCGCGCGACACCGAGTCCTTGTAGTCCTCGATTTCGCGCTCGACGAACAGCTCGTATTCGTACTTGAGTGACCGGGGAGAACTGATAGAACTACCCCTCGGGGCGTGGAAGGAATGTGGATAACTTATGTCCGCTCGGCGGGAACGCAAGGGGCAACTTTGTGATAAGTGGCCTGCTAAGTGATTTCAGGGGAAATAGTTCACTCCGGAACCCCAACCCCGTCCCAGGCGTTTTTCACGGGCCATGCCTGAACTCCCCGAAGTCGAACACGCCGCCGCCCGCCTCCGCGAAGCCGTTCTGGGGCACACCATCGTCCGGGCCACGGTCCTCCACCCCAGCCAGCGCCGGAATTTCCCGCCCGCGGCACAAAAGGCGGTGGCCGGACAGCGCATCGAGCGCATCGACCGGCGGGCCAAAGTGCAGCTCATCCACCTCGCCAACGGCGCCGTCCTCGAGGTCCATTTCCGCATGACCGGCGACTGGGAGTTCACCCCCCTCGCCGACCCCGCTCCACGGCTGGAACGCGTCCGTTTCGAAACCGCGGAAGGGGTGCGTGTGAGCCTCGTGGACGGCCGAGCCTTCGGCGTCGTACGACTGCACAAGCCGGGACAGTTCGTGCCCATCGTGGCCGGCCCCGAACCACTCACCGACGACTTCACCGTCGAGGGATTCATCGCGTCGCTCGCCAAGCGCCGCACCTCCATCAAGCCCACACTGCTCGATCAGAAACTCGTGGCCGGCGTGGGCAACATCTACGCGAGCGAAGCGTGCTGGGAAGCGCGCATCCATCCCGAAACGCCCGCCAATACGCTGTCGAAAGCGCGTGTGAAAAAACTGCGCGATGCCGTGCGACTCGTGCTCGAAACCGCGCCGAGTGGTCGGTACTACGCGCGTGATGAGGTGAACGAAAAAGTGAACGAGCGCGACATCTGGCGCGTGTACGGCAAAGAGGGCGATGCATGCCGGCGCTGCAACACGCGCATTACGAAACTCGTGCAGGCGGGGCGGAGCACGTTCTACTGTGCGCGTTGTCAGCGACGGTGAAGAACAACGGTTGGGTCCGTCCATCCACGGCGTACGGCACGAGCCCTCAGGAAAAAGAAAGCAAGGGGAAAGGAAAAAGCGCGGTTGTCTCTACATGCGAACGACGGGGGGATCACACCGAACCACCGCTGTTCGCCAGTAAATACAACCGCGCTACTCCCTTTCCCCTTGCTTTCTTCCCCCTGAGGGCTCGATCCGTACGAGGTAGACCGCCGGAACAATCACCCGTGGTTGAACCGCCTCACCCCATCGCCTCGAGCAGCGCCCCCTTCAGATACCCCGTCTCCGGCACATTCATCAACTCCGGATGATCGAGCGGCTGTCCCGTAATCGCGCGCAATGCAAAGCGCCGCCCGCTGTCGGCCACTGCTTCGCTCAGCATCTCGAAGAACATGCCGCGCGACAGGTGAAAGCTGCAGCTCGCCGTGAATAACAGGCCACCGGGCGCAAGCAGCTTCATGGCCTGCAGATTGATGTCCTTGTAGCCACGTAGCGCCCCGTCGAGTGCACCACGCGTCTTCGCGAAGGCTGGCGGATCGACGACAATGGTGTCGAACAACCGGCCTTCACGATGCCACGCGCGCAGCAACTCGAAGGCGTCGCCTTCCACCGGTTCGATGTTGCTGAGTCCATTGCGCGCCGCGTGCTCGTGCACGCGCGCCAGTGCCGGCGCCGACACATCGAGCGCACTCACATGCTCGGCGTTCTTCGCCAGGTGCAACGCGAAGCTGCCGTGATACGCAAAGCAGTCGAGCGCTTTGCCGCGGGCCAGACCACCAATGAGCACACGGTTCTCGCGCTGATCGAGAAACGCGCCGGTCTTCTGG
>JAAVWC010000025.1 GCA_023910675.1 Gemmatimonas sp.
ATCAAACACGCGCTGCCTCCCCTGTCGCCGCCGTCCCACCCGCATCCCGCCACGCAATCAACGCCGCGCGTCGGAAGTACAGATCGCGGCCGATGCGGAAGAAGATGCCAGCGGGAATGTGACCGGCACGCACGGCGCGATAGGTGCCTTGCACGCTGCGGCCGATAATCGGCGCCGCCTCGCTTACGGTGATTACATCGTCAGTGTCTGTCATAACATGGCGTGTGGTTTCTGTGTGCTTCGCGTGCCTGCACGATTGTTTGCGCTGTTTCGTCGCGCAATAGCTCGCTCCCCTTTCGCAGTGAAGGAGGTGACCCACTAGGGGCCACGCCTCGCCGTCCTTCGTATTGGTTCGCGCGTACATCCGGTGCACTGTTCGGCATCACCATCAACCCCTGAGGGGACACGATGTCGCTCAAGATGTTCGAGTCACGAGATGCGGTGCCGGAATCGCTGCGCGAATCCGCCATCGAAACGAAGGATGGCAAGTGGGCCGTCGCCGATGTCGAGGGCTTGAAGTCCTCGCAGACGCGGCTGCTCGACGAGAAGAAGAAGCTCCAGGACGAATACGAGGGCATGAAGCGCTCGCTTGGTGGCCTCTCGCCGGAGCAGATCGCGAAGTACCGCGAAGATATGCAGCGCCTCGAAGATGAGGCCGCGCGCAAGGCGGGCGACTTCGACAAGCTGCTCGAAAAGGCGCGCAACGAAGTGCGGAGCGAGTACGAGCCGAAGGTCGCCGAGATGTCGCAGTACAAGACGATGTACGTCGACAATCGCGTCGAAATCGCGATCCGCGACGCCGCGATCAAGGCCGGGGTGCCGCAGGAAGATCTGCCGTACGTGGTCGACCTGCACAAGGGCCGCCGCGTGCGATACGACGAGAAGTCGGGGAAGCCCGTTGTGTACGACAAGGACGGCGATCCGACCGGCCTGACGCTGGAGAAGTTCTACGCCGACGTGTTCAAGGCCGAAGCGCCGAAGTTCTACGGCCCGACGGGTGGCAGCGGCGGCGGCGCGTCGACCGCTGGCGGCGGGCGCGTGCCCGCTGGACAGGTCGCCGCGACGGATCAGGCCGCGTTCCTGTCGAACCTCGACAAGATCGCGAAGGGTGAAGTGAAGGTCGCCACGGTCTGACGTGGCAGCGTCGCGCTGAGCGCGGCGGGTAGTACGACAGTGCTGTAGGGCAGCGTCGCGCTGGGCGCGTGCTGATTCGCTCTCCCTCGGGAGGGTGCGTCTGTGCGCGTGCAGCGCGACGGCATTCGGCCATCGCACACGCGCGAACTCGATACTGAGGACTCGCTCGATGCCGAATCTTTTTAACGACGTGGTTCCGATTCTCGTCGCACAGGGGCTGCAGACGTTGCGCTCCGCGTGCGTCATGCCCCGCCTCGTCAACACGGATTACAGCAACACCCCCGCCAACCAGGGCGACGTGGTGAACCTGTACATCCCGTCCGCGCAGACCGTCACGGACGTCGCCGCGCAGGCCGCGCCGTTTCAGGCGCCCGACGCGCAGCCCGTGCGCTCGCCCATCCCGCTCAACCGCTGGCGCCGGTCCGGCTTCTACCTGACTGACAAGGAGCAGGAAGAGATCGTCGGCGGCATCCAGTCGCGTCAGACGGGCGAAGCGGTGAAGGCGCTCGCGCAGGACATCAACGCGTTCATCTTCTCGCGCTATACCCGCGTGTTCGGCTTCGTCGGCACCGCCGGCACGACGCCGTTCGCGTCGGACGTCACGGGCGCCACGAACGCGCGCGCGCAGCTCAACCGCCAGACGGTGCCGCTTGCCGACCGTCGCCTCGTGCTCGACGTGAACGCCGAAGCGAACGCGCTCGCGTTGCCAGCCTTCGCGCAGGCCCAGCAGATCGGCAGCGCCACGACGGTCATCGAAGGCACGCTCGGCCGTCGCTACGGCTTCGACGTGGCGATGGACCAGCAGGTCCCGACGCACGTTTCGACGCCCCTGACGGCGGGTGCCGCCACGGCCAACGGCGCGCAGGCGGTGAACGCCGGGTCCACCGACGGCGGCCGGACGGGCACGGTGTCGATCGCCAAGGCGACCAACGCCTCGCCACTCGTCGCGGGTGACATCATCTCGTTCGCGGGCGACCCGAACACGTACGTCGTGACGGCGAACACGTCACTGATCGTGGGCAACACCACGGTCCCGATCGCGCCGGCCCTGCAGGTCGCCAAGACCGGCGGCGAAGCGATGACGCTCCGTGCCTCGCACGTCGTCAACCTCGCGTTCCACCGCGACGCCTTCGGCTTCGTCTCGCGCCCGCTGCAGACCAGCAGCCAGAACGTCGCCGAGATGATGAGCGTCGCCGATCCCATCTCGGGCGTGGCGCTGCGCCTCGAAGTCGTGCGCCAGAACAAGCAGACCCTCTTCGACTTCGACGTGCTCTACGGCGCCGCGTGCGTCCGTCCGGAGCTCGCCGTCCGTCTCGCGGGCTGACCGTTCGCCTAACGCCTGCCCATGCACACGCGTGGGCAGGCACTGGCGTCCTTCACTCTCCGACTCTCCCGACCATGTCCGCAGACTTTACGCCCGCGCTCGTCACGCCGCAGCCCGTGCCCGCCACGATGAAGATCGCGAGCGAGGACACCGACGCCGGCTTCGTCATCATCAACGCGTCGGACTTCGATGCGGCGACGATGACCGAGTACGCCGCAGAAGCGGCCAAGCCCGCGAAGGCGAAGTAACTCGTGCCGCTCACGCTGATCCCCGAAACCGGCGCCGGCCTCGCGAACGCCAACACGTTTGCGACGCGGGTGCAGATCACGACGGCGCTTGAAGCGTCGCCGTTCGGGGACGCGTGGGCGACGGTCGATGTCGTCAAGCAGGACCAGTGCATCGCTGAAGCGTCGGCCATTCTGACGCGCCTCAACTGGCTTGGCGTACGCACTATCGACGGGCAGGCGCTGGCATGGCCACGCGCGTGGATGGAAACGCCGGACGGCTATGCGATCGCGTCGAATGTCATCCCGGCGTTCGTGCGCGACGCGACGGCACGGCTCTCGTACTGGCTCTCGCAGTTGGGCGCGACGCCGTACAACGGCAACGGGCTCAAACCGGGGACGGAACTCGCGCTCCCTGGCGGCTTGCGGCTCACCCCAGACGGCGGCTTCGCCATCCCGGCCGACGTGCTCGCGATCGTGCGGCCGTATCTGCAGCCCACTGGGCGCGTGGAGTGGGGATCGTGAGTCTCGACCTCGCCGCCATCACACAGAACGCCGTCGGCGCCGCCACGAAGGCCGGCGTCACGGCGCCGATCACGATCACCCGCCCCGCCCCGCCGCCGAACCCGCTGACAGGCGTACAGACCGGCAGCACGATGACGCAGACGCTCAACGCTGTGCAAACGCAGGCGCGGAAGTCCGCCAAGAAGAACGACGCCGCATGGACCGCCGTCACGACGGTGCTCTTTGTCGCGGCGGCGGATCTGACGTTCACCCCGCAGCGTGCCGACCTCGTCGCGTATGCGGGTCGCACAATGCGCCTCGAGATGCTCGAAGAGTACGCGCCGAAAGGCGTGGCCCTCGGCTACTTCTTGGGGCTCGCGTGATGCTCAGCGAGTTCACGGCGTCGCTCCGCGAGTTCAGCGAGAAAGACGTGCTGTTGCTCAGCACCGACACGCTGCAGGAAGCGGCGCAGGTCGCGTCTGAGGCGGTGGTGCTTGGGAACGCGTTCGGTCCCGGCACGCCGCTCGACACGGGCTTTCTGCGGGCCTCGTTTCGCGTCAGCAAGAACGCGCCGGAGGACGGCCCCAGCGTCCCGCCAGCCGTGCCCGGACGAAAGGACGGCGACCCGCCCATCTATCCGGCGTCGCTCGACATGCGCGCGGCCGAGCGGGCGTTTCTGGGCGATCAAATCTTCTGCACCACCATGGCCGTGTATGCCGACCCGCTCGAGAACAACGGGCTCACGCGGCGCAATGGCCCGCCGGAAAACGTCGGCGCGTCGACTGAGTTCGTGCGGCCGGTGGAAGCGCGCTGGGAACAGATCGTCGACGACGCCGCGCGCCGCGTGGGGTACGGCCGATGATCTACGAGGATCTGCTCAAGGCGTTGCGGACGGTGCTCGTCACGGTGCCGGGACTGCCGACCGAACGGCGCTGGCTCAACACGACCGCGACGACGCCGGCGAACGCGCCCTTTGTCGAGGACGACTTCACGAACTTCGACAGCCAGTTCGCCGAGTGTGGGCCGACCGCGATGCGCCGCTGTGAGGCGACGTACCGCGTCGTCGTCGGCGTGCCCGCGAACACCGACGCGCACGCCGCGCTCAAGATCGCGGGCGCCATCGAAGACACGTTCGCCGCCATGCAAGTCACCATCGCCGGCCATCCGGTGGAGGTGCTGAGTACCCGCTCCGGCCCCGCCATGAAGGAACCGACGTGGCTGAAAGTGCCGGTGTCCGTCTCGATCACCGCTGACCACCAGTAGAGGAATCCCATGTCCAGAGCTACCGCCCGCGGCTACCGCGTGGGCTACATCGCAGAAGTCACGCAGGGTACGACGCCGGCGACCGCGCCGACGCTCATTCGCACGATTGGCGGTGGCATGGCGACGGCCGCCTCGTCCGTGCAGTCGGAAGAAATCGGCCTGACGGGCGTGCCGGATGTGATCCGGACGGGCTTCGAAGCCACGGGTACGCTGCAGATGGAGTACAGCTACAGCGGCATCCATTGGGCGCTGGAAGGGCTGTTCGGCGCCGCGTTTACGACGAACGTGCTCCGCGTGGGCAACACGCTCCGCACCTTCACGCTCGAACACCAGTGGACCGACATCAGCCGGTTCTTGACGGCGCGCGGCTGCATCATCGAAGGCATCACGATCACGATGCAGCAGGGCAGCAAGATCACGGTCACCATCACGTACCGCGCCCTGACGCCGCCGTCTGCCTTTGCGACGGCCACGGTCTTCGGCGCGGCCCCGATTGCGGCTCCGACGAATGCCATCCTGTCGCCGATCGGTGGCGTGCAGCTCATTCAGGAAGGCGGCGCGCTCAACCTCGGGTCGGGCGGCATTGGCTGCCTCGGCTTCACGATCAACATGACGCGGCCGGGCATCCCCATGCCGCAGCTCGGCAGTCTCGCGCTGGCGGGCCTCGACCAGAGCACCCCCGTCTGCACCGGCTCGGTCAGCCTCTACGTGCCGACCGGCGCCACAGCGGTGCTCGACAAGTATCTCGCCGACACGGAAACGTCACTCGCGCTGAGGCTCGGGGGCGCCGCCGCCCAGCGGGACGACTACCTCTTCACGCGCGTGAAGTTCACCGAGGGCGGCATCGGGGAAATGAGCCCGAACTCGGCCGCGAATCTCAACCTGTCGTGGCAGGCGCTCGATACGACGCCGAACACCACCGTGCAGGTCACGCGCACGCCGTAACCGCACCGGGGGGCGGCACGCCGCCGCCCCCGCCCCTTTCCCGAGCATCCTATGGCCAAGATCAGCTCTCGTCGACTGAAAGACCGCGCAGAACAAGGCGCCACCATGATCGTTCGCGACCGACTCGAACCGTTGGTCGATGACGAAAAGTCACCCTATGACGGCGAGTTCCCGCCGCTGTTGTCGCGTGAAGGGAAGCCGTGCACTCTCACGCTGCTTGGCGCCGACAGCGAAACGGCAAAGCGGCTTGATAGGCAGCGCTCGGCCTCGGCGCAGAATCGCGTGGTGGCCTCAATGTTCGGCAAGAGCAAGGCGCGCGCGGCGATGACGCCGGAAGACATTGCGGAGCAGGCGCAGCATGATTTGGACAAGCTCGTGACGCTGACCGTTGGTTGGTACGGGTGGGAAGGCGAAGACGAAGAGCCGGTCCCGTTCTCAGCCGAGGCGGTGCGCGAGCTGTACGAGCAAGACCCCGATACACGCGAGCAGGCCCTCCAGTTTATCGGAGACCGTGCCGTTTTTTTCGCCCGATCCTCGACGCTTTCCGTGCCTTCGTCGAGCACCAGTTCCGCGTCAGCGAGCGCACCGGCGACGGCCTGACGCATCGGGAACAGCTGGTCGGGATGGCGGAGGCGCAACCCGAGATGCTGGAGGCGGTGTTCGACGAGATCGTCGGCCCGCCGCTCCCGTCGGTGGCGGTGCGGGCGTGGGACGTGTTCGGCCAGTTGAGCGGCACGCGGTCGGCGGGGATGGGCAGTATCGGCGCGATCACGTACACCGAACTCGTCGCCTTTCAGGCCTGCACGGGCATCACGCTGACGCCGCTCGATGTGGCACTGATCCGCGAAGCCGACGGGGCGTTCCTCTCGATGGCTATGGCACGACTGAACCGCGCGGACGATCCGCCCGCGCCTGACACTTCGGAGGGCTGATGGCGCGCGTCGCGCGGTTGGGCATTGTCATCGATTCGTCGGGCGCCAAGCGGGGCGCGGACGAGACGAAGACGGCCTTGCAGGGCATCGAAAAGACCGCCGAACGCACCGTCGACTCGCTGAAGAAAGCGGCCGGAGCGCTCGGCGTCGCGTTCGGGATTCGTGGCCTGCAGCAGGCGGTCGACCAGTACACGCTGCTCGATGCGCGCCTCAAGCAAGTGACCGGCAGCGGGGCCGCCTTCGCCCGGGTGCAGCAGGAGCTGTTCGCTATCGCGCAGAACTCACGCGCCAGCTACGCGGCGACGATCGATCTGTACACCCGCCTCGCGCGCTCGTCGGATCAGCTGGGGATCTCACAGACGCAGCTGGCCAGCGTCACGGAAGCCGTGAGCAACGCCGTGCGGCTGTCGAATGCGTCGACGGGCGCCGCCGAAGCGGGCCTCGTGCAGCTCGGACAGGCGTTCGCCTCGGGCGTGCTGCGCGGCGACGAACTGCGCTCGATCATGGAGCAGCTGCCGGCCGTCGCCAAGGCGATTGCCGACGGGCTCGGGGTGCCGATCGGCAAGCTGCGCGAGATGGGCGAAGCGGGCGAACTTTCCGGCCGCCGTGTGGCGCTGGCCCTCGACTCGCAGCGCGAGAAGCTGGCCCTGCTGGCGGGCGAGATCCCGACCACCATCGGGCAGGCGCTGACGCAGCTCAACAACGCGTTCGGCATGGTCGTCGCTGGCAGCAACGAAGCGAAGAGCGCGACCGGCGCGCTGGCCGGTGGGATCGGCGAAGCCGCGCGGTTCATGGTGGAATACAAAGACGCCGTGGTTGCCGTATCGGTCGCCCTCGGCGCCGGCGGGTTGGCGCTTGCTGCCGCAAGGGCGGGCACGGCCATCATGGCGACGTCGGGCGGGGCAGTGATTACCGCGATGCTGTCGCAGGTGACGGCCGTCACGTCCTTGTCGGCGGCCTACGCGTTCCTGCAGTTGGCGGCTGGGGCGGCGTGGACGGCGATTACCGGCCCGATTGGCATTGCGATCGCGGGTCTCGCGGCCGTCGCCGCCGCCGTGTACTTCTGGCGCACGCGGCAAAAGGAGACCACCGAGGCCGTCAAGGAGACGACAAAGTCCACGGCGGATCTGTACGCTGCTGCGAAGAAGGTCGCCGAGGTCAACTTTGCGCCCTCGGGGATGCTCTCGCAGATACAGAACCTCGGCGGCCAGTTGCGCGCGTTGCGGTCGGGCGGCGCGCAGGCGGCCGAGGCGTTCAAGATGGCCAGTGAGCAGTGGAAGGACACGGCCACGGTCACGCGCACGTTCGCGCAGGCACTCGCCGAGGGAGACCAGAAGGCCAAGACGTTGTTGGCGACCGCCACGGCGCTGACGGCCATGCAGGGGCAGCTGACGACGGAAACAGGACGCCAGACCAAGGCCCAGGGCGACGCTGAGAAGACGAGCAAGGATCTCGCCGAGGCGCTCGACAAGACCGCGTTCAGTGCGGGCATGGCGCGCCAGCGCGCCATTGAGAACGCGAACGCCCTCCGGCAGTTCGTCGAACCGGTCAAGATGAGCTTCCCCGAAGTGCTCAAGCTCGTGCAGGCGCAGGAGAAGGCGGCCAACGTCGCGACGGCCCACGCGAACGCCGTGCGGCTCGGGATCGCGGACACCGTGAGCTATCGCGCCGAAGTGATGACGGCCACGCAGGTCGAAGAGCTCCGCAGTAAGGGGATCACGATCACGACCGGCCTGCTCGAGCGCTTGGCGGCGGCGAACATGAAGCTGGTGCAGGCGCAGGACGCGGCGAACGGGACGAACGCGAACATCAAGGCCACGAAGGAATGGGATGGCGCGCTGCAGTCGGTGTCGGGCACGTTGCGCGACATCTCGCAGGCGCTCAACGGCACGGGGAACGATGCCGTGAAGATGATCGGGTTGTTAGCGACGGCGTTGGATCAGCTCGCACGGGCGCAGCAGCGCGCGGAGCAGATGCGGCAGAGCGGCCAGCGGCAGAGCGGGACGCAGCGAGCCGCGACGGCCGTTGGCGGCGCCGTGGGCAGCTTCGGGGCGGGGTTCGCCGTGGGATCGTCCACCAGCAGTCGCACGACGGGTGCGCTCGGCGGTGCGGCGGCTGGCGCGGCCACGGGCGCGGCGGCGGGCACGGTGATCCCTGGCGTCGGCAACCTGATCGGCGCCGTGGTCGGCGGGCTCATCGGCGGCATCGGCGGGTTGCTCGGCGCGTCGAAGAACGCGACGCAGGAACTCATTGCCCAGCGTGCGGCACAGCAGCAGTTGAACGAAGCGCTGAACGCCATGCGCGCCAGCTTCGCGGGCGACGGGCTCTCGCAAGCGCTGTCGCAAGCGAGCGCGCAGTTCGTACAGCTCCGGCAGCAGGCCGAGGCGGCGTTCAGCGGACGGAAGAACGAAGCCGAGCGCAACCGGATACTGGCCGAGCTGAACGCGCTCGAAACGCAGCGGCTGGCGATTATCCGGCAGCAGTTCGAAGAGTCGATGCGGCTGGCCATGGGCGACCTTAGGGTGCGCGAGTTGCGCGCGACGGGGGCAGACACGGAAGCCGACCGGCTCGCGGAGTCGCTGGCGGCGCAAAAGGAGATGAACGACGCGACAGAGAAGTTCGGCAAGGACTCTCCGTATGTCGCGCAGTTACGGAAGGTGCAAGAAGCGGAAGCTGCAGCCGCCGAAGCAACCCGGACCCGCCTCGAAGCCGAGAAGGCCGCCCAACAGCTGCGCGACCGCACCGCCTTCGGCCTCGACATCACGCAGCGCCGGCAGAGGCTCAACGGCGACAGCCGCGGCGCGTTCATCACGGGGCAGACGATCGCGAACAACGGCGCGCTGGCGCAGGCGCAACAGCTGGTGGAGGCGGGCACGATCACGGCCGCCATGTTCGAAGAGTTGAAGACGCTGCTTGGCGACGAGATGGTCGCCGCGCTGCGGGACTTCGACGAGGCGGCACGGCAGGCGAAGCAAGCGGTACTCGATGACCTCGCGGTGCGGGCGCTGGTGGCGCAGGGGCGTAACGCGGAAGCCGAGCAGGCCCGCATCGAGATCGCGAACGCCCGCGAACTGCAGGGCGTGACCGACGAAGGGCTCCGCGCGCAGATCCTCTACGTGCAGGGGCTGGAAGCAGTCGCCCGGGCAACCGAGGCGGCGGCCGAGGCCGAGCGCATTCGCGCCGAGCAGAACGCCAGCATCGACCAGCGCATGATCGAGGCGTTGCGTATCCTCGACCCGGAGCGCGCGAAAGAACTGGAAGCCAAGCAGACCGAGATCGACCGCGCCCGCGAGATCGCCAACGCCGCCGACGAGGCGACGGCGGCACGCCTGCGCGAACTGTTCGCCATGCAAGACGCCGCCAAGGCTCTCTCCATGGTCACCGAGGAGCTTGAGCGCCAGAAGAAGGCGGCCGAAGAACTCGCCGACTTCACGCGGTCCATCGGTTCGCAGTATCTCCGCTCGCAGGGCAAGAACTTCGACGCCGACCTTGCCGACCTGAACGACTGGCGCACGGAGCAGCTGAAGCGGGCGGCCAGCGTCGGCGCTGGCGCGGACGTGATCGCGCAGATCAACGCCATTTTCGACGCGCGCTATGGGGCGCTGATTGCGGCGCAGATGAAGGCCGACACCCCCGCGCCGGTGACGACGCCGACGATGTTCGGCGGCGGCACGGCGGTCGATTCGTCCATCACCCTCGGCGAAGACACCGTCGCCGTGCGCTCGGCCCGTTCCATCACCGAGGCCACGGCGCTGCAGCTGGTGGACTACGCCGCGTCACAGACCGCCCTGCTGCGTCGCCTGGTGCAGCTGGCGGAAGGGGGCAGCGGGCCGACGGGGAATGCGCTCGCCTCGCCGTCGCTCGATCTGGTCGACCGGCAACTCGGCGCCCGCGCGAACACCGCCTCGCTCCTGCTGGCCGGTAGCGTGCGATGAGCGCGGTCGCCGTCCTCTACACCGATTACACCGCCTCGGGCGGGCAGCGCCTCGGCACGCTGCTCATCGAAGGCGGCAACGAGCGCACCCGCCTCGACGGCAACGAAACGACCGACCTTGTCGTCGGCCGCAAGCGCTGGACCGACCTCGGCGGCGACGTGCGGATGGTGGTCCGGCTGACGTGGCCCGACGGCACGATCACCGAACGACGCATCGCCAAGGTGTCGACCACGGACACGGCGCCAACGACGCAGCTTGAGCTCGTGCCCGTCTTCGCCGACCTCGGCACCGGTGGCCCGATCGTGCGCGTCGTGGCGGGCAAGGTGGCAACGCGCGTCGCGGGCGAACTCACGGTCTCGCAGGCGCTCACGACGTACGTGACGCCGCATCCCGCCGCGACGCGGATCGGGCTCGCCATCGGCACCATCGAGAAGGACGTCGCCGTGCAGTTCGACCTCGACGCGCCAACACCCGCCGCGCTCATCCGCGACGTGTTCGACAAGGCCAAGCTCGAACTCGAACTCGTGCGGACCAGCGATAGCGTGTGGACGCTCCACGGGCGCGCGAAACGGGGCAGTACCGTGCCCGCGATACAGGTTCGGGAGTCGCGCAATCAGTCGCGCCTCGCGCTCGGCGTGGACGATCAGCAACTCGCGACCGTCGTCGTGCCGCTCGGCGACGCTGATCCAGCGACCGGCGACCGTGCGACGATGGCGACGGCCCGCTGGGCAGTCGCGGGCATCGCGTCGGGCTGGGTGCAGCTCCGCGATCCCGGCAACAGCACCGCGACCCCGATCCTCGTCGACACGCAATGGCAGGGCGCATTCTTGGTCGACCGGTTCGGCTTCGCACAGTCGATCCTCAACGCGCGCGCCAGCGACGGCGCGGTGCAGCTCGGCAGCACAACGGGGCTGTCGGTCGGCTCGCGCGTGTGGATTGCCGCCGATTCCTCTGGGACACCGCTGGTCGAGGTGTACGACGCGAGCAGCGTCGGGGCACGTCGTCGCTCGGTGCCGCTGCCGCTGGCCGGTCTGCGCGGCGAGGCGAACGAACTTCGCAACGGGCGATTCCTCGACGGGCTGAGTCAGTGGACGGGCGCGAACCCAACGACGCCACCGGCGTTCGCGGAGGTGCCGCGCAATGAGTTCGGCGTCACGCGTAACGGACAGGCCAACGGCGCCCGCGCGGCAGGCACGGGCACTGGCACCCCGTTCGCGGTCAAGGGACTGCCTGCGAACAGCTTCGTGCGCCAATCCGCCGAACTGCGCGTCGGCGGGGCGATCCTGCCGCTGTCGGCCGACGCCATCCCCGACACGAGCGGCGCGTTCACGCTCCCGCTCGGCGGGGCTGGACTCCCCGGCAGCTACCCAGACAACACGCCATTCACGCTGATCCGGCGCGAGACGCGCACGCTGACGCTCGACGGCGTACAGTCGCCGCTGTCGAACTTCCTCGTATTCCGTGACAGCAACACCGACAATCTGATGTCGGCGAACGCCGGAACGCTCACGTCTGCGGTGGGCGGCTTCTCGGTACAAGCATCGAGTCAGGCCGTATTCTTCAACGGCTACGTCGATACGCCCGGATTCGGCCGGGTGCGTATCAGGGTCGAGGGCGAAGCGAGCCGATCGGCCTTGATCTGGGCGACGTACGCCGCCGACGTGTACACACTCACTGGCGTAGCCATCTCCTACACGGTGGGTGATTCGACCGGAACGGCGACGTATGCATCGGCAGGCGCGACGCCCATTGTCGGCACGCGCATCCGCTACCAATCGACGAACAGCAACTTTGTCACGCTCAAGGTGACCGCCATTAACAGCGGCGTGCTTTCGATTGCCACCGAAGATGGGTCGCCGATCCTGTCTTCATCGGGTCTAGGCGTTTTCGAGGGGTGCAACGTCTTGCTCGCTGACGGCTCGACGTGGACGTACACCGCGATTCGCGAAACGCGTACGGTGCTCTGCAACGGCGCCATGAGCGCTGGCGCGATGTCGCTGCCGTGCAAGGCGCAGGCGAATATCGCGACGCGGAATTGGGTGGCGAGCGACACGATCAACATGACGCGCGCCGTGTCCGGGACGCTGGCCGTCACGGGCATCACGTCGACAACCGGATATGTCGACGAGTTCAACAACCCGATCCTCGGGATGCAAGCCGTGGTGACGTACAACGCGGCAACCAGCACGGTCGACGACCTCACCGGCGGCGGGGTGGATTGGTCGTTCGGCGACGTGCTCTTCGACCTCGGGTCGGTAGGGTTCTGGCGTCTGGCGTCGATTGGCGCTGGCAGCGCCACGCTGGAGAACTACGACCTCTGGTACACGCCGACCCCCTTCACGACGCCGCAAACCGCGTCTGCCTCGTGGGTCAAAACCGACACCTACGCCCTCACCGGTACCGCAAGCTGGGGTACGAACGGGCGCGTGACGCTGACGCTTGCCAGCGCCATACCGGCTGGGCGCAGCTATGCGCGCGGCCTGCCCGTCGGATCGAATTGGGTGAGCGGCTTCCTCCGGTTGCACGCGGCGCGCTCGGGAGGAAACACCACCGTCGAACTCTTCGGTCATGACGCGTTCTTCTCCCCGGCGTCAGACCCCAGCGCCTCGCTGCGCGGCGCCCTCTATCGCATCACCGCCAGCGGCAGCACGATCCCGATCCCCGGCAATACGCTCTACGCGGCGAGCACCGCACAAGCAGACGGCAGCGGCAACGCGAGTGTCACCCTCACGGCGGCCAACGCGAACGCCATCGCCAACAACGAAGCCGTGACCATCGTGACGCCGCAGCTACTGCGGCCGAGCGATGACCGCCTCGGCAGCGTCGTGCGGATGACAAGCCCTGTCAGCGGCAGCAACACGCCGACGGCCGCGACGCCGGGACTGACGCCCCTCGCGGGCATCCCGATTCCCGTTCCTGCTGGCACGACGGTCCCCGTGACCGTGTTCGCGACGTTCGCGCTCTCGCAAGGCACCTACGCGCTCGGCCAACAGCCCGCGATTGCCTTGGTCGACGGCGGCGGGGCCATCCTCGCGACCGCGCGTCTCGCCACCGGTAGCGCCACCGTCGCGCAGACGCCGACGTTCGCCCGCCTGATCCTCACGCATGTGCTGACAGTGCCGACGACGGTCAGTGTGCGCCTGTTCGGCGGATCAAGTGACCGCACCCTCTGGACCATCGCCCTCGACGCGATGCTCGCCGTCACCGACCGCGATGACGTCCCGTTCGTCGTCGGCTCATGGGCGAACGCGCTCACCATTCGCGGCGCCGAAGAACTCGCCGCGCGCCGCGATCCCGCCGTCGCCGTGCAGCTCGATCTCGCGACGCTGCGCCGCTGGTCCGATGCGCCCGCCGGGGCGCCGGTGGTGATCGGCCAGAGCGTGACCCTGCCCGCGCTCGGCCTCACCCGCCGCGTGCTCTCGATTGACCGCGACGTCACCGACCCGACCCGGGTCCGCGTCGAGATCGGCGTACCGACCGATGACCTTTCTACGCAAGTAGGTGCCTCGTGAGCGTCTGGATCGATAACCGCCCCGTGACGAGTATCGCGGGCGCCCGCCCCGTGCGCCTGAGTGGCTTCCTGACGGCGTCACGAGGCCAGCGCAGTACCTCGGGTGTCCCCGGCCGTTTGGCGCCCGTGGTCGGCGGCCTGCAGGCGCCAGAGCCCCGACGCGCGACGCTGACGCTGCGAATACCGCTCGCGACCATTGCCGACCGACCGGCGGCGATGGCGACCGTCGAAGCGGCGCTCGCGGGCGCGATCCGGTCCATTCGCACGGCCGACCGTCCCGGCGTGCACACGCGCTGCATCGCCGACGCCATCGTATGGAGCGAGCAACCGAATGCGCCGGGGATGACGATCCCGTCGCTGCTTTGTGACGTCGTGTGGCTTGCCATCGACGGCGGCACCGAGGACTGGCCCGCCGATCCGCCGGTACTGCTTGGGACGACGCGCACGCCGATCACGCTCGGGTCTATTCCCTCGGGCGGCTGGCTATTCGCATGGGGCACGACGTCACCGCTGACGATCACCTACACGCCCGCGAACGGCGCCGGCGCGACGACGTGCGTTATCACGCAGACGGTCGCCACCGGCGAGCATCTCGCGGGTGACCTCGATACCGGCGACATCTGGCTCGTCACGGCGCTCGCTCGCACCCGCGTCTCGACCGTCGTCGGCGAGCTGCCCGTGCTCGATCCCGCCGACGCGCTCGGCACCGTCCTGCCCACGCTGCAGCTTTCCACCGGCACGGGGTTGCTCGTGCCTTCGACGAGGTACCGGCTCTGATGCGTGAATCGACGAAGGATCTCGCCCCGCGCTCGCGCTGCCTTGAGGCGCTCGACTTCCGCGACGGTGCCGTGTTTGAGCCGACCTCGGGGCTGGTCGTGGCGCGCTCGGGGCACCGGTTCAGCTGGTCGCGCGGCACCTCGACACTCGCCGGTGTCAATGCCGTCGGCGGCACCTACACCGCTCCAGCAACGCTGCCAGCGTACGAAAGCGCGAACAACCAGCTTGGCGTGAACCTCGGGGGTGACGACGTGCTGCGCGGGAATGCGGCGGTCGGCTGGCTCCCGCAGGAGTTATCGGGTGAGCTGCTGTTCGTCGAGCGTGGGGCGCGCATCGGGACCGCTGGCGGCACGCTGTGGGCGATTGCTGGCGACGATCCGGCCACCGGCGTCCGGATCTTCATCGACACGACCGGCACCGGCTCGGGCTTCTACCGGATCACGTACCACAACGGCAGCACGAGCGTGACGGCGACGCTGGCGAGCGGACAGCCGACGGCGGGCCAGCTCGTGCGGCTGCGCTGGCTGTGGAGCGCCTCGGGGCTCACGCTGCGGCAGTCGATCAACGGCGGCGTGTTCACGACTGCGACGAGCGGCGCCCTCGCGCTGCCGTCGGCCTACGCAACCGGCGCACGGACGCGCATCGGGCGCCGGGGTGCGACGCAGAACCCTGCCCCGCTGACGCTGCTCTCGTACCTGCTCATCCCAGGCACGTTGACCGACGCACAATTTGACGAGGCGTACTGATGCCGACCCGTGTCCTGCAGGGCGTCATTCGGGTGGAGCCGGAACCGGCGCCGCTCTCGAGACTGGACTTCCGCTGGCGGCTGACGCTCGAGGAACAGATCGCCATTGAGCGCGCGATGGAAGAGCACCCGGACCCGAATGTTCGGGCCCAGCTGCGCATCCTCGAGAAATCGCTCGCGCAAGTGACCGACGCGAGCGGCGTCAAAGTTGACGACCCGCGCACACAAGGCGGTGCGGCAGCCACCGTGCAGGTACTCGTCGGCGCGGGGGTGGTCACACCGGCCAACGCACCCACGCGCCTCGCGGCCTTACTCGCGCCGCCCGCGTGATGCGCGTCGCGTCGCGATCATCGCCGGTGTGACCGTGCGCGGCTGGCTGCGCTGACAGACGGGGGCCACAAGTGCCCCCGCTACCCGTCGCACACTCTAGGAGTCGCGCGAGACGTCGCGCAATGTGCACCGCATGGCGCCCACTCCGACGACTGAGTACAAGACGGCCCTCGGGCAGAACAGCTACCTGTCGCTCGGGCTCGTGCTCGCGCTGCTGGCTGGCGCGGTCGCCTTCGGGCAAGGGCTCGAGCGGCTGAACTCAATCGAAGACAAGGTGGACCGGCTCTCGGCCACGGTGGAACGCCTGCAGATGGCCCCAAACTCCACCGGGAGGTGATCGTGTCCGCAGTCCTCGCGTTTCTCACGTCACGTAAGACCACGTTCGTCGCGGTGCTCAGTGGCGTGCTGTTGCTGCTCTTCGACGCGCAGTTCCTTGCCATGCTGCACGATCTCGGCGTCAGCGATGCGATCACGGCGAAGCTCGTGACCGTTGCCAAGGCCGCGACGTACATCCTCGCGGCGCTCGGCTACTCGCCGCTCAAGAAGCCGGACGCACCCGCGCCAATCACGCCGCCAGCTGAGGGCGTGTAACGTGCCCGCTGCCGAGACGGTCCCTGCTCTCGCGCCGTGGCTTCCGGCCAACACCGACGCCACGGTCGCCGCCATCGTGCGCCATGCGATTGCGCGCGTGGGCGTGTGCGAGATGCCGCTCGGCAGCAATCGAAGCACGCTGATTGACGAGTGGGCGCGCGAAGCGGGCGCCGAGCTCGGGTCGTTCTGGTGCGCCAACTTCGCCACGAAGGTCTGGCGCGCGGCGGGACTGACGACGGCAGGCAAGGGCAAAGACCCGTCGTGTGACCTGCTTATGCAGTGGGCCAAGGACACGAAGCGGTGGAGCGCCACGCCGGCGCTCGGTGCACTCGTGTTCTACGGGCCGAATGCCAACGACGCGACGCACGTCGCCGTGGTCGTGCGACTCTCGCCGGCCGCGCTGGTGGTCGGCGGTAACGAACGCTGGGGCGCGCTCGCCTCGCGCAACGGGGTCGCCGTGCAGCTTCGCGCCGAACAGCGCACGGACATTCTCGGGTATGCGCATCCGTTTCCGGTGGCCGGATGATGACTCGCGCCCGTGCGACCGCCGAAGGCTTCGTGCTCGGCATGGCGTGCCTGATCGTGGGCACGCTGATCGGGATGGCGCTGTGAGCTACTTCCCGCGCGTCCGCCCCGTGCTGCGCCTGTCGCAGTGGTGCGCCTTCGTGCTCGCGGCGCTTCTGGCCGTCGTCATCGGCCTGATGGCGGGGACATTGTTTGCGGCGGCGGTGTGGTCATGAGATACGGCTACATGCGCCCGAACTACACCCGCATTGTCTGGGGTGCGGTGATCGCCCTGGCGTTGCTCGCCGCGCTCGTGTGGGCGGGCGTGCTAACGGTACGGGCGATCCGTGAAGACGAGCGCCGCGTCGTGCTGCTCGAAGGGGCCGCGCTGTTCGCCAAAGCCTCTGCTCGCACGGACGCCCTCGTGCGCGAGCGGGATTCGCTCCGGGTCGTGGTGGCGCGCGTGGACACGGTCCTCGTGAGTCGACTGCGCACCGTGCGGGACACGGCATGGCTCCCTGCTGACACGAGCGCACCGGTGCGTCTCGCCGCCTGCCGTCTCGCGCTGGACTCGCTCGCGACGGATTGCGAGCGGTACCGCGTCACGGCGACCGCCGCGCTTGCCAACGCCGATTCCCTGCACCGCGCCGACAGCACCGCCGCACATGCGCAAGCCATCATCGCGGCCGGCATCACCCGCAGCCGTGACGCCGCGCTGACGCAGCTCGCATCCCACGGCAAGCGCCGGTCCTTCGAGCGCGGCGTGTGCGTCGCCTCCCTCGCTACCAACTACCTGCAATGGAGATCCCGGTGAAGCTGCTCTGTCTCTTGCTCCCGTTCCTGTTCGCGTGCGGCCATGCCGACGCCTCGACGACCGATCTGCCGACGCTCACCGTCGAGATGCAGGCCGACAGCGCGCGCGTGATCGCCGCGTGGAAGCGTCCCTGTGATGCGAAGGGATGCGCCGATAGCTACCGTGTGCAGTGGACCGTCCGCGACGCCGCACGACTCCGCAACACCGCCGCGCTGGCCGATACGCTCTGGGTGCCCCGCCCCGCCATCGGCGACACGCTCGTCACCACCGTGGCCGTCACCTCGGTACGTCGTGGCATTGTCGGCGCGACGCGCACCGCAACGGCCGTCGTACGCAACCCCGACGCCCCGCCGCCTGCTGTCGATTCGCTCCGCACGGATACGCTCACCTACGAGGGCGCGTTGCTCGACTCGTTCCCCGTCGTCGCGATCCGTGACACACTCGGCCGCTCGTCTGGTGAACTCCCGCTGTTCGGCACAACGCCACTGTGCGCGCTGGCCCGCAACCGCTACACAGGCGCCGTTACGATCATGGTGCTTGAGCCGATTACCGACGCCGACGAAGCCCGCGAGGCCGAACGCTGCGAACGCGCGCGCCTGTCGTACGCGAGTGAGCGCGCCGGATGAATGTGCTAGCCTCGGTCATGCGCCTGCTTGATGTGCAGAGCAAGCAGCGTCCGCTGTTCGCCATCGTGTACCAGCCGCACGGCGGCGGGCGCGCGCTGACCGGCGCGACGCTGTCGCACACGACGGTCGTGGAGCCGATCTGTTGCCCGCACTGCGGGGCGCGACGCCGATGACGCACTTTCTTTCTGTCACACTGGGGTCCTGATGCCGATTCAACTTTCGACGCCGACGCGGAATCGGCATCGCGATGCGTACCTCGCGGCCTTCCCGGCTGGCTCACTGCTCCAGATTCGCAGCGGCGCCCCCGCTGGCGTCGCCAATGTGGCGGGCGGCACGTTGCTCGCCGAAATCACCTTGCCGACCACGCCGTTCACGAGCGGCACGGGACAGGTCGCGCTCAATGGCACATGGCAGGACGGCAGCGCCAACGCCACGGGCAATGCGGGCCACTATCGTCTCGTGAACGGGACCGACATTGAAGAGGGCACGGTAACGGGGACGGGCGGCGGCGGTGACATGACGCTCGACAACGTGAGCATTGCGGCGGCACAGGTCGTGACGGTTACGGGCTGGACGCGCGCGATGCCGGGGGCGTGATGACCGCTGACGAGATTCGGGCCGCGATTACGAGCGACCCGGCGATCCTCGCGCTGATGCCGGACACGGTCGCGATTGCGGCCGCGCTCTCGGCGGGGCGCACACGCCTCGTCGAGCGCCTGATCACCGAGCGTCGCATCCTGTCAACGCTCGGCGTCGTGGATGGCGCGGTCTTCCTGTCAGCGCTGGAAGCGTTTGCCGCAGCGGCGCTCCCCGATGAGCATCCGCTCGCGCCATATCACGCGGGGATCGCGCGCGCGATTGGCTGGCTCAAGACCGACGACGGCATCGACATCGGTGACGCCACGTCACAGGCCATGCTCGATGCGCTCGCGGCTGCTGGTGTCGTGACCGTGGAAAGCGCCGCCATCGTGAAGGCGCTCGCGCGCGTCCCCGCTCCCCTCTCTGAACTCGACGTGCGTCGTGCGGTGTTTGCCGACGACGGCTCGCCACTGGTGTAATCATGCCGAAGACACAAACACGGACGGCACTCGTCTCTAGCACCAGTCGTGCGGCCGGTGCAGCGGCCACGCGAGGCACACTGGACGTTTCCGCTGTCGATGGCGGCATCGTCACCTTCCGCATCACGAACGGCGGCACGGGGCCGACGACGCAATGCGTCGGGCGCATCCTGATCGCGCACAAGGGCACGTCGATGCCGTCCGCTGCCGCCGAAGGCACGGGCGATCTGGACTGGAAGCAGGTCTATGAGATCGGCGCGGGACTCGCCGCCAACGCGAACGCGCGCGGTGTGTATCGCTTCGGGCCGGAAGTCGCGTACATCGAGTTTCGAAGTCCGTCGGCAACACGGGCCAAGCCGTGACCGTCGAAGCGCACGCGACGACGTTCGTGTACTGATGCTGCTGCTTGACGCGCCGCTCGATAGTCAGCCGCAGGAACTCGTTGACCTCGACTACTCGAACAGCGCGACAACGGGGCTGCTCGGGTTCTGGCACGCCGGTATGCAGTTTCAGCCGACATCCGGTCTTCCAGAGCAGGTTGCATGGGACCTGAACACCGCGACGGCGCAGCGCGAGTCCAATGGCGTGAGCACGTCGTGGCTTGTGAAGACAAGCGGAAACGCTGTGATCGCGGCGCTTTCGCAAAAACCCACGCCAACCGACGCCACCACGGTGTTGATGTCTGGGAGAATATCCCCGGTCGGTTTCTTCTCAGAAGGTGCTGCAAGCACAGGATATGGGTTCTGGGATCTCGGCGGCGGCGTCTACCGCTTCATCTTCCGCGCGAGCGGACAGGGCGGATTCACGCAATTCGACATCCCGCTATCGGACGGCGCGGTCGGCGTCTTCGGATTTACCTATGACGGGGCGACGGTTCGATTCGTTCGTGACGGCGTCGTTTTAGGGTCCGCAGCCGCAACAGGTACCGTTCTCTACAACAACAGCGGATCTCCTGTCCCTATTACGATCGGGGCGTTCTCCGGTGGCCTTGGCGGCGGTGGCTACAGCACGGCGAATGCGATGGAGTGGTTCGGTATCTGGGACCGGGCGCTGAGTGATGGAGAACTGCGCGCGCTGGTAGGTGCACCATATCAACTCTTCCGCGCACCGCTCGACGCGTGGGCGCCGCGTGTCACGCCGACGGTGCTCACGCCCGACGCTACCCTTGCCAACACCGATTGGTCGGCTGTCGGTGCGGCCTCGCTGCACGCGGCACTCGCGGCGGGAGATAGCGACTACATCACGGCGAGCGCTGACGGCGCGAGTGCCACGGTCTCGCTGAGTAATCCGGTGCCCAATCTCATCGACCTTACCTCGGTGGTGGTCTCGGTCCGCCACCGCGTCACCTGACAGGAGAGTCCATGTCCGACAACGTCCAGATCACCCCCGGCACTGGCGAGCGCGTCGCGACTCGCGAAGTACAGTACTCCGGGGAGACCGCACAAATTCAGACCGTGGCCCTCGCGACGACGAGCGGCACGAATGATGCGCGCACCGCCACGGACATCAGCGAGACCAATCCGCTGCCCGTCACGGGCGCGGGTGAGCTGATGGAGGCGATCGAGGCGCTGCGCTTCGCGGTGCAATCGCTGACGCGCTCTATCGGCATGGCGCTGCCGGGGGCACAGGGCTGGCCGATCATGGAGGTGCGCCAAGCCACGGGGGGCAACCTCGCCGTCGGGACCGTGACGACGCTGACCAACCAAGCGCAAATCGGCGGCGTGTCGGCAAACGACTACATCCCGGTGCTTATGCGACTCGGCGCGGACAATCTGCGCCGCAACATTTCCGTCACCTAACAGGACCACACGACATGCCGACGACCAACGGAAACCGGAAGATCCTCGATCTCAAGCGCTGGGAATTTTGCGCGCCGCTCCCCGTGGCGACGCAGGCAGGCTCCTGCATCTGCTCGTCGCGGCACTTTCGGCAGCAGCAGCTCTTTGTGCGAAGCAACACCGAGGCGTATACCTACAATCCGGCCGAGGACGGATGGGTGGCGGTCGCGTCGCCCGCTCTCGCCGGGACATTCGGCGCGGGCGTTGCGTCGGTTGCGGGCGCGTGGTCTACTGGCGCGTCGGTCGGCGTGGCGTCGCTCGCTGCGACGGCTGGCACCACCTCGACCATTACGACGAGTCAGACACTGGCGCGCGACCTGCGCGGCTATCGGGTGCACATTCTGGCGGGGCCGAACGCGGGCGCGGTGCTCGACATCGTGAGCAACACGGTCGGCGCGAACGCGGTGATTAGCGTGGCCACGCAGAGCACCGCATTTTCGGCGTCGACGGTGTACCGCTTGCTGACGCCGCGCTGGTATGTCGTGGGCGCGGGCACGCTCGCGGCAGGCTCCTTCCGCGTGTACGATTACGCCACGAACACGTGGACGACGCTGAGTATCACGGGACTCCCAGCCACACTGGGCACCGACGGGAAGCTGGTCGCGACGCCGTCGATTGTCGACGGCGCGTTCCGCGCGTTTGCCACGGGCACCGCGACGAGCGCCACCAGCACGACCCTCACGCAGACCGGGAAGACGTGGGCCGCGTCGCAGTGGATTAATGCGCAGGTGCGCATCACGGCGGGCACGGGCGCGGGCCAGATTCGCACGATCACCGCCAGCACCGCCGACACGCTGACGGTCGCCACATGGACGACGACGCCGGATGCCACGTCGCAATACGCGATCGAGGGCAACGACAATGTCCTGTACTACCTCGGCAACAGTGCCGTGACCATGTATCGCTACGACATCGCGGCGAACACGTGGAGCACGCTGTCGCCGGTCGCGGCACGCGCCGCCGCGCCGGGGACGGGGATGTCCGCGCATTGGGTGCACAGTGCGCCCGAAGCCGACTGGAACAGCGAGTCGGCCATCGTGAACGGGCGCTGGATCTACTCGATGCAAGGCGCGGGCACCGGCGCGCTGCACCGGTACGACATCGCGGGCAACACCTGGCAAACGGTGAGCTATGCGCCCGCGAGCGAGACGTTCAGCACCGGCAGCAAATATGCGCTGCACAACGGGATCCTCTACATCCAGAAAGACGCGACCGGCCGCTGGTTTGCGCTCGATTTCGTGCGGAGCGAGTTGTTTCCGTGGGGCACGATGCTGTACCCGCAGGGCGCGGCCGTGGTCGGGGATACGGCATTCGACGTGATCTATGAGGACGGGGCGACGGACATTTTCTATGTGCACATCGGGCTGAACACGCTGAACATCCACCTGCGGCAGCAGGTGATTTGATGACGCGCACTGCCCTCGCCTCTCTGGCGCAGTCGCTAGCCGCCTAACGATCTGCCGCGCGCCTCGTGACCCTGCTGACCCTCCTCCGCAGTAGCGCCCCGTCCGGGCCTGCTGCGCTGACCGTCGACCTGATGCAAGGGGCGACGGTCATTCGCACGGAGGTCATCACCGCCGCACCGGGCTCGTGGGCGGACGTCACGATCACGCTCACGAGCACCGAGCGGGCCGCGATCACCGACGCGACCGCCCTGCGGGTACGCGTCACGCGGGGCAGCGGGACCGGCGCGCGCGAGATTGCGTCGGCGGCCGTCTCGCTGACGGGGACCCCCAGCGCCACGGGCATCACGGGCGATTCCTCGGCCACACTCGGGATCACCGGATCGGCCACCGGCACGGTCCGCGTCACCGGCGCCAGTGCCGCCACGCTGGCGATCACGGGCGCAGCGACGGCCACGGTCACGGTCCGCGCAGCGTCCAGTGTCACGCTGCAGCTGACGGGCACGGCGACGGGAGCGGTGCGCGTCACCGGTGCCTCGTCGCAGGCGCTGGCGATCAGTGCGACCGCGACGGGACAGGTGCGCGTCACGGGTGTGTCCGTGGCCGCGCTGATCCTGACCGGCAGTGCGACGGGGACGGTGGGGAGCCCGGTGGTCACCGACCCCGGCCTTATCACCGCCACGCTCACCCGCACGCGCGCGGTGCGCGCTGACCTTGCGCGCATCACCGCCAGAAACGCCACGCTGTCCCACGTCCCGCCTAGCGCCACCCTTGAGCGCGTGGTCGCCAGAGCCGCCACGCTTACCCATCGCACGGACGACTGACCTATGGCCAACAACCGCGACGACGAGATGTACCCGCGCAACGACGACCTGATCGTGTGCGAGCCGGTCCGAGAGCGGCGCAACCCGACCACGGGCGCCAAGGAGACGCTCCCGATCACGGACCTCACCGGACTTGTGTATTACATCTCGGCCAACGAGCTCGCCGAGAGCTCGGCGGAAGCGGTGCACCCGGACCTCGTGATTTCGCTCCCGCAGATCGGGACAACGGGCGTGTACACCGCCTCTCTGACTGGCGCGGCGAAGGCGGCGAGACTGGCCGCCCAATCGGACAACTCGGTGCTGTATGAGCACTGGCAGGACGGCACCCGATACCACGAAGTGGCGAGCGTGATCTGGCGCAAGCGCCGCGTGGCGGCATAGTGGACGGCCGCGAAGTGCTGCTGACGGGCGACCGACTGACGCTGACGGTCGACTGCCCCGCGCCGATCACGCGCGGGAGCGTGGACGTGTGCCTGTCCACCGCGCGAGGCGGCCCGCCCGTGCATCCGACGCTGGCGAGGACGCTGCTCGTCACCGACGGGACGATTCCGCCGGTGACGCTGTTCACGAAAGACGTGCGCGCCATGTTCCCCCGCGGCGGGCGCGTGTGGCTGGTGGTGCGGTATGGGGGGCAGCTGCTGGCGTCGGGGGAGGTGCGGGTCGTGGTGTAGCAAAAAAATCCCGCGATGGCCTATTGACAAGATAGGGGTATGCCCCTATTATCCCGGTGTCGGCGCCACCGTGGCCCGGCACACTCCCACTGGGGCGCTGCCCCGAGGATACCGAGATGACCGCTTTCTTTGCCGCCTACACCGACGCCATGATCTGCTCCGTCGGCACGTCGCCCGCCGAGGCCATCGCGACCGCTCGCCGCGAGATGCAGGAGCCGGACGCCGAGCTGGAGACGGCGCGCATTTCCGAGACGCTGGCCGCGTACATCGCCAGCGGTCACACTCCCCGCCGCTGGGACATCGTCGGCGGCTCGCTCATCGACACGACGCACGCCGATGCCGACGCCGATTTCGTGCGGTGCGACTCCGACGCGGGCGACGGCGGGTGGTCGCTCCACGCGCCGGACAGCACCGACGAAGAGATCGCCGAGGGCACCGCCCCGGCGCTGGTGAGTGGGACGGGCCGGGTCACCCGCGAGGACTATGACCTTGCCCGGGCGCAGATGGACCGCCCGGCCCGCGCGACCACGTGGGCGCTCCGGCGCCTCGTCTTCGCCTCCGGCATCACGCCGACCGAGCTCTCCCGCGTGCTGGGCCGCGACGACCGCACGATGCGCCGCTGGCTGTCGGGGGAGCAGGAGGTGCCCGACACGCTGGCGCAGCAGGTCGCGCGGCTGCGGGTGACGGCGGTGGACCCGGAGGGGGTGCACCTCACCTACACTCGGTGAGGGTGCCGCGATGAACAACGCCGACGCCCCACCCTCGCCGGTGAGGCGTTTTTACATCTTTACACCCGGTGTAATGGCGTCCATTTCCGGTGCCGGGATGCGCACCAGGCGTATGCGCTGGCGCGGGTGTGGGTGGCGATTACCGGAGGCCGGCAGCCGCACACAGGCGCTCTTCCGTCGGCTTGAATTCCTTGAGCCTCGCGCTGTCCTTTGCTTGGATGATCGCCGCGCTGACCATTTGCGCGTAGACGCATATCTGCGTGTCGCTCGCGCCTCCGCTGATGGCGGTGTTCAGCTGCTGCATGGCGTCAATGGTGACCTGCTCTTCGATCTGCGCGCGCTGGTCTGCTGCCAAGCGGGGGAAAGCATCGAAGTAGACCCATGCCCCAAGGGCGCCAGCCATCACCAGCGACAGAACCGCCTGTAGCGGCGACGCCTTCGGCTTCTCAACCCCGGTGGTCATGCGCGATTCCTCCGCCCTAGGGCGACTTTGGTGTTTGATTCGTCCCGGCGCTTATCGCCGGTTCGTCACTGATACCACACGAGATGACACTTCGCTGACGATTGTGCCGCTGGCGTCCGCTCCACAATCTGGCAAGCGCTGCCGGTTGTCGGAGCTTCGGTTATCGTTCGGTTCGGTTGTCTGCCGAACTCTACCTCTGATCTGCAATGCTCTCCCGCCCTTCGATTGTCTGCCGCGTCCTCGGCTGCACGGACACCCTGATTGATTCGACGCCTGGCGACGTCCTCGTCGCCTGGCCCGGGCACCCGACGCATACCGTCATGGTCTTTACTCCGGATCTGGCGCACTGCGTGCGGTTTTGCTACGTCCCTGAGGGGCGCCTGTACGGGCAGATGCTGGAGTTGTACCTCGACGGGAAGGTGCGTCTTCCGGTTCGCTCTCAGAGAGCACTTCTGTCGCGAGCTGCCTAGCCACCGGAATCGGGTCGGCCATCGCAGCCTTTTGCCGCATGTGGGTCAGTAGCAGTTCTTGATCAGCGAGCAGTCGCCGGAAATGCAGCGTTTGCTGCTCCCATCGGCCTACCCAGTAGTCCAGCGAAGGACCTTCGAGCGCCGGAGCCTGCATGGCGGCGATGACGCCGGATGCCAAGCCATAGGTACTCTCGATTGCTGAGTAGCGAGTCGGGTCAGGGGCGTTCTCGCCCGACTCCCAGCCGCTCACAGCGGCACCGCTGACGCCCATCGCCTGCCCCGCCTTCTCCTGCGACAAGCGGGCGGACTTGCGAGCCTCGCGAAGCCATTGACCGAACTCTGAAGCGTCCACGCCCTTAACCGCCCCCTTGCGAGACCTTAAGCGGTCACTTAAGATGCTATCACGTAAGCCGCGCACGGGTTCGCGGCCATCCTTTCACGTGAAACTACCGCCAATGCCGAAAGCGCGAAAGAAGACCCAGCCGACGCCGCTCGTGCGCCGTTGGCGCGTGGCCCTCGCCGAGGCCGGTCTTGATCAGGAAACGTGGGCAACCGCGCACGGCTGGACCGCCGGCCATGTGCAGCAGGTCATCGCCGGAAAGCGCGAGTCCTCGCAGGTCACGGCGTCGGTGACCGAGTTCATCGAAGAGCAGGAACGCGCGCTCACGGCGCGCATACAGGCCGCCGCGGCGGCCTGAGTTGGTGGCCCTGAATCCCAGGGCAGCAGCACCAGCGCATGGGGAGTCCTCATGGCTGGAACACTCGGCATCCGCTGCAACGGACGCCACCGCGAAACGCGGGAGACCGGAGGAGATCATGAGTGCCAGCAAACCGAAGCCCACCGTAGCACGGCGCATTGTGGCCGACGAAGCCAACGACCTGCGCCGCCGCTTACACGCCGCCCGTGTGCCGATCACGAAGCGCCTCGACGAACTCGCGGCGATGAGACGGGGCGTGAAGCTGGGGGACCATCTCGCCGAGATGGTGGATCACGCGCTCGACGGGCCGTGGAGCAACGAAGAGGTGATCGAGTTGGCCGTGCGGGTGGCGCGAAAGATCGCCATGTCGCGCGTGATGCAGCGCCGAAGTGCCTGAACAAAAAGCGCCCCCGCGTGGCTGCAACCACCGGAGGCATGACCAGACTCAGAGGAGAAGCCTGATGGAAACGAAGGTAACACCCCGCCCGTCCCCGCGCATCCTTGCGTCGGGCAATCGTACAACGATTCACCGCCTGATGCCGACTCAGAGCGTGATCGTGCCAGCGGCCGAGCTGGGATTGTACGTCTCCCTGACGCGTGCCGTCGCGTCTCGCCACCAGCGCGCCGCAGTGCGCGCGGAACAGAGGGTCGCGTAATGCAGACGCCGAAGGGATACATCACGCTCACGACGCGCACCGGTGCCCGTCCGCGCATCGCCGCGCTGAACGTCGGGTGGTACATCCGGAATCCTAGCATCGACTTCACGATCGTGACGCTGCTGTCGCGCACGTTGGATGGTGAGCAGGCCGAGAACGACACGCTGCACGTCACCGAAACCGAAGCCGAGATCGACGCGCTGATCGAAGCGGCGCAGAGTGAGGTGATGGTATGAATGGAAACTTGATGAGTTATCACGGCCAACCATCAAAGTCCGCTATCAAAGCTGTTCGGGCGCTTGCTAAGATCATTCGCACGGTGCCGGAGAGCGACGCAGAGGAGATCGTGCGTTTCGTCATGGCTGAGATGGCCGATGGGGTTTTTGACTATCACAGCAAGCTTCTCGGACATCACACCGACAAGAGCCCCGAGGGGATGGCGCTCGACAATAGAACCATCAATCGGCTGACGGCGGAAGCGATTGAGCGGCTCGACGAAGCGAACCAACCGGAGGTTTACGGCCCTGATGGCGTCATGATCTCTCTTGTCAACGCGCTGCAGCAAATCAGGGCAGAGGCTAAGGCATGACCGCCCCCACTCTCGAGTACGGCAGCGCAGCGTGGCAGAAGGACCGCGCCAACTACATCGGCGCGAGCGACGTGCCCATGCTGCTCAGCGTCAGCGAGTACGGCGGCCCGCTGGACCTGTACCAGATCAAGCGCGGCGAAAAGGTGATCGAGCAGACACCGGCGATGGCGCGCGGGCACATCTACGAGCCCGCGATCTGCGCCGACTTCCTGCTGAACTTCCCCGAGTTCACCGCCGAGTCACGCGGCACGGTGATTCATCCGGCGGGTGACTTCCTGCGCGCCACGGTTGACCGCGTCATCACGGGGCCGCACGGCGTCGGGATTCTGGAAGCGAAGAACGTCACGCCGCGATTCATGCACCTGTATGGCGAGTCGGGCAGCGATAACGCGCCGCTCGATAAGGTCGCGCAGATCCAGACGCAGTTTGAGGTGCTGGACCTCGACTGGGGCTACATCGCCGTGAACTTCGGCTTCGAGCTGCGCTGGTACTTCATCGAGCGCGACCGCGAAGTCGGCGAGGCGATCAAAGAGACCGCGTTCGAGTTCATGCGCGACCACGTCATCCCTGGCATCCCGCCGGAGCCGTCGCCGGAGCATGACACGTACGAGGCGATCACGCGCCGGTTCCTCGGGGCGAGCAAGCAGACGCTCGACGCCGACGAAGAGACCCTCACGCTCATCGAAGAGTTCGCCGACGTGAAGGCCGCGAAGGAAGCCGCGAAGGAACGCGAAGAGGAGCTACGATCTCTGCTCGCGACGCGCATCGGCACGGCGTACGGCATCGACGCGGGGAAGGCGGGGCGCGTCCTCTGGCCGCAGAGCGAGGGAAAGATCAGCAAGGACTTCGACGGGCTGGTTCGCGAGTTGAAGGTGCCCGCCGACGTCGTACAGAAGTACATCCGCGTAGGGGCACCCTACCGCACCATGCGCTACTACCCGCCGAAGAAGGGGGCGAAGTGACCGGCGTGATTGTGATCCCGCAACGCTCCGGAGTAAGCGAGCGCGACGCGAACCTGATGTTGCTGCACGCCATCGAAGACCGCGCAAGAGAGATGGCAAAAGAGATCGGGTTCTCGGCGTCTGGTCTGAGTGCGCTCGCCTCGCGGTTCGGGCAGTTGCACGAGATGGACGAAGCCGCAGCGGCCCGCGAGTTCGTCAACATGGACGCACAGATCGCAAGGCTCATGGAGTTGCGCACGTCGCTGCAGTATCGCGTCGAAGCGTATCACGTACAGGAACGCGCAGTGGAACAGCCGGTGGATGATCCGTTCGCCGATCACATTCAGACGAAGGTGGCGTAAGATGGGCACAGCCGTAGAAGTGCAGCAGGAGACGAGCACGGCGCTCACGCAGCCGGAGCCGATGGACCAGCGCACGAAGCAGGTGATGCAGTTGGTGGGCGGCGACCGCGCCAAGGCGGAGAAGATTCTCCGCGTGGCCGCGAATGCCGTGCAGAAGGTCCCGGCGCTCAAGCAGTGCGATCAGGGTAAGCTCTGGATGGCCATTCTTGACGTGGCCAGCATGAACCTGAACTTCGGCCCGCGCGGCGCGTACCTCGTGCCGTATCAGTCCGACGTGACGGTGATCGTCTCGCCGCATGGGCTGATCGAACTGGCGTACCGGCACCCGCTGGTGAAGGCGATTCAGGCGCGCGTGGTGCGTGTGGGCGAGCCGTTCCGCATTGCCTATGCGCCGGAGCCCATCGTCGTGCACGAGCCGTGCATCGGCGAGCAGCCGGGGGAGATGATCGGCGCCTATGCCATCATCGATCTGACGACCGGTGGGCGCGTCGTGGAGTGGATGACGCGCGCCGACATCATGAAGGCGAAGGCCGTGTCTCGCGCGGCCAACAGCAGCTCCAGCCCGTGGGCGAAGTGGGAAGACGAGATGTGGCGCAAGACGGTGCTCAAGCGCGCCATGAAGTACGTGCCGCAGAGCGACGACATGCAGCGGGCGTTCGAGCGCGAAGACGATGACGCCGACTTCTCGGTCGTGGAAGACACGAGCGCGCGGGTGCTGGCCGCAACGACCGGCACGTCGGCGCTGCGCGAGCGGGTGTTGTCGCGGAAGGCGGAGCCGGAGCCGGTGCAGGAACGTGAGCCGGGTGAAGAAGGATGAAGACCGCCCGTGACTTCGCCGTTGCATCGAAGGTGTGGATTTCGTTCACGGACCTCGGTGTCGTCACGGGGCACGTGAAGCTTGATGAATACCCCGACGAACTCGTTGCCGTGCACCTCACGGAACGCAACGAGACCGCCAGCGGGATGGTCTACCATGCCGTGCTGGTGCACCCGAGCAACATCACGCACGAGGTGCGCAACACGATGCCAGCGTTGAAGGGGTGGTATGGCAACCCGTAACCTCCTCGCCCGCACCCATCTGCCCGCGTTTCGCGCCTGGTTGGCGGAGCGCGGATGGGTGGAGCAGCCGGTGAAGGGCGCGTACGAGGTCGGGCGGTGGACGCATGAGGTGCACTTCCCGCTGATCCTGTACGCGAGGGCACGAGACACGGTGCACTACACGGTGCCGGACAACCAGTGGGATGTGGTACGGCGGTTTATCAAGGACAGGGATTCACAGAAGGCGGGGGCATGAGTCAGACCACAACGCGAGACCTGCAGCACGTCCTTTCCGCATGGCGCGAAGATGCCGCCGTGTTGCGTCGTGCCGGTCACACGTCGGAAGCCGCCTTGCGCGAGCGTATGGCCGACGAAGTGGCACACGCCGCGCACGACTACCTCACATGGTTGTCGGAAACGGACGCCATGCTGCAGTCTGGCCGGTCTCGTGAGTGGCTGCGCTCTCGGTTCCCGGAGTGGGAGCGGGCTGGTCATGCGAAGTCCGCCGCCCGTGGCGTGCGGCAGTACCGCGCCATGATCGTCCCGCGCCGTGCGGCCGTGCAGGAAGCGGCGGCGGCAGGCCGTGAGGCCGCGCGCCTTGCACGGGATACCGCCGCGTGAGAAAGCGCATTGCGACGTACGGGAAGCGCGGGGCGCTGGTTCGGGTGATTGACGAACACCAGCCCGACGGGCGGCGGTTCATCGTGCAATGGGGCAGCAAGGCCAGCCGTCAGCAGCGGTCGTTCTCTGGCACCCCGCAAGGCCGTAGTGAGGCAATCGCATTTGCGGAGGCGTACGAGGCCGAGATGCGCAAGCCGAAGACGCCAGACGCCCCGCCTGCCCTGACCACGGCGGAGCTGTGGCGCCTGTACTCCGAGGCCACGTTCCCGCACCTGCGGCCCCGGTCGCGGAAGCTGTACGCCGAGAATTGGAAGCGGTGGGAGTCGTACTTCACGCGGGAACGCCTTGCCGACAGCATGACCCTGACCGACGCCACGGGGTTCCGGGCGGACCTCGAGCGCGCCGGGCTGGCGACGAAGACGATTCAGAGTGCCATCGAACAAGCCCGCGCCGTTTACAACTGGGCCGAGCGGGCCGAGCTGATCGGCCGGAACCGGTGGCATCAGTTCCAGTTCAAGGTGGCCAAGGAGAAGCGCACGCAGCCGCGCGCCGAGTACCGCCAGGCGGATTTCCTCGCCATCTGGCGCCAGTTCGATCCGACGCGCGCGGGCCAGTGGCGGCCGTATGTGGCCGTTGGGCTGCTCGGCCTCTACGGCTCCCGGCAGAACGCCATCCTGCACCTGACATGGGATGACGTGAACGAGGGCGCTGGCACCCTCACGCTGCGGCCGGAATGGGACAAGCAGGGCGAAGAGCACGTGCACGCCCTGCTGCCCCTCACGCGGGAACTCGTGGCCGTGGCGAAGGCGTGGCGCGAGCGCGACGACTACACCGGCCCGTGGCTGCTCTACCCGGCCCGCAAAAACTCCGGATCGGACACCTACACCATCCAGTCACTGTGGTCGGCACTGGAAGAGGCCGAGAAGCGCGCGGGGATCGCCAAGGTGCGGTACCGCGCGGGGCACGGGTTCCGCCGTGGCCTCGTCGGGGATCTGCTCGAGGCCGGAAATGACATGGACCTCGCGCTCAAAGCCATCGGGGACCGGGACCTTCGGATGGCCAAGCACTACGCCGTGAAGCGCAACGACCGCATCGAGAAGGCGCTCGCCGCCCGTGCTGACGGGTTTGCGGGTGTGACGAAGGGGCAACCGGCCCCTGAAAACGCGAATGCCGACCACTCAGGCGAGAGCGGCCAGCATATCGCAAACGACGAACCTTCAACGACTTAACAACATGCCCACCAACATGCACCCTCTAGGACTCGAACCTAGAACCTACAGCCACGGGAACACCGTAGCCAACGGCCAAACGCCGCTCTTCACTCAGGTTAGCGCGGGAAACCGTCTCGCGCAACGGCCGAAGCGCCCCCGAACCGCCGCGCAAAAGGGTGACGAAGGGGTGACGGCGCATACGTCTGTCCTGCTCACGAGCGGGGTGGCCGCATGACCATGTCCCTCCTCTCCCTGAAAGTCCGCAACTTCCTGCGGATCGAAGCCGCCGAGATCACGCCCGATGGGGCGGTGGTCGAGATCAGCGGCGCCAACGAAGCGCTGATCGAAGTCGACCTCGAGGAGCTGCGGATCAAGCTGGTGATCCGGCCGGATCGCTCGACTGTTTTGACCGTCACCAACGCCGAAGGATTCAAGGCCAGCTCGCCCCAGAAGCTGCTCGACGGCCTGTACTCCAAGCTGATCGACCCGCTCGCGTTCGCCCGCCTCACCCCGAAGCAGCAGCGGGACACCGTCGCCGAGATGGCCGGCTTGTCGGCCATGTTGGACGAGCTCGCCGACGTGAACCGGGACCTCAAGGCGGCGCAGGCGCGCCTCGACGCCATGCCGGAAGTGGCGGCGGTGGAGCCGGTCGACGTGTCGGCGACGTTGGCGGAGATCCGGGACGCGCGGGAAGAGAACCGCGTAGCGGAAGCGCTTGCCGCCCGCCTCGCGCAGCTGCAGTCGCAAGCCGCAGGCGCACGTGAGGTGGCCGAGCGGAAGCGAGCGCAGGCACACGCTCTGCTGGTCGAAGCCGAACAGTGTGACGGGCAAGCCTCGGTGCTGGACGCATCGGCTTCACTCATCGTGGTCCCGGCCGCTGTCGACCTCACCCCACTCGAGCGCCGCCTCGAAGACGCCGAGACGATCAACGCGCAGGCCCGCGCCTACGCCGACCGCGAGTTCCTCGCCAAGACCGTCGCCGACTACGCGGCCGAATCGCAGGCGCTCACCGACGCCCTCACCGCCCGCGAAGCCGAGCGGAAGGCCGTGATCGAAGCCGCCGACCTGCCCATCGACGGGCTCGGCTTCGGCGACGACTGCATCATGTTCAACGGAGTGCCGTTCGACCAGGCGTCTAACGCGGAGCAGCTCCGCATCAGTGCCGCGATCGCCATGGCCATGAACCCGAAGCTGCGTGTGCTCATCGTGCGCGAAGGCTCGCTGATGGACGCCTCGTCGCTGCGAATGCTGACCGAGATGGCGGAAGAGCGCGGGTTCCTTGTCCTGGCCGAGACTGTAGACGAATCCGGCGACGTCGGCGTGTACATCGAAGAGGGGCGCGTGGCGGCGGTCAATGGGCAGGCGGTGGCGGCATGACCACCCTCGCCTCCCGACCAGAGACCCTCGAGCCCGACGCCGCGGGCTTCATCCGCGAGTACCGCGCCATCGGTTTGGCCGACGTAAATGACACGCCGTGGTCGTCGAAGGCCCGGAGTCAAGCATGATCGCCCTTACCCCCGAAGGACTCGCCACCACACTCGCCGCCCTCGTGTTCATCGTGGCGTTCATGGCCGTCCATGCGCGACGCCAGCGCCGCAACGAAGCCCGCGCGCAGTACCAGCGCGGCGAAGAGAGCAAGCACGTCGCACGCCTCAAAGCCGACGTGCTCGAAACCATCAACTGTGATGTGCGGAGGTTCTCATGATCCGCGACGACATCTTCGCCCTCGCCGTCATGGCTGTCGTGTTCGTCGGCTGCGCCATCGCTGAGGCGCTCACGAAGCCCGTCGCCACATGGGACGACGACGCCCTCGCCCGCCGCATGGCCGAAGCGCAGACTGACGATCCGCTGTGCGATGACTGCGGACGCGTGACCGTCGTGCGCGAGCTCGTCATGCGCGAGCGCGCGGCCCTCTTGCTCTGCGCCCGGTGCGCGGATCTCACGAAGTATCAGCGGAAGGAGAGTGTGGCGTGAAGACCCCGATGATTGACCGCGTGATCGGCGAACCGATGACGCTATGGAAGCTGACACATGAGCACTGGGTCAAGTTGGCGGACGAACTTCGCGCCGTGCTCGCGGAGCGGGATGTACTGCGTACCGAGAACGCAACGTTGCAGGCTGCTCGCACCCCCACCCCGCCGCGCCGGTTGCGGGAGTACAAGGGCGTGACGTATGACCCGAAGGAGGAAGTGAACACCGCAGATTACCGTAATGCGGTGAGCGGCGAAGGCCCACTTGCGTATACATGGCACGACAAGCCGCATCGGTTGCTTTACGACCTGTGTACAGAACTCGACACCCTCGCCGCCGAGCGCGACGTGACGGAAAGGCTGGTGTCCGCGCAACATGACGTGCTGGTCGCGATGAAAGCATTCGACGCCGCGGCGGTGGAGAAGTACGCCGCAATCTCAGCACACATGCACCAAGTGCACGAGGCCTTGGGAGGCACAGATACGGTGCTGACACTGGAAGCAGCGCAACACATTGTTGCCAAGCTGGACGCGGCGGTAAGGGAGCGAGATGACGCCGACGACGCATTGGCCGCGTGCCAAGCACAGGCGGCGGGGACGATTGCCCAACTCCGCGAGAAGCTGGCCGAAGCGGAGCGGCGTGCTCTCAATCTGCTTGCGGTTGTTCACCGTGACGGGGGGCAGCACACGTCAACCGTTGGGTTCGCGGAATCGTGCACCGAAGCGGAAGCGGTAGTCGTTGCGCTCCGCAAGAAGTTGGGGGAGTGATGGCGACCTACAAGATTGTGGACACAGGTCAGCTCGACATCCTCAACGATGCCGGTGAGTGGATCACCCGCGTGCATATCTGCGGCGGCGACACCGCAAAGATGACGCACGAGGCGATGCAGGAGCTAGCCGACTTCGCGGAGAGCTTGCCTCGCAGGATGCACCTGAAGAACACCCCCACCCGAGGGCCGCAGCCGTGAGCACCCTGACCGCAACCCAAGAACAGCAGATCGCCGCGTGGCTCGCCGCGCATCCGACCCTCACGGCCGGCGTCGGCACCGCCGAAGCGGCGTGCAGTGTCGCCGCGATTAATCTCGGACTGACGGGCACACTCACGGACAGCATCCCGCCGTGTATGTCGCGCGTGGTGGGGCGCTGGATTATCGTAGTACAGGACCGGATGCCGTCGGACATCCGCAATAGCGTCGAGTGGCGCGCCTTGCTGCCGCTGGCCGCTGGCACGGGGAGAGGCCACGAAAGTGAACACCTCGCTGTCGTGCTGTCGTGGATGTGGGACACGCTCGCGTTGCTCCAGCCGCTCGCGGATCGGCGTGGCTTTGGTGCGGAGTGGCGGCGAATGGTGTTTGCTCGGACGACTGAGAGTGCGAGAGCCGCATACGCAGACGCAGCCGCATACGCAGACGCAGCCGCATACGCAGCCGCATACGCATACGCAGCTGCAGACGCATACGCAGCCGCCAGTGCGGCGTTTTGGCGAGACGCCGATCCGGTTGGGTGTCTCCGTCGTCTGGTCGCGGTCACGGATGCGCGGGCGATGGCGGGAGGGCCGCAGCCGTGAGCGAGAGAGAGGAAGCATTAAAAGCGATAGCCGCCGCGAATGCGGTAGTCGGAGAGCTATGCGAAGGGCATCGCCAGTGGATCATGAGCATACCAGCGCGTCCCGATTTTGACCCTGACCTTGTGATCGGGAACGCGCTACACCTTGCCGAAAAGATGATCCGCGCACTGGAAGCACAGCTCGCGCACGAAGAGGCAGAAAACGCGGTGAGTGAGGAACTGATTAAGCGATCCCGCACGCGCATCGCCGCCCTCGAAGCCCGCGCCGAGGCGCGGGTGTGCGAGTGGACGTTGGACGACCCCGACTTCGGGGCGTGGCACACCGGCTGCGGGCACCTATTCGAGTTCATCGCGGACGGACCGTCCGAGAACGGCGCGAAGTTCTGCCAGTATTGCGGCGGAACGCTGAACGCCCTCACCGGAGGCGCGAGCGCATGAGTGGAGGATCATACGACTACGTGTCCTACCGCTTCCACGCGGCAGCCGACGAACTGCGGTCACGACACAGTGAGCCGCATGTCATTGCACTGTCGCGGCTGCTTGATCGGATCGGCGTGGTCATGCACGACATCGAATGGGCTGATTCGTGTGATACCGCGTGGAACGATGCATTAGACAAGAGCATCCGTAGTGTCATCACGCCAGGCGATGAACTGACAGCCGCACTGGACGCCGCTAGGATCGCCAACGACCGATTGAGCGCAGCCATTCGCCATGTGGAGGGGATGACCGATGCCATCTAACCGGCTCTGGTGCCGCGAGTGCGAAAACCACGTCAGCCCTGACTACCCGCACTCCTGCTACAACGCGCAACAGGTCCGCGCCGTGCGGGACGCGGAGGCGGCGGTGGTGGGTATCGCCGAACACGTTGTAAGCAAACTCGATATCAGGCGCATCGACGGAGACGTGGTGTACTTCGGCTTGACCGAAACACAAACGCTCGTCGCGCTTGAAGAAGCCGTCCGCGCCCTCCACGCGGCGCGAGGGCACAGCCCCCAGGATGCCGAAGGCATCACGCGGCAGGGGGTGCAGGATGGCGCGTGACATCACCGTCACCAGCTACCTGCCGACGCTGCTCGCCGTCCGCCCGAGGCTCGTCAATGCCATCAACCGGATCGACGCGTATCAGGTGCTCTGCCTGCGCACCGAATGGGGCACCGAGGACACCGCCGAGCAGCAAACCGGCGCCTTTCACACGGTCTGCGCGTGCGTCATCGCAGCGGCGAACCAGCTCGATCTCATGCCGGAAGAACGCGCGGCGCTCGTGAGAAAGCTGGGAACCGCTCGCATCGAAAACGAAGGGCTGCGCGCCACGAATGACAGGCTGCGCTCCGACAAACAACACTTAGAAGCCGCCCTGGTGCGACTGACGGCGGAGATGACATGACCATGACACCGAAACTGGTAGCCACCGCCCGCCGCACCGATCCCGAGACCTCGCACGAGGCGGCGCAGCGCATCACCGCGAAGCTGTCACAGCTGCAGGCGCGCGTGCTTGTCGCCGTCGCCGAGTTTGGCGAGCAGGGCGCGACGGCGGGAGAGGTTGAAGACCTGCCGCAGTTCGATGACTGCGGCTTCTCCACGGTTCGTAAGAGATTGGGGGAACTTGCCCGCGCCGGTCGCCTGCACACGAACGGCAAGCGCGACGGTATGACGGTCTATGTGGCGCTGGCGCAGGAGGTGGCCGCGTGAGCGCATCCCAAACGACCGGTTCCCGTTTATTCGCGATGGTGTCGGCCGAAGAAGGGCGCACCACGTCCGCGCTGGCGGCGCTGCTCGGTCAACGCTCGGCGAACGTGTCGTCCACGCTCAAGGACATCGAGCGCAATGGCTGGATTGTCAGCCGGTTGGAAAATCGCACCGGAGCCCGTGGCGCCCCGTTTTTCGCCCGCTGGTACCTCACGGAGAAGGGGCGCACCGTGCCCTATCCGGCGATGCCGTACATGGACACGCCAGATCGGATCATGGCGCTGCTCGGCGAGAGCGCGGTGCCAGTCGAAGCCGTGGCGCAGCAATTGGGGCGCAGTTATCACACCGTCCGCTCCGCTGTTCGGCGGATGCAGGAGCGCGCCGACGTGGAGACATACACCGAGCGCGGTGTGCTCTATGTCCGCAGGCCGCTCGGCGAACTCGAAGACGATGGATGGCAGCCGCCGACGCAGTACATGAGCGCGGCGCGGGCGTATGCGTTGGGGTTGAAGGGGGCGGCGGCGTGACGATTCGCTCCCACTACCAGCACTCCCTCGCCATCGTGCGCGCCGTCCTACACGGCGTGCCCCTGACCGCGAACCGCGCCGAGTGCGAAGCGCGCCTGTTCTCGCACTATCCGTACGGCCAACGCGCGGGCGATCCGCACAAGGCGTGGCGCAAGGCGGTGCGGACCATTCTGGATGCGCGGCAGTTTGAGCGCGAACTGGTGACGAGATGACCATCGACTACGAAACCATCCTCCACGATCACGGCCTCGTGGCGATGGCGGCCACCGACCAAGAGAAGTCGCTCGCCATCGAAGTGATGCAGCTCCGGTCCATCATCGCGCACGGCCACGAACACCACGACGTGCGGACCCTCCGCAACGTGCAGGAGCAGAAGAACAAGGTGGTCGCCGCCGCTGAACGCGTGGCCGATGATCCGTCCATGCTGGTCACGCTGTTCGGGGCGGTGAAGGAGTTGTGGCGGATTACGGGGGAGCCATGCAAGAACTGACCTACGCCGAACTCTTCGCCGGTGCCGGTGGCCTCTCAATGGGTCTGGAAGCCGCCGGCTTCCACGCCATCGCACACGCCGAAATCGAACCGCACGCCCGCGCCGTATTGCGTCACCGCTGGCCAGAAACGCGCCTCGACGGTGATGTCACGCAGATCAACGGCGCTGACTATAGCGGCTGCACCCTGCTGAGTGGCGGAAGTCCGTGCCAGGACTTGAGCGTAGCCGGCAAGCGCGCCGGACTGGGCGGCGCTCGCTCGGGATTGTTTTACGACCAAGTGCGCACCTGGAACGAGTCCGGAGCGCCATACCTCTTGTGGGAGAACGTCGCCGGTGCCCTCTCATCCAACCACGGCAAAGATTTCGCCGCTGTCCTATCAGCCCTCGTGGGAGCCACCATCACTGTTCCCGCGGACGGATGGCGCGGCGGCGGTGTGGCAGCAGGACGTGAAGCCGTGGCCGCGTGGCGCGTGCTTGACCTGCAACACTTCGGACCACCACAACGCCGCGTTAGAGTCTTTGTCCTCGCTGCTCGAACCGGCGGCGTCGATCCCGCCCAAGTACTGGCTCTCGGCGAAGGCGTGTGCGGGCATTCTTCGCCGCGCAGCCAAGCGCGGGAAAAAACTCCCGTCGGCCTTATTGGACGCTTTGAAGGCGGCAGCGTAGGCACGCTGGAGACCCGACCGCAGCGGGCTGGCGCGCATGAGGCGGCGCAAGGGCATGTCATTGCGTTCGGCGCAAACAACAGCGCATCGCAAGGCGACAGCGTGAGCGAGGACGGCACGGGACGGGGGACGCCGATTGTGGTTCCCACCCTGAGCATGGGCGCCCATACAGCAGGGCCAGGCAGCAACGGACAGGATGCGCTGCAATACGCGGCGATTACGACGGCGTTTGCGGGCCGACCCCGCCGCCTCACGCCGAAGGAGTGCGAGCGGTTGATGGGCTGGCCCGACGATCACACGAGCTACGGCACCCGAGAGGACGGCACCGTCTACGAGTTGAGCGATACGGCGCGATACCGCCTTTGTGGAAATGGGGTCGGGAGCGTGCAGGTGCAGTGGATCGCCGAGCGACTGGCGGCGGCGGTGACCGCGCAGCAAAACGGCCCCCTTATTCAGGGGGCCGCATGATTGTCGGCAAAGCCGAACTGCGGCAGGCGATCGTAGACGCCGAGACGCTCGCCACGCGCATTCGCGACGATGCGCGCCCGCTCACGATGCCAGAGCGCCGCACGGCCGCGCATCTGCAGATGACCCCCGCCATGAACTACAAAGAAGCCACCGGCGTCCGCGCCCTCTCGGACCTGACGGCGAACCGGCTGCCAACGCGGAGCGGTGCGCTCACCGACACGGAGCTGGTGACCGTGGCCGAACATCTCGGCAAGCACGCGAGCGAGAACCGCTCCCTCACACTGACCCCGCGCATGTGCGGGCGGCTCGCGGACGCGCTGTTGGAGTGTGTGAATCGCACGGGGGAGCCATGACGCGCGAGTGGTACGACAAGGTCAAGCAGACATTCTCCTCTGTAGGGACGACGTGTGCTGAGGGCCTGTCAGACCTGTTTGTGTATAGTGCCGCTGTTGGTGTTGGAGCCACCAACGAGCTAGGTTCGTACGTGGCGTCCGTTGCTCCCATGCCACCGCGAGAAATCGCGGTGGGCTCCACATGGGAGCGCGGACGCTTTTTTGGTGAGGGTACCCCATGATTGAAAAGACGACGACCTTCGATGTCGTCCGTGATGCGCTGACCGCCTACGGCGAGTATTCCGCGTGGCTCGTGACGGCCAGCGACGACGAAAAGCACGCCATCACGATTGTCGAAGACCTGATCGGCCGCTCGGTACTCGAGCAGGTGGCCGAAAATGTGGCGGCGCACATCGCCGAAGACGAGCCATGAGCAAGCTCAAGATGCGGAGAATTCGCGGCGAGTACCGCCCATTCTTCGAAGCGTTGTTCACAGGAAAGGATTTTTCGAAGCTCAGCCCCGACGCAAAACTCGCGTATGTGTTCGTGAAGGGACTAAGCGGAGCGGCCGGCATCAAAGTTTGGCCCGCGTTTCTTGAACAGCTCGCAGAACTGACGGGGATGCCGACTCCTCGCACGAAGCGCGCCGTTGCGGAACTCGTGGCAGCCGAACGGCTGGCGATAGAGGCGAGCGTTGTATGGGTGGTGCGTGGCCTCGACTTTGAGCCACAACTGCACACGTCGAACGACAATCACCGCATATGGTTACGTGAACATCTCGACTCGCTGCCGCGCGTGTCGATGCTGGACACGTTCGAGGCGCTGCACCCCGAGTGGTTTGGTATGGCATCCGAAGGCCCTACCCAAGGCCCTACCCAAGGCCCTACCGATAGCCCTAGGGAATCCTTACCCAAACCCAAACCCATACCCAATAACACAACCCTTACTCTTACCCAAACCCCGACCAACGGGGAGATCGTCGACGTGTCGAGCGGCGGGCACAAGACGCGGTTGGTTCTTCGGTTCCTGCAAGGGGTGACCGAGTTGTTTGGTGAGCCAACCACGCCGCCGCGCTGGGACAGCAAGACGACCTACGACTTCGCCGAGGCGCTGCACGCTGCTGGCGTGCCGCTGGCGTTTGCGGAGGAGCGGCTGTACGAGCTCGCGAAGACGACGCGCCCTTCGGACGGAAAGCCGCCCGGATCGCTCAAGTACTTCACCGCCCCCGTCGTCAGCGCGTGGGAATCCGAGCAGGTGCACGCCGCCATGCGTAACCTGCCGGTACCATCGACAAAAGCTGAGAGCGCGGAACCGACCATCCCCGACGAGTGGGCCATCGCCTACGCACGCCAAGGCGCTGCCGACTGGCAGGCCGACTGCGATGCGCGCGGCATCGAATGGCGGGTGGCGTCATGACCGGCCCGTCGCAGTGGATTCCGCCGGCGGAACTGCTCAACGAAACCCGGGCGATCATCGGGCAGCTCGCGCGCCGCTGGCCCAACCGGCTGTCCGGTGTTCTGGCGCGCACCGAGGCCGCACAGCAGGACCTCACGGCGTTCGCGTACGCGCTGCGGGACATCGAGCCGAAGGTGCTGCCGATGATCCCGCGCGAGTACCTGCTTGGGCACGAGTTCCCGCCGGGACCGCACGAGTTGCGCGTTGAGGCGCAGCGGATCGAGGCGCGCGACTTCCCGAAGCCGACACCTGCCCCGCTCCCGCCGCCACCGATCGACCACGGCAAAGACGTGGCCCGGATTGCGGAGGTCAACCGCGTGTTGCGTGCCGAGTTGGGGAGCTACCCGCTGGTCATGCTGGCGTGGGACCATCTCGCGGGCATGGCTGACGGCGATCCGGAGGCCAAGGCCGCTGTCGCCGCTGGCCGAGTCACGCCGGAAGCGATCGCCGGCGCCATTCGCGCCGTGCGCCCCCAAGCCACCGGGAGCGCCACATGAGACCCATCTGCCCCAAGAGCGGGAAGCAGGGCTTCGACTCGGCGACCGACGCGAAAGCGTCCCTGCTCAGCAAACACAACCGCCGGAAGCTGCAGCCGAAGCACACGTACCGCTGCCCCGATTGCGGAAACTGGCACCTCACGCGGGTGCCGCCGGAGCGGATGGCGAAGCGGCGGAGGGCGTCATGACCGGCCACGAGCATGGCCAGCGGCTCGCTGGGGGCACGAACGGGGGCAGGGTGGTACCTAGTCATACCCCAGCGGACGAAAAGGCCGTGGCGGGGCGTTTACGGGATTTTCCAACAACCGGGAGGCATTCGCCATGAGCCCGCGCAAATTCGTGTACCGCCCGCAACAGCGCGGCGCCAAGCCTGCCGGGGAGCTGCCCAAGGCCAAGGGCCGGAAGCGCTCCGCCGAGGAGCGCATGAACAAAGGGGAGGCCCGCTACGCGCAGATCCTGACGACGCGACAGGCGGCCGGACTGGTCTCGGCGTGGTGGTACGAGGGGATGAGCTGGCGGCTCGCCGATGAGACGCACTACCGGCCGGACTTTGTCGTGCTCTTGCCGGACGGCACGATGGAGCTGCACGAGGTGAAGGCGGCCAGTCGGGAGGATGGCGGGGATGACTTCGGCGCGACGCCGGAAGCGTGGCTCAAGCTCAAGATCGTTGCCGAGCACGCGCCGTTTCCGCTGGTCGTCGTGTGGCAGAAGGGCGGGACGTGGCAGGAGCGGCGGGTATGATCCGCCCCATCACCCGCGTCATCCGCCTCCGCGTCATCCGGCACCGGATTGCGTGCAAATACCTGTGGCGCTACCTGACCGATCACTACGACCTGACCGTCCCGCAGGTGATCAAAGTCCGGCCGACGGCACTGGAACTCGGCTTGAAGCCGCGCACCATGCGGCGGGCGCTCGCCTTGCTGGTGGAGCACCGGTACCTCGATCCGGTGGTGTTGCCGACCGAGGGGACGCCGGGCGAGTACATCGCGGGGCCTCGCGCGTATCGGGTGCCACTGGCGGCCGTGCCGGTGCCGAAGACACGGCGGGGCCATAAGGGGCCGCGTCCGCATCCTGATCAGCTGGCATTGGGCATCATAACGCGCGAGGGTGTGGACTATGCCGCGTAATGGCCTCACGCCGAAGCAAGCCGCGTTTGTGGCGGAATACCTCGTCGACTTGAATGCGACGCAGGCGGCAATTCGTGCGGGGTATAGCGCCAAGAATGCGGACAAGATCGGCCCGCGCCTGGTAGGGGAAAGTAGGGTGGCGGCGGCGATTGGTGAGGCCAAGGCCAAGCGCGAAGCGGCGACTGAGGTCAATGCCGCGTGGGTGCTTGAGCGACTGCGCGACAATGTCGAACGGGCGATGCAGGCCGAGCCGGTGTATGACCGCGAAGGCAACGAGACCGGCGAGTACACGTATCAGGGCGCCGTCGCCAATCGTGCGTTGGAGTTGCTCGGCAAGCATCACGGGCTGTTCTCGGATCGCATCGAGCACACCGGCGCGCAGGGCGGCGCGATCACGGTGACGGTCACGCACACCGTCGTCGATCCGTCCCCGAATGCTGGTTAGCATCAACCGCCGCGTGCCCCGCTGGGCCTTGCCCCTGCAGCGCCGCCAGCGCTACAAGGGCGCCAGCGGCGGCCGTGGCTCGGGGAAGTCGCACTTTTTCGCCGAGGAAGCGGTCGAGCGCATGGTGTGCGATCCGTCGCTGCGCGTCGTGTGCATCCGCGAGGTGCAGCGGTCGCTGAAGTTCTCGGCGAAGGCGCTCGTCGAGGCGAAGATCCGCGAGCTTGGCGTCGCGTCGCTGTTCCTGGTGTTGACGACCGAGATCCGGCGTGTCGGCGGCAGCGGCGTGATGATCTTCGAGGGGATGCAGGACCATACGTCCGACTCGATCAAGTCGCTCGAAGGGTTCGGGGTCGCATGGGTCGAGGAAGCGCAAAGTATCTCACAGCGCTCCCTCGACCTGCTGCTGCCGACGATTCGCGCGGAAGGGTCGGAGATCTGGTTCAGCTGGAACCCGGACAAGAAGACCGACCCCGTCGACCAGCTGTTCGCAAAGGGGCTCGACGGCTCGGTGCGCGTTCACACGACGTACCGCGACAACCCGTTTCTGCCGTCGACGTTGCGCGACGAGGCGCGGCGGCTCAAGGAAGCCGACCCCGAGAAGTATGAGCACGTCTGGGGCGGCGCGTATAACCTCGGCGGGAAGGGGCGCGTGTACGCGAAGTTTCTGGACAAGCCGTTCCCAGAGGGCAACGTAGACGCGTCGGTCTGCGATCTTGGCGGCGAGATCTACGTTGGACAAGACTTCAACGTCAACCCGATGGCGTCGGTCATCGCGGTGCGCGCGGTCGACGAATGCCATGTGCTTGACTGCCTGCTCATTGAGACGTCAAACACGCCGGAGGTCTGTCAGGAGATCGCCGACCGCTTCCCGCATCGTCGCGTCGTGTTCTGCCCCGATCCGGCGGGCAACGCGCGGCACACGAACGCCAAGGCGGGACAGACGGACTTCGCGATCATTCGCAGTTTCGGGTTCGAAGTGCGCGCCCCGTCGGCGCACCCGCCCGTCGTCGACCGCGTGAACAACGTGAACATGATGCTGTGCGACGGACACCGCCGCCGGATGCGGATTCACCCGAAGGCCGCGCACCTCATCGAATCGTTCGGCGGGCAGGTCTACAAGACCGACACGAACATCCCCGACAAGTCGGGCGGCTACGACCATCCCAACGACGCCGCCGGCTACTTGTGCTGGCAGGAATTCAACCTGCTCCACGACACGCGCGCCTCTGTCTCCTCTTTCGCCATCGGTTGACCATGCCAGACACGCCAGCCCTTTCGATTCCGGGCAACGCGCCCGCCGCGGCCCGCCCCGACTTCAAGCGGCCGGAGTACGTCGACTTGGAGCCCTCGCGGCGCCTCTCGCGCGCCATGATGGGCGGGACCCGTGCGGTCCGCGCGCTCGGGACCGAGGCGCTGCCGAAGTGGCCGGCCGAAGAGCCCGCGTTCTACAGGCTGCGGGCCAAGATCGCGCAGGTCACGCGCTACACCGCCCGCACCGTCGAAGCCGTCGTGGGCATGGTGGTCGGGACGCCGCCGACGCTCGCTGAGGGCACCGACGCGCGGATCATGGCAGACGCCGAAGACATTGATCGGCGCGGGACCCACTTGGACGTGTTCGCCCGCGATCTGACGCAGGAGGCCATCGTCGGCGGGCTGGCGGGGATTCTGGTCGACGCGCCGCCGGTGCCCGACGGGCTGCGCCTGACGCTGGCGAACGAACAACGGATGGGCATCCGGCCGTATTGGGTGCTCGTGACCGCCGAGCAGCTCGTGTCGTGGGTGACCGAGTCGCCCGACTGGGCGCGCATCATGGCCGACTACGCAAGCGGGGCGCTCCGCGACGAGGATGTCGCGCGCCTCAGCACGCAGCAGATCGTGCGGCAGGTGGTGATCGCTGAAGTCACGAACGTGCGCGCGGGCGAGTTCGGTGTCGTGGCGCGCGACCGGTACCGCGTCCTCATGCTGACGGACCAAGGCGTCCGCTTTCGCGTGTGGGAGCACGTCCCCGCCGTCGACGGGGCGGCCGAACACTTCCGGATGGTCAACGAGGGCGCGATGCTCGGCGCCGGCCGCCGTGAGCTGCCGGCCATCCCGCTCGCTATCGCGTACCCGAAGCGTCCGTCGGCGCCGTTCGTGTCTGAGCCTGCCGTGCTCGGCGTGGCCGAGCTCAACCTTGACCACTACCAGCTGACGGCCGACCGCCGGTACCTCCTCAAGCACACGCACTCGCCGACGCTGTACCTGTTCGGCGTCGATGCCGAGCGCGACGAGACGGGGCAGGAAAAGCCGATTCGCGTGGGACCGAACAGCGTGATCCGCAGCCGCAATGCTGACGCGAAGATCGGCTATGCGGCGGCGGCGCCCGATGCGCTGGAAGCGTCGAAAGAAGAGCGCGACGAGATCGTGCGGCAGATCGCGGCGCTCGGGATGTCGTTCCTTGCCAAGGATCGGCAGAGCGGCGGGACCGAGACCGCCAAGGGGCGCGGGCTTGATCTGGCCGCCGAGAACGCGACACACGCCACGATTGCGCGCGGCGTGCAGGATGCGCTCGAACAGGCGCTCATGTTCCACGGCCTGTACCGCGACTGCCCTGCTCCGTCGGTCGAGATGCACACGGCGTACGCCGCTCCCGAGGTCGACGCGCAGATGGCGGGCGTGCTCTGGCAGGCGGTGATTGCCGACAAGCTCGACGTCGATACCTGGCTGACGTTCCTGCGGACGGGCAAGGTGCCGGAGTCGTTCAACTACGCCGAGTATGCGGCGGATCTGGCGGCGGCTGGGGCGGCGGATCAGGAGGCTGAGGACGAGGCCGCCCGCCAGCTGCTTGGGGACGGCGAGGGCGACACCGGTGACAATCAGCCGGCGGCGGCGTAGTATGCCCACATGCCCCACCGCCCCGAAGACGTCCAACGGACCCACGCGGTCGAGACCCTCGGCGGGCTGGCGCGCGACATCGCGCATCCGGTCGCGGTGTTCTATCGGGCGCTCAGGGACGAAGGGCTGTCGCCAGAGGACGCCCGCGCCATCACCGGCGAGTTCATCGCGCACCTGTTGGGGCAGATTCCCAAGCCGTAGCGCTGGAGCGGCGTCATGAGCCGCCGCGAAAATGGCTATGTCGCCGTGCGCTATGCCGATGGCGGCAGCATGACGTTTGCGGCATCCGAACGCGAGCGTATCGAAACGGCGTGGCGCAACGGGGACCGCTATTTTGAAGGACGCGACGAATACGGCGGAGAAGGCGTGATCAGCCTCGATGGCGTCCGGGCGGTGTGGTATTTCTCGCCGGATGCGCTGGCCGCCAGTCGAGAGGAAGACAGGCTGGACCAGATTGAGGGCGTCACGTGAAGCGCCGACACGCAAAGCGCGGACGCTGCGGGAAACTCGACTTCCCAACAAAAGCCGACGCAGAGCGCGAGCTTGCCCGCTGTGTGCAGCGCCGGAAGGCGGGTGAGCGCGACCGCGACGAGCACAGCGTGTATTTCTGCGCGCAATGCCTCGGGTGGCATATGACCTCAAAGCGGACGCAGATCCCGTTTCGACTGACCGGCGCTGTGGTCGATTCGTGGAGGATCAACAGGTGACCGACCATTTTGTTGACGCCAACAAGAAGGTCCGCCACCATTTGACCGACGTCGGCAAAAAGGTCAGCCCATGGACCTGAATCGTGACTGCGTCAACGTGCGGTGGCGCGGGATGGTCGTTCATTTTGCCGCCCACGAACGCGAGCGAGTAGTCAGCGCATGGCGCGACGGCGTGAAGTGGTTCGAAGGCGACGGCCCGTTTGGTGAGCTGGTCACCTGCGACCTGTCGGAAGTGATCGCCGTCGAGTATGTGCCGGTGAGCGCGTCGCACGCGCACATCAAGGACCGCAGCTTCATGAATCGGCTCTGGAACAAGGCGGAAGAATGGGGGGAGGAGAAATGACCCCCGCCGAACGCGACCAGCTGCGCCTGCAGCAGCTCGCCGCGCAGCTCGAACCGGCGCTGCGCGTGGCGTTTCTCCGGTTCCTCAACAGCCTGCGACCGGACCAGCTGCCGGGGCTCATTGCCCGTCTGGAATCGGGCGACGTAGCCGCTGTGGTCGACCTGATCTTCGGGACGGCAGCGGTCACGGCTGCCACGGCGGCGCTCCGCTCCACCTTCGCGGAAGCCATGCTGCGGCTCGTGCGCACGCGCTCGCGTGACCTGTCGGCCTCACTGCGGCTCACGGTGGAAGCGCCGGTCTTCTCGCCGACGCTGATCCAAGCCGTGCGCCGCTGGGAAGACGACGCGTTTCGGCGGGTGCTTGAGGACACGCGCAACGGGCTACGCGAGACGATTGCCGCCGAACTCACGCGCGGCATAGGTCCGCGTCAGGTCGCCGTCGCGCTCAAGAGTGACGTGTCCCTCGCGGGGCTGACGGCGTACGACGCGAAGATCGTGCAGAGCTTTCGCGAAGCGCTCGAGGAAGGCCGCGTCAAGGATGCGCTCGGCCGTGCGTTGCGCGACAAGCGGTTCGACCGTGCGCTGTCGGGCAAGGCGCTCAAGCCGGAACAGATCGAGAAGATGGTCGCTGCGTACCGCCGGAAGCTCGTCGCCTTCCGCGCCGAGACGTTCGCCCGCACGGCCGCGATACAGGCAGCAAACGAAGCGTCGTCCGAAAGCTGGCGCGCGGCCGTGGCGCAGGGCGCGATTCCGGCCAGCGAGGTGAAGCGCTATTGGATCGTCGCGCAGGATGAGCGGCTGTGCAAAATCTGCGAGCCGATCCCGCGCATGAACCCCGATGGCGTCGCGCTGGATGGCACGTTCCTGACGCCGGTTGGGCCGCGCATGACGGCGCCGGTCCATCCGAATTGCAGGTGCACAACGTGGGTACGCCGCGAACGCGCGGGCGTCATCCGCGCACCCCAGCCGGGAACGACCCGGCTCATTCTTCCCCGCTCTGCCTGAGAGGATCTATGTCCGAATTTGCCTTTGCTCCCGCCTCCGACTTCGAAGAGGAAGCCGAGACCGTCGCCGTGGAAGCGGTTGCGGAACCCGTCGCCGAACCCGAAGTCAAGAAGCCGGAGCCCAACGCCACCGTCACGCTCGATAGCGTCTTCGCCGCCATCGCCGCGAAGCGGTGGGAGCACGACAACGCGAGCACGGCGCTGTGGCTCAACACGTCGTTCCCGATCACGACCGATGACGCGGACGAGATTGTCGCGCAGTTGAACGCGTATGGCATCGAAGTGATCTGACACGAGAAAGCCGCCGCGCAGTGTGCTTGCGCGGCGGCGTTGCCGTCTCGGTGAACTAGCGGGTGCTTCTGGCTTCCGAGAAGGCTTTAGCCGCCGCCAGCCGAGCGTCGGCTTTCCGGCGCTGTTCTTCGACATATGCGCGAAACTCGCCCATCGCCCTATTGAGTGAAGCGTGGAAGACCTCGTTAGGGTCGCGCGAGAGAAACAGCGCCTCCCGAGAGACGACGCAGCGCAGCTCGAGTACGTCTTGGCCGAGGTTCTCTGTGACGTCAATGCGCCCCGCAGCTTCGGTAAGCTCGGTGAGCCGCGCGATCTCGGCCTCGAATGCCGCCCGCTCCTTCTCCCACTGCGCGCGTTCCCGCTGAAACTCTCGATTGTCGAGTTCCCGCAGCTTCTGCGCGTCGTCGAGTGCCTTGAAGGC
>JAAVWC010000026.1 GCA_023910675.1 Gemmatimonas sp.
TGCAGCGGCATCCACTCCACCCAGCGCCGGCTTGCGACCCACCGACACGAGCACGTAGTCGCCCTCGATGCTCGACGCCGCGCCGTCCTTCTCCACGTGAATCGTGACGCCGTCGGCGCGCACGTCGGCGCCGGTCACCTTCGTGCCCGTGTGAATCTCGAGCCCCTGCTTGCGGAAGATGCGATCGGCTTCCTTCACGATGTCGTCATCGTTACCCGGAAGAATGGTGGGCGCATACTCCACCACCGTGACCTTGGCTCCGAGGCGGCGCCAGACGGAGCCCAGCTCGAGCCCAATTACACCGCCGCCCACCACGATGAGATGCTTGGGCACCTCGGGGATCTGCAGCGCCCCTACGTTCGAGAGCACACGCTGCTCATCGAACGGCAGGAACGGCAGCTGCACCGGCACGGAGCCCGTCGCGAGAATGACCGACGTCCCCTGCCACGCGGTCACGGCACCGTCGGCGCCCTGCACCTCGACGACGTTCCCCGCCCTGAGCGTCCCCCACCCCTTGGCCCAGGTCACCTTGTTCTTCCGGAAGAGGAACTCGATGCCCTTGGTGTTCTGCGCGACGACATCCGTCTTGCGCGCCATCATGGCCGGCAGGTCGACGGAGGCCCCGTCCACCTTCACGCCATGTTCGGCGGCATGCAGGCGCAGCCACTCGTAGTGCTCGGAGCTTTGCAGCAGCGCCTTGGAGGGAATGCAGCCCACGGTGACGCAGGTACCGCCAAGGGTCTTGTCCGCCTCGACGCAGACGACGGAGAGGCCCAGCTGGGCGGCGCGGATGGAGGCGACGTAGCCGCCGGGGCCACCGCCGAGGACCACCACGTCGGCGGTCTGGATATTGGGGGAGGTCATGGGGCGCAAATTAATGGGGGTGGCAGCGGTGTCGCACGTGCGGCGATCCGATAGTAACCACGAAAGGCAGAATTGGCGGAACGCGAGACGTTGAACCCATGACTCGTCACCCGAACCCAGAACTCGAAACCGATCAGATCCGGGTTCTGGGTTCAGCTTGCGGGTCGTGGGTTTTCGTTGTTACGTCGCGCTAAGGTTACCCGTCGTACACTTGACGGCACGAATCTCGCTGTTACCAATCCTCTCGTTGGCTGCGGCCCCAACCTTCGCGTTGAAAACGTAAGTCAACGAAGCCCGACGTCCCGGCGGAAACGCTTAGGGGCGTCGTGGTGCGTTTGGGGGTACGGAAACCCAAAACGCAAAACCCGAACCCACCACCCGGAACTGATCGGTTCCGGGTCATGCGTTCGGGTTTCGCGTTTGGGGTCAAACCCCCGCTCAGTACACCAGCATCGCGCCCGGGTCTTCCATGAGCTCCTTGAAGCGCACGAGGAAGAGCACGGCCTGCTGTCCGTCGATGATGCGGTGGTCGTAGCTGAGCGCCACGTACATCATGGGGCGCACCTCGACCTTGCCGTTGATCGCGACCGGACGATCCTGCGTCTTGTGCAGGCCGATGATCGCGACCTGCGGATAGTTGATGATCGGCGTGGAGATGAGCGAGCCGAAGACGCCGCCGTTCGTGATCGTGAACGTGCCGCCGGTGAGATCATCCATGGACAGCTTGCCGTCGCGCGCGCGCTTGGCCACCGCCCCGATGTCCTTGCCGATCTCCACGATGCTCTTGCGGTCGCAATCCTTCACGTTCGGCACCACGAGCCCGGCGTCGCTGGCCACGGCGATGCCCATGTTCACGTAGTGCTTGTAGATGATCGTGTCGCCGTCGATCTGCGAGTTGACCACCGGGTAGGCCTTGAGCGCGAGCGCCGCGGCCTTCGCGAAGAAGGGCATGAACGACAGCTTGACGCCCTGTTCCTTTTCGACGCGCTCCTTGAGGCGCTCACGGAGGGCCGTGATCGCCGTCATGTCGACTTCGTTGAACGTCGTGAGGTGCGCGGTGGCGTGCTGCGACTGCAGCAGGTTCTCCGCGATGCGCTTGCGACGCGTCGTCATCTTCTCGCGCGTTTCGCGCTGACCGCTGGCCGCCGGGGCAGGCGCGGCCGCCGCCGGAGCGGCGGGAGCCGGAGCGGCGGGAGCCGGAGCGGCGGGAGCCTTGGCGGGCGCCGCCGCGGCGCCCATGACATCGGCCTTGCTCACCACACCGCCGCGTCCCGTTCCGGCGATGTCGGCCGGGTTGATCCCGGTTTCCGTGGCCAGTCGCGCGGCAGCCGGGGACACCTTGGCGTCGGCCGTCGCGGCCGGAGCCGCGGCAACCGGTGCGGCAGCAGCAGGAGCCGCTGCGGCTGGTACACTCGCTGTCGCCCCCGCGGCACCTGCCGCCAGCTCGCCCAGCACATCGCCCACCGCCACAACATCGCCTTCGCCCTTGGCGCGCGACGTCAGCACACCGGCCTCGAGCGCGGGGACTTCGACCGTGATCTTGTCCGTCTCGAGCTCGACGAGCCCGTCGCCAACGGCCACGGCATCGCCTTCGTTCTTGAGCCAGCGCGAAACGGTCGCCTCGACGATCGATTCGCCGAGCGGGGGAACTTTGATGGACGACATGGAGCGGAGCCGTGAGGTGGATCGGTGAAGAGGGAGCGAATGGGGAATATAGACGACGGTACGGGGAGAATGGACGGCAGGGTTAGATTCGCCCCATGAGCCTCTTTCACACCATGCGGGCGCTCACCTTCACCGCGCATGGCGGCCCCGAGCAGCTGGTCGTACGCGATGACGTGCCCAAGCCCTCGGTGCACGCCACCGACGGCGTCCGCGTTCGCATCCACGCCGCCGCCCTCAACCGCCTCGATCTGTGGGTGCTGCAGGGCATTCCTGGCTCCAAGGTCAAGCCCGGCTGGGCCCTCGGCTCCGACGGCGCCGGCATCGTGGAATCGGTCGGGTCCGCCGTGACCTCCGTGAAGGTCGGCGACCGCGTCATCATCAACCCGGGCGTGGTCGACCGGCAGTGCCGGTGCGAATACTGCCGCGACGGCGACCAGCCGCTCTGCCTCACCTACGGCGTGCTGGGGGAGCACTTCCCGGGCACGATCGCCGACTACGTGGTCGTGCCCGAAGCCAATGTGCGGACCATCCCCGACTGGCTCCCGTGGGACGTCGCTGCGGCGTTCCCGCTGGCCACGCTGACGGCCTGGCGCATGATCGTCACCCGCGCCCGGGTACGGGCTGGCGAGAACGTGCTCATCTGGGGGATCGGCGGCGGCGTCGCGCTCGCGGCGCTCCAGATCTGCAAGCATATCGGCGCGACCGCGTGGGTCACCTCGGGGAGCCCGGACAAGCTCGAAAAGGCGATGCTGCTGGGCGCTGACCATCGCCTCGACCACCGTGAACCGGCGCTCGGCAAAGCCATTCGCGCGTTGACCAACAAGCGCGGCGTGGATGTCGTCATCGACAGCGTGGGCGAAGCCACCTGGCCGCAGTCGCTCATTGCCCTCGGCCGGCGCGGGCGGCTCGTGACCTGCGGCGGCACCAGTGGCCCCATCGTGCAGGTGGACGTGCGCCGCATGTTCTGGAACCAGTGGACGCTCATGGGCTCCACCATGGGCAACGACGCCGAGTTCGACGCGATGACGGAGTTCTTTCGCCACGGATCGCTGCAGCCCCCGGTCGATTCCGTCTGGTCGTTGGAGCAGGCGCCGCAGGCGTACGCCCGTCTCGCGTCGGGGGAGCAGTTCGGCAAGGTGGTCGTGCAGCTGGTGCCGGAAGCGTAGCCCCGTGAGCGACGACGCCGCAGAGGCCACACCCCCCGAGAAACTTGCAGGGGCGTCGGCCCGTTTTACGGCTGACGAGGAGAAGGCGATGCGCGCCGTCGTGCAGGGGGGCGGTGTCCCCGACTGTCCGCGCTGCCAGGTGCGGATGACGCACCGGCCCATTGGCGGTGGCTCCTTCGGGCTGGGCTACCACCGGCAGCGCGAGTGGTTGCTCTGTCCCTCCTGTCGGCGCAGTGCGATCTTCGACGTGCGGCGCGGAACGCGTCTTTAGCTTTGTCCTCTGGTCCGCCGTGTTAGGATTCCCGAGGCCTTTTCCCTCAGTCTCTTTGTGTTTCAGCACACTTCGCAGTCATTTCCCGACTCGTTGCTCCTCGCGACGACGGCCACGCAGGAAACCGGCGCAACGCCAACCATGACGAGCACCTTCTCCGAGCGCCTCGAGCAGAGCTTCACGCTGCTCGGGGAATTCGTGCCCGCGCTCTTTGGCGCGCTCGTCATTCTCTTCGCCGGCTATCTCGTGGCGAAGGTGGTGGAGAAGGGCACCGCGCGATTGCTGCGCCGGCTGCATTTCAACAAGCTCCTCGAGCGTGGCGGCGTGCTGCAGGCCGTCGAGCGCTCGGGCTCGCATCTCAATCCGGCCAAAGTCATCGCCAACCTGCTCTTCTGGGTGGTGATGTTCGCTGTGCTGCTCATTGCGGCCAGTGCCATCGGACTCGATTCGCTCGCGAATGTGTTCACCGAGCTCATGAGCTACATCCCGAGCGTGATCGCGGCGATCGTGATCATCATCCTCGGCATCGTGCTGGGCGGCTTCGTCGGTGGCCTCATCATGGCGTCGGCGGGCGGACTGCATGGCGGTCCGTGGCTCGCGCGTATTGGTCGCGGCGGTGTCATCGTGCTCGCGGTGTTCATGGCGCTGCAGGAGCTCGGGATTGCCACGGATATCGTGACGACCGCGTTCGCCATTCTGTTCGGTGCCGTGGCGCTCGCGCTGTCGCTGTCGTTCGGGTTGGGGAACCGCGACCTCGCGGGGCAGGTGACGCGCGAGTGGTACGAGCGCTACCAGGCCGAGCGTCGCGCCATCGACGCTGAAGCGGCGGCGGAAGAGGCAGAGGAGCTGGCGGAAGAGACGTCGGAAGATGCGGCCGATGATGCCGCCGAGGCGGCGCGGGCGGCGGCAACGCAAAAGGCAGCTACAACGTGATGGTGGGTTCGCTCGTGACGACGAAGGCGTGGAGTTCGGTGGCGGTAGCGGGTGTGTGTGCGATGACGACCCTGTTCGGGGCCTCTGTGCTGACGGCACAGGCATCGGCCAAGCAGGTGCCGCCGGCACGGGCCGCCGCTGGGGGGGCCGCCGCTGGGGGGGGCGCCGCTGGGGGGGGCGCCGCAAAGAGTGCGGCTTCGGCTCCGGTCGACAGCGCAGCTCTTGTCGCACGGTTGCTCGCGATTGACGAACGCACGGCGCTCAGCCGACTCACGGCGCTGCGGTCGCGCTATCTGCGCAAAGCCGACTGGGCCGAGCTGGGGGATCGCTGCACCCCTGGCGCGTTGCGCGTCTTCCCCACGGACACCACGCCCGCGGCGCGCGATTCGGTGCAGGCGATTGCCGAAGCGATGGAGGAGATCGTGGTTGGGCGCGGCGCCGGCAGTCCGCGTCCCGCCGCCGATGCCCGCGCCTTGTTACGCGTGGTGGTCGGGTGGGAAGCCGGGATCGACCGTCCCAACTGGGACATGGCGGGCACCGCCAAGCCGCGGCAGGCCATCGCCACGGGGCTCACGGGTGAAGTCCCCGACCCCGCCGGCCCCGGCTGTCTGCCCTCGCCGACGGCGACGGATACGGTGACGTTCGTGATTCCGGGCTTTGCCGACATGGAATTCCCCCGTGCCCCACGCCCCCGTGTAAAGGCCTATTTCGGCCCCGAGGGGCAGCTGCATGCCCGCGATGAGTTCTTCGTCGACGTGGGGAGCAAGGACCCGAAGGCGGAACTCCGCTACATCCTCGTGGCCCCCATGGTGATCTGGAACGGCTATGCCATGGTCGGCGTCCGCCGCCCGCAGGAGTTGGGCGGGGTGCAGGTGGACGGCTCGAACCGCGGCGGCGCCGCGTACCTGTTCCGGCAGGTCGGCAAGGAGTGGCGGCTGCTTTCGGTGGTGCGGAGCTGGGGCGGCTGAACTGCGGTTTGGGTTTACTACGGTAGGGGAACTACGGGAGGGGAACTACGGGAGGGGACAAACGGGAGGGGACAAACGGGAGGGCGACCACGACCCCGCGACGGCGACCCCGCGACCACGATCCCGCGACCACGGCACCCCCGCGACCACGGACCCCCGCGATGGCGACCCCGCGACCACGACCCGCGACGGCGACCCCGCGACCACGACCCCGCGACGGCGACCCAGCGACCACGACCCCGCGACCACGACCCCGCGACCACGACCCCGCGACGGCGACCCCGCGACCACGACCCCGCGACCACGACCCCGCGACGGCGACCCCCGCGACGGCGACCCCGCGACGGCGACCACGCGACCACGACCCCGCGACGGCGACCCCGCGACCACGACCCCGCGATGGCGACCCCGCGACGGCGACCATGCCCCGACCCCGCGACCACGAACTGCGGTCGGGGTGCACTACGGTAGGGGAACTACGGAGGGGAACGACGGGAGGGGACAAACGGGAGGGCGACCACGACCCCGCGACCACGACCCCGCGACCACGACCCCGCGACCACGACCCCGCGACGGCGGACCATGACCACGACAGGGCGACTACGCGACGACACCGACGGATGGTCGGGGTCGGGGTCTCTGTCACGGGGTCGTGGTTGCCCTCCCGTCGTTCCCCTCCCGTTTGTCCCCTCGCGTCGTTCCCCTACCGTAGTGCACCCAAACCGCAGTTCCTAAAGGATTTACGCGTCTTCTCCCCTGTGTTTGAAGGCAAGTTTCGGGTAGATTTCGCAGGTTGCAGGCTGACCTGTCCGACCCCATTTCCCGCCGTCTCATGACCGCTCCAAACGCCCGCGAACGCATCCTGCCGCGCCTCATCGATGAGGAGATCAAGGAGTCGTTCATCAACTACTCCATGAGCGTCATCGTCTCGCGCGCGCTGCCCGACGTGCGTGACGGGCTCAAGCCCGTGCATCGCCGCGTGCTGTATGCGATGAACGAGCTCGGATTGTTGCCGGGACGGCCGTTCAAGAAGTCGGCGACGGTCGTCGGCGATGTACTTGGCAAGTATCACCCGCACGGCGACAGCAGCGTCTACGATGCGCTCGTGCGTATGGTGCAGACGTTCTCGCTGCGTTATCCGCTCGTGGACGGGCAGGGCAACTTCGGCTCGATGGACGGCGATAGCGCGGCGGCGTATCGCTACACCGAAGCGCGCCTCACGCGCATGTCGGTCGAAATGCTCACTGACATCGACAAGAACACGGTCGATTTCGCGCCCAATTTCGATGACCGGCTCGAAGAGCCGCGCGTGTTGCCGTCGGGCTTTCCCAACCTGCTGGTCAACGGCTCGTCGGGTATTGCCGTCGGAATGGCGACGAACATTCCGCCGCACAATCTCAAGGAAGTCATCGAGGCGGTCGTCACCATCATCGATCATCCCGAGATCGAGCCGCAGGCACTGCGTCGGATCATCAAGGGGCCCGACTTCCCCACCGGTGGTTACATCTACGGCCGCGCCGGCATTGCCGACTATCAGGACACGGGGCGCGGCCGCATCATCATGCGGGCGCGCGCCGTCATCGAAGAGAAGGAGTCGAGCGGCAAGTCGCAGATCGTCGTGACCGAGCTGCCGTATCAGGTGAACAAGGCCAAGCTCGTCGCCGATATCGCCGAACTGGTGCGCGAGCAGAAGCTCACCGGTATCAGTGCGCTGCGCGACGAATCCGACCGCGACGGCATGCGCGTGGTCATCGAGCTCAAGCGCGATGCCATTCCGCGCGTGGTGCTCAACCAGCTGTACAAGCACACCGCCATGCAGAGCACCTTCGGGGTGATCATGCTGGCGCTCGTCCCCGATGTGAATACCCGCCAGCTCGTGCCCAAGGTGCTCACGCTCAAGCAGTGCCTCGAGCACTACGTGACGCACCGGCACGAGGTCATCGTGCGCCGCACGCAGTTCGATCTCGACAAGGCGCTCGAGCGTGAGCATATCCTCGAAGGGCTCAAGATCGCCGTCGACAACATCGACGAGGTCATCCGGCTCATTCGGGCCGCCCCCGATACGCCGACGGCGAGCGGGCAGCTGCAGACGACGTTCGGGCTGTCGGAGCGTCAGGCCGAGGCCATTCTCAATATGCGCCTGGCCAAGCTCACCGGACTCGAGCGCGACAAGCTCGAAGAAGAACTGGCCGAAGTGCGCGCGTTCATCACCGAAATGCGCAGCATTCTCGAGTCCAAAGAGCGCCGCATGGACATCCTCAAGGGCGAACTGCTCAAGCTGGCGGAAACGTACGGCGATGAGCGTCGCTCGGAGATCGTCAGCGACGAAGGGGAATTCTCCATCGAAGATCTGATCGCCGAAGAAGAGATGGTCGTCACCATCACCCACGGCGGCTACATCAAGCGCACCCCGCTGTCGCTCTACAACCGCCAGGGGCGTGGCGGTCGCGGCAAGGCCAGCGCCGATCTCAAGGAAAACGACTTCATCGAGCGCTTCTACGTGGCGAGTACGCACACGTACATGCTCATCTTCACCGACGACGGTCGCTGCTTCTGGCTCAAGGTGCACGAGCTGCCGCAGGCCGGCCGCAACACGCGCGGCAAGCCCATCGTCAATCTCATCAACGTCACCCCCGACACGCGCATTCAGGCGATCGTGGTGACGAAGGAATTCTCCGACACCGAATTTCTCCTCTTCGGCACCAAGAACGGCACCGTCAAGAAGACCGCGCTGTCGCAGTACTCCAATCCGCGCGCCAACGGCATCAAGGCGATCAAGATCGAGGAAGGGGACGAGCTCATCGATGTGGCCGTGACGAGCGGCAGCAACGATGTCGTGCTCGCCACGCGCGACGGCCTGTCGCTGCGCTTCCACGAAAGCGACGTGCGCGAAATGGGACGCGACACCACCGGCGTGAAGGGTATCGAGCTCAAGCTCAACGACGCGGTGGTCGGCATGGTCGTCATCAAGCGCGAAGCCACGCTGCTCGTGGTCACCGCGCGCGGGATGGGCAAGTGCAGCGAAGTCAGCGAATACCGCGTGCAGAAGCGCGGCGGCAAGGGGATCAAGACGCTCGACCTCACCCAGAAGACGGGCCATGTGGTCGCGCTCATGGAAGTCGTCCCCGAAGATGAACTCATGCTCATGACCAAGGCCGGTATCGCCATCCGGTCGAAGGTGAGCGAAATCCGTGTCACGGGACGCATCGCGCAAGGCGTCAAACTGGTCGCGCTCGACGATCAGGACGTGGTGTCGGCGGTGGCACGTGTCATCCCCGAGGACACGGGCGAAGAAGGCGCTGAAGGCGCCGTCGATGGGGCCGAGGGTGGCGACGTCGCCGGTGAGGGCGCCATCACGAATGCCGATGATCTGTTCGGCGGTGACGGCGAGTAAGCGCAATCGTCGTTGGTGGTCGGAGTCTGCGCTGCGCCGGGATGTTCACGCTGAACATTCCGGCCTCCGCGCTCCCGTGCATATGCCGGTCGACGCATCGGGCGTCGGCCATGTCCTCTTGGGGTGGTAATGGCGACGTCGCGCATCCTGGTAGCTGATGACGACGAGGCGGTCCTCGAATCCGTGACCTGGTTGCTCCAGGAGAACGGCTACGACGTCGTGCCCGCCAACGGCGGCTACGCCTGCCTCGAGCAGCTCGAAAAGCGCTCGCCCGACCTGCTGCTCCTCGACATCCTCATGCCCGACGCTGACGGCTGTCAGCTGCTTGAGCGCATCAAGGGCGAAGAGCGCTGGCGCGACCTGCCCGTGCTCATGCTGTCGGCGCAGCCCCCCGAAGAGGCCTCTGTGCGCTCGCTCGGACTCGGCGCGGCCGACTTCATCCGCAAGCCGTATCGCCCCAAGGAGCTGTTGGCCCGCGTCCAGGCGCAGCTGCGCATGGGGGCGCTCCTGCGCTCAACCCGCGCCGCGCTACTTCGCACGGAAGAGCAGTTGCACCGCGCGCAGCACGACGCCGATAGCCGCCGCAAGCTCGTCGACATTCTGCACGAGGTCACCGGCGACCTGTCGGTCTCGGAGCTGTTCCACCTGCTCGTGCGCCGAGCGGCGCGTGCCCTCGGCGTGTCACACTGCTCCGTCGTGCTCGCGCGGCCCGGTGAGGCGCACGCGACGGTCGTGGCGGCGTTCGAAAATCCCGGCCTGCAGCAGCTGGTGGTGCAGCTCGAGCGCTACCCGGAGCTCCGGTCGGCGCTCGAAAGCGGACAGCCCGTGCTCGTCGAAGACCTCGATACGCACCCGCTGTACGAAGGCGTGCGCCACGTGTGGGGCATCGAAGGGATCGAGATTCCCATCCGCTCCGTCATCGCACTGCCGTTCTCCATCGATCGCGGTCAGTACTGCGTGTTCCTCGTGCGCCGTACCCGCGATCAGGAGCGCTTCGGCCCCGCCGATCTCGAGTTTGCGCAAGCGGTCATCACCGCAGCCGTCGCCGTCATTCAGCGCGCGCAGATGGTCGAAAACACCATGGCCGATAACGCGCGTCTCGAGCAGCTCGCGCAAACCGATCCGCTCACGCAGCTGCTCAATCGTCGGGCACTCACCGAGCGCATTACCGCCGAAATGGAGCGCGCGCTCCGGTACGACAGCACGCTCGCGCTGCTCATGATCGACCTCGATCACTTCAAGAAAGTCAACGATACCTACGGCCACCTCGTCGGCGACGACGTGTTGCGCGACGTGGGCCAGCTGCTCAGCGATACCATTCGCGGCAGCGATATCGTCGCGCGCTACGGCGGTGAGGAGTTCCTCGTCCTGCTCCCCGAAACCGACGACGACGGCGCGGAAACATTCGCGAATCGCCTCCGTGAAGCCGTCGAAGAGCACCTCTTTGCCCGCGAGTCGCTGGCGGAGCCGCTCCGGCTCACCGCGTCGATTGGCGTCGCGGTGTATCCCGCCGCACGTATCGAGAGCGTCGAAGACCTGTTCGCCCGCGCCGACGCCGCGCTGTACCGTGCGAAGGCCGACGGCCGGAACCGCGTACGACTCTGAGCGCGCCGCCTACCGGCGGATGCGGTCCAGCTCCACCTTCACGCAACGGTCCTGCACCACATCGATGCCGGCGCGCGCAAGCTGCTCGGCGACCTCATCGTGCCGAATGCCAAGCTGCATCCACACCACACGCGGCTTGTGCGCGAGAATCTCGTGCAGATGGCGTGGAATGTCATTGGGACGACGGAAGAGCTGCACCATGTCCACCGGTGGAGAGATACTCTCCAGTGAGCGATGTACGGGGCGCCGAGAATCTCCGGGATCTCCGCGTAGTACACGGGGACCGGGATGATTTCGTACCCCGCCTGTTGCATACGTTGCGGAACGTAGAATGCAGGTCCGCCGACGATTGCCGGCTTGATGCCAATAACGGCGACGCGCTGTACCCGTTCGAGCACCCGTAATACATCGGGTGTGCTCTCGAGCAGATGCTCGCGCCGCGAGGCCGTGGTCGCCGTTAAGTTGTCTTGCACGTTCTCCCTCCCCGGAAATCCCACTGGAGTATTCCTGATGCGTATGCTGGTGCTCGGGGCGGGGCTGCAAGGCTCCGCTTGCGCGTTTGATTTGTTGCAGGAACCCGCCGTTACTCAAGTACTGCTCGCCGACATGCACGTCGACGTGCTTGCGCCGTTTTTGCGGCAGCGCGCCGACGCACGTCTGGTGCCGATGGTGCTCGACGTGCGTGATGCCGATGCGGTGCGGGCGGCATTCGCCCGTTGTGATGCGGTGCTGAGTGCCATTCCGTACTACTTCAACGAACCACTGGCGCGGCTCGCGGTCGAGGCCGGTGTGCACTTTGCCGATCTCGGCGGTAACACCGAGATCGTCCAGCAGCAAAAGCAACTGCACGATGCCGCGTGTGCCAAGGGCGTCAGCGTGATTCCTGACACCGGACTCGCCCCGGGCATGGTGAACATCATCGCGCAACACGGCATCGATCAGTTCGACACGGTCGACTCCGTCAAGCTGTTCGTCGGTGGCCTGCCTCAGGAGCCCGAGCCGCCGCTCGGCTACCAGATCGCCTACTCCATCGAGGGCATGGTCGACTACTACACCACCCCGTCACTGGTGGTTCGCCATGGCGCGCCGGCCACCGTCGACGCGTTGTCCGAGACGGAGTCGGTGGCCTTCGCCGATGGTGTGGGCACGCTCGAGGCGTTTCACACGGCCGGTGGCCTCTCGACGATGGTGTACCGCTACGCGGGCCGCATTCCCGTGATGGAGTACAAAACCCTTCGCTATCCCGGACACGCCGCGATCATGCGCGCCATCCGCGATCTCGGACTGCTCGGCACTACACCCGTCGACATCAAGGGACAGCTGGTCGCGCCACGCGACGTCTTTGTGAAGGTCGCCGGCGCAGCACTGCGCAAAGGCAAGCCCGATCTGGTGGCGCTACGCGTGGTGGTGACGGGTGCGAAAGACGGCAAGACGTCGCAGCGCGCTTGGGAGGTCGTCGATCGCTACGACAGCGAGCGCGGCATCACGGCGATGATGCGCACGACAGGCTACACGTTGTCCTATTACCGGTCAGCTGCAGGCGTCCGGCGCCTATTACGCCGGGTGTGCACACGCCCGACGAATGCATCCCCGCCGAGCGCTACTTTCGCCATGCTCGCCGCGCGCGGGGTCATGGTGCGCGAGGTGTAATCCTGCGCGAAGGGCAATCCTGCGCCCCTTGCCAGTCTGTAGTTTCTGCCGTCCTGCCGTCTCGGCGCGAACTCGCCGCATCGCGCCGAGACCGGCAGACGGCAGCCACACAGACAGCAGGAACGCAGGGGCATGCGCGAACTGGCTAGACCCGGAACTCCGTAATCAGTCCGCGTACGCGCAAGCTCGCCGTCTGCAGCATCTCGGCGGTGGCGCTGACTTCCTGCGCGGAGGCGGACGTTTGCTCGGTGCTGGCGGCCACCTGTTCGGCGGCGGCGGCGTGACCCTCTGCCGTGTCGCGTGCCGAGGTGAGCGATCGCTGCACCTGGCCCAGTGATTGACGGTTGGTATCGACGGCGTGCGACACGCGCGCGGTGGCGCCATCGACCTGCGCAACCGCGTGCTCGATGCGAGCGAGGGCACTGCCAACGGCCTCGGCCACTGTTTCGACGTCGCGTAGCCGCGTCGCACCCGATTCGACGGCGGTCGAGGCGCTCGCAATGCGCGAGCGGAAATGCTTCACGTTCTGCGTGACTTCGTTGGCGGCATTGGCGCTCTGTTCGGCGAGTGCGCGCACTTCCTGCGCGACCACGGCGAAGCCACGCCCGGCGCTGCCCGCGCGCGCAGCTTCGATGGCGGCATTGAGCGCCAGCAAGTTGGTTTGCGTCGCGATCTCGGAAATGACGCTCACGAAGTCGTCGATGACGCTCGTGGAATCGCGCAGTGCCATCATCTCCTGGCGTGAGGCGGTGACCACTTCACGCGCACCGAGTAGCGTGTCGATGGCGACCTGCACCTGATCACGGGCGCTGTTCGTGGTGGTACGCATATCCCGACCCACCCGACCGGTTTCGTCGGCCGCTTCCCCGATGGTCGCGCCGGCTTCGGCCAATTCCTTCACGGTCTCGCCGGCGTGTTTGAGCGCCGACAGCTGTACGCCCGCGCCGTGCGAAATGTCCATCACGGCCGTGGTGACGTGCTGCGACGACGCTGCGGCCGACGAGGCCGAGGCCGACAGCTCGCTGGCGGCGAGGGTGACCTGATCGGCTTCTTCCTGCACGCGCGACAGCAACATGCGCAGGCGTTCGCGCGCCTGTTGCATCGAGTCGATGAGTTCGGCGTACTCCTGGGCGACGCCGCCGTAGCGGAGGTCGACAGCAGGGTCGCGCAGGTCGCCGGCGCCAATGGCCATCATCTGGTCGCGCAGCTGCACGAGCGGATCGGTGACCGCACGCGAGGTGGACAGGCTGAAGAACGCCGCAACACCGAAGGCGAGTGCTACGACGAGGGCGAGACTGGCTTCAGCCTTGAACAGTCCGTCGCGCATGGAATCCATAGAGGCCGTGGCGCTGCTGCGTGCGCCGTCCCGTAGCGATTGCAGTTCCCGTTCGATGGCTTCCATGTCGCGCGTCGTGAGCGCGAGTACGCGATCGGCGTTGGTGCTCACACCGGCGACCTGCCACGCGCGGGTCACGGCAATGCGGACCTCGAGCGCCGCCTGCAGTCTGCCGATCACTTCGAGGTGCCGACGTTCAACCGCACTGAGCACGGCGCGCGTGAGCGCATCGTTGCGCAGTTCTTCGGCCTGCGTGACGAGCGTGCGGTACTCTTTTTCGTCGCTCGCCTGTCCGGTGCTGAGGTAGCGGAGGCCGGCGACGAGTTCGCGCAGCACGGTGTTGGTGGTGCGTTCGATAAACTCCGAGCGATCGGCGAGGCCGCGCACGGTCGCCTCGGCGTCACGATTGCTGCGCGCGAGCCCGTACCAGCCCAGGAGCCCTGCGGCGAGCAGGAGCGTGATGGACATGCCGAAGCCGGCCAGCAGGCGCGCACGAATGGTGGTGAGACGCCAGATGCTCACGGCTGTGCTCCCGACGCCTTCGCGTTAGCGGGGGCGACCGTTCCCGGGACGCGCGTGATGACGACGGTGCGTCCCTTGATGTCGTGATTCTTTTCGAACGCGATGCGTCCGGCGACCCCGTCGACGGAGGGAGCGCCATTGCCGACGCGTTCGAGCGCGAGCCGCAGCGCGCTCCGCGTGCGTGCGCCGTTGATGACGGTGCGTCCCACGACGAGAGCGGCGTCGTAGGAGAGCGCCGCGAACATGTCGGGCACTCGCCGGAAGCGCGCGCGGTAGGTGGGCAGGAAGTATTGCGCTTCCTTGCTCGATGCGCGCGGTTCTTCGAAAAACGAGACGTAGCGCGCGCCGGCCGCTTCGGCATGCTGTTTCATCGTTTCCGTCCCATCGCCGCCGATGAACGGAATGCTGACGCCCCGTGCGCGCAGCGCCTGCATGAGCGCCAGCGCGTCATCACCGTCACCGGGGAAGAGCAGGACGTCAGGGCGCAGCGTCGCAAGCTGGGAGGCGTAGGCGTCCCACTCGACGACGCCGCTAAGATACGGGTCGCGCATGACGACGGCGCCGCCGCCTCGCACGAACACATCACCGAACGTGCGGGCCCAATCCCGGCCGTACGAATCGTTGCGATACACGATGGCCGCCCGCGATGCGCCGAGTGAGTCGAGGACCCACTGTGCCGTCACGCGCGCGGCGTCGGCGTCGGAGGGGGACACGCGGAAGAACCACGGGCTGATGCCGCTGAGGCGTGGTGACGACGACGTGGGAGAAATGGCGACGACCCCATCGAGGCCGTCGTGTTCGGCGTCGGCGTAGATGGGAATCGCTTCGAGCGTATTGCCGCTCTCGGGGTGCCCGACGACGGCGATGACGCTGGGGGTGTCGCGCAGCAGCTGCGCCACGCGGACGGCGCTGCGTGCCGACGAATCCGGGAGCTGCACCCGGAAGCGGGGGCCGCCCGTCTGCTCGTTGAGGCGGGCCACGGCCATTTCGACCCCTTCGACCACCTGGGCATAGTTGGGGGACCCGGGGATCGCGCCGACGCCAATGGCGACAGCGCCGTCGATGCCCCCGTCGGTCCGGCCACGGCATCCGAGGGCAAAGAGCGCGAGCGCCGCCGCACGCCGGCGGATGTGGCGAGTTGACCCGTGGCGGCGAAGGCGCACGAGTTTCGGGGCTTCGACCCGGGGGGCGGGGCGGAGAGGAGTCGGAACGGGAGGCTTCACGTTCGTAAAGACGATTACGGGCGTCGGCGGAAACGGCAGCGGCAAGGTGCGGGAAGTTCCGTGTTCTCGACCGGGCCATTAGGACCGAGTTCGGACTCAAAAACCCCTGAAAAATTGGGTAGATGGTTATGGAGTCAAGAAAAGTCGGACAAACCCCGAAAACTCGTTGGGTGTTGCTTGCGAGCCTTTGAAACGCCGGTTTAGCTTCGCATCAGCAGTCCCACCACCCCTCCTTCTGCCTCGTGCCGGTCGTCACCGACCGAGCACGAGGTGGAGGGATCCCACACTCCCTCAGGAACAGGCATGGTTGGCACGTTCCGCCCGCGGCGATTGGCTTCTGCTGCGCTGCTGGGCGCTCTGGCCCTCGGGCTCGCAGCCTGCGGCGGCGAGTATCCGAACTCGACGTTCAATCACAACACCGACTTCAACGCGGACATCGACGCGTTGTGGGACAAGTTGCTCTTCTGGGGCACGATTGTCTTCGTCGGCGTTGAGGCTGCCCTCGTCTATACGATTTTCCGCTTCCGTCGCCGCCCGGGCGCGCCGACGCCGAAGCAGGTACACGGGAATACGGTTCTGGAGATCACGTGGACGGCCATTCCGGCCGTCATTCTGATCTTCATCGCCATCCCCACGGTGCGCACGATCTTCAAGACGCAGGCGAAGGCGGCGCCGGATGCCCTGCAGGTTGAAGTCATCGGGCATCAGTGGTGGTGGGAGTTCAAGTATCCCCAGCTTGGCATCACGACGGCCAACGAGCTGTACCTGCCTAATGGGCGGACGGTCAACTTCCAGCTCAAGACGATCGACGTGCTGCACTCCTTCTGGATTCCCCAGATGGGTGGCAAGCGCGATCTGATCTCCAATCGCACCAACTATCTCTGGTTCACGCCGAACAAGGACCTGCCGTCGTCGGCATGGAACGGGTTCTGCGCCGAGTTCTGCGGCCCGTCGCATGCGAACATGAAGTTCCGCGTGTATACGGTGACGCCGCAGGAATTCGAGCAGTGGTCGGCACACCAGAAGCAGGGCGCGATCTTCCCGTTGGCGGTGGCCGCACCGGCGCCGGCAGCTGGTGCCGCCGCGGTGGCCCCGGTCCCGACGGGCACGGGCGCGACGCCAGTCGTGCTTGCCTCGACGCAAGCGGCGCAGGCGCCGACGGACAGTGCCGCGCCCGCTGCGGCGCCGGCGACGGTCCCCGTCTGGGCGTTCCCGCGCGAACGGCTCGAGAAGGAATTCACGTACACGATTCCGACGGCCAAACTCCCCGTCACGGTCACCTTCGACGAGTCGTTGCTCGCCAAGGGCGACGCGGAAAAGGGGCGTCAGCTCTACAGCAAGTCGAGCTGCATCGGCTGTCACGCCATCGTGGGGACGCCGTTCAACATGGCGAACGTCGGACCGAACCTGACGCACGTCGGGACGCGCTACACGATCGCGGGTGGTCTTTATCCCAACGACGCGAAGCATCTCGCGTACTGGATCAAGAACGCCCCGGCGCTCAAGCCTGGTAGCCTGATGCCCACGCTGGGCACGGGACTTACCGATCCGAAGACGAAGATGGTCGTGAAGATGGGCGGTCTGAGCGACGCCGACATCGCGGACATCGTGGCGTACCTGCAGGCGCTCAAGTAAGACGCCGTCACCGACTCACGCTTACCTGACTCTCGACACGATGGCAACCATCGCTGCCGCGCCCCCATACACCCAGGCCAAGGCCGCACCCGCTGATACCGGGCTGTGGTCGTGGCTCACGACGGTGGATCACAAGCGCATCGGGGCGCTCTATCTCATCACGGGTTTGTTCTTCTTCGTCGTCGGTGGCCTCGAGGCCGCCGTCATCCGTGCCCAGCTGGCCGTACCCAACGGCACTCTCGTTTCTGCCGAGATGTACAACCAGCTGTTCACGATGCATGGCACGACGATGATCTTCCTTGCCGTCATGCCTCTGTCGGCGGCGTTCTTCAATTTCCTCATTCCGCTGCAGGTCGGCGCGCGTGACGTTGCGTTCCCGCGACTCAATGCGTTCTCGTACTGGATCTACCTGCTCGGCGGCATTTTCATCACGGTGCCGATCTTCTTCTCGGTGGCACCGGACGGCGGCTGGTTCGGTTACGCGCCGCTGAGCACGAAGGCGTACTCGCCGCAGATCAACATGGATTTCTGGGTCATCGGCCTGCAGATCCTGGGTATCTCGTCGCTCGCCGCCGGCTTCAACTTCATCACGACGATCATCAACATGCGGGCGCCGGGCATGACGCTCATGCGCATGCCGATCTTCACGTGGATGTCGTTCGTCGTGCAGTTCCTCGTGGTGCTGGCCTTCCCGGTCATCACCGTCGCGCTCGTGTTCCTGCAGTTCGACCGCTTCTTCGGCACGAACTTCTACACGGTCGCCAAGGGCGCCGATCCGCTGCTCTGGCAGCACCTGTTCTGGGTGTTCGGCCACCCCGAGGTGTACATCCTCATCCTGCCCGCCTTCGGCCTCGTGTCCGAAGTGCTCCCCACGTTCTCCCGCAAGCCGCTCTTCGGGTACCCGGTCATGGTGTACTCGGGTATCCTCATCGGCTTCCTGGGCTTCGGCGTGTGGGCCCACCACATGTTCTCGGTGGGCATGGGTCCGATTGCCGACTCTGTCTTCTCGCTCGCGACGATGCTCATCGCGATCCCGACCGGCGTGAAGATCTTCAACTGGATGGCCACCATGTGGGGCGGTCAGATCCGCTTCACCGTCGCCATGAAGTTCGCCGTCGCGCTCGTCGCGCTGTTCACGGTGGGTGGTATCTCGGGCGTCATGCACTCCTCGCCGCCGGCCGACCTGCAGCAGACGGACACGTACTTCATCGTCGCGCACTTCCATTACGTGCTCTACGGCGGTTCGGTGTTCGGGATCTTTGCCGGCATCTACTACTACTTCCCGAAGATCACGGGCCGTTTCCTCTCGGAAAAGCTCGGCAACTGGCACTTCTGGATCTCGCTCGTCGGCATGAACCTCACGTTCTTCCCGATGCACTTCAGCGGGCTGCTGGGCATGCCGCGCCGGTATTACCAGTATGACGCCGGCCAGGGTTTCGAGATCTTCAACCTGATGTCGACGGTGGGCACGCTGATCCTCATGATCGGCACGCTCTTCGGTCTCATCAACATCTGGAAGAGCTGGAAGGGCGGGGAGATGGCGTCGAGCAACCCGTGGGGGGCGGCTACGATCGAGTGGGCCATCCCGTCGCCGCCGCCCGATTACAACTTCGCTGAGCTGCCACAGATCAAGTCGCGCTATCCGATGTGGAACACCAAGGAAGGCGCTGAGCTGGTGCACGAGACCACGCATGCAGAGGAGAAGGGGCGCTACATCCCCACGTCGCAGGAGTTGGGCATCACGATGCCGAACCCGTCGATCTGGCCCCTCATCACGGCCGGCGGCATCATGGTGATGTTCTGCGGCCTGCTCTTCCTGGAAAAGAGCACGACCACTGGCGTGGCGATCATGTTGATCGGCACGCTCTGGTGGGTGGGCTCACTCTACAAGTGGCTGCTCACGCCGCTCGAGGATCATCACTGAGATGAGTGCCACTACTGCTCCTGCCGCCCACGCGGACGGCCACGCCCACACCGGCGGCCATCACACGTCGCTCGGGCTCGACAATCGCAAGATCGCCATCTGGGCCTTCATTGGCTCAGAGTGCATGCTCTTCGCGTCGCTGATTTCGACGTACCTCATTTACAAGGGACGTAGCCCGCAAGGGCCGTATCCTCATGAGGCGTGGACGAACCCGTCCACGGGCGAAGTCATGAAGCCCATCCTCGACATCCCGGTCACGTCGGCCTCGACGTTCGTCCTGCTCATGTCGTCGGTGGCGATGGTGATGGCGCTCAACGCCGTGCAGACGAAGCACCAGCCCAAGGTCACCACCTGGGACAAGATCAAGGGTTCGTCCAAGCTGTGGCTCTGGATGACGGCCGCCCTTGGCACCGTCTTCCTCGGCTTCCAGGCGTACGAGTTCACGTCGTTCATCAACGAAGGACTCACGATCCGCACGAACCTGTTCGGATCGAGCTTCTTCACGCTGACCGGCTTCCACGGCGCGCACGTGACCGTGGGTGTGCTCTGGCTCTTCACACTGCTCGCCATCGACTACAAGCGTGGTCTGCAGCCCAAGGACGAACTGCTCGTCGACATCGCCGCGCTCTACTGGCACTTCGTCGACGTGGTGTGGATCGTCATCTTCCCGCTCATCTACCTGATCAAGTGAGGCGCTGATGTCCGGTCACTCCGAAGCACACGCGCACCCCTCGGTCTCCACGTACGGCAAGATCGCGCTCGCCCTCACGATCATCACGATCTTCGAGGTCTCCGCGTACTACATCCCCGCGTGGGAAACGAGCGCGATCTACGTGCCGAGCATGCTCAGCATGTCGGCCGTCAAGTTCTTCCTGGTTGTCGCGTACTACATGCACCTCAAGTACGACCATAAGCTGTTCCGGGCGCTCTTCACCGGGCCGTTCATGGTCGCGTCGTTGACGCTGATCGGGCTGTTGTTCCTGTTCAGCAAGCTGGTGATACGACTGGGGCTGCTCTCTTAACTGAGAACTGAGAGCTCAGAGTTCAGAACTCAGCCTTTGATAGGTGTGAGAGTCGAGTAACGCAGAAGCGAGAAGTGAGAAGGCGCACCCCATTCGGGGTGCGCCTTCGTCGTTCCTCGCTTCTCGCCCCTGCGTTGCTGAACTCTCACGCCTATCAAAGGCTGAGCTCCGAGCTCCGAGCTCCGAGCTCCGAGCTCTGAGTTCGGAGGTCTCAGTCTGAGCACTCAGTTCTCAGTTGAAGTTCTTCCCCGCTAGATTCAGGGGATGTTGCTCCATCCCGTCGCCCGTCTTTCGTTGTCGGAGTTCTCGGTCCACCCGAGCACGACCATCGGCATTTCGCTCTTTGCGGCCGCGTACATCTGGCGTGTGCGTCGGGGCCCCTCGGCCCAAGACCGCTTTCCCGCCGGCGTGACGGCGGAGACGGCGACGCCCGATCAGCTCGATGCGGCGGCGGCGCTGGCGGGGCCGAGTGCGGGGCAGAAGCTGGCGTATTTCTCGTCGCTGCTGTTGCTCTTCTTCACGTTGAACGGACCGCTGCACGACCTCAGCGATTTCTATCTGTTCAGCGGGCACATGGTGCAGCACCTCATTCTCACGTTGGTGGTGCCGCCGCTCATGATTGCGGGCACGCCCGGGTGGATGCTGCGCCCCGTGCTGCGTCAGGCGACGCTCGGCTCCATGGCGCGACGTCTCACGACGACGGCGTCGTGCTTCGTGATTTTCAACGTCGTGCTGTCGCTGTGGCATCTGCCGCCCATGTACAACCTGGCGTTGGCGCATCACAGCGTGCACATCGGACAGCACCTCATGTTCATCGCGGCGTCGGTGCTCATGTGGTGGCCGCTCATGTCGCCGCTGCCGGAGCTTCCGCGCGCCGCGTATCCGGCACAGATGCTGTACTGTTTCCTCATGGTCATTCCGATGTCGATCATCTCGATCTACATCGCGATGGCAGATAGCCTCTTGTATCCCGCGTATGCTGTGGCGCCCCGTATTCTGGGCATCACGCCCATGCAGGATCAGCAGTACGGCGGGCTCATCATGTGGATTCCCGGCGGCGTGTTCTTTTACGCGGTCATGACGGTGGTGTTCTTCAAATGGTCGGCCCGCGGCGAAGACAGTGAAGCGAGTGCGCAGGTGGGCTGGGTGCCCCGGGCGCAGTCATGAAGCGACCCGCCAAGGGTGCCAAGGGTGCCAAGGGTGGAAAGGGGCGTAAGCCGCAGGACGCCGCCGAGGAAAGCGCGCCGCGCGAGTTCCGCGCCGGCACGCAGGCGGGCTATCAGCCTCCCACCCGCAAGAGTCATCGCAAGGGCATGCCCAAGCGCATCGTCGCCGCCGACGCCGCGTGGGCCGCGACCAAGGCCGCGCGGGAGGCCGCTCTGCCGCTGCAGCCGGTAGCACCCGTGCCAGCCCCTGCGCCGGCCGTACAGCCCGCGCCCAAGCCCGTGGTGAGGCCAGCCGCGAAACCAACAGGCAAGCCCGCAGTCCGACACGCCGCGAAGCCCGTGGACAAGCCCGTCGGCAAGTCTGTCGGCAAGTCCAGGCCACAGGCGCCGGCCAAAGCCGCCCCTGCCAAGCCCTTCACGCCGCGCCCTCGTCCCGCGCCCGTCGAGCTGACGATTCCCGAGGGACCCGACAGCGGCCTCATCGTGCGGCTCTCGCGTGTCCTCAACGTGCCCGCGAGCGCGATCTTCCGCGCCATCAACGACCCTGAACGCCGCGGGTGGGCCCCCGAGTCGCTCTTCCGCATCATGAGCGTTCTCGCGCCGCGCTTCATCCGTCTCGCCTTCCCCGACGGCACCAACGTCGCCATCTCCGTCGCCCGCCAAGGCAACGCCCGGGCCCTCGTGGCCCTCGAGATCACCAAGCTCCCCATCGGCACCGACGAGCGGGATGTGAAGGAGCGATGGGACGAGGCACTGTCGGCGCTTCAAGAACAACTCGACACGAGCTGGGACTGAATAACGGAGATCTGAGTGCTCAGAACTCTGATCTCAGAACTCTGATCTCAGAACTCAGAACTCAGAGCTCAGCCTTGGATAGGCGTGAGAGTCGAGTAGCGCAGGGGTGAGCGGCGAGGACCCGCGGTGGGGGAAACCGCCACCGCAGGTCCTGGCTTCTCACTGCTGCGTTCCTGGACTCTCACGCCTATCCAGAACTCAGTTCTGAGCTCTCAGTTCTGAGCTCTCAGTTCTGAGCTCTCAGTACTCACCTCTCAGTGACCAGTGATGAGTGAGTCACTCCGGCGATCCCGCTATCGCCAGTTCCACGCGCCCCGCCAGCCCCGGGTGCTGGCGGAACAGGTAGTACCCCATCACGCCGGCGGCGATCAGGTTGGCCAGGAAGACTTGCAGCCATGAGAGCTCGCCGAAGCGCCCTTCGGCGAGGACGGCGGTCCACCCCAGCCAGCCGATTTCGAACACGATGAACAGGCCCGCGAAGCCGATGAACGCTGAGGGGGTGCGCTCGGCGGCGTTCATGCCCCACGCGAAGAGCAGCCCGACGCCGGCGAACGCTGCCACATGAAAGACGGTGTAGAGCAGGAACGCGCCCGCACGGCTCGGGAGTTCGCCCGGTTGGAGGAAGATCGAGATGAGCGAATTGCCGAGCATGACCGGCGTGCCGAGGAGATCTCCTCGGATCACGTCGAGGATCAGGAACCAGAGAGCGATGGTGAGCGCGCCAATCAGTCCGGCGTTCACGCCTTCACGAAACACGTTCGGTCGCATCCGAGCCTCCCTCGCTATGCCGTCGGACGGGACGGCGCCCGTTCGGCCCCTCGACAAATTCCGTCGGTGTGGCCACACTCCGTGATGACGCCTACTCGACCGTTCCTCGCTGCGTCTCTGACGCTGACGGTACCACTCGCGCTGTTATTCGCTGCCTGCGGCGATGGCACGCCATCGAAAGATCCTGCCAGTGGCAACAAGCAGGCCGCCACAGGCCCGACGTGTGTGTCGCTCGACACCACGCCGGTCGGCCTCGCGGTTCTCGACTATATCACCGCCGCCGACCCGCACCCGCAGCGGTTCCTTAGCGCCGTCGGCACCGACTCGGCGCTCCCCGACGACGGCTTCAAGACGCTGCAGGACAAGGGCCCGACCTACTTCTACACCAGTGACCCCAAGGGGCAGGCGCAGGTGAAGGCCAAGCTCGAGTCGGCGGGGCCGTACGCCTCCATGCTCGTGGTGTACAAGGGCAAGATCGAAGCCGAAAACGGCAATGCCGTCACGGTCACCCTCGGTGGCCACTATGTGGGCGGTGAGCACGAAGGGAAAGTCGCGCCGGTGCGCCAGATCACGGTGCGCTGTGATTCCACCGGGTGGCGCCTGCCGAAGCCGATCACGCCGCCCGCCAAGTCGGCGGCGCCCGCGACGGCGGACAGCGCAGGGAAGCCGTGACTACTTCCCCGAAGGCGGAGCGCTTACTCTCGCTCGACGTCTTCCGCGGCATGACCGTCGCCGGCATGCTGCTGGTAAACAATCCGGGAACCTGGTCGGCGATCTATCCCCCCCTCGAGCATGCGGCATGGCACGGGTGGACGCCGACCGATCTCATCTTTCCGTTCTTTCTGTTCATCGTCGGGATCACGACCGAACTCTCGCTGCGCGTGCGGCGCGCGCGCGGCGATGACGACGGCGCCATTCTGCGGCAGATCATCCGCCGCGGCGCGCTGATTTTCCTTTTCGGATTTCTGCTCTCCGGCTTCCCGTTCTTCACGTGGCCGCCGGCGCTCGAAGGCGCCACGTTCGTCGAGCGGGTGGTGCATCGCGTCGAGCATTGGCGCGTGATGGGCGTGTTGCAGCGCATCGGCGTGGCGTACCTGCTGGCGGGACTCCTCACGTGGCGCACCACGGTCAAACAGCAGCTCGCCATTCTCACCACACTGCTGCTGGGTTACTGGGGCCTGATGACACTCGTGCCGGTTCCCGATACCGGCGTGCCAGGCCGCTTCGTCCTCGACCAGCCCGACCAGCTGCTCAGCGCGTGGTTCGACCGTCTCATACTCGGGACCGACCACTTGTGGGTCGGCGGCAAGACCTGGGACCCTGAAGGCTTGTTGAGCACGCTGCCGGCGGTAGGCACCGTGATCTGCGGTACGTTCGCCGGGAAGTGGATTGGACAGCAGCAGCGCGCGCTCACCGAACGCTTGGCGGGCGTGTTTGCGGTGGGCGCTCTCGCGATGATGGTGGGATTGATGTGGCACTGGGCGTTTCCCATCAACAAGAGTATCTGGACGAGTTCGTACGTCGTCTTCACGGCGGGGATCGGTGCGGTGTCGCTCGCGACCTGCATGTGGATCATCGATGTGCAGCAGATCCGTCGCTGGTCATGGCCGTTTGCGATTTACGGGACCAACCCCATGCTCGCGTTCCTCGGCTCCGGCCTCATGGCGCGCGGGATCTCGTCCCTCTGGACATGGGACGTCGGCAACGGAACGCGGATGTCTGCACAGGGGTTTGTATTTCAGTCGTTCTATGCGTCATGGCTTCCGCCGCGGGAAGCGTCGCTCGCCTACGCCGTCAGCTTCGTGGCCCTCTGGTTTGGCATTCTCTGGGTGGCTTTCAAGCGCGGATTCGTACTCAAGGTCTGACGTCATGATCCGTTGCATTCGCTGGTTCGCACGATCGCTCGCCGTGAAGACGTGTGGACTCGCGTTGGCGGCCATGGTGGCCGTCCCATCCGCTCCCGGCATCGCACGCGCGGCGGGTGGCACCTCGTCCATGCAGCAGGCGCGCAAGCGGCCACCAGCGCGTACGTCGGGCAAGAAAAAGAAACCGACCAAGCGGAATACGCGCGCAACTAAGGCGCGTGTTCGCACGCCCGTGGTGCCCGTGCTGCGCTACACCACGCCGCGTGGCGCCTCCGCGCTCGAGTCGGATCTGGGCACGCTGCTCGGCAGCCGCACCAGGAACGGCGACTGGGGCGCGATGGTGGTGAGCATTACGCGCGGCGATACGCTCTTTGCGCAGGGCGCCGGCGCGAAGTTGGTGCCCGCGAGTACGATGAAGCTGTTCACATCCGCCATCGCGCTCGAGAAGTTGGGCCCGGAGCACACCTTCAGCACCGACGTGCTGCGTGATGGCACCGTGGGGCCCGACGGCACGCTCAAGGGTAATCTCGTGCTGCGCGGCGATGGGGATCCGTCACTGTCCCCCCGTTTCGTGCGCGGTGGCCCCGGTGCCTCCATGGCGCTGCTGGCGCAGTTCGTCGCCGGCGCAGGTATCAAGCGGGTTACCGGCGACATCATTGCCGACGCGAGCGGCCTCGAGAGTCGCCGCATCCCCGAGGGGTGGCTCTCGCGCTACGCCGGTGCCGGCTACGCGGCCCCATTCTCGGCGCTGTCGCTCAACGAAAACATCGTCATCGTGGGCATCGCCCCGGGTGGCTCTGGCGGGGCCGCCAAGGTATTTCTGGAGCCCGCCACCGCTGGGCTCACCATCACCAACACCGTCCGCACGGTCGCCGGCGGTGGCACGCGCATCAGTGCGCGACGCATTGGCGATGATCGCGTGGTGGTGTCGGGCACCATTGGCGCGCGGGCTGGTACGGCGCGCTATCAACTAGTCGTTGGTGATCCAGTCATGTTCACCGCCGGCGCGTTCAAGTCGGCGCTCGAAGCGCAGGGCATTACCGTGGCCGGCGACATCAAAGTGGGGCGTACGCCACAGAACGCGCCCCTCGTCACGAGTCTGCCGTCGCCGCCGCTCGCGCGATTGGTGAGCGTGATGAACCGCGAAAGCATCAACATCTTCGCCGAGCTGCTGTTTCGGAACGCCGCGCGCGGCCTCGATCACAAGACCGTGGGGTCGGCGGAGAATGCGGCGCAAACGCTGCAGCAGTTTCTCACCAAGGAGGTCGGCGCCTCCCCCGACGCCGTCAGCGTGACCGACGGCAGTGGCCTCTCCGTGCTCGATCGGGTCACCCCGCGCGCCCTCGTCCAGCTGTTGGGACACGCGCACCACGCCCCGTGGGGGAGCGCATTTCATGCCAGCCTGCCGGTGGCCGGCGAATCGGAGCTGTTGCGCAACCGCATGCGTGCCACGCCGGCGCAGGGCAACCTGCACGCCAAGACCGGCACCACCAACGACGTGATCGGCTTATCGGGGTACGTGACTGCGGAGAACGGTGAAATTCTCGCCTTCGCGTTCCTGTACAACGGCAGAGACAGGTGGCACGCCCGCGAAACCATTGACGCCATGGGCCCAACGCTGGCGGCGTTCTCGCGGGACTGAGGCCGCGTTGACACTGGCCACTGCGGTCTGTGTGGCTGCCGTCTGCGAGACTCGGCGCGATGCCGCCGGTTCGCGCCGAGACGGCGGACGGCAGAGCTTTAGACGGCAGGAGCGGAGGCCACGAGGTTCTCCTGCGCCCCTGCGGTCTGTGTGGCTGCCGTCTGCGAGACTCGGCGCGATGCCGCGGGTTCGCGCCGAGACGGCGGACGGCAGGAGCCCAGACGGCAGGGGCGGGGGAACGGCGGCTGTTCCTGCGTCCCTGCGGTCTGTGTGGCTGCCGTCTGCGCAACTCGGCGCGATGCCGCCGGTTCGCGCCGAGACGGCGGACGGCAGCGCGCTAGACGGCAGGGGCGGGGGAACGGCGGCTGTTCCTGCGCGCCTGCGGTCTGTGTGGCTGCTGTCTGCGAGACTCGGCGCGATGCGGCGGGATTGCGCCGAGACGGCGGACGGCAGGAGCCCAGACGGCAGGGGCGGGGGAACGGCGGCTGTTCCTGCGCGCCTGCGGTCTGTGTGGCTGCTGTCTGCGAGACTCGGCGCGATGCGGCGGGATTGCGCCGAGACGGCGGACGGCAGGAGCCCAGACGGCAGGAGCGGAGGAACGGCGGCTGTTCCTGCGTCCCTGCGGTCTGTGTGGCTGCTGTCTGCGAGACTCGGCGCGATGCGGCGGGATTGCGCCGAGACGGCGGACGGCAGGAGCCCAGACGGCAGGGGCGGGGGAACGGCGGCTGTTCCTGCGCGCCTGCGGTCTGTGTGGCTGCCGTCTGCGCAACTCGGCGCGATGCCGCCGGTTCGCGCCGAGACGGCGGACGGCAGCGCGCTAGACGGCAGTAGCGGAGGCCACGCGGTTCTCCACTCAGCGGCCGCCCTTGCGATGATCGCGGGCCTTGCCCTCGGGGAGCGGGCCGCGCACCAGCCTGGCGCCGACCTGCGGATCGAGATCCGCACCGCGTGACGTCACGAGCGCACGATAGCCGGACACCACCATGCCGCCTGAGCTCGTCGCCGCGACGAGCGTGCTGTTGTACCCCACCGCGAAGCCCGCGCCGTTGCCGGCCGGAGCGCCAGAGACCGACCAGAGCTGGTCGGTGGTACCCGTCGCCATGCTGCTCCAACTCGTGCCGTTCCAGCGCAGGATGGTGCCGTTGTCGCCGGTGGCATACACGTCGTTCGCATTCACGCCCCACACCGATGTGAGGAAGGTGCTCGTGGGGAGCGACAGGGACGTCCACACCGTGCCGGTGTTCCGGAATGCAATGCCGCCCGAGCCGGATGCCGCCGCGCCTACCGCCAGGAGATTCGACGCGCCCGCCGACCAGAGACCGCCGATCGTACCGGCGGTCGACACGTTCATCGTGGTCCAGCTGGTGCCGTTGAAGCGCAGCACCGTCCCGTTCTCGCCCGTCGCGTAGACATCGTTCGCGGCGGAGCCGGAGACGGACCAGAGCGCATTCGATTGCGTCGTCACGCTGCTCCAGCTCGACCCATTGAAGCGCAGCACTTCGCCGGTCGACATGCTCGCGAAAACATTGCTGGCGCCGCTTCCCCAGAGCCCATACACGCTGCCACTGCTGGGGATCGTCATCGCCGTCCAGCTCGATCCGTTCCAACGCAGCATGGTGCCGTTCTCACCGCCGGCGAAGGCCTCGGTGCTGCTCGCGCCCCACACGGCGTTCAGCGTGGCGGTCGTCGGCGTGTTCTGCTTCACCCACGACGAGCCGTTCCAGCGATACACGAACCCGAACTCGCCAACCGCCCACGCATTCGTGGTCGACGTGCTCCAGACATCGATCAGGTCAGGCGCGATGTTCTGTGTATCCCACAGACCATTCGACAAGTGTTGGACGATACCGCGCTGCCCGCTGACCCAGACGGAGCCAGCCGCGTCGATGGACGCGGCACTCAGCCGCGGCGCATACGACGTGGTCACTCGCGCCACCGTGCTGCCATCCACCGCATAGACTCCTTCGTCACCAGCTACCCAATACCGGTTGGCGTTGGCGGTGCTGCCAACGATGCCGTGCAAGTCGTCGGTGACATTGCCGCCGTTCACGGCGCTCCACGTGGTGCCGTTCCACCGGCGTACCGTACCAAAGCTGCCCACGGCCATGATGTCGGTGGTACTGATGCCGAACACGCTGTTCAGCGTCTGTGTGGTGCCGGAGCTCTGGCGCGTCCACGTGCTGCCGTTCCAGCGAAGCAGTTCGCCGTTGGCCCCCACGGCCACGGCCGTGCCCCCCGATACCCACACGCCATTGAGCGCCTGCGTCGACGTGGTGTTGGTGCTGCTCCACGTTCCGCTGCTGAACCGAAGTGCTACGCCACCGGCGCCCACCGCAAAGCCGGACTGTGCACCATCGAGGAAGATACCGTTCAGCGTTTGCGTAACGCCGCTGCTCATCGCGCTCCACGTCGACCCGTCCCAGCGTACGATCACGCCGTTGGTTCCCACGGCAATCGCGTTGCTGACGCCCGTCGCGCTAACCGCCTGAAACAGGGTGCTGTGCGTGGCGCCACGCGTGGCCAGGCTCCAGACACCACCCGAGAGGCGATACACATCACCCTTGGAATTCACGGCAAACGCCGAGTTGGCGTCGATGCCGTCGAACGACACGACATCTTCGTGCAGCGCACCGCTGAGGCGCGTGCTGGTCCAGCTCGTCGCGAGCTGCGTCGCGGCCGGGGCGACTGTCACGGCCACCGTCGCAGAGATGTTGGGGTTGGCCGTCGACGCCACCGTGATCGCGGCCGTCCCGTTCGACAGCGCGGTCACGAGCCCCGCGACGTTCACCGACGCGACCGCCGGATTACTGCTGTTGAACGTCACGGCGGTCGATGCACCGCCGCGCGTTTGCACCGACGGAACGAGCTGCGTCGTTTGTCCGCTCGTCAGCGCTACGGCCGATGGACTCACCGACACGGACAACACGGTCGGTACGACCGCGACAGTCACGGTGGCGTTCGCCCGCCGTGTGGTGTCCGCCACGGAGATGGCGGTAATCGTCGTCGTGCCGTTCGCCACGGCCGAGACGATGCCCGCTGCAGAGACCGTGGCGACCCCGATGTTACCGCTGCGCCAGATCAGATCCGTCGAAACACTAGGATCCGCCTGCACCGTCGCCGACAGCACGCGGCTCTCGCCCGGTTCGATCGAGAATGTGGACGGCGTGAGCGCAACGGTGGGCGCGTTGCGCACCGTGATCTGTGACGTCGAGCGGCGCGTGGTATCGGCGACCGCCACGGCGGTGATTGTCGTGGTGCCCGCCGACAGCGCGCTCACCAGACCACTCGCGCTGACACTCGCGACGGTCGGGTTGCTGTTGCGGTAGGTGACGCTCGTTGGCGCGCCACCCTTGGCGTCGACGGTCGTCGACAGCTGCAGCGACTGCGTGCCGACAATCGCCGCCGCCGACGGCGAGACGCTCACCGAGCGGACGCCCGGCAGTATGGCGACCGTAATGGTGGCCGTGGCGCGCCGCGTGGTATCGGCGACCGAAATGGCGGTGACGGTCGTGGTGCCCATCGACGTGGCCGTTACGACACCGGCGCTCGAAACCGACGCGACCTGCGCGTTCGCCGTGCGCCAGATGAGCGCCCGGTTCACCTCGGGGTCGGCCGTAACGGTGGCGGTAAGCGTTGCGGATTCACCGGGTTCGACGGTCAGTGCCGTCGGTGTCAGCGTCACCGTCGGGATGCTGCGCACGGTGACGAGCGCGGTGGACCGTCGCGTGGTATCGGCGAGCGACACCGCCGTGATGATGACCGTGCCGGCGCGGACGCCGGTGACCAGGCCGGTGTTACTCACCGTCGCGACCGACGGATTGCCCGAACGCCACTGCACGTCCTGCACGGCGCCGGCGTCAGCCGTGACGGACACGGCGAGTTGCCGAGTGTCTCCGGTGGCCACCGTGAGCGCCGAGGGTTGCACGTCGACGTCACGCACGAGCGGCACGATCGTGATGGTCGCGCTGCCGCGACGTGTCGAATCGGCGCTCAAGACGGCGGTAATCGTCGCCGTTCCCTGCGCGAGACCGGTGACCATCCCATTCGAGGCCACCATCGCCACGGTGGGATTATCCGAACGCCACGTAAGCGCGGTGCTGAGGCCATCTTCGGCCTGCACCTGTGCGTTCAACTGGCGCGTCTGGCCCGGGCCGAACGTCGCGGACGACGGGGTGAGTGTGACCGATCGCGGGAAGCGAACCGCCAACGTTACCGAGTCCGTCATGTCCGCGAACGTGGTCGACCGCACCCGAATCAGCGCGGTGCCAAGTCCGGTCGCAATGACACGACCGCTGCTGGTGACCGAGGCGACGGTGGGGTTCGCACTGCTCCACTCCAACGCCTGCGATTCATTCTCGTCGACATCCACCGTGGCCGCGAACTGTTGCGCGTCGCCGATGAAGAGTTCACGCGGCGCGTTCGCAATGCTCACGCTGCGCGGGCGGTTCACGGTCAGCTGGGTCACCGCCGACACGCGTGGATCGCCAATGGCACTGACGCGAATGGTGGTGCTGCCCATGCTCACGCCCGTCACCACGCCGCCCGACACCGTGGCAATCGTGGCGTCGGCGCTTTCCCAGCGTAGCGCGGTCGTCGCGCCCGGTTCGGCGTCGATCACCGGTGCGAGCGTGATGATGCTACCGGCGCGTACCTGCGTGGCGGCATCGAGCGCAATGCTGCGCACGACGTTCACCGTGATGGGGATTTCCTGCGTCACGGCGCCAGCGGTCACGCGAATCGTGGTGCGTCCCGAGGCGCGCGCGGTCACGGTGGCGCTGGCGCCGCTGCCGGAGACATCGGCGATGGTGATATCGGCGCTCGACCACGAGATCGAGGCGGAGGGGATCACGACGCCGTTGGCGTCACGCACGAACGCGGAGATGTTTTCCGACGCGCCAATGGCACCAAGACCGACAGCGGCAACCGAGAGGTCAATGCGCGCCGCTACTGCCGGCCGGTTGTTGTTGTTCCCCGTCGCGGGCGCGGTGATGTCGCCGGCTCCAGCGCAGGCCGCGAGCAATGCCCAGGAGCACATGGCAACGCGGCGCGCGACGGTACGAGACAATACGTGCCATGTCGACGGCGACGCGGAATTGGACGAGCGGGTGACGGACGAATTCGAGAGCATAGCAGCGGCGAATGGGAGACACCATACCTGCACGTCACTATGACGAGTCAGTTATGCCCATGGCACGGGGCGACGCTTCACGGCGTGATAGCGGTCACGCGATTGATGCGTATTGTTACACGACCGGCAATCGGGTGCGTTGTCGCATGCGCGGGGGAACGGCTGTTGGCCTGCGTCCCTGCTGTCTGTGTGGCTGCCGTCTGCGCGACTCGGCGCGATGCGGCGGGTTCACGCCGAGACGGCGGACGGCAGGAACTCAGACGGCAGGTGCGGGGGAACGGCTGTTGGCCTGCGTCCCTGCTGTCTGTGTGGCTGCCGTCTGCGAAACTCGGCGCGATGCGGCGGGTTCACGCCGAGACGGCGGACGGCAGGAGCCCAGACGGCAGGGGCGGCGGAACGGCTGTTGGCCTGCGTCCCTGCTGTCTGTGTGGCTGCCGTCTGCGCGACTCGGCGCGATGCGGCGGGTTCACGCCGAGACGGCGGACGGCAGGAACTCAGACCGCAGGTGCGGGGGAACGGCTGTTGGCCTGCGTCCCTGCTGTCTGTGTGGCTGCCGTCTGCGCGACTCGGCGCGATGCGGCAGGATTGCACCGAGACGGCGGACGGCAGGAGCCCAGACGGCAGGGGCGGCGGAACTGCTGTTGGCCTGCGTCCCTGCTGTCTGTGTGGCTGCCGTCTGCGAAACTCGGCGCGATGCGGCGGGTTCACGCCGAGACGGCGGACGGCAGGAGCCCAGACGGCAGGGGCGGCGGAACGGCTGTTGGCCTGCGTCCCTGCTGTCTGTGTGGCTGCCGTCTGCGCGACTCGGCGCGATGCGGCGGGTTCACGCCGAGACGGCGGACGGCAGGAACTCAGACCGCAGGTGCGGGGGAACGGCTGTTGGCCTGCGTCCCTGCTGTCTGTGTGGCTGCCGTCTGCGCGACTCGGCGCGATGCGGCAGGATTGCACCGAGACGGCGGACGGCAGGAGCCCAGACGGCAGGGGCGGCGGAACTGCTGTTGGCCTGCGTCCCTGCTGTCTGTGTGGCTGCCGTCTGCGCGACTCGGCGCGATGCGGCGGGTTCACGCCGAGACGGCGGACGGCAGGAACTCAGACCGCAGGTGCGGGGGAACGGCTGTTGGCCTGCGTCCCTGCTGTCTGTGTGGCTGCTGTCTGCGAGACTCGGCGCGATGCGGCAGGTTCACGCCGAGACGGCGGACGGCAGGAACTCAGACCGCAGGTGCGGGGGAACGGCTGTTGGCCTGCGTCCCTGCTGTCTGTGTGGCTGCCGTCTGCGCGACTCGGCGCGATGCGGCAGGATTGCACCGAGACGGCGGACGGCAGGAGCCCAGACGGCAGGGGCGGCGGAACTGCTGTTGGCCTGCGTCCCTGCTGTCTGTGTGGCTGCCGTCTGCGCGACTCGGCGCGATGCGGCGGGTTCACGCCGAGACGGCGGACGGCAGGAACTCAGACCGCAGGGGCGGTGGAACGGCTGTTGGCCTGCGTCCCTGCTGTCTGTGTGGCTGCCGTCTGCGCGACTCGGCGCGATGCGGCAGGATTGCACCGAGACGGCGGACGGCAGGAGCCCAGACGGCAGGGGCGGCGGAACTGCTGTTGGCCTGCGTCCCTGCTGTCTGTGTGGCTGCCGTCTGCGCGACTCGGCGCGATGCGGCGGGTTCACGCCGAGACGGCGGACGGCAGGAACTCAGACCGCAGGTGCGGGGGAACGGCTGTTGGCCTGCGTCCCTGCTGTCTGTGTGGCTGCTGTCTGCGAGACTCGGCGCGATGCGGCGGGTTCACGCCGAGACGGCGGACGGCAGGAACTCAGACGGCAGGGGCGGGGGAACGGCTGTTGGCCTGCGTCCCTGCTGTCTGTGTGGCTGCCGTCTGCGAAACTCGGCGCGATGCGGCGGGTTCACGCCGAGACGGCGGACGGCAGGAGCCCAGACGGCAGGGGCGGCGGAACGGCTGTTGGCCTGCGTCCCTGCTGTCTGTGTGGCTGCCGTCTGCGCGACTCGGCGCGATGCGGCGGGTTCACGCCGAGACGGCGGACGGCAGGAACTCAGACCGCAGGTGCGGGGGAACGGCTGTTGGCCTGCGTCCCTGCTGTCTGTGTGGCTGCCGTCTGCGAAACTCGGCGCGATGCGGCGGGTTCACGCCGAGACGGCGGACGGCAGGAGCCCAGACGGCAGGGGCGGCGGAACGGCTGTTGGCCTGCGTCCCTGCTGTCTGTGTGGCTGCCGTCTGCGAAACTCGGCGCGATGCGGCGGGTTCACGCCGAGACGGCGGACGGCAGGAGCCCAGACGGCAGGGGCGGCGGAACGGCTGTTGGCCTGCATCCCTGCTGTCTGTGTGGCTGCCGTCTGCGCGACTCGGCGCGATGCGGCGGGTTCACGCCGAGACGGCGGACGGCAGGAGCCCAGACCGCAGGTGCGGGGGAACGGCTGTTGGCCTGCGTCCCTGCTGTCTGTGTGGCTGCCGTCTGCGCGACTCGGCGCGATGCGGCGGGTTCACGCCGAGACGGCGGACGGCAGGAACTCAGACCGCAGGTGCGGGGGAACTGCTGGCGCCCTGCGTCCCTGCCATCTGTGTGGCTGCCGTCTGCGCGACTCGGCGCGATGCGGCGGGTTCACGCCGAGACGGCGGACGGCAGGAACTCAGACCGCAGGTGCGGGGGAACTGCTGGCGCCCTGCGTCCCTGCCATCTGTGTGGCTGCCGTCTGCGAGACTCGGCGCGATGCGGCAGGATTGCACCGAGACGGCGGACGGCAGGAACTCAGACCGCAGGCGCGGAGGAACGGCCGTCGCCCTGTGTCCCTGCCATCAGCGCCGCCGCTGCCGTGCGAGTCCGGTGGGGAGTGCGCCGCGGCGCCACTGGGCGCCGGCGCCAGGCTCGAAGGATCGGGTCGCCTCGCTGGTTGCCGCGCTGACACTCGCGCGTAGCGCATTGTTCGTGCCGGCGACGACGGTGCCGTTCTGCCCCACCGCGAAGGCGGCGCCGTTGGCAGTCGGCGCTGCCGACAGACTCCAGAGTAGATCGGTTGTCCCCGTGGGAATCGTGCTCCACGTGTTGCCGTTGAACCGCAGGAGTGACCCGTTGGCACCGGTCACGTACAGATCATTGTTGCTCGGCCCCCAGATCGATGTGAGCACGCTGGTGGTGCCCACCTGCAACGACGACCACGACGTGCCGTTGAAAAGCGATGCTGTACCGGCGGTGCCACTGACGTTGCCGCCCACCGCGTACACGTTGCTGACACCGGTGAGCCATGCGCCAGACAATGTCCCGGTGCCGGCGGGCGACGCGATCGGGGCGAAGGTGGTACCATTGAAGCGCAGCACGGCGCCGTTCTCGCCGGTGGCAATGATCTCGCCCGGCGACGCCCCGAAGAGGGCCCATAGCGGTGCGCTCGTGGTTTGCACCAGCGCCCAGCTGGTCCCGTTCCAGCGCAAAATCTCGCCGCCTCTGGTGGTGGCGAAGACGTTAACGGCGCCGCTGCCCCAGATCGCGTACACGCTGCTGCTGCTAGGGAAGGCCATGGCCAGCCACTGGGTGCCGTTCCAGCGCAGCATGGTGCCATTCTCGCCGCCCGCGAACGCGTCAGTCGCCGAGACCGCCCACACGGTATTGAGATGCGCGGTGGTGGACGTCGTGAGCCGGTTCCAGGTGGTGCCATCCCAACGCCACGCAAACCCATATTCGCCGACGGCAAACGAGCTGGTGGGCGACGGGCTCCACACGTCGAGGATATCGGGCGCGAGGTTGTTGGTCGTCCACGGTGCGCCACTGCGCAGCACGGCACCGCGCTGTCCTGTTGCCCATACGCCGCCGGTGCCATCGACGGTGATACCGAACAGCCTGGGCGCGTACGGCGTGCTGACGGCCGTCAACGTGTTCACGTCGAGCTGCGCGACGCCGCCGTCGCCGGCGATAAAGCGCCGCCCGCCGTTCGCGGGGCTCCCGGACACGGCGTAGAAGCTGCCCGCAATTCCCGCCGGCGGCACGAGCACCCACGCGGTCCCGTTGAATCGCACAATCGTGCCGGAGGCGCCCACCGCCACCACATCTGAGGCCGTCACGCCGTGCACCCCGAACAGATCTTCCCCGGTGGGGAGCGCGACGCTGCTCCAGGTACCGGTGGTGCGGCGAAGCATCGTCCCGTCGTTGCCTACGGCATACACGACGTTGTCGCCCGCCCAGAGCGCGTTGAGCGCGAGGGTGGAACCCGAGGCTTCACTGCTCCACGCCGTGCCGTTCCAGCGCAGCAGTGTCCCGTTGGCGCCGGCCGCGTACGCGAGGTTCGCGCTCTCCATCCAGACGGCAAAGAGATTGCGCGTCGTGCCCGAGGTCATGGCACTCCACGTGGTCCCGTCGAAGCGGGCAATCACCCCGTTGCTGCCCACGGCCAACACGTTGGTGGGCGACACCGCATGCACCGCGTAGAAAATCGTGCCAAAGCTGCTGCCGCGCGCACTCGATGCCCATGAGGTGCCGTTCCACCGGAAGACATCGCCGACGGAGTTCACGCTGAAGGTGCTGGTGGCCGCCGGCGAGACAATGGACACGACGTCTTCGTACAGCGCGCCGGTGAGTCGGGCGGCGTTCCAGTTGGCCGCGAGTCGCGGCACGACCGTGACCGTGAGGGTGTCGCGGCGTGCGGCGTCTGCAGTCAGCGACGCCGTGATGAGGGTGCTCCCCAACGCGAGCCCGGTGACGACCCCCTGCGCATTCACCGACGCGACCTGCGGCGCACTCGACGTCCACGAGAGCGCGGTATTCACCCCCGGGTCCGCCACGACGGTGGCGGTGAGCGTGGCGCTGGTTCCTGGATTGAGGGCTACGCCGCGTTGGCTCATCGTGACCGTCGTCGTCCGTGGGGCGACCGTAATGGTGCTCGTCGCGCGGCGATTGGTGTCGGCGGTGGCGAGCGCAGTGATCGTCGACGTGCCCACGCCGAGCGCCGTGACGAGGCCGCTATTGTTGACCGACGCGACGGCGGGGTTGGATGAGCGCCACGAGGACGTGGTCGCAAGGCCGGCATCGGCGGTGACCGTGGCCGCGAGCTGCTGGGTGAGGTTGATGTTGAGCGTGGCCGCCGTCGGGGTCACCGTCACCGCGCGCACCACTTGAATGATGTTCACCGTCGCCGTCGCGCGGAGCGTCGTGTCGACGGTGGAGAGGACGGTGATTTGGGTGCTGCCCTGCGTGACGCCGGTGACGACGCCGGTGGCCGACACCGTTGCGACGTTCGGGGCGCTGCTGCGCCAGGTGACCGTGGTGGCGAGCCCCGGATCGATTTGCAGCGTGGGGGTCAGCGTGGCGGTCTGTCCGGTGCCGATGTTCACCACCGTCGGCGCCACGGCCAGACTGCGCGCCGGCTGAATGACGATGAGCGCGGTCCCGCTCACGGCACTGTTGGCCGTTGACGTCGCGCGAATCGTGGCGGTGCCAGTGCCCACCCCGGTAACCACGCCGCTGCTGTTGACGCTGGCGAGCGTGGGCGCCTCAGACGTCCAGGTCACGGTGGTCGCGGCGCCAACGGCGGCATCGACGAGCGCGCTCAGTGACTGCGTTTCCCCCACGCGCACGGTGGCCGAACTCGGGGTCACGGAGACGCTGCGCACCTGGGGCGGCGCAGGGGGCGGAGTGGGTCCGCTATCGCCGCCGCCGCCACACGCGGTGAGCGCGAGCGCCAGCAGCAGCCGGCGTCCTTTGGTGGGGAGCCGGCCCGCGGCGTCGCGTGGCGTAGGTGCAGCGGAACGGCGTGCCCATCGGAACCGGAGGGGGAGCGGAACCATGATCGGACCAAATGATGAGGGGACGCAGAGGCCGTGGCACCCGTGCCATCACGAGTGCCACGGCCCCCGCGTGTTGTCGTCAGACGAGTGGGGACACCGTCGAAAACTCCTGCGTCACGTTACGCGGCGCCGTCATGGCGGCCGGATTGAGGATCGCGTCGAGTTGATCGCGTGTCAGCAGCCCGCGTTCCAACACGATCTCGAAGACTCCTCGCCCGCTCGCCAGCGCCGTGCGCGCCACGTCTGTTGCCTGTTCATAACCGATAACCGGTACGAGGGCCGTCACAATGCCGATGGAGTGCTCCACAAAGTGACGCATCCGGTCGGCGTTGGCGGTGATCCCCGTTACACAGCGCTCGCGCAACACCAGGCACGCGCTGCGTAACATGTCGATGCCGCGCAGCAACCGATAGGCTATCACGGGCTCGAACGCATTGAGCTGCAACTGCCCCGCTTCGGCCGCCATGGTGACGGTGACATCGCCGCCGATCACCTCGAAGCATACCTGATTGACCACCTCGGGAATGACCGGGTTGACCTTGCCCGGCATGATCGACGAGCCGGGTTGCATGGCGGGCAGGTTGATTTCGCCGAAGCCCGCGCGCGGTCCCGACGAGAGCAGCCGCAGGTCATTGCAGATCTTGGAGAGCTTGGTGGCCGTCCGCTTCATCACGCCACTGAGCTGCACGAAGGCGCCGGTATCGCTCGTCGCTTCCACCAGGTCGGGGGCGGTGAGCACGGGCACGCCCGATATCTCGGTGAGACGCACGGCGACCAGCTCCGCATATCCCGGCGGGGCATTGATCCCGGTGCCGATCGCCGTCGCGCCCAGATTGATTTCGCGAATGAGCAGCTGCGCTTCGGCCAGTCGATCCACGTCTTCGCGCAGCGTATGCGCGAACGCCATGAACTCCTGCCCCAGCGTCATCGGCACGGCGTCCTGCATCTGCGTGCGCCCCATCTTGATGAGCGGCGCGAACTCGATGCCCTTCACCTCGAAGGCATCCGACAGCCGCGCGAGTTCATCACGGAACGTCGCGAGACTCTTGTGCAGCGCCACGCGCACCGCGGTGGGATACACGTCGTTCGTTGATTGACTGAGGTTGACGTGGTCATTGGGATTGATCACGTCGTACGAGCCGCGTGCCGCGTTACACAACTCGAGTGCGCGATTGGCGATGACTTCGTTCGCGTTCATGTTGGTGCTCGTCCCGGCCCCGCCCTGAATCATGTCGACCAGGAAGTGCTCGTGATGACGGCCGGCGCGAATTTCCCGCGCGGCGCGTACGATGGCATCGGCCTTGTCCTTCTCGAGCAGGCCGAGCTCATGATTCGTCACCGCTGCCGCTTCCTTCACCGCCGCCAGCGACTCGATGAGCACGGGGAATTCGCGGAGCGGAATCCCGGTAATGGGGAAGTTCTCAAGCGCCCGCAGCGTCTGCACGCCGTACAGCGCCTCGAAGGGGACGTCACGCTCGCCGAGGAGGTCGTGTTCGGTGCGGGTGCGATTGCCGCCAAAGCCCAACGTGCGGCCACGTCCCACGAGGGTGGCATCGGCGCGGCGCAGGCGGGCTGAAATGGCGCGCGCCGCCTTGGCCACGAGTGCCGCATACAGCTGCGGTGCTTCGCGGGTGATGTCATCGAGTTGGGTGCGCGTGAGCAGGACGCAGTGGCCCGGCATGATGACCCGTGCGGTGGTGCCATGCTTGCTGTCGTCGAGGAGCAGCCCTTCGCCGACCGCCTCACCGGGACCGAGCGTCACCAGGCGCGTCGAGCGCCCGTCAGACGACTTTTCAATGGCCACGGCGCCGCTGAGCAGGATTGCAAAACGCTGCCGGGCTTCCCCTTCGGCGAAGATCGTGCTGTCCGCCTCGAGCTCGTGCAGCGTAACGTGGCGGGCGAGTTTCCAGAGATGCGCGTCGGTGAAGCCTTCGAGGAAGGCGGTGTCGCGCAATTGATCGGCGAGTTGAGCCGGAGTGGTCATCAGCAGGGGAGTGGTGGGGCGGGGTACGGCGAAAGGCCTGGGGACAACGGACTGCCACAGCGGGAAGATGGCAGACGGCGGGGCGCGTGGCGCCTGTCCCGACGTCTTCGGTTCATACTGGACGGCTATTCCCTGCCTCTCGCCACATGGAGTGTATTCGAGTAACGTCGCTCTGGTCATATCCCACGCAGGGCACTCACTGTTCCGGAGTCCACCGTATGTCCTTGTCCCGCCGCGAGTTTCTCGAGCGCTCGGCCGCCCTCTCCGCTGCGGGATTCATGCCGCGGCTCCCGGACGCCTGGCCCGTGGCGCCGGAGCCGCTGCCGCCGGGATTCCGCGGACGCCCCTGTGTGATCTCGTCGTCGAATGGCCTCCGCGGCGTGAAGGTGGCGTACGACAAGATCGTCGCCGGTGAAGACCCCCTCGACGCCGCGATTGCTGGCGTGAACATCCAGGAGCTCGACCCCAACGACCAGTCTGTCGGGCTCGGCGGGCTCCCCAACGAGGAAGGGGTGGTGCAGCTCGACGCCTCCTGCATGCACGGCCCGACCAAACGCGCCGGCGCGGTGGGGTGCATCGAGGGGATCGCGACCCCGTCGCTCGTGGCCAAGGCGGTCATGGACTACACCGACCACGTCATGCTGGTGGGCGAAGGGGCAGCGCGCTTTGCGAAGGCCATGGGCTTCAAGGAGCAGAACCTCCTCACCGAGAAGTCGCGCCAGGACTGGATGCGCTGGAAGTCGCGCCTCAATGCGAACGACGCGTGGCTCGATCACAACGACGACATCAAGATCAAGTTCACGACGGGCACGATCAACATGAACGCGGTCACGGCCAGCGGTGATCTGGGGTCGGTGACGACCACGAGCGGCATGGCGTGGAAGGTGCCCGGGCGCATCGGCGACTCGCCCATCGTGGGGGCGGGGCAGTACTGCGACAACACCGTGGGTGCGGCAGGGAGCACGGGCCGTGGCGAGGCAAACATCAAGACCTGCGCCTCGTTCCTGATTGTGGAGTTCATGCGCCAGGGGATGGCGCCGCAGGCGGCCTGTCTCAAGGCCCTCGAGCGGGTGGTGGCCATGACCGAAGCCCGGCTCATGGGGCCCGGCGGCCGTCCGAAGTTCGATCTCGAGTTCTACGCACTCGCCAAGAACGGCGACTTTGGGGGCGCGACGCTGTACTCGGGCGGGCGCTTCGCGGTATGCGACGAGCGGGGGACGCGTTTGGAGCCGGCGGCGCACCTTTTTCAGCGGTGAGGTCTGAGCACTGAGAGCTCAGACTCAGAGCTCAGAGCTCAGCTCTGGATCGGCGTGAGAATCCAGTAACGCAGACGCGAGAAGCCAGGACCTGCGGTGGCGGTTTCCCCAACCGCGGGTCCTCGCCTCTCGCGTCTGCGTTACTGGACTCTCACACCTATCCGGAACTCGGCTCTCGATTCTCGACTCTCGGTCTCGTGTCTCAGTCTTGGCCTGAGGTCTCAGTCTGAGACCTCAGCTCTCAGTTAAAGGAATTCGATTAAATTGCAGGATGTCCGAAACTGACGTCCCGACTCCGTACGTCCCCGCCGCGGTCGAGCCCAAGTGGCAGTCGCGCTGGGCTGAGCGCGGCACCAATGCCGCGAAGCTCGACGCGCCCACGCGGCCGTTCTACGCGCTCATGATGTTCCCCTATCCGAGCGCCGAAGGGCTGCACGTGGGGAACCTCTTTGCCTTCACCGGCAGCGATATCTCCGCGCGCTTCCACCGGCTGCTCGGACACGATGTCTTCCAGCCACTCGGCTTCGATGCGTTCGGCATCCACTCCGAGAATTACGCGCTCAAGGTCGGCGCGCATCCCATGGAGCTCACGCCCAAGAACGTCGCGAACTTCACGCGGCAGCTGGGACGGGCGGGCTTCATGGTCGACTGGAATCAGAAGGTCGATACGTCGCGCGCCGATTACTACAAGTGGACGCAGTGGGTCTTCCTGCAGCTCCACAAGCAGGGGCTCGCGTACAAGAAAGCCGCCGCCGTGAACTGGTGTCCCACCGACAAGACCGTGCTCGCCAACGAACAGGTCGAGAACGGCGTGTGCGAACGCTGTGGCACCGCGGTGGAACAGCGCTTCCTCGAGCAGTGGTTCTTCCGCATCTCCGAGTATGCGCCGAGACTGCTCGCCAATCTCGATTGGCTCGATTGGTCGCCCGTCACGCGTCAGGCACAGCGCAACTGGATCGGCAAGTCCGAAGGCGCCGAACTCACCTTCGATATTGCCGCGCACGACGCAAGCGTCACGGTGTTCACGACACGCGCCGACACCATTTACGGCGCCACGTATCTCGTGCTCGCCCCCGAGCATCCGCTCGTGGGCGCGCTCACCACCGATGCGCAGCGCGACGTCGTCACGCAGTACGTCGACGCCACCAAGAAGCAGGATCTCATCTCGCGGAAGAGCAGCAAGGAGAAGACCGGCGTCTTCACCGGCTCGTACGCCATCAATCCGGCCACGGGCGCGCAGATCCCCGTGTGGATCGCCGACTACGTGCTCATGGAGTACGGCACCGGCGCCATCATGGCCGTGCCGGGTCACGACGAGCGCGACTTTGAGTTTGCGCAGGGGTTCAACCTGCCCATCGTGCGCGTTGTCGCTGGCCCCGACGATCACGCCGACACGCCGCTCGGCGATGCGGCCTTCACCGACGACGATCACGGTCGGTTGGTGAACTCGGGCGAGTTCGACGGTCTCGCGGTGCAGGAGGCCAAGCGCACCGTCACCACGTGGCTCGAAGGCAAGCAGCACGCGAAGGCGGTCACCAACTATCGTCTGCACGACTGGTGCATTTCGCGGCAGCGCTACTGGGGGCCGCCCATTCCCATCATCTACTGCGACGACTGTGGCGCCGTGCCGGTGCCCGAATCGCAGCTGCCGGTGGAGCTCCCGTTCATCTCCGACTTCAAGCCCGACGACAGCGGGATCTCGCCGCTGGCGCGTCATGAAGAGTGGTATCGCGTGCCGTGTCCCACGTGCCGTAAGCCGGCGCGTCGCGAAACCGACGTGAGTGACACGTTCCTCGACAGCGCGTGGTATTTCCTCCGCTATCCGAGTGCGAACCACAGCAACGTGCCTTTCGATGCGGCACGCACGAAGACGTGGCTGCCGGTGAATTCGTACATCGGCGGCAACGAACACGCGGTGTTGCACCTGCTGTACTCGCGCTTCATCACCATGGTGCTGAAGGACGGCGGGTTCATCGACTTCGAAGAGCCGTTTACGCGCTTCCGCGCGCACGGCATGATCATTCGCGAAGGCGCGAAGATGTCGAAGTCGAAGGGCAACGTCATCAACCCCGATGTGTACATGGAAGAGTGGGGCGCCGACGCGTTCCGGATGTATCTCATGTTCCTCGGCCCGTACGAAGAAGGCGGCGACTTCCGCGATCAGGGCATCAGCGGTGTGCGCCGCTTCCTCGACCGGTTGTGGTCGTCGGTGCGCGATGCGGGCACCGAGGGTACGCCCGACGCCGAGGTGCTGCGCAAGTTGCATCGCACCATCAAGAAGGTGGGCGAAGATACCGCGAACCTGGCGTATAACACCGCTATCGCGGCGATGATGGAGTACATGAACGCCGTGCGTCGCGGTGAGCGTGCGCCGCATCGTGATGAGCTGTTGCCGTTGGTGCAGCTGGTCGCGCCGTATGCGCCGCACCTGGCCGAAGAGTGCTGGGAGCAGCTCGGGCACAGCGGCAGTGTGTTCGACGCCGGATGGCCGGTGTTCGATGCCGCGATGCTGGTGGACAACACCGTCGATCTGGTGGTGCAGGTGAACGGGAAGGTGCGCAGCAAGCTGCACGTACCCGTCGACATCACCCAGGATGCGGCGCTGGCCCTCGCGATGCAGGAAGAGGGCGTGGCGAAGTTCGTGACGGACACACCGAAGAAGGTGATCTTCGTGCCGAAGCGCTTGCTGAACATCGTGGTGTGATTCACCCCGTGGTGGGAGCCGGCGTTCGATGAACATCATGTTCAGCGTGGCGGTCGTCAGCCTCACCTTGCAGGTGGGGATGACTGCTGCGCTCCTGATTTTGGGGCAGGCCCCGCGCTGGCGCCGAGTGCGTTGGTTCGGGGCCGTCGCATGTACGGCCGCGTGCTATAGCGCCGTCGACATGGTTGCGGCGCTCCGGGCGCCCGGCTCTCCCGACGTCAGTTGGAGCCTGCGGCTCAACCTGTTCATCGCCACCTTGCACGGCGCCTCGTGGATGCTCTTCACCTACGCGGGCCGCGAGGGTGGGTGGAGCTCGGTGCCCGCGTGGGTGCGACGTGTCATTACCGTCGCCGTGCTGGTGGCGGGCGCTGGCAGTCTGAGTGGGCTGGTGGCCGCTCCGCAGCGCGAGTTGCTCGAGGTCCCTTCGCTGGGGATCTCCTACGAACGCCCCGTGCTCAGTCCCTTGGGCAATGCGCTCGGGGTGGTGCCGTTCCTGTTGTTGCTGATCAGCATGATCGGCGTCTGGCAAGACCACCGTCGTGGGGTGCAAGGCACCACGCCGGTCCTCGTTGGGTTCGTGCTCTTCCTCGTCGCTGCGATCGAGGAACTGCTGGTCGCCGCCGGCGTCGTCCAGTTCATTTTTCTGGGTGACCTCGGCTACGTCTGCGTGGTCGTGCCGGTCACGTTGCAGATTTTCAGTCGGTTCCGCGACGATGCCAACCAGCTCGATCAGATCACGGATCAGCTGGCCGAAGAAGTGCAGCGGCGTACCGACGAACGTGACCGCGCGCGTGAGCAGGTGGTGGAAGAGCAACGCCTGGCCGCTTTGGGGCGACTTGCCGCTGGCGTCGGACACGAAATCAACAACCCGCTGCAGTATTTGCGCTTTTCGCTCGAAGAGCTGCGCGAGCTGGCGCAGCGCGCCAACGATGCCGACGCACTCGACATGATCGACCGCTCGTTCGAAGGAGTCGATCGTATCCGGCAAGTGGTTGAAGATTTGCGCACGTATGTGCGTCCCCGTGCCGTGGAGATGGTCCCGGTGGATGTGCGGGAGGTCGTGCGGGCTGCGCTTCGCGTGAGCCGCCCGCAGGCGCGTCAGGGCCTCACCGTGATCACCGAACTCCACGACGTTCCCCTGGTGCTCGGCCACGAAGGCCGGCTCGTGCAGGTGGTGCTCAACCCGCTGGTGAACGCCATGCAGAGCATGTCGCCGTCAGCGAACAGCCCATCCGCGCCGCTGGTGGTGCGAACGCGAACGACCGCGCGCGGGTGGGCACAGGTGGAGATTATCGATAGTGGTCCAGGTTTTTCGCCCGACGTGATCGCGAGACTCGGCGAGCCTTACGTGACGACGCGATCGGAGCAGGGCGGGACGGGACTCGGGTTGTTCGTCTCACGCGGTATCGTCGAGGCACACGGCGGCACGATGCACTGCGAAAACAATACCGGCGGTGGGGCCGTGGTGCGCATCGAGCTTCCCAATGCTGCTGCCGCCAGTGTCGCCTTCCGCACGCCGCCCACGGGGCATGCCATGGTGCCGACGTCGGCTGCGTCGGCGTTGCGCGTGTTGCTCGTCGAGGATGATGTCGATGCGATGCGAGCGCTGCTGCGTGGGTTGCAAGCCGAACAGATCAACGCCACCGGCTTCACGAAGGGACAGGAGGCGATCGCGTGGCTCGAGCACAACGCCGTCGACCTAGTCGTCACCGATCTCATGATGCCCGGCATGTCCGGGTGGGAGTTTGCCGAAGCCCTCGAGCGTCGCCACCCGCGGTTGCGCGCGAGTCTGGTGGTGCTCACGGGCGGCGCGTCAACGCCTGAGGCTGAGGCCTTCGCGGCATCGGGGACGGTGATGGTGCTGGACAAGCCGGTGGGGCGGAAGCAGCTCAGCGCCGCCTTGCGGCAGCGCGTGGCCCCGCAGTCGACGGCGTAGCACCGATGGCGTTTGCCGGGGAGGAAACCCTGTGTCGGCTTCGTCGTGTCGTATTGGCCAACACTTCACGAGGGTTTTCATGATTCTGTTTGTTCCGCGCTCGCGCCTTGCGCTGCGCACACTGCTGATGGCCGGTGCTGCACTGACCGCTGGCGCGATGGCTCCGCCGTGTCGCGCTCAGGTTCCGGAGGAGCGCGAGGTCCGCATTCTTCATTCGCCGGGTACGTTGATGATTCGGCGCGTCGCGCCCAGCAACGGCGCCATGCTCGGCGTCATGCTTGGCGAAGGCTCACGCGCCGACACCGCCGGCGTAACGCTCGAATCGATCGCACAAAACGGTCCTGCGGCCGAGGCCGGACTCAAGGCCGGCGATGTCATTACGCAGATCAATGGCGTGAGCCTCAAGGTGGCCAAGGAAGACGCCGAAGATCTCGCGCTCGCCGGACTCGCGCATCGCCGGCTGCAGCGCGTCATGCGCAAGGTAAATGCGGGCGACGAGGTCACGTTGCAGGTGACGAGTGGGGGTCGTTCGCGCTCGGTCACGGTCAAGGCGGTCTCGCCGCAATCACTTGAAGCCGGTGAACCGCGTGTGGTCGAGCGCGTGATTACGCGTGGCCCTGAAGGCAGGATCATGGAGCGCCGCGCCGGCGTTCCGCGCGCCATGGTCGGTATGAGGGTAGGGGCTGCGGGCAATCTGCGCGATACGCTGGGGCTGTTTGTGAGCAGCGTGGTGAGCGGTGGCCCCGCCGAGAAGGCCGGCGTGATTGAAGGGGAGCGGATCGCGACGGTGAATGGCATCGATGTGCGCGTACCGCGTGAGGACGCAGACGATCAGCAGGTGGTGTCGGTGCGCGTCGATCGTTTTGTGCGTGAAGTGCAGAAGGTCGAGCCCGGCAAGACCATCACGCTCCGGGTGTACGGGAACGGACGGTATCGCGATGTCACAGTGACGGCGGCGGTTCGCTGAGATCTGAGTTCTCAGAGCTCAGAACCCGAGCTCAGAGCTCAGAACTGAGTCTTGGATAGGCGTGAGAGTCCAGGAACGCAGCAGTGAGAAGCCAGGACCCGCGGTGGCGGTTTCCCCCACCGCGGGTCCTCGCTTCTCACCCCTGCGTTGCTCGACTCTCACGCCTATCCAGGGCTGAGCTCTGAGTTCTGAGCTCAGGGCTCTGAGCGCTCAGCTCTCAGAGCTCAGAAATGACGTCCCATCCCGCCGGTATACCCATTTGGTCCCTCCGGGACAACGTTGGGCCGCAGGCTGGCGTAGACTTTATAGTCCATATCACGGAAATCCCGCGTTCGGGAGGTCCGCGCCTACAGCCCTGCGTTCGCCCCGCGAATGACTCCGATTGCCTCCCCGACGCTCGTTTCCCGTCGGTTCTCCATACAGCTCGCTCCCGCCGCTACTTCGTTCTTGTTCCTGCTCGCGCTTGGCGCCTGCAAGGACAAGCCAACGCCGCAGCGGCCTACGCCGACCGTGTCGGTCGTCACCGTTGCTAAGGCGCCGCTGCCGTACATCGTCAGCGCCAACGGACAGGTCGAGCCCAACCGCACGGTGGCGGTCCAGTCGCTCGTGTCCGGACAGCTCACGCGCGTCGCCATCTCCGAAGGCGATGAGGTGCGCGAGGGGCAGCTGCTCTTCCAGATCGACCCGCGCCCCTTCCGTGCGGAAGTCGAGCGTGCTCAGGCGACGCTCGCCCGCGATGAGGCGACCCTGACCCGCGCGCGCGGCGACTCGGTGCGCTTCGCGTCGCTCGCGAAAGACGGCTACGTCACCAAGCAGCAGCTCGATCAAGCCTTTGCCGAAGCCTCAGCGCTGGCGGCCACGGTGTCGGCGGGGCGTGCCACGTTGCAGCGCGCGCGCCTCGACCTCGAGAACACGACGGTGAAGGCGCCGATTTCCGGGCGCACGGGCCAGCTGTTGTACAAGGCCGGCTCGCTGGTGCGCGCGTCGGCCGATCAGCTCGTGACGATCAACGAAGTGCGCCCAGTGCTTGTCCGCTTCCCGGTCCCCGAGCGCGATTTCGAGGAGATGCGCACTCGCGCCGGACTCGACAAGGCGCTCAAGGTAAAGGTGTTGCCCGGCCCCGATACCACCAAGGTGATCACCGGTGTCCTCACCTTCGTCGACAATCAGGTGGATCGTGCCACGGGCTCGGTGCTCCTCAAGGCACGCGTGGCCAACGAGGACCGCTTGCTGTGGCCCGGCCAGTTCGTGAGCGTCGCGTTGCAGCTCAGCGTCGACGAAGACGCCATCACCATTCCCTCGGAAGCGGTGGTCACGTCGGGGACGAGCAGCTTCGTGTACACGATGGAAGACGGTAAGGCCAAGCGTATGGCGGTGAAGGTGGGTCGCCCCGCAGGAACGCGCGTCAAGATCGACAGCGGACTGGTTGGTGGTGAGCAGGTGATTACCGAAGGACAGGCGCGTCTGCGCGACGGGGCAAAGGTGCAGCTGCGCAAGCCGGCTGGCGCTCAGGCAGGACGCGGCGGAACGGCAGGCGAAGGCCGTGGAGGCCAGGGAGGGTCCAACCGATGAACCAGAAGGCACCACCGCAGCTCCCAGCCAACGATGTGCCGCCGGAAGTGACTGGCAACAGCAATCTCAGCGAGATCTGGATTCGCCGGCCCATAATGACCACGCTGGTCATGACCGCCATTCTGATTTTCGGCGCCGTGGCGTACAACCGCCTCGCCGTGAGCGATCTGCCCACGATCGACTACCCGACCATTACGGTGTCTGCCGGCTTGCCGGGCGCGAGCCCGGAAGTCATGGCGTCGTCGGTGGCGACACCGCTCGAGCAGCAGTTCGCGACCATTTCCGGCATCGACAACATCACGTCGTCGAGCTCGCAGGGAAATACGAACGTCACCATCCAGTTCAATCTGGACCGTGACATCGACAAGGCAGCGGCCGACGTGCAGTCGGCCATTTCAAAAACGCTGCGCCAGTTGCCGCAGGGCATCAATCCGCCCTCGTACAACAAGGCCAACGCTGCCGACTCGCCCATCATGATGTTCTCGCTCACCTCCGACGTCATGTCGCGCGCGGAGTTGAACGAGTACGCCGAAACCTTCATCGGGCAAAAGCTCAGCACCGTCACCGGTGTCGCGCAGGTGCAGATCTACGGCTCGGCCAAGTACGCCGTGCGCGTCCAGCTCGATCCGAGTGCGCTCGCGCAGCGCGGCATCGGCATCGACGAAGTACAGCAGGCCATCAACCAAGGGAATTCCAACTCCCCGGCTGGCGTGCTCATGGGGCCCAACCAGTCGTTCACGCTGCAGGCCACCGGTCAGCTCAAGAACGCCGCCGAGTTCCGTCAGCTCGTTGTAGCCAACCGCAACGGCCTGCCCGTGCGTCTCGGTGATCTTGGCAACGTCTACGATGGACTGCAGAGCCTGCGCGGCTTCAGCGAAATCAATGGCGTCAGCAACATCTCGCTGGCCATCATCCGTCAGCCCGGCGTGAACACCGTGGCCACGGCGAAAGCGGTGGAGCACGAAATGGAGCAGCTCACAGAGCAGCTCCCGCCAGGCGTGAAGGCGTACACGGTCTTCAACCGTGCCGAGAGCATCGAAGAGGCCGTCAACGACGTGCAGTTCACGTTGGCGCTCACCGTGGCGCTGGTCGTCATGGTGATTTTCCTGTTCCTGCGGAACGCGCGCGCCACGCTCATTCCGTCGCTGGCGTTGCCGTTCTCCATCATCGGCACCTGCATCGTCATGTGGGCGCTCGACTACAGCCTCAATAACCTCACGCTCATGGCGCTCACGCTCGCCGTGGGCTTCGTGGTCGACGATGCCATCGTGATGCTCGAGAACATCGTGCGTCACATGGAAATGGGGAAGTCGCCCATGCGGGCGGCGCTCGACGGCTCCAAGGAGATCAGCTTCACGATTCTCTCCATGACGCTGTCGCTGGTGGCCGTATTCATTCCGCTGCTGTTCATGCCGGGTATCGTCGGGCGTCTGTTCCGCGAGTTTGCCGTCACGATTGGTGTGTCCATTCTCGTGTCGGGCTTCGTGTCGCTCACGCTCACGCCCATGCTCGCCGCCAAGTTCCTCAAGGGCGGGGAAGGGCACGCGGAGCCCACCGGAGCGTGGCGGTCGGTCGAGCGTGTTTATCAGGCCTCCGAGCGCGCGTATGTGTCGTCGCTCAACTGGGTCATGCGGCATCGTGGACTCACCATGCTCTTCAGCGCCTTCACGCTGGCGGCCACGGTGGTGCTCTTCATGATCATCCCCAAGGGCTTCCTGCCGTCGGAAGACACGGGACGCCTGCAGGGGTCGGTAGAAGGACCGGAAGGCATCGGCTACGAAGCGCTCGCCGCCAAGGGACGCGAAGTCGGCAAGATCATTCAGGAGAGCCCCTACGTTGAGCGCGTCAGCGTCTCCATCGGTGGCGGACCGGGTGGCGGCAGCAATAGCGCGCGCCTGATGCTCACCCTCAAGCCGCGCGACAGCCGCCCCCATGTGGATCAGGTCATGCGCGAAATCACCCGCGCCACCTCTGGCGTGCCGGGTGTGCAGGTGTTCCTGCGCAACCCGCCGCCGATCAACATCGGAGGTCGCCGCGGCAACAGCGCGTATCAGATTTCGCTGCAAGGGGCCGACATCGCCGAGCTGTACACCAGCGCGCGCGCGCTCGAACAGCGCATGCGCGAACTGCCGGAACTCGAAAACATCTCGAGTGATCTGCAGGTGGGAAACCCGCAGGTGGGGATCGTCATCGATCGTGAGCGCGCATCGGCACTGGGTGTCAGCGCCAGTCAGATCGAAAACGCCCTCTACAACGCCTACGGCTCGCGTCAGGTCTCGACGATCTACACGCAGGTCAATCAGTACCAGGTCATTCTGGAGCTCAAGGAAGATTTCCAGAAGGATCCGGCGGCGCTGAGTCAGCTCTTCATCCGCTCCAACACCGGCAGTCTCGTGGCGCTTGGCTCGGTGGCCACCTTCACCAAGGGTGTGGGGCCGGTGTCGGTGCAGCACAATGGACAGCAGCCCGCGGTGTCCATCTCGTTCAACACGCGCCCCAACGTCGCCCTTGGTACGGCGGTCGACGCGGTGCAGCGTGAGGCGGCAGCGGTGCTCCCCGTGGGCGTGACGAGTGCCCTCAGCGGCGACACGCAGGCGTTCGCGCAGGCGCAAAGCGGACTGCTCGCGCTGCTCGTCGTCGCGATCTTCGTGATTTACGTGGTGCTTGGCATTCTCTACGAGAGCTACATCCACCCCATCACGATTCTCTCCGGACTCCCCTTTGCCGCCGTGGGGGCGCTCGCCACTCTCATGATCTTCGGCAAGGATCTGAGCGTGTACGCGTACGTCGGCGTCATCATGCTCATCGGGCTCGTGAAGAAGAACGCGATCATGATGATCGACTTCGCCACGGATGCCGAACGGAAAGAAGGGATGTCGCCGCGTGATGCCATTCTCGAGGCCGCGCGCGTGCGCTTCCGTCCCATCATGATGACCACCATGGCGGCGCTCATGGGGACGCTCCCCATTGCCATCGGCTTTGGCGCGGGCGCCGAATCGCGTCAGCCGCTTGGCTTGGCCGTCGTTGGTGGGCTCGCGTTCTCGCAGCTCATCACGCTGTACGTGACGCCTGTGGTGTACACGCTGCTCGATCAGCTGGTGCACGGCCGCAAGGCCAAGAAGGCGGCCGCGCAGAGTCGCGCCTTCGATCCCATGCCCGTCGCCGGCGACTAAGCCGGCAACGAGCACGGGAGCGTCCTGAGCGCCATCGCGGCGCTTTCAGGACGTCAGAACTCGATCTGCGTTCCCAGCTCCACTACGCGGTTGGGCGGAATGCAGAAGAATTCCGTCGCCGAGCGGGCGTTGCGCGATAGGATCGCAAAAATGACTTTGCGCCACCGTGGAAGCGTAATCTTGTCGCCCGGGCGGGGACCAACCGGAATGAGACGTTCACGTCCGAGGAAGTAGCTCGTCTCCATGGGCTTGCAGCGAATGCCCATCTGGTCGACGACTTCGAGCACGTTCGGCACGTTGGGCGTCTGCATGAACCCGTACGACGCCACCACCCGCCAGAAGCCGTGTCCCAGCGAGGTCACGCGCACCCGTTCGCTCGCATTGGTTTCGGGAATGTCTGCCGTCTTCACCGACACGAGCAGCACGCGTTCGTGCAGCACCTTGTTGTGCTTGAGGTGATGCAGCAGCACCGGCGGCACGCCGTCGTCGGTGCCGGTCATGAAGACAGCAGTACCTGCAACCCGATGCACTTTCGACTTCTCGACGCCATCGAGAAAGAGCGAAATGGGCATGGTGCCATCGGCGAGGCGATCCATGAGCAGGCGTCGTCCGCGTTTCCAGGTGAGCATGAGCAGGAACAGCACGATGCCGAGCGCCATGGGGACCCAGCCGCCGTGCAATAGCTTCACAAGGTTGGCACCGAAGAAGAATAGGTCGACCGTGACAAACACACTCACTAGACACGCGGCCTTCCACGCTTCCCATCGGAAACGCAACCGAAGGACCATGTAGAACAGGATACTCGTGATGAGCATCGTGCCCGTGACAGCAATTCCGTAAGCCGCGCCCAACGCCGACGTGTTCTTGAAACCCACCACGACAAAGAGGCAGCCCACGGCGATGAACCAGTTCACTTCGGGGATGTAGATCTGTCCCTCTTCCTGGACGGATGTGTGGCGGATCTCCATGCGGGGGATAAAGCCGAGCGCGATCCCCTGCCGCGTGGTGGAGAAGGCCCCGGAAATCATCGCCTGAGACGCCACCACGGCGGCCAGCGTCGAGATGATCAGCAACGGCACCAGGAACCACTCCGGCGCAAGCAGGAAGAACGGATTCTTCGATGCCGCGGGATTTTCGAGCAACAGGGCGCCCTGCCCGAAATAGTTCAGCAGCAGTGATGGAAACACGAGCAGCACCCACGCATACCGAATGGGTTTGCGGCCGAAGTGGCCCATGTCGGCATAGAGCGCTTCGCCGCCTGTGATCACCAGAACGACCGAACCGAGCACAAAAAACGCCATCGATCCGTGCGCGCGCACGAAATCGACAGCGTAGAGCGGGTTCACGGCGGCAAGAATCGAGGGCTGCTGTACAATTTCGACGGCGCCCAACACCGCGATCGTGATGAACCAGACGAGTGTCAGTGGTCCGAACGCTTTGCCCACGAGGTCAGTACCAAATCGCTGCACCGCAAAGAGCGTGGCGAGAATGATCACCGTAATGGGTACGATATACGCCTTGAGCGACGGTACCGCATACTCCAGCCCTTCCATGGCGCCCAACACCGACATGGCCGGCGTAATGATGCCATCGCCATACAGCAGCGCGGTGCCGAAGAGGGCCAGCGCGACGAATACACCACCCTTGGTAAAGCTCTGTGGGGTCCCGCGGGGGAAGATGAGCGCCAGCAGCGCGAACTGGCCGCCTTCGCCGCGGTTATCCGCCCGCAGAATGAAGCTCACGTACTTCACGCTGATGACCAGCGTCAGTGCCCACACGATCAGCGACAGGATGCCGAAGACGTTGCCACGCGTCGGCTCAATGCCGTACATCTCGCCGAAGATTTCCTTGACGGAGTACAGGGGGCTGGTGCCGATGTCACCGTACACCACGCCAAGCGCGGTGAGCGTCAGAATCGCCAGCCGTTTGCCGGTGGGATTCGTGTCCTTCTGATGTCCCCCTGCGTGGGACTGCACCGGAAACATCCCGGTGCTGGCGTGCATCTCATCGCCAGGTCTGGCGTCGGCCGCGCTGATCTGACTCGGAGTCTCCGCCGGACCGCTAGGGTGCCGGAGCGGCTCGTCGGCCGTAGAGGGCGGCTCTTCAGCCGCCTGTGGCTCAGCGCTACTATGGGAATCGGACTCGGCGTCGGAGGCCGGGACCGGAGGTTTCGGTTCGTCTGACATAGAGTTGTTACGGGAAGTAGAAATCTACATCAGGGACGAATCAAAACGCACAAGGGCCTGCCCTTCCCGTCCACCTCGCGCCTGGGCGCTGTCACATGATCGGTTCATCGCTGTATCTGCTCGCCATGGTGGGGATGGTTGCTGTGTCCGGTGTTTCGACGGACAGTCTCAGGGCTGTGCGGCGCGACAGCCTCCGCCTGCCGAGCGACACCAGCCTCTCCCTTTCGGTCGGCGGTTTTCTCGACACGTACGTGGCATACGACATGGGTCGGCCGCGTTCGTTGGACAGGGCGTACACGACGCAGCCCGCCCGTCACAATGAGTTCAACGTCAATCTGGCGTTCGTGGAGCTCGGGCTGAGCGGCCCCAGGGTGCGCGGGCGGCTGGCCCTGCAGGCCGGGACGTCGGTGCAGGCCAACTATGCGGGTGAACCCCGCTTGGGGAGTGTCAGCGGGCCCGACGTGGGGCGCATGCTGCAGGAGGCGTACGCTGGCTACGAACTGCGCCCCGGTCTGTGGATCGATGGCGGCGTGTTCTTCTCGAATGCCGGCATGGAGGGGTGGGTCTCACGCGACAACCCCATCTTTCCGGATCGCAATGCCACCGCAGGCCTGTCCACGCGCAACGCGGTCGTCGTGACATCGCTCGCGGTCACATTCTGAGCGGTCCCTAAACCGCCGTTCCCCCGCTCCTGCCCTCTAGAATCCTGCCGACTGCCGTCTCGGCTCGGTCTGGCGGCATCGCGCCGAGAACGCAGACGGCAGCAACGACAGATGGCAGGAGCGCAGGAACTGCGGAGTGTTTACAGCTCGCGCCCCAGCAGCGCGCTCAA
>JAAVWC010000027.1 GCA_023910675.1 Gemmatimonas sp.
ACCGACACATCCTCGTCAGCCTCGGCCCCAAGGCTGTTCGCTGACGTACATTCCCCATTAGAGAATCGACTATGCGTATCGGTGTACCCAAGGAGATCAAGACCAACGAGAACCGCGTGGCCCTTGTCCCCGCTGGTGCAGAAGCGTTGGTAGCGACGGGCCACGAAGTGTTCATCGAGACCGGCGCCGGTATCGGCAGCGGGTTCGAAGATGCGGCGTATGTGGCGGTTGGCGCGCAGATCGTGCCGGACGCGGCCACGGCGTGGGGCAAGGCCGAGCTCCTGCTCAAGGTCAAGGAGCCGATTGCCTCTGAATGGCAGTACCTGCGTCCTGACCTCACGCTGTTCACGTACTTCCACTTCGCCGCCGACGAGGCGCTGACCAAGGCGCACTTGGCGAGTGGCGCGACGTGCATCGCGTACGAAACGGTCGAACTTCCCAACCGCGACCTGCCGCTGCTGATCCCCATGTCGGAAGTCGCAGGCCGCATGGCGGTGCAGGAGGGGGCCAAGTACCTCGAAAAGCTGTACGGTGGCCGTGGTGTGCTGCTGGGCGGCGTTCCGGGCGTGGCGCCGGCCAAGGTCGTCATCCTCGGCGGCGGCATTGTGGGTGTGAACGCGGCGAAGATGGCGGCGGGACTTGGAGCGAAGGTGGTGGTGCTCGATCTCTCGCTCGAGCGGTTGCGCTACCTCAGCGACGTGATGCCGGCCAACGTGCAGCTCATTCACAGCAACCGCCACAATATTCTCGAGCAGATCAGCACCTGCGATCTGGTCATCGGTGGCGTGCTCATTCCGGGCGCGAAGGCACCCAAGCTGGTTCGGCGTGCCGACCTGGCCAAGATGCGTCCGGGTGCGGTGATCGTAGACGTGGCGGTCGATCAAGGCGGCTGCGTGGAGACGATCAAGCCGACGACCCACGAGAACCCCACGTATACCGTCGATGGGATCATTCACTACGGCGTGGCCAACATGCCGGGTGCGGTGCCGCGCACGTCCACGCTGGCACTGACCAACGCGACGCTGCCGTACACGTTGCAGCTGGCCAACAAGGGCTGGAAGCAGGCGCTCAAGGACAATGGCGCGCTGCTCAAGGGGCTCAATATGTCAGCGGGTAAGGTGACGTTCCCCGGCGTCGCCGAGGCGTTCGGAATGGCCCTGACGGAGCCGTCATCGTTCCTCTGAGACGCGGCACGGTGACAGAATTTGCGGCCGGCCCCGATCTCGGGACCGGCCGTTTTTCTATCCCACAGAGGTCGGACATTGTGCCCGAATCACGGGAATGTCGGACGAAGGGTCTGGGTGCGCTAGGTCACGATATTCCAATAGCTTGTCCGCTTTGGCATGTGCCAATACCTTACCCTACACGCCGCTGCCCGTTATTCACAGGCGCCACGGTTTTCGTGTTGCGCCGCCCCGGTCTCCCTGGATGTTCTGGCCCTTCAGTAAGTCGAACTCGTTTTTCCCGGCGAACGCCATCGCCGTTGACCTAGGTACTGCCAATACACTGATCTACGTGAAGGGCGAAGGTATCGTGCTGAACGAGCCGTCAGTGGTCGCGCTCGACCGTGAGACGAAGAAGATCAAGGGCGTTGGACTCGAAGCCAAGCGCATGCTGGGGCGTACTCCCGACGGGATCATGGCGGTGCGGCCCATGAAGGACGGCGTCATCGCCGACTTCGACGTGACAGAGAAGATGCTACGCTACTTCCTCACGCTCGTGATCGACAAGCACGTGTTCAAGGTGAAGCCGCGCGTCATCGTGTGTGTGCCGTCGGGTATCACCGAAGTGGAAAAGCGCGCCGTGCGCGACTCGGCGCTGGGCGCTGGCGCGAAGGAAGTCTTCATGGTGACCGAGCCCATGGCGGCGGCGATCGGCGTGGGGCTGCCTGTTGAATCGCCCACCGGCAACATGGTCATCGATATCGGCGGTGGGACCACCGAAATCGCCGTCATCGCGTTGTCGGGCATCGTGAGCGATACGTCGATCCGCACGGGTGGCGACGAGCTCGATATCAGTATCGTGCAGTTCATGCGTAAGAACTACAATCTGCTCATCGGTGAACCGACGGCGGAGCAGATCAAGATTCAGATCGGGTCTGCGTATCCCGTAGGCGAAGAGCGCGAAATGGAAGTGAAGGGGCGTGATCTCGTCTCGGGCATTCCGAAGACGGTGCGCGTACACTCGAGCGAAATTCGCGAAGCGGTGCAGGAGCCTATTCAGCAGATCGTCGATGCCGTGCGCCGTGCGCTCGAAATCACGCCGCCGGAACTCGCGTCGGACATTGTCGATCGCGGTATCGTCATGACGGGCGGCGGTGCGCTTATCCGCGGCCTCGATGTGCTGCTCTCGCAGGAAACCGGTTTACCCATCCACGTCGACGATGATCCGCTTACCTGCGTGGTGCGCGGCACCGGCAAGATTCTGGACGACGAAGAGAAGTACTGGTCCGTGTTGACCACCTGAGTCGCCGCCTCTCCCGCTTTTCTCGCAGCATCACTTTCTACTTTCTCTGAAAACGCGTGGCTCGGAACGTTCGTGGTGAAGGGCGTCTCGACACCGGGTTGTTGCTGGTGTGCGTGGCGTTGTCGGTCTTGGCGTTCCTCTCACCGCGTCGCAGTCGCGAAGATTTCGCGTCGATGCTGCGTGCCTCGGTGCTGTCCCCGCTAGTGCAGCTCGAAGGACGTACGGCGACGGTACGCGCGGCCATCGTGGCGCGCAATGATCTGTTGGTCACACGCGGTCGCGCCGTCGCCGATACGCTCAGTCTACGGGCGATCAGCGACGAAAACGCCACCATGCGAAAATTGCTCGGCTTGGCGGCACGTCTGCAGGATGGCTTCGTTCCCGCAGAGCTGTTGCCGGTGCGCGGCGGTGACGAGTTCTCCATGCAACTGACCGCTGGCAGTGATGTCGGCGTGCAGGCGTTTCAGCCGGTGGTGACCGCTGATGGCTTGGTGGGAATGATCGTCTCTGTTGATCGCACGACGAGCACCGCCCTTACGTGGGCGCATCCCGACTTTCGCGTCAGCGCGATGAGCGCGGATCAGAACGCGTTCGGCATTGTGCAGCCGCATTTGGCGGAAGGCGCCGAGCGCTGGTTGCTCGAAATGCGTGGCGTCCCATTCCGCGCCAAACTCGATTCCGGCACACTGATCGTGAGCTCAGGGCTTGGCGCGACGTATCCGCGCGGCATTCCGGTTGGTACGGTGATCGGCGAGTTGAGTACGCCGGAAAAGTGGGCACGCACGTATTTGGTACAGCCCGCCGTGCTCCCCGAGAACATCGGTCCGGTGTTGGTGCTCCTGCCGTCGCGTGCACAGCGCGGCGTGAACGGAGTGTGGACGAGTGCGGCGGCAGCCGACAGCGCCGCGCGCGCGATGGCCGCCGCTGGTGATTCCCTGGCGCGTGTCGTGGCCCTGGACGAACTCGCGGCACGCCGAGCGGCGTTCGATTCGCTGACCGCCGATAGCCTCGCCCTTGCCGACACCATTGGCGGCGGAATGCTCACGCGCCCCGACACGGCACGTACGCCAGATAGCGCGCGGGTCATGCCGCGGCGCCCGGACAGCAGTGGCGTTCGCACGCCCGGGGGGCAGTCCGCCGGCAACGAAGCCTCCCGTCACCAGTCCCCCGGGAGTGCCCCGCTGATGCGCGTGCAACACCAAGCACCGGGTATCGGCAGCGCTTTGCGCGCGTGGCTTGGTTTCCTGCTCCTCCTGACCGCGCACTTCAGTGTGCGTCCGCTGGTTGCGGGACGCGCGTCCATCGACTTCGCCGTCATCGCGGTGCTCTTCTCGTCAGTGCGGATGCGCCCGGGCTTTGCGGCCCTCACCGGCTTCCTCACGGGACTCGCGCTCGACGCGATGGCACCGGGAAGCTTCGGAGCGAGCGCCTTGGTGCTCTCGCTCATTGCGTTTGGCGCTTCGTGGCTCAAGGCCGTGTTCTTCGCCGATCATGTGGCGCTGACCGGGTTGTTCGTGTTCGGGGCCAAGTGGCTCTTTGATATCGCCATGACACTCCTGGCCGGCGTGGGCTCCGGTGTGTCGTTGTTTGTTTCGCTGTTGCTCTGGTCGCCGCTGTCGTCAGCCCTGACGGCGCTGGTGGCGGTCGTGTTGCTGGTGTTGTTCCGGCCGCTGTATCGGCCACAGGCGCTGTAAACCGTCTGTGCAGAGACATCGAGTGGGGAACGGTCAGTGAGCTATCATCCGAATTCTGTGTTGCGTCGCGCGCGGGTGGCGCGGGCGTTGTTGGTACTGGTGTTCTGCGTGTTGGGCGGCGCGTTCTTCCGCACGCAGGTACTGCAGAACGCCGAGTTCGTGCTCGCGTCGGAGAGCAACCGGCTGCGCGAAGTGCCGCTGCCGGGCGCGCGCGGCATCATCTACGATCGCAATGGTGCCATCATCGCGGAGAACCTGCCGGGGTACTCCGTCTCGATCCTGAGTCCGACCACCGACTCACTGCGTTCGGCGCTGCGCTCGTTGTCGCGGATCATCGAGATCGACTCGGCGCAGCAGGCACTCGCGATTCGTCGTTATCGCGCGGCCCCCACGCGTCCGGCCGTCATTTTCAACGATGCTAGTTTTCAGGTCGTGTCGGTGCTCGAGGAGCGCCGCGCGGAGTTTCCTGGGCTGATCATCCAGAGTGCGCCCAAGCGCTATTATCCAGACGCCGAGGCCGTGGCCGCGCTCGTCGGATACACCGGTGAAGTTTCTGAAAAGCAGTTGGAGCAGCAGCGCTACGCCAGCTACAAGGCGGGGCAGCAAGTGGGCAAGGGCGGCCTCGAGCTGCAGTATGAAGAGCAGTTGCGCGCCCGCGAGGGAAGCCGCTTTGTCGAAGTGGATGCCAAGAACCGCGTCGTGCGCGACAACGGGGTGCGCGCGGAGATCCAACCCGATGCGCCGCCGCCGCTCCGTACCAACATCGATCTCGACCTGCAGCGGTATTCTCACGAGTACTTCGGCGACTCGCTGCGCGGGGCCGTCGTCGCGCTCGACCCGCAAACCGGCGGTGTCCTGGCCATCTACAGTGCACCGAGCTACGACATCAACCGCTTCATTGGCGGCGTGTCGACGTCCTACTACAAGGAGCTGCAGGCGCACAAGTATACGCCGATGTTCAACCGGGCCATTTTTGGGCGCTATCCGCCCGCCTCCACGTGGAAGCTGGCCACGGCGGCGCTCGGCATGGAGCTCGGCCTGGTGACCATGGATACACACATGGAGACGCCATGTACGGGTGGCTATTACTACGGGCGCGTCTTCAAGTGCTGGGACAAACGCGGCCATGGGGACATTACCCTGGCGCAAGCCATCGCCAAATCGTGCGATGTGTACTTCTACCAGCTCGGGCTGAAGATCGGGCTCACGCGGCTGCTGGCCGGTGGTGTGCGCCTCGGGTTCGGTGATTCCACCGGCATTGATATGCCGGGCGAGAAGCGTTCCTTCTGGCCGAAGAACACCGGGTACTTCGACCGGACGTACGGTGCGAAAGGGTGGCACAGGTCGGTCGTGTTGAGCTTGTCCATCGGACAGGCGGACAATGCGCAAACGCCGGTCAACATGGCGCGGTTCTATACGGCGCTCGCCACCGATGGCTTCGCCGCCACGCCGCAGATCGTGTCGCGCACGCCCGAACGAAAGAAGGTGCTCAACCTCAACCCCGAGCAGATCAAGAGCATTCAGCTTGCGCTTGCGGATGTGGTAAGCCGCGGGACTGCGGCGGGTGCACAGATTCAGGGGCTCACCATTGCCGGCAAGACGGGGACGGCGCAGGTCAGCGGGCAGGAAGACTACGCGTGGTTCGTTGGGTATGCCCCGGCAGACAAGCCCAAGATCGTCCTCGCGATCATCATCGAAGAAGGGTTGCACGGCTCGACCGCAGCGCGCGTCGCGACGAAGCTCATGGAACGGTATCTCAAGGCGAAGCTCACGATGAACACCGTGCCCACCGACTGACGCCATGGCGAACCACGGAATTCTTCGGCGACAGAGCATCGATGTGCCGCTGCTGATCACGGCGCTGCTGCTGACGGCGTATGGGCTGGCCATGGTCTTTTCGGCGGGGCAGCTCGATGTGCGCGATCCAGCTCTCGAAGGGTTGTGGAAGCGTCAGGTGGTGTTGATCGGCGTGGCCCTCGTGGCCGCGTGGACGGTAACGCGCGGTTCGGTGCGGCTCTTCGAGTGGAGTGCGTGGCCGCTCTACATCCTGAGCATTCTGCTGCTGGTGGCCGTGTTCTTCATTGGCAGTGGTGGTGGCACCGCGCGCAGCATGAACGGCTGGCTCACCATTGCCGGCCGACGCATAGGGCAGCCATCGGAGTTGGCCAAGCTGGCCACGACGCTCATGTTGGCGCGCACACTCGCGGCGCAGCGCGATGCGGTGCGGTCGCTGCTGGAGTTGTGGAAACCACTCGCGTTGGTCGGCGTCCCGTGGGCGCTCGTCATGTTGCAGCCCGACCTTGGCACCGGGATGGTGTTCATCGGCATCTGCTTCGCCATGCTGTTCTGGGCCGGCGTACCGTGGCCACTGCTCGTGATGTTGGCCAGCCCCGGGGTCAGTCTGATTCTCGCCTTCAGCACGGGGCTGTGGGGGGCGTGGTTCCTCATCCTCGTGGCCTTGGTGCTCTGGTACCGCCCCTATCTTGTGGAAGGGGTGGTGCTGGTGGTTGCCAATCTCGCCATGGGCGTCGTGGCCCCCTTGCTCTGGGACAAGCTCAAGCCGTATCAACAGCGGCGTTTCCTGGTCTTCATCGACCCGGCGTACGACGCGCAGGGGTCTGGCTACAACGTCATTCAGAGCAAAGTGGCCATCGGCTCCGGCGGCCTGTTCGGCAAAGGCTTTACCTTGGGGACACAGAAGCGCCTCAGTTTTCTTCCCGAGCAGCAGACCGACTTCATTTTTTCCGTGGTCGGCGAGGAACTGGGGTTTATCGGTGTCTTCGTTGCCCTTGCCCTGTTCCTGGCGCTCTTCCTCCGAAGCACGCGCGTGGCCATCCGGGCCTCCGACGCATTCCCCAGTCTGGTCGCCTTCGGCCTGATGTCGGCGTGGTTCGTACACGTCATTGTGAACGTCGGGATGACGCTCAACCTCATGCCGGTCACCGGCATCCCCCTGCCATTCTTCAGCTATGGCGGTTCCTTTATGTTGGTGAGCTGGCTGTCGGTCGCGGTCATGCTGCGCATCTCCGCCGAAGGACGCGGGCAGGCCGACGCACTCGGGCTCTGAGCCGGCAGACGCCATATAGCAGCCTGTTCCGAGCGCAAGGTCTAGCCTTCCGTGCCTCAAGTTCCGATCTTACCTGCCTATGGCCTGGTTCCGGAAGGATAGAAAGACCCGTCAGCCGCGACGCGAGCGCCTCGAGATCCCTCCCGATACCTGGGAGAAATGCGAGGCGTGCGGGCACACGGATATCCGTGACAAGTTTCTGCGCAATCTCAACGTGTGCCCGTCGTGTGATTTTCACCGCCGCATGCGCGCTTGGGATTACGCCACCGCGATCATCGACGACGGCACGCTCAACGAGGTTGGCAGTGAACTTCGCTCCGTCGACCCGCTCGGCTTCCCGGACTATCCCACGCGCCTCAAGCGGGCGTTGGCGAATGCGGGTGACACCGACGCCATTCTGACGGTCGTCGGTCAGCTGGAAGGTATGCCGGTGGGTATCGGCGTCATGGACTTCGCCTTCATGGGCGGCTCCATGGGCTCCGTGGTTGGAGAGAAGATTGCCCGGCTCGGTCAGCGCTCGCTCGAGAAGAAGCATCCGCTCGTGATCGTTTCGCAGTCCGGCGGGGCGCGCATGCAGGAAGGCATTCTGTCGCTCATGCAGATGGCGAAGGCGTCGGCGGTGCTGTCACAGTTGGCCGAGCGACGCATTCCGTACATCTCCGTGCTGACCAACCCGACCACGGGTGGTGTGAGTGCCAGTTACGCGATGCTGGGCGATGCCATTCTCGCCGAGCCGGGTGCGGTGATCGGCTTTGCCGGACCGCGAGTCATCAAGCAGACACTCGGCCAGGACCTGCCCGAAGGATTTCAGACCGCCGAGTTCCTGTTGGAGAAGGGCATGGTCGATCGGGTCGTGCATAGGCGGGATATGCGCACCACGTTGTCCCGCCTGTTGCGCCACATGACCGGTCGGCCCGCCGCCGCCGGTCACGACCAGCAGGAAAGCTGAGCCGCGGGCGCGCGCTGGATCCACGGGCCCCCCGGACGGTCGGCACCGCCGGGCCCGATGGGTCGGCCACTGAATACCACGCGGCGCTCCGCCGGCTGTTCGCGCGGACAGGCGGCGCGTGGCGCCTTGGGCTGGAGCGCGTACGGGAGTTGCTTGACCAGCTGGGCAATCCGCACCTCGCGTATCCGGTCTTCCATGTGGCCGGCACGAATGGGAAGGGGAGCACGGTGGCAACGCTCGACGCCTTGCTTCGGGGCTCGGGGCTCAGAGTAGGGCGGTACACGTCGCCGCACCTGGTCGACTTCACCGAGCGCGTGGTGGTTGACGGCATCGCCATGTCCCGTGACGAAGTCACCGCGTGGCTTACGCAGTGGGAACCGGCGCTCACCGCGTTGGGGGCCACGTTCTTCGAAGCCACCACGGCAATGGCGTTCAGCTATTTCGCCAACGCTCGCGTCGATGTCGCGATTATCGAAGTCGGGCTTGGCGGGCGTCTTGATGCCACCAATGTCGTGTCGCCGCTCGCGGCGGGGGTCACGCAGATCGGCTTCGACCACATGGAGTTTCTGGGCGATACGCTCCCCGCCATCGCTGGCGAGAAGGCCGGGATATACAAGGCCGGCACTCCGGCGGTTGTCGGTGACACGAATCCAGAAATCCGGACGCTACTGATGGACCGTGCGATGTCCGCGCATGCGACGCCGATTCTCGTCTCTGGGCGTGACTGGCAGGTTCGCGATGTCGCGGTGGGGGCGCAGGGGACGAGCTTTACCCTCGAAGTGGACGGACGGCAGCGCCGGCTCACCACGCCGCTCGTGGGGCATTTTCAGGCGCACAATACCGCTGTCGCCTTGGCCATGCTCCGGGGCGCTGGCGGCCCGTGGGCGGCCATTGAGGCCAACGCGGCAGCCCTCCTGCCGGGGGTGAGGCTGGCCGGGCGCTTTCATCGTGCCAGCCCTTGGCTGTTCGACGTGGCGCACAACGCCGACGGCGCCGAAACCGTGGTCAACAACCTGCTGGCGGTCGGGCTGCCGCATCCGATCACGGCGGTGGTGTGTGTCCTGCGCGACAAGGACTGGCGCGGCATCCTGCGCGCCGTTGCCCGCGCGGCGGAACGGATTGTCGTGACCATGGCGCCGACCGCCCCGGCGAACCGCACGTGGGACTTGCACGAGGTGGACGAATGGGCGCGAGGCGAAGGACTTCCTGTCGCCCGCATCGACGATTTCTCCAGTGCGCTGGCGCAGGCCCGTGCCGAAGCGGCCACCGTGTTGGTTACCGGGTCATTTCATACCGTTGGTGATGCCATGGAACGGTTGCAGGTGCATCCGTTGGCTCGGTAGCTTTCGCGGATGTCACAAAAGCCGTTGCCCGGATTCCGCGATTTCTATCCAGAGCAGTTCGCCGAGCGCGCCCACATCTTCGAAACCTGGCGCCGCGTCGTGCGGCGCTATGCGTTTCTTGAGTACGACGGGCCGCCCCTCGAGCCGCTCGAGTTGTACACACAAAAGAGTGGCGAGGAAATCGTCACTCAACTGTACAACTTCGTCGACAAGGGCGAGCGCCCCGTCGCCATGCGACCGGAAATGACGCCGACCTTTGCCCGCATGGTCGGCGCGAAGGCGCAGACGCTGCGGAAGCCGGTGCGGTGGTTTTCGTTGCCGCAGCTGTTTCGCTACGAGCGTACCCAGAAAGGGCGCCTGCGAGAGCACTTTCAGCTCAACGTCGACATGGTCGGCGAAAGCGACGTGCTGGCCGATGCGGAGTTGCTGTCGATCGCGATCGAAATCATGCGCGACTTCGGACTCTCCGAACAGGATGTGCGGGCGCGCGTCAGTGATCGTCGCCTCTTGAACGCGTTGCTCGAACATCACGCGATTCCTGAAGGCTCGTGGACCGCGGTGTATGCGGTGCTCGACAAGCTCGAACGACAGCCTCGCGAGTTGTCGGCGGAAAAGCTGGCGGCAGCGGGTCTCGACAGCGAGACGGCGGAAGTCATCCTCGGCTTCGGTCCCATGGATTTTGCGACGGTGTGCGCGCGCTACGGCGATGCGCCGGTCGTGAAGCCGCATCTCGACCGGTTCGCCCATTACCTGGCGCATCTCGAGGCGCTGGGGGTGGCGTCGTGGATCCGGTTCGATCTGACGATCGTGCGCGGTCTGGCATACTACACCGGCATCGTGTTCGAGCTGTTCGACAACGTCGGCGAGTTCCGCGCCATTTGTGGCGGTGGCCGATACGATAATCTGCTCAAATCGCTCGGCGGTGCGGATCTCCCCGCGCTGGGCTTCGGCATGGGCGACGTCGTGATCGGCGAACTCCTGCGCACACGCGGACTCATGCGCTCGAGCGGAACGGCGTTGGAGTTCTGGATTGCGCAATCGCCCGAGCAGGCCGATGCGCCACGCCTCGCGTTGCAGACCGCGGCCGCGATGCGACATGCCGGGGGCATTGTGGAGTATGCGCTCAAGAGTCAAAAGCTCGACAAGCAGCTCGACGCCGGCCGCAAGGCGGGCGCCTGCGCGTTTGTCATCGTCGACGGCACCAGCGCGACCGCGCCCTGGCGAGTACGCCGCTCGGGCCACGACGATCGGATATTCACCTCGCTCGAGGCGCTATGCGCCTGGGCCTCTTCGACGAACGGATCCCAGTCATGAGTGACGACAAGAAGCTGACCACCCGCGCCGAGAACTTCAGCGATTGGTACAACGAACTCGTGCTGCGCTCGGAACTTGCCGACTACTCGCCAGTGCGCGGATGCATGGTCATCCGTCCGCACGGTTATGGCATCTGGGAGCGCATGCAGCGCGCGCTCGATGACATGTTCAAGGCCACGGGTCACGTGAACGCGTACTTCCCGCTGTTCATTCCCGAGAGCTTCCTCTCGAAGGAAGCCGAGCATGTGGAGGGCTTCGCTCCTGAGTGTGCTGTCGTCACCATGGGGGGCGGCAAGCAACTCGAAGAGCGTCTGGTGGTCCGCCCGACCTCGGAAACGATCATCTATTCGATGTTCGCCAAGTGGGTCCAGAGCTATCGTGATCTGCCGTTGCTGTACAACCAGTGGGCCAACGTCGTCCGCTGGGAAATGCGGACGCGCCTGTTCCTGCGCACGATGGAGTTCCTGTGGCAGGAGGGACACACGGCGCACGCATCGCATGACGAGGCCGAGGCGGAGACGCGCCGCATGCTCGGCGTCTATCGTGAGTTCATGGAAGGCTATATGGCCATGCCGGTGATCACGGGGCAGAAGACTGATAGCGAGAAGTTTGCCGGCGCCCTTCGCACGTACGCGTGCGAGGCGCTGATGCAGGACAACAAGGCGTTGCAGGCCGGGACGTCGCACAACCTCGGTCAGAATTTTGCAAAGGCGTTCGACCTGACGTTTCAGAGCGAAGCCGGGCAGCAGGAGTACGCGTGGAACACGTCGTGGGGCGTGTCCACGCGCATGATCGGCGGGCTCGTCATGACCCACGGTGACGATGCCGGACTCCGGTTGCCTCCCAAGCTGACGCCGATCCAGATGGTGATTGTGCCCATCTGGAAGACCGACGAAGAACGTGACGCCACCATTCAGGCGGCCAAGCGGATCGCCGATGAGTTGGGGAGCTTCAAGCGTCCCGATCACGAGCGGATCCGCTGCCATGTGGACGACCGAGTCGGTATCAAGCCGGGCGCCAAGTATTACCACTGGGAGCTTCGTGGTATCCCGCTGCGCATGGAAATCGGCCCGCGTGACCTCGCGCAGGAAAGTGGCATGCTCGTTCGGCGCGACACGCGTGAGAAGCGTCCCATTGCGATGGCCGCACTGCGGGAAGAGTTGCCGATCATCCTCGACCAGATTCAGGCCGAGATGTTGGCCGCGGCGCGTGCGCGACTGGAGGCCAACAGTATCCGTGAACCCATGAGCTATGAGAAGTTCAAGGAGATCATGGAAGGGCCGGGGGCCTTCGTCTACGCCGGCTGGAACGGTGATCCGGCCGTCGAAGCCAGGGTGAAGGAAGAGACCAAGGCGACGATCCGGTGCATCCCCGATCCCGAGTTCCGCTCGCCAGTGGCGCCGACGGCGTGCATGGTGACGGGCGAGCCCGCGAAGTACGAGGTGTTGTGGGCTCGGTCATACTGAGCGCCGGGGAGGGGTCGGCTGTGTCTCCCACCGGGTTCGAGTACCGCGACGGTGTGCTGCACGCGGAGCAGGTGGCGCTCCCGCTGCTGGCCGCTGCGGTGGGCACACCGGCATATGTGTACTGCGCGAACACCGTGCGGGCACGTTATCGCCGACTCGATCAGGCGTTCGCCGGCATTCCGCACCACATTCACTTCGCGGTGAAGGCGAACTCGAATCTCTCCGTGCTCTCGCTGTTGCGAGAATTGGGCGCCGGGGTGGATATCGTCTCCGGGGGTGAGTTGTATCGTGCCCTTCAGGCGGGATTCCATGGCCGCGATGTGGTCTTCAGCGGCGTCGGAAAGACGGTGCAGGAGATTGCGCAGGCGCTCGAGGCGGAGGTGCAGCTGATCAACGTCGAGTCCGAGGCGGAGCTCGTGGTTATCGACGTGGTCGCGGCTCGCTTGGGTGTGATGGCACCGATCGCCATCCGTGTCAATCCGGAGGTCACGGTGGATACGCCGCACGCGTATATCAAAACCGGCGAAAAGGGGCAGAAGTTCGGTATTCCGCGTGACGACGTGGCGCGCCTCGTTGAGCTCACCGGAGAACTCTCCCATGTGCAACTCCGCGGCATGGGTATGCATCTGGGCTCACAGATCGGGAATGCCGATCCGTTACGGGATGCACTCCCGCGGTTGCTCGCGGCGATTGCGTACGCGCAGGGGAAAGGTCATCCCATTGCCTTCATGGACGTCGGCGGCGGTTTGTCCGTGCCGTACGAGTCGCATGAACGGGATGCCGACATCGACGACTACGCGACGATCGTGCGCGCGGCGGCACTGGAAACCGGATTGACGTTGTTGCTTGAGCCGGGTCGCTTTCTCGTCGCCGAGGCGGGGATACTTCTCACTGAGGTGTTGTACCGCAAACATGCCGCCGGCAAGGATTTCGTCGTGACCGATGCCGGCATGAACGATCTGATTCGTCCCGCGCTGTATCAGGCGTATCATGCCATCGATCCGGTGACACTGACGGATGGTTCCGTCGCCGCCGATATCGTCGGACCGATCTGCGAGTCCGGCGATTTCTTCGCCAAGGACCGCCGCTTGCCCGACGTGCAGGCGGGTGCGTTACTCGCGGTGCGTACGGCAGGGGCCTACGGCTTCTCGATGGCTTCGAATTACAATTCGCGCCCTCGGCCCGCCGAGGTGCTGGTCGACGGCGATCAATTCGCGGTCGTCGGCGCGCGCGAACAGCTTGATGATCTTGTGCGCCTCGAGCGCATGCCCCTTCAGTGGAGAACTGCCTGATGCGCATCGGCCTGTTGTCGGACACTCATGACCGCGTACCCGCTGTGCGCGCGCTGCTCGAACAGATGGTCGCTGGCGGCGTTTCGCTTGTCATGCATGCCGGTGACTACTGCTCCCCCTTTTCGCTGCAGCCGTTCCACGACTTGTCGCTGCCGCTCCTTGGGGTGTTCGGACACAACGACGGGGATCGTGACGCCCTGATCGCTGCCGCCAAGACCGGGTTTGGTGCCGCGGAATTGTATGAGTCACCGCACAGCTTCGACCTCGGTGGAAAATCGGTGTTGCTCATCCACGATCTTGCCGACGTGCACCAGCGGTCCATCGATGGCCACGAAGTCATCGTGCATGGTTTTTCGCATGTGCCGGAAATGAAGGCGCGCGGCGACTCGTTGCTCGTCAATCCGGGTGAAGGGTGTGGCTGGCTCCACGGCGCGCCCACCGGCGCCATTCTCGATCTCGACACCAAGGCGATCGAATTTCTCAAGCTCACCGGTCCGGAGTGGAAGGTCTGATGCACAACAGCTCGAGCCGCATCCTGATCCTCGACTGCGGGTCCCAGTTCACGCAGCTGATCGCGCGTCGCGTTCGTGAGGCGCGCGTCTACTCGGAGATTCACCCGCCGACTCAGTCGCTGGAGTGGATTCGCGCGTGGAACCCCACCGGTATCATTCTCTCCGGTGGCCCGAGCTCGGTAACCGATGAGGGCGCGCCGACGGTATTTCGCGAGCTGCTCGACATCGCCCCGGTGCTGGGCGTGTGCTATGGCATGCAACTGATCGCACACCTCGAGGGGGGCGCCGTGGTGGGTGGTGGTCGTCGTGAGTATGGACGCGCCGAGGTCACGGTGGACGAACCGTCCGGTCTCTTTGCCGGTTTCGACACCGGCGAGAAGACCACCGTGTGGATGAGTCACGGCGATCACGTTGAACAGGTGCCGCCCGGATATGTCGCGACGGCGCACAGCGGCCACACCTGCGCCGGCTTCCGTCACGAAACGAAGCCGATCTACGCAATTCAGTTTCACTCGGAAGTGCACCATACGGTGCGCGGCGCCGAGATCATTCAGAACTTCCTCTTCGGTGTCTGTCACTGCACGCCCGATTGGACGCCCGGTCACTTCATCGATCAGGAAGTGGCGAAGATCCGCGCGTTGGTCGGTGACCGCCAGGTGATTTGCGGACTCTCGGGCGGAGTCGATTCGAGCGTGGCGGCTGCGCTGGTACACAAGGCCATCGGCGATCAGCTGACGTGCATCTTTGTCGATACCGGTCTGCTGCGGCTTCACGAACGCGAGCAGGTCGAGCGCACGATGGGGCAGCACCTTGGGATTCGCCTCATCACGGTGCGGGCCGAGGAGCGCTTTCTCACCGCACTGGCCGGCGTTGGTGAGCCGGAGAAGAAGCGCAAGATCATCGGGGAGCATTTCATTCGCGTGTTCGAAGCTGCTTCCGAAGACGCCGGCAAAAACGCCGCCTTCCTGGTGCAGGGCACGCTGTATCCCGATGTCATCGAATCGGTGAGCGCGAAAGGGGGCCCGTCCGCCACGATCAAGACGCACCATAACGTGGGCGGGCTGCCGAAGGACATGAAGTTCTCGCTCATTGAACCGTTGCGTGAGCTGTTCAAGGACGAAGTGCGCAACGTCGGTCGTGAATTGGGGCTGCCGGAGGAGATGGTGGGGCGGCATCCGTTCCCGGGCCCCGGTCTCGCGATTCGCGTGCTTGGAGAGGTATCCCCGCACGCGCTCGATATCCTGCGCCGCGCCGACGCGATCTATCTCGAGGAAATCCGCGCGGCGGGCTTGTATCCGGATATCTGGCAGGCGTTCGCCGTGTTTCTCCCGGTGCGCTCAGTAGGCGTCATGGGCGACGGTCGCACCTATGAGCATGTCATTGCGTTGCGCGCCGTCACGAGCACCGACGGCATGACGGCAGATTGGTTCGCGTTCCCGCACGAAGTGTTGGCGCGTATTTCCAATCGCATCATCAACGAAGTCGACGGCGTGAATCGGGTGGTGTACGACATCAGCTCCAAGCCGCCTGCAACCATCGAGTGGGAGTAAATCCATGCGCCGCGTAAACGCCCGAGCCGTGGTCAGCGCGGCGCTACTGCTGTTGATTGCCGTTGCCACCGTCGCAAGCGCGCAGTCCGCTGCGCCAGTGCACGGTGTACGTCCCCGTCGCATGGCCATTCGCAACGCGATGGTCATCGAGGGCAACGGGACGCCGGCGGAAGGTCCCAAGGACATCATTCTCGAAGGCAACCGCATCATCGACATCGTCGCACTCGATCCGGTCGCGGTGAAATCCGGCGCCGTGAAGCGTGTGCAGGCTGACGTGGAGATCGATGCGACCGGCAAGTATCTCATGCCCGGACTCATCAATCTGCATGGTCACGTGCAGGATGAGCGAGGTGGTATTCCGCAGCCACTCGAGTATCAGCTCAAGCTCTGGCTCGGCATGGGTATCACCACCGTCCGTGATGTGTCGAGCGAGACCCCGAAAACGTTGCAACTCCGCGCGCGGAGTCTTGCCGGCGAGGTCGCGGCGCCGCGGGTGTACGTGTATGCCCGCTACGCGTACATGCCGGTGCCGAAGAACGACATGGAAGCACGGCAGCGCGTGCGCGACCTCAAAGTGCAGGGCGTCGACGGGCTCAAGCTGTTCGGCATGGACAAGGATGTCTATGCACCGGTGCTCGATGAGGCGCGCAAGCAGGGCCTTCGTACCGCGCACCACATGGCGGTGGACGAAACCAATGCGTGGGACGCCGCCAAGGGCGGGCTCACCAGTATCGAGCACTGGTACGGCGTGCCTGATGCAGCGTTGCTCAGCGGAGGGCAGCAGTTCCCGTCGCATTTCAACTATGCCGATGAAGGGATGCGCTTTCGCTACGCTGGTCGCTTGTGGCGCGAAGCCGACTCCTCGCGCCTGCAGGACGTGCTGAAGGCGATGGTGCAGGGCGGGGTCGCATGGAATCCAACGCTCGAAATCTACGAGGCCAGCCGCGACCTGCAGCGCGCCGAAACGCAGCCGTGGTTTGCCGAGTATTTGCACCCTACGCTTGAGAAGTACTTCCGCCCCGACGCGGCGAATCACGGTTCGTACTTCGCCAACTGGAGTAGCACGGACGAAGCGTTCTGGAAGGAGAACTACCAGATCTGGTTTCGCGCGGTGCGGGATTTTGAACGTCTGGGGGGGATTGTCGGGGCTGGTGAAGATGCCGGATTCATCTATCAGGTGTACGGCTTCGGGCTCATTCGTGAACTCGAACTGCATCAGGAAGCCGGATTTTCGACACTCAAGGTGCTGCAGCATGTGACGGCGAACAACGCCAAGATCCTCGGTGAAGAGCAGCGTCTTGGACGTGTGCGCGTCGGCTATCTCGCCGACCTGCTCGTCGTCAACGGCAATCCACTGGAAGATCTCAAGACGTTTTACCCGCAACGCGCGGATGCGGCGGCCGGTCCTGGTGGCGGGGTGCTCTGGACCATCAAGGACGGGATCCCGTATGATGCGCCGCGTATGCTCAAGGAAGTCCGTGCGCTGGTGAAGTCCGCGCGTACGCCGTGACGCGCGGAGTGCGCGCCGGGTGAGTGTCTCGCGTGGGTGGCGTGACGACCTGAAGGATATGGGGCAGGTCGCCGCCCCCGTGGTCCTCATCAATGTGGGTGTGCAGGCCATGGGTGTGGTGGACACGCTCATGGTCGGAAAACTGGGAGGGGCTGCCATCGCCGCCGTCGCTCTTGGCAACTTCTATTTCTTCAATGTCTGCGTCTTCGGCATCGGGCTGCTCTTCGCCCTTGATCCGGTCGTGTCGCAAGCGGTCGGTGCCGGTGATCACGAGGGAGTGGCGCGCGCGGTACAGCGCGGATTCGTGCTCGCCGCATTCATCTCGGGAGTAGTCATGCTCGCGCTCGTGCCCGGGGAGTGGCTGTTGACCGCGCTGGGACAGCCGGCAGACGTGGTGGTCGACACGGCGGTGTACACCCGCCGACGGCTCCTCGGCGTCGTCGCATTCTTTGCCTTCAACGTGCTGCGGCAGACGCTCCAAGCCATGGGGCCGGTCCGCCCGGTCATCATCGCGGTCGTCGTGGCAAACGGCGTGAATGCGTTCGCCAACTGGTGTCTGATCTTCGGCAACTGCGGCGCGCCGGCAATGGGCGTCGAGGGATCCGGTTATGCGACCGCGATCGCCACCTGGGTCATGGCGCTCGTTCTAGGCCGATTGGCGTGGCCATTGCTGCGCGATGTGGTCCGGCCATGGCGCGCGGCGTCACTCACATGGGCCCCCATGTCGCGCATGCTGCGCATTGGGGTGCCCATAGGCGTGCAATGGTTTTTCGAAGCCTTCGCCTTCGGTGTGACCGCGCTGTTCATGGGCTGGATGGGCACCGCATCGCTCGCAGGGCACGAGATTGCCCTCAGTATGGCCGCGCTGACCTTCATGGTCCCGTTGGGTATCTCTGGCGCCGCTGCGGCCGTGGTGGGGCGCGCTATCGGGCGCGGCGACCTCCCTGCCGCACGGCGTGACGCCCTCGCCGCCATCGCGTGCGGCGTGGGATTCATGTGTGTCAGCGCGGTGGTGTTCATCGCGGCACCCGAGTGGCTCACCGCCAGGTACACGACTGACGCGAGCACCGTGGCGGTCGCCGTGGCCCTTGTTCCTCTCGCGGGCTGGTTTCAGGTATTTGACGGGCTCCAAGCGGTCACCAGTGGCGTCCTACGCGGAACGGGCGACACGCGCGTGCCGGCGATGCTTCACCTGATCGCCTTCTGGGGGATTGGCATCCCGCTCGGCTACTTCCTGGGATTTCACACCGCGCTCCGCGAGCGCGGCCTTTGGATGGGGCTGGTCGCGGGACTCGCGGCCGCCGCCCTGCTGCAATCCGGTCGCGTCGTGCGCCGACTCAGGACGGATATCGTTCGCCTGCGCATCGATCACTGAAGACTGTTGATCGTTACGCCGCGCTGAACCGAGCACGTGCTGCTCGTGGAAGACGAATGCGCGGAGCGGTCGGCGCCGGTAACTTGCTGGGAGCCAACCGGCGCACGTGCAACGCAGACGACTACACGCGCTTTTCTTCGAGGAGCGCCATGAACTCCGCTGGCGACGCAATCTCGAGCAGGCGGCCAGGCACGTCACTCTCCTTGCTGAACTGCGCAATCTTTCCGAGTACCGGCAGGTACTGGTTCGACACCTCAAGCGGCGGCGCCACGATGAGGAAGAAGAAGTTGACCGACTTGTCGTCGATGGCTTTGAAGTCCACGCCGTCTTTCTTGCGCCCGAAGGCGACGCGCAGACGGTTCACGACGAGAGAGCGGCAATGCGGAATCGCGATACCGCGACCGATTCCGGTAGAGCCGAGATTCTCGCGGCGCTTGAGCATCTTGAACAGCATGCCCTCGGACTTTTCGTCGAGCTTGAGTAGCCCGATCAGTTCCTTGAGTATCTCGTCCTTGCTCGTACCCTGAAGCTCGAGCTGGACGGCGTCTTCTGAGAAAAACTCGCGCAGTTCCATAGCCGTTTATCCTAACCCCTCCGCGTCGGGAGTCAAACCGTCGCGTTGCCGAGGTTCTCCGGCCAGACTAAGTTTTCCGGATGTCCAAGTCCTTGCCCCGCAAGACATTTCCCTTCGCCGTCCCCCATCCGACGCCGCTGTATCTGGCGCCGATGGCCGGGGTCTCGGAATCTCCCTTCCGTCGCCTGTGCCATAGCCATGGCGCCGATGTCGTCGTCACGGAGTTTCTGTCCGCGGAGGGGATTCGGCGCGAGAATGAAGCGACCATCAGCAAGTTGCGCTTCAATGTGGACGAGCGGCCCATCGGCGTGCAGATCTTTGGTGCCGATCCAGTGGCGATGGCCGACGCCGCCGCGATGGTGACCGACCTGTTCATGCCGGACTTCGTCGACATCAACTTCGGCTGTCCCGTCAAGAAGGTCGTGCGCCGCAATGGTGGCTCAGGGTGTCTCAAGGATCTCGACCTGGTCGAGGCGATCATCCGGGCCGTCTCGAAAGCCACGCACCTCCCCGTGACGGTCAAGACGCGGAGCGGGTGGAACGAAGAGATGCGCGATCCGGTCGGCATTGCGCTGCGGATGCAGGACGCCGGCGCCAAGGTTTTCGCGCTGCACGCCAGAACGCGCACGCAAATGTATACGGGCCAGGCCAACTGGGATGAGATCGCGAAGGTGGTGGAGGCCCTCGATATCCCCGTCCTCGGCAATGGCGACATCAAGACGGCCGAGGACGCCAAACGAATGCTCGATCACACGAAGGCCGATGGGCTCATGATCGGGCGTGGCTCGTACGGTCAGCCGTGGATTTTCCGCCAGACCCGTGCGCTCATCAACGGGGAGCCGCTTCCTGCGGCGCCTGCGGTACACGAGCGTTTTGCCGTCGCGCTCGACCATGCGCGTATGGTGCAGAGCTACGAAGCAGATCCCATCGGGGCCGCCATCGAGTTCCGCAAGCACCTCGGCTGGTATGTGAAGGGCCTTCCCAACTCCGCCGACCTCCGTGCGAAGTTGCACCAGGTGCGGGACTTCGCTGAAGTCGAAACCATTTTCGCGAATTACCTGCAGTTCTACGCAGAGTACGTGGCACGTGGCCTCAAGGCTGACGATCCCGACGTCTCCAGTCTGAGCTGCGAGGCGGCGTAGCGACCGCCCTCAGCGGTTGCCCGTTCGTGTTGCCGGAACCGGCATTGGGCGTGTAGTGTATAGGGGTTGGTGCAGGCGCAGGACCGTTCGAACCGGGGGTGACTGGCTTCGACGGGGTTGGTGAAGCTCTGGTAGCGTGCCCAGGTCCTCGAGCACCTGGTAAAACACTCGGGAAAAGTCCAATCGCGAACAACAACCTCGCGCTCGCTGCCTAACCTTCGGGTTACGTAGCAGTGCTCACGCGGCAGCCCGCCCGGGGCGGCACGTGAGTATCGCAAATCTGGGCTAGTCTTTCGGTGCGCGTTCCGTCAAAAGGCGAAACTCTAGAACGCTTGTCCCGAGGTGGGCTTTCCATTGGCCAGCCAAGGGAGACCTCAATCAATGGAATACGCACGTAGAAGCTGGGGTCGATCTAGTCTCGGACAGGGGTTCGATTCCCCTCACCTCCACTAGCGACAGAAACGGCCGGTACCCTCTCCTCGAGGGCACCGGCCGTTTCCATTTCGCGTACGGGACGCGGTTAATCGGCCAGCGAGGCGTGAGCAGCGGCCAGACGGGCCACAGGGACCCGGTAGGGCGAGCAGGAGACATAGTCGAGCCCTGCGGCGTGACAGAAGGCTACGCTGCGTGGCTCGCCGCCATGCTCGCCGCAAATGCCCACTTTGAGGCCGGGCCTGGCTTCACGTCCATCCCGCACCGCCCACTTGATCAGCTTGCCCACGCCCTTGGCGTCGAGCACCTGGAACGGATCGTCGGGATAAATGCCCCCCTCGACATACTGCGGAAGAAAACGTCCTGCGTCATCGCGGCTCAAGCCAAAGGTGGTCTGTGTCAAATCATTCGTGCCGAATGAAAAGAAATCCGCCTCTACCGCGATCTCGTCGGCCGTGAGCGCGGCCCGGGGAAGTTCGATCATGGTGCCAATGAGGTACGGGACGCGCTCACCCATAACGCCCATGACCTGTTCGGCGGCACGTTCGATGATCGCCCGCTGATGACGGAACTCCGTTACGTCCGAAATCAGTGGCACCATGATTTCCGGACGCACGTCGATCCCGCGACGGCACGCTCGGACCGCAGCCTCGAAGATGGCGCGCGCCTGCATCTCCGTGATCTCGGGATAGACAATACCGAGCCGGCAACCGCGATGCCCAAGCATCGGATTCGTTTCGCGCAACGACGAGACCACGCGCGACAGCTCCTGTCTCGACAGATTGAGCGACGCGGCGAGCAGCGAGGACTCCTCACCACCGTGCGGCAGAAACTCGTGCAACGGCGGGTCGAGCAACCGGATGGTTACCGGGCATGCATCCATCGCCTGAAAGATGCCTTCGAAATCGGCACGCTGCATCGGCAGCAACTTCTCCAACGCGCGGCGGCGTCCGGCCTCGTCGCGCGCCACAATCATCTCGCGCATGGCCGTGATGCGGTCGCCTTCGAAGAACATGTGTTCGGTGCGACACAGGCCAATGCCTTCCGCACCGAAGTTGCGGGCCACGCGTGCATCGCGCGGGGTATCGGCGTTGGCGCGCACGCGCAACCGGCGATGTTCGTCGGCCCACCCCATCAACTTCGCGAAGCCCTGGTACGTCGGTGCTTCGCTCTCCGGCTGTTGGCCGGCAATGACCCGCATGACTTCGCTGGGTTGTGTCGGAAGATCGCCAAGAAACACACGGCCGGTGCCACCATCGAGGGTGAGCCAATCCCCTTCGGTCACGAGCGTCTCGCCAATGCGCATGCTGCGCTGATCGGGGAGGACTTCCATGGCCGTGCAACCGACGATCGCACACTTACCCATTCCGCGGGCCACGACGGCTGCGTGGCTGGTCATGCCGCCGCGCGCCGTGAGTACGGCGCGCGCCGCGACGATACCGTGGAAGTCTTCGGGCGTCGTTTCTTCGCGGACGAGAATGACCTGCTCACCGTTCTGCTGGCGCCGTTCCGCAACGTCCGGATCGAACACCACAATACCGCTCGCCGCACCAGGACTTGCCGGCAATCCCACGGCCACGGGGGTGGCCTGCGACGACGTCGCAATGACGCGATGCAACAACTGATCGAGCTGATTGGGTTGCAAGCGCAGCACGGCTTCGCGCTGGGAGATGAGCCCTTCATCGACCATGTCGAGCGCAATACGCAAGGCCGCTGCCGTCGTGCGCTTTCCGGTGCGCGTCTGCAGCAAGTACAACGTGCCACGTTCAACCGTGAACTCGATATCCTGCATGTCACGGAAATGCCGCTCGAGTCGCGCCTGTGTATCGAGCAGCTGCTCGTATGCGGCAGGCAACTGCTGCGCCATCTCGTCGATGTGCAGCGGTGTCCGGATGCCGGCGACGACGTCCTCACCCTGCGCGTTGATCAGAAACTCGCCGTAGAACCGATGCTCACCGGTACTCGGATCGCGCGTGAAGGCCACACCGGTTCCCGAATCGTCTCCCATGTTGCCGAACACCATGGAAACGATGTTCACGCCGGTGCCAAGCGTATGCGAAATACCGTTTACCTTGCGGTAATCGATGGCTTTCTTGAGGGTCCACGACTTCCACACCGCTTCGATGGCGCCCCAGAGTTGTACCTGCGGATCCATCGGAAAATCGGCGCCGGTTACCGCCTTCACGAGCTGCTGATACTCGTGCACGAGTGACCGTAGGGCGTCGGCAGTCAGTGCCGCATCATTGGCGGCACCGGTTGTGAGGCGCTTGGTTGCGAGCAGCTGCTCGAAGCGATGAATATTGACGCCGAGTACAACGTCGGCGTACATCTGCAGGAACCGCCGGTATGAATCGTATGCAAAGCGCGGATTCCCGCTTGCCGCCGCCAGCCCTTCGACGGTCTGATCATTGAGACCGAGATTGAGGATCGTCTCCATCATTCCGGGCATGCTGACGGCGGCCCCGGAGCGCACCGACACGAGCAATGGATTGGTGGCATCGCCAAAGTGCTTGCCGCTGGCCTGCTCCAAACGCACCAGTGCGTCTCCTACCTCGTCGCGCAGTGCATCGGCGATGCCGCCATGCTCGAGGTAAGAAACGCACTGTTCTGCCGCAATGGTGAACCCGGGTGGCACGGGCACGCCGAGATTCGTCATCTCGGCGAGATTTGCGCCTTTGCCACCGAGGACAGACTTCATCTCCCGTGTGCCGTCAGCCTTGCCATTCCCGAAGAAGTAGACCGACCGCGCCACAGGTGTTCTCCTAACCTATTGTGAAGTTCGTGCGTTACGTCAGGCGACGCCGGCCGGAATGCCCGCCGGAACGCCTGCCGCACTGCCGGCGCGAAGGAGCTCCGGGTCGGCGGGTATGGCGGTAGGATACCGCCCCGAGAAGCAGGCGTGGCAGTAGCCACTCGGCCCCACGGGCATGGCGGAAAGCATGCCGTCGATGGAGAGATATCCCAACGAGTCAACGCCAAGATGACGCACGAGTTCCTCGTGGGTCATGGTGGCGGCGATGAGCTCCTCACGCCGTGGCGTGTCGATCCCGTAGTAGCAGGGGCTGATGATCGGTGCGCTCGACACCCGCATGTGGACCTCCCGGGCGCCCGCAGCACGGACCAACGATACCAGACCACGGGTCGTCGTTCCCCGGACGATCGAGTCATCGACCATCACCACTTTCTTCCCCTCGATGATCTCGCGCACGGGATTGTACTTCACCTTCACCTTGGCATTCCGTCCCGACTGCGTGGGCTGGATGAAGGTTCGTCCCACGTAGTGGTTCCGGATGAGTGCGAGCTCGTACGGAATACCGGAGGCTTCGGCGAACCCCAGCGCTGCGGAGTTCGATGAGTCCGGTACCGCGAATACGACATCGGCGCCATCCGCCGGGCATTCGCGCGCCAGCTGACGACCCAGCGCCCGGCGCGAGCGATCGACCGAACCACCGAATACCTTGCTGTCAGGGCGTGCAAAATACACGTGCTCGAACACGCACCGGTTGAGCGGAGCGGACGGCAGTGCGCGGGTGGAACGGATGCCGTGGCTGTCCACTGCCACGATCTCACCGGGCTGAATCTCGCGCTCCACCACGGCGCCCACGATGTCGAGGGCGCACGTCTCCGACGCGAACACGATACTGTCGGCCAAGCGCCCCATGACGAGCGGGCGCCATCCGTGCGGATCGCGTGCGACGATAACGGTTTCGTCGAGTACCACCAGCAGACAGTACGCGCCTTCGACGCCCTGCAGCGCCTCGGCAACGCGTGCCTCCGGTGTTTCCCCAGTGGCCCGCGCAATGCGATGCACGATGACCTCCGAATCCATGGTGCTCGAGAAGATCGCCCCATCATCTTCGAGCGTGCGCCGGAGTTCGACCGCGTTCGTCAGATTGCCGTTGTGCGCGAGGGCAATGTGGCTGCGGCGGACACGTGCGAGTACGGGCTGCGCGTTTTCGATGGCCGATGAGCCCGCCGTGCTGTACCGTGTGTGGCCGATGGCAATGGGCCCCTGTAACAGCTTCATCTCATCGTCGGCGAAGCCCTCAGACACCAACCCCATCGCGCGGCTGACCCGCGCGTGTCCTACATCGTCAACGGCCACAATTCCTGCTGACTCCTGCCCGCGATGCTGCAGCGAGTAGAGGCCCAGCTGCGTCAGCGCGGCCGCATCCTTGTGGCCGTAGACGCCGAAGATACCACACATGGGAGAACTCCCCGTCAGTCGTTAGTTGGAGCATGCGACGCGACGACCACGTGCTCGGCCGGCGTTTCGCCGTCCATGGCCTGCGGAATCGCCTCGTGGAACGCCTTGGCAAGCCACGCCACGGGTGCCGTGAACGTATCGTCGGAAATCGTGAAGCTCGCACCGTTCGCGGCGGCGGTCACGCGACCGATGACACGAGCCGGCACGCCATACCGCTGCGCCGTCTGCAGCACTGCCGCACTGTCCGGCGTGGACACCACCACGCGGCCATGCGCTTCACCGAACAACAATGCGCGATGCGGGAGCGTGGCCCACGCGGAGAGATCCACGGTGAATCCGAAGGTCGACGACCGCTCCATCATGGCACACTCCGCCAACGCCACCGCCAGTCCGCCGTCGCTGCAGTCGTGCGCCGATCGAACGGCGCCGTTGCGGATGCTGTCGAGCAGTGCGTCGATGAGCGCGCGCTCCTTGGCGGGGGCACACACCGGCGGTTCACCGATGGTCAACCCGTGCACCGCCAACAGGTACTCGCTGGCACCAAGCTCATCGGTGCAGTCGCCGAGCAGGACGATCTCGTCACCGAGCTGTTGAAACGCCGAGGGCGTAACGTGCGCCATCGACTCCACCAAACCGACCATGCCGATGGTGGGGGTGGGGTGAATGGCCCCCTGCGGGTTTTCATTGTACAGCGAGACGTTGCCACCCGTGACAGGCGTCTCCAGCACGGTGCATGCCTCGCCCATGCCGGCGATGGACTCGCTCAGCTGAAAATACACTTCCGGCTTTTTGGGGTTGCCGAAATTGAGATTGTTCGTGATGGCCATGGGGCGCGCGCCACTGCACGCAACGTTGCGCGCCGCCTCACAGACTGCCGCACGACCGCCGTTGCGCGGCGACAGCGCCACGTGACGCCCGTTGCCATCGATGCACAACGCAATGGCCTTGTCAGTACCGCGCAAGCGCACCACAGCCGCATCACTGCCCGGCCCGCGAACGGTGCTCGTGCGCACCGTCGAATCGTACTGCTGCCACACCCAACGCTTGCTCGCAATCGTTGGCGATGACAACAGCTTCTCGAGCGTCCACGAGTGATCACGCTCTTCAGCGAGCGGCTTGACGGCGAGGGGATCCCTGCCGCGCGCACTCTTCAGCGCCGCACTCTCCTTGGGCTCCAGCACGTACTGCGGGCACTCCGTCACCAGACGTGACCCGGGGAACTCGGCCACGACTTTGTCGCCTTCCGTGACGCGGTACACCGGCTCGGCGATGACCTCACCAATCACCGCCGCTTCGAGATCCCACTTGGCGAGAATGGCGCGCACATCGTCTTCATGGCCCTGCTTCGCGACTACGAGCATTCGTTCCTGCGACTCCGAGAGCAGGATCTCGTATGGCGTCATCCCCTCTTCGCGCACGGGGACCTTCGTCACATCGATCGTCACGCCCACATCGCCACGCTCGGCCATTTCCGCCGACGACGACGTGAGACCGGCCGCGCCCATATCCTGAATCGCGACGATGAAGCCGCTGCGGATGAGCTCAAGCGACGCTTCGAGCAACAACTTTTCCGTGAACGGATCGCCGACCTGGACCATGGGGCGCTTGGCCTCACTCGACTCTGACAGATCTTCCGACGCGAAGGACGCGCCGTGAATGCCATCGCGACCGGTCCGGGCACCGACCGCCATAATCGGGTTGCCGACACCGGACGCCACGGCACGGATGAGTTCATCCTCGCGCATGAGTCCGACGCACATGGCATTCACGAGCGGATTGCCTTCGTACGACGGATCGAACACGACCTCTCCGCCCACTGTCGGCACGCCGACGCAGTTGCCGTAATCGCCAATGCCTTTGACAACACCGGCGAACAACCAGCGTACCCGCGGCGAGGTCAGCGGACCGAAGCGCAACGAGTTGAGCAACGCAATGGGACGCGCTCCCATGGTGAACACATCGCGCAGAATGCCGCCCACACCGGTCGCCGCACCCTGGTACGGCTCAACGGCCGACGGATGGTTGTGCGATTCGATCTTGAAGGCGACCGCCCACCCATCACCGACGGAAATGACACCGGCGTTCTCGCCGGGGCCCTGCAACACCCACGGCGCCTTGGTCGGGAGCGTCTTGAGCATCGGCCGCGAATGCTTGTAGGAGCAGTGCTCGCTCCACAACGCGCTGACGACGCCGATTTCGGTGAACGTCGGCGTACGCCCAAGCATGTTCACCAGGCGTTCGTATTCGAACTCCGTGATGCCATGCTCCGCGACGAGCGCCGGCGTGATGGCCGGATCGCCGGGGCGAGATTCAACTTTGGACGATGTCACGGGGGCGGACGAACTCATGCGCGAACACCTCCGAGCATCGACTCGAGAACGGACTGGAACAGCGGAAGGCCATCGGTTGAGCCGAGGGCCGATTCGAGTGCACGTTCGGGGTGCGGCATCATGCCGAGCACATTGCCTTCGTTGTTGACGATCCCGGCAATGTTTCGCAGTGAACCGTTCGGATTGCTCGCATCACTCGCGTCACCATGGCTGTCGACGTACCGGAACACCACATGGCCGTCGCCTTCGAGCCGCGCCAAAGTATCGCCGTCGGCGGTGTATCGTCCGTCACCATGTGCGACCGGAACGGAGATGACCTGCCCGAGATGATACTGCGAGGTAAATCGGGTCGCGATGCTCTCCACCCGCAGCGACACGGGCGCACTCACGAACCGCAGCGTGTTATTACGGAGCAGGGCACCGGGCAACAGCCCGGCTTCACAGGCGATCTGAAAGCCGTTGCAAATGCCGAGGACGAGCCCACCACGCTTCGCGTGCTGCACGACTTCCTGCATGATGGGGCTGAATCGCGCGATGGCACCGGCGCGGAGGTAATCGCCGTAGCTGAAGCCACCGGGAAGGATGACGAGATCCACGCTCTGCAGGTCGTGATCTTTATGCCACAGGTACACGGCCTCCTGGCCGAGTACGTCCGCAAGGGCGTGGTACGCGTCCTCGTCGCAGTTGGACCCGGGAAAGCGAACGATACCGGCTTTCACGCGTGCTCCACGCTGGCGATTTCGAAGTCTTCCGTCACCGGGTTGGCGAGCAACTTTTCGCACATCGCCTTCACGGCAGCGCGGGCGTCGTCCGCCGATGCCGCCTGCGTATCGACCACGACATAGCGCCCCACGCGCACAGCAGCCACGGCAGCGAAGCCCAGCGAGTGCAGCGCGTCGGCGACGGCCTTCCCCTGAGGATCGAGGATGCCACGCCGGGGGACGATATGGATGGCGCAACGAAAACGGGTCATGCGGGTGACTCCTCGCGACCGGTATCGGGACCGGATTGATTTCGATTGGGACGACGTCGCCGGCGCCGGCGACGGGGAGGGGCGTCCTCTTCGTCCTCGACCTCATCTTCGGGATCATCACGTCCCGGGAGGCGATCGAGGAGGCCGAGGAGAACGGTGCGAAGAATGCCATACAGGACGTACGCCATCGACGCGGGGAAAAAGAACTTCTTCGGCAGAAAGATCACGCCGATGAACGTGCCGACAACCAGCAGAAACCCGAGAATGCCCTTGAACGAATGAAAATTGACCGTTGGCACCTTGGCATACTGGACATTGCTGATCATCAGCATGCCGAGGCCGAGCATCACCCAGCGCAGCATCTGGTGCCACGGCAGATCACCAATGATCGTTTCCGTGTACAACGGCGTCTGGCTGAACCAGTAGTACGTGGCGAGCGTGATGCCTGCGGCGGGACTGGGCAGCCCCGTGAAGTGCGTGTTCTTTCGCCCGGCCTGTTCCACGTTGAAGCGCGCGAGGCGCATGACCGCGCAGGCCGTAAAGAAGAAGCAGAAGATCCACTCCCACCGGCTGCTCTGGAACACCGCGAAATACATGATGAGCGCGGGCGCCGTGCCGAACGAAATGGCATCGACGAGCGAATCGAGCTCCTCACCGAAGCGCGACCCCGACTTGGTCGCGCGTGCGATGCGTCCGTCGAGCGTGTCGGCGATGGCGCCGAAGACGATGAAGCGCGCTGCGGCGTCGAAGTCTCCTCGCGACGCGGCCACAATGCCGAAGATGCCGAAGAACAGATTGGCCAGCGTGAACCCGTTGGGGAGCGCAATCGCGGCGGCCTGACGGGGGCGCATCCGGCGGCGCTCCGGCTGCTCGGAGGTCGTCACCGGTACCACCAGGCGATCACCAGCGTCGTGACGGTCGCAGCGAGTGCAGTCAACCACATCGACCACGAACGGAGGCGCAACGCCGCCGCGAACAGCACGACCGCCATCGCCGTCGAGCTCAACATCGCTGGGTATCCCTCGCGCATGAGCACGCGGTTACCGATCCTCGGGGAGGCCCAGACGGGCCAGATCGAGAGGGGCGCCCGTCAGGCGCAAGAATGCATCGCGGTAGCGAAGACTCGTCGTGCGAATGACTTCAGGAGGCAGCGTCGGTGGTGGTGCCTCACCATTCCACCGCCCGGCTTTTCGCTCGACATCGAGCCAATCGCGCAACGGCTGTTTATCAAAGCTCGGTTGCCCGTGACCAGGTTCGTAGGTGTCCGCCGGCCAGAACCGCGAACTGTCGGGCGTGAGCACTTCGTCGATGAGCAGCAGTGATTCGTTGCGCCAGCCGAATTCGAATTTCGTGTCGGCGAGGATGATACCGCGCGGCTCGGCGGTCGCACGCCCGAACTCGTACACACTCCGGGCGAGGCGCTCGAGCGTCGCCGCCGTGTCGGCGCCCACCTGACGCACCACGGTCCCAATCGTGATGTTCTCATCGTGGCCGGTTTCCGCCTTGGTGGCCGGACTGAAGATCGCTGGCGACAGGCGATCACTTTCACGCAGTCCGGTCGCAAGCGCTTCACCGGCCAGGGTACCAGTACTCTGGTATTCCTTCCATGCGGACCCCGTGATGTAGCCGCGGATCACGCATTCGATGGGAACGACGTCGGCCTTCAGCGTAAGCATCGACCGCCCGGCGAGGGCATCCCGGTAGGGCGCGAGCGCAGGCACCGCGGCGATGATCGCGTTGGTATCGGCGCTGATCAGGTGATGCTCGAGCCGACCGGTGAGCTGCTCGAGCCACCACGCCGTCAACTGCGTGAGCACGACGCCTTTGTACGGAATGGCCTCATGCATGACAACATCGAACGCGCTGATACGATCGGTCGTGACGAGCAGCAGACGATCCGCATCGACCTCGTACACATCCCGGACCTTGCCGCGACGCACCAGCGGCAGCGGGAGGTCGGTTTGCAGCAGCGCCACGGCACTCATACACGCACCTCTTCCAATTCGGCGCCCGTCCGTTCGCGTGACAACCATGGTGCCACATGTTCGTCGAGGAACTCGACGACCTGCTCCGGCGCGCGGCCCACGAACCGTGAAGGCTCCGCCACGGCTTGCAGGTCCGCCAGGGGCACGCCGAAGGCGGGATCGGCCGCCAGCCGCTCGAGCATGTCGTTCTTGGGCGCCCCGTCCTTCACGGCACGCGCGGCATCGATGCTGTGGCCACGAATGATTTCGTGCGCCTCCTGCCGATCGCCGCCCGCCCGCACGAAGCGAACGATCAGCTCCTCGGTCGCCATGAACGGCAGTTCGTCCTCGACACGCCGACGGATACGCGCCGGATGGACTTCGAGGCCGCGCACGACATTCTGCACGAGCACGAGAATCGCGTCGGTCGCGAGGAACGATTCCGGAATCGCGAGACGACGATTGGCCGAATCGTCGAGGGTGCGCTCGAAGTACTGCACCGCGTGAGTCTGATTGGCGTTCGGCTCGAGCGACAGCACGAAGCGCGCGAGCGCGGCGATCCGTTCCGAGCGCATCGGATTGCGCTTGTACGCCATGGCCGACGAGCCGATCTGATTCTTTTCGAAGGGTTCTTCGATCTCCCCGAACGCCTGCAACATGCGGATGTCGCCGGAAAACTTCGATGCCGTCGCGGCAATACCGGCCACGACGCCAAGCACCTGGGCGTCGACCTTGCGCGAGTACGTCTGGCCGCTCACCGGGATACTCGACGCAAATCCGAGCTTCTCGCACACCATGCGATCGAGCATTCGAACCTTGTCGTGATCCCCTTCGAACAGCGTGAGGAAACTGGCTTGCGTGCCCGTCGTCCCCTTCACGCCGCGGAAGGGCAGGGTGCGGACACGGTAATCGAGATCCTCGAGATCGAGCAGGATATCCTGCATCCATAGCGTGGCGCGCTTGCCCACTGTCGTGAGCTGCGCAGGCTGCAGGTGCGTGTAGCCCAACGCTGGCACATCCTTCCATTCCCGCGCAAAGCCGCTCAGCGCGTCGAGCGTGTCGAGCAGCTTCTCACGCAGGAGCTCCAAGCCCCGACGCATGAGAATCAGTTCGGCATTGTCGGTGACATAGCAGCTTGTGGCGCCGAGATGGATGAACTTTCTGGCGGCCGGCGCGACGTCACCGAAGGCATGCACATGTGCCATCACGTCATGCCGAAACTTCTTCTCGTAGGTCGCGACGGCATCGAAGTCGATATCGTCGAGATGCCCACGCATGGCGTCGATTGCCTCATCCGGAATGGCGATTCCGAGCGCCTGCTGTGACTCGGCGAGCGCCAACCAGAGCTGGCGCCACAGTCCGTAGCGCTCTTGCGGCCCCCAGAGCGTCAGCATGGCGCGCGAAGCATAGCGATCAGCAAGCGGAGACTGGTACGACGATTTATCGGAAGCGGTCACGGAGCGTGTAGTGGTATGCGGCAGATGATCAGCAGCAGATCAGCGAAGATAGAAAGACGTCTGGTAGTACTGGCGGTTGCGCTCGAACACGAGAAACACGGGCCCACGCGCACCTGTCTGATCGATGGCTGCGGAGGCCGCTTCGGCAGAGTTGATTCGCGACTGGCCGACCTGCGCGATCACATCCCCTTCCTGCAGTCCAATTTCATCGCGGATGCGATCGGACACCCGATACACCACGGCACCGGCGCGCGACGCAATGCCGCGCTCCTGACGAATGGCATCGGTGAGCGTGATGAGTTGCAGCTCCTTCAGCACGGTGACTTTCTGCGCCGTCACTTCCGGCGCATCGGCGACTTGCAGGGAGAGCCGCACCTCACGTCCACCACGGCGCACGGTGATGGGAAGCGTCTCCCCCACCCGAAGGTCGAGCAGGCGCGCCTCCCAGTCGAACGGGTTCCGGACCGGTCGCGTTCCGGCCCCGACCACCTGATCGCCCGTCTGGATACCCGCTTTCGCCGCCGGGGACCCGGGGACGACACGGGCGACGATCGCGCCGGTCTTGGCCACGTCGCGAGCGCTGGTGGCCTGCGGGGTTTCCAGCCGGATGCCTACCCACGGCTGCCGGACATTCCCGTGTTCCAGCAGATCTTCGACGATACGTTTGGTCCGATCGATGGGGATGGCGAACCCGAGCCCCACCGACCCGCCGCTCGGCGAGTAAATAGAGCTGTTGACGCCAATCACCTCGCCCGAGGCGTTCACCAGCGGGCCACCGGAGTTTCCGGGATTGATGGCCGCATCAGTCTGAATCATGTCGATGTACGCGCCGCCCCCTTCGCCGCGACCGGCGAGGTTCCGCCCAACGGCACTGACGACTCCCACGGAAACGCTCGGTTCGTTATTGCCTAGCACGAATCCGAAGGGGTTCCCGATGGCGATCGTCCATTCCCCCACGATCAAATCTGCCGAGCGGCCCAGCGGCGCCACGGGGAGATCCTTGGCCTTGATGCGGACGACCGCGAGGTCATTCGATTCGTCCGTGCCGACGACCGTGGCATCGTAGGTCGTGCCATCGCGCATGGCCACCGAGACGCGAGTGGCGCCGGCGATGACATGAGCATTCGTCACGATGACGCCATCGGCGCGCACCACGAAGCCCGAACCGATACCGGCGTTGCGCCGTTCGCCCGAGCGCCCCCCGAGGAAATACTCGTAAAAGTCCACGGGGATGCGCTCGACCGTCTCCGTTTGCACGGTGACGACGGCCGGCGAGACGCGCTCGACAGCCGTCGTGATCGCGGTGCGTCGCGAGGACGCGACAGACTGCGCAGGGACCGGACCGGTCGGGAGCGGCGACGCGGGTGGCAGCGTGCGCGACTGCGCTTCGGAGCGAGACGGGTTCGCCCCCTCGCAACCGATCAAGGCGAGAGCGAGGAGGCCGATAAGAGAGCAGCGCGACGTCATCGGCAGAGAAAGGTGCGGCACGACGTGGACAGGTTCACGCGTCGGGCGCGTAGGAGGAGGCGGGATAGACCACTTGGCGGAGCGACAGGCCGTGCGCGGGCGCGGGTGTGGACGTCTCGGTGTTGTCGGGCGCTACAAGAAGCCGCGCGATCGTGCCGCGCGGTCGGCGCCCCTGCGCCACGTCGATCATCGTTCCGACCAAAAAACGCACCATGTGATGGAGGAATCGGTTCGCGGCCACCTCGAAGACCCAGCCGCCGTCGCGAGGCACCCACGCAGCGTGCTCGATGACGCAGCGGTGGTGATCGTCAGCCGGCGCCGTCCCAGCGATGGCGAAGGCGCGGAACGTATGTTCACCCAACAGCGCTGCCGCCTCTTCGTGGAGCGCGACGGCATCGAGGGGGCGAGGCACGGCCCACTCGGTGCGCCGGCGGAACGGAGACCTCGCGGCAGCATCGGTGCCGACAAGATAACCATATCGGCGCTCGATTGCGCTTCGCCGCGGATGAAAATCCTCCACCATCCGCGACGCCTCGGCGACCCAGATGTCCTGAGGCAACAGGGCGTTCATCGACCGCTGCAGCCGGGCGGGCGTCCACGTCGGCGGCACTCGCACCCCAACGCCCTGTCCGTGCGCGTGCACCCCAGCGTCCGTCCGACCAGCACCCACGGCGGGGACGTGCGTCGAGCAGAGACGGGCCAGGACGGCCTCCATCTCGCCTTGAACGGTGCGGACGTCGGGCTGACGCTGCCATCCGGCGAAGCGCCCTCCGTCGTACTGGGTTACCAGGAGGATCGGTCGCGGGTCCATGCCTGAGGGAAGCTAGGCACCAGCGGCGTACGCATCAACTCGCTGCCCGATCCAGATCCCGGAGATACGCGTTTTCCTCCGCTCGTGCTGCCCCGCCAGCACTCAGCTATTGCGCCAATGCGGTCGATGACGTTTCCTCCACGTCTTCTCTCTTACACCATGCCTCCACGCTCTCTCGCTTCACTGGCGCACGCGCTCGCGGCCGCCCCCGATCTCGAGAATGCCCTCATCGCCCTTGGTGAGTGCCTTGCCGAACTGGATCGGGGGGCGTCGCTCGCGCTCATCCAGTACGACGCGCGGCGCGACATGCTCCGTGAGCGCCTCACCCCGGTCGGGGCGACTGTGGTGCGGAGCCGCATGGAAACCACCTTCGACCACCTGCCAGAACCTGTCCGTAATCATATTTTGGCCGCTGGCCCCTTTTTCGACGTCACCGACCGGTCGGCCGACTATGCCCGGCTCTGCGGCTTCTCCACGATGCTCGATGGTGGTGTCCTGTCGGTGCGTGGCATGAAGGTCGAGGGGCTGCTCGGGGCCGTGCTCGCGCTATACGAACCACGCAAGATCTTCGGGACCCGTACCACGGAGCGGATGGCGCCGGCGATCGCACTGTTCGACTTGGCGTACGGGCGACTCGCCGAACGCGATGCGCGCGAAGAGGCCGTGCGCACGCTTGAGGACGTGACCCAGCGGGTGCACGGCGAGTACGTGCGAAAGCTGGGTGCCCTCGAGGCGGAACTCCGCGAGGTCCGCAACACGCCGCGCGAAGTCCCGGTCATCAATCCGGCGGAACTGGTGGCGGTGCAGGCCGAAGCCGCGCGCGCCATTGAAGAGGCTCGCCGTGCCGCCCGCAAAGCCGAACTGGCTGATCAACAGCTCACCTCGGCGGTCTCGCAGCTCGAACAGGCACACATCGAGTTGCACCGCCGGAGCGAAGCGTTGCGGCAACGCACGCGCACGCTGTACCTCGTCGATCGGGCGCTGACGCTCGATGCCGAGACCACCGACGCGCAACGTCTCGTCGACGCGTTGCTGGCCCTGGTGGGCGATGACATGCAGGCGCAGCGTTGCTCGTTGATGCTCCGTGCCCCCGAGCCCGATTACTTGTATCTGGCGGCCGCTCGCGGGATTGCGCCGAACGTGGTGGAAGGCATGCGCATCCGCATCGGCGAAGGCGTCGCCGGACGGGTGGCGGCTGCGCGCGAACCGCTGCTCGTGCAGGACGTGCGCGAAGCCGCCCAGCATCCACTGCTGCGCGATCAGTACTTCACCACCGGCAGCTTCATTTCCTTCCCGCTCGTGTATCACGGCGAGTTGGTCGGCGTGCTCAATCTCACGAACCGCGTGCAGCGTGGAGTATATACCGACGAGGACGTCGAGCGCGTTCGGCTGCTGGGGCTGGTGATTTCGCTCATTGCCTCGAGAAACGGGTTGCCTGAGCGCCTGTTGGAGACGTTGAATGACCGTTGATGCGTTGGCGCAGGCCATCAAGCGGCTTGCGCTGCACGACCCGCTGACCACCGACGCGCTGCGTACCGCGTTCGGGGTGATCATGCGTGGCGAAGGATCGCCGGTGCAGGTGGCGGGGCTCCTCATGGCACTGCGCGTGAAGGGTGAGACCGCCGACGAAGTCGCGGGCGTGGTGCAGGCGCTGCGTGATGCCATGGTGGTGCTACCGGCGGAGGCGCCGGAGTCGCTGGTGGATACCTGCGGTACGGGAGGCGGAACGCTCACCACGTTCAACATCTCGACGGCCGCCGCCTTGGTCGCCGCCGGGATGGGGGTGCGCGTGGCCAAACATGGCAATCGTTCGTTCACGTCGAAATCGGGGAGCGCGGACGTGCTGGAAGCCCTCGGCGTGGTCGTGGAGACCACGCCGGAAGCGATGGCCAGCACACTGGCCGAGGCGGGCATCGTCTTCATGTTCGCCCCACTGATGCACCCCGCGCTCCGGCATGTCGGTCCCGTGCGGCGCGAACTCGCTGTACCCACGGTCATGAACATCGTCGGTCCGCTCGCGAACCCAGCTCGCGCGGGTCGTCAGGTCGTGGGTGTGGCGGAAAAGGGACGGCTGACGTTGCTCGCCGATACGCTCAATAGCCTCGGCAGCGTGCGCGCCATGGTCGTGCACGGTGAGCCCGGAATGGACGAGATCTCACCGCTGGGACTGACCTCCGTGCGTGAGGTCACCTCGGGTGTTGCCCGCGACTGGGAGATTGACCCGTCCGACTTTGGCCTTGGCGCGGTGGAGCTGGCAGACCTGGCCGGCGGAAGCCCGGCGGATAACGCCAGCGTTATCGAGGCGGTATTGCGAGGCGGCGGCCCACAGGGCGCGCGGGCGGCGGTGCTCCTGAACGCAGCAGCGGCATGGTATGTGAGCGACGATCGACACACCTACGCCGAGGCGGTCGCGCAGACCCGCGTTGCCTTGGCTCGTGGCGTCGGCGCGCAGGCGCTCGACCGGTTGCGCCGCGCGTCGCACGCCGCGGCCACCAAGTGGCCACGGCCGCGCTAACGGCACGACAGGAGCGACGGGCTAGTACCGCCGCAACACGCCCACGACGATCCCTTGAATGCGCACGGAATCCTCGTGCACGAATAAAGGCTGCATGGCTTCGTTGGCGGGCTGCAGACGGATGCGACCATCCCGCTCGCGATAATAGCGCTTGACCGTCGCGCCGGAGCCGTCGAGCAGCGCGATGACCATCTCGCCGTTGTCCGCCGCCTGCTTGTCGTTGATGACGACATAATCGCCATCGCGGATCTGTTCTTCGATCATGGAGTCCCCCTTCACGCGCAGCACGTAGTGGCTACCGTTCTTTCGCAGGAACCCATCGGGCACGGCCATGGTTTCGCCCGTATGCATCGCCTCGAGCGGCGCACCGGCGGCTACGGTCCCGAGCAACGGCAGCTCTACCGAGCGCTGGTAGAGCTCCGACGGAAGAATCTCGATCGCCCGACTCTCGTTGTACGACCGCTTGATGTACCCCTTGCGTTCGAGATTGGTGAGGTGCTCGTGCACCGTCGCCAGCGAGTTATAGTTGAACTGCGACGCGATTTCTTCGAAGCTCGGTGCGTAACCGTTGCCTTCGTTGTACTCCGATAGGTACGACAATATTTCCCGCTGTCGCTTGGTGAGCGGCATGGCAACTCCTCGTAGAGGGGGGGACTGGTCGTGCCCGAAAACAGGCCGAATCCAACCACCCGCCACGCTAACCGAATACAGGCCGAAGTGCAAGCATTTTTTTTCGTCGACCCCCTGGACGTTCCCAACTGGAACCCTCGGCGCGCTTACCCAGGATGCCCACGCCCGGGCCGACGCCGTCGCGGAGCCCTTGGCGACGCTCAAGGCCCGCGCCGCAGACGCCCCGCCGGTACGGCCGTTCGCGGATGCCCTGCGTGACACTCACGTGCGGGTCATCGCCGAAGTCAAACGCGCCTCCCCCTCGAAGGGGCCAATCGCTCCCGGATTGGATGCGGCCGACCAGGCACGCGCCTATGTGCGCGGTGGCGCCGCGGCCATCTCGGTGCTCACCGAACCCACGCGCTTCGGCGGCACCCTCGCCGATCTCGAAGCCGTTAGCCGTGCGGTTCAGGCGCCTGCGATTCGCAAGGACTTCCTCGTTCATCCCGTCCAGCTGTGGGAGGCGCGGGCCGTCGGTGCATCGGCGGTGCTGCTCATTGTGCGCGCCCTGTCCCCCGATGAACTCGCGCGGATGATGGACGCCGCTTCGGAGGCGGGGCTGGCCACGCTGGTGGAGATCCGCGACCTCGGCGAACTCGAGAGAGCACTGGCCGTGAACGCGACCGTCATCGGGGTGAACAACCGGAACCTCGAAACGCTGGTGATCGATCCCGCGACTGCGCCGGCGATCATTCCGTTCATCCCCGCGAGTTGTATCGCCGTCGCCGAAAGCGGGATGCGTACGGTCGACGATGTCGCACCGGCCGCGGCGGCAGGCGCCGATGCCATCCTCGTGGGAAGCGCCATCTCTGCAACATCCGATCCCGCCGAGAATGTGCGGATCCTCGCCGGCGTGTCGCGACGGCCCCTCCCGCGCGACGCGGCGTCGGCCCGCGCGGCGTTGGCGCGCTGATCCCGTGTCGCCCGCTCGCAACCTGACGGCACAAGCCGCCGCCCCGCTGGTCAAGTTTTGTGGGCTGACGCGACCCGAAGACGCCGCGGCAGCCGAAGCCGCGGGCGCGGCATACCTCGGGGCGATCCTCGCGGGCGGTCCACGCCTGCTCACAGCGGCACGCGCGCGTGACGTCCTCGGCCCACGTCGTCACAGCGTGCGACGTGTCGCAGTCTTTGGCGATCAACCGTGGCGTGAGGTGGTCATCGTTGCGGGGGAGATCGATGTCGACGTGGTGCAACTGCACGGAGCACGTGCACCGGAGGAAGTCGCGCGAATTGCTGCGGAGAGCGGTCGTACGGTGTGGCCCGTCCTGCGCGTGGCGGCAACAGCACTGCCCAAGGAGGCGGCCGCGTTGGCGCGTATCACGGGGCACCTGGTATTGGATGCACACGTGGTGGGACAACTCGGCGGGACCGGAGTCGCACTCGACTGGTCTGGACTTCGGGGCGCACTCGATGCACTGCGGAACGCGGTTCCGGACGTAACGATCGTCTTGGCCGGTGGATTACGTCCGGCAAATGTCGCGATGGCCGTTCAATTGCTTTCGCCACAGGTCGTTGACGTATCTTCCGGAGTGGAAGCGGCGCCCGGTGTGAAGGATCCGGCGCTGGTGCAACAGTTCGTGATGGCGGCGCGCGGCGCCGCGGAGATGCAGCGATGACGATGGGCGAGAGTGCAGGCACAACGACAACGGACCGGTTTGGTCCGTTCGGCGGACGCTATGTGCCGGAAACCCTGATCCCCGCGCTGGACCACCTGGAGGCGTCGTTCGCGGCTGTCCGCCATGACGCGGCCTTTCAGACAGAACTCGACGGGCTGCTGCGCGAGTATGTGGGACGCCCGACGGCGCTCACTTTTGCCCCCCGTCTGAGTGCGCGACTCGGCGCGCCGGTCTGGATGAAGCGCGAAGATCTCAATCACACGGGCGCGCACAAGATCAACAACACCGTCGGGCAGGCGATGCTCGCCCGTCGTATGGGTAAGACGCGCATCATTGCCGAGACCGGAGCCGGTCAGCACGGCGTTGCCACGGCGACGATCTGCGCACGGTTCGGCCTCGAGTGCATCGTGTACATGGGCGAGGAGGACATGCAGCGCCAGGCGCTCAACGTGTTCCGGATGCGCCTCATGGGGGCGACCGTCGTCCCCGTGACTTCCGGCACCCGCACGCTGAAAGACGCCACGACGGAAGCCATCCGGGACTGGGTCACCAACGTCAACGAGAGTCACTACATCATTGGCTCGGTCGTCGGCCCGGCGCCGTATCCGCGTATGGTCCGTGAATTCCAGTCCATCATCGGCAACGAATCGCGCGCCCAGATGCTGGCCAAGGCCGGTCAGCTTCCCAAGACCGTGATCGCGTGCGTCGGTGGCGGCTCCAACGCGATGGGCATCTTTGCCGGTTTCGTCAACGATGCGGGCGTGGAACTGGTCGGCGTGGAAGCGGCCGGCGAAGGGCTCGACACCGACCGTCACAGTGCCTCGATCACCAAGGGCACCCCCGGCGTGCTGCACGGCTCGCTCTCGTACCTGCTCCAGGACGCGGCGGGGCAGGTGCACCCCGCCCATTCCATCTCGGCCGGACTCGACTACCCCGGGGTGGGACCCGAGCACGCCTGGCTGCACGACAGCGGCCGCGCCGAGTACGTGGCGGTCACGGATACCGAAGCGTTGCGCGGAGTGGCCTTGCTCAGTCGTCTGGAGGGTATCATTCCCGCCCTTGAAACCGCCCACGCCGTAGCTTGGTTGGAACGCGAGGCGGGACGCTGGTCCGAACACGAGCCGGTGCTGCTGTGCGTCAGTGGCCGCGGCGACAAGGATGTTGGGACCATCAGCCAGTACACACTCCCCGAGGTATGACCGTAACGCCCCACGAAGAGGAGGTATCGCCGCTCGCGATATCCGCCGTCGAAGACGCGCTCCGCGCGTTTGCGAAGGCACTTCGTGCCGTCCAGTTGTACCTGCCGAACAACCCCATCCGGGCGCAGAGCATCGATCAGACGCGACAGGCGTTTGGTCGGATCTGGGCCCACGTATCGCCACTGGATATTCAAGTGCGCGAAGCGTCGTTCATGCTCGACGACCGCGTGGTCTATCAGGATGTGGAGCGCGGCATCGAATCGCTGCCATGGCTGCTCTATCGCGATGGCGTCCGCAGTTTGACGCTGATGCCCGGCGTGGAAGGCTCCGATCTTGAGGCGCTGCTGTTGTTGCTTCACAAGGCGCGCTCAGCGTCCAGCGAAGACGACGATCTGGTCACGATGCTCTGGGTAACCGACCTGGAGTTCGTGAACTACCGTTACGTCGAGAGCAACGGCGCCAACGACTTCGTCACCGCATCCGGCGACCGGCCGGGAATCGCGACACACAATCCGGGTGAATTGCCGCTGGCGGTCCCCCCCGCAGAGACACAGGCGCCTGGTGACGGGCCGCCGGGCATCGTGCGCGTCGACGACTTCGATTCGACGTTGTATTTTCTGGATCCGCGAGAAGCGTCGTACCTCCAAGACGAGCTGAAGCGAGAGTACCTCGAGGATCAGCGACGGCTGGTGCTGGCCAGCCTGTTCGACATCGTCGAGTTGCAGCCTGATGCGAAGGCGCAACGGGAAGCGCTGGGCATTCTCGACAGTCTTGTGCTCGAGTTTCTCTCCATTGGTGAGTACGAGCTGGTGGCGTATACCCTCCGCGAAGCGGCGACGACCGCCCGCAGCGAGAGTATCGAGGCCACGGTGCGGACGGCACTCCGCGAGCTGCCCGCGCGGCTCAGCGAGCCTCATGTCGTCGCGCAGCTGCTGCACGCGCTCGACGAGAGTGCGCGCCCCCCCGTGGCGTCACTCCTCGAGGGGGTGTTCGCCGAGCTCCGGCCGGCCGCCCTCGAGCCGTTGGTCGGATGGCTGGGCTCCGCGCCCTCGTCGCCGGCGCGTGCGTCCATCGAGCGCGCGTCACTGCGCCTGGCGGGTGCGAACACCTCCGAACTTTCCACGCTGCTGGAACATCAGGAGGACAACGTCGTTCGGGGGGCGCTGCGGCTCATCTCTCAATTGGCGACGCCCGCTGCGGTGCCGGGACTCGCGCGCCTGCTGCGCGGTACCGATGCCAAGCTCCGGGCCGAAGCCGTAACCGCGCTCGCGGATATCGGCTCGCCCTCTGCGCTGCAGTCGCTCGAACGCGCGACCGGTGACACCGATCGTGAAGTGCGGGTGGCCGCGTATCGCGCCATTGGCAGTCGCAAGCACACTGGGGCGTTGCCGCGCCTGCTCGCCGCCATCCGCCGCAAGGATGTTCGCGCCGCCGACCTTGGTGAGAAGATGGCGCTGTTCGAAGCGTTCGGTGCCATGTGTGGTGACGCCGGTGTTGGTGAACTCGATGGTATTTTGAACGCACGCGGACTCCTCGGCGCCAAAGAGCCACCAGAAATGCGGGCGTGTGCGGCGCGCGCGTTGGGAATGCTCGGCACGCGGTCTGCTGTGGCGTCGCTGCAGAAGGCGGCGGACACCAAGGACGTAGTCGTACGCAGTGCCGTGGCGCGCGCGATGCGAGGCGGCGCATGACCGTGCCGACCCAATCAGCGCCCAGCGGGGTGGGGGATCCAAGCGGACAGAAGGCCGCTCGCGCGTTCGTCGTGGCCATGAACAGCGCGATCCGCGCCGTCCGATTGTATCCGGTGGAGAATGCCGCTGTACAGAAAGCGATCGCCGAGCTGGGCAGCTCCGCCGAACGTGTGCGCGAAGGCGAGGGGAGTTGTGCGCTGCGCCGCGTCGGAGATTTTCTGTTCGTCAACGACACGCGTCTTCGCCTGACCTTCGACAATTACGCCGCAGTGGCCAGTCTGCTCGGCATATTCCGCGATGCGGGTATCGGGGGCATTGGGTTGTACGACACACCGTTGCCACGAGCCTGGGTGGTGCTGTTGTCATTCTTGCAATCACCGCCCCTCGAGTATCCCGAGGAGGAGCGGCTCGCACAGCTCTCGGCGCGTCTCGAGACGGCGCAGGTTCACGATTTCGAGCTCGTTCCGGCATCGGACGAACAGGACGAACTGGAGAGCGATCTCGACAGCAAGGAGAAGGCGCGTCAGACGTACGTGCGCTCACTCGATGTGACGCGGGAAATCATTACCTCTGCGCGTCTGGGGCGGAGCCCAGGTCTCAAGCGGGTCAAGCGCGCGGTGCAGGGAATCGTCGATTCCATTCTGACCGACTCGGCGTCGATGATCGGTTTGACCACGCTGCGCGAATTCGACGAATACACCTTCGTGCACAGCGTGAATGTCTGCATCCTTGCGGTCGCGCTCGGGCGGCGGCTTGGGCTGAGCAAGATCCAGTTGCTCGACTTGGGGTTGGCCGCGCTCCTGCACGATATCGGGAAGTCGCGCGTTCCGCTCGAGTTACTGAACACGCGCGGACAACTCGACCGCGACAGTCGCCTCATCCTGCAGCAGCATACGTGGCAAGGCGTGCTGGCCATGTTCGCCCTGCCGACGGGTGGCGTCCGGCCATGGCGCTCCATGACAGCGGCGTATGAGCACCACATGCGGACGGATCTGTCGGGATACCCCAAGGTATCGCGGCCGCGCAAGCTGTCGCTGTTCAGCAAGATCATTGCGGTCGCCGACGGCTTCGATGCCGCGACGACGACGCGCGTGTATCAGGATTCGCCGTGGACCCCGGCGGATGTATTGCGCGGTATGCGCGACAATCCGCGCCTCGGTCTCGATCCCGTGGTGGTCAAGGCGTTCATCAATCTCACCGGCATCTACCCAGTCGGCACCGTCGTCGTGCTCGATACCTTTGAGCTGGCGATCGTGCTGGCGTCGAATCCCGATGCGACGGCGCTTTCGCGTCCCATCATTCGTATTCTGATGGACGATCGTGGGAATCTGGTGGACGATGCTACGCCGCTGGACCTTACGGTGCGGGCGGCAAACGGTCAGTTTGCACGTACGATCATTCGCACCGAAGACCCGCAACGCTATGGCATCAACATCGGTGACTATTTCGCCTGACGTCTCATCGCCGTCCGCTTCCCGTTTGACGGCACGTTTTGCGGCCCTGGCTGCCGAAGGGCGCAAAGCGCTGGTCTGTTATGTCACCGCCGGCCATCCGGATCCCGCGCGCAGCGTGGCCCTCATTCGTGGATTGGCTGCGGCCGGCGCGGACGTGATCGAAGTCGGGGTCCCGTTCTCCGATCCCCTCGCCGACGGTCCGGTCATCCAGCAAAGCTCGCAGTCGGCACTCGATCAGGGCGTCACGCTCGCGCAAACGCTCGATCTCGTGCGTGAGGCGGCGGTCGCTGTGCCGATCGTGCTCTTCAGTTACCTCAACCCGATTCTCGCCGGCGGCGCCGACGTGCTGGCGCGTGCGCGGAGCGCGGGTGTTGATGGCGTGCTGGTGACCGACCTGCCCGTCGGCGCCGACCCGGTGCGTGAACAGTGGTTCGGTGCGAGCGGGCTCGATTTCGTGCGCTTGGTGGCGCCCACGACGCCGGCGCCGCGCATGGAGGAGATCGGACGCCATGGCGGCGGCTTCGTCTATCTCATCAGTCGATTGGGTGTGACTGGTGAGCAAACGTCGCTGGCGGAGGATCTCCCGCAGACGGTGGCGCGGCTCCGTGCGTCGACAACGTTGCCCTTGTGTATCGGCTTTGGCATCTCGACACCGGAGCAGGCACAGGCTGCGGCGCGACTCGGCGATGGCGTGGTCGTCGGTAGTGCGATCGTTCGTGCGGCCGGCCGCAGTGTGGAGGATGCCATCGCGCTGACCGCGTCGCTCCGCGCGGCGATCGACGCCATCTGACGCGTCGAGAAGCATGAGGGGCGGATTGCCCGACTGGGCTGTCGTTGGCGACAAACGTCGCGCGCACATCGAACGCGTCGTGTCGTTGCTCGATCGCTGGGCGGTGGCGCTCGCGGTGGATGTCGAGACCCGGAGCGCGTGGTGCGACGCCGGATGGTGGCACGACTCCCTTCGTGATGCCGATGAGTTGCAGCTACGCGCGCTGACCGGGGACAGTGAGCGACCGGTGGGGCTGTTGCATGGGCCCGCCGCGGCACTGCGCCTCGAAGCGGTCGGCGAAACGCGCCAGGATGTACTCGAGGCCATTCGATGGCACACCGTTGGGTCCAGTACCTGGACCCGGACTGGTCGCGCGCTTTATATGGCGGACTTCCTGGAGCCTGGTCGGACGTTCATGCAGGCCGATCGCGCTTTCCTTGCCGACCGCGTCCCGGACGCGTTCGACGCCGTTTTTCGGCAAGTTGTGCGATTGCGTCTGGAGTGGACGATTCGCGAAGGAAAGAGTTTGTCTCCCGAAACAGTGGCGCTCTGGAATGATGTGCGCTGAGTCCTCGGGTTCGGGAGTAGGCGCATGAGCATCGGGTTGCCGACGCTGCCGCCGGCATCCCCTCCGTCGCGCACGCGTGGGCGCGGGGGAGTGGTGGCGCTGGCTTTGGTGGTGATCGTGATTGCCGGTGCCACGGCGGGATGGTGGAGCCTGCGGCGCACGCCTGCGTCACCGGGGGCCGTCGTCACACCGCGCGCGGCGGCGCTCGAGGACACCGCGGCGCGCGCGCCGTCGGGGGTGCGCATTCGCGTGCGCGTCATCAACGTGAGCGGTATTACGGGCTTGGCGCGGCGGACGACGCAGCATCTCCGCGAGTATGGATTCGATGTCGTCGACTTCGGCTCAGGTCCCAAGGAACGCGCGTCCGCGACACGCATTGCTGTGCATACGGGACACGACGCGTGGGCGACACGTGTCCGCAAAGCGATGGGCGTCGGGGAGATCGTGATCTCCCCCGACAGTTCACGCTATGCCGATCTCACGGTGTTCGTCGGCAGCGATTGGCGCGCGCCGACCGAGACGCTCCGTCCGTAGTTGCCCGCATGCCGCGGCGATGTCGAGACCGCGGCTGCGTCGAACGGCGGTTTCCACGCCACGCGCGCGCAGGGCCTTCGCAAAGACGGTGATGACTGGCGTGGTGCTTGGCGTGAACCCCATTGAGCCGCCTGGGTGCAGCGGAATGAGATTCACGAACGCGCGGCAATCCCGCGCCAGCTGTGCGAGTTGCGCCGCATGCTCGGGCTGATCGTTCACGCCACCGAGCATCACATACTCGAACGTGACCCGACGATCGAACTGCTTTGCCGCCTCGATCACGTCGGCGAGTGGATACTTGGTGTTCACCGGCATCAGCGTTTTCCGCAGCGCATCGCTTGGCGCGTGAATGGAAATTGCCAGTCGGAATTGTTCGGGACGCTCGGAGAGGGCAATGATACCGGGCAGGACACCGACGGTGGAGATCGTGATGTGCCGGGCCCCGATACCCAGTGCGCGGGCGTCGTTCAGCAGTGACAGAGTCGGACCGACGGCCTTCCAATTCATCATCGGCTCACCCATCCCCATGAAAACGATGTTCGTGGGAATGATGGGCGGATTCAACAGGCGCAGTTCACGCACCTGACCAGCGATCTCTGATGGGGCAAGATTTCGCTGGAATCCCATGGCGCCCGTTGCGCAGAACGCACATTTGAGCGCACAGCCCGCTTGCGACGAAATACAGAAGGTCATGCGATCCCCGTCTGGAATCGCGACCGTTTCGATCAACTGCCCGTCGTGCATTCTGAAGAGGAACTTCTCCGTGCCGTCGGTCGATTTCTGGCGCGTTGCGAGCTCCAAAGCCGACAACCGAAAGTCCGCCGTCAACGCTTCGCGCAGCGCCTTGGGCAGCTCGGTCATGTCTTCGAAGCTCCGCACCGGTCGCAGCCACAAACGGGCGAACACCTGCGTCGCACGATACGCGGGCTCTCCGCGAACCGTCATCCACGCACGGAGCAATTCGATCGCCGAGTCGGGATCGAAGTCGAGCAGATCGGGCGTGGTGGGCACTTCCAAGACGGTCACTTGATGAGCGAGCTGAGCGTGAACTGATACACGGGACCGAGTCCCGCCAAACCTTCTTCGCGGGCAACACCCACGACGTAGCGCGCATAATACAGCGCCAGGCCGGTGCGCATGCGCGTGATGCTGGCGGCGCCCGCCGACGTCCGCATGACGCCAGCCCGTCCCTCAATGCGTTCAAATCGTCCCGAAAGGAACGGTCCACGCTCCCGCGCGCCACGATTGACTGCGCTTTCGCTATACCCGAGGCGCACCTCTCGGGTCCGAGTCACCCCAAGCAACCTCAGGTCGGCCGCTCCCATCACCGAGGGGCGATCCTCGATTTCCCGGCCGGGACGCCAGAGGAAACTCGACAGCGCGACCCGTGCGTCGCGCCACGGTAGGTCGTGGAGTACCGCGCCGAAATCGGCAGCGACGGCATTACGGGACAGTTGGTCGGACTGTCCGTTCCGCCACCGGATGGCGGCACCGGCAGTCAGATGGGGCGCCAACTCTCTCGATGCCGTCAGGCTGACCAAGGTGGTGTTGTACGCGATGGTCCCCACCGATTGCGGATCCGAATCGGTGCGAACGAGGCCGCTGACAGCCGCCCGCGCCAGCGATACGCCAATCGTGGCTCCCGAAGCTCGCCGCCACGCAGCAGCCAGCAGCTGCCCGTCCACGCCCTGCGCGTTACCGGTGGCCAGCGAGGCCACGCCAATGCGCATCCGCTCGCCTTTCGGCACCGCATTGGTGGCCGGATTCCACAATCCGGCACCGGGTTCACTCGCCAAAGCCGGCGGCTCGAATAGAGCCCCCAGCGGGAATTCCCAAAGGTCGCGCGCGGGTACTGGCTGCGCGCCAAGCCTGATGGCCCAGCCGAACGCGGCAAGCCCGCAGATGAGCGTGCGGCGCATATGGGAGACTAAACGGCGCCAAGAGCCACGGTCAAGCGAACCGCCGCAAGAAAATCGCTACCCTCCGCCTCGTAACGCATTTACTTTTCAACGTTTGCGTCTTGCCTTCGACCGGTCCTCCGACGCGTTTCCGCGTCGAGGGCGGTCCCGTTCCGCTTTGGAGTGCCACACTTGACGTCGTCCACGCCCCAATCGTCCGTCCTCTCCACGTCGATGCGTTCCGATCCGTGCGGTCTTCTGCGGCGGGCCGACGTGGGTCGAACTGTCCAGCTTGGCGGCTGGGTGCACCGGAGCCGTGACCTTGGCGGGTTGGTCTTCATCGATCTGCGCGACCGCACCGGGCTGCTGCAACTGGCCTTCGGTCCGGCATGGAGCGCGGTCGAAGTGCAGCAGCTCGCGGCATCGGTGGGCGTGGAGTCGGTAATCCTGTGCGAAGGCGAAGTCGTGGCCCGTGAACCGGAGCGGGTCAATCCGGAAATGGGCACGGGTGAGGTGGAAGTCCGGGTCACGAGCCTCCGCGTGGTTGGTCCTGCGGTCACCCCGGCACTGCCCGTGGCGCGCGGCCGCGGGGAAAAAATGCCAGCCGAAGAGTTGCGGCTGCGCCATCGGTATCTCGATCTGCGACGCCCGGAGCTTCAAGAGAACCTGGTCCTTCGGCATCGGCTGCTGCAGGTGTCGCGTCGGTTCCTCACCGACCATGGCTATCTCGAACTCGAGACCCCCATACTCACGAAGCCGACGCCCGAAGGTGCGCGCGACTATCTGGTGCCGAGTCGTGTGCATCCGGGCGAGTTCTATGCGCTGCCGCAGTCGCCGCAGATCTACAAGCAGTTATTCATGTGCTGCGGCTTCGATCGGTATTTTCAGATCGCCCGCTGCTTCCGCGATGAGGATCTTCGTGCCGATCGCCAACCGGAGTTCACCCAGATCGATATCGAGGCCTCGTTCATCGAGCGCCAGGATATCATGACGCTCGCCGAGGGGCTCATCGGCAGCATGTGGCGTGAAGCCGGTCATCATGACGTGCCCGCGCAGTTCGAGCGGATGACGTACGCCGATGCCATGGAGTTCTACGGCTGCGACCGTCCAGATCTGCGCTACGAGCTCCGCATCCGCGATTACAGCAGCGTCTTCGCGTCGCTCGATTTTGCCGTTACCAAGACGGCGCTGGCCAACGGGGCCCGCGTGCGCGGTGTCGTCCTGCCCGGCGGTGGGGCGTGGAGTCGCAAGCAGGTGGACGAGCTTGAAGCCCTTGCCAAGGGAGCAGGTGCCGGAGGGTTGTTGCGCCTCCGTAAGGCCGATGGCGAGTATGATGGCCCGCTCGCCAAGTTCCTCACGGACGATGCGAAGGCGGCGTTGGGACTCAACGACGGCGATCTCGCGCTCTTCGTGGCCGCCGCCGACCGCATCAGCAGCCCGGCGCTCGACCGGGTCCGTCAGGAGTGCGCGCGCCGCCTCGAACTCATCGACGACAAGGCGCAGCGTTTCCTGTGGGTGCTCGACTTCCCCATGTTCGAAGAAGATCCGGAGACCGGCGCGCTGGCCGCGGTGCATCATCCCTTCACGGCGCCCCACGCCGACGACATGGCCGCCTATCCCGACGAGCCGGCACGCTGGCGAGCCCTGGCGTACGATGTCGTCCTCAACGGCACCGAACTCGGCGGTGGCAGCATTCGTACGAGCGATCCGGCCACGCAGTCCCGCATGTTTGCACTGCTTGGCATCGGTGATGCTGAAGAGCAGGAACGTCGCTTCGGGTTCCTGCTCGAAGGACTTCGTGCCGGGGCACCGCCACACGGCGGCATCGCGTTCGGCTTCGATCGGATTGCCATGTTGCTGTCGGGCGCGCCGTCGCTGCGCGACGTGATTGCGTTCCCGAAGACCACGGCGGCCCGTTCGCTCTACGAAGGCGCGCCGGTGGTCGTTCCGGCCGACGATCTGGCCCAGTTGCATATCAGCGTGCGCGAGACGCGCGCAGGAAGCATACGTGAGTGAATCTCGCAGTGAGCGCGGCGGAGAGCGTAGTGACGTGGTCACCGCCAGCGTGTCTGTTGAAGGTGCCGACCTGCAGATGCTGGCCGGTGTGAACGACGGCAATCTCAAAGAGCTCGAGCGCGCCACCGGTGCGCGCATCGCGCTCCGCGGCGATCATCTGTCCATGTCGGGCGATCACGACGCCATCGCCCGCGCCGAGGGCGTCGCGGCCGCCATGGTTGCCATGGTCCGTGACGGGAAGAGCGTGAGCGCCGACGATGTGCTTCGTCTGACGCTCTCCGAGCGCCCCGCCGATGCCCCCGGCGCGACGAACGGCGGCCTCGTGCTGCCGGGTTCGCGGCGCGGCGTGCAGCCCAAGACGCCCGGACAGGCAGAGTATCTCAAGAAGATCGGCGAACACGATATCGTCGTCGGCATCGGTCCGGCCGGTACCGGAAAGACGTATCTCGCGGTAGCGGCTGCCGTCGACGCCCTCATGCGGAAGCGGGTCCGGCGCATCGTACTGGCACGTCCGGCGGTCGAAGCTGGAGAAAGTCTCGGCTTTCTGCCAGGCGACATGCAGGCGAAGATCGATCCGTACTTGCGACCGCTGTACGATGCGCTCGACGATCTCATCCCGTTCGAACGCATTCAGAAGCTCATCGAGGCGCGGACCATCGAAGTGGCCCCTTTGGCGTTCATGCGCGGGCGTACGTTAGGTGACTCGTTCGTCATTCTTGACGAAGCGCAGAACGCGACGGGCGCGCAGATGAAGATGTTCCTCACACGTCTTGGAGTGAACTCCAAGATCGTGATCACCGGCGACAAAACCCAGGTCGATTTGCCGCGCCGCGAAGATTCCGGACTCATGCAGATCGAGCGCATTCTGCACGGCATCGAAGGTATCTCGTTCCACTACTTCAACGAGTCCGATGTCGTGCGTCATCGGTTGGTGCGCGACATCATCCGCGCGTACAACGAAGACGCGGCCGGTGGCGGATGAGTCCGGCCCGATTACCCCAGCCGGAACCGCGCGCCGTGGCGGTGGAATGCGATGGCGTGCGGATTCCGGTCGCCACAGAGAAGCTCGCCGAGTTGTCGCGGCAAGTGCTGCGCGCACTCAAGGTCAAGCAGGCGTTGGTGTCCGTCACGTTTGTGTCGTCGCGCACGATGGCGTCGCTCAATCGCAAACATCTCGGGCATCGCGGGCCCACCGATGTCATCACGTTCGCGCTCGGCGCTGACCCGGGTGGCGCCGTCATTGGTGATATTTACATCTGTCCCGACGTGGCCCGACAACAGGCGAAGTCCCACGGCGTCGGCATTCGCGAAGAGCTTGCCCGGCTGGTGGTGCACGGGACGATGCACGCCTGCGGATGGGAGCACCCTGAAGACGACGCACGCATGACGTCGCCAATGTGGCGACGCCAGGAGCAGCTGATGACGCGCTTCTGGACGTCTTCGGCCCCCAGGGCATGAGCGCAGCTGCGTGGGGGCTCGCGGTGGCCGGTGCCGCTGTTGCAGCGCTCTCTGCCGTCGCCGACGGCGCGTTGTTGTCCGAGTCTCATCTTCCAACCGGTCCGGATCGCGGCGGGTTCGGAGCTCCGTTGCCCACGGTGGCGCGCGCCATTCCCGCGCGTGAGCAAACGCACCGGGCACTCGCTTTTGCGCGCGTCCTGGGACATCTCGCCGCCGGCAGCGGGCTCGCGGTGGCGCTCGATCTCGCCGCGCGCGCCACCGTTCCCCTGGTGGGCCTGTTGGTACTGCTGGGGCTTACGACGGTGCTGTTCGCCGAGAGTGCGGCGCGCGTGCTGGGCGATGCGCTGGGCGATGAGGCCGCCGCGCGACTTGATGGCTACACGAGGGTCGTCGAGCGTCTCCTGTCACCGGTGGTCGCACTCGGGAACTGGGTGGACGGCCTCTTCGCTGAAGTCGTTTCCGAGTCGGACGCCACGCAGGAGCGACGTGAAGAAGCCGCGCAACAGTTCCGCGATGTCGTGACGAGCGAGACCGACGTCACGGGCGACGAACGGGCACTCTTGCTCGGGGTGTTCGAGTTCGGCGAAACCTCGGCCGCCGAGGTCATGGTCCCACGGGTGGACATGCTCGGCGTCGAGCGCGACATCCCCTGGTCGGAGATGCTCGACCGGGTACGCAGCATCCAGCATTCGCGCGTCCCCGTGTATGAGGAGACGATCGACGAGATCATCGGCATCCTCTACGTGAAGGACCTGCTGCCATCCGTGCTCGCCGATGAAGAACCCGAAGCCGGGTGGACATCGCTCATGCGTCCGCCGGTTTTTATTCCGTCCTCCAAGCGCATCGCTGACCTGTTGAAAGAATTCCGTCAGGCGCGTCGGCACATTGCGATCGTCGCCGACGAGTACGGCGGCACGGCCGGGCTCGTGACCATCGAGGACATCCTCGAGGAACTGGTTGGCGAAATTCGCGATGAGTACGATGACGAAGAGCGTCTCGTCGAAAGTGAGGCGAGTACCCGATATTGGGTCTCCGGTCGGCTCACCCTCGATGACCTGTCCGACGCGTTGAGCTACGACTTCACCCGAGACGATGTGTCGACGGTGGGTGGACTCATCCTGGAATTGCTGGGACGTGTACCACGCGCCGGCGAGTCGCTCACCATCGGCAGTTTCAAAGTCATCGTGGAGCGGGTCATTCGCCGCAAGATCGAACGGGTGTACCTCGAGCGCATCGCGCCTGGCGCGCCCGCCGCGCCGGTCGACGGCGAGGAGGTCACATGACCGGACTCGTGATTTTCGTGGCCGTTCTCGCACTCGCGGTGCTGACCATGGCGGCGACGACCGTGCGCGCTGTGAGTCGACTCTGGCTCCGCCACTGGATCGAGCATCGGGCCGGTGGTGCGGGAACGATGGCGCGGTATCTCGAGCGTCCCACGCGGCTCGTGCATGCCGCAGGAACCGCGAGCATGATCGTGGTCTTCGCCGCAGGCTCCGTCATCGCGATGCAGGATGGCTTGCGAGCCGTCGCGTTCGCGCGCGATGTTGTGCTGTTTCTGCTGCTCATGCTGGTGTTCGGTCAGCTACTGCCGCGCGCCGTCGCTCGGCGCTTCGCACCGAAGTTGGTTCCATTGTTCGTGCCCCTGCTGCGCGTTACCGACCTGCTCTTCGCGCCGTTTCATCTGGTGGCCAATGGGGCAC
>JAAVWC010000028.1 GCA_023910675.1 Gemmatimonas sp.
ACCGTCGTGGCTGTACCCCGACGGTGGTGGCTGTGCCCCGACTGTAGTGGCTGTGCCCAGACAAGGACCCGGGCCCCGACCTCACCCCAACCAGTCAGGGCCAAAGCGTCGGGGCCAAAGTCGGGGTAAAACTGTCGGGGTCCATTGCGAGAACTCCTCAGTCTCGTGTATACTCCAATACGCCCCCTGAGAACAATTCTCATCTAGACCCGTGCGCGCGATCCCCCTCCCTACGCTCCAGTCCGCTGACTCCGCCCCGCGCACCACCTGCGCGCTGAGCGCCTGTCGCGCCGGAACCCGCGCCACCGTCATCGATATCGAATGCTCCGGCGACGAAGCCTGTCGCCTCCGGGCGCTCGGGCTCTGCGAAGGCACCGCCGTCAACATCATCGACGCGCGTGACTCCATGCTCCTCGAAGTCCGCGGCACCCGACTCGCCCTCGGCTCCGCCCTCACCGCCGGCATCACCGTGCAGCCGGTCGCCGCGCGCGCCTGACGCGCCCGGGCCGACCCATCGCTCCGCCGGCGCGCTACGCGCGCGACCGCCGCTCGTAACCCCGTGACGACCATCCCACCGCTTCCGACGCCACGCGACACCCCCGTCGCGCCGGACGCCGTGCGCGAGGCCGCTCCGCCGCTCCTCCGCGTTGCCATCATCGGCAACCCCAACACCGGCAAAACCACGCTCTTCAATGCCCTCACCGGGCTGCGGCAGCGTGTTGGCAACTTCGCCGGTGTCACCGTCGAGCGCGTCGAAGGCGCATTCAAGGGGCCCGACGGCAAGCGTATCACCGTGCTCGATCTCCCCGGTAGCTATTCGCTGTCCGCCGGATCCCCCGACGAACAGGTCGCCCTCGAAGTCCTGCTGCATCGCGATGCCGACCAGTGGCGCCCCGATGTCGTGCTCGTCGTCATCGACGCGGTGCACCTCGAGCGCAACCTGTTCCTCGCGAGCCAGGTGCTCGAGCTCGGCATCCCCGTCGTCATCGCGCTCAATCAGTTCGACGTCGCGCAAAACGAAGGCATCGCCATCGACGTCCCCGAACTCATTCACGAGCTGGGGGTGCCCATCGTCCCCACCGTCGCCAAGCGCGGCGAAGGACTCGACCCGCTCAAGAAAGCGCTACTCACCGCCGTCACGCTCCCTGTACCGACGCGCAAGTTCGCGCTCCCCGCCGACGCCGAAGACGCGCTGGCGCCGCTCAAGCGCTGCCTCGTCGAAGCGGGCCTCACGCCCATCGCGGCGGGGATGGAAGCGCTACGACTGCTGGGCGTGAGCAAGAGCGAAGCCCATCTCGCCACAGTGCCCAAGCTCGACGCGGCCGTGCAGGACGCCACGGCGACGCTCAAAAACCGCGGCTACACGCCCAACCGCCTCGAAAGCGAAGTGCGGTACGCGTGGATCGCACAGGTCATGGAGCGCACGGTCACCCGACCGCGCACCATCAAGCAGAATCTCAGCGATCAGATCGACCGCATCGCGCTGCACCGCGTCTTCGGCCCGATCATTTTCCTCGTGCTCATGGCCGTCGTCTTCCAAGCGGTCTTCTCATGGGCGGCGCCGCTCATGGATGGCATCGAGGTCCTCATCGCCGCCATCGGCGGCGCGGTGGGCGATCGCATGGACGACGGCGATCTCAAGTCGCTCATTGTCGATGGGCTCTTCGGCGGTGTCGGCTCGGTGCTCGTGTTCCTCCCGCAGATCGCCATTCTGTTCGCATTCATCACGCTGCTCGAACATTCGGGCTACATGGCGCGCGCCGCGTTCCTCATGGATCGCATCATGCGCACCGTGGGGCTGCACGGAAAGAGCTTCATCCCCATGCTCTCGGGGTACGCGTGCGCCGTGCCGGGCATCATGGCCACGCGTACCATCGAAGACCCCAAGGACCGGCTCGCCACCATCATGGTGGTGCCGCTCATGAGCTGTTCAGCGCGACTGCCGGTCTACACGCTGCTCATTGGCGCGTTCATCCCCGCCTCCGCGCTCTTCCCCGGGCTCACACTGCAAGGCGCGACCATGCTCGGCATGTATCTGCTCGGCACCGTCGCTGCGCTTGGCGTCGCCGCCATCTTCAAGCGCACGCTGCTCAAGGGGCCTGTGCGTCCCATGATTCTCGAGCTGCCGCCATATCGGCTGCCCAGTGCGTGGTCGCTCCTCGTGAGTGTGTGGCAGCGCTGTCAGCTGTTCCTGCAGCGCGCCGGCACGGTCATTCTCGCGCTCAGCATCGTGCTCTGGGCCATGGCCACGTATCCGCACACGCCGGCCAACCCGTCGCTGCCGCCGGAAGCGCAGCAGGAGCAGCAGCTTGAGCATTCGCTGCTCGGCCAGGTCGGACACGCCATCGAACCCATCGTGCGCCCCTTGGGGTACGACTGGAAGATCGGTGTGTCCATCGCGGCGTCCTTCGCAGCGCGCGAAGTGTTCGTGTCCACCATGGGCACCATCTACGGCGTGGGGAGCGAGAACGAAGCGGCACTCACCGAGCGGTTGGTCGCCGAAACGAATCCGGTGACCGGCAAGCGCGTGTACTCGACGCTCGTCGCCATCGGGCTGATGGTGTTCTACGTGTTTGCCCTCATGTGCATCAGCACGACGGCGGTCACGGTGCGCGAAGCCGGTGGCGGTGTGCTCGGCTGGAAGTGGGCGACGATTCAGTTCTTCTACATGCTCGCTCTCGCCTACGGAGCCGCGTGGCTGGTTTACGCCGGTGGTACCGCACTCGGATGGGGAGGCTGATATGGAAACGCTGATCGTGGTGCTGATCGTCGGAGCCGCCGCCACCTTTGTGGGTCGTCGCGCATGGCTGTCAGTCGCCGCCGCGCGCAAATCGAAGCGTGGATGCGGGAGCGATTGCGGGTGTAAGTAGGAGCTGGGCGTAACCCACGTCCCTCAACTCGCCCCCACGATCTCCCCGATCCCCGTCCACGCATCATCCGCGGCGGCGAACACGTCCCGTGCCGTCTGCACCCACCGGCGCCAGTCGGCGAGCTGCGTGTCCGAGGCGCCGATGCGCACGACGTCGCCGGCAATCCGCAGCCGCTCGAGCGCGGCAAACATGGGCGCCGCTTCGTCTTCGATGGCGGCTTCGGCGGCGCGCTGTTCGGCGGCATTGTTCGGCGCCAGCGCGGTGGCAATCTGCGCGGACGCTTCGAGCATCGCGGCGCTGAGCGCGGCCCCATCCATGAGCATCACCTGCCGCGACGGATCGCTCACGCCCTGCACCGCGCGCCGCGCCGACAACAGCGGGGCGAACCACAGATCATGCGCCACGTGCAGCGGACTGCGACCATCACGACGCACATCGGTACGGCGCACCGCGCCCAACTCACGCAAGCCGCGCGTGAGCTCCGGCATGAGGCAAGCGCGGTCGATCACCTGCTGCGCGAACGTACGCAACGCGTCGTGCCCCGAGAGCTCGAGCACATCGTGATCACGCAGGTACACCGTGAGCAAGGTGCCACTGACGTGCACCCCCTCAATGCCGTCAAGCTCGAGCCGCCACGCGGCAGACGTAGGCCACGACAGCACGAGGGCGTCGGCATCGAGCGTGAGCGCGGCCGATGCGTTGATTTCGTGGCCGCGTACGATACCCACCACGCGCACGGACAGCGGTTCGCCGGAAACGTCGTTCATCACGCGAGAATACTCTCGACCACGGCGTCGGTATCGGCCAGCGTTTCGAATACGTCGGCCGGGTTGTGCGCCAGCAACTCCGGCACCGAGTAGCGCCCGGTGGCCACACCGATCGCGCGCACCTTGAGCGAACGGCCGCAATGAATGTCCGCCGGCGTGTCACCGATGATCACCATGCGCTCGCCCGGCACTTCGCGCCCCAGCAGTTGCGCGGCGCGCTGCTGAGCGACAGACGGCAGCATGGGGCGCTGTTCGTGATCACTACCGAAGGCGTTCACCAGAAACTGCTCCCACGCGAGTTGTACCGCGCGGATCTTCTGACGCGCTCCCGCTTCGATGTTGCCGGTGAGCAGCCCCAGCGTGACCTCCTCGTGCGCGCCCAACCGTTCGAGCAACGGTGAAATCCCTTGCATGAGCACCGCCTGTTCGGTGCCGCTCGCCAGCTCTTGGGCGAGGCGTTCGGCGTACAGTGCGAACACATCGTGCATGCGGGCGTCGATGACATCGTCGCTCACACCGGCCCAGCGCATCTGCTCGCGCGTAATCTGCCGGTCGGTCTTGCCATCGTACCGGTACTCCGGGTCGCCGTGCGCCCCGAACACCGTGAACAGCGCCTGCTCCATGGCGCGGCGGCCCGCACCGTCGGTGCGGAGCAATGTCCCGTCGATATCGAACAGCACCACCTTCACGCGGCTTCCTCCAAGGCTTCCGGGGCTGGACGCACCTTGGCCGTGCGCGACACGAGCAGTCCCGCCATCACGAACCCGGCGCCCAGCAATTGCCATCCTGTTGGTGTCTCGTGCAGCACCGCCCACGCCACGGCAATCGCAATGATCGGCTGCAGGTTGCCGTACATCGCCGTCTTCGTGGGGCCCAACACCCGCACACCCTGATAGAACAGCATGTAGCCAATGACCATCGCGCCCAGCGACGAGTACATCACCGCCCCCCAGCCGGCCAGGCTCACGCCGCCCCAGTCCAGGCGCAACATGTCGGGCGCACCGGCCACCGCCATCATGAGAGCACCGCTGGCCAGCGTGATCGCCGACAGCGGCAGCGCATTCATCCGCAGCGTGTACGGCTGCAACAGCACGCTGTACAGCGCCCAGATGATGCTGCCACCCGAAATGAGCATGGCCCCTATGAGCCCCTGATCTCCGCCTTCGAAGCCCTGCGTGCTGCCCACCACACAGAGTACGCCGATAAGCTGCAGGACGATCCCTGCCCACCCCAGCCGCGAGACGCGTTCACGTCCCAGCAGGCGCGACATGATCGCAATCCACGCCGGCCCGGCCGCCACGATGAGCGCCGCCACGCCGGCGCGCGTACGCGCCATGCCCGAGATGAACAGCAGCTGGTAGACCCCGTTGCCGATAAGGCCGAGCACGAGCAGGTGCATCGTGTCCCGACGCGAGGGCCACGTGTTCTTCACGACGCGGGCAATCAGAAAGAGCACCGCTGCCGCCGACACCATGCGGACCGCCGTAAAGGATAGCGGCGTCATGGCCTGCAGCCCCGTCTTCACGACGCTGTAGTTCACCCCCCAGATCGTCGCCATGAGCACCAGACCGGCGTCGGTCATCCCGAAACCCTGCGTGGCGGCAGGAGACGGGGGGCGCGTGGCGGCAGGGGGCGTCGAGGGCATCCCCGCAATGTAGGGGGTCCCGCAGGACGCTGGCACCGCAACGCGCTATCTTCCCCGCATGCACGTATCCTTCGCTCTCTTCGCCGACGCGGCGAACATCTCTCAGGAAGGGAAGCTCAACATCCTCGGCGTGTTCGACGCCGTCCAGGTTGCCCAGCTCCCTACCCTGCATCCGCGCACCACGTTCGTGCTGCGCCTCAAGGCGGCCCCTCAGGACGTGGGCACCCACCCGCTCACCTTGCGCTGGATGAACCCACGCGGGAATGAACTGTGGAGCTCACAAGCGGAACTCGACATCGGCGGCGCACCCGCCGGCACCACCGAGCTCGATATGCCGGTCATCATTCAGCTCGACCTCCCGCTCGACGCGACCGGCGAGTACCGCATGATCATCAACGTGGGCTCGCATCATCCCGCCCACTGCACGCTGCAGGTGCATGCCGCCGCCACACCGACGCTGCCGGCCGCGCAGCCTGGCATGGTCAGCTGACGGAGTACCGTTCGACTAACTGGCGAAGTTGAACCGATGGCACGAAGGCAACCGAGGCACCCTAGCTCCTCGTGTGGCCGGCGACTCTCGCCTCGCCGGCTGTTCATTCAAAAAATGGACAACACCGCATCAGCCAACTCGGCTTGGTCGCCTTGGTTGTCTTGGTTGTCTTTGATGCCTTCGTGTGATCGGTTCTAACTGCCATCAGCACACACGACCGATCCGCCCAACGCCATCAGGCGGATCAGAGTTGTACGCGGTGTACTCCCGTGCATTGCGCTCGCAGCTTCGCCGTATACGAGTCGCCCGTGGACATCGGTTCCACCGCCACGCCACCGCGGGCGACAGCGCTGTGCACCATGCGGCCGTCGCCGAGGGCGATCCCGACATGGGTTATTCGACGGTCTTCGCGATCGGAAAAAAACAGCAGGTCGCCCGCGGCGTGAATCGCCGCAGCGTTTTCTTCGACCTGTGTGCTGGCCTCGGCCTGCTGCCACGCGTCGCGCGGCAGCGGCACGCCGTGTAGCGCAAACACACGCTGCACCAGTCCTGAGCAGTCCACGCCCCATGGCGTGACACCGCCCCACTGGTAGCTCGCCCCTTCGAACAAGGTGCAGGCACTCTCCACGATCGCGCTGGCGGAGCGCGGAAAGCGTGATGCGCGCTGATCAGGGGGAATGGCCTCGCCGTTCACCACCGTGGTGCCGGGAGCAAAGCGCGCCCCCAGCGGCAGTGCCAGGCGCGCGCCCTCCGCATCGCCGACGGTGCACCCAAGCGAAATGCGCCAAGTCGCTTCGGTCCCGACGTACGGCATGAGATAGCCAACGTGCGTCCATCCCTCGTAGCCGTCGGCGCCGCGCACGCGCAGCCAATCACCACGCCCGTCGACGAGGTGCACCACTTCGCCACAGAGCAGTTGCGACGTCAGGGCTTGCGAGATGCGCGCTTCCCCCAGCAATGGGGCAATGGCAGCGCGTACGGTAAATCGGTCGGCAGTAGACAGGGTCAGTGAAGTCACGACCGTAAGTTACTGCCCGTCGGCCGTCTCGGCGTGAAACCGCCGCATTACGCCGAGTCTCGCAGACAGCAGCCACACAGACCGCAGGCGCGCAGGAACAGCCGCCGTTCCCCCGCCCCTGCCGTCTGGGCTCCTGCCGTCCGCCGTCTCGGCGCAATCCCGCCGCATCGCGCCGAGTCTCGCAGACAGCAGCCACACAGACCGCAGGCGCGCAGAATTAGCCGCCGTTCCCCCGCCCCTGCCGTCTGGGCTCCTGCCGTCCGCCGTCTCGGCGCAATCCCGCCGCATCGCGCCGAGTCTCGCAGACAGCAGCCACACAGACCGCAGGGACGCAGGAACAGCCGCCGTTCCCCCGCCCCTGCCGTCTGGGCTCCTGCCGTCCGCCGTCTCGGCGCAATCCCGCCGCATCGCGCCGAGTCTCGCAGACAGCAGCCACACAGACCGCAGGGACGCAGGAACAGCCGCCGTTCCCCCGCCCCTGCCGTCTGGGCTCCTGCCGTCCGCCGTCTCGGCGCAATCCCGCCGCATCGCGCCGAGTCTCGCAGACAGCAGCCACACAGACCGCAGGGACGCAGGAACAGCCGCCGTTCCCCCGCCCCTGCCGTCTGGGCTCCTGCCGTCCGCCGTCTCGGCGCAATCCCGCCGCATCGCGCCGAGTCTCGCAGACAGCAGCCACACAGACCGCAGGCGCGCAGAATTAGCCGCCGTTCCCCCGCCCCTGCCGTCTGGGCTCCTGCCGTCCGCCGTCTCGGCGCAATCCCGCCGCATCGCGCCGAGTCTCGCAGACAGCAGCCACTCAGACTGCAGGCGCGCAGGAACAGCCGCCGTTCCCCCGCCCCTGCCGTCTGGGCTCCTGCCGTCCGCCGTCTCGGCGCAATCCCGCCGCATCGCGCCGAGTCTCGCAGACAGCAGCCACACAGACCGCAGGAACGCAGGAAGAGCCGCCGGTACCCCTAGGCCTGCGCCGCCAACAGTTGCTGGACGCGCGCCGCCAGTTCGGCAAGCGTGAACGGCTTGGCCAGCACGGGGCGTCCCGTGAGGCGGATGAAGCGCGACGCCTGCGCACTGTGCAGGTCGCCCGTCATGAACACCACACGCTGGGCCTGCTCCGGGTGCGTCGCCTGCATCGTTTCGTACACATCCTCGCCCGTGATCCCCTGCATGCGGAGGTCGAGCAGAATGAGGTCGAACGATGTCCGCGACAGCGCATCGAGCGCCGCGCTACCGCTCTCGGCGGCGTCCACCGCATACCCGGCGCCACGCAGGAACCGGCTGATGGCCGAACGCAACGTGGGCTCATCCTCGATGAGGAGAATGCGCCTCCCGTGCGAAGACGTCGCCGTGGTGGGCTCGGGCACACGCGGTGTGCCCGTCTCCGCGAGGTGCGCACGCCCCGCACCCTGGCGCATCACCGTGGCCGACGCGTCAAGCGCGGGGAGCACAATCGTGAAGCACGCGCCGTCGCCCGGATGCGAATGGACTTCGAGGTGGCCCGCATGGTCTCGCACAATAGTGTGCGTGATCGTCAGACCGAGTCCACGATGCCCGCGTGTGCCGCGCGTCGTGAACATCGGCTCCATGATCCGGTCCAGATTCGTCGACGGGATCCCCGGCCCCGAATCCTGAATGGCAATGCGAACCTGATCGCCATCCATGGACGAACGCACCGTGAGCTCACGGCGACCGTGATGCTCCGACAGCGCCTGCTCGGCGTTCGTCATGATGTTCGAAATGACCTGCTGCAGCTGCAGACTGTTGCCGTCGACGTAGCGCAGCGCGGGTGCAAGATCACTATGCACCGTCACGCCGAGCGAGCGCATGGTGTAACTGTGGTGATCGAGCGCGCGACGCAACACGGTGTTTACGTCCACCGGTGCACGCGTCCCGCCAAGCTGCGGCGCCTCGCCGGTGGTATCGAGCAACTGTCCCACAATGTGAGAGGCGCGTCGCGCTTCCTCGACGATCTGCGAGACCGCGCGATGATCGTCGGCACTCATGGTCGTCGACGTTACCTGCAACTCCGCGACGGCCAGCAGACTGGCGAGCGGGTTGTTCAGCTCGTTCGCAACACGGCCGAGCGATTGTCCCACCGCGGCAAGTCGCGCCTGCTGCAGCGTCGTCTCGCGACGGATCTCCTCGTTCGTGATATCGCGGACGATGCCCACCGCGCCCACGACGGCACCGCCCTCTTCGAACGGGGCGCTCGTCACCATCGTGAGCCACGATCCGTGCGCCGAAATGCAACGTACCTGCAAGCGCCGGCGCTCGCCCGACAACGTGGCACGCATCTCGGCGTCGGCGAAGGCGCGATCGGCCGGATCGACCATGGCCAGGAAGTGCAGCCCGAGCACCTGCTCGCGCGTCAGCCCCGCTTCACGGAGGAAGCCGGCGTTCACCGAGGTGAAGCGACCATCGATATCGACCGTGAAGATCGCGTCGGTCGCATTCTCCACTAGCCGATGATACAACGCTTCACTGCGCTGACGGGCCATCGCGTCGGCACGTTGCACCGTCACATCGCGGAGACAGGACACGGTACCGACGACTTCGTCGAGCTCGTGCAGTGGCGCACTGCTCACCTGCACGGCCCGCGTGCTGCCGTCGGCGTGCACGACTTCGCATTCGTAGCGGCGGCTCTCGCCCTGCCGCACGGCGCGCTCCTCCAGCTTGAGCTGAGACGCGTACCCGTCAACGACCAGACGTGTACTCAGTTCGCCCACAAGATTCTGTCGGCCGAACAGCAGGTGCGCCGCGGGGTTGGCGAAGGTAATGCGACCATCGAGCCCCGTAATGACGATCGCGTCGGAGACCGTATCGAGCACCTTGCGGTGCTGTTCCGTGAGTCGCGCCGTCTCCGTGACATCGTCGAACGTGATGACACAGCCACCATCGGGGTGCGACGCGGCCAGCAGCGAGAAGAGACGCCCGCTGGCCATGTCGCGCACCGTTTCGCGCACCGGTACGCCTTCGTTGAGCGCCCGCGCGATGAACGCGTCGAGCTGGGTCCCTTCGGACGACTCGCCGGCGCCCACCAGGGCATCGCGGAAGCGACGCCCCAGCAGCGACGGAATGCTGAACCCGCACAGCTCGGCCGCACGTATGTTGCAGCGGCTCACCGTGAGCGATTCCTCGAGCACCACGATGCCGCTGGCCGTACTGTCGAATGCCACCTTCCACTCGCGCGTCGCCTTCTCGATCTCCTCGAACAGGCGCGCGTTCACGATGGCCACCGACACGTGATCGGCCAGACGCTGCAAGACCTTGGCGTCTTCCTGGTCGAACGGCTTGTCGCGATTGAGAATGGCGATGGCGCCAATGGTACCGCCACCCGTTACGAACGGGGCAATCAGCGTGCGCTGAATGCGCATGAGATGCTGCACCGATCGGTTGAGCGCCGTCTCGGTGGTGAACTCATTCACAAGAATGAGTTCATTGGTCTGTACCGAGCGCCCAATCAGACTCGCGCTGACCGGCAGGTGCACACCGCTCAGCACGTCAGCACTTCCGCTCGAAGCGACAATGTGCAGGTACTCACCGGTGCGCAACGCAATGCAGGCGCCTTCGACGTGCAGCAGCGAGACCGCGTGACGCAGAATGAGCCGAAGCACTTCCCCCAGTCGCAAGCTTTCGCCGACGGCACGCGCCACATCGGCGAGGGCTTCGGTGGTGCGACGTTCGCGTTCGCTTTCGGCATACCGGCGCGCGTTGGCAATGGCGGTGGCCGCTTGCGAGGCCATCGTCGCGAGCATTTCCTCGTCTTCCACCGTGTACATGTCGGCGTTGGTCGAGTGCACCGCGAGCACGCCCAGCAGGCGAATACCTACGCGAATGGGGACCGCCACCACACTCGTGGCCGCACCCGACTCGCCGACGATGTCATACAGGGAGAGCGGCGGCAGCAACCCGGCCTTCTCACGCGCACGATCGGCGTCGCGGTGGCCCACCCGTACCGGTCGACCGGTGCGCGCCACTTCGGTCACCAACCCTTCACCCAACCGAACCTGCGAACGCGGACGCTCCACACCACGCACGAGGCGGAGCGCGGTGGTCAGAATGTCGTTCTGCAGATCGGGGACAAGCACGGCCACGCCGTCACAGCGCAGCGCGCGCTGCACCTGACGCGCGAGCTCGCGCATGATTTCCGGCTCGTCGAGCGACCGCGTGAGCGACGCGCCCGCTTCCTGCAACAGCGACAGCCGTTCGTGACGCTGCAGCGCGAGCGCTTCGAGCGCATCGAAGGACACACGCGCCGAGAGATGGCGCATGATTGCCGAAATGTCGCGCAGTCGCGTGTCACCCGGGCGCCGGCCGTCGCGGGCCCCCGCCAGTTTGATCGTGCCGATGACCTCCTGGCATGGGCCACGCATGATCGCCAGCATCAGATCGGTGGGGAGCCACTCGGTCCCGTTGCTTGCCGGAGCGGGTTCAGCGCCGAAGAACTCCCGCGCCACCCACGGGTCACTGCCGTCGAGCAGATAGAGGTCGCCCACCCGGAAGCGTTCAAGGTGCGGCAAACGGCGGCGCCAGACCGCACCCGGCAACGGCTTGAGCGCCATCCCGGTCAGCGACGTCGATTCCGGCGTCCCCGCGTGCGCCACAAACGTGGGATTGAGCGACGGGTCGCGGAGAATGATCATCACGCGATCGAAGCCCATCTCGTACAGCAGTGTCGCCGCCAGCTGTACCCGCGCATCCGTGCTCTCGGCGCGATCGATCGCGTCGAGAATCTCGTGCAGCGGTTTGACCGCAGAACTGGAGGTGGGCGTAAGGGAGGTGTGGCTCATGGGCGCTAGCGCGTGGACGACCCACCGTTGCCTAGGGAAACGGGCGCAACCAGTGGCATCCCCGGAAGATAACGCCAGACGGGTGCAGCGAACGCTACCAGGCCCGCAGTCGGGAAAATGTCCAGAATCTGAAAAAGTCCACACCGACCTGGGGCGGGGTCTGCTGGAAGGTCCTGCTGATCCCAAGCCGTCCACAGGTTTGAGCGCTTGATCCCGGCTCGACACCCGCAGACAACGACAAACCACCTTCGAAACGCCGCTCGACCTTGACCCCGAGCCCCTGCGCAAAGAGCGACAGCGCGTCGCCGGACCCACCGCCACTCTGCGGGGCGAGTCCACAGAGCCCCGTGCTGAAGGTGAGGAAGGTGTTGCGCGACACCTGCCCGCCCACACCCACGCGGGTCGACGCCAAAATGCCGAGCCCGTTCTGACGAAGGTTCGCCGCATCGCCGGGGTTGAGGGCCGTGGGCTCCACCTGCACGACGTCGAAGCGGCCCCCGGCCAGACGGCTCGACAGGTACGACCCGGCCAAGCGCAACGCCAGTGTGGCCCCCTGTTCGGCGTACGTGCTGCCCAGCACGGTATAGGCAGGTTCGCCGGTCACGAGGTAGCTCAACATGTCGCTCTCGGGGAGCGGCGGGTTGTCGGCGCTCGTGAGCGCCAGCGTGGGACGGTCGACCGTGCCGCCAATGTTCACGCGGATGCGCACGAACTGCTGATTCGAATTCGCGCGCGTTTCGCGAATCGTATGCAGCGCCGCGATATCGAGCGTCGGCGTCAGATCCGGATCGCCGAAGAAGCGCACCAGCCCCCGCTCCACCTCGAAGGTGGGACGCGCCAACCCGAGATTGAGCTGATACGTGCCGCGCTCGACCGTGAGCGAATCGGAGAGGGCGAGCTGCGGGGCATTGCCGGCACCTGAGACGGCCCGCGTGACCCGGAGCTGGCCGCCCAGCTTGAGATTCGCTTCCGGCGACCGCAGCCAGACATCGTCCCCAATGCCAATGCGGACATTGTCCAACTGCAAATTGCGCATCAGCAGACCGGGCGCGTTGGGCAGCAGCGCATTCATCGCCAAGCGCGTAGTGTCCACCAAATCGAGATTGTCGCTGAGGTCGAGCCCGCGCCGCTGCGTGAGCTGGCTGATGTACACGCGGCCGCGATCGATGCGCAGGGCGCCGCGCATGCGTGCCGCGTCGGTGGAGCCGATGAGCGACAGCGGCGTGGTGGTCGTGATCGTCAGCGTGGCCGTACGCGGCTTGTCGACAGCGAGGAAGTTGTTCGCCGCCAACCGTACGTTGAACGACGGCCGGGCAATCTCCGTGATGCCGATGACCCCGGACACACCGAGCGTATCGGTGGGGGCGCCGCTGACGGCACCGAAGCGGCGAATGAGAATGCTGTCGCCCGTGAGCCCAATGTCCGCCGAGGCATTCTCGAGACGAATGCCGAGATTCTCGAGCGACAGCGCCGCGCTGTCCATGCGCACCTGCCCGCGCAACCGCGGACGATCCCAGGTGCCGGTAATCTGCACGTCGGCTTCGAGCGTACCGCGCGCACGCGTCACGTCGGGGAAGAGGGACTCGAGCAGCGTGAGGTCGGTGCGGTTGGCGAGGATGCGACCGGTAAGCGGTTCATCAATCGTGCGCTTGCCACGCGTGGCGATGGCGAGATCGATGGGGAGCGACGCGTTGGCGGTGAGCGCCGGCGTGTTGTTGACGCGTAACGCGCCCTCGAGAGAAAGGCGCAGCGAATCGTAGCGCGCACTCGCCGTGAGTTCTCCCAAACGCACGCGACCCGCGACGGCGTCACGCAGCTGCACACTGCCGGTCATGCGTGGCTGCTCACGGGTTCCGCTGACGACCGCCTTGGCGGTCATGGCACCGCGGGCAATCCCCGACCGCCGCAGCAAGCGCCCAACATCCGAGAGCGGCACATCGAGTGCTTCGAACCGACCGCTGACGATGCCGCCTTGCGCCAGCTGCCCGGTAAAGGCCACGCGTCCGGTATCGGTGTGCTGCAACACGAGGGAGTCCAGCGATCCTTGTCCGTTGGCCAACAGGCGTAACGTCGCGGGGCCGGCGAGCAGGAATCCGCGCGGCCTGGTGCTCGCGCTGTCGACGCGAATGCTGAGGGTGTCAACCAACACGTCGGTGGAATCCGCCCGGCGTGTGACGCCGCCCGCCAGTGCAATACGCGATTCAGAGGGCGTGCGGAGCGCCAGGTGAAAGCGTTCGGCCAATCCGCCGCGCAGCGTTGAGCGCGCGGACGCCGCAGCGACATCGATACCGGCGACGTACGCCGAGTCGGCCGACGCCGTGAGCAGCCCGTTCGCGCCACGCAGCACGTCTTTGACGTCGAGATCGAAGGCCATGCGCATACTGCGCGAGCTGGCCACGACCAGATCACGCAAGTCCGCACGCGCCGACAGATCGAGACCGCCGGTATCGAGCGTGTCGATGGACCCGAACAACGAACCGTTCAACTCGACCGAGCCGCGCAGCGTATCGGATGGCAAAATGAACGCGCGCTTGGTCGTGTCGGCGGGCGACAACCACGGGCGCAACCCGCCGAGCGAATCGACGATCATGCTGAAGCGCAGCGAATCGCGGCGGGTGCGGTCGAGCCCCACGCCGCCGCGGGCGACCACGCGCGCCGCCGAGCTTTCGAGCGTGAGGGTGTCGACGCGCACGACCCCCGAGTCGAAGGCTACGGCCACATTGCCGCCGAAGACGCGCGCGTCGGCGATGCGCGAGAACTGATCGACCGTGGCCGTGAGCGGACCGACGATCGTGTTGTTGATGAACGCGCCATTCTTGTCCACCGCGCCCGACAAATCGACCGTACCGGCCATGTTGAGCGTGGAAGTGGGGAGCGACGCCGTGCCAAACAGTGACGGCAGGTTGCCGCCGCGTATGCGCCAGGTCCCGGTGGCGCCCATGACGGGTTCGAGCGCGTCGGCTACGCCGGTGAAGCTCAACTCTCCACCTTCGCCGGAGAGCGTCGTTTGCAAATCGAACCGTTCGGCCATCCCCTTGGCCGTGATGCGTCCGACGGCGCTGCCACGGAGTGGCATGTTGGGATACGACCGCGACAACGTGGTGTACGACAGCGGCAGCGCCTGCATGTCGACGTCGAAGAGCACCCCTTCGGGGACCAGCGTATATCGCCCGGTCCCGGTGAAGCGCGACGGTTGCCCCGGGCCGTCCACGAGTTCGACATCGGCATCGCGGAAGTACGCGTCGTACCACAACGAATCGAGTCGTACCGTGCCTCGCGCAAACCCATTGAGCTCGGCGAACACCGGGTTCACGAACCGCGGCGTCCGGAAGTCGAGGTAGTCGATCTTGACATCGACGCCCTTGAGCATCGCTTCGGCCGGCTGGAAGATGTTGAGCACGCCGGTGGCCTGCGCACGCGAGACGGCACCGGGCACATGCTCGTCCGCGAACGACACCCGTGCATCATCGAGCGTCCAATCGGTGACGTAGCCACCGCGCGCCGACACCGTCCCACGTACGGCACCACGCCAGTCATACGGGAACGGCTCGCCGTTGAACCACGTGAGGAGATCGGTGTGCGCGGGCTCGAGCTCGAGCTTCACATCGGTGAGGCGCGTGACCACGCCGCCCACCCCCCACGTCATGTTGCCCCGGATGCGCGACTTGAGCGACCGCGCATCCATGTTCGTGATGGCGTAGTCGATGATGTTGAGATTCTTGGGATCGTTGCGCATGGTGAGGAAGGCTGTGCCCCCGCCGGTATGCGGCACGGTCTCATCGATCCACGCCAGATCGCTCAGCGCGACCGTATCGAGCTGCAAACGGACATCGTAGCGCACGGGGAGATTGCTGCCCCACACGATCTTCGCGCTCCCGCGCGCTTTGCTCTTGGGGAGGTCGAACTTGGCGCCCTCCACCCACAGCGAATCTCCGAGGCGGCGGAAATCGCCCGACAGATCCTTGAACCAGAACGGTGGATAGATCCACATGACATCGAGCCGGCGCATGGGGAAGTGCATCCCCGCCGAATCAGGATGGGCGAGACGCGTACGCCCGAGGGCGACGTTGCCGCGCACGAACCGATACACGCGCACCGTGCGCCCGTCTTCCTCGCGCACTTCTCCATCGAGACGACGCAGGTTGTACGTCAGCGCGCTGTCGCGCTTGGCACCCTTGAGGGAATCCGGGAGCGTCCACGGCAGGCGCATCACGAACGTCGCTTCGTGCAGCGAGGTGGTATCGATAACGATGTACTTGCCGAAGCGCCCCGACGAGGGCGACTTCTTCTTGCGGCGGTCACGCTGCAGCGCACGACGCCAGTTCCAGTCGTCCTTGCCGTAGTCGACGAGCGTGATGATGGGGCGCGTCACGTCGAGCGAACGCACGACGATGCGCCCATCGAGCAGATCGCGCGGCTCGTACTGCAGGCGAATGGGGCCAGTACTCAGGAACGGCGTGCCGTCGGGGGCGCGCACATCGACCGAGTCGATGGTGATATCGCTGAACAGGTTGCCGCCCACCTTGCCCACGTACAACCGGCCCGGCACGGCGGCGCGCGCCAGCGGCATCGCGGTACGCAGAATGAGGGCGCGCCCCCAATCGGTTTGCGTGAGCGACACCAGGCCGCCCACCGCCGCGACCATGAGGAGCAGCAGCACCGCGGCGGTACCGAGCACGATGGTGCGCCGACGCGGCGTCAAAAGGCCTGCCCGATCCAGATGCTGGGATTGATGCGGCCGAGCAATCCCGGACGGCGCGACGGACGGAATGACGAGGGACAGCTGCCAGCGGTCTGCACCGGCGGCTGCCCCGCGAGCGGCGTGAGCACCGCCAGGGTGTTCCCCGGGCTCACGCAGTAGAGCGGCGCCACACCCTCCTGCAGACGGGCATTGAAGTACGCCGCACCGGCGGGCAGATCGTACGGGTTGTAGCCGAAGTCCACGCGAATGGCGCCAAAGGGCGACGCGATGCGCACGCCAAGACCGGGGGTCACCTTGACCACCGGACCGTCGGCACGCAGCGACGTGCCGCGCGATGCGCTACCGCGATTCCACAGACGACCCGCATCGGCGAATGCCGCCAGCTGCAGCAGGCGCGGCAACACCGGACTATCCCACTGCGCTTCGAGATTCCCCACCACGAGCGTGTTACCGCCGGTGGGCACGACGCGCTCGGTAATGCTCTGCCCATCGGCGCGGAACAACGTCGCGCCGTTTTCGTCGACTGTGCTGTAGCCACTCACGATGTACACGGCCGGCCCGAGCTCGTTTTGCCGAAAACCACGCACGGTGGTCGGGCCACCGGCGTACAACCGCTCCTGCGGCGGAATGAAGCTCCCCACGCCGGTCCCGCTACCGCGTCCCTGCACAATGCCAGCGCGCATGTGCGCCGTGATCGTTGCGCCGGCCACGCGACGATACCATGACGCATCGCCCGACGCGCGATTGAACTGCTGCGTTTGATCGGAACCGATGAAGGTGCTCGCGTGCCGCACCGTGGCACGAACGATGGTGCCACTGGTGGGACGCAACGGATCGTTGACGCGCTGCCGCGAGATGGAGAACTCGAGCGCGGCCAACCGGTTGTTGCGCTGCAGAAAGTTGCGCAAGTCCGCATCGCACGCGTTGAACACGGCGCAGAAGAACGCGGGCTCCGCTTCCGTGCGCCCCAACTCCAGCTGATACGACAGCGTGCTCGGCGTCAGCGGCGAAGGGCGCAGCGCGAACGGATCGGACAGCGAGAACACACCACCAATGGGCGTGCGGCGCAGGTACGCCTTGTACTCCGACAACGTGGAGCTGAACACTGTGAGCGACGGCACCCGCGCCTGATTGGCGCGTACCGGCTGCCGCAGCGTCATGGACGTGTAGTAGTTGAGCGTGCGGCTGTATGGGTCGCTGCGCGCCTGTCCCTGGCAAAAGCGTTCGGCGCCATCGAGGGGTGCGCCCAATCCGATCTTGCTCACGCGCGCCGTGAGATCGAGGCGCTGCGCGAACGGCAGGAAGTCGCGATCAGTGAGCGAGCCTTGTGCCCGGAAACAGTCGAGCGTCGCCCATCCGAGTCCACCGCGCGCCGCGAACCGGTCGCCCTCGAGCAGTCGCGCGGTGAGATTCACGAGCGTATCGCCGACGGGCTGCAGACTGTCGGGCTGCAGCTCCACACGCTGAAAGGCATCGGTCTGGTAGAGATTGCGCTGCGCGTCGATGATATGGCGCGCCGAGTACCAGTCGCCGCTGGTAAGCGCCATCGTGCGACGGATCGACGCGTCGGACACGAAGCGCGGACCGCTGCCGGTATCGACCACCAACGCAATGCGCCCCAGTCGGGCCCGGGCGGCCGGAACGACGGTGACTTCGACGTCGGCGGTGCGACGTGCGGTGTTGGTCGTATACGCCAGCAGCGCTTCGGCCTGTGGCCACCCCAGGTTGCGCAGTCGGCGCACGAGTGTGTCACGCCCGGCTTCGAGCGCGCTCCGGTCGAAAAGCCCGCCAACGCGCATGGGGAAATCGCGCGACGCCGCCTCGAGATCCTGGTCGCGCTCCACGCCCCGAATGGCGAAGGCTGACACTCGCATGGGCTCGCCCTCGTTCACCGTGAACGTGATCTCGATCACGGAGGGGCGTACCACGCGCACGGTGGTGTCTACCTTCACATCGGGATAGCCGCGCCGCCGATACAGCGTTTCGAGGCGTTGCACGTCCCGGGCAAATTCCACGGGATCGAGGCAGCGACGGGTGCCAAGCACGGGCACGCCGGGCAGCGTTGATGGCGTGGTGGCGACTGTCGCCGCGAGCGCCGATGCGGGATATTCGCGATTGCCGACGAAGCGGAGCGCCCGCACCTCACGATCGCCACGTTCACAGGAGAGATCCTGGGCGGCGAGCGGAGAGGCGGAGATCAGCGCGCCGCTGAAAACGGCCGCAGAGAGGAGATAGACGAATAATCGCACTTTCTATAGCATTGAAAGCTCAACCGACACGCTCACCCCGTCAACTACATATGCGCACTTCTTCGCGCGCGGCGCTCGCCTCCGTCACACGCACCACAACACGCGGCATGACCGCCGGTCTCTCGGCGTTCGCCCTCGCTGCATGTGGCCAGGCCGACTCCCCCCCGGAGCGGCACGCGGTGGTGGACTCGCGTGACTGGTCGGACCCAGTGTCCCTCGATCCCGCCCGAGCCCCCGACGTCCCCAGCGGACGCGCCGTGGCATATCTCTTCGATGGGCTCACGCGCTTCACACCGGCCGGACAGGTGGAGGCGGGGCTCGCGACCTCGTGGGAGGTGTCACCCGATGGCCTGACGTACACGTTCCACCTGCGCCCCAACGTCCGCTTCCATGACGGCACGCCCATGTTGGCGCGCCATGTGGTGCAGTCGTTCCGTCGCGTGCTCGACCCGGCCACGAAAGCCGGTACGGTGTGGCCACTGTACCCCATTCGCGGTGCGCGCGCGATGGCCGACGGCAAGGGGACCACGCTGGGGGTGAACGCCGTGAACGACACGACCGTCGTCATCGCGCTCGAAGAACCCCTCGCCATCTTTCCCAAGCTGCTCGCCATGCCGGTGGCGTCGGTGGTCCCCGAGCGCATCGGCGCGGATTTCAGCGAGAAGCCGGCGGGAACAGGACCGTGGAAGCTCGTCGAATGGAAACACGACGACTATCTCAAGTTTGCGCGCAACGAGAACTACTTCGGCGGCGCGCCCGCGATCGACACGCTCATCGCCCGCATCATCCCCGAGCCATCGACGGCGGTCGCCGAGTTCGAAGCGGGGACGGTGGACCTGCTGTATGTGCCGGAAGATCAGACGCGCGAGTGGGAGAGCACCGATGACCGCAAGGGTACCCTGGTCAGCGCCCCAGCCCTGCGCTTGTGGTACCTGGGCGTGAACAGCACGCGCGGTCCGCTCAAGGATGTGCGCGTGCGTCAGGCCATCGCGCACGCCATCGATGTGCCCACCTTGCTGTCGCAGCTGCTCGCCGGTCGCGGCACCGTCGCCAACGGCGTGATTCCCCCCGCGCTCGACGGCGCCGACCCGTCGCGCGCCCGCTACGCCTACGACACCGTCGCCGCACGCGCGCTGCTCACGCAGGCGGGCTATCCCAACGGGATCGAGCTCGAACTGTGGAGCTCACAAACCAACCCGTGGCCGCGTCTCGCCCAAAGCATTCAGGCCTACTTGGGCGTCGTAGGCATTCGCATCAAACTCGTGCAGCGCGACGCCCCCAGCATGCGCGCCGCAGCGCGCGCGGGGCAGACGGACCTGGTGGTGAAAGACTGGTACGCCGACTATCCCGACGCCGAAAACTTCTTGTACCCGCTGCTGCACAGCGCGAACACGGGCGCGGGGGGCAACGTGAGCTTCTTCCGCGACAGCACCTTTGACCGTCTGGTAACGGCCTCACGTCGTGAGTCCGACGCGGCCAAGCGCACCACACTCTACCGCTCGGCCGACTCCGTGGCGTACGCGCAGGTGGGCATGATCCCGTTGTTCTTCTACAACGAGGTGTACGCGGTGCAACCGTGGATCAAGGGCTTCGAAGTCCCGGTCATCTTTAATGGACAGCGGTGGAGCACGGTGAAGATCGCCCGCTGATCGCTGTTTACTGAGAACTGAGTTCTGAGAGTTCAGAGTCCAGAGTTCAGCGCGAGTTCCGGATAGGCGTGAGAGTCGAGTAACGCAGAGGTGAGAAGCGAGGACCTGCGGTGGCGGTTTCCCGGACCGCGGGTCCTCGCTGCTGGCTTCTGCGTTGCTCGACTCTCACGCCTATCAAGGTCTGGATTCCGAGCTCTGTCTCTGACCGCTCATTACTCAGATCTCCGAGAGAGCAAAGCGGTGGGCAGGGTGGTACCCTCCCCCGAACACCCGTTACGTTAACCGGATGCTCCAGCTGCTTGCGCGAAGACTGATGCTGGCTGTGCCCACGCTTGTCGGCGTGTTGGTGGTCGTGTTCCTGTTGCTCTACGTCGCGCCCGGCGATCCCGTGCAGGCGATGGTGGGCGAGCGGGCCGATGCGGGCACGATTGCGCGGCTGCGGGCGGAGTTGCAGCTCGACGCGCCACTGCCGGTCCAGTTTGCCAACTACGCCGGCAAGATCGTGCGCGGTGATCTTGGGCGCTCGTACATCACCAATCGCCCCATCGTCAGCGATATCGCCGAACGCTTTCCGCGCACACTGCTGCTCGCGGGTGCGGCCATGCTCCTGGCGACACTCAGCGGCGTCACCATTGGCGTGCTCGCCGCCGTCAAACCCAACGGCTGGTTCGATCGTCTCGCGCTCGCCGTCACGTACCTCGGCATTTCGTTTCCGGTGTATTGGATCGGCCTGCTGCTCATCGTGCTCTTCGCGGTCACGCTGCGCTGGCTCCCGGCGTCGGGATACGGACGCATCGAGTTTCTCGTGCTGCCGGCGCTTGCCTTGGGCTCGCGCAGCATTGCGTATCTCGCGCGCGTCACGCGCGGGGCAATGCTCGAAGTACTCGGCGCCGACTTCGTTCGCACCGCGCGCGCCAAAGGCCTCGCCGAAGGCGGCGTCATCGTGCGTCACGCCCTGCGCAACGCGCTCATTCCCGTGGTTACGGTCATCGGGCTGGACTTCGGCGCGTACCTCACCGGCAGCATCCTGACCGAAACGATCTTCAGCTGGCCCGGCATTGGCCGCTACGTGGTCATGGCCATCTCGCGGCGCGATCTGCCGGCGGTACAGGGATCGGTGCTGTTCCTGTCGCTGGTGTTTGTGACGGTGAACCTGCTCACCGACGTGGCGTACAGGAAGGTGGATCCGCGGGTCTCGTAAACGACGGTTGGCTGGTCCGGCGATTTACCCGCTACGACACTAGCCCTCAGGGGAAAGAACGCAAGAGCACAGGATAGGGCGCGGTGCGGTCCACATGGAACTGCGGTTTGGATTCCTTTGGATGGCACCGCGCTTTCCCCTGTGCTCTTGCGTTCTTTCCCCTGAGGGCTAGATCCATTGCTCGTAAACCGCCGGAGCAGACCAACCCCGACCCCCGCCGTTCCCCCGCCGGTTATGTTTGTGGCATGAAGATCTACACCCGCTCCGGCGACGAAGGCGCTACCGCATTGTTCGGCGGTGGTCGCGTTGGCAAGGACCATCCCCGCGTTGATGCCTATGGCGACGTGGACGAGCTGAACGCCTCGCTCGGCATGGCCCGCTCCATTCAGATGATTCCGCGCATCGACGAAGTGCTCGTGCCGGTGCAGCGCGATCTGTTCGCTATTGGCGCGCTGCTGGCGACTCCCGACCTCGAGAAGATGCGCGATCATCTCTCCAAGGCGCGTATCGACGAGCAGCGCATCGATGAACTCGAACGGGCGATCGACGCCTGCGAGCAGGAGCTCGAACCGCTTCGGAGTTTCATCATTCCCGGTGGCACGCCCAAGGCGGCGGCGCTGCATGTCGCGCGTACGGTGTGCCGTCGTGCCGAACGTCGCGTGGTGCACCTCGCCAGCGAAGTCGAGCTGCCGCACCTCGTCGTCATTTACCTCAATCGTCTCTCCGACTTGCTCTTCATGCTGGCGCGCGTTGCCAACAAGCGGGCCGGCGCGGGCGAAGTCACCTGGTAAATCGCGCGCCGTGAGCACCGGCTCGCTGTCGCCGTTGCCTGCGGCGCTGTCGCTTCCGCTCGACTACCCGGTCTACTGTGAGGCCGGGACGCTCGCGCGCGTCGGCGACATCGTCCGACACGCAGCGCCGTCGCATCGCGTCGCGATCATCTCCGACGCCGTCGTCGCGCCGCTGCATGCGCCCGCAGTGCTGGCGCAGTTCCCGACCGAACGCACACAGCTGTTCACGATGCCCGCCGGCGAACAGGAGAAGACGCGCGAACGGTGGGCGCACCTCACCGACGCGCTGGTCGCTTGGGGCGCGGGACGCGACACCACCATCATCGCCCTCGGCGGCGGGGTCGTGGGCGACCTCGCCGGCTTCGTCGCCGCGACGTACATGCGTGGCCTGCCCGTGGTGCAGATCCCCACGACGCTGCTCGCGATGGTCGACGCGTCTGTCGGCGGCAAGACGGCGGTGGACACACCTGCGGGCAAGAATCTGGTCGGCGCCTTTCACAACCCGGCCGCAGTGATCATGGACCCCGCAGTGCTCGCCACCCTGCCACCGGCGGTGCTGCGCAGTGGGCTCGCCGAGATGCTGAAGCACGGCATCATTGCCGACGGGAGCTACTTCGATACGCTGTGGCACGCACTCCCGGTCATCATGACGGAAGGCGCCGCCGCACCGATGTTCGCCTCGCTCATTGCCGGCAGTGTACGCATCAAGGCCGACGTGGTCGCCGAAGATTCGCGCGAAGGCGGGCTGCGCCAGATCCTCAACTTCGGGCACACCATCGCACACGCGATCGAAAAGGTGCAGCGGTACGACATGCTGCACGGCGACGCGGTGGCGATGGGGATGGTGACGGAAGCGCGATTGGCCGAGCGTATTGGCGTGGCGCCGACGGGACTGGCGCGGGCGGTGCGTGATGCGGTGGCGCGCGCGGGACTGCCGGTCATGTTGCCGGCGGGGGTCAGAGTCGATGCGGTGGTTGCCGAGACGCACGGCGACAAGAAGGCACGCGGCGGAGCGGCACGCTATGCGTTGCCGCGCTCGCTTGGCGCGATGGCGGCGGCGGAAGGGCGGTGGGCTTTGCCTATCGACGATGCGGTGGTTCTGGCGGCGCTTCTGGAGCAGCTGCCGTAACTGCGGTGGTCGGGGCTCTGGGGTCGTGGTTGGGGTCGTGGCACTGCCACAACAGTCGGGGCACAGCTACTACAGTCGGGGCACTGCCACGACGGTCGGGGTCTACCTGCGGTCGGGGTCTCGGTCGGGTCTTGCGCGGGCGCTTCGCTGGCGCGTCGGGGGCGGGGGCGGGGGGGGGGGGGCGGGGGGGGGGGGGGCGGGGGCTCGGCGGGGGCCCCGACAGCCTCCGACAGCCCCCGACACTGTGTCCCCGACAGGCCAGCGAAGCGCCGCCCCCCGACCACACCCGCGACTGTTGTGTGCCCCCGACCCGACCGAAACCCCGACCGCAGGTAGACCCCGACCGTCGTGGCAGTGCCCCGACCGTTGTGGCTGTGCCCCGACCGTCGTGGCAGTGCCACGACCCAGACCCGAGCAGAAACACAAACCCCGACTCCGTTGCCAGAGTCGGGGTTCGCAGAGCCAGCGAAGCCGAACGGCTTACGCGAAGCGGCGACGGGCGCGGACGGCCACGCCGAGCAGACCGAGACCAACGAGCACAAGGCTCGTGGGCTCCGGGACCGCAGTGACCGAGATGTTGTCGATGTGGTCACCGTAGGAGTTCGACGTGCCCTTGCTACGGAAGACGATCTCGGTGCTCGTCCCGGTCGCGACGAACGACGCCTCGTAGTCCATCCACTGGTACCCGGCCGTCATCTGCGGCGTCGTGAAGACGATGTTGCCGTCGCTTTGTGGGCCCACGAGGAACTGGATCTGGCTGAACTGGCCGTCAGGCCGGTGCGCCGCCGAGAAGTTGACGGTGTAGGCCTGGCCGACGACGGTGGTGATGACCTGCCAGATGGACGTGTTGCCCCAGTTCGAGTCAAGCTCGAGGTGCGCCACGCCGTCCTTCGACGTGAAGCCGCTAAAGCCATTCGACCAGCGCTCGAACGCCCCGCCGCCCACGCTCCAGCCGGGCAACGCATCGAGCATGTCGACGTTCGGGAACGACGATGGGCCGGGGGTTTCGAAGCTGCAGTTGGCGACCAGGTTGCCAGCCATGGTCGTGCAGGACTGCGCGGACACCGGGGCGGCCACGAGCGCGGAGCTCACGACTGCGAAAACCAGGAGGGTGCTGAGGCGACGCATTGGATGATGCCGGAACGGGAAAGAAACGCGGGATACGCATGAGCTTGGCGGCATGATTCGTGCTACACAGCGCACATCCGTCTCCCGTCTGAAGACGCCTTCGCCAACAGCTCAATACCGATGGATTGACGCCATGCCATCGCTGCATCCACGCAACAGCCGCTTGGGACGAAACGCGTTGGCCAACCAATCCCTACCAACACCCTCGGCTTTTCTGTCCTAAAAATCACCCAAATGGCACGTCACTGGCGCGAGAGTGACCGTATTCGTCCCTGACAGAAAATTTTCATTGACCGTCCAGACCACGACCGTTATCGTGGCATTCCCCACCATTTTCGGGCCGTTCCTAGGGCCCTACTTCTGTACCACAGCTCGGCGAGGGCGTATGCAGGCAGCTGCGACCAGGACTTCCGAAACCCGCTCCAAAGGGTTTTTCCGCTCCGCTCCTTCCACGGCCTTCGACCAGTATCTCCACGATATTCAGAAGCTCCCCCTGATCACCGACGCCGGCGAAGAGCGTCGCCTTGCCCGCCTCGCCCAGAATGGCGATGAGTCCGCCGCCGAGCGCCTCGTCACGGCGAATCTCCGCTTCGTGATCAGTTATGTGAAGAAGTATCAGGGACACGGGCTCGACCTCTCCGAACTCGTCGCCATCGGCAACGAAGGCCTCCTCAAGGCCGTCCGCAAGTTCGATCCCGATCAGGGCGTCAAGTTCATCTCGTACGCCGTGTGGTGGGTGCGCCAGGCCGTCCTCAAGGCGCTCGCCGAACAGACCCGCAGCGTCCGCATCCCGCTCAACCAGAATTCGCAGCTCATCCGCATGGCGCGTGGCGAGATGGTGCTGAATCAGGTGCTCAACCGCGAGCCCACCGACGCCGAAATGGCGAAGCTCCTTGGCGAGCCCGTCGAACAGGTGCGCAGCGCCCGCCAGATCAGCAGCACCGAAGTCTCGCTCGACGCCCCCATCGATCGTCAGGACCGCGAAGCGTCCACCCTCGGCGAGCGCTTCGCCGGTGAGACGCACGCCGACATCGAAGAAGGCACCGACTTCCGCCTCATGCGCGAGTTCATCGACCGCGTTTTCCGGAAGTACCTCACGCCGCGCGAACGCAAAATCCTGTATCTGTACTACGGGCTTGATGAAGGGGCCGAAGCGATGACCCTCGAGCGCATCGGTGCCCTGATGGGCGTCACGCGCGAACGCATTCGCCAAATCCGCGAGCGCGCCTTCGAGAAGCTCCGCGAGTCCCCCGATGGCAACGCCCTCGCGGGTTTCTGGGGCGCGGCGTAACCCGCTGCGACATCACGTCCCGATTTTTTGGGTGACATCGTTGTAAGAATTACCCAACAGTAATATTATGGGGCGGCGGGCGCTCGGTGTCGGGAGCGCCCGCCTTTTCTATAGACTGCCCTGGGAGGCACTGCATTGCCCCGTGTCCTGATCGTTGACGATGAACCGGGCATCCGATTCGCCCTGAAGCGGTGGTTCGAACGTCAGCAATGGGCGGTCCTCGAAGCCTCCGATGGACAGTCGGCCGTGGATCTGCTGCTCAGCAGCGCCGACGACACGGACGCGCGCCTCGATGTCGTGGTGTGTGACCTCCACCTCCCCGTATTGAGCGGCGAAGCCATTGTGCAAACACTGCAGCAGGAGCGCCCGGCGCTCGCACGGCGTGTGCTGCTCACCACGGGCGACACCGTCATCGATGCCGAACCGGACAGCATCCTCGCACGACATCCGCACGTGCTGCAAAAGCCGTTCGATCTGGGGACGCTGAAAGCGGCGGTGGATAGGATTGCGCAGGCCGGACTGCGGTGAGCCGCAGTATACTGCGGTCACATGGTCCGTCGGTTCACGAGCGACGGCACGAGCCCTCAGAGCAAAGAAAGCAAGAGCACAGGAAAACGCGCGGTGCCGTCCACACGGTACCGCGGTTGTTGTGTTCGTGAACCAAACCGCGCCTTCCCCTTTGCACTTCCTTTCTTCCCCCTGAGGGCTCGTGCTGTCGCCAGTAAACCGCCGGACCAGACAACCGTAGTTCACCGCCGTTCGGCGCCGTTCAAGCCCTGCCCTCGCTAACTTCCGGCATGCGCGAAACCCTTGCCGCCATCGTAGGACCCAAATGGGTCAAATCCCGCCCGTCAGAGCTCGCGCCCTACGACGCCGACGCGTTGCCAGGCTACCACGCTACGCCGGGGCTCGCGGTCTTTCCCGCGACCCGCGATGAACTCATCGACGTCGTACGCGCCCTCGCAGCGACTGGCACGGCGTGGGTGCCGCGCGGCGCCGGCACGGGGCTCTCCGGCGGCGCGCTCGCCAACGACACAGTGCTCATCGGGCTCAACCGCCTCACGCGGATCATCGACGTGGACCCGGTCAACCGCATTGCCCGCGTCGAGCCCGGCGTGGTGAATGCGCGACTGTCGCGCGAGACGACGCGCTACGGACTGCAGTACGCCCCCGACCCCTCCAGTCAGACGGTGTGCACGATTGGCGGCAATGTCGCCGAAAATGCCGGCGGACCGCATTGCCTCAAGTACGGCGTTACGCTCAATCACATCCTCGAGTGTGAAGTCGTCCTCCCCGACGGCACCGTCACGCGCCTGGGCGGTGCCTTCGCCGAGCAGGATGGCTACGACCTGCTGGGCGCGTTCGTCGGCAGCGAAGGGTGCTTTGGCATCGCCACCGAAGTCACGGTCAAGCTCGTGCCACTCCCCGACGCGGTGCACACGCTGCTCGCCGATTTCTCGTCGGTGGCGGAGGCCGCACGGGCCGTCTCGCGCATTGTGGCCACGGGCATTGTGCCCGCGGCGCTCGAGATGATGGACAACGCCACCATCCGCTGCGTGGAAGCGAGCATTTACGCGGCCGGATACCCGGTCGATGCCGCGGCCATTCTGCTCTGCGAAGTCGACGGGCCTGCGGCCGGTCTCGACGAAGACGTGGAGATCATTCGCGCTGCCTGCCTCGACCACGGCGCGCGCGCGGTGACCGTCGCGACCGACGCGGACAACCGCGCGCGCCTCTGGCAGGGACGCAAGAAAGCGTTCGGCGCCATGGGGCGCCTCGCACCGGCACTCGTGGTGCAGGACGCCGTCGTACCGCGCACGAAGTTGCCACAGGTGCTCGCCGCCATCGACGACATTGCCCTTCGCTACGACGTGCGCGTGTGCAACGTGTTTCACGCCGGCGATGGCAATCTGCACCCCAACATTCCCTACAACGCCACCGACGCCGATCAGAGCGCCCGCGTGCACGCGGCGATGTCCGACATCATGCAGGCGTGCATCGCGGCGGGCGGCACCATTACGGGCGAGCACGGTGTCGGCCTCGACAAGTTGCCGTACATGGAATCGCTCTTCGACGCGGCCTCACTCGACAGCATGTGCCGCGTGCGCAGTGTCTTCGATCCGGATCGCCGAGCGAATCCGGGGAAGGTCGTGCCCGTGCATGCGTGCAAGGAGTGGCATGGCACGTCGTCGGTTCGGCGGCCGCACTAGTGGCCGGCCCCACGACATCGATGGCACACGCGGCAGCCGAAGCGCCGGTGCAGCAGCTCGCCGAACAGTTGCGCGAGACGCGCGAACCGCTACGCATTGTGGGCAGCGGCAGCTGGCTGCACGGCGGCGGGCCGTGGGGCGCCGCCACACCGCTCGCCACGCGCGCACTGCACGGCGTGGTGGAGTACGCCCCCGGTGACCTCGTGATCACCGTGCGCGCGGGCACGACGCTCGCGGAACTTGCGGCCGTGGCCGGTGAAGCGGGACAGATGTTTGCGCTTGCACCGTACGGTGCTCCCGACGCCACCGTTGGCGCCGCCGTCGCCACCGCGACGCCGGGCCCGTTGTCGTACGGCGATTACACCATGCGCGACCTCGTGTTGGGGGTGCAGGTAGTGACCGGCAACGGCGACATCACGCGCGCCGGTGGACGCGTGGTGAAAAATGTCGCAGGCTTCGATCTCGTGCGGTTGCACACCGGCGCGTTCGGTACGCTCGGGGTGATTACCGAAGTGAGCCTGCGCCTGCACGCCGTGCCCATGCGCGATGCCGTGCTCGTGGGTACCGTGCGCCACGCGACCGCCGGCGGTATCGACGACGTACTCCCGCGAATCCTCGCGCAGCGCGCCCCGCTCCCCATGCTGCTGCGCTGCACGCCGCACGAGGCACCGGAGCTGTGGGCCCGCGTATCGGGCAACGCGGCGCGCGCCGCCGCACTCGAAGCGCAACTGGAATCGTGTGGCGTGGCCGACGTGCACCCGGTGGCACCCGCCGTCGTGCAACAGACGCTGCATCACACCGACCACGACAGCGTCATGCTGCGCGCCCGTACGCACCGTTCCGACGCGATGCCGTTCGTGCTCGCCGCGATCGACGCGTTCCCCCAGGGGACGCTGCTCTACGATCCCGCGTTCGGCAGTCTGCGCGTCACCATTCCGTTCGCATCGGCAACGGCGATCGATCGCGATATCGCCAGCTGGTACCGGCTCGCCGCCGCACGTGGCGCGATGCACACCATCTCGGTAGTGGTCGATCAGGGGCGCACGGTCACCACGCCACGCCTGCCACTCGACGAGAGCATCAAACGCGCCTTCGACGCACGCGACATACTCAATCCGCTGGCGCCACTCGTGCCTTCATCGCTCGCTCATCCGGAGGTGTGATGGGGACGCCATCCACGTTGACCACTGATACCGCCTCGCGCGCCATGACACCGCCGTGCGCGCTCCCGGGCACCCCGTTGCAGCACGCCTCCGCAGGGCTCGACGCGTGTGTGCATTGCGGCTTCTGCCTGCAGGCGTGCCCCACGTATGTGAATCTCGAAGACGAGAACGAGTCGCCGCGCGGACGCCTCGTGCTCATGCGCCGCATGCTCGACGGCGAGATTGCGCTCGACGATCCCGATACGGCGCAACACATCGACCGCTGCCTCGGCTGCCGCGCCTGCGAGACCGCCTGCCCCTCAGGCGTGCCCTACGGCGAACTGCTCGAAGCCACGCGGGCGACCATGGCGCCGGTGCGCGGCACCCCGCTGGTGGCCAAGCTCGTGCTCACGGTGTTCCGTCATCATGTCCTGCTGCGCGCGGCGCTTGCCGGCGCGCGCCTGTTCCGCGCCACGGGACTCCCACGAGCACTCGCGCGCCTCGTGCCGCGACGCCTGGGCTTTCCGCTGGCGATGCTCGCGAGCAGTGCGCCCACACGACTTCGCATGGGCGCACCTGCGGCCGCCGCGTCACCGCCGACGGCGCGCCGCGCCGAATCACCGCGCAGGCCGGTCACCATGCTCGAGGGGTGCGTGATGTCTGGCTTGTTCGCGCACGTGAACGATGCCACCGAGCAGGCACTCACGCACAACGGCTTCACCAGCTGCGCAACGAATGGCCAGCGCTGCTGCGGTGCCCTGCACGCGCACGCCGGCGATCTCGAAAGCGCCCGTGCCCTCGCGCGCGAGAACATCGTGGCGTTCGAGCACACGTTCGCCTCCACGCCCGACGCGCAAGTTGTCGTCAACGCCGCCGGTTGCGGCGCCATGCTCAAGCAATACGGACATCTGCTGCACGATGACCCGCACTTCGCCGAACGCGCGCAACGACTCGCCGATCGCACGCGCGATGTGAGCGAACTCCTCGCCAGCGTCGGCCCCGTGGCCGGTCCACGCAGTCTCGATGAACGCGTGACGCACGACCCGCCCTGTCACCAGATGCACGCGCAACGCATCGTGCGCCCGCCCGTGCAACTCCTGTCGGCGATTCCCGGCATCGACCTCGTGCCCCTCGAAGACGCCGATCAGTGCTGCGGATCCGCGGGCATCTACAATCTCGTCGAGCCCGACACCTCAGACGCCGTCCTCGCGCCCAAGCTCGCGCGCATCAAGGAGAGCCACGCTGAACTCGTGGCGACAGGGAACCCCGGATGCCTCATGCAACTCGGCGCGGGCCTCATACTGGAGGGCTCGGACGTGCGGGCGGTGCACCCGATCGAGTTGCTTGCGGCCACCTACGGGTCGACTGAGAGCTGAGTCCTGAGAGCTGAGACCTGAGAGCGAGAGGTCGAGAAATCAGAACACAGTTCGGGATAGGCGTGAGAGTTGAGTCACGCAGATGCGAGCGGCGAGGACCTGCGGTTGGGGAAACCGCCACCGCCGGTCCTGGCGTCTCGCTTCTGCGTTCCTCGACTCTCACGCCTATCCGGAACTCACGCTCAACTCTCAACTCTCGACTCTCGATCTCATCCTGACCGCTCCCCTCTCGATGCTCGCGACGATTTTTGCGTTCGACGGTGTCCTCGCGGACACACTGCGCCTGCGAGCGCATGCGCTGGTTGACGCCGCCGCGGCCGAGCAGGCCCGGCTGGACACGGAGGTCGTTCTGGCGCTCCTCCCTGGGCGCACGCTGCTCGAGGCTTCGCTCGCGCTCTTTCCCGAGCTGGCCACGACCGACCCCACGCTCCCCGAGTTGATTGCCTTGCGTGCACAGCGCGGCTTTCGCGCGCTCGTGCAGCATGGCGTGCCGCTCGATCAGCGGGCGCTCCGGCGGCTCCAGGAAGCCGCAACGCGGGGCGACCGCATTGTGGTGCGCGCCGACAGTGAGCGCCGCGACGTCGAATCGCTGTTGGCGCTCGCCGGTCTCGAGACTAGTGTGTCGCTGTTGCGCTGCAGCGATGATGCGCCGCGTGCGCCTGGTGCGTCACTGCAGCGGAGCTGGGAAGCAATTCACATGCGCTTGTCGGACATGGGCGTGGGCGTACCGGAGCGTACCGCTTTCGAATCGAACGGCGAAACGGCAGAGACTGCGGCGCTCTTCGTACAGGTCCCTAACGTCTGGTAGCGCGTGCGCACGCCTTGGAGGGTCTTGGCGTGCGCGTTACAATTCGCAGAGGCACGTGACTATCTGTTCTGCCTGTTCAGGTATTGACCAGCCATTCAAACCGCGCCTGAGTGTCGCGGAGCGGAAAGCCTCGTGAGCGATTCAACCATCAGCGTAGCGCCCGAACAGTCGGCGCTCGTGTATCCCCAGCCGCTGGTTGGCGACGATGTCGAAGCCTATCTCGACTTGCGTCGTGATGCCGCGTGGTTCGAAGCCATGAACCACTGGAGCAGCATTCAGGGCCCCAAGGCCATGGAGGCGCTCAACGGGCTCGTCACCAACGATGTGAGTCAGCTGGCGGTAGGCATGGGCATGCACGCAATCGCACTCACCCCCAAAGGGAAAGTCGTGTGCGACATGTACATCGCGCGTACCGACGACGACCGGTTCATGCTTACGGTGCTGCGGCACTGCGCGCCCGCGTGGATCGACCTCGCCCGCAAGTACATCAATCCGCGTCTGGCCAAAGTGGTCGACGAGTCGGAGCAGTGGGCGACGTGGATGCTCTACGGCACCAACGCGGCGCAGGCGGTGGCCAACCTCGGTGGCGCCGCGCATACGGTCGAAAATCTGGGCGACATCATGGTGCAGGGGCTCGCCGAATGGCCGGTGTGGTCGCACGGCATGTGGAACATCGGCCCGGTGAGCGTTCGGCTGGTGCGCGCACCCGTCATGGGCAGCCTGCCGGGCTTTGTCATCGTGGCCGACGCGCGTGACACGGCGCTCGTGCGGGAACGCCTCGACGTCTCCACGCGCCGCCAAGCCTCGCGCGCCGTCTGGAACATCGCCCGCGTCGAAGGCGGCCGCCCGGCCTTCGGCATCGACATGGACGAGAACACCATCCCGCAGGAAGCCAATCTCGACACGCTTGGCGCGATCTCGTTCACCAAAGGCTGCTATACTGGCCAGGAGACGGTCGCGCGTGTCCACTTCCGCGGGCACGTGAATCGCCACCTGCGGGGCCTGATCGGCGAAGCGCCGCTGCCCCAGCACGCCCGCGTCCTCGACGCCAACGGCAAAGACGTGGGGGACGTGCGGAGCACGGTTGTCTCGCCGAGACTGGGGAACATCGCGCTGGCCATGATCCGGCGCGAAGTGGCAGCTGGGGACCGTGTGTTTGTGCAGACGCCGACTGGAGAGATCGGGGCCACCACCCAGGCGCTGCCTTTTCCTGAGAGTTGAGTGCTGAGAGCTCAGACTCAGAGCTGAGAACTCAGAACTCAGTTCCGGATAGGCGCGAGAGTCGAGTCACGCAGGGGTGAGCAGCGAGGACCGGCCGTTGGGGAAACCGCCACCGCGGATCCTGGCTGCTCACTGCTGCGTTCCTCGACGCTCACGCCGATCCAGAGCTGAGTTCTCAGCTCTCAGTCTGAGTTCTCAGCTCTCAGTCTGAGTTCTCAGCTCTCAGTCTGAGTTCTCAGCTCTCAGTCTGAGTTCTCAGCTCTCAGCTCTCAGAAAAAAGGAAGGCCCGCTCCGAGGAGCGGGCCTTCCAACTTCCGAAACGGAAGCTTAGTGCTTGGTCGTGTCAGCGGCCGGCGCGGCCATCGCGGCCGAATCGGCCGGAGCCGGGGCGGCCATCGCGGCCGAATCCATGGCGGGCGCGGCAGCGGCCGGGGCGGCAGCAGCCGTGTCAGCGGCCGGGGCCTCTTCCTTGGCGGAGCAGGCGGCGAGCACGAGAGCAGCGGCGACGAGGGCGATACGCTTCATAGTGAGACTCCAAACGGTGCGGTGATGTGCGCCGTGCAGCCGGAAGCGCACGGCCCCCCCGGCATCTGTGCCGACGGGGAACAAGCGATGGGAATGTATGATGGCGTACGGGACTGTCAAGCCCACTTAATCATCTCCTCACAATGCAGCGGGATGGAAACCACTTGTGGGACAAGGGCTTTCCGGTATTTCTCCACATGGAATGGGACGAAATGACCGGCTCGGTCACCGCCAAATGCTCGCGCCCCACCTTGGCACTGTTCGCGCCTCTCGTGCGCTCTATCTCCAGCGTCACGGGCCGCCTCGGCCCCACCTTCTGCCGACCCACTGTTCCCTGCCGTGTCCCGACTTCCCGATACCTTCGGCGCCCTCAAGCGCTCCGGTTACGCCACGAACCGTCCTAAGACCGTCAAGGACGAAATCCGACGCAACCTCATTGCCCGCCTCCAGGATGGCGGACCGCTCTTCCGCGGCGTCCTCGGCTACGAAGACACCGTCATGCCACAAATCGTCAACGCGCTCCTCGCGCGACACAATTTCATCCTGCTCGGACTGCGCGGACAGGCGAAGTCGCGCATCCTCCGCGCGATGATCTCGCTGCTCGACGAAGTCATGCCCGTCGTCGCCGGCAGCGAAGTGAACGACGATCCGTTTGCCCCCATCTCCAAGTTCGCCCGCAACCTCATCGACGACGCCGGCGACGATACCCCCATCGCGTGGGTCTCGCGTGATCAGCGGTACGTCGAAAAGCTCGCGACGCCAGACGTCACCGTCGCCGACATCATCGGCGATGTCGACCCCATCAAGGCGGCGCGAGGCGGACACCTGCTGAGCGACGAGCTCACCATCCATTACGGCATGCTGCCGCGCGCCAACCGCGGTATCTTCGCGTTGAACGAACTCCCCGACCTCGCCGGCAAGGTGCAGGTGGGCCTGTTCAACATCATGCAGGAAGGCGATGTGCAGATCAAAGGCTACCCCGTGCGCCTGTCGCTCGATGTGCTGCTCTGCTTCACCGCCAACCCCGAAGACTACACCGCGCGCGGCAAGATCATCACGCCGCTCAAAGATCGTATCGGCTCCGAAATCATCACGCACTACCCGGAATCGGTCGACCTCGGCGTGGCCATCACGCGGCAGGAAGCCTGGACGCAGCGCGACGACAGCGTCGAGATCCGTCTCCCGGATCTCATCGAAGAAGTCGTCGAGCGCATCGCCTTCGAAGCCCGCGACGACAAACGCATCGACAAGCGCAGCGGCGTCTCGCAGCGCATGCCGATCACGGCCATGGAGAACGTCGTCTCCAACGCCGAACAGCGCGCGCTGCGCAACGGCGACAGCGAAGCCGTCCCGCGTGTGGCAGATGTGTACGCCGCCCTCCCGGCCATCACCGGCAAGATCGAGCTCGAGTACGAGGGCGAACTCGTTGGCGGCAACGCCATCGCGCGCGAACTCATTCGTCGCGCCTGCGACGCCACGTTGCGCGAACGCACCGGCGATCTCGACACTGACGAAATCGTCATGTGGTTCGACAAGGGGAAGCGCGCTGCAGGTGGGCGACGACATCGCCATTGGCGTCGTGCGCAAAGGCTTCGACCTCGTACCGGGCCTCGTCGACACCGTCGTCGCACTCGGCCTCGCCAAACGGGGCGACGACTCGATGATCGTCGTGGCCTGCGAACTCATGCTCGAAGCGTTGGTCGCGCGCCGCAAGATTTCGCGGTCCGACACGGGCACGTACGGCCGCGCCGAGCGGGAATCGCGGCGGAAGGGGCAAGACTACTTCGGGTGACCCTCCCCCCCCCCCGAGAGGGGTCAGAGTCGTTTCTCACTTCAGGTTCCCCCCGAAGAAAGGGGTCAGAGTCGTTTTTTTGTATCGTTTTTTCGACGACTCTGACCCCTTTGCTCCTTTGTTCATCGCTTTTGCTTAATCTCGAGTTAAGGCGGGGGGGATGAGATTGGGGGATGTCACTCCCTCGTCGTTTCCTCCCGGCGGCCGTGGTTCTTCCGCTGGCCGCCGCCCCGTTGGTTGCCCAGAGCACCAAGGCCGATTCCGCGCGCCGTGATTCGGTGGCGCAGTCGCTTACGCCCTTCTCCGTGCGGGCCACACGGAGCACCTCCAACATCTTCGCTGCGCCGCTCGCGATTACGCGGGTCGAGCGCAGTCAGTGGGCTAATCGCGCGGGCTTCGGCCTCAACGACGCGCTTGGCGCCGTACCGGGTGCCCTCGTGCAATCACGCTATGGCACGAGCGACGTACGGATCGTCATTCGCGGCTTCGGCGCGCGCGGCGCCGGCGACCGCAGCAACGCCGGCACCTCGCGCGGCGTGCGCGTGCTCCTCGATGGCATGCCGGAAACCGAGCCAGATGGCCGCACCGCCTTCGACAACATCGACCTCGGCGCCACCGAATCCATCGAAGTCATCCGCTCCAACGCCAGCTCGCTCTGGGGCAACGCCGCCGGTGGCGTGATTTCGGTAAGCACGGTGCCCAACGTCGACCAGCCGTACAGCAGCATGCAGTTCCAGCGCGGCAGTTTCGGCCTGCAGCGCATTATCGCGCAGACCGGCGCGCCCATCGGCACGCGCGGCGGTGTGGCGTACACGTCGTTCACCAACACCACATTCGACGGCTGGCGCACCAACTCCGACGCGCGCCGCGTGACGTTCAACGCCGGTGTGGTGGCGCCCGTGGGTGATGCCACGCGACTGCGCGTGCATCTCACCGGCGCCAACAATCTCTTTCACATTCCCGGCCCGCTCTCGGCGCAGGAAGTGGCCGCCAACCCCAGGCAGGCCAACGCCACCTACAATGGTCGCGACGAGCGCCGCTACAATCGCCTCGCACGCGTCGGCGCCAGTATCGAGCATGACTTCGGCGACAACCAGATGGTGTCGGCGGTGGCGTACATCAACCCCAAGTATCTGCAGCGCAGCGAACGCGGCACCTTCCGCGACTTCACGCGCTACCACGGCGGCGGCAACGTGGCGTACAACCGCGCCGACGTGCTCTCGCCCACGCTGCGCAACCGTCTCACTGTTGGCGTAGACCAGGCATATCAGGACGGCGCCATTCTGTTCTACAACCTGAGCCCCACCAACGGTCGCAGCACGACGCTGCGCGACAACAAAAAAGAGGGCGCGTACAACAGCGGCCTCTTCGTGGAGAACGAACTGCTCGTCAACGACAAGCTGGGCCTCACGCTCGGCGCGCGCGGCGACGCGATTTCGTACTACTACCAGAACTATCTCAACCCCAAGACCAACGCGAGCAAGCGCTTTGCGCAGGTCACGCCCAAGCTCGGCACGTCGTGGCGCTTCTCCCCCACGCATCAGGTGTACGCCAGCTTCGGTGGCGGCGTCGAAGCACCGGCCGGTAACGAAACCGACCCCGCGAGTACGTTCGGTCAGGACACCGTCACCGCGCTCAATCCGCTGCTCGAGCCCATTCGCTCCTTCACCTACGAAGTGGGCACCAAGCACGTCGTCCCCGTTGGCGACGGCAATGGCTTTTTGCAGAGCGTGTCCTACGACGCGGCGGCGTATCTCACCGACGTGCGCAACGAGATTGTCCCGTATCGCGGCGGCCGCTTCTACTTCACCGCCGGCTCCGCGCGCCGCGTCGGCACCGAACTCGGCGTGCGCCTGCACGCCGCTCACGGCCTGCGGTTCGAGAACGCGCTCACGCTCTCACGCAACACATACGAAGACTACCGCGTCGACTCCGTGCACTACGGTAACGTCGGCGCCTTCGCCAACTACCGCGGCAATCGCATCGTGGGTGTGCCCGACTGGTTCTACCAGTCCAACCTCACATGGCAGCCGAGCAGCGCCCCGCTGGGGCTCAGCGTGCAAACCGGCCTGCAAGGCACCGGAGGCTACTGGGCGGACTGACGCCAACAGTGTGCGCATCGCCGAGGCGCACATTGTGAACGCGAGTGTTCGCGCGGATCGCATACTCACGGTGGGCGGCGCGCGCCTGAGCGGGCTGGTGGCGGTCGAGAATCTCACCGACCGCGCGTGGATCGGGTCGGCGTTCTTGAACCCGGATGTGGTGAACGGCCGACCGCTGGCGTATGAACCGGGGATGCCGCGGACTGTGATGGTGTCGTTCAGCGTTTCTCGAGGTCGATGAACTGCGGTTTGGGTGAACTGCGGTAGGGGAACAACGGGAGGGGAACAACGGGAGGGGAACGACGGGAGGGCAACCACGACCCCGTGACAGAGGCCCCGACCCCGCGACAACGACCCCAACCACGACAAGGCGACCACGTGAGGACAACAACGAGGGTCGGGGACAGGGTCCTTGTCACGGGGTCGTGGTTGCCCTCCCGTCGTTCCCCTCCCGTAGTTCCCCTCCCGTCGTTCCCCTCCCGTCGTTCCCCTCCCGTCGTTCCCCTCCCGTCGTTCCCCTCCCGTAGTTCCCCTCCCGTAGTTCCCCTCCCGTAGTTCCCCTACCGTAGTTCAACCCAAACCGCAGTTCAGCGGCGAGTGCCGACGCACGCCGTTCCCGCGTCCCCCACCGCAAACCTCAGCACCAGCACCGCGTCCAGCAGCTCCAGCCGGCCGTCGCAGTTCGCGTCGGCCGCCGGGAAGAGCGTCACCGCCGACGAAATCTGCACGCCAATGAGTGCTTGCTGAATGATCAGCGCGTCGGCGGCGTTCACCTGCCCGTCGTTATTCACATCACCGCGCAACACCGTCGTGGGCGTGCTGAAATCGTACGACCAGATGCCGCGCCCGTACGTCGCGGCGACGAGGCGGTTGGTGCCGGCGTTGTACACCAGGTCGGTGATGCGAATGCTCGGCAGCCCCGTGTTGCGCGTCCACGATTGGCCTTCGTTCGGGCTTTCGTACACGCCGAACATGTTCCCCACGAACAGGCGGCCGTCCGGGCCCCAAGAGACGGCCTGGGTGGAAACGTCGGGGAGTGAGCCCGTAATGTCGGCCCACGTACCACCGCCGTTGCGCGTGATGTACACGTGCGGGCCACCCGAGCCGCCAATCGTGACCACCGCGATGCTCGCGTTGGTGGGGTTGATGGCGAAGTCCGTCACCGTTCGCGTGGGCAACGTCGTTTGCGGCACCAGCCAGGTGGCGCCGAAATCGCGCGTGTAGCGCACGTTGCCGTCGTTGGTGCCCACGAAGATCACGTTCGAATCGTTCGGCGCGACCGCGATGGCGTTGATGGTACCGGTGCCTCGCGTAAGGTCGGCCGACACCGGCACCCATGTGGTGCCCTGATTCTCGGTGCGGAACAACCGCGCGCCGCCAAAATAGAGGCGCGTGGGGCGGTTCACATCGAGCACGAACGGCGCAATGAACGCACGCCGCGGTTCGGTGATCGTGTCCACCCAGATGCGCGTTGCCGCACCGGTCGTGAAGTTCCCGCGAAACAGATTGCCGTTCTGGCTCGACACATAGTACGTGGTCGGCGACTGCGGATTGATGGCGGTGAAGGCGCCGTCACCACCGAACACCCCGTTCCACTGTTCGACGCCGTTGCGCGTGATGATCGTACCGTTGTCCTGCAATCCCGTCAGCACGCCCGTGGGGTCGGTGGGGTGCAGCGACAGCCCGGGATAGTGCAGCGACGTCGTGAGCCCCGCGTTCAGCGACTGCCAGCTGGCGCCCTTGTCGCGCGAGATGAAGAGGCCGCCGTCGTTGCCGGCCAGCACGCGCCGCGCATCGTTGGGGTCGACCGCCACCACGTGCCAGTCGACGTGAATGCGCTCCGCCATCTCGCGGAACGAGGTGCCGCCGTTGGTGCTGCGGAAGGCGCGCACGCCGCCAATGTAGATGATGTTCGCATCCTCAGGATCGACGGCGATCATGAGGTTGTATTCGCTCTGCCCGCCGAAATTGAGACGACCGTTGGGCTCGAACGCACGCGGACCGACCGCGTCGAGTGTCGTACGCGAGTTCGTCGCGTCATCCCAACGCCAGAGGCCACCCAGCTGACGATCAGGACGTCCCGAGATCATCCACACGCTCCCCGGGCGGGCGGGCGACACGGCAATCTCCATACGCACCACCGAGTCGACCCCGAACGTGGTCACCTGCGTCCACGTGGCGCCGCGATCTTGCGAACGGAACAACCCCGGAGGCGTCGCGCTTCCCGACACGCCCACGCGCGCGGCGTACATGATGTTGGGATCGGTGGGGTGCTGCTTGATGTCGCTGAAGGTGATGGCGGGTGTCACCACCGTCCAGGTCTGTCCGCTGTTGGTGCTGCGCATGATGCCGCGCAACGTGGCGGCCAATACCGTGGTCGCGTTGGTGGTCCCGGCACTCGCACGATCGACGATCATGGCGTAAATGGCCCAACTCTGCGCCACACTCGTGGTGAACACCTCAGTGCCGTACGTCGTCCACGTGGCGCCGCCATCGGTGCTACGCAACACGCCGCACCCCGCGGTGCTTTCGTACGACTCGCCGGTGCCCACGTACACGATTTGCGGGTTCACCGGATCGACGACAATCGACCCCGTGACCAGCGAGCACTCGCTGTCGGTGAGCGGGACCCAGCTCGCGCCTTCGTTAGGTGCTCTTCCACACAGCCACCCGCCGACGTCCCCACGTAGAGCGTGTTGCGATCGGTGGGGTGAAAGGCGACCGCCGGCACGCGACCGGCATCGAGTTGTGGCAACGACCCAAAGAAGCCGTTGTCCATGTACAAGCCGCGCGGTCCAATGCTCGTCCACCGCTGCGCCTGCGGCACGGTGATGGCCGCACGCAGCATGCTTCCTGTGCCGCCGGTGGCCGCCAGCCAGCTGCGGAACGTCACGCCAGTGTTGGCTTCCGTTGCGCCGGCAACGGCATCCCACTGCTCGATGAGCGCGCGACGTCGGGCGTCGGAATCACCTTCGCGCTGCTGGGCCTGCGCCGGTGCGCCCGCGAGGAGCGCGGCCGAGACCAGCATGGTGCCTATGCGTCTCGTCATGGTCATCGCGCCTCCCGCGAGTTCACGAGCATGACCCGCAACGTATTCGACATCCCCTTGGTGCTCTCAATGCGAAGGTCGTACATCCCGCCAGTCAACGGGGCCAACGGCGCGCCCCCGCGATTGAGAAGAAAGCGATCGTCGGTGGGCACGGCAAAGCGCATGGTGCTGTCGTTGAGACGACGCACCGCGGGCACCACCAACCGCCCCAGATGCACCGTGTTGAGGGAATCGAAACCCGTCCCGAAGACCGTGAGTTCCACCACGGCGCCACCGGAAATATCCACGCGCTCCGGCGCGAGTCGTGTGAGCAGCGGGGCGCCGCTTGGGGATGCCCCGCCTGCACGCGCACGACACGCGGCCAGCAGCGTGATCGCGGCAAGTGCACTCACCGTGAAGCGCGCGCGATGCCAGGAACGAAGGCGATCATCGCTCACGGTGCACCTCCCGCACCCGCGAGGCGCTCCACACTCTGGCGGCGCACCTCGAGCTCGTCGAGCAGCGACTGCCCGCGCACGCCGTGCGCTTCGGTAATGCTCATGGCGAACGCCGACGGCGCGAGCGTTGCACCGGGCAGCGCTCGCGCATACGTCACGCGCACCAGTTCACCAGCGTGCGTACCGCCGGCCCATGCCGCCGCGATACGCACCGTCGCGTCGTGCGCCTTGCACGCCAACAGCGCATCGGTCTGTTGTGCGGTGCACGACACGAAACGCCAGCCATCGGGGTTCACCACATCACCCGTAAAGCTGCCCAACGGCGCGGGAGCGCCGCCGCCGAGGGTGATGTAGACGTGCGCACTATCACCCACCTGCTGCGCCACCAACGCGAGCGAGGTAGCGGCGACGGGTGTTGCGGCCTCGGTAAGGTCCGTCTTGCGGCACGCGGCCGTGGTGCCCAGCACCGCACAGGCAGTGAGCAGCGCGCGCGTTGTACCGGACATCCGGCCCTGCACGTGATGGAAGACAGTATTCATGGAATGATCACCACCGGGTTGAACACGGATGCGGCCGACGTGATATCCGTCAGGTCGCCTTGCAACAGTTGATTGAGCGTGATCACCATCTGGTTCCCCGCGTTGCGTCGGTTCACACGGCAGCGGAGTCGCACGATCGCCACGCGCCCCGACACCGGAGCGGTTGGCGCCCACGTCACGCGCAGCGCGTCCTGAAAGTCGGCCTGGGCCGCCTGCACGCCGGTGCTCAACGTGGTGAACGCCTCGACGATGAAGGGCGAGAACGGATTGGACCGGCTCCCCGGCCACGCAATCTCGAGATCCGCGCCACCCAGTGGGCGACCGTCGCGCGGCGCGATTTCAATCGTGATGGAGAACGTATCCGTCGTAATGCGATAGCTCGGCAGCGTCGCGCGCACGATGGCGCCGGTGCCGCTCTTGGGGGTGAATACGAGCACCGAGTCGGCAACGGCAGTAGAGCGGCTTGCCTGTGCCACCACGAACGTGCGTCCCGGCAACAGCCCTGTGATCTGTCCGTTGGCCGACACGGTCACGCGCGTTGGATCGCGTGAGAACCAGCGTACCCCCGCCGTGGGCATCGGTTGCCCGAGGGCATCGCGGGCCACGAGGAACGGCGTGAATACACCGGTGGTGGTGGGGAATTCGATCGTGCGCTGCAGCGTGTCGGCACCGCTCGCGGCGGTGAGAATCGTGGTGGGCTGCGGGCGGAGGTCGGCCGCCGACACGTCTACCGATCGCGATTGGGCGGCGGTGGTGTTGGTAGCCGAGAACTGCACCGTGCGAGCGCCGGGCGTGGTCGCGTTGGCAAAGGCGAGCGACGGAAAGGTGGCGCGTCCGGCGGTGTCGGTCACCGCCGTGGCCGACGTGAGTGTGGCTGATGCACTCGTCGCCGTCACGGTGAGCCCGGCCTCGGGGGCAAAGTTGCCCACGCTGTCCACCAGTCGCACCGACGGGGCCGGCGTCATGGCCTCGCCCGCCTCGATGCTCGCCGGCAGGTCACGATCGACCACCACCCGCGTCGGGGCACCACCCACAAGGGTAAGCGTCCCCACCGCGACCGGCGTGATGGAGTCGCCGCGCAGCGTCAGGGTGCGCTGTCCAGCGAGGCCGGTCACGGTGAACGCCGGGAACGTTGCGCGCCCCTGCCCGTCGGTGACGGCCGTGGTGCCCGACGACGTCGTGGTGCCGCTGCCGCCGGTGACCGTGATGGAGAGTTGGCGGCCGCCCCGCGCCACACTGTTGCCATCGGCATCACGCAGCTGCGCGACCACGCTGGCCCCACCCGCAATACCACTACGCAACCGCGGCGCCGCCCCCACAAAGCCCACCGTCGCCAACGGGCCGGCGGCGAGTTCGAAGTTGCCCGACACGCCATTGGCGAGCGAGCCGGAACTGAAGACAAGCGCGCGCGTCCCCACCGTGCCGGCCACGCGCAAATCGGTGAAGCGTGCAATGCCCTGCTGCGTGGTGACCACGGTGGTGCCAAAGAGGGTACCGCTGCTCACCGCCGCCTGCACGGACACGGTGGCGTTGGTGACGAGGTTATCGGAAATGTCACGCACCTCGACCACCGGCTGCGTGACCAGCACCCCCCCCGACGCCGCCCCCGCCGGCTGCGTGGTGACCACCAGCCGCGCCGGCGCCCCCGGGGTCACGGTGACCGCAATCGAGCCCGTCGTGCTCCCCGACGCCGCCGAAATGCTCGTGGTCCCCGATTTCACACCCACGACGAGCCCCGTCGGGGCCACCGTCGCGATGGTGGCATCGGCGGAACTCCAGGTAAAGGTTGGGCCACTCACCGGACGCCCGCGATTGTCGGTCAGGGTGGCGGCCAGCTGCAGCCCCCCGCCGGAGGCGATCGAGGTGGAACCGGCCGCCGTCACGGTAATGGTAGGAACGACATCCGGCGTCGCCGGGTCGCCCCCACCGCCGCACGCCGAAAGGATGGTACAGGCCGCCACTGCCACAATCCAACGCACCACGCAAAACCCCGCTGTTGAGAAGTCTCGTACGCTAGCGCGGGGGCGCGGATATATCCAACGGCCCTTTGGGATTACAGCGGGAGGGGAACGACGGGAGCATACCAACGGGAGCATACCAACGGGAGCGCAACGACGGGAGCGCAGGGACGGCACTGCGGCGCCGACCCCGTGACAACGACGCCGACCCCGACCTTCGTTGCTGGCCTCACGTGCTCGCGGGGTCGTGGTCGCGGGGTCGTGGTCGCGGGGTCGTGCTCGCGGGGTCGTGGTCGCGGGGTCGTGGTCGCCCTCCCGTTGGTCCCCTCCCGTCGTTCCCCTCCCGTCGTTCCCCTCCCGTCGTTCCCCTCCCGTCGTTCCCCTCCCGTAGTGCCCCTCCCGTAGTGCCCCTCCCGTAGTGCCCCTCCCGTAGTGCCCCTCCCGCTCTAAACCCGAACCGCAGCTCCAAGGCCGGGCCCCCGGCAGCGGCGCCCAACGATGCCCCTTTTTCTGCGGCCTGTCGCCCGCTCGCGCCGTGAAGGTGCGGTGCAAGTGCTGCAGCTTTCGCAGTCCGCAAATTTGCTGCGCACACGCAATACTGCACCGGCGACTGTTATCCAGTTTCAGGTAAATGCAATGCAAGGCGACTCATGACCGGCCAAAACGAGTCGCCCAACTGGTCCATCATTTGCAAAGACCGAAGTGGGTCACCTACACCCCATCCCCCACCTTCCGGAGAACACATGCTCAAGCGCCTTGGTATCTCACTGCTCGCCGTCGCACTCGCGGCGCAAACGGCCTCTGCCCAGCCCACCAAAGTCGACATCGAGCTGTCGCTGCTCGTTGACGTGTCTGGAAGCGTCAGCTCGGCAGAGTACGGCTTGCAGAAGACCGGCTACGTCAACGTTTTCAACAACACGACCTTCTGGAACGCCTTTCAGAGCAGCGGCCGCACGATTGCGGTGCAGTACGCAGAGTGGAGCTCAAACGGCCAACAGTCGGGCACGAGCTGGACCCTGATCTCGAATTCGGCGCAGGCCGCCAGCTTTGCATCCGTCATCAGTGCGTGGTCGCGTGCGTTCAACAATCAGACGGGTGTTGCCAGCGCGCTGAACTACGGCGTCGCCCAGATTAACGGGAACAACTTCGACGGTACCCGAAAGATCATCGACATCTCAAGTGACGGCTGCGATAACGAGGGCGGCAATGTCACAGGAGCGCGCGCGAACGCGGTCAGCAACAACATCACGATCAACGCCATCACGATCGGCGCGGAGAACAGCGGTTGCAGCGGCTCCTTGGCGAACTGGTACCAGACGAACGTTGTCACGGCCGGTGGCTTCCTCGAAACCGCCGATAACTTCGCCGATTTCAACGACGCCATCCAGCGGAAAGTCGGTCGCGAAGTGAACAGTGTGCCGGAGCCGAGCAGCTTCGCCTTGGTGGGCGCGGGCGTGTTTGGTCTGGTAGGCTTGGCTCGCCGTCGTCGCAACGCCGCCTGATCTTGGGCACCGCCATCGACCGATGGCGGTGCGTCGCTGACAGCCGAGCAATCATGCTCGGGGTATTGCACTCGGCTCGTAACGTCACGACGCGAGAGAAAGCATCGGTTGCAATGAGCGGGCACTCGAACGTCATCGAGTGCCCGCTCGTGACATTCACGCTAGCACCAACTGCGGTCGGGGTTTACTGCGGAAGGGAAACAACGGGAGGGGAACGACGGGAGCATGCCAACGGGAGGGCAACCACGGCACTGCAGCTCCGACCCCGTAACAACGACGCTAACAACGACTCCGACCCTCGTTGTTGTCATCACGTGGTCGCCCTGTCGTGGTTGTGGTCGTAGTCGCGAGGGCGTGGTTGACCTCCCGTAGTCCCCCTCCCGTAGTTCCCCTCCCGTAGTCCCCCTCCCGTAGTCCCCCTCCCGTAGTCCCCCTCCCGTAGTCCCCCTCCCGTAGTCCCCTTCAAACCGCCTTCCAAAACGAAGATCTGCGCACAGTGCCCACGCTCGCCCCCATGAGCACCACCGCACACAACGCAATCGCCGCCGACGCATCGAAGAGCCGTGCCAGCGCGCCAATCGCCAACGATCCCACCGCCTGCGATAGCCCGACGAACACCAGCGAGTAGAACGCCATCAGCCGTCCGCGAAAGCGTTCCTCCACGATCATCTGCAGCACGCCGTTCGACAGCGCGTTCCACAGGATCATCGCCAACCCCGCAGCAAAGAGCAGCGCGTACGCTACCGGCACTGAGCGGGTATAGGCAAAGAGCAGCAACAGCGTGGGGAAGCAGATAGCGGCGCCCATGAGCACGCGCCCCTTGCGCGGCCGGTGCGAAATGGGCCCCGCCACCAGCAGTGCCGCCACGAGCCCGCCAATCCCCACCATGGCCAGCATCGCGCCGTAGCCGCCGGCGCCCAGCCCCAGCTGGTCGCGCGCGACCACCGGCAGCAGCGTAAGGAAGGGGCCGCCGAACACCGCCCCTACCGTGACCAGCAGCAGCAGGTCGCGCACATGCCCGGGTTTGAGCAGGTAGCGCAGCCCTTCCATGGCATCGGCCGAACTCGAGCGCAGTACCTCGGCGGCAGTCGTGGAGCCAGCCGTCGCGCTAACCACAGCATCCGGCGCCACGACGAGGCGAATGCGAGACAGCCCCCACAGCACCGCCACGAAGCTCAGCGCGTTGAGTCCAAAGCACCACGCAATGCCGAACTGGGCAACGATGATCCCCCCCGTGGCCGGCCCCAGCACGCGCGCGAGGTTGAAGCCGCTCGAGTTCAGGGCAATCGCCGACTGCAGGTCGTCGCGCCCCACGAGCTGCACCACCATGCTCTGCCGCGCGGGAATCTCCACCGCGCTCGTGAGCCCCTGGATGAACTGCAGCACCAGCAGCATGGGGATACTCACATGCCCCGTGTACGTCACCAGCCAGAGCACCGAAGCCTGCGCCAAAAACACCGCCTGCGTGATGCGCACGATGCGCAGCCGGTTGCTGCGGTCAATCAGCGCCCCCGCGTGCATGCTGAAGAGCACGACCGGCAGCGCCCCCACGCTCGCCACCAGCCCCACCACGAACGCCGAATTGGACAGCTGCAGCGCCAGCCACCCCACGGCCATCGTCTGCATCCAGGAGCCGATCAGCGACAGCGTCTGCCCCGTCCAGAAGAGCCGGAAGTTCCGGTGGCGCCCGAGGACACGGAACGGGTTGGACGAGGCGGGGGGCGAGGCGGACGTCATGGCGTAACCGACAAGGTAGCCGACACGCTGTCGAAAGAGGGATCGTCCGGGCGCCGTTGTGCGTAGACTCTCTGTCGCCCTGCAGCCCTTTTCGGAGATGTGCCATGCGCTTCCACACGTACACCAAGTTCAACCCCCAGCTGGCCGACGCCGTCGACCTGCAGGCGCTGCTCGACCAGCTCGCCGATTTTCTGCTGCAATCCGGCTTTGCCGGGGGCGACCAAGGGTACTGGGGTGAGCCCGGCGAGGACGAAGGGGACCGCTCCGTCAATTCGCTCAAGGACGCCATTCTGCGCGCCCTCATCGAAAGCGGGCAGCTCACCCCGGAAATGCTCAAGGCGCTCCGTGGCGAAGGGGACGAGGTGAGCGAGGAAAAGCTGGCCGAGCTGCTCGACGGGCTGGTGCAGCGCCTTATTCAGGACGGCTTCCTCACCACCGATCAGGGGGCCAACGTACCCGCCGGCCACCAGCCGGTGACGGGAAAGGGGTCCATTGGCCAGGCCGCCGCCAAGGACGTGCAGTTCAGCCTCACCGGCAAAGGCACCGACTTTCTGGGCTTCAAAACGCTCCGCAACCTCCTCGGCAGCTTCGGCAAGAGCAGCATTGGCAGCCACGATACGCCGCAGCTGAGCACCGGCGTGGAGAGCGATGCGTGGAGCAAGCCGTACGAGTTCGGCGATACGCTCAACCTCGATGTGCCCGCCACGCTCGCCAACGCGTTGGCGCGCAACGGGTCGCTGGATGTGCCCATCGACCTCGAGTACAAGGACCTCATGGTGCGCCAGAGCGAGTATCGTTCGAGCTGCGCCACCGTGCTCATGCTCGACACGTCACACAGCATGATTCTGTATGGGGAAGACCGGTTTACCCCCGCCAAGAAGGTCGCGTTGGCGCTCACGCACCTCATCAAGACGCAGTTTCCCGGCGACACCATTCGCGTCGTGCTCTTCCATGACAGCGCCGAAGAAATCCCCATGGCCAACCTCGCCAAGGCGCAGGTGGGGCCGTACCATACGAACACCGCCGAAGGCTTGAAGCTCGCACGCCGACTGCTCCTGTCGCAGAAAAAGGATATGCGACAGATCATCATGATCACCGACGGCAAGCCGAGCGCGCTCAGCATGCCCGACGGGCAGATCTACAAGAACAGCATGGGTCTCGACGGGTATGTCATCGCCGAGACGCTGCGCGAGGTAGCGGCGTGCCGGAAGAGCAATATCATGATCAATACCTTCATGCTGGCGCGCGACCGGGCGTTGGTGGAATTTGTGAAGCAGATGTGTCAGATCAGCCGCGGCAAGGCGTATTTCACCAATACGATGAGCCTTGGGCAGTTCGTGCTGATGGACTTCTTGAAGAAGAAGACGAAACGGGTGAGCTGAGTGTGCTTTTGTGAGCGACACTTCTCCTGGCGGTAGGATCAAAGGCCTCGACGGATTACGAGGCTTGGCATCACTCGTGGTGATCGTCCACAACACGTCGTGGATCAGCGGTCCAGCGAACCGCCCGCTGGTCAAGGTATTCACAGCTGCCGCCGCGTCAGGCTGGGTAGGTGTGCAGCTCTTTTTCGTGCTTTCTGGATTTTTGATCACGGGCATCATCATTGATACGCGTGACGTGCAAGGGAGACTGCGCCGGTTTTTCGTTCGCCGCGCCTTACGCATTTTCCCTCCGTACTTCCTGTTGCTGATCTTGTCATTTCTCGTAGTTGTTCCACTGACGAGAGGCTCGCAGTGGGCGCAGGCGGCAGCCCATTATCAGTGGACCTATTGGCTCTACCTTTCCAACTGGACGGAACCATATGGACTAGGCGTCCGCGGCCTTGGTCATTTATGGTCGTTGGCAATTGAGGAGCAGTTCTATCTCTTGTGGCCACTGCTTGCGTACCGCATGAGGAGCCGGCAGTTACGAGCGATCCTGTGGATGATGGTCCTTTCCGGCCCCCTTGTCCGGTATGGTCTACACTGGGCGAGTTTTCCCGAGTTATCACTTTACTCGTTCACGGTCGCCCGCTGGGATGCGTTGGCGGTCGGCGCGCTTCTCGCGATAGACGCTCGAAATCCCGTGTCATTGCTATGGTTGCAGCGCTGGAATGGGGCCGTAGCGACCTGCTGCCTCGTGGCGTTGCTCGCCCTCGGAATCATTCAGCGTGGTTTTCATGCCCAAGAACTCCCCATTCAGCTCCTTGGGCAATCGCTGACCGCCATCGTATCGGGGTGCGTGATCGTTACGGTCGTGCATGCTGGGCAGGCGAATTGGCTTCGCAAGTCATTCAGTGCCGATTGGTTGGTACACGTGGGGAAGTACAGCTATGCCATGTATCTCTTTCACGTTCCAGTTCACACGGTGCTCTCCCCTGTGCTTTCGCCGTGGATACAGTCCTCGCACGACGAGTGGCAGTTGCCCAAGCTGTTGGCCTACTGTCTCCTGGTTTCCGTTGCGGCCTACGGAGCCGCTCGCGTGTCATGGTTGATCGTTGAGGAACCGTCGCAGCACTTGAAGCATCGTCTCACGGGCTGATCACCGCTCCCCCCACTCCCCGTGGGATTGTGGGACCCTACAGGACTTGAGCGAGCCGCTCCGTGCAGCAGGGATGTTCGGCTCGGAGTGTGCAAAGCAGACCACGACATGAACATTGGGGAAAACGAATGGGTCCTCTGCTCGGCAGAGGACCCATTTCACGATAACGACCGGTTGGTTCAGATCGCGCTGTTTCGGCGGCGACGCGAGACGAGGCCCAGAGTGGCAAGGCCGGCGGCCACGAGAGCGAGGCTGGTCGGTTCCGGCACGTTCGTAACGGTTCCGCGAATGGTCTGGGGCAACCCACCACCATTCGAGTTGGGCGGATCAATGCGAACCGACTGCGTTGCGGCATCAACGTCAAGCGTCCAGGCCTGAGCGCCGATGACCCAAGAGGTTGGGAGCACGGGGCCCCAGAGAAGCCCACCGGCGTTGGCGGCGATCGAGCCGGTCACGACGCCGTTCAACGGCTGACTGCCCGAACCAGGAGCGGTCTGGAAAAGCGTCAACGCGAAGCCGACGCCGGCGAAATTCGTAATGTCGGTTCCGGTGGTCGCGAAGCTGCCGAACTGGACGTTGGCGATCGGCAAAGCATTCGACAGGAACTTCGTGTCAGGCGCCAGGAAATTGTACGTCAGCGAGCTGGTGCCGACGTTGCAAACGGCGCTGGTTGCCGTGACCGACGTCGTCGTGCAACCGGTGAATGCTCCGGTCGTGTAAAAGTCGACCTGCTGGGCTCCGGCTTCGACGGCGATCGTAGTGGCGGCGACAGCCGCGAGCGCGATCTTGCGCAATGTCTTCATAAACTGTCCTCGTAGGAGAAATGATTATGCCGAGTCCGCGCAACAGTGGCGGAGAGCTCACCCGACAAACTGGACATGAGCAATAGACATGCCATGCTCAGCAGTGCGCCCACAACCTGGAGGCATATTACTAACCTATTGCAATTAAATGCTTTAGAGATCTCGTGCCAGCTCGACCCTTACTCTGCCCGAGAAAACTTGTAGTGCCCACGCAACAGTGTTGTTGTGGCGAATCGCAACAGTAGATCTCCCAAACTCAAGAAGACCTACGGGGAAGTTTTCGTCGTTCGTACCGACCGTCAGGATGATCGGCCAAACCGCGAATTCTCGCGCGACCCGGTCGCAGGCCTACCGTGATGTTCCGCGTGTCGACCACCAAGGATGCGTGATCCACGACAGACTGGTAGTTGACCGCCGTATGGTCGGTAATGATGAGGACGGCATCGGCCCATCCCAGTGACTCTGCCGATAGCTGGATTCCACGGCGGATCGTACCTTCGTCCATAAAGGAAGAAATGTGTGGATCGTGATATTCAACGTGGGCACCGAGGTTCTCCAGAAGCTGGATGATGTCGATCGCCGGACTCTCCCGCACGTCGTCGATGTCCCGTTTGTACGCCACGCCAAGCACCAAGACGCGGCTGCCATTGACTGCCTTGGACATGTCGTTGAGCGACGCGGCGGTTCGCCGCACGACCCATTCCGGCATGTGCGCGTTGATCTCGCTGGCGAGGTCGATGAACCGCGTCTTGTAGTTGAGCGTGCGCATCTTCCAGGCGAGATAGTGCGGATCGAGCGGGATGCAGTGCCCGCCGATGCCGGGCCCCGGGGTGAATTTCATGAACCCGAAGGGCTTCGTGGCGGCGGCGTCGATCACTTCCCAGACGTTCACCCCCAGTTTGTCGCACACAATCGCGATTTCGTTCACCAGGCCGATGTTCACGGCCCGGAAGGTGTTTTCGAGCAGCTTCACCAGCTCGGCGGCTTCCGGTGAGCTGACCGGCACCACGATGTCGATGCAGCTCTGGTAGAGCGCCGTCGCCACCTCCACACACGCCGGCGTGATGCCCCCGACGACCTTGGGGGTGTTCTTGGTGTGGTAGACCGGATTGCCCGGATCGACCCGCTCGGGGCTGAACGCCACGAAAATGTCGCGGCCGACGATGAGCCCCTGCGCCTCAAGGCGCGGCTGCAGCAGTTCGCGCGTCGTGCCCGGATACGTCGTGCTCTCGAGCACCACGCACAGCCCCGGGTGGGCCTGCCGTGCGATCGCGTCGGCGGCGCTCAGCACATACGCCATGTCCGGGTCGCGCGTCTTGGAGAGCGGCGTGGGCACGGCAATGGAGATCGCTTCGCACTCCCGCAGCCGATCTTCGACGGCCGTGGCGATGAAACGCCCCTTGGCGACTGCGTCGTGCACCGTCTCGGCGGGGATATCCTGAATGTGCGACTGCCCCGACATCAGCAGGTCGACTACCCGCTGACTCACGTCGTAGCCGATGACCGTAAAGCCCGCCTGGACAAACTCCATGGCGAGCGGCAGGCCGACGTAGCCCAAGCCGATTACCCCGATCACGGCGGACCGGTCGGAGATGCGGGCGAGGAGTTGGTCCTTAGAAGATGTATTCACTGCCGATAGTGCTGTGAGAAGCATCGAATAGCTGGCTATGCACGAATGCTGTAATTGCCGCTTGTGGTCGGGCAAAGAGAACGATCAGGAGTGCCGGTCACGAAGAGTAGTCTGTCACGTTATCCAACTCATGTCGAAAAGCGC
>JAAVWC010000029.1 GCA_023910675.1 Gemmatimonas sp.
TCGGCGACTATTCGTTTTAGACCGCGAGCTTGCACGCGGGAAAGCATCGTTTCCCTCAAGCACTGTCATCAGGCCAGTAAGGGTGGCGAGCACCCACCGATTCCCAAAACACGTCGGTCAACTGGCGAATGCTTGTGTCGAGATCTCCACCCGCCTCAAGAATGACTGGTGGGATTCGCAGAGGAGATTCAGCAACTTCAAAGGTGTGAAACATGTGTCGATTTCCCGCAGTCACCTTGTACCCTGCTCCGCCCACGACCGCCAGACTCAGCGCAAATGGAGCATCGACGGCAAAGAGCCTCGTAAGCTCGCCCACGGAGTTCTTGATTACGGAGCGAACGTTATTCGTTAGAATGTCGCCAAAGATTCGCTTACCCCATTGAGTTCCCTCGGCGAATGCCCTGCCACTAACGAACTCAACACCGCCAAATCGAAATACTTGAATCTGCTCTTGAAGAGCCGTGGCATCCTCGTAGTCAGAAGTCTGTCCGCAAACACCGTGAAGGTTTGGTCGAATTCGCAAGCCGCCGCCATCAGGCGGTATGAGCGCAGCAAGACGTTCGTAGATGGGCGCAAGCTCCACACGATTTCGAAGTCGTCCAAGGGGCAGTATATGCACGACTGCAAAGGCAGAGACTGTAGGGATGCGCCTCAAGGCTTCGAATCGGGAATCAATAAATCGCTCCGCGTCTTCACTCCATGATTCTGACTCCAAGAACATGCGCCTCGTCTCCACCACATCGGGTTCATACTTTCCAGCGTCGTTGCGGAGTAGGTATCTGCGCTTGTTCTCTTCCCTATGAGGACGCGCATAGCTGAGCGAGATTCCGAGTGCAAGCACAGTCTCGCCCGTGGGCATGTTAACCGGCTGAAACGAGACAATCGGCCCAATGGATGGCGTGATGTTCGAGTTCAGTACCTGTGTCAGACGGAGGATTACTTCGTCTGACGTACCCTTGATCCCGACGATGGCCTGTGCGCAGCCTGTCTTCTTGCCAGTGGTGTCTCGCTCGTCAATGCCGATTAAAATGACACCGCCCTCCGTGTTCGCAAACGAGCAAACGTCGTTGACGAAATCGGCCTTCTCCTCGTTTGACGTTGGCACATCTCTCTTGTAGTCCAATCGTCTCGACTCAGCGACCCTCTCACGGAGGAGGAAGTCAATGTCTTCAGGAGCAAGATGGGCTACGAGCTTTCCGAACAGTCTCATCGGCGGTCAATCGGGGAACGTGTCGCAGTGAAGTCTATAACAGCAGCCGAGGAAGTGCCGTTTGCCAATCAGCAAGCAGCACTAGCTCGCACTGGACCACCTGCTCTGCCACATCAACGATCTCAAGGGTTCCAGAAGTAGTAGCGTTGTCCCACTCGAACGAATCTGAAAGGACCTGTAGAAGTCGCTTCTTGTACTGAGTGTCGTCATTTCCAGCGAGATGATCTCCCTTCATCTCCACCACAGCTATCTTCGCTGGCCCCTCCGTTCGCGAAAGAGCAAAAATGAAGTCGGGATACACTCGCTCGCGACGCCAGCCTTGAAGTGCGTATTGCACCTTCGCGACGTTGCGGTGCCACCAGTTCAGGGCCACTTCACCGTCAAGGTACACCGCCACACTTCTCTCATCTGCGCTTGAGAAGTCGTTCTCATACACTGGCGCAAACAAATTGCGCTTGAGCGACGCCCCGCCTTGGTCAAGAAGCTGGCGACTTCCTTCAGGCTGATAAGTGATGGTCTGGTGAGGCATACGCCAATTCTCACCACTCGCACGAAGCCGGAACTGAATGGTGCCGTCCGCAACACCACGTCGAAAAAGTGCTTCAGCCCGAGAGTCACGCTCCGTGTTAAGCATTCGCCGCAACTCTTCTAGCAGAAGACCTGACATGCTCGCGATTCGAGTGGTGCTGAACCCTCGCGCCTCAAGAGCGGCGAGAACGTCCTGAATAAGCCGCGCAGCTACCCAAGGATTCGGAACGACATCTGCCAACATCCTGACCATGTACGGGAGGTCGAAGGAGTGAAGCTCCGGCTCAGCAGACGTTTCATCCACAACAATCGGGTCTTCGTCGCTCTCAACAAGGCGCAGACGAGTAATCTGGCGCTCCACCGGTCGCGCATTCTCTGGAATCGTCGCAACCAATGCCGAAAAGTCAACACCGGCCCATTCGACGGCAAAGAGCAGGTCCGATTCGTAGTCCAATGCTCGGAGCCTCCCGTTGTCGCGAATTTGAACGAGGGGCAAAAAGATTTCGACCTCGCGCATCCGCTCACTTCGCTGAATCGGTCGAGGGCCATTCGGCTGGTCGGACGGATCTCGACCTTCAACCGCAATCACTAGGTCGCTGAGTCCATCAGCTTCTAGTCCCGCCTTCACCGCATTGACCACAGCGGCGGTATCCGCGTGATGGGTAATGACGTAGCACTCGTCGAGCGTTGACTCGCCAACCTTCTCCGCGTGTGGTTGTCTCAGGATGCGCCCAACTAGCTGCGTCATTCCAGTCAGATTCGTGCTAGACGCAAGCGAACACAGCACGTAGGCAAAGGAACAGTCCCATCCTTCCCGAAGTGCTTCCTTCGTGATTATCACGCGCACCGCATTGCTCGGCGAGAGAAGGTCCTGATTCTCTTGTGAAGCCAAGTCGTTCGTGGTCGCAGTCTTGATTGCAATCTCATGATCTCCAAGACCAGCGACACGAAGCCAATCAGCGACGTGCTTCGAGTGAATGTGCCCCGAATCGACTTGATCATCACCCGTTCGCTCAACCTGAACGAGCATGATTGGACGAATGTACCGTCCAGTGTCAGCAAAATTGCTCATGGCAGCGTGATGTAGACCGTCGAGTCGATTCAACGCTACCTGAAGGGTGCTGCGCCAATCCGTGCCTTGCCGACAGTCTACATTTACCGGCATCTTGATCATTCCTTCCCTCGCCAAATCGGCTCCACGTACCTCACAGAGCACATTCGCAAAACGAGCCGGTCTTGGGGTACGCCCGGCCACCGCAGATACGTCTCTTGGCGTCGCCGTTAGTTCAAGGACGAAGCAAGGGTTGAGGTCGTAGAGCGTTGAGTAGGAAAGCTCAGAGGTCGCTAAGTGTCCTTCGTCCATCACAATGACGGGACGAGTCACCCGCAGTGCATTTCCGAGAGAGTCCTTTATTAGCGGCCAGAACGAGCGACTTTCCCTATCCGTTGTGTATCTATCAAGATTCGGGATCTCAGTCGCCAACTTCTCATGAGCTTCTTGGTCGCCTTCAGACGGGAAGAATCCGCGCACGTCCCCGCGATCTCGGAAGACGCGAAGAAACTCTGTATTCGTTCTGCGGGCCGACTGAATCATCAAGATTAGAACGCAGAGGCATGATTCAATATCTCGCGCATCTAGCGGGTCGTCCTTGCGCAGAATCTTGACACGTCCAGCACCTTGGTTGTCCAGCAATTGTCGGTAGGGATGCCCTCTGTCATTGAAGTGCCGCCACGTCTGCGAAAAAATCGCTTCGTTGGGCACAATCCAGACGACAAGGCCGGTATTGGTCTGAAGAAAATTTCCGAAGATTCGAGATACTGCGCTTACCGCGAGGAATGTCTTTCCGCCAGCAGTTGGAACTTTCAGTACAGTGTTAGGAACCGAACGCCCCGTTCCATCACGTCGCGGCGAGTACGGAACGGCAGCACGCGAGGCGGGCAACCTCCCGAGTTCCTTCAGGGCACTCCAAGTGCGCTCAGCAAAGTCTGGCACTGCTAGGCCAAGCTCCGGCTGTTGCAGCGCAAGTTCGCGAATTCTATCCGCACGACCCTTTTCGGTCTTCAGTGCTTCCAGATAGAAGTCGAAAGCGGTGAGAACTCTCTGTTGATACTCAAGCGTACGCATGGCCATTTTCTAGCTTCGCTGGACGCGATAGAGTGACCAAGGCAAAGGTGCAAACTCGACCGGAACCTTGGCTTCATTCAGTAAGCGTTGCGAAACGAACCTTGCTGCGGCAAAGACTACGTGACGAGCACTCGGATTGTGTGCTGCGATTTGCTTTGCAAGCGTCATGGTCAGGGCAGCGTCAGCCGATCTCAGAAACTCAAGCTCCGGCTTGTAGACAAGCCAAACGTATGTTCCGCGTGATTCTCCTAGGAACGACAATGCCCCGGTAGTCGTGGCCACCGATGCGTCAAATGCTTGGTTCGTCGCCGTATGAAATAGCAGACTGCCGAGGGCGAGCGATTCGGGAAGCGAATCCCCTCTTAGCAAATCATCTAAGACTATCGGCTGACCGAGTTCGCAGTATGTAAAGGTGCCCGCAAGTCCCACAGATGTACTATCAACCTCCTTCGTGCCGTCGATTGAGAACACACCGGCTTTCAGCGCCTTGGTCGCCCCATCGAATCGCGTGAGTTCGAATAGAACTTCAGCGTCAGCCTCCGCCTCTACAGCGGCGAATCCTCGGGCTTTTGCCAGAGTGATGTTTGCGGAGTAAAGCTCCTCTTTATACGTCCCTCTGAATGGATAGCCAGTTATGACGCGCCGGACTCGCTCGGCGGTCAGCGACTCGGCATAGTCTTCCTGTTCGACCAGAATAAATCGGCGGCGCCCCTCATCCTTCGCGTTCTGCTTCAGCACACTATGTGCTGTTGTACCGGTACCAGCGAAAGAGTCGAGCACAACTGAGTCTTTGGACGTGGCAATCGCGACAATCCGCTGAACAAGCTGGTACGGCTTGGGCGCATGGAAGTTCAGGTCCGCTCGCTCAGGAAAGATTTCCATCAGCAACTTCTTCGATTCTTCCGTGTCACCAACTTCACTCGAAAGCCAAAGCGTGTCTGGTACAAGCCCCTTCGCTTCGTGAGGAAACTGTTTGACGCGGGGACGCCCTTCCCCCTCGCGTGGCCAATAAATCTTGTCTAGCGACTTGAGCCGCTCAAACTCACTTTCAACCATCGCCCAACACCGCCCTCTCGGCGGCAGGAATACCGTTCCACTTGGAGATGTGATCTCGTAAACCTGATTACGCCGGAAACCCTGCGCAGTGAACGGAATGGACTTCCAATCTCCACGCGGGTCGCTGTCAGGGTTTGAATAGCCGTCCTCTGACGGCTCAAGCAAGTTCCGGTAGAGCCTCCACGTATCAGCGAGGTCCTTGGAATAGGCAATGACATGGTCGAAGCTCGGCGACATCGTCGCACGATTTTCACGCGAGGTTCGCTTCTGCCACGCTATCTGAGCAATAATGGAGTTTTCACCGAAGATCTCGTCGAGCATCGCCCGACAGTGATGGACCTCGTTGTCGTCGAGGGTTATCCAGATGCTTCCCCGGTCGCTGAGCAACTCATGCATGAGCTTGAGGCGAGGGTACATCATCGCGCACCATTTGTCGTGGCGAAGCCCATCCTCAATGCTTACTGGACTGCTCGCTAACCATTCCTCGAACATCGGGCCGCTGACGTTGTCGTTGTATGCCCACTTATCGGTCGTTCCGGTGTTGTAAGGCGGGTCGATAAAGATGCAGTCCACTCCCCCTGAATACGCCGGGAGCAATGCCTTCAAAGCGAAGAGATTGTCTCCGTGCACAATCAGATTTCCGTCGAGCCGTACGTCGCCAACCGAAAGCTCTGGCTTCGGCAAAAGCGGCCTGAAGGGAACTGACAGATGATGATTGTGAACGAACTCTTTCCCTTTGAAGAACAGTTCAGGCATGAAGTTCCTTTTCGAAGCCGTTGATGTTACTAGGCGGTAGGATGTCAACTCAAAATACGTCTGGCGTTGCGAACTCCGCTGCCTTTTGGCTGGCATGGTTCAGATACCACGAAGACGGGTGTTCACGCGCCCCACAATGGCCCCTCTGAGGCGACAACGTCAGTGCGGACCGCTTACGCTATTCCCATTGCGTTCGAACGGTCAGCAGGGGCGTTGTTGGCAATCTGCCAGCCCGCACCAAGACAGATACGGGGTTGGCGACGCGAGCTTCCGATGTTCGAGAGCGACGCCGATCTCGGGAATTCATCAAAAACGGCGCATCGGCGACTCGCAAGAATGCGTTTGCATCCCCCTCGTTTCTCCCACCATCTGAAACGACAAAGGCCACCCCGAAGAGTGACCTAAGTCGTTACTACAAAGGCGGATGGAGCGAGATTCGAACTCGCGAGAGCCTTGCGACCCCACACGCTTTCCAGGCGTGCGCCTTAAACCACTCGGCCACCCATCCAGGAAGCAAGAACAACCGCGGAGGCCGTGGCGGCGCGTTCAGGCTGTATTGCCAAACTATCAAGCGGACAGGGTGAGATTCGAACTCACGGTACCGTTGCCGGTACGCCGGTTTTCGAGACCGGTGCCTTCAACCACTCGGCCACCTATCCTTTGTGCGGCGCCCGTCCGAAAGGCCGAGAACCACTTGGAGCCACAATAGTTAACCGTAGGATGGGTCCGGATCAAGTCCCCCCATGGGGCTCCCGGAGGCATATGACCGCCGAGGAATGGACGGCCCCGTACATTGCCGAAGTCGGCGCCGACCGGCACGTTAACACGGCTAAGGCCTACCCCCCTCGAAAACTCCCGACGCCGACGGAATACACCCATGTCGATCAGAGATTCCGTAGTACAGGTCGGGCTGCTGGGCGCCGGCGCCTGGGCCCAGTTCGCGCATTTGCCGGGCTACACCCGCGACCCGCGGTGCAAGGTGGTGGCGATCGCCGACCCCATTCGTGAACGTGCCGAGGCGTTCGCGAAAGAGTTCGACATCCCGCACGTGTACACGTCGCACGAGGAGCTCATTGCGCGGCATGATCTTGATGCGGTGGATGTGTGCACCCCGAGCGCGACGCACTTTGCCTTGAGCTGGGCGGCGCTGGAATCGGGCAAGCATGTGCTGTGCGAGAAGCCGGTGGCGTACGACTACCAGGACACCCGCCGCGCGGCGGCGCTCGCCGTGAGCAAGGGGCTGAAGACCAAGGTGGGGTTCACGTTCCGGTATTCACCCGCGATGCGGTACATGAAGTCGCTGATCGATGAGGGGTTCATCGGAGAGCCGTTCATCTTCAACGGTTACGAGCAGAACTCGCAGTGGCTCGACCCGCAGAATCCGCTACGGCAGGTGGACCATACTGCCGACCAGAGTATCATCCACGTCTCGTCGCTCGAGGGGTATGGGGCGCCGATCATGGACATCGGCCACCTGTGCATGGGGAGCCGGTTCGCGCAGGTGGTGGGGACCATGAAGAACTTCATCCCAGAGCGCATGGTGCGCGCGACCGGAACGATGATGCGCATGAACATCGACGATGGCGACATCTTCATCGGTGAATTTGCGAACGGCGCCATCGGGTCGATTCAGACGAGCTTCGTCACGGTGGGCAATTATCCCGGTATCGAGGCGCGGGTGTATGGCCGCAAAGGCGCGCTCATTTGCCGCATGGTGGAGGAGAACGGCATTGCGGAGACGTTGAAGGCCGCGAGCGCCGATTCGGTGGAATTCAAGGAGCTCGAGATTCCGCAACGGTTTTATCCCACTGGTGGCAGTGCGCGGGAATCGTGGCGTTCGCTGTTCTACGCGAACCTCACCCATTCATTCATCTCCGAGATCCGCGGTGACGTTGCGGGCAATGAAGGCAATTTCGAAGATGCGGCGCACGTCCAAGAACTCATCAACGCGGTGGAAAAGTCGTTCCGCCAGCGTCGCTGGGTGACCATCCCTCTAGACGCTGACGGCACGACGTGAGATCCCCGATCGACCAGTTCCTCGAACAGTATTTTTTTCGTCATCCGGTGAATGCCACCTTCACCGGCATGCGCCTGCATGATCACGAACTGCCCGGCTGGTCCCGCGAGGCCCGCGACGACGAGCAGGATGAATTCGAAGCGATCACCATTGCGCTCGACGATACGTTCCCGGCGAGTGAGGATTGGTCATTGCTGGCGCAGGATCACATGCACCTGGATGCGGAACTGGCGCGTGCGAGTCTCGACATTCGTCAGCTGGAGTTCGAGAGCAAGTTCTTCCATGACAAGAACCCTGCCCTCTGGACCGGCGAGGCCTTGTTCGGCGTGATCGCGCTCATGCTCCGCCCGCCCACGCCCGTCGAAGACGCGTTCGCCTCGATCGCGATGCGCCTGCACGACATGCCGCGCTTCCTGAGCGATATGCCGGAGGCGCTGACGGAGCCGATGCCTCCCCAGTGGGTGGCGCGTGCGATTCGCGAGTGTACCGTGGGCGCCGACCTGTTGCGAACCCAACTGGGCATGTGGCTGGACGCCCATGGCGTGGACGACGCCTCGCGTCTCTGGGTACTCGAAGCCGGGGAGACGGCGGCGGCGGCGCTCGATACGTCGGCCGCGTGGTTGCGAGCGCAGCCGGAGAATGGCAACGCGTTGATGTCGATCGGCAGCGACGCCTATGACATTCTGCTCAAGCGCGGCCACTTCTGTGACGTCGACGCGGCGTCGCTGCTTCGCCGTGCGCAGGAAGAGCTGCCGGAGGCACAGCAGCGGTTTGAATCGCTGGCCATTGACGTGGCGGGGAGTCTTGAGGGCTTCGCCGAGGCACTCGCCGATGATCATCCTGACGAGGCCGGATATCTGTGGGCGTATCAGTCGCGGTGGGACGCGTGCCGCGAATTTGCCAGCGATCACGACCTGGTGGAGTGGGGCGAGTGGCCGCTGCGGTACATCCCCATTCCGGCGTGGGCCGCCGAGTCGGCGCCGCAGCTGTATTTCCTGTTTTACCGTTCTCCTGCCCCGTACGAGATACGCGACGAGACGCTGTATCTGGTCACGCCGGTGGACGACACGGTGTCGGCCGCCGAACGTGAACGACGGCTCCGCCAGTGGAACCACAGTGCCATCACGCTCAACCATGTCGTGCATCACGGCGCTTTGGGGCACCATGTGCAGAACTGGCACGCCTGCAACCGCTCCACGTCGAAGATCGGCACGGTAGCGGCGGTGGACTGCGCGAGTCGCATCGGTCTCTTTCAGGGCGGTTCGATGGCGGAAGGCTGGGCCTGCTACGCGACGGAGCTGGCGGACGAGCTGGGCTTTCTTTCGCCGCTCGAACAGGCATCGGAACAGCAGAGCCGCGTGCGCCAGCTGGCACGCGCCATCGTGGATATCTCGCTGCACACGGGTGTCATGACGTTCGACGATGCCGTGGAGTTTTACGAAGCGGAGGTGGGGTTGCCGCACGCCGCGGCCACCGCGGAAGCGGTGAAGAATTCCATGTTTCCCGGAACAGCCGTGATGTACTGGCTGGGCACCACGGGCATTCTGGCGCTGCGCGAGGCCGTACAGGCACGCGAAGGCGCGGCATTCTCCTACCGTACGTTCCACGACGCCCTCCTGAGTCGCGGATCGATTCCCGTGTTGCTTGCTGCAAAGCTGATGCTGGCGGAATCGTGATGCACCGCGCGGCCGTTGCGGGGCTCATGCTGATTGCGGCTGTTGCCTGTGGTGGGGGCGATACGCCGCGTGCTGGTGGGGCGTCGAATGATCTGCTCATCGTGGGCTATGACCGTGAGCCCGATACGATGAACCGCTACGCCACGCACATTCTCGAGGATATCGAATCGTGCGTGGTGGAAGGATTGGTGACCAACGACGCGCAGATGCGCATTGTGCCGGTGCTGGCCAGTGAGATCCCGACGATCGACAACGGCGGCGTGGTGCTGCGCCCGGACGGCGGCATGGACGTGACGTGGAAGTTACGGCCGGGTGTGACGTGGCACGATGGCACGCCGCACACGTCGGCCGACGTGAAGTTCACCGTCGACGCCATCAACAAGGGCGACTGGAAGCCGGAGAGTGTGGACGGCTTCGACCGCATTTCGAGCGTCGACACGCCCGATTCCCTGACGGCAGTGGTGCACTACAAGGAAGTGTACGCGCCGTATCAGCTGCAGTTCGTACGCGGCACCCTGCCCCGCCACGTGCTCGAGGGGCGTGACCTCAACAGTGCCAACGACTACAACCGGGCTCCGCTGGGCACGGGTCCCTACCGCGTAAAGGAGTGGAAGACGGGCGAGTACATTCTGCTCGAAGCCGTGCCAACGTACTGGCGTACGCAGCGGGCGCCCAAGATCAGACAGCTCCTCTTTCGCTTTCTCACCAACACCACCACACGCATCAATCTCCTCAAGTCTGGAGAAGTGCACATGGTGGCGCTGGTCCCGTGGGACAAGGTCCGCGAACTGTCGCCCGTGCCCACCATCCGTCTGAACAAGGTCGTGGGCAACGGCTATGAGCATGTCACGCTCAATCAGCGTCACTTTCCGGCGTTTGCCGACGTCCGTGTGCGGCAGGCGCTCGCACACGCCGTGGACAGAAATCTGCTGGTCAAGACCATTTTGGACGGTCAGGTAGAGGTGGTAAACGGCCCCATTCAGCCACTCTCTCCCGCCTACGAACCCAACGTCACGACGTACGCGTACGACACCACGAAAGCCAACGCGCTGCTCGACGCCGCAGGATGGACGCGCGGTGCGAACGGCATGCGCAGCAGGAATGGCGCGCCGTTGGCGTTCACGCTCATTACGCAGTCGGGATTTGCGATCCGAGAAAACGTGTCGCAGACGCTACAACAGTCGCTCAAGGCGATTGGCGTCGATATGCAGATACGGCTCCTGGATGGCACGTCCATCAGCAGCGTGTGGTTCAAGGGCGACTTCGACGCCATGCTCCACTGGTGGCAGATGGGCGCCGATCCGGAGCTGACGCTCTTCTTTGCGCGCGATCGCATGCCTCCCGCCGGCCGCAACATCAACTATCTCGATGATGCGGCCCTTACGTCCGTGCTGTACGAGAGTGATCGCACTGCCGACGTGGCCGCGCGCATCACCTTGCTGAAGCGCGCGCAACAGCAGATCGCCGCACTCGTTCCGGAGATCGTGCTGTACAACACGGCCAAGATCGATGCGGTCCCCGCCACCTTGAAAGGCTTTACGGGAAACCCCACCAACGCCGGGCCGTTCTGGAACGTGCACGAGTGGGAGATTCTTCCGAAGTGATGCTTCGGCTGATCGCGCGGCGTGCCCTGCAGGGTGTGCCGCTGTTGCTCCTGATCTCGGCCGTCGTGTTCGCGCTGCTGCAGGCGGTTCCCGGTGGTCCGCTGGCGGCGTATCTCGAGAACCCCAATGTGCGACCGGCCGATATCGAGCGGCTCCGTCGGGCGATGGGATTGGATGCGCCCGCTGGCGTGCAGTATGTGCGCTGGCTCTCGGCGTTCGTACGCGGCGACTGGGGCTACAGCTATGCCGACGGCAGGCCGGTCTTCGACCGCGTGCTCGAGCGGGTTCCTGCCACACTCGAGTTGGTTGGCGCCTCGACGGTGTTGGCGCTGCTGCTTTCACTGCCCGTTGGCATTGTCGCGGCTCTGCGTCGTCGCGCCGATCGGATCACCGGTGTGCTCGCGGTAGCCGGCATCTCGCTGCCTGTCTTCTGGTTCGGCCTGCTGCTGCAGCTGGTCTTTGCGAACCAACTGGGGTGGCTTCCCTCATCAGGACGACAGTCGTTCGGCGCCACCGGTATCTCCGACCGCCTCCTGCATCTCGTGCTTCCTGCGCTCCTGCTGGCCGGTGTGCAGGGAGCAGCCTGGTCCCGTTACTTGCGGCGCACCATGCGCGAGACCCTCGCGTTGCCGTTCATCGGGGCGGCGCGGCTTCGTGGCCTGCCGGAGTCGCGCCTCGTGCTCCGGCACGCACTTCCCAACGCGCTGGCGCCGTTCGTGACGGTGGTGCTCCTCGACGCGGCCATGCTCGTATCCGGTGCGGTCGTGACGGAAAGTGTGTTCGCGTGGCCCGGTGTGGGGAGCCTGTTCACCGAATCGCTGGTGAAGCGGGACTACCCGGTGCTCATGGCCTTCCTCATGTGCGGCGCCGTCGCGGTCATCCTGCTCAACCTGCTCGCAGATGTCGTCGTGCAGCGCCTCGATCCGCGCACCCGTGAGGGCGTGTCGTGAACGCCACGGTCCTGAGCGGTTCTGGGGCGCGGAGTGCCCGCCCATCGCTGGCGGCGTACTTTCTGCTCGCGCTGGTGGCCGGCGCGCTGCTCGCGCCGCTGATCGCTCCCTATGCGGCCGATGCGGTGGATCTCGCCAACCGGCGCGCCTCGCCGACCGGGGCGCACTGGTTTGGCACCGATGAACTCGGACGCGATGTGCTCACGCGCGTGCTGCTCGGTGCGCGTGTGTCGCTCGCCATCGGCCTGCTGTCTGCGATAGCGAGTGCGGGTATTGGTGTGGTGATTGGTGGTACGGCCGGATATACCGGTCGCTGGGGCGGTGACCTGCTCATGCGCCTCACCGACGCCATGTTGTCGGTGCCGCGCCTGCCGTTACTCATGCTTGCCGCGGCGGTGGTGCAGCCCGGCATCCCCACACTGATTGCGCTGGTCGCCTGCACCGGTTGGATGGAAACCGCACGGGTCGTGCGCGCCGAAGTGCAGTCGTTGGTGGCGCAGGATTTCGTGGATGCGGCCCGTGCGACCGGCGTGACATCGCTGCGCGTGCTATGGCGCCATGTGCTGCCCGCCGTGGTGCCGACCGCGTCGGTGGCCACCACGCTCTCCGTCGGTCGCGCGATTCTGCTGGAGAGCACCATGAGCTTCTTCGGCGTGGGCGTGCAGCCGCCGACGGCAAGTTGGGGCAACATGTTGTATCAGGCACAGACCACCATGAGCAGCGAGCCGTGGCTCGCCGTGTTCCCCGGTGTTTCATTTTTCTGACAGTGCTCGCCTGCAATGCCGTAGGTGACACTCTCGGTCGTCGTCCGTCACACTCTTCCTGATCATGTCCATCAGCCTTCCGCTTCCGTTCTCCCCACAGCGCGTGGTCATCGGGGCCAATGCGCACGCTGAAATCGCCGAGCGGTTGCGGGCGGCACGTCCGGCCATCGAAGTGCGCGGTGCGCCGTTCATGCAGATCACGGTCGACGACCTGCAATGGGCGGATACCTACATTGGCTTCCGGCGTCCTCCGTCGGCGCGCCACATGGGATCGGTGCGCTGGGTGCACAGCACGGGTGCCGGTGTGGATGGCTGGCTTGGCCCCGGCCTCGACGAGTCACTGCTGTTGACGCGTTCACCGGAGTCGTTCGGCCCGATGATTGCCGAATGGGCGGTGGCCCGGATCTTCGCAATTCAGCAGCAGCTGGTGTCGCTGCTCGATGCGCAACGCGAGCATCGCTGGGCGCCTCGCGATATCAGCATGGTGGCCGGCACCAAGGCGCTGCTGGTGGGCACGGGAGACATCGGATCAGCTATTGCCCACAAGCTGACCGCGCTCGGCGTGACGGTAACCGGCGTTTCCCGGAGCGGTCAGGCGTCGCATGCGGCATTCCCTGCCGTGCACACGGTTGATCGCCTACCTGATCTGGTCGCTGACGCGGATTGGATCGTGCTCTCGATTCCCGATACCCCGTCAACACGCGGGCTCGTGTCGCGGGAAACTCTATCGCGTTGCCGCGGCGCCGTACTGCTGAACGCCGGCCGCGGCGCCGTGGTGGACGAAGCGGCCATTCCCGAGGCGCTCGATCAGGGGTGGCTGCGTGGCGCAGCACTCGACGTGTTTGCCACCGAGCCACTCCCGGCTGCCTCACCGCTGTGGAACGACCCGCGCATTCTGGTATCGCCGCATATCTCAGGCCTTACGACCGTCGCCGGTGCGGCCGACGGTTTTCTGGAGTGCGTGGCCTCACTCGAGCAGGGCGTGTTGCCCAAGTGGACCGTCGACCGCGCCCGCGGCTACTGATCGTCTGTGGCGCGGTACCGAGCATGGCGTCACTTCCTGGGTGGCGCCCCGTTCGGTGATCGGGAGAGCTCGACTTCGGCGGCAATGGTGCCGAACGCGCCCCATTGGCCTCCCTCGACGATCCGCCGGAAGAGTGCTTCGGCGTCTGGGCGCTTGCCGTTGTACCAGTACCAGTTGGCGACGCCGTACGCGGCGGAAGCGTCCTGCACGGACAGCTCACCGGTAGCACTGGCGATCAAGACGGAATCGGGGGGCAGCAGTCCCTTGTAGAGCAGCATGAGTTTGTGGTACGCACCGTTCTCCACGATGCGCATATTGCGCCGAATGGGCTGCAGCACCTTTGCCGCTTCGGCGTTGCGACCGGCCCGACGCAACGCCATGTACAACCAATGCGCCATGGAGACGCGACGATCGTCGTTGGTTGCGGCGTCGACTTCACGCTGCGCCACTTGTGCCGCTTCGCCCCAGCTTCCCTGCAGATAATGCGCGAGCGCGAGGTGATAGAGAATGTTCGACTTGAGCGTCCCGATTGGCGTGTTGGCCGCGTTGGGCTGGCCATCCGGCTCGACTTCGTCGGGCTTGTCGCGGGTGAGATCGTCAGCGCGCCGAAGGTCACGTATGGCCGCATCGAAGTCGCGCACGGAGATGTAGCGATGGCCGCGGTGGCGATACAGCCATGGGTTGTCGGGATACAGCGCGATACCGCGCGTGTAGATCTCAATCGATTCGCGCAGTCGGCCCAGATATCCAAGGCGCCGCGCGTACCAGATGATCGAGTCGACGTTGGTTGGTGTGCGCACATACGCGCGTCGTGCGGTGGCCAGCTGCGCTTCGTACTTGGCGAGGACCGCCGGCGACAGCGGCAAGGCGCGAAGCGTGTCGCCGAGCATGGAGAGCGCCTGAAAGCGCGGCACGGCGGGGACGCGCGTTGACTGAGCGCCAGCGGCTGATGCCGCCAGCAGCAGTACCGAGAGCGCAGCGCCCACCCGGGCGATAAATCGATGGCTGTACACGGAGTCTTTCGTGGAGGGGGAAGACGACTCAGCGTCGAACGGCAAAGAATTCTTTGAGCAACGCAGCGCACTCGGCTTCGCACACGCCACCGCGAACGGCCGGCGAATGATTGAGCCGCGGATGCCGCACAAGGTCGCCAACGCTTCCGCACATGCCGGCCTTGTCATCCCACGCGCCAAAGACAAGCGACCCGACCCGTGCGAGTACAATAGCACCCGCACACATGGCGCAGGGCTCGAGCGTTACGACCAGGGTACAGTCGAGCAGCGACCGATCGCCTCGCACCCGCGATGCCTCACGCATGGCGAGCAGCTCGGCGTGCGCCGTACCATCGTGATCGCGCAGCATACGGTTCTGTGCGCGCGCGAGTATATCTCCGCTGCCGGTATGCATCACGACAGCGCCAACAGGCACTTCGCTGGCGAGGGCCGCCTCGCGCGCCTGCTGCAGTGCGTCGTGCATGGCGCGCTCAATGAGCGGAGAAACCGGAGCCGTGGTCATGCTTCAAAGATATCGCGCGGCGCCTGGACTGTCTCAGCCCGCTGGGGGACGCCAGCCGTAATGCACATCGAGATACTGGAGCAATGCCGTCACGAGCGCAGAGGCAAAGGCTCCGCGAGCGGCCGCGGTATCACGGACGCCCGAGAGATTACACTCTATCTGGATCGCGTCGATGGCACCGCCTCCGGCCGACCCGTGTCGCTGGGTGTTGTAGCCGCCGTCGAAGTATTCCTGCCCGACGAGTGGGGCCGGATCGGACGGTGAAGGCACTGCCGGATAGCCGCGCGCGGCAATGAGCGCACCGAAGCTCTGGGGGCCACGCAGCAACGCGAGGCCGCGATTGCCAGCGTTCCTGGTGTCGGCAGCCAAACGCGCGACACTGGTGCGCCCCATGGCGGCCGTGATGTTCAGAATGTTGTCACTACTGCGCAGTTCCGAAGCGCTGAGCAAGTAGCCCAACTCGAGGCGCGGCACCGAATGCCCATGGCCGTGCAGATCGATGAGTATGCCGCGCGTCGCACGATGGACGACACCGGCTTTGGCCGAGTCGATGGCGGCGTGCCACCAGGTCCAGGTGTTCGTGAGCGCCGCCGTACCGCCCGTGGCTTCGGCGAGGTCGCGATTCCCGTCGAACTTCCGGCGGTGCAATTGATTCGTGAGCAGCGCGGGGCGCAGACCGGTACGCACCCGGAAGGTGTCGACGATGGCGCGCGCCAGTTCCTGCGTGTTGAAATCGTTCACCGTGACACAGGCGCTGCAGCTTCGATCGGGAAGAGCCGACGGCGACTGCGTACCGCCATGCGGTGCCACGATCACCACGGGCGCGTCGCCGGGCACGAGTTCGACGTAGCCACTCGCATCGGTGTAGCGTTGCCCCGTGACGAGGGGCCCTACCGGGCCGGTGGGCGTGATCGTTGGCGGCGGTGGAGCCACGGGGGTCGTCCCCCCGCCACCCGCGTCGCCGCCACATGCCGTGAGGCCAAGAAGAACGAGTGCGGCAGTGGCCGCAGCCTTTCTCACGCCCCCGCCAGCGCGGCGTCGATCCGCGCCGCACTGGTGTTTGCCGCATCGTACGTTGCTTGCGCTGCCGCATCGGCCGCGTCGCCGTGTCTGAAGCCCAGCGCCTCTTCGTTGGGCTGTACGTCGGCGACGATGACGTCGCCGTCCTTGAAGCGCCCTTCGAGCACCGCGAGCGCGAGTGGATTCTGCAGTAACCGTTGCACGGCACGCTTGAGCGGACGCGCACCGAACACCGGATCGTAGCCTTCATCGGCGAGACGCAGCCGGGCCGCATCGGTGAGACGCAACGTGACCTTGCGATCGGAGAGCAGCTTTCGCAGATGTCCGAGCTGGAGATCGACAATGTGATCGATCTGATCGCGGCCGAGCGGATGGAACACCACGACATCATCGATGCGGTTGAGGAACTCCGGCTTGAACACGCCGCGCAGTGCCGAGAGCACCTCCTGCTCCACCGACTTCCAGCTGTCGCCACTCTGGCCACGCTCGAGGATGTACTGGCTCCCCACGTTGGACGTCATGATGATGACCGCGTTGCGGAAGTCGACAGTCCGCCCCTGCGAGTCCGTCAACCGGCCATCGTCGAGGAGTTGCAGCAGGATGTTGAAGACATCCGGATGGGCCTTTTCGATTTCGTCGAACAGAATGACGGAATAGGGCCGGCGACGCACCGCTTCGGTGAGCTGTCCGCCTTCTTCGTATCCGACGTAGCCAGGCGGCGCCCCGATGAGCCGCGCGACGGCGTGCTTCTCCATGTACTCGGACATGTCGATACGCACCATTGCGTGCTCGTCGTCGAAGAGGAATTCGGCGAGCGCTTTGGCCGTTTCCGTCTTGCCGACTCCCGTGGGCCCCAAGAAGATGAACGAGCCGATGGGACGGTTGGGGTCCTGCAATCCGGCGCGTGAACGCCGCACGGCATTGGAGACCGCTTTGACGGCTTCCGTCTGGCCGATGACGCGCGTGCCGAGCACGAGTTCGAGCTTCGTGAGCCGCTCACGCTCCGATTCGAGCATGCGCGTAACCGGGATCCCGGTCCAACGGGCAACGATTTCGGCGATGTCGTCGGCCGCCACCTCTTCCTTGAGGAACTGCGGGCGTCCGCCGTGACTCGCCAGCTTGGACTCGGCCTCCTTCATGTCACGTTCAAGCTGCGGGATGCGGCCGTACGTGATTTCGGCGGCCTTGTTGAGGTCACCGGACCGCGTCGCCTGTTCAGCCTCGAATTTGGTCTGCTCGATTTCCTGTTTGATGCGTCCAACGGCGCCCAGCGTTTCCTTTTCCTGCTGCCACTGCGCACGCATGCCCGCAGCCGTTTCCTTGCGGTCGGCGAGTTCGCGCTCGAGGGCCTGACGACGTTCGAGTGACGCCGGATCGGTTTCCTTCTGCAGCGCGGCCTTTTCGATTTCGAGCTGCACGATGCGACGTTCGACCTCGTCGATCTCCTGCGGCACCGAATCGATTTCGATGCGGAGTCGGCTCGACGCCTCGTCGATCAGGTCAATGGCTTTGTCGGGAAGGAAGCGATCGCCGATGTAGCGATTGGAGAGTGTCGCGGCGGCGACCACGGCTCCATCGGTAATGCGCACGCCGTGGTGCGCTTCGTAGCGCTCCTTGAGGCCGCGAAGAATGGCGATGGTGCTCTCGACACTCGGCTCTCCCACGTACACCGGCTGAAAACGGCGCTCGAGGGCCGCGTCTTTCTCGACGTGCAGACGGTACTCGTCGAGTGTGGTCGCCCCCACGACGCGCAGCTCGCCGCGGGCGAGCATGGGCTTGAGCATGTTGCCGGCGTCCATGCTGCCTTCGGCCTTGCCGGCTCCGACGAGCGTGTGCAGCTCGTCGATGAACATGATGTACAGCCCTTCGGCGCTCGTGATTTCCTTGAGCACCGACTTGAGGCGCTCCTCGAATTCGCCACGGAACTTGGCACCGGCGATGAGGGCGCCGAGATCCAGCGAGACGAGCTTCTTGTTCTTCAGGCCTTCGGGGACGTCGCCGCTGACGATGCGCTGCGCGAGGCCCTCGGCGATGGCCGTTTTGCCCACACCGGGTTCCCCGATGAGGACCGGATTGTTCTTGGTGCGGCGCGAGAGCACCTGAATGACGCGACGGATTTCCTCGTCGCGTCCGATGACGGGATCGAGCTTGCCTTTGCGCGCGGATTCGGTGAGGTCGCGCGTGAACTTCTGCAACGCCTGATACTGTCCCTCAGGCGACTGGTCGGTGACCTTGTGCGCGCCGCGGACGAGCTTGAGGGCATCGAGCAGCGCCTCGCGGTTCGCGCCGGCGCTGGTGAGCACCCGCGTGCTGTCGAGCCCCTTCGCGTCGGAGAGGGCCAGGAGCAGGTGTTCGGTGGAGATGTATTCGTCGCCGAGCGCTTTGGCTTCGCGTTCGGCGGCATCAACGACCTGCGTGAGTTCGCGGCTGAACGTCGGCTGCGCATCGCTCTGCTTGGCGTAGCGGCCGGCCTCCAGTTCGGCGGCGGTGCGGATGGCGGTGACGTTGGCGCCAACGCGCTGCAGCACCGGGACGACGATGCCTTCGTCCTGCGCGAGCAAGGCGAGGAGCAGATGGAGATCGTAGACCATGGGATTGCCGTTCTTGCGGGCAATGGCCACGGCGTCGTTGAGCGCTTCCGCGCTCTTTACGGTGAGACGGTCTGGATTGATCATGTCGGCATTCAGAGCAACAGGAGTGCCGCTCGATATCTGCCGGAACTGCAGGAGCAGCGGGCAGCAGGCGGGTGCTGGCCCCGACGCATGCGCCAATGCCGCAGTGTCAGGGGCTGACGGCGCGCGAATTGGCGGGATCGCAGGGGCAAGTGCGAATCTACCGTCGAATGACCTGTGCCGTTGGTGTAGCGCAATACGCGCGCGGCGGCGACCGGGGCGTTGAGTGACGGGCAGCAAAATGGCGCCGCGGGTCCGTCCACCCAGGGCGCCACCTTTACTGTGTGTTTCGTTGGGTCTCGTGGTGCTCGACCTGCAACTGCTTACTTCACCACGATCATCTTCTTCACCAGCGGCACGCCATCCACCTCGAGGCGATACAGATACACGCCTGAGGCGGCCTCCCGCCCGGTTGCTTGGACCTTGCCATCCCAATAGGCGACATAGTCACCACACGGAACAGCGATTTTTTCCAGCGGTTGACCACCGGCCACTCCGCTCGTTCCGCCCTGCAATACCGGCGTTGCCACCACGTCCGAGAGGACGTTGTAAATCTTCAGGCTGACGCGGTACTGCTTACCAGGCTGCGAACAGGTGGGTGCATCACCCACGCTAAACGGAATGCGAGTCTCAGGATTGAACGGATTCGGATAGTTTTGTCCGAGCGTCGCTCCATTGCGTCGTTCCTTTCCGTCTTGCGACGGCTGGGACTCTGCGACTCGTGGCATGAACACGCTGAGAGTGAGCACCAGACCCAGTGCTCCCCACAAACGTTTCATGGTGCTTCTCCGACTGACGAATCAGGTTCTGAGTCGACGTCTCCGTAACAGGGTGAGAAGTGCGAATCCACGGTGTTGGATTCTTGGTAAACCTACAGACGCGTCACCCCAACCGTCAAGCAACGTTCCTGCCGTGTTTTTGGTGATCTTTCCGTCATTTTGGCCGCGAACAATCACATAGGTTGTTCCACAATAGTGACTTAGCGAACGACGCCTCATGTAGTTACTTCATGAGACCGCTACCATTGTCCGGTCTCCCAGATCTGAAAGGCCTTCAGTGGCCGATTGTCGGAGAGGTGCTGCGCCAAGAACTCCCGCAGCAGACGCTGGTGGGCGCGCACCGCGAGCTCATCGAGCGGGAACGTCTCACCCAGGAACCAGCGCCGCAGGGTCGCACGGGCCGAAGCTGGGAGTAGCCGCCCCCCGGGGGCGCGCCGCGCGCACACCGGGCACAGCGTCCCACCCACCGCGGCGTGAAATCGGGCGTCGTCCTCCGCCTCGAGCGGGGAGTGGCACTCGATGCAATCGTCAATCGTGGGACGGTAGCCGACCTCCCCCACCACCTGCCAGAGCACGCTCAGCGCCACGCTGGCGGTGTCGCCGGGCGCCGCGGCGGCCAACCGGTTCAAGCCGTCGACCAACGCATCGTAGACGGCTGGGGCCGCTTCTTCGTGCACCAACCGCAACACACACTCCGCAATGGCGCTCGCGGCGGTGAAGCGCCCCATCTCGAGGGCGAGCGACGGTCTGGCCACGGTCACATCGAAGCCATTCAACGCATGGAGGTCCCGCCCCTGCTTCAGCTGAATTTGCGCCTGACCTTCGGCGAAGAGATCCACCGCGCTACCAAAGCGCTTCCTGGAAGAGCGTGCCCCGCGCGCGACTACCGACTGCACGCCCGCGTCGCGCGTGGCCAGACGCAGGATGCGGCTGGATTCGAGATAGTCGGCGACGTGCAGGACGACCGCGTCCGTCTGGAGCAAGGACATACGGAACGATGTACAGCCCGCGGTGCCGGAGCAACCGCGGGCTGCAGATACCTCAGCCGCGTGGCTGCACACGCGCCTGCCCCTTCACCAGCGCGCTTACCGGATCGCGAGATCCACGCCGCCCTGCCCCGCCAGCACGCGACGGACTTCGACGAACGTGGGAGAAAAAACCAGCAGCGACGTGACGGAGCCGGTGCCGTTCTGAATGCAGTGCAGCCGGCCGAGGGCATCAGCCTGTGCACTGCCGCAGTTCACGGACGCACCCGCCGCGTTCTTGAGGTCGAGGAACGACGTCGTGCCGTTGGTTACCGCCGAGATGTCGTCCTGACGAAGCTTGACAATGCGACCGGCGAAGGCGCTGAGATTCTCGAAGAGTGACACATACAGAAACCCATCGAGGCCGAGCTTGGTGCTCGCGCCGTAGCTGCCAGCGGGCATTTGTCGCGTGCCCTGCACACGTCGATTGCGCAGATCGACTTTGGTGACGGATCCTGTCGCGAGCAGTGTGTAGGGGAAGCTGGCGAAGCTGGCGGCCCCGCCGGCACTCACATACGCCACGTCACCCACGACAATCGCCGACGCTCCGGACCCACGCGCCCCCGTGAGCACTACCGTGTCGCGCGTGGTGCCGCTGTTCGGAATGCGAATGAGGCGCACATCGCCCAATACGGTGTACGCGCCTTTGCAGTCGCTGTTGGCATCGACGACCCAGGTGGCGTTGTCGTACTGGAACATGTCGGTTGGGCAGACACCGGCGTTCGCGAGGCGCGTGATGGTCGGTGCTGCCGTTCCCGCCACCGACACGAGTGCGATGGCGTTGGAATCGCGAAGTGCAGCGGCAATGAGCGCTTGCCCATTGCTGCCCCGAAACAACCTGGCGCGCGACGGGTTGCTGCGCGTCGGCAGCTGCACGCGCCGGAATGTCGACGTGCGAATGTCGGCGATGTACAACAGGTCGCCTGCCCCGCGGCTGGAGACGGCCAGCACGGTATCGCGTTCGAGTGTAAACCCACCGGCGTCAAATTCGCTCGATGGTGCGAACGCGAGTTTCGTGGTGGCCGTGCCGGTATCGCCGACAAAGGTCAGTCCCGGCTGAATGAAGCCGTCGAGGACGAGAATACCGCGCGGCGGCTGCGGCGTGGTGTCCGTGGGACTCGCGTCACCACAGGCGCCAAACACGGCGGACGAGAGCAGGAGGCCAGCGGTGGCGATGGAGTGCCACGAGGTCCGGATGCGATGATGCGGCATGATCAGACAAATCCTTGATGCGGGTTGAACCAGAGTCCTGCGTATGCCCCGCGCCCATTCGTAACCATGGACACGAAGTGCTGCCGCGGGTTACGACCGCGGCTGCAACGTGAGCGAGGCGGACCAGCCGCGCCCGGGCATGGGAAAGCCACGCACCGATTGCCACCGGGTATCGGTGGCATTGTCGAGGCCAGCCGTGAGCAGCAGCTCGAGATGCGTGAAGCGTTGACGACGAGCGACCGAGAGATCGAGCAGGGTCACCGCCGGAAGTTCGAACAGGGCATTGCGCGGACCGGCGGTAAACGGCCGCCGGCTCTGATAGCGAACATTGGCGCCGAGTGTATGCGGGCCGATGCGCCAAGCCCCCTGGCTGCCGATGCTGTGCGTGGGCACGTACGGCGTGGGGATGGTGAGGCCACCGGTGCGAAGCGTCGTGCGATACCAGCTTTGCCACGCGCTGAGCGTGAGCGTTGGCCACACGACCTCAGCGCGCGCTTCACTGCCACGCAAGCGTTCGCGACCCACGTTGGCCGGGCTCCAGCCGAAATTGCCGGGAAACCACACGATGGCATCTCGTGTGTCACGCGACACCAGTTGCAGATCACCCGACACGCGCGCGCGCGAGAGTTGCCATTTTCCTTGCACGCCGGCGCTGGCATCGAGGGTCACGCGCTCGGGTGCGAGCGCACGAACGGCGAGTCGCTGCGGCGACGAGAAGTACAGATCGTAGAGTGTCGGGACACGTACCGCTTGCGCGGCGCGGGCGAGCAACGAGAACGACGCACGGCGCCCGTCGCCCAGCAATCGCAGGGCGCTGCCGGCACTCGCTGTCGGCAACACACCGCTCCGCTCCACGACGTCCGTGCGGACGCCGACATCGGCTGTGAACCGCTGCGCACCAGTCGACTCGCGCTGCCAGTTCCACGCCGCGAACCCGCGAGAGCGGCGCTGCACCACGTTGCCGGTTCCCGTGAGACCATCGGCTCCCACGCCGGTTCGCCAGGCGCCGCGCCAGGCGGTGCCGCGCCACTCCACATCGCCAGCCCACGCGCTGGCCCGGGAATCGAGGGCCGGACGCGTGGGGTCGACATAGTGCAGCCGAAACAGACGCGCGCCGGTGGTGAGCATGGTTGTGCCGAGTGCGGTTTGCCCACGCAGCAACACGCGAGTGTTGCGTGAACGATCACTATCGAAGGCGCGCACGTTGGCCGCGCCCACCATACCACGCTCGCCGGTGGAGGCCATCACGTTCCACTGGGTGCGTCTCGCGACGAGCCCCACGGTGACGACCGCGCGCCGCTCGTCATTGTTGATGCGCGTTTCGATCACCGGCTGCGCGCCGGCATCGTTCACGAAGGCAAAGCGATTCTCGGCCACGCGATACGAGGCCGCCGTATTCCATCGCACCGCACGCGTGGTGCCTGCCCATGCGGCCTCGCCGACCCACTGTCCGAACGCTCCGCTGCGCACACTCGTGAGACGGTGCGACGCCGAGGTCAGTGCCAGGACACCACCGGTCGCACCGTTGCCGGCACCGAGGGGATCGGCGCCCGGCTGGACGGTTGCCGACTGCACAGCCACGAGCGGCACATCGGACACATCGGCCAGCCCCGTGGCGGGATCGTTGAGCGGAAGTCCATCGAGGGTGATGACCACCTGCTCACGTCGCGCACCACGCAAGGACAAACCGGTCTCGCCACGCGCGGAGCGAAGCGTGGTGAATGGCAGCAGCGCAATGACACCAGCCATCCCCGACGCATTGCGCTCCCGCGCTTCCTCGGCGGAGATAGCGACCTGCACCTGCCCCGCCGACGCCGCAGATCGTGCCGCAACAACGTTTTGCGTTGCCAGCGTGGTGAACCCCAGTGAGTAGGTGCCACGTCGCTGGGACATGGGCGTAAGCGACACGAACACATTGGCGTTGGACGGAAGTGCCACGACCTGCGGCAGATATCCAACGCGCGTGATGGTAATCGGTGCCCCTGGCGCGCGCGGTAATGCCAGGCACGCACTGCGCGCCACGCGCATAGGCTCATTGGCGACGCGCACCGTCGCGCCCACGAGTGGCTCTCCTGAACGGCCGTCGCGCACGCAGACGCGCACGCTGTCGGAGGACTGCATCAAGGCGAGCAGCAGCACTCCCACCGTCATCACCGCGAACGCCCTCGACTGCGGAGCGGAAGCAACGCAGGTACCCCAATCGCGGGGTCGCGCGTGACGACCAGAGGCCAGTCGTACACGGCTTCGAGGGTTTCGCCCTGCATGACATCGTTGACGGCACCAGACGCGGCCACGCGCCCCTTGTCGAGCAGTACGATGTGCTCGGCGAAGCGCGCCACGAGATTGAGCTGGTGGCTGATGAGCAGCACCGTGCGTGACTCGCGCGCGAGTGCATCGACGAGTTCGAACACCGCCATTTCGTGCGCGATGTCGAGGAACGTGGTCGGCTCGTCGAGTACGAGCACGCGTGTGTCCTGCGCCAGCGCCCGTGCGATGCGCACCCGCTGCCATTCACCGCCGGAGAGCGAATCGGTGCGGCGGTCGATGGCCTCGACAATCCCCGTGCGTTCGAGCGCCTGCTCCACGTGCGTACGGTCTTCGGCCGACGGACCGCCGAAGGCACTGCGTCGCGGATGCCGTCCGAGCATGACGAACTCGCGGACAGACAATGGCATGACGGGCTCTTCGCGCTGCGGCACAATGGCCACGTGCTGCGCGAGGCTCCGCGCATCGAGTGCGGCGATATCGGCACCGGCGAGCAAGGCGCGCCCCGCGGCGAGCGGCACTCGGCGCAGGAGCGCGCGCACGAGACTGCTCTTGCCGCTGCCGTTGGGGCCAACGACCGCGGTAATCGTTCCCGGCAATGCCGTAAGTGACACGCCATTCAGCGCGGGCTCCGCGCGTCCCGGATACGTGACCGTGACGGCATCGAAGCCCAGCGACGGTCCATCGGACGGGGTCAAGAGACGCGGATTCACTTGGCGCTCCTCACGGCGTCACCTTGCGGAGTCGCGACAGGAAAAACGGCACGCCGACCAAGGCGGTCACGGCACCGAGCGGCAATTCGGCCGGTGCACGCAGCGTGCGCGCCAGCAGATCGGCGGCGACGAGCAGCACCGCTCCGTACAACGCCGACAACAGCATCATGGGGCGATGCTGCCGCGCCCCGAGTGCGCGCGCGAGGTTCGGCACCACGAGTCCGACAAAGCCCACCAGCCCCGCCGCGGCAACGGTGGCCGCCGCGAGCCAGCTCGCGATCAGAAAGGTGCGCTGCGATGCGCGATCGACGTCGACGCCGAGCGCCGCCGCCGGCTCCGATCCGAGGGCGAGCACATCGAGTTCGCGCGCACGCCACACGAGCACTCCACCCAGCAACAGCACGGCCGCCGTACTTCGCGCCACCGCGCTCCACGAGGCGTCGGCCGCGCTGCCCATCATCCACCAGAGCGCCCCGCGCAATCGTTCGGGAGGAGCATCGGCGAGCGCCACCAGAATGGCCGCATTCGCAAACGCGCCCACCACGACACCGGCCATGAGCAACAAGCGCGTGTCGCCACTGCCACCGACGGTGCGCGCGAGCGCCGTCACGATGAGCGTCGAGATCGCCGCCCCGCCGAACGCGGCCGCGGTGATGACCGTCGGTGACACGAGCCCCGCGGCCATCGCCGCCACCGCCCCCACGGCCGCACCGCCGGAGACACCGAGCAGATACGGCTCCGCCAGCGGGTTGCGCAGCGTGCCCTGCAGCGCGCCTCCGCTCATTGCCAAGCCGGCACCGACAACGGCGGCGAGCAGCACACGCGGCAATCGCAAATCGCGAACAATGGACATGGTCGACGCGTCGCCCTGCCCGGCGAGCGCACTGACCACGTCCCCCACGGGAAGCGGCACGGCGCCCAACGCCACGCCGAGAACAAGCACGACGGCGAAGAGCAGCGCGCCAGCGAGCCAGGGCCAAAGCGGTTGCCCGTGATCGCGGTGCGCGACCGAGGGAGTGGTGGAGCGCGGCATCACCGAAGGGAATCGGCCAGCGTGGGGTGCAACCGGCGCGCGAGCTGCACGGCTGCCATGCCGAGCACCACAGACGGACGCCCGGTGACGGCCGGATCGTGCAGCACAAACCGCTTGGTTTTCACCGCGGGAAGCGAACTCCAACTATCGTTTGCCCCCAATTCGGTGACCTGCTTGTGACTTACGACCACGAACTGCGGCGCGCGCGCGATGACTTCTTCCATGCTGACCGTCGGCGACGGCTGCGGTTGGTCATGGAACACATTGCGCGCTCCGGCTATCTCGAGCAGTTCGTCCATGTAGCTGCCGCCGCCGATGACCATTGGGGGGGTATTCCACACGGGCCACACCACCGAAGGGCGTTCGCGGACGGACGCTGTGAGTGCCCGCACGCGATCGAGCGTGCGCTGCACGGAATCGCTCACCGCTTGGGCCTGCGCTTCAGCACCGAGCGCGACACCGAGGATGCGCAGCTGCGAGTGGAACTGCGCGATGCGGTCGACGCGCAGTGCCATCGTGCGAATACCGGCACGCGTGAGCGCCTCGGCGGCGCTTCGGTTCTCTGCCGTCGCGTACAGAATGACGAGAGTGGGCTTCGCCGCGAGGATCGCCTCGACAGCGGGGCGTATACCGTCACCGAGCGCGGGGACTTGCTCGACCTCGACGGGATACTTGTCCCACCGTGAGCGACCGACGAGGCGCGCCTGCGCTCCGATGGCATAGATCGCCTCGGTGGCCGCCGGATTGAGCGAGACGACGCGGCTGGCGAATTGCGCGTTGGTGGGGAGTGGCGCACCAAAGTCATCGGTATCGGCCGGGGCCGGTCCCGTAGCGCGCGCCGCCTGCGGCGCACGCGCGCTATCATCCGGCTGTGAGGCCGGAGCGCGATCGGAGCCGCCGGTACACGCCAGCAGCATGCCGCCAAGACATGGCAGCAGCGCAGCACGTACACGGCGTACAAATCGTGGGTGAGGAAACAGAAACGGGCATCCTCTCCCACGAGAAGACGCCCGAGCACGCGTAACGACAGAACCAGAACGGTCGCGTCGTCACGTTTGCACGAGCCCCCCCTCGAGGGTCTTCGTCAAAGAGAGAGCGCGGGTCGTCTCCTGGCTCCGGGAACGTCGCTCACCTTCCCGATCGCGAACGATCAGTGGTGTGCAGAGCGACGCTGCTGTGCAGTCCGTGAGGACCGCAGAGATTCCCGTTACAGTGGCGGGGCCGCACCGGCTTTTCACCGGTTTCCGTGTCCCGTGCTCGTAATCAGTTGTTCGTCGCACCCTGTGTGCGACAGTCCGAACCTACCGTCCAGACCCGGCTTCGGCAAGCGCTTGCGCCAGCGCCGCCTTGAGTTCAGCGCGTCGCCCCTCGTAAGCGGCCTTCACCAAGTCCGAAGGATTTTCGTGCCGGGCGTACGTCGCGTCGAGTGCCGCGATTTCCTGCGCGAGACGCTCACCGAGCGGGATGGTGGGCTCCTGCGGGCGCAGCGTGGGCGCGACATTGCCGCGCTGGTTGGCCGCTTTTTGCATGCTGCGCGTGAGCGCGAGCATCATGAGGAAGCCTACCGCGACGAGCAAACCGGCAATGTACAGATTGCGTCCGGGCGTGCCCGTTGATGGCAATTCGATCACGAGATCCGAATTCGGCTTGAGATCCTGCGACAAGAAGCGCCGAAAATTGCGCCCTTCGAGCGACACCGGATCGACCGCCGTGAAGCCCTGCCCCTTCACGGTCCCCTGCGCTTCTTCGACGAGCACTTCGAACACGACGACGCCGACGTCAGAACGCACCCGCAGGGGGAAGCTGCTGTTGGGCAGCTTGTACGAAAACGCGACCTGCTTCACCCCGGGGGCGATGGGTGCAAAGACGGATACTCGCCCGTTCTGCGACGCGAACGCATCGGGGGAGATTTCGCCTTCGTTGGCCCGCACATCGACGGCGGCCGCCGGAATGGCTGCACTCCATGTGGGTTGCGCGCCGGCGCCTTCCGAGGCGACCAACGTGGTGAGGCTGTCGTTGGACAGTTCGTACACCTCGACGACGGTCCGCATGTCGGTGCTGTCCGCCTTGCTGACAATCAGATGGCGTCCCTTGATCGACAGCGGAAACGCACGCGACGTGGTATCGAAGACGGTGATTTCCGTTTCGTCGCCAGCGGCTTTGGCGGAGCGCAGCGGCGCCGTGAAGTAGGCGATCCCGCCGTAGGTGGTGGAGGCGAAGTACACCGCATCGGGAGTGCCGAAGGGCGAGTATCGGAAGCGGTAGCGCCCTGCGGCATCGCTCTTGACGGAGTCGATGGGGCCTGCGGTGTCTTTCCCGACGCGATGCAACGTGACCCACACATTGCCGGTGGGTCCCATGCCGGTGGAATCGCCGCCGCTACGAGCGGGTCGACGGACCCGCCCTTCGACCGAGCGGCTTCCCGCCTGCGCCCCGGCGAGCGACGACACGCTGACGCAGGCCGTCAACAGCAGGAGGCCGAGCACTCGTGGCGTCACGAGTCGGGAGAGGGAGCGAATGATCTGCACGTGGAGGGGGAGTGCGAAAACTCAGGGACTGAACTTGCCGAAGTCTTCCGGCCTGAGATTCTCGAGGTAGGCCTGCAGTTGTTCGGCGGAGAGTTCATGCACACCGTCAGCGGACAATGACGCGGTACTGCTGTCCTCGTCGCGGTCGAGGTCGAGCACGGTGAGCAAGGCCTCGGGCGCAAAGATGGGCGAGCCGAGCCGCAGCGCAATGGCAATGCTGTCGGACGGCCGCGCATCCAGTTCCACGATGCCTTTAGCGCCGTCGAGCTGCATCTCGGCGTAGTAGGTGCTCTTTTCGACCCGCGTGATGGAGACACGCCGCAGGGTGCCGCCGAGGCCGTTGATGAGCGCCTTGCAGAGGTCGTGTGTGAGCGGCCGTTCGCGCTTGAGTTGATTCATCTGAATGAGAATCGACTCGGCCTCCGGCTTACCGATCCAGATGGGCAACATGCGCGTGCCGAGTTTTTCACGCAGGATGACCACGTACGAGTTCGTCGCACTGTCGAGACCCAAGCGGGCCACTGTGACTTCCACCATCAACACACTCCGGGTGGGGGCGACGATCATACCCGCGGAGAGATCAAACCGACCGTCCGGTGTACCACGTTGCACAGCGCGTGCAGCGACACACCAGCGGCCGGCTTGCGGTCACGGCGAGATCAGATGGACTTCTTGAGCGCCGCGACGCGGTCGGTGCGTTCCCACGTGAACGTGGTGCGCGCCGACTTGCCGCGACCGATCGTTTCCGACTTGCGGCCGAAGTGCCCGTAGGCGGCGGTCGCCTGATAGATGGGCTTGCGCAGGTCGAGCGCCTTGCTGATTCCACGCGGCGTAAGGTCGAACACTTCGTTCACTGCCGCTTCGATGACGCGGTCGGGGACGGCGCCCGTGCCGAACGTCTGCACGTACACCGAGACCGGCTCGGCGACACCGATGGCGTAGGCCACCTGCACTTCGCAGCGACGGGCCAGCTTGGCGGCGACGATGTTCTTGGCGACCCAGCGGGCCGCGTAGCAGGCGGAACGATCGACCTTGGAGGGATCCTTGCCGCTGAACGCGCCGCCGCCGTGACGGCCCATGCCGCCGTAGGTATCGACGATGATCTTGCGGCCGGTCAGGCCGGCGTCGCCCTGCGGTCCGCCAATGACAAAGCGCCCCGTGGGGTTGATATGGGTCTTCATGCGGCGCCCGATGAACTGCTCCGGGATGGTCGCGTGGATGACGTCGTCGAGGATAGCGCGACGCAGGCGGGTGTTGGACACCTTTTCGTCGTGCTGGGTAGAGATGACCACCGTGTCGACCGCGACCGGCCGATCACCTTCGTACACGACCGACACCTGCGCCTTGCCGTCGGGACGCAGCCATGGATGCGTGCCGTCCTTGCGCAGGACGGACAGCTGATGCGTGAGTGCGTGCGCCAACTGAATGGGGAGCGGCATCAGTTCGGCCGTTTCGTCGGTCGCGTAGCCGAACATCATGCCTTGGTCGCCGGCCCCGCCTGTATCGACGCCCTGCGCAATGTCCGGCGACTGACGATCGATGGTGCTCATGACGGCGCACGTCTTCGCGTCGAACCCGAACTCCGCATTGTTGTAGCCGATACCATCGATGGTGTTGCGGACGATCTCCGGTAGATGCACGTACGCCGACGTTGTGATCTCACCCGCGATGACGGCGAGGCCCGTCGTCACCAGCGTTTCGCAGGCGACGCGAGCGGCGGGATCTTCGGTCAGAATCGCGTCGAGTACGGCGTCGGAGATCTGATCCGCAATCTTGTCCGGATGTCCTTCAGTAACGGACTCGGACGTAAAAAGATGACGATCGGCCACGGTGTGCAGGGCTCTGGGTAAGTGAAGCGTTGATAAGGTCTTGCGTACACTAGGGGAGTACAGCGGAGACTGCAACTGCTGCGGCCGGTCCGCGTCTCAGAGAGGCTGATCCTGCAATTCGGCCCGCAGCCGTCGCCGGAGCAGCACTTCGGCTTCGCGCGCCGTGCTACATGCCATGGCCGCCTTGGCGGCGTCGGCCGCCACCTCGGCACGCACCCCACGAATGATGCGCTTGACCTCGGCCACCGCGCGGGGGGACACACTGAGCTGACGAAGGCCGAGCCCGATGAGCGCGAAGACCGCGAGTGGCTGGGACGCCATTTCGCCGCAGACGCAGACGTCGATGCCATGCGCAGCACCGGTGGTCTGCACCTGCGCCATGAGCCGAAGTACCGCCGGATGGAATGGCGTGTAGCGGGGGGCTAGGTTGGCATTGCCACGGTCGACCGCCAGCATGTACTGGACGAGATCGTTGGAGCCGATGCTGAAGAAGTCCACATCGCGCGCGAAGGTATCGCAGGCCACGGCCGCAGCGGGTGTTTCGACCATGACGCCCAGCGGGACATCATCGCGGAAGGGCACGCGCCGCGCCGCCAACTCGGTCACGCATTCGCTGATGAGCTGACGCGTCTCGCGCACTTCGTCGACGGTGACGACGAGCGGCAGCATGATGCGCAGATCGCCGTGGACGGCGGCACGGAGCAGCGCACGCAGCTGCACCTTGAACAGTTCGCTTTCGTCGAGGCACATGCGAATGGCACGCCATCCGAGGAACGGATTGGCCTCGTGCGGGAAACCGCCCACAGGAAGCTTGTCGCCGCCGACATCGTAGGTGCGAATGACGACCGTGCGCCCTTCGAACGCTTTGACGACGCGCGTATAGGCACGGTACTGCTCGTCTTCGTCGGGCATGCTGGCGCGGCCCACGACGAGAAACTCGGTGCGCATGAGCCCGACGCCTTCCGCGCCGCTGTTGGCGCCGTAGTCGGACTCCTCGGGGATGTCGACGTTGGCGCGCACGGTGACCCGCACGCCATCGCGTGTGACCGGCTCGCTCATGGCGAATTCGCGCATGACATCGGCGCGTCCTTCCTCTGCGGCAACGCGCTGACGCGCTTCGTCGACTTCGTGCTCGGACGGGGCGATGACCATCGTCCCTTCGGCACCGTCGAGAATGACGATCTCACCGCCATGCAGCGCGGTCAGCGCCTGCCGCAACCCGACGATCGCGGGCAGTCCGAGCGACCGCGCCAGAATGGCCACGTGCGCCGTCGCGGTGCCCGCTTCGGTGGCGATCGCCGCAATGCACTCACGGTCGAGCTGCATGGTGAGGGATGGCGTGAGATCGTGCGTGACGAGAATGGTGTTGCTGCCGCGCGGCACGTCGACCGGGTCGTGATCCGGCAGGTCGAGCAGAATGGAGAGCACACGGATGTGCACGTCGGTGAGATCACCGACTTTTTCGCGCAGCATGGGCGCACTGGAGCGCGCAAAGTGCTGCCGCCATTCCAGCAAGACGATGTCGAACGCCTTTTCCGCGCCGAGATTCTGCTGGATCAGTGCGATGGTACTGTTCGTCAGCTCGTCGTCGTCGAGGATGGAGAGTTGCACGTCGAAGATGGCCGCTTCTTCGGGGCCGGCCTGCGCTTCGGTGCGGGCGCGCAGGTGCCGCAGGCGTACACGCGCCCGCTCGACGGCCTCGTGAAAGCGCGCGATTTCGGCCTTGATGGCGTTGTCGTCGACCAGACGATGACGCACTTCCGGTACCTCCCATCGCAGGAGGTGCACCGGACCCACGACGATTCCCGGCGAGGCCGGAATGCCGCGGAGGACCGAAAGCACTCAGCTCTCTCCGAAGCGCGCGGCGACGAGCGCCGAGAGCGCCTCGAGCGCCTCGTCAGCGTCAGGGCCGCTGGCCTTGAGCACGATCGTGGCGCCGTACTCAGCCGCGAGCATCATGACCCCCATGATACTCTTGCCGTTGACCTCGAGGTCGTCGCGCGAGATGGTGATGTCGCTGCTGAACTTGGACGCCGCTTTCACCATCTCGGCGGCCGGCCGAGCGTGCAGCCCATGTTTGTTCACGATTTGGACGGATCGTTCAGCCATCAATGGACCACCGAGTAGAGGACGAAGGCCGCAAGCAAGAGAAGGACGACACGCCACCCCTCGGCGCGGCCCTGCAATCGCACGAGGAGTGTAGCCAACACGGGAGTCGCGACCGCGACCCCGAGTGGAATGGGAGACAGCGGATTCTGCCCACCGATGGCCCGGTGCGCCGCGAGCGGGAGCGCCAGACCTCCGAGCACAGCCGACACCAGTCCAATGTAGCGGGGACCGTGCTGAAGGACCGGATGCCCAAGCGCGGTGGCGACGCGGAGGCCGTGATACCACCCGGCCCTGAGTCCCCAGTCACGCAGGCCCAGGTGCCCGAGATTGTAGAGTACGAGAAAGCCCGCCACGACACCAAGCGGTGACCAGCGGAAGCCAAAGAGCAGCAGCGCAACGAGCGAGCAGGCGGGCAACCATGCCGCCCACACGAGGCGGTCGCCCACGCTGCCCAGGGGCCCGCAGAGGGCCGTCCGGAAGCGTTCGATGCGCGCCGGGGGCACGTGCTCCAGCTCGGCCCGGGCGAGCGCGCCAATGGCCAGGGCCGCGAGGTACGGATGGGCATTGAAGTACATGGACTGACGGGCCAGTGCTTCGCGGTACTGCGGACCGTCCACGCCGCCCGGCAACTGTCGCAGGGCGGGCTCAACACAGAAGCCAACGCCATTACCCACCAGGATCTCGTAATTCCACGAGCCCTGAATGGCGAGGCAGCGCAGCAGCATCGAGAGCCGCAGCTTCGTCGTGAGGGGCGCCGCCGGTACGAGTGCTGGCACGGGCATGCTCACCGTTTCGGTGCGCAGCGCGGGGTTATTCAGGCCTGTGTCAGGCACCGGCCACCACCAGCAACGTGCCCACCGCGAGCGAAGCGAGGAAGAGCCGACGCGTACCACTGATGGCGTGGAAGTCCTTCCACACGGCGGACGCCGCGACGGCAGCCACACAGGCAATGATGACTGCGCGCGACAGGTCTTCGCCCACGGTCCAGCGCGCGTTCACGAGTTCGGCGAGTGGACGCGCGAGGAGATACATGACGGTGCCGAGCAGGGCGCCGCGCAGGAGATCGGCGGTCATGCCGAAGACCTGCAGGCCGATGACGGTGCGGCGCGAGCCCGCGGCCAGTTGATCGAGGCGCGGGCGCGCAAAGCTGGCGATGAGCTGGCGATGCTTGACCATCGTCCAGCCGCCGGTCCACGCCGTGAGAATGCCCACCAGCACGGCGACCGCAAAGGCGCCGACGTCGGGGAACGACGATCCGGTGGCGCCGACCGCCGAGACGGCGCCGGCGACGACCGATGCGCTCCCCCACTCGGGGTAGCGCGACGCACCGACCGGGAGCGACTCGAGGGCCAGGCATTCGAGCGCTGTGCCGCACACGAGGCCCGCCTCGGGCGCTCCAAGGAACGCCCCACCCAGCGTCGCCCCGACAATGGGGCGGGAAATCATGGCCTGCGGGAAGCTCACGACGTCGAGCCCCACGACGCCGGCGAGCAGCGCAATGGGAATGACCGACACGAGCCCCGTGAGGAGATCCATCAGGCGGCGGAGGACGACGTGAGCAGTTCGGCCAGTGGTACCGGGCGGGCACCCGGGACGTCCTGGGCTGTCACGTCCACGCCCTGCGCGGCCATGTTTTTGAGGCCGTCTTCTTCGGCCGGCGTGAGAAAGACGTAGCGCAGTCGTCCGGTGCGTCCCGGTGCGTGGTGAACGCCACCGACGTTCACGCTGCGGACCTGTCCGTGCGTCGCGGTCACGAGGCGCTGCATGGTCCCAATGTCTCCGACCAGCAGAATGCCGGGCGATGGTAGACGCTCGAACTCCGCGAGACGCGGCACCGCGTCGTCGACGGTGAGGAAGTGCACCGACATCTCCGGCGGCACGCCCAAGCGGTACAGCTCCTGTTCCCACTCGCTGTTGGCCACATCGTCGTCGACGAGCACGATGAAGCCCAACTCGAGTGGCTGTCCCCATCCGACGACCACTTGGCCGTGGATGAGTCGATCATCAATGCGAAAGAGCGCGATGGGCATGCGAACGGATGGGAATCGCGGCGCGGCGACGGCGCTCAGGCGCCGTACACGACCATGGAAGCACGGCCGCGCTCGAGTGCCGCCTGCACGGCGACCACCGGATCGGTGTCGTCCTGCATGACGAAATCGAGCAGCAGCGAAAGGTTGATGCCAGTGACGAGGAGCACCCCCGGGCGCTCGCGAATCATGCGGCGCACCGCCATGGTGCAACTGCCGGCGGGCAGATCGGTGAAGATCACCCGCGCGTGGCTGACGTCAAGCGCCGAGGCGAGCGCCCCCTGAATATCGTCGAGGCACAGGCCGGTGTTGGAGACCGCGATGAATTGCTGCCCACGACCGGTGATCTGCTCGACCGCGGAAACGATGCCGCTGGCGAACGTGCCGTGACCGGCCACGATGGCGCGCACCGCAGGCTCCTGCTCTCCCCCGGATGACACTACTCGATATCCTCCTGCAAGTACCGCTGCACGTCGGACTTCCGGCGCATCTGGCCGATGAGTCGCTCGTTGAACGCGGTCGCGGTGTCGTATCCGCGATAATAGCGCAGGAGATGATTCATCGCGATCACTTCGGCAATGACCGTGATGTTTTTGCCGGGATTGAGGTGCACGGTGATCTTGGGGATCTCCACGCCGAGAATATCGATCGTCTGCACATCGAGTCCCGTGCGGTCGACCTGTGCCTCCGCATCCCACTCTTCGAGCACGACGACGACTTCAAGCCGCTTCTGCTGGCGCACGGCGTGGATTCCGAAGATGGCCGGAATATCCAGCAGCCCCACGCCACGGATTTCCATGAAGTGCCGCTGCAGTTCGTGTCCCTTGCCAATGAGCACGTCGTTGCCGCGTCGCGACACGAACACGAGGTCATCGGCGACGAGCCGGTGTCCGCGCTCGACGAGGTCGAGCACGCATTCGGATTTGCCGATGCCGCTCTTGCCCGTGAAGAACAGCCCGACACCATACACGTCGGCGAGCGAGCCGTGCATGGTAGTGGTCGGTGCGAACTGATCGGCGAGAAAGGGTTTGATGAGCCGATAGAACTCTGCCGTCTTCAGACGCGAGCGGAGGATGGTCATCCCCGCGTCATCGGCGAGTCGCAGCAGCGGCTGAGGTGGCTCGAGCGCTTTCGTGATGAACGCACACGGAATGGGAAACCCGAAGAACTGTTCGAGATTCGTGGCGCGCTGCGCGGCGTCGAGCGACTGCAAGTAGGTGATCTCGGTCTCGCCGAGCACCTGAATGCGCTGGTACGGAAAGCGATTAATGTAGCCGGCAAGGACGAGCCCCGGGCTTGACGCCTCGGGGCTCGTGATCTCACGATCGAGACCTGTTGCCGGGCCGAGCAGCTCCAATTCGAGCACATCCTTCATCTGCTCGTAGAGCATGCCAACGGTCAGGCGTTTACTCACCCGGTGCGATCTCCGTCGCGAGGACTTCTGCGGGAGCGACGCACGCTGGCCACTTGGCTTTCGAGTCGATGCACGGCGGTACTGAGCGCGGGCGCAAAATCGCGGGCGTCAGCCACGGCGAAGAGTTCTCGATGTCGGGTTCCGCGCAGGACGATTTCGACGCGACGGGTAGGTCCGTCACCGACGAATCGTACGATGGCATTGGCGACGTGGTGCAATCGCGTCGCAATGCGGCGGATGGCCGATTCGGCCTGGGCCCGAAGTGACTCGCTCACTTCGGCGTGGTGCGCGTGCAGGATGATCTCCATCAGCGACCTTCCTCCCTTCCCACCACCTCACGGAGGTGGGCTTCTGTCTCTTTCGCGGCGTTCGCCCAGGTAAAACCCTCGGCGAAGCGTCGTGCATTGGCCCCCAGGTGTTCGACGAGCGTCCGCTCGCCGCTGAGGCGTCGCATGCAGCCAGCCATGGCAGCCACGTCTCCGTGTGTCACGAGAAACCCTGTTTCGCCGTGCTTCACGGACTCGCGAATTCCCGGAGAGTTCGACGCAATCACCGGAGTTCCGCTCGCTGCTGCCTCCAGGTTCGTAATCCCCCACCCCTCCTTTGGTGATGCGAAAACGGTCGCCCATGCTCGTCGTAGCAGAGCGCACTTCTCAGTCTCGTCAATACGTCCTAAAAACCGTACCCTCGAGGTGACCCCCAAGGTTCCCGCCAACTGCTCGAGATCGCCACGAAATTCACCGGCCCCGGCAATTTCGAGCGTCGCTTCTGGGACATCACAGGCGGCGAACGCCCGTAGCACCAGATCTACCCCTTTATACTTCTTCAGGCGACCCAGATATGCAAATACGGGACGATCCGCCCTAAGAGTGGTATCAGGCGTGTAATGCGTGGAATCGATGCCCGGGAAAATGACGCGGATACGGTCGGCCGCGATACCGCGCTGTACCAGATCTTCCTTGGTGCTCTCGCTGATGGCCTCGAAGGCGTGCCCCCGGTAGAACCATGGGAGGGGCTTTTCTGACAGCCAGACGGCGGTGGCCAGCGGCGCGGCGAGCTCCTGGAACGCCGTCCCCCCGAACAGGTGTGGCACCAGCCCGACGAGCTTGGGGGCGCGCCAGGTGGGGGTGAAGAGGGGCACCTTGTTGATGTCTTCGACGAGGACGTCGAAGCCGCGCGGCACGAGGTGGGTGTGCCAGTAGCGGCGCGCCAGGAACGGGAAGGTCTGCCGCGTTCCGACGCGGTGCACTTCGATGCCGTCGAGTGTGGCTCGCGGCGGGCACCCGGGCCACCCGCCGCAGAGGAGCACGACCTCGTGCCCCATCGCGGCGAGCCGCCCGAAAATCTCGTGCAGGTGAATTTCGGCGCCGCCGGCCAGCGGATTGTCGCGGCACTGCCAGTTGACGACGGCAATGCGCAACGGCGTCACAGCTTGCCGAGCTTGCGCGCGTACGCGTCGAGCACGCCGTTCACGAAGCGGGCGCTCCGCTCGGTGCCATACCGTTCGGCGAGGTGCACCGCTTCCTGCAGCACGACCTTCACCGGCGTTTCGTCGCGTGCCATTTCGGCGGCGGCCAGGCGCAGCACACAGCGCTCGATGACCCCGAGCCGCTCGAGGCGCCAGTTGTTGGTCACTTCGGCCAGCGCGGCATCGAGCGCCGCTACGTTGTCGGCCACGGTCGCCACGAGACGCGACGCGAATGCCCGCTCTTCGGGGACAACCGCGAGGTCGTCGAACACCGTGGTGGCGATGCGACGCAACTGCGCCTGATCACGCACGTCGGCGGCGTACAGCGCCTGCAGCGCCCGGGCGCGCCCACGCGTCTCCACGCGTTCCGCTTTGGTCGTCGGCTTTCCGCGCGTGCGCTTGCCTGTCTTGGGGAGCAGCGGCTCCTGCGAAGGTCCGTCCCAAAACGTGTCGTCGCGAAGATTGCTCACGCGTCGTCCTCGCCAAAGTTGTCGCCGGCGAAGGCACGATCGAACATGTCGAGCACTTCGAGCGCTGCCAGCGCCGCGTCGATGCCCTTGTTGCCATGCGCCCCACCGGCCCGTTCTTCCGCCTGCTCGATGGTATCGGTGGTAAGCAGCCCCAGTGTGACGGGCACTTCGAAATCGCGCGACGCGTCCATGAGCCCGCGGGACGTTTCGCCCGCGACGAATTCGAAGTGCGGGGTGCCGCCGCGAATGACGGCGCCCACCACGACGGCCGCGTCGTACTTGCCCGACGACAGTGCGCGACGCACGGCGACCGGCAATTCCCACGCGCCGGGCACCCAGAGCACATCGATGTCGTCGAAGGCCACGCCCTTGCCGACAAGCGCGCTCACGGCCCCCTCGGCGAGCGGCACCGTGATGCTTTCGTTGAAACGGCTCGCGACGACGACGATACGACGTCCTTCGCCGCGCGGTTCTCCAGTGAACTCGGCCACGTTGATCTCAGACGGCGAAGAGGTGTCCAAGCTTGGTTCGCTTGGTTTCAAGATAGGTAGCGTTCTCACTGGTCGACGGCGCCTCGATGCGCACACGATCCTTGAGCACGAGACCGTAGCCGTCGAGCCCCACGAGCTTGCGCGGGTTATTGGTCAGAATGCGAATGGAGCGGACGCCGAGATCGAGCAGGATCTGGGCGCCGATGCCATAGTTGCGAAGGTCGGGCTTGAAGCCGAGTTGCTCGTTGGCCTCGACGGTATCGGCGCCGGTGTCCTGCAGTTCGTACGCCTTGATCTTGTTGAGCAGCCCGATGCCGCGGCCTTCCTGATCGAGATACACGATGACGCCGCGCCCTTCGGCCTGGATCATCTGCATGGCCTTCTCGAGCTGCCAGCCGCAGTCGCAGCGACGCGAGTGGAACACGTCCCCGGTGAGGCACTTGCTGTGCATGCGCACGAGCACGTCTTCGCCGTTGGTCACGTCGCCGTACGCGATGGCAATGTGTTCGCGATGATCGACGTCGTTCTTGTAGCCGACGATACGCCAGTCCCCGTAATCGGTGGGGAGGCGCGCATCGGCCATGCGGTGCACGAGCCGCTCGTTCTGTAGCCGGTATGCCACCAGCTGCGCGATGGTGATGAAGGTGATGCCGTGTTCGCGCGCGAACACTTCGAGCTGCGGACGACGCGACGTGGTGCCGTCCTTGTTCAGGATCTCGCAGATGACGCCGGCCGGCTGCAAGCCGGCGAGCCGCGCGAGATCGACCGCGGCTTCGGTGTGGCCCACCCGCTGCAACACGCCGCCATTCCGCGCGCGGAGCGGATGAATGTGCCCGGGCACGCGCAGGTCGGCGCGCGTGGCACCGGGCGAGACGGCCACCCGGATGGTGGTGGCGCGATCGCTCGCACTGATACCGGTGGAGACGCCGTATTTGGCCGCTGCATCGATGCTCACCGTGAAGGCGGTGGACATGGCCTCGGTGTTGTGATCGACCTGCATTTCGAGTCCCAGCCGATCGGCGAGCTCGTTCGTCATGGAGAGACAAATCATGCCCTTGGCTTCGAGCATGAAGTTCACCATTTCGGGGGTGACGAGTTCGGCCGCGCACACGAGATCTCCCTCGTTTTCGCGATCTTCGTCATCGGCGACCACCACGAACTTTCCGGCGGCGATATCGGCCAGCGCCTGGGCGACGGTGCCGAAGACACCGTCGGTGTCATCGGCGTGCGGCGCGTTGTCGTTGGGCGCGGTGGCGTGGTCCTGCGTCATACCTTCAACTCCGTCAGTGCAGC
>JAAVWC010000030.1 GCA_023910675.1 Gemmatimonas sp.
CGTGATTGGGGCCGTTGAGCCAGATGGCGTCGATGCGTGGATCGGCGACCATGTCGGTAATGGTCTTGTACGCCTTGGCGTCGCCTACGTCGAGATCACGCGCGTACTTGGCCGCTGATGCGGCGTTCTTGGCGTTGGGGCTCCACACGCCGAGCACGTCGGCGTCGCGAACGTAGCGGAAGCCCTGCATGTGAAAGCGGGCGTTGAAGCCGGATCCGATGAATCCGATACCGAGGCGCTGACCAGACATTCGTCGATGGTGGTTCGGGGGGAGTGCGTTACTGCAAACACGGAGGCGCTGCACGAAATTACCACGCCGGATGGAACGGCGTACAGGCTCTCGGGGCTAGTGGGACGGGGAGCGTGCGGCGTTGGCCCGCTCACGCTCCACCAGGAGGCGTCGCAGGATTTTTCCCGAGGGGGATTTGGGGATGCTTTCGACGAACTCCACCTGTCGCACCTTCTTGTACGGCGACACGCGTTCCGCCACGTAGGCCATGACGTGTGCGTCGTCGATGTCACCACGACGTACGATGAACGCCTTGGGAATTTCGCCGGCGTCGGCGTCGGGGACGGGGATGACGGCGGCGTCGGCGATGAGCGGATTGGAGAGGAGCAAGGCTTCGAGCTCGGCGGGCGCCACCTGCATCCCCTTGTATTTGATGAGTTCCTTCACGCGATCGACCACGTGGTACCAGCCGTCTTTCTCCACGGCGACATCACCGGTTTTGAACCAGCCGTCGGGCGTAAGGCACGCGGCGGTGGCCTCGGGCTTGTTGAGGTACCCCTTCATCACCTGCGGCCCGCGAATCCAGAGCTCGCCGCGCTCGCCCGACGCGACGTCCGCCCCAGTGTCGGGATCGACGAGACGGCAGTCCGTGCCCGGGATACTCGGTCCCACCGACCCGGTATCGGCCGACGTGGTGGTGAAGGGATGGAAGTGCGTCACAGGGCTGGTTTCGGTGAGCCCATACCCCTGACGCACCAGGCATCCGAGTCGCGCGGCGCAGGCGTCGGCGAGATCGGCACTGAGTGGGGCGGCGCCACTCATGATGACGCGCACGCTGCTCAGTTCGAAGTTCGCCACGACGGGGTGCTTGGCCAGCGCGAGAATGATGGGCGGCACCAGATTCATGTAGCTGATGCGATGCTTCGCAATGGTGCCAAGAAACTGTTCGAGATCGAAGCGCGGCATGCTGACGATCGTCGCGCCCTGTGAGAGCGCAGCGCCGAGCACGACGACCATGCCGTAGATGTGGAAGAACGGCAGCACCCCAATGACGGTGTCGTTGGCGGTCATGCCCATCCCGGCCGCGTCGCATTGCACGAGGTTGGCGACGAGGTTGCGGTGCGTGAGCATGACACCTTTGGGCACGCCCGCGGTGCCGCTGGAGTAGGGCAGCGCACACACGTCGATGGCGGGGTCGATGTCGACACGCGGCGGTGTGTCGCCGTGCGCGAAGAGCGCGGCGTAGGGCGTGGCGCCGGCGGCTTCACCGAAGACCACGATGTCGCGCACGGTGCCGGCGATTTCTGCGGCCGTGCTGCACTTCTCGTAGAGATCGGGGATGGAGACGAGCATGACCGCTTTGCTGTCGGCGAACTGCGCCCCGATTTCTTCGGCCGTCGCGATAGGGTTGACGGTGCTGCAGACGGCGCCGATGAGCGTGACGGCGTAGAAGACGACGGCGAAGTCAGGGATGTTCGGGCTGACGAGGCCGACGACATCGCCTTTGCGAATGCCCTTGGCGTGCAGGCCGGCGGCGACCGCACGGACGCTGCGCGCGAGTTCAGCGTAGGTGAGCGATCGGCCGGATGCCGCGCAAACGATGGCCGGCTTGTCGGGGTGCTGCGCGGCGCGACGCAACACGAACGGCACGAGCGCCGTGTCGGAAATGTCGACGTCGGGATACGGGCTCGCGATCACGCGCATGTCGTGGTCTTGGTCGTGGGTATGGTCGGGGCACAGCCACTACGGTCGGGGCACAGCTACCACAGTCGGGGTACTGCCACTACGGTCGGGGTCTACCGGCGGTCGGGGTCTGTGCCGGGTCGGGGTCTCAGTACAGTCGGTGGGGCGGTCTTGGGGCCTTGCTTTGCTCGGCGGTTGGGGTCGGGGTCGGGGTCGGGGGCACACTGTCGGGGTCGAGGTCGGAGTCGGGGTCAGCCCCGACAGTTTTTCCCCGACCCCGACCCCGACCCCGACCCCGACGCGCCAGCGAAGCGCGGCGCCAGACCCGAGCCCGTCCCCCGACTGTTGGTAGACCCCGACTGTGGTGGCAGTACCCCGACTGTCGTGGCAGTGCCCCGACCGTAGTGGCTGTACCACGACCACACCCAAGACCCCGACCCAGACGCGCGTTAGCGGTCCAGCAACACGAAGGCGCGCAGCGGCGCTCCGCCCACGTTGTTGTCCGCGGCGACAATCGTGCGCACCGTATTGGCCACCAACGCCAGCGACGCCACGTTGATCGCCACGGCCCCTGCCCGTGCCGCCGCCGCTGTCCCCGCCGGCACGACACGCACCTGGTACGTTCCCGGCGCCACGGCCAAGTACGCCGACGCCGTGCGCTCGCTCACGTTCGCGAGCGTTGGCGTCGCCGCAGCGAGGTCCGCACCGACCGCCGTCACGAAGATGTCCACCGCGCCCGCGGTGGGGCTCAAGTGCACCACCCGCACCCGCGCCTGCGTCGGGGCCAACGTGTTGTCATCGGTGGTGACGAAGTTGGTAACCGCCGACGCCCCGGTGCCACCGTTGGCGTAGATCGTCTGATCCTGACTCGCCGCCACGGTGAACGGAATCGTCGACACCACCGTGTTGGTGTCGGCCGTGCGCTTGAGCACCAGCGTGCGGCTGCCCGCGTACACCGGCGAATAATTCGCGGTGTTGGGCGCCGCCAGCGTGATGGGCGTGCTCTGGGTGTACGTGAGGTTGACCCCGAACGGCAGCCCTTCGAGGATGGCGTTGACGCGACCGCGCGTGGTGTCGGTAATGACATTCACGAAGCGGACACGGCCCGTCGGTCCGGTGGGTGCGAACGGATCGGCAGCATCGGTCGTACCGCACGCCGCGAGCAGGACACTGGCAAGCGACACGGCGACGACAGCCACGGCACGGCGGGACTTCATCATGGGAAGCGTAGTCATGGTGGGCAGCCTCACTGTTGGCAGACTGCGGGGAAGGTCGCGGGCTCGGCGGGATCGGCCGGCACGTTCGGATTGGCGTTGCGATCACCGATGGCGTAGGGCAGCCAGCAGCGCTGACCGCCCACCGGCACCGCCGGCGCCGCCACCGGCCCGCGTACGCCGACGCGCCGGCGCGCGTCTTCCCAGCGGAGTCCCGTGCCGAACAATTCATAACGACGCTGCACGTACACCTCGTCGAGCAGCTGCGCCTGGGTGAGCACATCCGTCAACGCTGTCAGACACGCCTTCGGATCGTCGAGGCCACGCCCGCCGGTGCAGTCGGTGCGCACCGAATCCAGCGCCGCCTGCGCCGCGGCCAACTGGTTCTGCTGCGCGAGCCCTTCCGCCTTGATGAGCAGCGCCTCGTCGGGGAAGTACACCGGCAACGGCGCCTGCGCACCTGCATAGCGGCTCCAGTTGTCCAGCAGCGCCCCAACACGACCCGAGAGCGTGGCCGAGGGCGCCACGAACCACGTAAAGCGCTGGTCGCCGGCCGCCATGCTCGTACGCCACTGGCGACGCGGCGCGATGCCGTTGGTGCCGCCCGTGACGTTGGCGTAGAAGTTCACCGTCGGTGCCGGAAACTGCAGCAACGACACGGCGGCCGGGCCCGTGCGCGGCACCAGATTGGCGTACGTCACCGCGTTCGCGTTGTCGTTGGCCAAGCGGGCATACCGCGCGCGGAACAGCTGAATCATGGCGTTCAGGTTCACACCCGGCGTCAGGATGCTGTTGGTGAAAAACGCACTCGGCGGCGTCGCGGTGAGCTGTGCGTTGGCCGAATCCAGCAGCGCCCGGACATACGGCAGCGCCTCGGCACGCGTCACATACGTCGGCGTCGTGATGCCGTACGTATTGATCGGCAAACGCTGGTAGCTCTGCAGCGCTTCGCCCAGGGCTTCGGCCTTGAGCGTCTGCGCCAGCGCAACGAGTCCGCTGCGGGTCCCCGGGTCGAACTGCGCCGAGAGCGCGCTCGCCCCCGCCAGCAGATCGTCCGCCGTACGCACCGTGCGGTACACCGAATTGAACACGTTGTCCGCGATACCGGTGCCGGGCGCGATCGCCCCCTGCTCCGCGTCGCTGATGGAAATCAACGCGGCACTCGTGGCGGCAAACTCGTCGGTCACGAGCCCGCCCATGTACGCGAAGTTCCCGTACGAGGTGGCGAAACGCCCCTGCAGGCCGGTGGCCAGGGCAATGACGCCGTCGGCGCTGGTGGTGACCTGCGCTTCCGTCGGGGAATTGGGGTTCTGCAAGTCGAGGCTGCACGCCCCGAGTGCCAAAGTCGCAAACGCGGTGGAGAGCACCGCGCGCGTGTGGTTCATGCGCATGTGGTGAAGTCTCCGGAAGTCAGTAAGTGAAGCGGGCGCTGAGCGAGAACGTACGCGGAATGGGATAGCCACCGAAGTCGAAGCCGCGATCGGCGGCCGTCGTCTGGCCGCTGCCCACACCACCGGCGTTCGTGCCGAACAGGTTGATCTCGGGGTCGTAGCCGCTGTACTTGGTCCACACTGCGAGATTGCGTCCCGACAGCGTCAGATCGACGCCTTCCTTGAACACCCGACGCAGCGGCTTCCAATCGACCGAGTAGGTCGCTGACAGTTCGCGGAGCTTCACGAAACTGCCGTCCTCCACCCAATACTCGAAAATGCCTTGCGTGCGGGCGTTGAAGCCGGGGGCCGTCTTGCGCGGATCACCATAGGGCAACAGCTCCCGTTCGAACGAGCGCGAGTTGCTCGCAATACCGGCATTCTGCGCACGCGTCGACAGGTTCATCACGTCGTTGCCGAACACGCCATCGAGCAGCACGCGCACACGCAAGTTGCGCCCGATGGTGAACTCGTTGAGCAACGATCCCATCCAATCCGGATTCGGATCACCGATGACCGCGTTGAGCGAATCGTTGCAGCTGCCGCCGCTGATCGCCTGACGCTGCGCTGCCGTGCCCATATCGGCCGCCTGATTGCTGCGGCGATAGCGCCCCAAGGAGTCCACCAGCAACGCCCCCGTGCGGCAATCACGCGCGGCATACGATCCGTAGAACACGCCGGCCGGTTCGCCGACGCGGATGCGGTTGGGGTAGCCACCCGCCGACTGGAAGTCCTGAATATTCAGGCTCTCGACGAGGTTACGGTTCCGCGTATACGTGACCGTGGACTCCCACTTGAGGTTCCGCCGGTTCACGTTCGTGGTGCGCACCAACAGTTCGACCCCCTTGTTGCTCATCGAACCGATCGGCGCGAACTGTCGCGAGAAGCCCGTGCTCGTCGCCAGCGGCCGGAAGAACAGGAGGTCGTTGACCTGCCGATCGTAGTACGTCGCCTCGACCGCCACCTTGCCGTTCAGGAACCCAGCCTCGGCGCCCACTTCGGCTTCCCGGGCGCGCTCATTGCGCAACGACGGGTTACCGAACGTCACGTCGTTCACGAAGCCCGGGCGGCCGGCAAACGGCAGCTGCGAATACGTGATGTACTGCGAATACGCATTCACGATACCCGGCTGCGAACCCGCCCAGCCCAACGCGGTGCGCAACCGCAGGTTGTTGATGAGCCCCGTCCGGTTCTCCAACGCCACGTACGACAGCGACAGCTTGGGGAACGCCTGCCAGCGCTCGGTGGGCGCGAACGTGCTCGACGCGTCGTAGCGCACGGCGCCCGTGAAGAAGAGCCTATTCGACCAGTCGATTTCCTGCTGCGCGTAGAAGCCCAGCGTGCGCAGCTCCACATCCGACTGACCAGCGGCGAAGATGGAGCCCGCGCTCACCAGTTCACCCACCGGCGCGAGGCCGTTGGCGGTGGCACTCGTGGTACGAAGGCGCTGCGACGTGTAATTGAAGCCCGCCGTCGTGCGCATTCCGAACGCATCGTTCAGGCGCCACGAGTACGAGCCGACGCCGTCCTGATTGATGACGCGCGAATCCTGAAACACCGACTGCGAGCGGCCGGTGGCCAAAGGCGCCGTGCCGAGGACGGCACTACGCGGCACGAACTGGCGCTGCTCGAATGCCGAGTTGTCGATGCCCAGCGTGTAGTCGAGCAACAGGTTGGCGCGCGGCGTCCAGGTGAACTTGGTGCTGCCGATGAACCGGTTGATCGTTTGCGGATTGCGAATGCGATCGATCGCGAGCAACGGATTGGTGCCCAGCGATGGCGGCAGCGGATAGACGCCGTTGACCGGACGGAAGTCGACGTTGGTGGGCGAGAAGAAGAGCGACCCCATGATGCCGTAATCGTTCTGCTCGCCGAACGCCTGAAACTGATTGTTCGTCGTCACGAAGTTCGAGGTGACGTTGGCCACCAGGTTACTCGCGAGCTGCTGCTGCAGATTGATGCGGGCCCCGGTGCGCTGCGAGCTCGTCGAGCGCATGATCCCCTGATCGTCCGCGAAGTTGCCGCTGATGAAGTAGCGGGTCTGATCGTTGCCACCTTCAACCGTCAGATTCTGCTCCGTGCTCGGCGAGCGCCGGAAAATGTCGTCCTGATAGTCGAAGCGCGGCGTCGGCAACCCATTCACGTCGAACGGATACAGGTTGAACGGCTGCTTCTCGCGCAGCTCATTCGTGCCGTAGCGGGTCGTGAGCGCGAAGCGCGGCTTGCCAATGCTGCCGCGCTTCGTGAAGATCTGCACCACGCCGTTATTGGCGCGCGAGCCGTACAGCGCTGCGGCGGCCGCGCCACGAATGATTTCGATGCGATCGATGTCCTGGGGATTGATGTCGGCCAGACGATTCTGCGGGTTGGAGCGACCGCCGAGGTCGGCCAGCTGCCCGGAGCCGTTGTCGACGATCACGCCGTCGATGATGTACAGCGGGTCGGAGCCGGAGATGAACGAGTTGGTGCCGCGCAGGCGGACGGAGATGCCACCACCGCCCGGGCCGCCGGAGTTCTGCGAGATCTGCGCGCCGGCAATCTTGCCCTGCAGCGCCTGATCGACCGTCACCGATTGTGCGCGGCTGATGACCGTGCTATCGAGCGACGCGATGCTGGTGCCGACCTTTCGTTTCTCGGTCGGCGCGGCAGAACCCGTCACCACGATTTCGCCAAGGTTCATCGCGCTGATCGTCAGCGACACATCGAGCGTGGCGGTGCCACCCTCGGTGATCGTGACGGGGCGCGACGCGGGCAGATACCCGAGACGCCGCACGGTGATCGTGCGGGCCCCTGCTGGCGCGGCCGTCAGCACGTATTCACCCCGAGCATTGGTCAGCGCCCCCACTCGCGTGTTGGCCACCAGGATCTGCGCGTCGGCGAGCGGCTGGCCGGTGCCCGCGTCGGTCACCTTGCCGCGCACGGTACCGGTAGACGCGACGGCCTGCGCCGACACCGCGCTACCCGCGACTGTGAGGGAAAGAGCAGCTGCTGAACCGCGTATCAGCATACTGCTCAGCATCGATCGGATGAACATGCCTGCGCTCTGATAGGAGGGAGTCACTCGTCGGGAGGGAACTGCTGAACGAGTCAATATGGCACGCTAGCGAGGCACAATCGCCTCGGCAATATGCCGCGGCATTAAACCGTGCGAACCACGCCGGCAACCGGGTCAGCGCGCAACGTCAGCAACAGCGAACTTGGTGCGCCGGTGTCAGGATGACACGGTTCGTGAAGCGCCTCGAGTGCGAAGCCGCTGGCGCGCAACAGAGCGACCCAGCTCCCGACGGTGCGGAAATACCACGGCGCCGGGTCGGTGAACGCGTCACTGAACCCCGCCCAACTGCCCTCGCGCCACCCGTCTTCGTAGGGCAGATCGCCACGCGCGCTGACCGGGTGCAATGTCTGGATGATCAGCCGCCCCCCGTGTCCCAATGACGCGGGAAGCGCCTTCAGCAAAGCGCCCACGGACTCGTTCCCGAACAGCGCGAAATTGCAGACGATCAGATCGAAGGTACCATAGCCCTCGGCGATCAATGCCCCGGCGGCAATCGCCTCGTAGGTATGCACGGCGTAGGTGCCCGGTACCCCGTCCACCGAATGACCGGCACGAGCGGCGTCGATGAGGCCGGGGATGGCATCTACGCCGACCGCTGCGATCCCATCGCGCGCGACCTCGTGACAGATCCACCCCTCGCCACAGCCCAGGTCAAGGATGCGACGCGGGGCGTGCGAGCGGATGGCCCCCAGGATCGCGGCGTTCGTCACCGCCACCCGGCTGGCAATTTCCCCGCGACGGACGGCGTCCGTCCACGGGGCCACGTTCGCGTGCCAGGTCCGCAGAATGCGTTCGTCTGGTGAATGCATGTGAACTATTGCCCTGTGCGCATTGCGGACATGTCTCTCGCGGGTCGTGGTCGGGGTCGGGGGTATGGTCGGGGCACGGCCACTACGGTCGGGGTACTGCCACGACAGTCGGGGTACTGCCACTACGGTCGGGGTCTACCGGCGGTCGGGGTCAAGGCCGGGGCGGGGTCTCACGGCAGTCGGTGGGGCGGTCTTGGGGCCTTGCTTTGCTCGGCGGTCGGGGTCGGGGTCGGGGTCGGGGTCGGGGTCGGGGTCGGGGTCGGGGTCGGGGTCGGGGTCGGGGTCGGGGTCGGGGTCAGACTGTCGGGGGATGGGTCGGGGTCAGCCCCGACAGTTTTGCCCAGACCACGACCACGTCAGGCAAGCCCAAGCCGACGGCGAATAGCCAAGTTCGGTCCTTCAAACGTCGGCATCGCCACGTTGCCGATGTAGCCGAGGTCCTTCCAGCCGGCCGGTGTGGTATAAAACGCGGTCGCCGTCTGATCGCGAATCGTGTCGAAGAACTGCGCCGCGAACTGATGTTCCGGCTTGGCTTTCGGCAGGTAGCAAATGTCGTCGCAGATCTGCGTGCGTTGCGCGTTCGTCGCCAAATGAAACCGCGTGCCGAAGCGCGTCTGACTCTCGCGATCGAGCCACGCCAGTCCGCCGCGCACGCGCACCAGCGACGCGTCGCCGCCGGGACGGCTTGCCCACTCGTTGATGTAGCCGGGCGCGCCCACCGTGGACGCGGCTGGGCTCTTGGCGTCAGCCGGGATGATCATGTCGCAAAGCGCGCTCAACGTCGTGAGCTCACGCAGCGACAACTTCATCGGCCAGTCGGCCTTGGCCACCTGCAACACCGGATCACTCGGCGTGCCGCGCGGGCCTTTGCGCTTGATGGGACGCTGCTGCTCGTCGAGCAGTGGCAGCGGTTCGCGCGACACCGCTGGCGCCGGTGCGGCGGCTGCGGTGTCTGGCAGCATTGGCACCACCGCCGCGGCCGCCATCACCTTCAGCGCGTCGCGGCGCGCGATGCCGGTGCTCGGCGTCGTGTTCTCGTCGCTCATCAGAGATTCCCCTTCTTGAGTTCGTCCACGAGGTAATCGCAGCTGCGCCACGCGAGCGCGAGAATGGACAGCGTCGGGTTCTTGTCGGCGTTGGACACGAATGTCGCGCCGTCGGTCACGAACAGGTTCTTCACTTCCCACGCCTGACCGAACTCGTTGAGCACCGACCGCTTGGGATCGCTCCCCATACGCACCGTGCCGACTTCGTGGATGATCGATCCCCCCGCGGCAATCGCCTTGTTGCCGTCGGTCTGCACCGTCCCCTGCACCTTGCCGCCCATCTTCTCGATGATCTCGGCGAACGTCTTGTGCATGTGCGCCGCCTGATTGATCTCGTGCGACGACCACTTCCAGTGGAAACGCAGCACCGGAATGCCCCACTGATCCACCGCGACCGGATCGATCTCGCAGTAGGACTCTTCGTTGGGGATCATCTCACCACGGCCGTCGAAGTACATGAACGAGCCGTAGTAGCGACGCGCTTCCTCCTTGAACTTCTTGCCGTACGCGCCGCCCGTGAACGACTCGAGCCCGCCGAAGATCCCCGGGCCCGGCATGCCACGACCGCCGCCGAATTCGATGTGATAGCCGCGCGCAAAATCCATCGTGCCCGCTTTCTGATCACCGTACAGCCACCACGGCATGTACATGTGAATGCCGGCGGTGCCGTCCTCATTCACCGGCGGCAGTCCCTCGAGCTTTGGAATCTGCGCCGACAGGCCCGCGCCCACGGTATCCATGAGATACTTGCCCACCACGCCACTGCCGTTGGCAATGCCGTTGGGGAAGAGCGCGCTCTTGGAGTTGAGCATGATGCGCGACGTTTCGCACGCACTCGCCGCGAGCACGACCACCTTGGCCGTCACGTGATGATCGACACGCGTGAGCTTGTCGATGTAGTGCACACCACTCGCCTTGCCCTGCGCATCGACGCTCACTTCGCGCACCATGGCATCGGTGATGAGCGTGACGTTCCCCGTGGCCATCGCGGGCGGCAGCAGCACCGTCGTGCTCTGGAAGTTCGCCTTGATGGAGCAGCCGCGACCGCAATCGGTGGCGTAGAAGCACGCCATGCGTTCGTTCATACTCTGGCGTAGCACACGCTGCGCGAGCGCATTGCCGGGATGCAACTTCGCCGGCAACCGCGCAGAATCCTGCCGCTTGGTGAGCACGGCGCGATGCGCAGGAATGACGGGAATCTTGAGCGGTTCGCACGCCTGCTTGGTGAGCAGTTCGTACGAGCGCGCCGCTGGCGGCGGCTGCAGCACACCGGGCGACGATCGCGGCGTATTCTCGAGATCGTCGTCGCCGCCGTACACCCCAATGAGCAGCTCCGTCTTGTCGTAGTACGGCGCCATGGTTTCGTACGTCATCGGCCAGTCTTCGCCGAGTCCGTCGCGGCTCTTGGGCTTGAAGTCGTACGGCCCCATGCGCAGCGAAATGCGTCCCCAGTGATTGGTACGACCGCCGAGCATGCGCGCGCGCCACCAGCTGAACTGCGTGCCGGGCGCGGTGGTGAACGGTTCGCCCGGTACGCGCCAGCCGCCGTCGATGGTCGCGTCGTAGAAGCCGAACGGTTTGTCCGCGCCGCCGGCGCCGCGCAACGGCGCGTCCTTGGGCGTCTGAAACATGGGCGTCTCGGTCACGGGATCGTAATCACGTCCCGCTTCGAGCAAACACACCTTGAGCCCCTGCACCGACAGCTGGTAGGCGGCCATGCCACCGCCAGCGCCGGAACCGACCACGATGACATCGTACTGCGGAGCGACTTTCGAACGACGAGAAGACACGCGGTTACTCCTCAGTGTGAAATCAGAGCGTCTTCATCGCGGCCGCACTGGCCGTGATCGAGGCAATCGCATCCGTGGGGTTGTCATGCTCGATGAACCAGTGGCGCAGCCCCTGCTTGCGCCCCGTCGCCAGAATACTCTTGAAGTCGATCGTGCCGGTGCCGACGTCCATCATCTTCCGCTCGGGCGCCGGGCCGGCATCCTTCACGTGCACCGCCACAATGCGACCAGGCCAGCGCTTCATGATCGCCAGCGGATCCTGACCGGCCTTCACCGCCCAATACAAGTCGAGCTCGAGCTTCACCAAATCCTTGTCCGTCTGCGTGGTGAGAATCTCGTAGCCGGTGGTGCCGTCCACCGGCGCGAATTCGAAGTCGTGGTTGTGGTAGCCGAACTGCAATCCCGCCGCCTTCGCCATCGTCGCACCGGCGTTGAGACGATCGGCAAGCCGCTGCCAGTTGGCCTTGCTGCCGCGGAATTCATCGCCCACGTACGGCACGACGACAAGCTTGTGTCCCATGCCCTGCGCGCGCTCGAAGATCGGCTTCCATCCGTCGTCGGTCTTGGGCAACGCTTCGTGCGCCGACGGCGCCGTCAGCCCGTGCTGTTTGAGCAACGCCTGCCACCACGCGACATCCTTGCCGAACGGATTGAAGAACTCGAGCTCAGTAATGCCCGCCTTGGCGATCGCCGCCACGGTCCCTTCGATGTCCTTCGACAGCGCCGCGCGCACGGTGTACATCTGCAAGCCAATGCGATCGATGCGCGGTACCGCGCCCACGTCGGCGAAGCGCGACGCCTGCGCCAGCTGCGGCAGCAGCACACTGCCGGCGACACCGGCGGCCATCAACCGCAGCGCGTCGCGACGGCTCGTGATTCGCGGTTCCTTGTCATCGTGTCCCATCATCTCAGGCATCTCCAGAGGCTAAGTGCGTCAGGGCATCACCCGTGACGCGGTAGACGGTCCATGCATCCTGGGCGCGCGCACCCAGCTTGTCATAAAACCCGATCGCATCCACGTTCCAATCCAACACCGACCACTCGAGACGCCCGCAGCCACGCGAGACCGCGAGCTGTGCCAGCTGCGTCAGCAGCGCCTTCCCAATGCCGTGGCCGCGAAACGACGGCTGCACGAACAGATCTTCGAGATAGATCCCCGGTCGCGCAAGGAAGGTCGAGAAGTTGTGAAAGAACAGCGCGAACCCGGCGACCTCCCCGTTCCACTCGGCGAGAATGACCTCGGCGAGCGGACGCGCCCCGAAGAGCGCCTCGTGCAGCAGCGCATCGGTCGCAATGCACTCGTGCCGCAGCTGTTCATATTCGGCCAGCCCTTCGATCAACTCACGAATGGCGGAGACGTCGGCGGGGGTGGCCGCGCGGAGCGCCAGCGGGGTGTTGGTCGTACTCATCGCGAGGCGGTCTTCCACGTGCCACCCATGGGGCCGGTCGACTTGGCGGCCGCCGTGCGCGTAAGCGTGAAGGTGTAGTCGGCCGACTGCAGCGTCACGACGCGAAAGCGCGGCAGCAGCGCCCGTGCCGCGACGAGCTCACTCACCAGCGGCACCTGCGGCTGCGTGCTCTGAATGACCGCTTCGTCCTTCTCCCCCGCGTTCACCGTAAGCGGTGTCATGGGCGGCGCCGAGCGGGAATGTCCAAGCTCGCGACTGCCGTCGGGGGCCATCTGGATGATCGAGTCGCCGCCGACGTACAGTGTGCCGTTCTCAGTGGGGACCGGCACGTACAGAATCTCGAGATATGAATCGTAGGGGAGCACGACCGGCGACACCGTGATCGCACCAACTGTAGTGGCTTTGGCCTGCACGGCGCGGCGTACGCCACGGGCGATGACGAGGACGTTGAAGGTGTCGATGGGCTCCTTGACTACGGCACCGGTACCACGCATGGCGAGCTGGGTGCGTACCGCGACGCCCGGGAACTTGTTGACGGGTTCGGCCACGACCCCGCGCCATTCGTCTTTTTCCTGCACACACACCAGGAGCGCGGTGGGCGGCACGGCCCCGAGGCCACCCTCGCGCGACGCCTTTACGGTGCGTGCGAGACAATCGAAGTAGCCCAGCACGTTACGCGCGCGCAGATCGCGCTGCGTGAACACTTCCTGGTCCGACGACGGCATCTTGGGCGTCTTGGGGAGCCGCGCGGCAAGGCTGTCGGGGATTTTGGCCGGCACCCGCACCGAGCCAGGCGGCGGACCGCCGGGACGGACTTGGGCCGACGCCGGACTGGCTCCGGCGACCAGCGAAAGCGCGATCAGCAGGTGGGACGTGGCACGACGGGGGGGGAACAGACGCACAGGCACACTCGTGAGCGACGGAGTACAGGCAGGACGTCGCAATCTAGCGGGCGGGCGCCGCTCCGGGGGTGAGTGCCGGTGCCCAATGGTCCCCCAAAAGTTGGCGCACCCCCCACAGATCCCCATCCACCGCCGCCGCCACCACCGCGCGCGCACTGAGCGCCCCAATCACATTGCCAGTGCCGCTGTAGCCTCCCAGCGCCCACACGTGGTCGCGCACCTGCTCGATCACGGGCAGCCCCGTAGTCGTGTACCCCGCCGACGCCGCCCAGCGGTGCGAAATCGGCGCCTTCACACCGAGATGCTCGCGCAGGAAGCGCTCGAGTTGCGCCTGCACCACCTGTGACGGCCTCGTGTCGGGCGTCCACTCGCCATCACCGCCGTGATCACGAAAGCCCCCCAGCGCAATGCGCCCATCGGGGGTCTGCTGCCAATACTCGAAGCCCTCGCGGTAATACACAGGGCACGGCACCGTGATCTCGGTGGTAGGCGCCGTGGCCAGCATCTGCAATCGCGCGGTGCGCACCCGTGGCGCGATCTCCGGCAGCAAGCGCTCCAAACGTCCATCCACCGCCACGAACACGCGTCCCGCGTGCACGGTGCCGTGCGCCGTCACCACGCGCGTTCCCGTGATCTCGAGCACCGGCGACTGCCCGTGCAACGTGGCCCCCGCGTCGCGCGCGCGCTGCGCGAGCAACCGGCAGCGGCGCAACGGATCAAAGGCGCCGTCGGTGGGAAGGAACAGCCCCTGCCCGTCGGCGCCCTCGTACCACTCGCACGGCCAGCCGTCGGCGCGCATGGCGTCGAACTGCACACGGCAGTCTTCGAGCTCCGCGTCCGTCGCGGCGATGCGCTTCGAGCCCACGAAGCGCACCGTCCCCGGCGCCGCTTCGGCAATGCGCGGCATCTCCCGAAGGGTCGCGGCATAAATCGCGCGCGCACGCTCATGCCCATGACGACGAATCGCGTCGTGATAAAAGTCGTACGTGCCCGCCAGCAGGAAGCCGCCGTTGCGCCCTGCCGCACCACCGCCCACATCGTACGCATCAATACCGATGACGCGTTCCGAGCGGCGGAGCAGTTCTTCGATCAGCGTCAGCCCGCTCCCACCAAGCCCGATCACGCACGAGTCCGCGCTGTGATCGCCGAGCAACGGCGGGAGCGGCGTCCAGACTCCATCGTCCCACACGGGGAGGTTCGGCACGTTCGTCGCAGACGCCACGAGGGACTCGTGATTCAACGAAGTGGCGGCTGTGGCCGTGGCGCCGCGTGGGGCTCTTCGGGATCGTCGTGCTGACGCACGGGAGCATCGCCCACCGTCGTCATGCGATACACGCCGGTGCGCTCGCCCAGATATCCCACGGCCACATCGATGAGCGGGTCGCGTTCACGATCATAGTGCACGGCTCCCCAACTCACCGCGATGTGCGGCGCAATGCCACGCCACTCGATCGGTTGTTTGTCGGGGCCATATTCCATCCACCGCGGCACGGTGAACTGCCAGCCATTGCCAAGCGCGTACGTCGCCGGATTCCCCGACGCGCCGCCCGTCGTGTCGCCAATCACAGTCACCTGCGGCAACGTGCGCATGGCGGCGACAAAACTCTCGGTGGCACTGAAGCCCCCACGTCCGCTGAGCACGACCACGGGGCGCGTGTATTGCCAGCTCCCCTTGGGTGTAATGGTCCGGGCCAGCGGCATCTCGACTCCCGTCACACGCGGATCGGTATTGATGCGCACGTACGAGGCCGCAAACGCCCTGCGCGTAAACCGGCTCGCGAAGTTGAGCGCCAGCGCGTCACTGCCGCCGGCGTTCACGCGCACATCGATGATGAGCCCCTGCACGTCGCGCGCGCGCGCGAGCATGCCTTCGAGCACCGCCTCAGTCAGCGGCGCCTTCCACGTGCCGATGTGGAAGTACGCATAGCCGCCAATGACGCCGTCGCCGACATCAGGACTGCGGGTGACGTAACTCGCATCGCGTAGCGCCGATTCCCAGCGTGCCTGATCGAAGTTCTGCACCGCGGCCGGCCGGTAGGTGGGCACCACCTGCCCACGCGGATCGACGAGCCACACGTGCAGGTCGCGCAACGGCGCGAGCATTTCGAGCATGACCGCCACCAGCTGGTCCTGGCTACGCGCCCGTTCGGCACGCGGACGATAGCGCGCACGTTGTTCGCGCCAGTCGATCTGCTTATACGCAAAGGACGGATAGACGTCCTGAAAGCGCGTCCAAAGCGAATCGAATTGCGCAACGTACGACGTGGCGTGCGGTGCGGCGCCGGGAGAGAGTGGAGCCGGTGTGCGCACGCAGGAGGATGCGAGCGCCGCCGCAACAATGGCGAGCGCTGCCAGGGAGTGCCCTGCGCGATGCATAGGTGAACGATGGGGGGCGGACGGCCCCCGGTCCAGAGCCGAGGGACGAACGGAAGACGATTATCCTGCCCCTTTCGTCCCACGGGGCGTGCTCACGCCCGCTGAGCCCGCCCGTTCAGCCGTGCAGGACGGCCGATACCTGCCGGGCGATCGCTGCCAGCGCCGGCGAATGCTGCAACGCGTCGGCAAAGAGCCGCTGGAACGCGTCCCCTTCGGGATCGGCCTTGAGGAGGGTCTTCGCCCGATCCAGCAGGGCGCACGCCTCGTCGCTCCCCAACGGCGACTTCTTGTCCGAGGTGCGCTCGTCGATGAGCAAGACCATCTGCGCCATAGGCCGCAGCCAGTCGAACCACGGGTCGTTGATGACGAGCTGCAGAAACGCGCTGTTGTTCTCAATGCGCCCCCGGGCCTTCTCGTAGCGCACCCGTTCGGCCTCGAGCAGCGCTCGGTGCACCTTGAGCAGCAACGTCCGCGCGACATCCAGCCGCTGGAGCTCGGCCGCCGACGCCCTGGGCAGCTCCACGGGCATAACGCCGTCTGCTGCCGGGTCCCCGACTGGGGCACCGTGATTGTCGTCGGGGGCGCTGCCCCCCCCTGCTGCCGCGTCGAACATCGTCCCTGACTCCTGTCCAGCACCCGCTGGTTTCGAATAACGCCGAGATGGTTTCGGATGTAACGTATCGGTGCTGGCAAGCGTTTTCCTGCCCCGCCGCGTTGTTGAATCGCAGGGGCGCCTGGCCCCTTGCGTCCCCCACCGCTTCCGAGGCACCCGAACGTGCAGATGCCCCGCCCAACCTCCGAGTCCCTCAGATCACTGGCGCTGCTCGGCCTGCTGGCACTCCCAGCCGCCTTCCCGGCGACGGCTCGCGCGCAGAACCAGGTCAGTACGAATGGCGCCGCGGCCAAGGGGGACCTGCTGGCCGAAGAAGGCTATGTCACGCCCCCCGAAGCCATCGCCAAGCTCGTCACCGCACCGCGCGACAAGAACGCCAGCTTCACGTCGCCAAGCCCGGGCGCCCGCCAGTATTTCATGCGCACGCTGAGCGACGGCCTACCGTCGCTCAAGTACGTGGGCAAGGCGCACCACAATCTTGGCGGCCTCCAGATCGATCAGCAGGGCAATCGCGAACGCGCGTTGACCATGCGCAGCACCGCCGGCATTGACGTGACCGAGTGGGCCACGGGGAAGCGGATCCCGGTCACCATCCCGGTTGGCGCGCGCGTGGGGGCACCGGTCTGGTCGCCCGATGGCACGCAGATCGCCTTCTTTGCGCTGTATGACGACGCCACGCAGCTGTACGTCGCCGACGCCGCGACCGGCAAGTCGCGCCCCGTGTCGCCGCGCACGGTGCTGGCCACGACCATCACGCAGCCCGAGTGGACCGCCGACGGCGTGTCGATCGTGACGGTGCTCGTGCCCGATGGACGCGGCCCCGAACCGAAGGAGCCGGTCTTGGCCAGCGGCCCCATGGTGCGCCTCAACGAGAGCAACAAGCTCAAGACGCGGACGTACGCCGATCTCGTCATGACGCCGTTCGAAAAGGAGCTGCTGACGTATCACATGAACGGCCAGCTCGCCGTCGTGAACACGAAGACGAAGGCGGTGCGCAAAATCGGTGCGCCCGGTCTCATTCGCAGCATCGATGCGTCGCCCGATGCGCAGTACTTCAAGGTGACGTACGTGGAGAAGCCGTTCTCGTACGCGCTGCCGGTGGTCTCGTATGGCGCCCGCGACGTGGTGCTCGATGCGAGCGGCGCCGTCGTGAAGGAAGTGGCGAAGCGCCCGTTGCGTGAGAGTGACGACCCATCAGACCCCATGGCCGCTCGCGGCCGCGCATCGGTCGATACGAGCAAGCGCGACATTCGCTTCCATCCGTTTGCGCCGGGGCTGCTGTACACGCAGGTCGCCCCGGTGGCCGCACGCGGACGCGCGGGTGCGGGCAACGGCGCCGCCCCTGCGGCGGCGGCCCCTGCGGCTCCGGCCGCGGCCCCAGCGCGCGCCGACAGTGCCACCGCCGCGCGTCGCAACGACCGCCTCATGCATTGGAAGGCGCCGTTCGATTCCGGCAGCGCCACCGTGCTCTACGAAACGGCCAATCGCATTACCGCCACACGCTTCAACGATGCCGGCACCATTCTCTTCGTCACCGAGAGCGGCACGGCGGGCACCTTCGAACAGGCAGTGTTCCTCACCGAGAACAACGCCAAGTACACCGTGGTCACGCCGCGGCGCGGCGCCGATACCACGCAAGTGCGCGGCGGCTTTGGGGGTCGTCAGCCCGATGGCTTGATCACGCGTCCCGGAAGGAAGGGCGTGCCGGTGGTGATGCTCTCCACCGATGGCAAGTTCGTCTTCCGCACGGGGACGGCGCCCGACACCGCCAAGGTGCAGAACACGTGGGTCGAGAAAATCGAAATCAAGACGGGCAGCCTGTCGCGCATGTACGAGAGCGACGGCTCCATCGTCGAAACCATCTCGGCCCCGCTCGACGATGATTTCTCCAAGGCCGTCGTGCAGCGCGAGTCGGCGACGCTCCTGCCACAGTCGTACGTCCTCACGCTGGCCACGAAAGACGCCAAGCAGCTCACGCAGAATGTGGACCTCATGCCGGAGCTGTCGGCCGCGGTCAAGAAGAACATCGTGGCGCGTCGCGCCGACGGCTACACGTTCAACGTGAAGGTGACGCTCCCCGCTGGCTACAAGGACGGCACGCGTCTCCCCGCCATGTTCTGGTTCTATCCGTACGAGTACGACAACCAGGCCGCCTACGATCGTGCGGCCACGCAGAACGCGCAGCGCGACCGCCGGTACGCCACGTACGGCCCGCGCTCGCTCGCGTTCCTCGTGACGCAGGGCTATGCCGTCGTCGAACCCGACGCGCCGATCTTTGCCAGCGAAGGGCAGCTGCCCAACGACAACTACGTGGCCGATTTGCGCAACAACCTGTCGGCGGTCATCGATGCACTCGACACACTCGCCATCGTGGACCGTCATCGCCTCGGACTCGGCGGCCACAGCTACGGCGCATTCAGCACCGTGAACGCCATGGTGCACACGCCGTTCTTCAAGGCGGGCATCGCGGGTGACGGCGCGTACAACCGCACGCTCACCCCCAATGGTTTCCAGTCGGAACGCCGCGACATCTGGGCCGGCCGTCAGACGTATCTGGATATGTCACCGTTCCTGTACGCCGATCAGCTCAACGGCGCGCTGCTCATGTACCACAGCACCGAAGACCAGAACGTGGGGACCGACCCGATCAACTCCACGCGCATGTACCACGCGCTCATGGGGCTCGGCAAGACCACGTCGCTGTACATGTACCCGTACGAGGACCACGGCCCAATCGCCAAAGAGACAGTGCTCGACCAGTGGGGCCGGTGGGTGGCGTGGCTCGACAAATATGTGAAGAACGCCAACGCGCCCAAGAAGCCGTCGGCGATGTAAGCCTGACGCTGCATACGCGGGGGGCGTCGCCGCTGACGTTCCCCGCGCAGGTGACCACGCTGAGCCTTACGGAACGATGACCTTGGGCTTGGCCGGCTTCGTGCCGTTCAACCGCGGCCGCGGCCCATTGGCCACATCGACGGTGATGTCGCGAATGTAGTTCGTAATCCGCGCGTAGTGGGGGTAGTCGATATGCTCGGGCTCATCCGTGCGCTGGTGATAGTCGCCGTGCAACCCGGTAAAGAAGAACGCAATCGGCACCCCCTGCTGCGCATAGCGGAAATGGTCGCTGCGCGCGTAGATGTTGTTGTACCCCGACCAGTCGATCGGCTCGTCGAACTTGTAGTCGAGCGCGAGCGGCTTCGGCTGCTTGGTGTTGATGCGCGCGACGGTTTCGCCCAGGTCCTTCGAGTCGAAGAGCGATCCGACGACGGCCACGTAATCATCGCTGCCGCCCGGCAGATCCTCGGCGCGACCACGCCCGATCATGTCGATGTTGAGCTGTGCCACGACGGAATCAATCGGCACCGTCGGATGGCGCGTGAAGTGCGCGGCGCCCAGGAGTCCGGCTTCTTCGCCGGTGTGCCACACGAGCAAAATCGAACGCTTGGGTTTGACCGGCATGGCCATGATCGCTTCGGCAATTTCGAGCACCCCCATGGAGCCCGAACCGTCGTCGTCGGCGCCGTTGTTGATCGAGTCGAGCCGCGGCGACGGATACCGCTTGCGGATGCTGTCCATGTTCACCGTAATCTTCGATGTCAGCTCCGGCCCCAGCGGCTTCATCCTGTTGGCGAGCAGCAACTTGTTGCGTGCGTCGTTGAACGCCTTCAGCGAGTCCTTGTCGACCGGCGTGGTCATGCCCACGTGATCGTTGTGCGCGCCGATGGCGACGAACTGCGACTTGAGCTTGGGGTCACTCCCGGGAATGATGCCGATCACGTTGCGCGCGAAGTCGGTGGGCAGCTCCACGTAGTCGAGCGCCGAGTTCACCACGCCGCCCTTGGCCCCCGGGGAAAGCGCGTCGACGGACTGTCCCTTGAACAGCTGCGCGGCGCCGGCACGGGTGAGGCGGAAGCTTGGCTGCGGCTGCAACGATGCCAATTCACGCTTGAGCAGCGCGAGCGAATCGACGGGAGCGGCTGCAGCACCGCCCGCCCGTGCGGCGGCGTTCTGCTGCGCTACCGTGGGGTCGTTGATCGCCGCACGCTGAGCCGGCGTGAGATTGTCGAGGTCAATGACCGCAATCGCCGCCGCATCGGCAAAGCGCGAGGGAGCCTGCGTGAACCCCTGGCGCACGGCAAAGCCCTGCCCCTGCCCGCCCCGGGGACCAGCGGCCGACAGTAGCACGACGAACTTGCCAACGGCGTCCTTCGCCGGGATCTGCAGGGTGGTATCGCCCTGCGTCCCACCAAACACCACTTCGGCGTCATTGACAGTGCGCGGCGCCCGCAGCCCCGGAACCGCCACGATGTCCGTGTTCCACGCCATCGGGTTACCGTCGACGGTCACGCGCGAGTGTTCGGTAAACTTGCGCAGATGGAACGGCAGGTTCTGGAAGTACGTGCCGTTCACGCCCCCCGGAACGACTCCCAGGCGCTTGAGCTCGGCCGCAATGAAATCGGTGCCTTTCTTGTTGCCAGCCCGTCCCACCTGCCGCCCCATCATGGAATCGTCGGCAAACTGATAGAGGCGAATCTGCAGGTCGCGCGGCGTGATGGCCGCCGCAGTGGGTGCCGGCTTGAGCGTCTCAGGATTGCCGAAGCGATTGACCTTGGGGGTCCTCTGCGCAGCGAGCGAGGGAGCAAGAGTCGGGAGCAGCATGGCGCCGGCGATGGCACCACGACGCAGGGATGACCGCATGAACGTTCTCCGTGTTTCGGGGCGAAGCACGAAAGTTACGCGGAACGCGCGCCGAAGGGCATATTTGCGGAGCATTATCACCCTCTTGTCGAGGATCGCCCATGTGGTCGTTGGCCTCCCTGCTGCTCCGTAGCGCCGTCGTCTCCACGTCCCTCTCGGCGCCCGTGCTCCAACCGCCGGTGGCGACGCCGTACCAGGTCATGGTGGCGGAACATGCCCGCCTCACCGATATGCGCACCATCGAGCGCGCCATCGCATCGGGCGATACCGTGCTGCAACGGCTTGCAGCGCGGGCCCTTGGTCGCACGGATGACGCGCGCTGGGCGCTCATGCTCGACCGGCTCATGGACAGCCCGGCGGCCTCGGTGCGCCTCGAGGCGGTGCGCGCCGCGGCGCAGTTGAAATCGGCCGCGATGGTGCTGCACACCCGCAGCTTCCCCTTTGCGAAGGAAACGCATCCGGCAGTTCGCGCCGAGCTGTACGAAACACTGGGGCGCGGCGGCGCGGCGGAGACGCAGGTCGAGGAGACGCTGCGCGGTGGCCTGTCGGATACGTCGCTGGTGGTGCGGCGAGGCGCAGCGCGTGGCGTCGAAGTGTTCCTTCGGCGCAACGCGCGCGGCGGATATCGCCCCTCACCCGCGACGTTGACGGCCATGGCGAGTACCATCGTCGCGGACCGTGACCCGGCTTTGCGGTTCGCCCTCATCACGGCGCTCAACACCGCCGCGCATCGTGATACGGCCGCCATTCGCGCAGGCCTTGCCGACGCCGACCCCGATGTGCGGCGCGTTGCCGTCATGCTCGGACGCACGTGGGTCACCGATACCTCGGCGATGGTGCGCTGGCAAGCGTTGCGAAGCGCCGGTACCTGCGACCGCGCGCTCGCGCATCTTCGCGATCGTAGCGAACATGTGCGCCTGCTCGCCATCGACCTACTCGGTACGCTGCGCTGTGCCCCCGCTCCGCTCTATGCGTTGGCACAAGCATCCACGCCGTGGCGCTCACGAGCGCATGCCGTGTTCGCGCTCACGTATGCCGACAGCCTCAAAGCGCGCCGAGCCGTGCGCGATTTGGCGATCAGTGCGCCTTGGCAAGCGCGCGCCTGGGCGGCCCGTGCGGCGCGGCGCCTCAATGACAGTGCCACGCTCGCGCGGCTCGCCAATGACGCTGAGCCAAATGTGCGCGTCGATGCCATCACCACGCGCGCTGAAGCCGTGAGCGCGTTGCGCGCCGACCACGCGGGGCTGCTGCTGCAGGCCGCGACCATTCTCAAGCGTGTGGGTGCCGGGGCGACCCGTGGCGAGTTGGATGCCGCGGTCGCGAGCTTCGAGCGCATCAGCCGCACCAAGCCGCTGCGCTGGCGCGATCCGCGCGAAGTGCTGTTTCCGTTCATCATCGACGCCGACCAGTCTCATATGGCGTACGGTGGCGCGTGGCTCACCCAGTGGCTGCGCGACGGCGATCCGGTTATTCAGCGCATGGCGCTCGAGGCCATTCCGGCGTTGCGGTCGCAGCAGCCCACCGGTGCCACACTGTTCGTGCCACCCTTGCAGCCCCCGCCGTTCCCCACGGAAGCGCAGCTCCGCGCCCTCGACGGCGCAACGGCCGTGGTCACCATTCGCGGGCGCGGGCGGATGGCGTTGGCGCTTCTCCCCGAGGTCGCACCGGTCGCAGTTCATACGTTTGTGCAGCTCGCCGAACGTGGCGCCTACACCGGCAAGACGTGGCATCGCATCGTCCCCAACTTTGTCGTGCAAGGCGGCAGCCCCGGCGCAAACGAGTACGATCCAGCCACCCCGTATTTCATGCGCGACGAAGTCGGCGCGCGCAACCTGCGCGGCACGTTCGGCATTTCCACGCGCGGTCGTGATACCGGCGATGGGCAGCTGTACATCAACCTCGTGAACAACCTGCGGCTCGATCACGATTACACCGTCTTCGCAAGCACCACACGCGGGCTCGACGTCCTCGACGCCATTCAGGAAGGCGACGTGATCGAATCGGTCGTGATCCGTCGCCGTGGTGCACGGGGCGCACGCTGATGCAGAACGTCATGCGCAACGGAATGCGCAACGTCATGCGCACGTTCACGATCGCGCGCGCCGGCGCCCTCCTGTTCGCGGTGTCCGCTGTGCCGCTCGCGTCATCCGACGCACAGACCGCCGTCGTGTCGACACGCAAACCAACGCTGTCGTCACAAGGCGATCTCGTCTTCGAGCGTCAGGGGCTGCTCTATCTGGTTGGCGCCAACGGCACGACCACGATGCTCTCCTCAGGGAGCGCGTACCATCGCGATCCGTTCTGGGCTGGCAATACGCTCTATTGGGCGGCCGACTCCGGCGGGCACTATGCCATTTACGCGCGTACTCGCGACAGTGCGACGGGCTCGTGGACGGAGGCCGCGCGCCGCGTCACGAACGGCGCGGTGCATGAGGTGGCCCCCACGGCGGGCGGCACCCGGTTCGCCTTTCAGCGTGGCCTCGGCAATGCCTCGCGGGTGTGGGTCCGCGATAGCAACAGCGCCGAACGTCGAGCGTTCGCGTCAGAACAAACCGAACGACGTCCGCGCCTGTCGGCCGATGGCAAGGTGCTCGCCTACATCGTGGAGACAGAGACGGGTCGAAAGGTCGTCGCCAACGACCGCACGGTGTACACCGACACTGGGATCGAAGACATCGCGCTGTCGCCGACCGGCGATCGGATTGCCGTCTCCACGCGCGCGGGTGTGGTCGTGGTGCCCGTGAGCGGCGAGTCCTACACGAATCTCGTCTCGCGCGCGCACGGCGACGTTGATTGGTCGGCCGATGGGCAGACGATCAGCATCGCCGAATTTCGCGAAATCAGTGTGAGCTATAACGGCGATCCGGACCGCGGGGTCGATCGTGCCGCGCACGAGAAGACCGCGCTGTCCTCGTCCGCGACGCCGTTGTCGCTGCATCGCCTCCCGGCGCCGGTCGCTCCCGACGCGCGGCGCGTGGCGGTGACGGCCTCGATGCCTGGCGATCGGTCGCTCATCAACGCTGCGGCGTTCGACCGCGTGTGGGAGCGCAGTGCGCGTCTGTACTATGGCGCGAACGCGCCCGCCGAGGCGCGCGCGCAATGGGCGGCTGCGCGTGACCGCGTGCGCCCACAGGCCATGAAGGCCGAAAGCGACAGTGCCTTGCAAGCCTCCATCCATGCGCTGCTGCAGGCGGCGCCGCCGCGGCGCCGTGACGCCACGGGCAAAGCCGCCGTGTCGAGCGCGCATCCCGTGGCCACCGAAGCCGGGCTCGAGATTTTCCGCCTTGGTGGCAACGTCGTTGATGCGGCGGTCGCCGTGAGCTTTGCCCTCGGGGTGGTGGAGCCGGATGCGAGCGGCATTGGCGGCTACGGCGAAATGGTCATCGCGCTCAAGGGGAAGCAGCCGACACTCATCGAGTTCATGAGCCGCGTCCCCGAAGAGGGGGGACTCACCAATACGTCGCTGCTGGTGAATGGCCGCTATCCCAGCGATGGCCCCGTCCTGGTGAATGTGCCGGGCACCGTGGCCGGGATGTATCTGGCCTGGCAGCAGCACGGCAGCAAGAAAGCCACGTGGGCACAGCTGGTGGCGCCGGCCATTCGGGCGGCGCGCAACGGCTACGAAGTGAGCGAAGGGCTAGCAACAACACTGGCGATCGAACGCGAGCACTTTGCCAAGTACGAAGGCAGCCGCGCGCTCTTCTTTCGCAACGGCGCGCCCATGCAGCGCGGCGACACCGTTCGCAACGCGGACCTCGCGTGGGTACTCGAGCAGATTTCGGCGCGTGGTGCCGATGGTTTTTACAAGGGTGACGTAGCGGCGAAGTATGCGGGGGATTTGCGGGCGAAGGGGAACGCCATGAAGGTGAGCGATCTGGCACGCTACTTTGCCAACGAACGCGCGCCCGTGTGCGGTAGCTATCGCCGCTATCGTGTCTGCTCGAGTGCGCCACCCGTGAGCGGCGGGGCAGACCTCGTGGCGCGACTCAATCTGCTGGAGCGGTTCCCCACGCCGCGGCCGTATCCCTCCGATGCGGCCACGATGCACGCGATGTTGTCGGCATGGTTCCTCACGCCGTCTTCACGCAACCGGATTGCCGACCCCGCGATGTGGCCCGTGGATGTCTCGAGCATCGTCAACAAGGACACGGCGGCCGTTCGCTGGCAGTGTTATTCTGCCGACCGTGCGCTGACCCCACGCCTCACCCGAGGCGATACGCTCGAGTGTCTCAAGCCGCGTCCGGCCGCGCCTGCGACGCCGGCGGTACCACCGGCAAACGGGTTGAGCGACGTCGCCGACGCGCCCGACACTAGTGGCCCGTGTGGCGACGAACACGCGCGTGAAATGGCCGTGTGCCACGCCGCCGGCACCACCGCGTATACGGTCGCCGACGCCGACGGCAACGCGGTGGCGGTCACGCAAACGCTGGGCACGTGGGGTGGCAACTTCTACGTGACGCCGGGGTTGGGTTTTCTCAGCAACGACAAGCTCACCTCGTACGGCACCGACGCCACGCAGTACGGGTCACGGCTCCCCTTCGCGCGGCACGGCAGCACGCTCGCGCCGACCATCGCCTTCGAGGGCACGCGCCCGGTGTTCGCCGTGGGCGCGGCGGGGAACGCGTGGATTACGAGCGCGGTGTACCAGTCGCTCGTGGGCGCGCTCGACTTCGGTCTTGGGGCACAGGCGGCGCTGGAGTTGCCAAGGTTCCTCCCCAGCGGCACCGGTGTCACGCCAGCTGGCGCCGCACCAGGCTCGGCGCCCTTCAACATTCAGCTCGAAGACGGTTTCGCGCCGCAGGTCACCGAGCGCCTACGAACGCTGGGCTACGAGCTCACCTTCGTGACCGCGCGCGGCGAAGTTCGCGAGGGGTACGGCGGCGCCATTCGCATTGGACGCCGCACGGTGACGGCCGGTGCGGACCCACGACGCGCCGGAGCGGCCGGCGCCATTCGCTGACGCGTTGCACCGTGCCGACAGCTCGTGAGCCGGTCAGCGCACTGCCGGCACCGGCTCACGATTCCACACGAAGCGCTTGAGAAAGACACCCATGCGGTCGAAGGTGTCGATCCAGTTGGCGTGCAACATGGACTCGTGCAGATCATCGGGCACCACGATGAGTTCGTGATACACGTTGCGCGCGCGCAGCAGCTGTACCAACCCCACGGTTTGTGCGAAGTCGACGTTGCGATCATCATCGCCGTGCACCAGAAACACCGGGCTCTTCCAGCCTTCGATCGCACCCACCGCCGCCGACGTGAACGCGCTGCTCGTGGAGTCGAACACGTAATCGTACTGGTGTACACCGGCCATATCGACACCAGCCACGAAAATGTCACTGTTCCGCGCCAGTGCCTGTGACGCGAGCAGGCCACCGTACGAGAGCCCCCAGATCCCCACGCGCTTGGCATCGACGTCCGCGCGCTGCTGCAGGTACTTGGCGCCGGCCACCACATCGAGATACTCGCTGTTGCCCTTGTTGCGTGCGTTCGGCGCATCGCGGAAACTCTTGCCGTAGCCGATGCCGCGTCGGTAGTTGACGGAGAGCACGATGTAGCCCTGATCGGCGAGCCACTGATTCGCGGCGTACGACCAGTGATAGAACTGCATGTAGTGATAGGCCGGGAGCATCTGCCGACGCGGCCCGCCATGCACGAACACGATGGCGGGACGCTGCTCGCCCGGTTTGAGATCGCGCGGCAGGAACAGTTGATTGCTGATCTCCAGCCCGTCTTCGGCCTTGGTCTTGACGATCTGCGGGTCCACATGCGCGGCCGTCGGGAAACTGGACGGCAGCACAGGAAAAATGATGCGCGGGGCGCCACCGCGTGTCGGCACCAGCGCCACCGATGCCGGCGTACGCGCCCCGAACGCCAGGACGGCCACCGACCGTCCGCTCGCAAGCGGTTGCGGTGACGTCTCCACCCCATTGCCGCTGCTGAGCCGCACCGGCTCGCCGCCGTTGCTCGGCACCGACCAGATATGCCGGCGCTCGATGTCACCCGCGTTGGTCGTGTAGAACATCGTGCGTCCGCCATCACGCGACCACGCCACCGACGTTTCGTCTTCGATCAGCCCATCGGTGGTCGTCAGGCGAATCGGGTCGCCGCCCTTGAGGTTCACCGCATACCACCGGTCGAACTCATCCTTCGGCACATTCACCGGAAACGCGATCTGCTCACCGGCCCACGTCATGTCCGTCAGCGACGTGAACACGCTGTCGCCCACCGTGTTGTGCCACACTTCGCGCGCGGGGATCTGCGCCGTCACCATGGGCGACGTGATGTTCTTCGCTCCACCAATGTCGGCGACCATGAGCGCCAGTCGATAGCCGCCCGGCAGCTGCGACGTGAGGAAGCCGGGGGCACGCACCGTGGTTGCCTGCAGCGTCACTGCGGGAGCGGCGCCCGCTGCCCCTGGTCCGTTGCCACAGCCACCGGCGGGGTTCTGCACACCAGGCGGCGTGCGTTGCTGCCTGCCGAACGGCGTTCCTGGGCGCCGCGAGAAGGCGAGATAGCGGCCGTCGGGCGACCACGCCGGCGTCCCATCACAATCCACACTCGGCGCCACGTACTGCACGGTGCGCGAGCGCACATCGTACACCACGATGAACGCGTGATGTTCGCGATCGCTCACGAAGGCGATGCGCTTGCCGTCGGGCGACCAGGTGGGCGATCCGTTGCGCCCCCAGAGCCGAATAAATGGCACGCCGCCGGTGTCCATCGGCGAGGGCGCGGCCGACCGTGCGACCCGCGCGCGGTAGATCTGTCCGTCTTTGGTGAACAGCACCCACTGTCCGTCGGGCGACAGCACGGGCGCCGCGCCGGCCGCCACCCGCCACGCTGGACCGCCCGCGGTGCGCACCGCCCAGATGGCACGCTCAGCGCCGCGGGGATCGTGATTGGGGTTGGCCACCCATCCCCAGCGGTTGGGCGCCGACCCGCGCACGAAAACGATAGTGCTGCCGTCATCAGACAGCTGCACATCGGTCAGATCGATACCGTCGTCGGTCGTGAAGTTGGTAAGCCGTCGAGCGCGAAAATCCGGTGCCGCCGCGCTGTACACGTTGCGCATGCCGCGGTCGTACACGATGAACGCCAGCCGGTCGGCGCGTCGTGCCGATACGAGCGACAGCGGCGATGCGGGCGACATCCACGGGGCAATGCTGGGGACCGTGCGTTCAGCCTGTCCGAGCGCCACTCGCGGAAGGCTCGTGATGCCGACGATGGCCAGCAGTGCGCAGGCAACTCCGCTGCGGAAAACGATCGAGGGCATGCTGAGCTCGGGGCGAAGTACCGTGAGAATACGTGGTCGCATACGAGACGCGCGATCAATGCGCCGACGACGTAACGCGGAGCAGGACACTCTGGCGCGGCGGGGCACCGCTGGTCGCGGTGTAGCCAACGAGGAGTGTCACGAAGCCGCTGTCAGGCGCGGTCAGCGACGTCGTCGTGCCGACCTTCGACTCGTCACCAGCCATGACGAGCCTCACGGACGCTTCGCTGCCGGGCAGCGACACCGACGCGGCGATGCGGTCACCCTTGTCGACCAGCACGCGGATGGCTTTTTCCGTCCCGGCATTGACGTCGGTACGGAAGGTGGCGTCGCGACACGCCGTCGAGAAGCCAATGGGAAAGAACGGCACGTCGCGCACGAGGCGTACCGCGCGGCTCGCCTGCATGCGGTCGCTCGCGCCACGGGTCGACGCCCAGGCGGTGCGCTCCCCGGCATCGCGATAACGCAACGACGTGACGAGCGAATCGAGGGTAGCCGGTGCCGGCGTGAGTCCCGCTTCGATTTCCGGGTCGGATGCCGTGGCCGGCACCGGACCACTCGACCGGACGGGCCAGCGTACGCTCACCCGTGTTCCGCCATCGGTCGTGAAGCCTTCGAAGTGATATGCCGCATTCACGCCGGGTACGAGCAAGCGCACGCCATACACGTCACCACCGGCAAGGATCTTGGGCGCGAGATGCGGCAGCATGCTGTCGACGGGCCACGCAAAGGGCAGTCGCTCGGTGAGTCGACTGCGTCCCACCAGGACGCCGCACAGCCGTGCAGTCGCGTCGTCATCAACGCGAAGCGCTGTGCGGAGGCGGACCTCGCCGTCCGTCGAGGCTACGCCCTCCTGACCGTTGGCGGCATCACGCAGGGTGAGTGATGTCGACGCGGGCGTTGCCACGAGCGTCAATGGCGTCGCCCCGGAGGTCGACGACGGCTCGGCACACGCCGTCGCCGCAGCGAGCCCCGCAGCAGCGGTCAACAGACCCGCACGACGAATCCTCGGCGTGCGGTGTCGTCGCGACTCTGGCACATGCCCCTGCATACGATCTCCACCCATGCTGACTTTCCGTGAACCAGGCCGTCGGGACCGACGACAACATCACGGAAAACTGCTGCGCTCCGTCCACAATTGCGACGGTGGCCCCACTGGATGTCACGCGACCAGACAGTCAGCCGGCGGGTAGGAAATCCCGTCGGAAGGCGAAATCGTGCATGGCCGCGCTCGCGGAGGCGAACTCCCGCGTACGACCGGCGTGGCACCACGTCACCGCGTCGACCGACGCCATGAAGAGCGGTAGTTCGTGTCCCGTGAGAAGGACGGCGCCACCCTGTTCGGCAAACCGACGTAGTGCGGCCAGAATGACCTCGGCATCGAGCGGGGCTATGCCACGCAGCGGCTCGTCGAGCACCAAGACGCGAGGGGCCAGGAGCAGCGCGAGCGCCACCTCGGCGCGCCGACGCTCGCCGCCGGACAGAGAACGCGGCCGCGCGTCACGCAAGCGCGAAATGCCGAACTGCTCGAGCAGCGTATCGACGACTGCTGCCGTGCCGCAGTCGCGTGCGACCCATGCGCATTGCGACCCTATGGGCACGGCGGGGTGCAGGAGATCGCGGTCGGGGACGAAGCAGACGCCGCGCCGTGCAAGCCACGCGAGCCGCGGCCGTACGACGGTCGCCCCATCGAGACGAATATTGCCTTGGTCGGCGACGATCTCGCCGACGGTACAGCGCAACAGCGTGCTCTTCCCCGCCCCGTTGCGGCCGAGGAGCGCCGTGATCATCCCGGCGCGTGCCCGTAGCGACGCCGTATTGAGCACGGTGCGGTCGCCATAGTGCTTGCTGACGCAATCCGCTTCCAACAGCGCCATTGCGCTCAACGTCCCGCCACCGTCATGACGATGGCGACAACCAGCAGCTCGCCCACCAGCGCGATTGCCGCGCCTATGCCCAGGAGCTCGCGCGACCCGTATCCCAGATTGGCATACAGATCAGGGGCTCCTGTGCGTCGCCGGTCGAGGTATAGCAGCAGTGCCGTAAGCAGGGGCATGAGCGCGAGATATTCGATCCCCCACGTCGGCCCTTTGGCGAATGCCATCGCCATCGTGCAGAGCAGGCGACCCGCGGCATAGAGCATGATGGCGTGGCGCAGGTGCAGCAGCAGGAAGGGGACAGAGCGCATGTTGGCGGTGATACGCGCCACAACGCAACGCGTTCCTTCCACGGCGCGATCCGGCTATTTCCCCTTCACGCCCAGATCGATCGTGCGCCACTTCCCTTGCTCGAAGCGCCACACGCTCAGCACACACCGCGTCGCGTGACCCATGACGATCGCGGTCCACACGTGCCACGTCTGCAAGGATTGTGTTGCCTGCACGTAGGTCAGGAAGCCAAAGCGACGGCGTCGACGGCTGGATGACGGCTTCGATTTCCGGATCGGACGCCGTGGCCGGGACGCTGCGATCCGAGCGAACGGGCCAACGCAGACTGACCCGCGTCCCGCCGTCGATGGTGAATCCTTCAAACCGGTAGGATGCCTCTGTCCCGGGAATCAGGACCCGCAGCCCATACACGTCCGTTCCCACGATGATTCTTGGCGCCAGCTGCGGCAGCAGCGAATCGACGGGCCACGCGAAGGGCCGTGCTTCACTCTGGCGGTTGCGCCCCACCAGGACACCGCAGAGCCGAGATGTTGCATCATCATGGAGGCGCTTGGCCGTACGTTGTCGCCGAAGCGTATTGGTGGCGTCGCGACCCCTCTGGATACCACGGTCTGTTTGAAGGGAAAGTGGCAATGCGGACGGCGCGTCCTGCAGCTGCAGGATGTCCACACCGGATGCGACCGGTTTCGCGTCACGACAGGCGAGCGCCCCTGCGTTCAGGATCGGCCCGAGGGCGCCGCACACGACTGGACGGAAGAAACGACACTGAAATTGCGTGTCGTGCATCAAGACGTTTGCGGAACGTCAGGATCAACGAAATCGCGCCAAGACGACCGCGATGCTGGTGCTCAGCGAGCCGGGCGCGTCTTGTGGAGTGTGAGGTAGACCATTTGCTGTGTCTCCTGCGCGCGCGGCACCACCTGCACACGGACACGCAACGTCACCCGCGGCGCCGCGCCCGCTTCAATGACCGCCGAGCGAACGGAGGCGCGCTGCCGTAACTCTTCCGGCGGGAGTGCTTCGTCAAAGCCAATGCGTACAGTCCCCGCGGTGACGTCCGCGTGTGCGGTAATGAGATCCCCTGGACTGGTGGGGACTCGCAGCAGTACGTCGGTGCGTGCCAAGACCGGTACGGCCACCGTTGCCCTGGGGCATGCTGGGGACAGCGTGACCTCATATATCGGCAGGTCACGCACCAGCAGAACAGCGCGCTCACGGCGCACACTGCTGTCGGACACCGCGTCGGGCAACGGCACCCCTGCCGATTCACCGATCGTCAATGCCCCGACCAGAGAATCCAACGCGCGTGGCGACGGACGCAACAGCGCTTCAATGAGTGAGTCCGGGGCGCCAACCGGTACGGGACGGCTGGGATCCGCAGCGACCGGCCAACGGACACTCACGCGACGCCCACCATCGCGCGTAATGCCTTCGAAGTAGTAGAACGCGTTGCTTCCCGGCTGGAGGAACCGGACCCCTTGCACATCAGGCGCGGTCAGCGCGCGCCAGGCCAGGACCGGCGCGTTGGTATCCACGGCCCACCGCGCCAACAGCGCGGGGGGAATTCGGGCGGCTCCCGCGACGACCCCGCACAGGCGATAGTCGGCCACGGCGTCTGCAAGGGGACGGATCACCATGCGCGTGGTCGTGTCACCGGCTACTCGCCCGTATTGCACCGGACCACTGCTATCGAGCATCATCGCGAGCGCCGCTGGCGCGCCGCCCAAGCGCAGCGAACCGACCAGCGGGGCACGGGCCGACGGTCTGGAGTCGGGGGAACAGCCCAGTAAGGCCACCCCCGAGAAGAACAGGGCCCACGATGCACAAGAACGTCTCATGCACACAAAGAAAATGCAGACGGGCACAATTGTCAGTAGCTGCCATTCCCGACTCTGAAAACACAGAGGCCGGGCGATTGCCCGGCCTCCGGTTTTGCGTTCAGCAGCTGTTTCCAGCCGGCCCCCACAGGATCACGGCGGGGTCGGGCTGTTGGCCGGGTTACCCGAGCCACCGAAGGTGTAGAACGCGTCGCCCTTCACGCCAAGCTCCTTGGCCGGCACCGGCATTTCCCGCGGCGTTCCCGCCAACAGGCCACCGGCCACGCGACGGCGCTGGTAGTACGGTGCCGGACCCAAGCCGAGCAACTCCACTTCCTGCTCGTAGATCAGCTTGGTGATGAGTGACGGAGCGCCCTCGCCAGCCGTAGCGGCCGAGAGGCCACCACGATCCACGCGGGTCTTGTTGATGAGCGACGCGGCCGTCGCGAGGTTGCCCCCCGAACGCCGCAGCTCGGCCTCCGCCCAGAGCAGGTCGTTCTGGTGGCGAGTGATCACCGGCGCCAACCCGAATCCACCATAGATCCCTTGGGGCGACTGCTCGCCCGACCGATCATAGCGAATGTGTCCGATGTTGGACTGGTGATACATGCCGCGATCCGGACGGAAGATCTCTTCACGCGAGTACACGAAGTCCGTCCCGGCGCGTGCCGTTTTGGGATTGGTGCCAAAGTATCCGGCAAAGTCCTCGTCATCGGGACCGAAGGAACCGTCGCCCAACCGTTTGTCCGGCGAGTTCGGCTGGGGATTGCCACCGCTCGGATAAGGCGTCCGCTGCGTGGCCGGGTCCAAGATGGCCGCAACGCGGGTGCTGACGCGCCCGCCGTCGAACCCATTGAACCAGAGCAGGATCTCGTGGCACCACGAGTTGCAGCCGTCGCCGGTGAAGTTGAAGTCAAAACCGGCGCCGGACGACGAGATACCGCCGGCGGCAAATGCGGAGACCTTGGCCCAATCCACCGCGTCGTTTTCGGCTGCGGTTCGCGGATAATAGGCGAGGGTCATGGCCGCCATCGTGCGGGCCAACTGCGCGATTTGCACGTTGGTATAGCTGCTGCCGTTCGTCCATCCTGAAGGCGTGTTGAACGAATTGGCCGCGGCCAGAGTGGCGGCCTTTTCAAGCGACGCGACAGCCGCGTCCCGTACGTCCTTGCGCGTCTTGTACGCGAGCGACGACAGGTCCGACGTTTCGTCGATCACGTACCCCTTGTCATAGTTGAGCGCGATGCCCATGAGCGCGGCACCGTGCATCAATTGCGCCACCGCTTCCGCACGTTTGGTATTGGCGGCGTTGTTGATGACCAGATTGTTCTTGCGGATCGCCGTGAGGACGTCCACGGCCGACGACAGCGTGGAGTAATACCCTTCCCAGTAGCCGATCATGGTGGAACGACCCGCCGAGGCCAGGTCGTTCTGGTAGGCCCGCGTGTTTCGCGTGCCGTCACCGTCTATCGAACTGTAGAAGTTCATGTTGTAATTGTTCCATGACGCCGAGTACGCCTGCGCCATGGTGCTGAGCGGCCCGCCGCCTTCCATGCCGTCCCAGGTATTGAACCAGGACCGCAGGGTACCGCCCGCCACCGCTTCGATGGCCGCAGGATCGGAGAGGGCGCGCTTGGCGTCCGGCGCGTTCGGATTCGCCACGTCGAGCGAATTGCACCCGGCGAGCAGAATGGCGCCCATCGCGAGGCCAACGGCCCCGCGGCACTTGAATGAAAACATCGGAGTGAGGGGGCTCACAGACCGAGCTCCAGCATGAACGTGAACGTCTTGAAGATCGGGTACGTGAAGTAGTCCACGCGGTACGCAAACGGGTTACTGCCGCCGCCGGACACATCGGGATCGTAGCCGCTGTACTTGGTGCGGGTAAAGAGGTTGCGGCCAACCACGCCGAGGCGTGCCGTACGGCCATCGCTCATACCGAAGCGCTTGGTGATCGCCGACGGGATTTCGTAGTTCACGGCCAGTTCGCGCAAACGCACGTAGGAACCGTCTTCCACGAAGTACGAGTTGGCGTCGAAGTTGTTGTAGAACGTGGCGTAGTACGTGGTGGGCTTCCTCTCCACTTCCGGCTTGCTACGCTGGTCGAACGCCGGGTCACGCTGGTCGAAGAACGGCCACTGACGCGTGTAGTTGTAGATCTGGCCACCCTGCACCCAGTTCACCACGGCCGTAACCGCAAACTTCTTCCAGTTGAGCTGGGTATTGAAGTTCAGGTTGAAGTCGGGGTTCACGTCGGCAATCTGACGCAGCGAGTTGCCGTCAGCATCAAGGAACTTGATGGGGCGCTCGTTGATGGTGCGCCACGCCGACTTGGACACGTAGTAGCCTTCTTCGTTCAGCACGTAGTCGGCGGCGGTGCCGCTCAGACGATTGGCGGCAACCATCGACTCGACCTGCGATGCCGACTGCACCCACGAGCTGCCGTACACAATACCGAACGGCTGGCCCGGCGCGAGACGGAAGATCGTGGTGTTGCCTACGGGCCCGACGAGGAACGGGGGCACTGCCAGACTGCGCACCTTCTGGCGCGTGCGGTCACCGGCCACGTTGACACGCCACAGGAAGTCCTTCTTGGAGGCCAGGACGGCACCCAGCAGCACTTCATGCGTCTTCCCTTCCAGCGAACCGGCATTGATCCACTGGTTGCGGAAACCAGTCGCCGACGACACCGGCACGTTCAGAATCTGGTCGTCGGTGATCTTGCTGGAATAGCTGTACTCAAAGCTGAAGTTCTTCAGGAAATTGAGGTTGAAACCGCCTTCAATTTCGCGGGAGAACGCCGGGCGAAGGTTCGGATTGCCCAAGGTGATCTTGACCGGGCTGCCGCCCTGAATGGCGAACTGCTCGTACTGCGCGTCAAACACCGGACGGAGCCCCGCTTCACCGTACGACGCCCGCAGCTTGAATTCATCTACGCCCGGAAGCGTGATGTCTTCGCTCACGCGCCACGCGCCGGACAGACGCTTGAACGTCCTGGAGCGCTGGTCGTTGCCAAAGAGCGACGACTGGTCCTGACGGATCAGACCGTCAACGATGTAGCGGTCCTTGATATCGAACGTCGTAATGGCAAAGAAGTTCTGATTGCGAATAGGCTGCGAGAACGAGCCCGGAATCACCGGGTTCTCGGGATCACGCGAGGCCGCCGAGAACTCCGTCACGCGCGGCACCGTGAGGGCCGTGGCCGCGACCGAGGTCTGCGAGTTCTGCTGGTCTTCGTACACCCAGGCCAGCTTCGTGGTGTTGGTAAACCACGACGTGCTCTTCACGGCCGTCAGCGTTCCGCCGAGGTTGTAGGCCCGGGTAAGCGTCTCATTGTTGGAGATGCTCCCCTTGCCGACCGTACCAGTGGAGCCAATGTAGCCCAGCGGCACAAACGAACGGAACGTCCGCGAGCCACGGTCGAAGTTGCTGTTCGCCTCAGCCGTCAGCCAATTGGTGGGACGGTACCGGACCTTGATCAGCCCCGTGAAGCGGGCGCGATCGGCCGAATTCTGGATGGTATTCCAGCGGTACAACGGGTTGCTCACGTTGCCCGACGCCGGCGACTGTCGGATGGCGGCGGTGTACCGCGTGCTGTCCGGGTTGATGCCGTTGAGGTCGATGTTCGGCTCGAGGAACCGAAGACCGAACCAGGCATCGCCCGAGCTGTCGTCCGCCTGGTCGGCCTTGGACTGGCCGTAGAAGGCGCCCGTCTGGAAGTCGAGCTTGGGGTGCAGTTCCATGTCGAGGTTCAGGCGGAAGTTCTGGCGGTTGTAGCCGCTCAGAAGGTTCGCGATACCCTGATCCCGGGAGTTCTCGAACGAGGCGTTGAAGTTCGAGTTGGCGTTGCGCTGACCCACCGAGATGTAGTTGGTCATGAACTGCCCGGAGCGGAACACGTCTCCGAGCTGGTCGAACGTCTGCCTGTAGGAATTGTCCGAAATGCGGTCGTCTTCCTGAATGCGGTTGCCGTTGGCATCACGCAGGAAGTCCCCGTTCGCGCCCACCTTGTAGGGGTGCGAGAAGTTGTTCGGAATCGACTTGCGCAGGTCGTTGGAGCCGAACTCGTTGCGCACGGTGATCTGCGTGGATCCGGCCGCAAGGTTGGCGCCACGCTTGGTGAAGATCTGCACCACGCCGTTGGCGGCGTCAGAGCCGTACAGCGAGCTGGCCGCCGCGCCCTTGATCACTTCGATGCGCTCGATGTCCTGCGCATTGATGTCGGCGAGCGAGATACGGGAGATGGTGCCGTCCACGATGATGAGCGGGTCCTGCGACCCGGTCAGTGACGTGGGGCCACGCAGCCGGATGCGGGGGGCCGAACCCGGCTCACCATTCACGGCCGTGACGCTGGCGCCGGCCACGCGGCCGCTGAGGGCCCCGAGCGGCGAAGACGCCGGTGCTTCCTTGATCTGGGCGTTATCGACGGCAGCCACCGAGAAGGTGGTCTTTTTCTGCGACGTCGCATCCGACACGCCGGTGGTCACCACGGCCTCGAGATTCAGCACATCCTTCTCGAGGTTGAAATTCTGCTCGATCCGGCCGGCCGTCAGCGTGATGATGTGCTTGACGGGGCGATACCCGATCGTGCGGGCGAGCACTGTGACCTGCTTGCCTCCGGCGCGCGCCGGGTCCACTGTGAAGGTGAAACGACCCTGCGCATCCGTCACGCTTCCGACGCCCAACTCCACGATGCCAACCTGCGCACCGCCAAGGGGAGCCCCGTTTGTGGCGACCCGACCGGTCACGGTCGCGTTTTGTTGGGCCGAGAGTCCCGCAGCGGGAATCACGGCCAGCGCAGCGGCGGCGACCAACCGACACATCTGGTGAAACATTCAAGCTCCTGGTTCTTTGGGACGAAACGCTCGTCCCGGTCTAATGCGACTTGACGACCCGTCACGCCGACACGGCCCAACCTGTGGCTTTTTCCGCCACTTCGCAATCGTTTCCTTTCGGTTTGGTCACAGATTCCATTCATATCGCGGCGGCAAAGTGGTTACGTGGACACACCCTCTCAACCGTCAGCTGAGACTTCACCAGTGCTGAGGCATTTTCTGGTCAACCGGAGCCGGGTCGTGCGTACGACCGGTCTGTCCCTGGTCATCGGCATGTTCATAGCGGTTCGTCCCGGGATTGCCCAGTCGTCGGCAACGCTGTCGGGGCGGATTCTCGATGCCACGACCGGCGCGCCGGTGGTGGCGGCCACCATTGCCGTGACGACCACCGGCGGCAGTGCCCGGACCGACTCACTGGGGCGGTATCGCCTGGAGGGACTCAAGGTCGGTATCCATCGCTTTCTGGTCAGTGCTCCCGGCTACTCGCGAGGGAGCGTGACGCTCGCGTTTGCGGCCAAGGAGCGCATGGAGCGCGATCTGGAGATCGAACCCGTCGCGGCGCCGGGAACGACGGGCGTCGTGGGAGCAGATACGGCACGAGCCCAAGTGTTACCCAAGGTTCCGGTGACGGCCGATGCGGCCCCGGGACGACGCTTCACCGACTTTGAACGGCGGCGTGCCACCGGCCGCGGGCAGTACATGACGCGCGCGGAGATGGAAGCGTTCAACGTCTATACGTTGCAAGACGCCATGCGGAACATGCGCGGGGTGAAATTCAACTGCACCGGTGGCGTGTGCCGAGCACAAATGGTGCGGGCTCCTCTGGGCTGCCCCCCTGAGTACGTCGTGGACGAACGGATCGACAATACCTTTGGACCGGTGATTCCCGTGCGCGACATCCAGGCCCTTGAGGTCTACACGGGGGTGTCCGATGTGCCCGGGGAATTTGCCGGGCGCAACTCCGGCTGCGGCGTCATCGTGATCTGGACCACGGCGGGGCGCGAGCCGCGGCGCAAGTAAGTTGAGGATGTCGTGCGAGACTGGAGCATTCCTCGACGACGGGGTCCCGTTGAACAGCTCCACGGATAGCAACTGATGGGTCACGGAGGGAACACGGATATCGCAAGCTGTTAATCCGGGTGCAGTCCGTGCCCCATCAGTTTTCATCCGTGGTGCTGTTTTGGTAGTTCGCGCATGCGACAAATCTTCAAGACTACCGCCCCTGTAGGCCCAGTTGGATCTTCCGCCACTTCCCCTGCTCGAAGCGCCACACACTGAGCAGGCAGCGCATGGCGTGACCCATCAGGATGGCAGTCCAGATGTGCCACGTCTGCAGCTGCTGCGTGCTTTGCATGAAGGTCAGGAAGCCGATGGGCAACGCGAACTGCGAGACCAGCGTGATGTAGAGCGGGCTGCGCGTGTCCCCCGTGCCCTGCAACCCACCCGTGAAGGTGAGCGCGACCGTGATGAACAATCCGGACACGCTGAGAAACCGCAGCAACTCGCGACCAATGCGCAGTACGCCGGGCTCGGACATACCAAAAAGACCCAACAGGACGTCGGGAATGGCGACAAACAGCGCGCCCACGACCACGGCGATGCCGAGCCCGAAGCGGGCGGCGACCCGCACCGCATCGCGGCTCCGGTCAGGAAACCCGGCCCCGAGATTCTGGCCGGCCACCGTGGCGGCGGCCCCCATGAGCCCCACCGACGTCCACGTCACCAGCGAAAAGAGTTCTGTATAGCCTACGGCGTACGCCGCCTGCGCTTCAGCACTCTCCGCGGTGGACCCGATGAAGCGCAGCAGCAGCACCCCGGCAATGTTCATGGCAATGCCCTGCACGCCGGTGGGTAACCCAAACCGGAAGAGCGCCCGGATAATCTCCCAATCGGGGCGCCACGACATGCCGCGGAAGTCGATCACCCACGCCCCACTGAACAACTTCCAGATCGCGTAGACCGAGACCAACGCGCTCGAAATCATCATGCCGGCCGCGGCGCCGGCAGTCCCCATCTCCGGAAACGGGCCGTATCCGCGAATGAGCAGCACGTTGAACAGCACATTGCCGATGGTGAGCGCAATGCCAAGGCGCAGCGGCGTGCGGGCATCACCGGCGCTGCGCAAGGCGCCGCCCAGCATGAAGAACATCATCATGCCGAACCCGAAGACGAACATGATGCGCAAGTACGGCAGCGCCTCCACCTGCACCGCCGCCGACGCGTTGACGAGCCCCAGCAAGGTGGGGGCCAACAGGTACCCCATCGGAGCAAGCACACCCACCGACAGCACCAACGCCAGCAGGAACGCCTGCGACGCGGCGCGGTTCACCCCCGCTTCATCACCGGCGCCGGCAAAACGTGCCACCAGCACCCCCATCCCGCTGAACAGGGACGAGATGAAGACCATCACCACCAGAAAGATCTGGAACCCGACCCCGATCGCGGCGTTTCCGGCAAAGCCGACAAAGTTGCCCACCAGCGCATGATCAATCATGCCCTGCAGCCCACTAATGACGTTCTGCAGAACCGTGGGCCACGCCACCTTCCACACCGCCGGACCGATCGGCCCCTCCACAATGGAGCGGTCGATCTTGCGGGCGTTGGTGGTGCTGGATGCAGGAGAAGTGGTGGCCACGACGATGGGTGCTCAGGCGGCCTGTGGGGAGGGCGGCGCCGCGGCGGCACTACGACGCACCAGCGTGAGAATGGAGTAGACGGCCACGGGTTCCTCGAGCTGGTTCATCACCTCCACATCCCACTCCACGACGCCCTGCGGAATCGTCCCCTCGGGCGTGTCTTTCGCCGTCTTCTGCTTGGCGGTGAGCCGCACATGAATGGTGTCGCCGGGATACACGGGCTTGGTGAAACGCAGCTTCTCCAGGCCGTAGTTGGCCAGCACGGGGCCGAGGTCAGGGTCGACGAACAGTCCGGCCGCGGCCGACACGATGAAGTAGCCGTGCGCCACGCGTCCTTCGAAGACGCCGTTGCTGCGCGCGTCGTCGTCGTTCATATGCGCGTAGAAGGTATCACCACTGAGCTTGGCGAATGCTTCGACGTCTTCGAGGGTGATCGTCCGCGTGTTGGTGATGATCGTGTCGCCCACCACCAATTCATCGAACGTCTTGCGGAAGGGATGCACCGTATCGGTCTTCTCTTCGGCGCCCTTGGTCCACTCGCGCGTGATGGCGGTGAGCATGCTCGGGCTGCCCTGTAGCGCCACACGTTGCAGATAATGCGTAACGCCACGCGCGCCGCCCATTTCTTCGCCGCCACCGGCCCGTCCCGGCCCCCCGTGCACCAGGTTGGGCAGCGGGGATCCGTGGCCGGTGCTTTCCTTCGCGCTCGTGCGGTCGAGCACCAGCATGCGCCCGTGATAGCAGGCCGCGCCGAGAATGATGTCCTGCGCCACACGCGGATCGTGCGTGATGAGTGAGCCCACGAGCGAGCCACGCCCCATCCGCGCGAGTTGCACGGCTTCACCAAGGTCGCGGTACGGCATGACCGTGTTGACGGGACCGAACGCTTCGATATCGTGCGGCTCGAGGCGGTTGAGCGCATCGGCGCAGTAGAGCAACTCGGGCGCAAAGAACGCGCCCTTTTCGCGATCGGCACCCACCACCTGGAAGTCACCACCACCGTACACGCGTTCGGCCGCCGCACGAATAGCCTGGGCGCTCGATGCTACCGACGCCATCTGTCCGCGCGAGGCCAGCGGGCCCATACGGACGCCTTCCGTGGTGGGGTCACCAATGCTGGTGCTCGCGAGACGCTTGGAGAGCGCCTGAATGACCGCCTCTTCAAGACCGGCCGGTACGATGGTGCGACGGATGGCCGTGCACTTCTGCCCGGCCTTCGTCGTCATCTCGCGCGTGACTTCCTTGATGAACAAATCGAACTCTTCGGTACCCGGCACCGCATCGGGCCCAAGGATGGAGCAGTTGAGCGAGTCGGCTTCCATGTTGAAGCGCACCGAATGCTGCATGATGCTGGGCGCCGCCTTGAGCTTCTGGCCGGTTGCGGCCGAGCCGGTGAAGGCCACGATGTCCTGCTCTTCGACATGCTCGAGCAAGGTGCGCGCTTCGCCGCAGATGAGCTGCAACGCCCCTTTGGGAAACTCGTTCGTCTCGATGATGGCCTTGAACACGGCATGCGTAAGGTGGCTGCCGGTCGTGCTCGGCTTCACGATGCACGGCACGCCGGCGAGCAACGCCGGCGCAAGCTTCTCGAGCATCCCCCACACGGGAAAGTTGAAGGCGTTGATGTGCACCGCCGCGCCTTCCATGGGCACGAGAATGTGCCGGCCAACGAACGTGCCGTTCTTGGAGAGCGGTTCGGTGGGGCCTTCCACGTGGAAACGTTCGTTGGTGAACTCCCGACGCCCACGGCTGGCGTAGGCAAAGAAGGTGGCAATGCCGCCTTCGATATCGACCCACGAGTCGGCACGCGTTGCCCCGGTCATGTACGAGAGCGGATAGAACTCTTCTTTGCGCTCCATGAGCGCGATCGCCACGCGCTTGAGCATCAGCGCGCGCTGATGGAAGGTGTACGAGCGCAACACCGGACCGCCCACGCGGCGCGCGTACTGCAGCATGGCCTTGAAGTCGAGGCCATGACTGGATGTCTCACCGATCACATCACCGGTGACGGCATGAATGAGTTCGGTCTTGGGAGCCAGACCGTCCACCCACTCACCAAGCGCAAAGTTCTGCAAGTGCAACATCACCGGGTCTCCGTGCTGGAACGCTGAGTGTCTTTCCAATTCTTCAGGATGGCCGACTGCACTGGGCGGTCGGCCGGGATTTCACGTAACGGCTCAACCGGATGCCACGCACTACGCATGGCGGCCGGCAACTGCTGATAGAGCGCGGTGCCTTCGGACTTCCACGCGAGCATTTCATCACTCACGTCTTTCACGATCTTGGCCGGGTTGCCCACCACGACCTTCCGATCGGGGACGACCATATCGGTGGGCACGAAGCACAGCGCTCCCACCACACAGCCGCTGCCGATGACCGCGTTGTCCATGATCACGGCGTTCATCCCCACCAGCGAGTTGGCTCCGATGCGCGCGCCGTGCACGATGGCTCCATGCCCGATATGCGCCCCCGCTTCGAGCGTCACCACCACACCAGGAAACATGTGAATCGTGCAGTTCTCCTGCACGTTGCACCCGTCCTCGATCACGATGCCACCCCAATCGCCACGAATCGCGGCACCGGGACCCACATACACATCGCGCCCGATGACCACGTTGCCCGTGACCGAAGCCTGCGGATGCACGAACGCACTCTCGTGGACGACGGGGATGAATCCTTCAAAGGCGTAGATCATGACTGAGAACTGAGAACTGAGTGCTGAGAAGTGAGAGTCGAGAGCTGAGAGCTCAGAGACGAGACGTTGATAGGGGTGAGAGTCGAGCTGGCCAGCGGCGAGAAGCGAGATGTACTGCGGTGGTGGTCCCCCTGGCTTCTCGCTGCTGGCCAGCTCGACTCTCACCGCCTATCCAGAACTCAGCTCTGAGCTCTGAGTTCTGAGTTCTGAGTTCTGAGATCTCAGTTCTCAGTTATCGCGCGAGAGGATGAGGGCGAACCCCTGTCCCACCCCGATGCACATGGTGCAGAGGGCGTATCGTCCGCCGGTGTGCTGCAGCTGTTTGGCGGCGGTGAGTGCGAGTCGTGCGCCGCTCATGCCGAGTGGGTGCCCGAGGGCGATGGCGCCGCCGTTGGGGTTGACGCGGGGGTCGTCGTCGGCAACACCGAGTTCACGCAGGCAGGCGATCCCCTGCGCGGCGAAGGCTTCGTTGAGTTCGATCACGTCCATCTGGTCGAGCGTGAGGCCGGCGCGTTCGAGGACGAGGCGTGTGGCGGGAACGGGGCCCATGCCCATGATGCGCGGCTCGACGCCGGCAGCGGCGCTGGCCACGACGCGGGCCAGCGGCGTAAGGCCGTAGCGGGACAACGCGCTGTCGCCGGCGAGCAGTAGCGCGGCGGCGCCGTCGTTGAGGCCACTGGCGTTGCCGGCGGTCACGCTTCCCTGTCCGTCGTGACGGAATGCCGGCTTGAGACGCGCGAGCGTCTCGAGTGTGGTGTCGGGACGGAGAAACTCGTCCTGTGCTACCACGACCGCATCGCCTTTTTTCTGTGGAATGGTGACCGGCGTAATCTCCGAGGCGAAACGCCCGGCGGCGCGCGCCGCCGCCGCCTTCTGTTGCGAGCGTACGGCGAATGCATCCTGATCGGCACGCGAGACCCCATACTGCGCCGCGACATTCTCTGCGGTCTCGCCCATGCTGTCGGTACCGTGCATGGCTTTCATGGCCGGGTTCACGAAGCGCCAGCCGAGGCTCGTGTCGAACAGTTGCACATCGCGCGCAAAGGGGGTGCTGCCCTTGCTCAAGACGAACGGCGCGCGCGTCATGCTCTCGACACCGCCGGCGATGTACACGTCGCCTTCCCCGGCGCGAATCGCCCGCGCCGCGCCAGCCACGGCCGACAAGCCCGAGGCGCACAGCCGGTTCACCGTTTCGCCCGGAACCGTGACCGGGAGGCCTGCCAGCAGCGCCGACATGCGCGCCACGTTCCGATTATCCTCGCCGGCCTGATTGGCACACCCCATGATCACGTCAGCCACGGCGGCCGCATCGAAGTCCGGCGCCTGTGCCGTCACCTGCGCGACGAGCGCCTTGATGACGTGCGCACCGAGATCGTCGGCGCGGATGCTGCTCAACGCCCCACCGAGGTTGCCGATGGGGGTGCGTACGCCATCGACCAGCCACGCCTGCGTGGCGCCCGTCTGTCCTGCCGCCATCACGAATCTCCGAAAGCAAAGGCCACGTGGATCATGTTCCGGGCTCGTGTGTTCGCGTCGTGCGGTACACCGTGCCTCGGAAATAGCCCACCGGAATGTCGTCCTGATTACGAATGGTCACGTCGACGAACGCCAGCCGGCTGGTGGTACTCTGTTCAACGGCGGTCGCGGTCAGCACATCACCGGGGCGCGATGCCACGGGAATACTGAGCGTCATGTCGATCGCGACGCTGAGTGTGCCGCCGGCGTTGGTGGCAAAGGCGAACGCACTGTCGGCCAACGAAAAGAGCGCCCCGCCGTGCAGCGTGCCGAAGCCGTTCACCATATCATCGCGCACCTGCATGCGCACGACCGCCTGTCCAACAGCTGAAGTCAGCACCTCCATACCCATCAGTTGCGAAAAGGCATCGCGCTGCATGAGATGAGCGACTACGACCTCGGGCGCGTGACTCATCAGGCGCGCGCCGGATCGAGCAGCGAGCGTCCCGCCTGCACCGCACGACGCAAACGCACACTGGGGCGGTACCGGTCATCACCCGTTTCGAATTGCAGCGCCTGCAATCGCGCGAGCACATTGGCGGGGCCGAGCTCGTCGCCCCAGGACAACAATCCCTTGGGATAGTTCACGCCCGTCGTCATGGCGAGTTCCACATCGGCGCTGCTGCACACGTTCAAATGCACGGCATCGACCGCTTCGTTCACCAGCATGACCAGCACGCGGTGCACAATGGCTTCGGCCAATACCGGATCTTCCGTTGGCGCGGGCTGTACCGCGCCTTCGGCGTAGTCATAGAAACCGCGACCGCTCTTGCGCCCGAGCCATCCCGCTTCGACCAGCCGCTGTTGGTGCAGACTCGGACGATAGCGGGGATCGTGAAACATGCTGTCGAACACCGACCGGGTCACCGCGAAGTTGATGTCGTGCCCGATGAAATCCATGAGTTCGAACGGGCCCATGCGAAAGCCGCCCACCGTCTTGAGCGCCCAGTCAATCGTGGCGCAATCGGCGAGGCCTTCCTCTCGCATGCGCAGGGCTTCGCCATAAAACGGCCGGGCCACGCGATTGACGATGAAGCCGGGCGTGTCGGCCGCGACGACCGTCACTTTCTTCCACGAGGCCGCAAGCGCGCGAGCGGTCTCCGCCGTCTCCGGCGACGTACTGATCGCGGGGATGATCTCCGCCAGCGGCATGATCGGCGCCGGATTGAAGAAGTGCACCCCCACCACCCGCGCCTTGTGCTCGCAGGCTCCGGCCAGCGCCGCAATCGACAACGACGACGTGTTCGATGCCAGGATCGTCGCCGGCGTCACGACCCGCTCCAGCGTGCGCAGGAGCTCCTGCTTCGCATCCAGGCGTTCGACGATCGCTTCGATCACCATCACGCAGCTCGCCATCGGCGCCAGCGCTTCGGCGGTCACCTGTTCGACATACGTGATGCGCCCCAGCATGGCGTCGGCTGCTTCGCGCGTGAGGCGCCCCTTCTCCACCTCACGCGCGACAGCGCGCTCGTGGCCACTGCGCGCACGCGCCACAGCGGCCGGCATCGCATCGGCGAGCACCACCTGGTGCCCGTGCATCGCGGCCACCTGCGCGATGCCCGCCCCCATCGCCCCCGCACCGACGACGCCGATCGGTGCGCGCGTGCTGTCTAACGATCCGGTCACAGACGTCATTTCCCCTGATAGACCGGGGCGCGCTTCTCGAGGAACGCGCGCACCCCTTCTTCGTAGTCGGCAGTGCGTCCCGCCTCATGCATCGCCTGCGCCTCGACGTCGAGCTGCGCGTCGAGCGAGTTCGCGAAGCTGGCGTTGAGAGCGCGCTTGGTCAGGCCGAAACCGCGCGTTGCCTGCGAGGCCAGCTGCGTGGCGAGCTGCGTGACGGTCGGCATGAGTGACTCACGCGGCACCACATCCCAGATGAGCCCCCACTCTTTGGCCTTGGCGGCCGGCATCTTCTCCGCGAGGAAGAACATGCCGGTGGCGCGCTGCATCCCCACGAGCCGCGGCACGAAGAAGGTGCCACTGGTATCGGGAATGAGCCCGAGCTTGGCGAAGCTCTCCACGAAGCTCGCCTCCTCCGCGGCAATCGTCAGGTCGCAGGCAAACGCGAGATT
>JAAVWC010000031.1 GCA_023910675.1 Gemmatimonas sp.
CGGCGCGGCACCTGGCGCGGCACCACCGTCAGGGGCCGTAGCAGTCGCGAGCGCCCCCGTGCCCGCGGCACCGGGCAGTGCAGCACTGGCCGTCATTCCCGTGCAGGTCACGTATGTGTTGCGCGCGTTGCGGCCATCGCTCGACTCGCTCTTTCCGGCGCGCGATTCGTTGTCGGCAGCGCGTTGCGCCAATGCCGCGGGGTTGGTGTGCCACCAGTACGTCTATCGGCGGGAGCCGCTGGCGCTGCGGGCCGACGGCAGCCGGCTGACCATCGAGACGGAGCTTGCGTATCGTGCCCGGCTGGGGGTCGTGGGCGGGGCGCGGGTGGCGAGCTGCGGCTATGCGCCAGAAGCCATGCGCCGGGCGTCGCTGAGCATGAGCACCGCGCTGTACTGGCGCCGCGATTGGCGCATCGGGGCGCAGGACACCAAGCTGGCGGCCGCGCTGCGTGACCCCTGCCTGGTGACGGCGCTCGGCGTGAACGCGACGAGTACGTTGCAGGGCGTTATCGACCGGCAGCTGGCCACGTTCGCGGCCGATGCCGACACCGCCATTCCTTCAGCGGCCGACTTCAAGCCGCTCGCCGATTCGTTGTGGCAGAGTTTTCTCGAGCCCACGGCCCTCGACTCACTGTCCTCGTTGTGGCTGGTGCTCGACCCTGAGGCGGTTCGCGTCACACCATTCGTGGGCAACGGCATCAACATCACCACCAATCTCGTGCTGTACGCGCGGCCACGAGTGGTGGCCGGCGCCAAGCCCGTCGTGCGCAAGCGGCCGCTGCCGCCGCTCGCGCTGGGGCAGGCGCCGCGGGAGTTCTCGGTGCCCGTCACGGTGGAACTACCGTTCGTCGAACTCGGCCGTCGTGCCACTGCGCTGCTGGTCGAGGAAACGGCACAGCAGAGCGTCAAGATCGATTCGGTGTTTGTGCGCGGAACCGGAGACACGGTGTACGTGGACCTCGCGGTATCGGGGGCGCTGCGTGGACGCCTGGGGCTCACCTCGCGGTTGCGATGGGACGCGACGGCTCGTGAGCTGCGCCTCGACGATCTCGATTGGACGTTGCAAAGTCGTGGTGCCCTTTCGCGGGTGAAAGCGACGCTCGCGGCGCCGCTGGTGTCGCTCGCCGTACGTCGCGCTACGAGTGGTGGTCGGGTCCCGCTCAAGGCGCAGCTCGATTCCGTGCGGGCCGAATTATTGGTGTTGCTGAATGGGACGCTGGCGCCGGGAGTCGTCATGGGCAGCAGCGTGCGCGAGGTACAGATTACCCAAGTGACCACGACCGCCAGTGCGATCGTGGTGCGGGCACTGTTGACGGGGCAGAGTGGGGTATGGATTCAGTGACGTCGCACGCACCTTCATCTCCGGACTTTTCATGATCCGCTATTCGAACCTGACTCGCGTCGTGCTCGCCGCTTCCCTGTGCATGGCGGGAGCGGTCCACGCGCAGTCTCGTCCCGCCATCAGCGACAGCGTGACCGCGAAACTCATGCGCCGGCTGTCCGCGCTCTCGGCCGACAGCATGGAAGGGCGGCGTGCCGGTTCGCCCGGTGGGGCGCGGGCGCGCGCGTGGATCGTGCGCGAACTGCAGGCCATTGGGGTGCCGCCGCTGGGCGCGCGCTACGACATGCCGTTTGCGCTGCGCATGCGCGCGCCCGGGCCCGATTCCGTGGGCGCCAACATCATTGCGCGCATTCCGGGCACGAATCCCAATGGGCCGGCGATGGTGATCAGTGCGCACTACGATCACCTGGGCGTTCGCAACGGCGAGATCTTCAACGGCGCCGATGACGATGCCAGTGGCTGTGTCACGCTGCTCATGATCGCCGAACGCCTCATGGCGCAACGTCCGCAGCACGATGTCATCTTGGCGTTCTTCGATGCCGAAGAGGGAGGGCTGCAGGGCGCGCGTGCGTTCGTGGCCACCCCGCCACTGCCGCTCGAGCGCGTGGCGGTGGACGTGAACCTCGACATGATCGCACGCCAGGACGGCGGGGCCCTGTGGGTGGCCGGAACGTCGCACTACCCGTTCCTCAAGCCATTCGCCGAGGCGGCGGCCAAGAACACCCCCGTAACCATCCGGTTCGGGCACGACACCAAGGACCTCAAGCCCGGCGACGACTGGACCAATTCGTCGGACCACGGTGCCTTCCACGGCAAGGGCATCCCCTTCCTCTACCTTGGCGTCGAGGACCACCCCGACTACCACAAGTCCGGGGACGATGCCGACAAGGTCGACCCGGCGTTTTTCCGCGGGACCATGGAATTCGCTGCCGCCCTCGTGCGGAAGCTCGACGCGGCCTTGTCGTCGTTGCCGGCGCGCGCCGATAAACGCTGAGGGATTGGTCAGCCTCCCGCTGAACTGCGGAAACAGCACCACAGAGGACACAGGCGGGACACAGAAATAACACAGATCAAGGATCAAGCGGACGGACTGTGCAGACTGTCAGGAATCCCCGCAGTTCTCCGCGTTCATTCGGTGACCCCTCCGTGTCTTCTGTGGCGCTGTTAACCGCCGTGACCGCTGTAAACGACGAAGGGCCGCCCGTTCGAAAACGGGACGGCCCTTCATGACTTCCCTGCCGGCTCGAGGAGACCCTGAACCGGAAGAACCCGATTTACTGGGCGCCGATCAGGAGATCGCAAGCCCAGAACGAGCCGGCATGGGGACTGGCACTAGACAAATGACCACCTCCTCGAGATAGGGTGAAACATCCGGTGTGAACCACCACCGAGAGAATAACGCCGCCCTTCAGAAACAGCACACCGGCTGGCTGCCGGGGCCGGATGGTCCGGTCGGTTACGCGGCCGCTCCTCCGCGATGCCGAACATGCTAGGGCATGAACCGCCCGTAGGCAATAGTTGAACTGGGGAAATATCACATTCCTGTCGCCTGCGCCGCCCCCGGTTTTCTCTGTGAAACGACTTCATGAGGATCGCCAGAGAATCGGTCGCGTGGGGTTGCACCGGCCGGTGGCAGCGTGAATAGTTGGGAACGCGCCGACGCGGCCACCTCCGTGCGGTTGGCCGCCTCTGTTCATCGCCCGTTACGTGACCCTCCCTCCCCATATCACCGAGCTACTCGACACCCGCTTTTCCATTGAGCGGGAGCTTGGGCGTGGGGGGATGTCGACGGTCTATCTGGCGAATGACCGCAAGCTCGGGCGGAAAGTGGCGCTCAAGCTGCTCCGCGCCGATATCGCCGTCGAACCGGAACGGTTCGCCCAGGAGATCTACGTTACGGCACAATTGCAGCACCCGCACATTCTGCCGCTGCTCGATGCGGACGAAATAGACGGGCGCGCCTACTACGTCATGCCCTACGTCGAGGGCGAATCGCTGCGCGATCGCATGAAGCGGGAAGGGCGCCTGCCGCTGCTGGTGGCGGTGCGCCTGGCTCGGGAAGTGGCCGGTGCCCTGGCGCACGCGCATACACGAGACGTCGTGCACCGCGATATCAAGCCCGAAAACATTCTCGTTTCGGCGGGGCACGCGTTGGTCGCGGACTTCGGCATCGCCCGCATGCGAATGTCGGCGGCCGACAACGACAGCGCCGACAACAGCCTCACGCAACCCGGACTCGCGATCGGCACGCCGGCGTACATGAGCCCCGAGCAATCGCTAGGCGACGCGGTTGACGGGCGCACCGACATCTTTGCGCTCGGCTGCGTGTTGTACGAAATGATCGCCGGACGTCTGCCGTTCGTTGGCAGCGGGGCCATGGGCATGCTCTCTGCCAAGATGGCCGGTCAGTTCGCCTCGCTGGCCGATGTGCGCGACGATGTGCCCGAGGCGCTCGAAGCGCTGTTGCGCCGGCTGGTCGCGCGTGATCCCGATCAACGTCCCGCTCGCGCTGCGGATGTGGTCGTCGAGTTGGAAGCGGCACTCCAGGGCACCGTTATGACGCCGCTGCCGCGCGCGGTCGAACTACCGCCCAACGCGGTGGCGGTGCTCGCGTTCGCCAGCATCAGTCCCGATGCCGAAGACGAATATCTCGCCGAAGGGATGAGCGAAGCGATCATGCACGCACTCGCCAAGGTGCCGGGGCTGCGCGTGATTGCCCGGACGTCCGCGTTCGCCTTCAAGGGCAGTGACAAAGATGCGCGGGAAATTGCCGCACGCCTCAAGGTGCGGCACCTCGTTGAGGGCAGTGTGCGACGCGCGGGACAACGGCTGCGTGTCACGGCCAAGCTCATCGACGGCGAATCCTCACTCGAGCTGTGGTCCGAGCGATTCGACCGGCAGATCGACGATGTGTTCGCCGTCGAAGATGAGTTGGCCGGCGCGGTTGCGGCGCAGCTCCGGACGGTGGTGGCGGCGCACGGTGGTGAGCGCCTGGCCACTCGGCAGCCGCAAGCGGCCCCCACGTTCAGCGTCGAGGCCTACGAGCAGTACCTCAAGGGACGCTATTGGTGGGGACAGCGCACGGCCGTTGGCATGCAGCGCAGCGTCGAGCATCTGCAGGATGCCTTGCGCATCGACTCGAAGTTCACGCTGGCCTACGCGGCAGCTGGCCGAGACGTTCGCGACCATGGGGCTGTACGGAATGGCGGCGCCGCACGAAGTCGCGCCGCTGGCTCGTGACGCGGCCAACCGGGCGCTCGCCATCGACCCCCGTTCAGCTGGTGCGCTCTGCGCACGCGCCTGCGTGCGGGCATTCTTCGAGTGGGAGTGGGAAGAGGCCGAGAAGGACTTCCGTGCTGCCATCGACGCCGACCCGCAGTATCCGACGGCGTATCAGTGGTTTGCGAGTACCGTGCTGGTACCGCACGGCCGCTTCGCTGAGGCGCAGCAGTTGCTGGCGCGTGCGCACGACCTCGATCCGCTTTCGCTGTCCCTGACGGTCAGCCGGTCTGCGGCGGCATACTATGCGCGCGACCGGAAAGGGGCCGAGGGGTTCGCGCGCGAGGCGCTGCATCAGGACGCGAACTTCTCGATGGGCCACTTCTTCCTTGGCGTCGCCCTCGAGCTCTCCGGTGCACATGCAGAGGCTGCGCACGCGCTTTCGCGTGCGGTGTCGCTGGCCGACAGCACGGAGGCCTTGGCCGCGCTCGGTGTGGTGCAGGTCGCCCTCGGCGACGCCGCTGCCGTTGACGCGACGCGCGCCGAGCTCGAACGACGCGGCCGTTTGCAGTATCTGTCGCCGGTCTTGCTCGCACAGATCGCCGCCCGGACCGGCGACGAGCAATCGGCGCTCTGGTATCTCGAACGTGCGACAGAATTCCGGTCGGCCGACCTGATTTGGGTAGGGGTTCGTCCCGTGTTCGAGTCGCTGCGAACTCACCCTACTTATCGTCGCATCTTGTCCGAATTGCGTCTTCCGCTGCCTGCCGCGTCGTAGTCGCCAGGACATTCGGTGCTACCCGCTGTGCGGCGGCTTCTGTTGTTGGATCATACGCTGTCACCAGACTCCCTGCCTTCCATGCACTCCTCTGTGTTCGGTGCACCGCGGTCCGTCGTGCTCTTCACGATGCTGGCCTCGTCCCTCGTCGCCACGCCGCACGCGGCATTGGCGCAAGCTGGTGGTCGAAGCGCCGCCGGTAATGCGGCCCCCGCCGCGTCCGCCGCGTCCGCCGCGCTCCCCAAGGGACCACGCGCCATGATCCTCGGTGATTGGTATCGCGTGGTGAACGTCGGATCGCCCGCCGTGTCTCCCGATGGCAAGCGGGTCGCGATGACGGTCACCAAGACCGTCGAAAGCGAGAACCGCCGACACAGCGAGATCTGGGTGGTGAATACAGCCGGTGGAGAACCGCAGCGGTGGACGTCGCCCAATACCGAAAGCAGCAATCCCCGTTGGTCGTCCGACGGCAAGTATCTGTTCTTCACCTCCACGCGTACCGGTGGGAAGGGGAACACGTGGGCCATTCGCCTCGATCAGCCGAGCGGTGAAGCGGTGCAGGTGCCGGAGTATCCCACAGGCTCCATGCCGCTCGACGGTTCGTTCGCGGTGTTTGTCGACGCGGCGTCGCCGGCGCCTCAGGTCGCGAGCAACGATCCGTTCAACAGCATGCCTGCCATGGCGCGTCCGCCGTACGACGCGATTACGCGGCCCGCCGCGTCGGCGCGCTTCGATGGGCGCCATGTCGTCGACATGACGTACAAGAACAACGGCACCGGCTTCGTCCCGGGACGTCGCACCCCGCGTGCGTGGCGGCCGCAGCAGCTATTCCGTCAGGCGGTCGGCGATACCACCAAGAAGCCGCTCACCAACACGGCCTACTCGCACCGCAATCCGGTCGTCTCACCAGACGGCAAGTGGGTGGCGTTCGTCGCCGACGCGCGCCTGCGCGCTGACAGTGCGGTGGATCTCGAGCGCGACTCGATCGCGAAGCTGCCGTACAACAAGGCGCGCGACGAAGCCGAGCGCAACGACGCAGATATCTATGTCGTCGATGCGATGAACGGCGGGACGCCGCGCAAGGTGGCCGAGTGGATGGGCGCCGAGTCGGCGCTTACCTGGTCGCCCGATGGCAAGCAGCTGGCGTTCATTGGCCGGCCGGCGCGCACGAAGAACGCGCGCATCTACACGGTGAACGTGGCGGGCGGCGAGCCGCGCAATCTGCTGGGCGAGTGGCAGTTCGAGCCGTCGGACATCGATTGGCTCAAGACGGGCCTGCTGCAGTTCACCGCCGACATTGGCGGCCGTTCGGCGGTGCTTCGCGCGGATCTCACCGGGAAGTCGGCACCGAAGGAATTGGTGAGCGGGCGCCGGCAGCTCCGCGGCGCGAGCTATGACGCTGCCGGTGCCACGATGGCGTTTGTGGCCACCACGCCGACGAGCCCCACGGAACTGTACGTCGCCAAGGCCGACGGCACTGGTGAGCGCAAGCTCACCGACTTCAACAAGGACGTGAACGCCGATGTGGTGTGGAGCGACGCGGAGCGCTTCACGTACAAGAGCGTGGGGAACCTCGAGATCGAAGGCTGGCTCATGAAGCCGTACGGCTACGAGGCCGGCAAGAAGTATCCCATGGTCATCTACATTCACGGCGGCCCGCACTCGGCGTACGGCGAAGGCTGGTTCGACGAATTCCAGAACCTCGCGGCGCAGGGAATGTTCGTGCTCTTCACCAACCCGCGTGGGTCGAGCGGTTACGGGGCCGACTTCACGTACAGCACGCGTGGCCGGTGGGGCATGGAAGACTACGATGACCTCATGAAGGCCGTGGACATCGTGGCGGCGCGCCCCGATGTGGACAGCACGCGCATGGGTGCCACCGGCGGTTCGTACGGCGGCTTCATGACCACGTGGATGGCCACCAAGACCGATCGCTTCAAGGCCATCGAAACCGATCGCACCATTACCGACTGGACGTACTGGTATGGCGCGAGCGATGCGCAGGGGCTCACCGAGTTCGAGTTCTACGGCAAGCCGTGGGACAACCAGGCGCTCTACGACACGCTTTCGCCCATTCGCTACGTGAGCAACGTGAAAACGCCCATGCTCATCGTGCAGAGTGAAGAAGATCACCGCACCCCCATGGGGAGCGCGGAGATCTGGTTCATGTCGCTCAAGAAGCAGGGCGTTCCGGTGGAGCTGGTGCGGTACCCGCGCAGCAACCACGACCTGAGCCGCACGGGCGAGCCGTGGTTGCTGGTGGACCGGCTGGGCCGGCTACGGCAGTGGTTTGGGTACTGGCTGCAGGGCGCTCAGACGGCGAACCGGTAAATGGGGCGGTCGCCGTAAAGGGTCGCCCGACAACAGAGCGCGGTTGTCGATTGACAACCGAGGCGCTGCTGCCGATACTCCAATAGGAGCGCCAATGAGCAGAAAGCCGCACCCAGACAAAGACATTGAAAAGGCGCTCGAACACGCGGAGTCACACGGCTGGACCGTCGAACAAGGTGGCTCTCACTGTTGGGGCCGCATGTATTGCCCAAGGAACGACGACAGCTGCCGTTGCGGGGAATTCTGCATCACCAGCGTTTGGAGTACGCCGAGGAACGCAGGGAATCATGCCAGGCAGTTGAGACGAGTGGTCGATAACTGCACCGCACGAGACCCTGAGCGCGCCTGAGGCAATGCGGAGAGAAGATATGGAGTTCACGTTTACGCTGAAGTATCAGCTCGACCCGTCAGACAACGATCTGATTGCGCTGGTGGAGCGACTTGGTGCGTCCGGGTGTGACGATGCAATCGTCGGTACCGGGCAGCCTGGGCGCGTGGCGCTCGAGTTCATCCGCGAGGCACCGAGCGCACTTGAAGCCATGGCGAGTGCGTTGAGCGATGTCAGCAACGCCATTCCGACGGCCAGACTCATTGAGGCCGCGCCCGACTTGGTTGGCGTTACGGATGTGGCCGAAATGACGGGAGTCAGCCGTCAAAACATTCGCAAGCTTCTGATCAAGCACGTACAATCGGCCCCCGTTCCTGTTCACGCCGGAGTGTCGTCGCTGTGGCACCTTGCCGATGTTCTCCCGTGGCTCCAACAGCTTGTGGGCTATCAATACCCGGCCGCCGTTGTGGAAGTCGCACGCGTGGCAGAGCAAATCAACATTCGCAAAGAAGCCGCGAGGGTTGATCACAATGTTGGCGCGTTTCTTTCTGCCTCTGCATAGGTAAAGAGCCTCTCTGCAGGTTCCGAGTCGAGAGCCTGACAGCTAAAGGCTCTCGACCTTGTCGTGTCTTGCTTTAAGCCCAGCGCTCCCTTACACGGCGAAGCAATAGAACAGGCCGTTCCCGCCGGTCGCCTGCAGCTCCTTTTGTCCGCATCCGCGCGACGGATGTGAAAAGACCCAGCTGGTGGGGTTCACACCGCCGCCTTGGCGGTCGTGATGCCCCACCGACGCGCTGCCGGTCGCGCCGTTGCCGGTCCAGTTGCTGCAGGTGCTGTCGTCGGTGCCAGGCTGCACGCGTCCGTCGAGCGTCGAGCCCGTGAGAATGTCGTGCATGTTGGGCGTGTCGCCGCGGCCGTTCACGATGGCGCCCTTTTCCGTCAGGCTGTTCTCCTTCGACAGCTTGTTCGCATCGCTGTGCAAGTCATCGACGCTGGTGGCCACGACGACGCCCTTGGCGTTCTTCCATGGGCCTTTCCCAATGCGGTCGCGGGCGTTGACCGCAGACGCGCCGCCAACGGCCTGCTGACTCAGATAGGCGTGCCACGCTTTGCCGCGCACGCCGGCCGCTTCGGCGAGCGTGGCGCAGTGCTTGTCGGCGCCGGCCAGGCCACCGAGGTTGGCGCCGTCGCCAGACCCGACACTCGTGATGAAGAACGACATGTCCTGCTGCGCGAACACCGGCAACGGACGGGCAGGCGACGACGACAGCGAGGCCGCCACGATGACGACAGGAAGCGAAAGCATCAGCATGAATACGACTCCTTGAGCAGGGGGGTGAGACTGCGGTTAGCGTGGTTGCAACTGCACGACGTCCGCCGTGTACGCCTTCACGGCGCGCGGTGAGTAAGGAAGTGGCACGAACTGATTGCGTGCCCAGAGCGGAAACAGGTTGGCATAGAACGGGCTGCGCGGATCACCGCTCTGCCCCGGCGTGTTGGTCGCGATGGCACGGTCCCAGTCGGCGAGGTCCATTACCACCCGCAAGCTGGCGCCGGCGGTCTGGTTGTCCGTGTTCGACGAGGCCAGCAGCGTTTGCGCGTAGCCGCCACGCGGGAACGGCCCCGGGGAGAGCACGGCCTTGAGCGAATCGGTCACGACGCCGTCGAGCGGATGGGCAATGCGCACATAGTGCATGCGCGCATCGCCGTAGCGCCACGTGCTCATGTCGTCGCCAAAGCGTTGGCGCAGATCGCTCACGGCTTCGTTGAAGGCGCGGAAGAGTATGAAGTTGCGTGCGTCGACCGGACGCTCGCCGAGGAGTGAGTCGGGCCGAGTGAGCCACTGGATGGTACGGCTGAGCGGGACGGTGCGCATGACCGGCCGCATCTCGAGCGGCAAAACAATGTCGGCGGTGTGCGTGAGCAATCGCCGTTCCCACGCCGCATAGATCGCGGCGGCGCGCGAGTCGGCGGTGAGCGCATGGTTCCACTGCAGCAGCGTATCGCGCGCCGCCTTCGACGCCGCTGACGTGAACGTGACCTCCCGCAGCAGCGGCACCAGCTGGCGCGAGGCAATCGCTACGGCATCGTGTTGCAAGGCGCCGGAACTCTGAACCGTGGCCGCCGTGGTGCTATCGAGGACTTCGTGCACCCGGTCGTGACGGAAGGGCTCGGCCCAGCTGCGCGCCAGGGCATCGAAGCGCGTGTACGAGGGCGACACGTTGAAGGCGTTGGCCGTGCCCACGAAACCGCGCGCCGGATTGGTGACGTGCGGCAGCTGCGCAATGGGGAGCAAGCCGCCCCACTCGTAGCGGCCATCGCCCGGCACGGGCATGAGCCCGTCCCAGTTACGACGCACCGGGGCCGCACCGGCCGCTTGCCAGCCAATCGTGCCGCTCGTGTCGGCCCAGATCCAATTGAGGGCGGGCATGCGCGCATAGGTCAGCGCGGCGCGTGCTTCGCTCCACGTGGTCGCCTGATCGAGACGCAACGATGCCAGATACGGGGCGCCGCCCACTTCGAGCCACCCCGCGCGCAGCGCCACCGCCACGTGACGCACGCTGTCCACATACAGCACGGGGCCGTGTCGCGTGTATTGCCAGGCCACACCCACCGCCGGCGCATTCTTCACGACGACGCTGTCGCGCGTGGTGGTGAAGGGCACGAAGGCGCCGCGATACCGGTACGCGCTGTTCGAAGCGTTGAGCTGGTACACATACAGGTCTTCGCTGTCGATGCCGAAGATCGTCAGCCCCCACGCGCCATGCTGATTGTGGCCAATGGCCACGCCCGGGATGGCGGGCTCACCGCCGCCAATGACATCCCACCCCGGTGCCTTGAGATGCACGAGGTACCGCAGGGAGGGAACGGCCATCGTGCGGTGTGGATCGTTGGCGACAATGGGACGCCCGCTCGCCGTTTTTTTGCCGCTGAGGACCCAGCTGTTGCTCTCCCACCGGTCGGCGTCGCGACCACCGCTGCTGTCCGCGGCGGGAGCGCCGGCCTTGCGCCACGAGGTCGCGACTTCATCGGCGCGGAACGATGGCGCGCTGCGCGATCCGTTGTATGCGGCAAGCAGCTGGGCGTCGGTCGCACTTCCCACCAGCTGCGCGACCACCGAATCGAGCGCCAGTTTCACGTTGGCCGGGCTCGAATCGGCGGCGGCGCTTGACGGCGTCACTGCCAATGCCGCGCACCGCGCGCGCCAGCGACGACTCATCTCCGGCATTGCTCGCCAAGGCGTTGTGACGTGACACGACGACGGCCGGCGTCCAATGTCCCGGCGTAATCCCCAGCGCCGCCAAGTCAGGGGGCATGAGCGACGGCTCAGCGCGGACACGATCCACCCACGCGTTCACTCCGTCGACGAACGCCTGAATGATCTGTGCTCCACGCGGATGATAGTGCGCCAGCTCGGCGTTCATGTCGCCGCGATAGCGCATGAGCCGCGCCGCACGGTCGCGAGCTACCCAGCGCGGCCCCAGTGCCTCCGACATGGTGCCGGTGGCCTGGCGCCGCCAGAGCTCCAGCTGAAACAGGCGATCGCGCGCGGCGCTGTATCCTTGCGCAAAGAACAGGTCGTGCTCGTTCTGCGCTTCGATGTGCACCACCCCCGCGCTGTCGCGTGTGAGCGTCACCGGTGCCGTGAGTCCGGCGGTCATCACGGGCGTCGATTGCGCCAGCACCGTGTTGCTCAACAGGGCGGTGCCTATCGCCAGCGCCGTGGTTCGAAATACCCGTTGCATCAGGCGCGCTCCGCTGGTGTAAGTGCGGCCGCAAACTCGGCGACGATTTCCGACGCCGGTCGGATATCGTGAATGGCGTCGACGCTGCGACCGGCCTGCCAGTAATCGCTGTTCGCTCCCTCCACACTCGACTGCTTCAGCTGCCGCAGTGAACGCAGCGCGTAGAAGGTGCGGATCCAGTGCTTCGTCTTGCGTCCGCGAAAGAGCATCTTCGCGAAGGGGCCCCACGGTGGTGCCAAGGCGCTGCACGTAGGGCGTCTTGATGACCGATACCGGCACACCAGTGAGTCGCTCGGTGAGCACTACATCGTTCGACGTGGCGTCGACGATGGCCTGCTTGTAGCGCTGGTCGGAGTTGCACTCGGTCGTGGCAATGAAGCGCGTGCCGAGTTGCACACCGGCGTAGCCCATGTCGAGCAGGGCACGGAACTGCGCCGGCGAGCCGACGCCGCCAGCGGCGACCACCGGAAGCCCAAGGCCGCCGACCTCGTCGAGCAGCGTGCGCGCGTCGCGCGAGCCGGTGTGTCCGCCCGCCTCGCGGTTGACCGCCACAAGACCGTCAACGCCACCGTCACGCCCCTTGAGCGCCCACTTCATTTCGGTGATGTCGTGATACACCACGCCGCCTGCCGCATGCACGCGGTCGCACACCCATCGTGGGTTGCCCAGCGACGTGAGAAAGAACCGCACCCCTTCTTCGAGCGCCGTTTCCACCCAGCGCACCATGCGGTTGTGATAGGTCTTGCTGGAGGCTTCGATGAGGGCGTTGAAGCCAATGGGCGCGCCGCCGCTCAGCGTATTGATCCGCCGCAATCCCTCGCGGAAGTCGTAGCCGTGCACGTACGTGAGTGAAATGGGTTGCACGATGCCCAGCCCGCCGGCTTTGCTGACCGATGCGACCAGTTCCGGATTGCTGCACGGATACATGGGCCCGCAGATGAGCGGCACACGGATGTGCGCGTGTCGCGTGAGGGCGGTGCCGGTATCCGGCGCGAGGGCGCTGCTGAGTGTCATGCGTCTGCCGGAGGAGAGAGACGCCAGTGCACCGTGGCGCGGGCCACGACGTCGCCGGCGACATCGGTAATGGTGGCGCCCACATCGTGCGTCACACTCGTGGTCACCGCAGTGGGGGCGTGGGCGTGGGTTTCGCACACGAGACGACCGCGCGCCTTCTTGACGTACTCGATCGACAGCCCCGTCACGATGCCGCGAACACCCGGCGGCAAGGCGGTCATGAGTGCCACGCCGCTGGTCATTTCCGCGAGGTTCACCAGGGCGACCGCGTGCACCGACGCGAGATGATTGCGGACCGCGCGCCGGTCGGCCAACTCCACGCGGGCGTATCCCGGACGGACGTCGGTATACACGCCGCCCACCGAACCGGTGTACGGTGCCGTTTGCCCGACGGCCCAGCTGAAGAGCCGTTTGCCAAAGGGCAGTGGGGCGAAGCGTTGCCAGTTGCGTAGCAACTGCGCACCGGGTGAGGGATTGGCGCGGGCCATCGTAATCGAATGGGAGGGGCCGGGCGATCTCCCGGCTGGACACCAGAGAGGCTACCCCCCAGAGCGCCCGCCCGCCACTCTGGGTTCTCCCGGAGGCATGTATCTTTCCCCGTCCGCCTGTGCGCATGGCCCCGCACGGAACCGGCCCGCGGCCTCGGCGGGTTCATCGACACGAACGGTCGGCTGCGCCGCGCCGTCGTCACGCGCCTTTCAGGTTCACTCTCAGGGATTTCATGACTCCGGCACCGCTCGTCATTCTCCTCGTCGTGCAGGTGTGTCTGCTGCTGGTATTGCTCGCGCGACTGATGCCGGGGTATTCCCGCCGCCCGCCCGTGGCGCCGCGCACCACGCCACGCACGGACACCACCGTTACCGTCATGGTGACGACCCTGAACGAAGTGAGCCGGGTAGGACCGTGCCTCGAAGGACTCATGCAGCAGGATGCGCCGCTGCTCGAGGTGCTCGTCGTCGACAGCCGTTCTACCGACGGGACGCGCGAGCTGGTGCAGGCCGCCGCGGCGCGCGATCCGCGCATTCGCCTCGTGACCGACGAACCGCTCCCGCCGGGGTGGGTGGGGAAGGTGTGGGCGCTCGAAAACGGCCTGCGCGAAGCCAAGGGCGAATGGGTGCTCGGCATCGACGCTGACACGGTCCCGGCGCCCGGGTTGGTGGGTGCCGTCATCGATGCGGTCGAGCAGGACCGGTACGACGTCGCAAGTTTCTCACCGCAGTTTCGTGATCAGACCGCCGCCGAGCGGTTCGTGCAGCCGGCGATGCTGTGCACCCTGGTCTACCGGTGTGGAGCGGCCGGTGCCACGCAGCCGCCGCCCGATCGCGTGCTGGCCAACGGACAGTGCTTCATTGCGCGTCGCGACCTGTTGCTGGCCCATGGCGGATACTCCGTGTCGCGCGCCTCGTGGTGCGACGACGTGACGCTCGCCCGCTACCTTGCTGCCAATGGCGCGCGGGTGGGGTTTCTCGATGGCTCACGCATCATTCAAGTGCGGTCGTACGCCTCGTTGGGCGAAATGTGGCGCGAGTGGGGACGCAGCTTCGACCTCAAGGACGCCACGCCGCTCTGGCGCCGCTGGCTCGATGTCGCGCTCGTGTGGGCGGTGCAGGCGTTACCGCTTCCGGTGCTGCTGGCACTAGGCGCCGGCATGCTGACCGGTTCTGTAGACCTTGCGACCTCGCCGAACGCGATGCTCTGGCGGGCGTTGCTGCTCGTGAACGGATCGGCGCTGTTCATCCGCTGGTTCATGCTCGTCGCCCTCAGCGGATCGTATGCGGAGCGCGGCGCGACGTTCTGGTTGTCGTGGCTGGCCGACGTGGCGGCGGCGTGGCGCCTTACCCTCAGTACCGCGAAGCGCCCCAAGGCGTGGCGGGGCCGTGCGTTCGAGCACTTGGCGACCTCCTGAGCCTGGAGATGGCGCGGCGCGTGTTCGTTTTCTGTTCGGGTGGCTCGCTCGGTTGAGAAGGCTGTGTGTCGAAACGTGCAAATATTGCAGCGTTGGCACATCGATGCTCGCCAAACATTGGTAAATCGGTCCGTTTGTGTTACGGTTGGTGCAGAATACGCATGGTTGTGGTAGCGCTTGGTGGGTGTCGGTTTCGCGGATGTCGGAGTTTCCTTTTCTCCTTTCTCGCTCATGAAGCTCATCGTCGCCATCATCCGGCCGGAAAAGCTGGCGGATGTCAAACGCGCCCTCTTTCAGGTGGGCGTGACGGGTATGACCCTCTCGCGTGTCAGCGGACACGGCGGAGAGCGGGACGTGGTCCAGCAGTATCGTGGCGAATCGGTGGTGCTCGAGTTCCACGAGAAGGTGCGGATCGAGATGGCGTGCTCGGAGGATTTCGTCGAGCGCACCATTCAGGCGATCTGCGACGGGGCGCGTACCGGCGACGTGGGTGACGGCAAGATCTTCGTGCTCCCCCTCGACCATACCGTGCGCATTCGCACGGGCGAACGTGACAACAACGCGCTGACCGCAGTCAACGCCGACGAAATCATGCGTCAGACGCAGCTCGAAATGCGGGCGCCCACGCGAGGAGACTACTGATGCCGGCGAGCGGGTTGTCCGCGCTGCCCCTTCTCGCTGTGGCGCAGGAAGCGGCGGCTCCCACCGTGTCGGCCGGCGACACGGCGTGGGTCCTCATGAGCACCGCGCTGGTGCTGCTCATGGTGCCGGGGCTCGCGTTCTTCTACGGCGGGCTCGTGCGCACTAAGAGTGCGCTCAACACCATGCTCATGAGCCTGGGCGCGTTGGGCGTGGTGACGGTGCAGTGGGTGCTCGTTGGCTACAGCCTCGCCTTCGGCCCCGGCCCGTCGTGGATTGGCGGGCTCGAGTGGCTCGGCTTCATCGGCGTGGGCACCTCCCCCAACCCCACCTATTCGGCGCTGCTGCCGCATGTACTCTTTGCGGCGTTTCAGGCGATGTTCGCGGGCATCACGGTCGCGCTGTTCAGCGGTGCGATCATCGACCGGATGCGCTTTGTCGCGTACCTGACGTTCGGTGTCATCTGGACCACGATCATTTACGACCCCCTCGCGCATTGGGTGTGGGGCGACGGCGGGTGGTTGCGGACGCTGGGTGCCCTCGATTTCGCGGGCGGCACGGTCGTGCACATTTCCGCCGGGACGACGGCCGTCGTGCTGGCGCTGTTCCTCGGCCCCCGTCGCGATTTCAAGCGTATTCCGAACGTGCCGCATAACGTACCGTTCGCGCTGCTGGGCGCCGGTCTGCTCTGGTTCGGCTGGTTCGGCTTCAACGCCGGGTCGGCGCTCGCCGCCGACGGCATTGCGGCCAATGCGCTCGTGACGACGCACGCTGCGGCGGCGGCGGGCATGATGGCGTGGCTCGTGCTCGAACTGGTGAAGGGCGGGCGGGCGACGGCCGTGGGCGCGGCAACTGGCGCCGTGGTCGGACTCGTCGCGATCACGCCGGCCGCCGGCTTCGTCACGCCGCTGTCGGCGCTCGCGATGGGCGCCCTCGCGGCCCCGTTCTCGTTCTTTGCGCTCCACTACCGCCCCAAGACGCGCCTCGACGACACGCTCGACGTCTTTGCCTGTCACGGCGTGGCGGGGATCATGGGGGCGGTGCTCACGGGCGTCTTCGCGTCGAAGGCGGTGAATCCTGCCGGCGCGGACGGACTGCTGCGCGGCAACGCCGGCCTGTTGGGGGTGCAGATTCTCGCCGTCGTGGCGACGATCGCCTTCGCGGGCATCGCGAGCACGGGCATTCTGTACGCGCTGCAGGCGGTCATGCGCCTGCGCATTTCGGTTGACGTCGAAGTGCAGGGCATCGACATCGCGGAACATGGTGAAGAGGCGTACCACGGCGGCGACCTGTCCGACCTGACGGGGCGGAAGACGGCGCTCGGCGATGCCGTCGTGCTGACGGCGAAGGAATTGGCGGGAGTACCGCGGGTCGCCTAGCCTTTCTGGGCTTTCTCTTGGTCGTGGTCGAGGTCGGCGTGGTGGTCTGGGCACCGCCACCACAGTCGGGGCACCGCCACGACAGTCGGGGCACTGCCACGACAGTCGGGGTCTACAAACAGTCGGGGTCTCGGCCGGGTCGGGCGCGGCGCTGCGCTGGCTCGTCGGGGTCGGGGAAAAACTGTCGGGGCTGCCCCGACCCCGACCTCGACCTCGACATTTGAGCCCCGACCCCGACCCCGACAGCGAGCGCAGCGAAGCGAAAGACCCGGCCGAGACCTCGACTGTTTGTAGACCCCGACTGTCGTGGCAGTGCCCCGACTGTCGTGGCGGTGCCCCGACTGTGGTGGCGGTGCCCAGACCACCACGCCGACCTCGACCACGACCCACAAGCATGCACAAACAAAAAGGCCGACTCATAAGAGCCGACCTTTCGCGATTCAACCGCCGCGAGCCTTACGACTCGAATCCGCCCTGCTTCTGCTTCAGCCACGTCAGCGGAATCACAAAGAGCGGCGACAGGAACAGGCCGAGCAAAATGTTGATCCAGGTGAGCGCCATGTAGTAGGCGGTCATCCCGAACGAAGCCCAGATCGTGCCGAGGGTGCCGTGCGATTCCACTGTGGTTCTCCGGAAGCGAATGATGGCGACGCGGTGCGCCAGAACACCACAAGCGTAGTCGAGTTCGGCCGCCGGTGGTAGGGGGGATCTGCCAGCCGGTTGACGCCGGATGACCAAAGCGCTTTTGTGTGAAATGGATCGCGCGCTCACGGAGTTCCCCCTACTCGAGGCCCCCGCGTACGACGTCGCCCCCAGCGACCTCCTGCGCGCCGTGCTCGAGGTCGCGCTCAAGGGGAGCAACGATCCGCTCGTCCTCGCCGTCTCCGGCGGCCGCGATTCGATGGCGCTCCTCCATGCCATGGCCCGCTGGGCGCCGCAGCGCATCGCGACGGTAGCCACGTTCGATCATGGCACGGGCAGCTACGCCACCGACGCCGCGAGCCTCGTGGCCGCGCAGGCCCGCCGGCTGGGGCTCACCGTCGTCCGCGAGCGCGCCCGCACCACCGCCGTCAATGAAGCCGGCTGGCGCGATGCTCGCTGGAGCTTCCTGCGCCGTGTCGCCCGTGGCTTCACGGCGCGCGTCGTCACCGCGCATACCCGCGATGACCAGCTCGAGACCATCGTCATGCGCGCGCTGCGCGGCAGCGGCGCCCGAGGGCTGGCGGCGCTCGCCGCGCCGAGCCCCGTGCTGCGCCCCTGGCTTGGCGTGTCGCGGGCCGAGCTGGCGCGGTGGGTGGAGAGCGAGGCGCTGCTCTACCTCGAAGACCCCATGAACGCGTCGCTCCGCTTCCTGCGCGGCCGCGTGCGCCACGAGTGGCTCCCCACCTTTGCCCAGAGCGCTCCCGGCTTCGCCGAGGCGATGCTCGCCCTCGGCGAACGGGCTGCCGCGTGGCGCCGGGACGTGGAGCGCCTGCTCGACGGCAGCGGGATCGCCGTGCACGCCAACGGTGGGCGGCTCACCGTGCCCGCGCGCTTTCTCGAGCAGACCACCGATGGGGGCCGGGCGGTGCTGTGGCCCGCCATTTGTGCCCGCGTCGGGGTCACGCTCGACGCCAACGGAACCCGCGCGGCCGTCGGGTTTACCATGTCGCAGCGGCGTGGAGCGCATATCACGTTGGCCGGTGGGGCGACCATCGAACGCCGGCACGATGGACGGGGCGATCTGTTCGAGGTCCGCCGCGCTGCGTCCCACGTCGCCATGTGGCCGGTGTACGAAGGGCCGTCAGAGGCGCTGCCGCCCCGGTTCGGGCGGTGGCGCTTTCGTCGGTTGGGCGTGGAGCCGTTGGCGCACGATGCGTGGTGCATCGGGTTGCCCACGGGGACACCGGTCGTCGTCCGTCCATGGACAGAGGGCGATCGCATCCGGACGGCAGGGGCACCAGCAGGGAGACGGGTAACCCGGTACTTTACGGAGTCCCGGGTTCCAGTTCTCGATCGGCCCTCCTGGCCAGTGGTCGTGGTCGCAGGAGAGCCGGTGTGGATCCCCGGAGTTTGCCGCGGTCTTGCGGCGCCGTCCCGGCCCGGAAGGCCGGAACTGATCTGGTATCGGTGTGAGCGCGAGTTTGACTGAACATTCTGCCCCGCCCGAGGATCCTCGGCTCGACGGCCGCGCCGTCAAGCGCATCGTCTATGACGCGAGCGCCATCAACGCGCGCGTTCAGTCGTTGGGTGAGGAAATCACGGCGGCCTACCCCGATGGTGATTTGCTGGTGCTGGGGCTGCTCAAGGGAAGCTTTATCTTCCTGAGCGACCTCGTGCGCCATATTGCCCGTCCGTTGCAGGTGGACTTTCTGGTCGCGTCGTCGTACGGCGACGCCATGGAATCGAGCGGTGTCGTGCGTTTGCTCTACGATCCGGAAACGGAATTGGAAGGCAAACACATTCTTCTCGTTGAGGACATCGTCGATTCCGGTCGGACGCTCAACCGGCTCATCGAACTGCTCGGTGAGCGCAAGCCGACGTCGCTCGAAATCTGCGCGCTGCTGCACAAGCATATCGCGACAGAGCTTCATCATCCCACGCGGTTCATCGGGTTCGATGCGCCGCACGAATTTCTGGTAGGGTACGGGCTAGATCATGCCGAGAATTTCCGGCACCTCCCGTATGTCGCCAGCCTGCAGTAAGGCGGTTATCCCATGGCAACAAACATGACGCCCTCGCCGAAGAAGCCCACCAACTGGGGTCGGATCTCCAAAACGGTTTCGTTCTGGATCCTCGTCCTCCTCATTCCCGTGGCGTTCCTTTCGTACGGCAATGGCCGCGAAGCGGCCGCGCCGGAAATCGGCTATTCCGACTACCGCCAGCAGCTCGCCGCCGGCAACATCAAAACGGCGACGTTCACGGACAACGTGCTCAGCGGGCAGTTCAACCAGGAAGTCCGCATCTCGAACCGGCCGGCCAAGCGGTTCACGGTGCGCCTCGTGAACGGTATTGCCCCCAAGGAGCAGGAAGACCTCTACAAAGCCGGCGTCAAGACAGCCGCGGCCGAACCGCGCGCCAGCTACGGCAGCCTGCTCATCACGATGTTGCCGTACCTGCTGCTCATCGGCTTCTGGATCTTCCTGTTCCGCCAGATGCAGTCCGGGGGCAACAAGGCGTTCTCCTTCGGCAAGTCCAAGGCAAAGCTGCTGAGCGGCGACACCCCCAAGGTGACGTTCGCCGATGTGGCCGGTGCCGACGAAGCCAAGGTCGAGCTGCAGGAAATCATCGAGTTCCTCAAGGATCCGCAGAAGTTCACCAAGCTGGGTGGCCGTCTGCCCAAGGGTGCGCTCCTCGTGGGCCCGCCGGGTACCGGCAAGACGCTGCTGGCCAAGGCCGTGGCCGGAGAGGCGGGACGTCCGTTCTTCAGCATGTCCGGTTCCGACTTCGTCGAAATGTTCGTCGGCGTGGGCGCCTCGCGCGTGCGCGATCTGTTCGAGCAGGGGAAGGCGCATGCGCCGTGCATCATCTTCATCGACGAAATCGACGCCGTCGGTCGCCATCGCGGCGCCGGCCTCGGCGGTGGACACGATGAACGTGAACAGACGCTCAACCAGCTGCTCGTCGAAATGGACGGCTTCGAATCGAACGATGGCGTGATCCTCATCGCCGCCACGAACCGCCCCGACGTGCTCGACCCGGCGCTGCTGCGCCCGGGCCGCTTCGACCGTCAGATCGTGGTCGACGCCCCGGACCTCCGCGGCCGCGAGGGCATCCTCAAGGTGCACCTGCGCAACAAGCCCATCGCCGACGATGTCAGCGTGACGTCGCTCGCGCGTGGGACCCCGGGCATGGCTGGCGCCGATCTCGCCAACCTCGTGAACGAAGGCGCGCTGCTCGCGGCGCGCAAGAATCACGACAAGATCTTCATGAGCGATCTCGAAGAAGCCAAGGATCGCGTCATGTTGGGCGCCGAGCGCAAGTCGCTCGTCATGAAGGAAGACGAACGTCGTCTCACCGCCTTCCACGAAGCCGGCCACGCCGTGTGCGCGATGATGGTCTACGGCAACGATCCGTTGCACAAGGTCACCATCGTCCCGCGTGGACGGGCGCTCGGCATTGCGTTCACGCTCCCCGAAGACGATCGCGTCTCGGTCACGCGTGAGCAGCTCGAGGCGCGTCTGGTCATGGCGTATGGCGGCCGGGCGGCCGAAGAAATCGTGTTCGGCCACAACCGCGTCACGACGGGGGCGGCCAGCGACATTCAGCAGGCCACCAACATCGCCCGTCGCTACGTCACGCAGTGGGGACTGTCCGATACCATCGGCCCCATCCTCGTGGGCGACAACGAGCAGGAACTCTTCCTGGGACGCGAAATCCAGTCGCGTCGCGAAGTGTCGGAACAGACGGCGCAGCTGGTGGACGCCGAAGTGAAGCGCGTCGCCTTCGAGGCGCACGCCCGGGCCGTGGCGGTGCTCACTGAGCATCGCACGCTGCTCGACGCGGTGGCGATCAATCTCCTCGAGCGGGAAACGCTCACGCGCGACGACATCATCGTGCTCAAGAGCGGTGGGGTGTTGCCGCCGCGCAGCGGGCCGGACTTCCCGTCGGCACCTGCCGCACCGCTCTCGACGCCCAGTGTGCCGTCGTCGCGTCCGGTCACGCCACCGCTGCTAGGCGGTCCCGAGGTTTCGCCGGCGTAAGCCGACGCCGCCTTGAGTACCTCGCGTCCGTTCAAGTTGCCGTCTCCCATCGTCGCCGCAGTCGTGGCGACGATGGTGCTTTTCGGCCTCTATCTTTCCACTGCGGCGCCCGATCTCACCTTCTGGGACGCTGCGGAACTTATGGCCGCTGCCCACACGCTGGGTATTCCGCACCCGCCCGGTACCCCGCTTTGGGTGCTCCTGGGCAAAGTCGCCGCCATGCTCTTCAGCAGTGCGCCGCCGCCGCGCGCCATCACGCTCCTGTCGGTGTGGAGTGGCGCGATCACGGGCGGCGTGACAGCCCTCATCGCCGCCAACTGGATTGGCGCTCGCGGCGCGGTGGTCAGCGCCGTCATGGCCGGCGCCATGTACAGCGTGTGGAACAACGCCACCGAGACCGAAGTGTATGCCGTGGCGCTGCTGGCGAGTGTCGTCATGCTCGCTGCGGGCGAGTATGCCGGTCGCGCCGAGACCACGGCACCCATGCGCTTGCGCGCGCGCGCACTCATCGCGTTCCTGTGCGGACTCGCGGTGCCGCTGCATCTCTCCGTACTCGTCGCGCTCCCGGCCGCCATCGCCTTGGCGTGGCGAGGCGAACGGCCGCGCCTGCGCGACCTGCTGGCATGGGGCACGCTGGCGGCGCTCGGCTTTTCTGCCGTCGTGCTGCTGCCGCTGTTGTCGTCGCGCAATCCGGCGCTCGACTCCGGCGATCCCGAAACATGGCGCTCGCTCGTGGCGGTCTTGCGCCGCGAGCAATACGCGGTGGCTGGACTCTGGCCGCGCATGGCGCCGCTCTGGCTGCAGGTCGGCAATGTGTTCCAGTGGGCCGACTGGCAGGTCGCCTTCGGCCTGCATCCCCAGCCCACCGCTGGACTCTGGCGCACCTCCATCACGGTGCTCTGGTGCTGGTTCGCCGGGCTCGGCGTGCGGCAGCTGTGGCAACACGATGTGCGCGTGGGGCGCGCCATGCTGCTGTTGCTGCTGAGTGCGTCGTGTGGCGTGGCGGTATGGCTCAACATGCGCGCCGGCCCAACCTTCGGGGTGGGGATCCTCCCCGAGGGCGCGGTTCATGAGGCCCGTGAGCGCGACTACTTCTTCGTGCTCGCCTTCTGGGCGTGGGGGCTGCTGGCCGGTGTGGGAGTGAGCGCGATCGCCGCGACGTTCGCGCGCCGGCTGCCCGCGCCGGTGGCGTTGCTCCCCTTCGCCCTCGTGATGGTCCCGGTGCTCGGCAATCGCGATGTGGCCGACCGGACCCGCGAGCCCGTTGCCACGCTGCCGCGTACGTATGCCCGCCTGTTGCTCGATGCCGTCCCTCGCAATGGCGTCCTGGTCGCCGCCGGTGACAACGACAGCTTTCCCCTCTGGTACCTGCAGATGGTGGAGGAGTACCGCGCCGATGTCACCGTCGTCACGGTGCCGCTCATGGGAGCGACCTGGTACCGGGCATCGCTCACGCGGCAGCAACTCCTCGCCCCGGAAGCCGTGACCCGCTGGCCCGGGCTGTCGGCCGCCTTGCGGTCGGTCATGATTCACGCCGAAGGGCGCCGGCGCGCGGTGCGGGTGAGCACCCTGCTCACGAGGAAGGATCGTGTGTTGCTCGACCCCACACGCGGTTGGGCGCTGCAAGGGCTCGTCTACGCCCCCGACAGCATGGTGGCGGCCGGCACCACCGGGCGCGATCTGGCAGCGTTGCGGCGAAGCCGTGAGCAGGTGCCAGCCAGTGCACTCGCGCCGCTGCCGCCGGCCGCCGATCCCGCCGCCGAAACGGTGCAGGAACTGCTCCGCTGCACGCGAGTGTCTACCGTGGTGGACTCGTTACTTGTGTCAGGGTGTGGCGGTGTCTAACCTTATGTGCTATGGCAATTTCCGACCATGTTGCGGCCATCGTGCCGCAGGCCGTTCAGGAGGCGGTGGCGGAGGTGCGGACACGCATCGCCGGCGCCCGCGCTCGCGGCGGACATGGGCAGGACGTGACGCTCGTCGCGGTCACCAAAACGCATGGCCCGGATGCCGTTGAAGCGGCGTACGCGTGCGGCGTGACCGACGTCGGCGAGAACAAGGTGCAGGAAGCCGAATCCAAAATGGCGCGGGTGACGGTGCCTGTACGGTGGCACCTCATTGGTCATTTGCAGCGCAACAAGGCCAAGCAGGCGCTTCGCTTCTCGCTCGTGCACGGCATGGATAGTGAACGGCTGGCGGTGGCGCTGCACGACGAAGCGGTCAAGGCGGGGCGCACGCTCGACGTACTGTTGCAGGTGAACGTGAGTGGAGAAGCGAGCAAGAGCGGCGTGGCCCCACACGATGTGCCGGCGCTCGCCGAGCGGCTTCATGCGTTGTCGGCGCTGCGGGTACGCGGCGTGATGACGATGGCACCGTTCGATGCCGCCGAAGGGCTGTTGCGCGAGGTGTTCGCAGGCGCACGCGCGCTCCGCAGTACGTTGCAGGCGGCCGGGCACGGCGCCGAGTGGCTCAGTATGGGGATGTCCGGCGATTACGAACTCGCCGTGGAGGAAGGGGCCACGCATGTGCGCCTCGGTACCGTGCTTTTCGGCAGTCGGACCTGACGCATACGAGACCGCGAATGACCGACGAGAGTTACCAAGGGTTCCATCTCACCGCGCTCGACGCACGCCGATTCGATTTCGGCAATGCGTTGCGTGGCTACGATCGTACACGTGTCGATCAGTTCCGTGATCAGGTCGCCGAGGAACTCGAACGCCTCGCGCGCGCCAATCAGGAGCTCGATCAGAAGGCGCGCAACTTCCACGAGCAGCTCAAGGCCTTCCGCGAGCGCGACAAGGCGCTCAACGAAGCGCTGGTCAGCGCGCAGCAGCTGCGCGGCGAAATCCGCGAGCAGGCGGAGCGTGAAGCGCAGCTGATCGTGCGTGAGGCGCAGCAGGAAGCCGATCGGCAGCTGCAGTCGGTGCGCGACGAAGTGGCGCGCGCGCAGCAGGAGCTGCAGGCGCTCTGGCGTACGCGTCGCTCCTACGTGGCGCAGTTGCGGCACCAGCTCGAGCGCCAACTGGCCGAGCTCAACTCCACCGAACAGGACCCTGTGCCCGGTTTCACGGCGCCACGACCGGCCGAGCCCGACGCCAGCGTCGTCCAGGACCTCCGGCAATTGCCACCGCGCAACGTGGCGCCCACCCCGTCATGGCTCGACGCCGTGATGGAGGACGAACGATGAGCACGAGCCATGTTCCGGGGCCCACCGGGCCAGGCGCGCGTCCGCAACTCCAGTACACCCAGGAGCACAACGCCGTCGGGCTGTCGCATCCGGCCCTCGGTCTGCATGCACGCGAACGCATCGAGGCGTGTGCGCAAGCAGTGCGCAAGCGCTTCCCGCAGCCCATCGACGCCGCCGTCATTCTGGGTACCGGGCTCGGAGCGCTCGCCGACGAGATCGAGGTGGAGCAGGTCATCGAGTACGGTGAGCTCCCCAACTTCCCGCTGTCCACCGTCGAGTCGCACCGTGGACGGTTGTTGTGCGGCACGCTCGGCGGCAAGACGATCATCGCCATGCAGGGGCGCTTTCACGCGTATGAAGGCTACTCGCTGCAGCAGGTCACCTTTCCGGTGCGCGTGCTGCGCGCCCTCGGTGCGCAGACGCTCATCGTGAGCAACGCCTGCGGCGGCATGCATCCGCTCTGGGCCCCCGGTGATCTCATGCTCATCTCGGATCACATCAACCTGCTTGGCGACAATCCGCTCATCGGCCCGAACGACGACACCATCGGCCCGCGCTTCCCCGATATGTCGGAGCCGTACGACCCCGCCCTGCGCGCCATCGCACGTGAGGTGGCGCTCGCCAACGGGGTGGCACTGCGCGAAGGCGTGTACGTGGCGGTGCAGGGCCCCAATCTCGAAACGCGCGCCGAGTACCGCTTCCTGCGCGGCATCGGTGCCGATGTCGTGGGCATGAGCACCGTGCCCGAAGTCATCGTCGCGGTGCATGGCGGCATGCGCGTACTCGGGTTGTCCATCATTACCGATCAGTGCCTGCCTGACTCGCTCAAACCCGCGTTCGTCCCCGAGATCATCGCGGTGGCCAAGCGCGCCGAGCCCAAGCTGACCGCCGTGGTGAAGGGCATTCTCGCCCGCCTGTAAGCTCTCCCGATCGACGCTTTCCCTTTCTGGTGATTATGACGCAGGACGCCGTGTTGTACCCGTTGCTCCCCGATACGAACGCCGACGCGCTCGAGCGTGGCATTCTCGCGCAGTGGGATGCCGAGAAGCTCTTCGAGCAGTCGCAGGCGGCGCGTGCGAACGCCAAGCCGTTCGTGTTCTTCGAGGGACCGCCAACGGCCAACGGACGTCCCGGCATTCACCATGTGTTCGCGCGCACCATCAAGGACCTCTTCTGCCGCCATCGCGCGATGCAGGGGTTCTACGTGCCGCGCAAGGCCGGCTGGGACACGCATGGCCTGCCGGTCGAAATCGAAGTCGAGAAGGAGCTGCAGCGCGAAGAAGCGGCACGCCAGGGCGTTGACCCGAGCGAGATCGCGAAGCTTGGCGGCAAGCAGCTCATCGAGCAGGTCGGCGTTGCGGAGTTCAATCGCCGCTGCCGCGAAAGCGTGTGGAAGTATCGCGGCGAGTGGGAGAAGCTGTCGCATCGTACGGCGTACTGGCTCGACTACGACAACCCGTACGTCACCTACTCGCACGATTTCGTGGAGAGTGTGTGGTGGGCACTGCGCACCATGCACGAGAAGAGTCTGCTCGTGCGCGGGCACAAGATCCTGCCGTATTGCGCGCGCTGCGGGACCGCGCTCTCGAGCCACGAAGTCGCACAGGGATACGACGACGTCGAAGATCCGAGCGTGTACGTCGCCCTCGATCTGCTCGACGCCGACGGCAACGCGCCCGCGATGCGCCGCCGCATCCTCGTGTGGACCACTACGCCGTGGACGCTCGTGTCCAACACGGCGCTCGCGGTGCACCCCGACCTCACCTACGCCGAACTGCGCAAGAAGTCGGGCGCCGAGTTCACGATCATTCTGGCTGACGCGCGCGTGGCGGGGGTGCTCGGTGGTGACTGGGCCGATCGGTGGGACGTCATCGGCACCATGAAGGGCTCCGACCTCGCCGGGCGTCGCTATCGTCGTCCGCTCGACTGGGTAGAGTACCCCGCCGAAGGGCGCCACGAGATCATTGTCCCCGAAGCGTTCGTGTCGGCCGACGATGGTTCCGGCGTCGTACACATGGCGCCCGCGTTCGGCGCCGACGACTACGCCGCCGGTCAGCGTCATGGGCTTGCCTTCGTGCAGCCGGTCAACGCGCGCGGCGAGTTTGTCGAAGGCACGCCGGAAGTGGCCGGGCTGTTCGTCAAGAAGGCCGACGCGCGCATTCTGGAAGTGCTCAAGGAGCGCGACGTGCTCTGGAAGGCGAGCCAGTTCGTGCACTCGTATCCGCATTGCTGGCGCTGCGGCACTCCGCTGCTGTACTACGCGCGCGGCTCGTGGTTCGTGCGCACCACGGTCATGCGTGACGCGCTGCTGTCGCGCAACGCGCAGGTGAATTGGAATCCCAGCGAAGTGGGCACCGGTCGCTTCGGCGAGTGGCTGTCGAACAACGTCGACTGGGCCATCTCGCGCGACCGCTACTGGGGCACGCCGTTGCCGGTGTGGGTGAACGACGAAGACCCCACCGATATCGACGTCATCGGCAATTATGCCGATCTCGCCGAGCGTATCGGGCGTCCGCTGCCGGACGACTTCGATCCGCACAAGCCGCACATCGACCAGTACACGTGGCCCGCCAAGAGCGGCACGGGCACGATGCGGCGCGTGCCCGAAGTCATCGATACCTGGTTCGACTCGGGGTCGATGCCCTTCGCGCAGTGGCATTATCCGTTCGAACACAAGGACATCGTCGCGGCACAGTTCCCCGCCGACTTCATCTGCGAAGGCGTCGACCAGACGCGTGGGTGGTTCTATTCGCTGCTCGCGATCGCGACGACGCTGGGGGATGCGCTGCCGAACAACGCGCATGACCAGGCGGCGCCCTATCGCAATGTGGTCGTGAACGATCTCGTGCTCGACGCGCAGGGACAGAAGATGTCCAAGTCGAAGGGCAACGTGGTCAACCCGTGGGAGGTCATGGAACGTCATGGCGCCGACGCAGTGCGTCTGTTCCTCGTGGCCTCGAGCCAGGTGTGGGTGCCGCGTCGTTTCGACGAAAACGCCATTCGCGAAACCGCCGGCCGCTTCCTGCTCACGTTCCGCAACGTCTACAACGGCATCTTTGCGCAGTACGCCAACTTCGGCTGGCAGCCCAGTGCCAACGATCCGGCCGTCGCCGATCGCCCGGCACTCGATCGCTGGATTCTGTCGCGGCTCACGCGCGTCGAACAGGAAGTGAACCGGCATCTCGAGAGTTACGACGCCACGTTGGCAGCGCGCCGCGTCATGCAGTTCATGGACGACGACGTCTCCAAGTGGTACGTGCGTCAGAGCCGGGCGCGCTTCTACGACATCGACGGCGCCGACAACCGGGCCGCCTTCGCCACGTTGCACGAAGTGCTCACGGTGACCTGCCGGCTGCTGGCGCCCTTCGCGCCGTTCATCACCGACGCGGTCCACCGCGCGCTCACCGGAACTTCGGTGCACCTCGCGCCGTACACGCGTGAGCAGCCCACGCCCGTCGACGACACGCTCGAGACGGCCATGGACGACGTGCGCACGCTCGCCGGTCTGGCGCACGCGGCGCGCGACGTGGCCGACGTGAAGGTGCGTCAGCCGCTGCCGTCGCTGCAGTGTGTGGTGCCCGGCAATGTCACCGCCGTGTCCGAGTTGGGCGCGCTGCTGGCGTCGGAGTTAAACGTGAAACGGGTCGAGTTCGTCACCTCCACCGACGCCCTGGTGTCGTTGGAAGCCAAGGCGAACTTCCGTACCCTCGGCAAGAAGTTCGGGAAGGAAACGCCGTTGGTGGCCGAGGCCGTCGCGGCGCTCGGCTCCGAGCAGCTCCGGCCGCTCACCGCCGGCGAGAACCTCACGGTCGTGGTCGGCGGGGTGGAACGCTTGATTGCGCCGGACGACGTTGCCATCATCCGGCGTGCGTCCGGGGCGGCGGTGGTGCAGGAGAACGGCGGCTACGGTGTGGCGCTCGATCCCACCATCACCCCCGAGCTCCGCGAAGAGGGATTGGCCCGCGAAGTCATCAGTCGCGTGCAGCGGCTCCGCAAGGAGGCGCAGTTGGCCGTCAGCGACCGGATCGTGCTGGCGGTGTCGGGCGATCAAGAAGTACTCGGTGCCGTGGCTGCGCATCGCAGCCGCATCGCCGACGAGGTACTCGCCGCGCGATTGCTGCTCGGCGACGAGGTGGGTTCGCCGTTCTCCGATGACGGAGACGGCGCTGCATGGACCGCTACGCACACCGGAGACGTCGATGGACGTTCCATCCGGTTGGCGCTCACCAAGGACGGGGTGTGATGGCCGAATCGAAGTCCGCGTCGACGAAGGACGCAACCAAGAAGCCCAAGGCGATGCCCAAGAAGCAGCTGCAGCATTTCGAAAAGCGGCTGCTCGAGGAGCGGAAGCGCGTGCTCAAGGAGCTCGGTCACCACAGCGACACGCTCGGCCCGAACGGCGAAGCGAGCGATGGCGACAGCAGTGCCTATTCGTTCCACATGGCCGATCAGGGGACCGATGCCATGGAGCGCGAAAAGGCGTTCCTATTCGCATCCAAGGAAGGGCGATTCCTGTGGCACCTCGATCAGGCGCTGCGTCGTCTGTACAAGGCCCCGGAAACGTTCGGCAAGTGTCATCAGTGCGGTGAGGAGATCGCCTTCGAGCGTCTCGACGCCCTGCCGAATGCCCGCTACTGCATCGCGTGCAAGCAGCGCGAGGAAGATTCCAAGAAGGGATGACGTGAAGGCGATCGTCGCATTCCCCGTCTTCCTCATCGTCGTCGTGCTCGATCAGATCACCAAGCTGGTGGCCGAGAACACGATGGTCACCGCGGGCACGCCCAAGGCGGTGTTTGGGGAATGGTTTCGCGTGGCGCTGGTGTACAACCCCGGGGCAGCCTTCGGGCTGCACCTGGGGCCCTACTCCCGGTGGATCTTCATGGGGCTCACCTGCGGCGCGCTCGTCATTCTCGGCAAGCTGTACCAGCAAACCGAAGACACCGATCTGCGTCGCATTCTCGCCATCGTCCTCGTCGCGGCGGGGGCCATCGGGAACGTCATCGACCGCATCCGCTCGGAGTTCGGCGTCGTCGACTTCATCGACATCGGCTTCGGGACGCATCGCTGGCCCACGTTCAATGTGGCCGACATGGCCGTCAGCGGCGGGGCCATGCTGCTCGCCATCGTACTCTGGCACGAAGAACGTCGCGAAATTGCGGCGCTCGAGGCGGCCAGGCATGCGGCCGGCTCGCTTTCGTCAGATTCGCCCGATCTCGCTCCTTGATCTTCTTGCTGTCATGAAGCCGAACGCCCAAGCGCCGTCGTCACGCGCCGCTGCTGCCAGTGCAGCCCTCACCGACGCCCCCGCCGCGTCGTCCCTGCTTCGCTTCTGGAGCATCGTGCTGGTCACCGTGGCGTTCGACTACGTGACGAAGGCGCTGGCCGTCGAACATCTCGTACCGCGTCACATGCCGCATCGCATCATCGGCGACGTGGTGCGCTTTACGCTGGCCTACAACCCGGGGGCGGCTTTCGGCATGCACCTCGGTGCGGCGTCGCGGTGGATCTTCGCCACGCTCAGCATCCTCATCGTCGTGGTGCTCATTCGCGCCACCAGCGATCTCACGCGCGTCTCCAAGCTTGCCGCGTTCGGCGTTCCGGCCATCGTGGGCGGCGCCATCGGCAATCTGCTCGACCGCATTCGCCTTCGCGAAGGCGTGGTGGACTTCATCGACATCGGACTGGGCGACGTGCGTTTCTGGACCTTTAATATTGCCGACACCGCCGTGACCATCGGTGCGGCCTGCCTCGTCATTGCGCTCTGGCGCGAAGATCGGGCGCACCAGGACGCCCTCAAGCGCGCCGGCAACGGCGTCGCCTCGTGAGCGCCGATACCGTCTTCAGCATTACGGTTACAGCAGAAACCGGCGAACGACTCGATCTCCTGGTCGCCAAGCACGGCGAGCTGTCACGCACACAGGCGGCAACGCTCATTGCCACTGGCCACGTCCTCGTCAACGGCGCCCGCCAAAAGGCGAGCTATCGCGCCGAAGCGGCCGACGCTGTCCACGTGACGGTGCCGGCGCCGCCGGGTCGCGACGTGGTTCCGGAGAACATCCCGCTCGACATCGTCTACGAAGACGAGCATCTGCTCGTGGTCAACAAGGCCGCTGGCATGGTCGTGCACCCAGCCCCCGGCAACTGGTCGGGCACCCTCGTGAATGCCCTCATGGGACGCGGCGAACCGCTGGCCGAAGGGGGCGGTGACGACCGCGCCGGCCTGGTGCACCGGCTCGACAAGGACACGTCGGGGCTGCTCGTCGTCGCCAAGACAGACGCGGCGCACCGGGTGCTCAGCTCCGCCCTCGCCGCTCGCCAGGTCACGCGGCGCTACGTGGCGGTCTGTTGGGGGCACCTCACCGGTGACGCGCTCACCGTCGACAAGCCCATTGCCCGCGACCCGCGAGACCGGACGCGCATGGCAATCATCCAGACGGGGAAGGCGGCACGGACGGACTTCACCCGGTTGGCCCGCTTCGACAGCGTGGACCTGCTGCGCGCGCACCTGCACACCGGACGCACGCATCAAATCCGCATTCACCTGTCGAGTGTGGGACACCCGGTGATCGGCGACGATACGTACGGGGGTGGCGGTGGGCGCAAGCTTGCCGCCCTCCCGCCGCGTCGCCACTTCCTGCATGCCGCCTGGCTCCGTTTCAAGCATCCGGTGTCCGGAGACGTCGTCGATCTGCGCTCGCCATTGCCGCTCGATTTGCGGCAATCGCTGGCCGTACTCAGCGACATGCCGGAACTCGCCACGCATCAGGACCCGCTCGATGTCTTCGGCTTTTACCGTACCGACGACCCCCCCGTCCGCGCCCCTCGTGACGCCGACGATTGACATGACCGACGACGACCATCGCCCCCAGTGGCTGGTCGTCGCCTCGGCGGGGGCGTTGTTCGGGATTCCCGTGGAGCAGGTGCGGGAAGTCGTCCGTCCCCTCGGCCTTCATGCCGTGCCCGGCTCCCCGGTCCTTCAGGCCGGCATCGTCAACGTGCGGGGCGCTATCGTCACCGTGCTGGACCTTCTGGCGCTACGCACCGGAGAGCGTGCCGTTACGCCGGGGTCGATCGTCCTCCTCCAGTACGGCGCCCGTCCCATTGGACTCGTCGTCGATGCCGTTCATGACGTGCGTGGGGCAGCGCCGGACGCACCGGACGCTCCCGCCGACGTGGCGGTTCTGGACGCAGTCGCGCTCTGTGCGCGGCATCTGCACTCAGCCGAGGAGAGAGCACGGTGAGCAAAACGGTACTGATCTGCGACGATGCGATCTTCATGCGCACCATGGTGGGAGACATCCTCACCCAGGCGGGCTTTGAAGTTGTTGGTGAAGCGGAAACGGGGATGCAGGCAGTGGAGAAGTACAAGCATCTTCCGCCCCGATCTCGTCACCATGGACATCGTCATGCCCGACATGGGGGGCATCGACGCCGTCCGCGAAATCACCAAGCACGACCCGCAGGCGCGTGTGCTCATGTGCAGCGCCATGGGCCAGCAGGCGTTGGTGGTCGAAGCCATTCAGGCGGGCGCGAAGGATTTCGTCGTGAAGCCGTTCCAGCCGAGTCGCGTGCTGGAAGCGGTGAATCGCGTGCTCGCCGCGTAAAGCGACGGTCGCATGGACGCAGCGCACTATGCGGCGTTGTTTCAGGCCGAGGCGCGCGAGCATCTCGCCGAACTCGACGCCGCACTGCTCGCGCTGGAAGAGGCGCTCCGCCACGCGGCTGATGTCGACGCGACATCGGGCCACGTGACGACGCTGTTTCGGGCCATGCACACCATCAAGGGCATGGCCGGTTCGATGGGCTACACGACCTATCGAAAAACTGTCGCATGCGGTCGAATCTCGGTGTGAACCCCTGCGCAGTGGCGACGAGCCGGTCAGCGCCGGTCTGCTCGTACTGCTCTTCGAGAGCACCGATCGGCTACGCGGCGCCATCGATGACATTGCGCGTGGCGTGGAGACACCGCCCGCCGTTATCGGCTCGTTGCTCGTGCGGTTGCGACGCCCCGTGGCCGCCGCTGAAAGCGCGTTGCCGTACTCGGCACCTCGCGCATCGGCCGACGTCGTCGTCGCGAGTGCCGATCCCTTCCCTGATGTCGCCAATGTGCGTCACGTCGATGTGCGCCTGGTCAGCGACTGCCCGCTCAAGGGCGTGCGGGCGACGATCGTGGTGGCGAGACTCGCGAAACACGGTGAGGTGCGTGCCACGCACCCCGAGCAGGCGCGCTGGCAGGACGACCAGTTCGACGGCGTCTTCCGCATTACGCTCGTCAGCGACGCGGTCGAAGAAACGCTGGTGCAGGCCGCCATGGCAGCGGGCGACGTGGCGCGTGTGCAGGTCCGTACCCCCGCCTTCGCCTCGCAGCTGGTGCGGCAGGCCGCGGCGGCGGCGCCGGCACCCGACGCCACGCGCACGGTGCGCATCGATGCGCGACGCCTTGATACGCTACTCGATCTGGTGGGCGAGCTCGTCATTACCCGAGACCGGCTGCTACGCGCGCTCGAAGCGCAGGAGCACCCCGACCGCGATGTGCAACGCGCCGCCCGCGACGCCGCGCGGCTGGTGAGCGCCATGCAGGACGAAGTCCTGCAATCGCGACTGATGCCCGTAGGACAGCTGTTCGACCGCTTCCCGCGACTGGTGCGTGATGTGACGCGCGAGCTCGGGAAGGATGTGTCGTTCGTCATGGAGGGACGCGAAATCGAGCTCGATCGGTCGTTGCTTGATGCCATCGGCGATCCGCTGCTGCACCTGCTGCGCAATGCGCTCGATCACGGCCTCGAAGAGGCTGCGGCGCGTGAAGCCGCTGGTAAGTCGCCGCGCGGTGAACTCATTCTGCGTGCGGCGCGGGATCGGGCGGCTGTCATCATTCAGGTGCAGGACGACGGGCGCGGCATTCATCGCGAAACGGTCCTCAAGCGGGCCAAGGAACAAGGGCTCGTTGCCGACGACGTGGCCGAGCTCAGCGACGATACGCTGCTCCAGGTCATCGCGCACCCGGGCTTCTCGACGGCACGACGGGTGACCAACCTCTCTGGCCGTGGCGTTGGGGTGGATGTCGTGAACACGCGCGTACGCGCGCTTGGCGGACAGCTCGAACTCGAAAGCATCGAAGGCGTCGGTACCGTCGTCACCCTGCGGTTGCCGGTCACCCTGGCGATTACCCGCGCCCTGCTGGTCGAGGTGTGCGGCAGTACCTTCGCCATCCCCACGACGCACGTGGAAGAGGCACTCGAGTATCACGAATCGTTGACGGTGCATCACACCACTGGGCCCGCCGTCACCATTCGCGACGAGGTCGTTTCGCTCGTGGCGCTCGGTGAACGCTTTCGGCTCCTTCGTTCGTCCACCAACGCGAGCACGAGAGCGCACACTGCCGGATCGGGTGGTGAACAGCATCTCGCGATCGTGGAGGCCGGGGGACGCCGTGTGGCGTTACTCGTGGACGCCCTCGTGGCGCAGCAGGACATCGTGGTCAAACCGTTGGATGTCGTACGTGGTGCCGCCCCGTGGTTCAGCGGCGCCACCGTACTCGGCGACGGAAGCCCCGCTCTCATCATCGACGTGCCTAGCGTCGTGTGAGTCGTCCTGAGGTGCAACCCTGCGGCAGGAACGGCAGCAGCAAGGGTGAGGAACCACTCATGGCGGGAATGATGATGCAGGAGCGCGACTGTGGGGCAGGGACACGACCGCGGAGCACCACACTCCGTGGTGCGTGCGCTGAAGGGGATCCAGCTCGACGCGCTGTGTGAGGTCGGCGAACATCGGCGCAGGCGCATGCCGCCACCGCGCTCTCGCAGATGACCGGCAGCACCATCATGATCAAGGTGCCGGCCATCAGCATTGCAAGCATCGAGGAACTGCCCGCGCAGTTCTCCCCTGACGAGGAACCGGTCGCGGCGGTCATGATGCACATGCTCGGTGATCTCACCGGGCGCACGCTGCTGGTGTTTCCCAAGCCGACGGTCATGCGACTGGCCGAGCTCATGCTGCGGCGTCCCGTGGGTAGCTCCGTCGCCTTCAGCGAGCTCGAGTCGTCGGCCATCAAGGAAACCGGCAACATTCTGAGCGGCGCGTACATGAACTGCCCTCAGCGACTTCATGGGGATGCTGCTGCTGCCGTCGCCGCCGATGCTGGTCATCGATATGTCGACGGCCGTACTGGCCAGCGCCTTCGGCGAGTTTGCGCCTGATCCGGATTCGGTGTTGTGCGTGGAGAGCGAGTTCACCCTGCGCGAAACCGATCTCAATCTCCGCGGCTTCTTCCTGCTGCTCCCCGATCCCGCTTCGCTGCAAGTCATGTTGCGCGCGTTGCGCCTGGATTGATGCCCCACGGGCATACACGATGAGCTCCGTAGCCGCCGCACCCGATGTTGGACTCTTGAAG
>JAAVWC010000032.1 GCA_023910675.1 Gemmatimonas sp.
CCCATGGCGCGTGCCGCTGTGGCCGCCGGTGCGGACGGCATTCTGGTGGAGATGCACCCCACGCCCGACAAGGCGCTCTCCGACGGTGCGCAGTCGCTGTACCCCGATCAGTTCGCCGAGCTCGTGCGGCAGCTGCGGACCATCGCGGCGGCCATCGGGCGTAGCGTTACCGACGTCTGAACCGGCACCTGCTGCTGCCGCGAGGGTATGCACTCCCATGACAATATCTTCGAACACGACCGCCGGAGTGACCGTGCGCGTGATGGCGCTCACAGTACTCCTGAGCGCGTCGCTGGACGCACAGAATGGCGCCGAGACGGCGTACGATCGCGTGGCCAAGGCGTGGAGCGGCACGAAGACGCTCGAAGCCAACTTCGACCAGAAGATCACCAATCCGTTGCTTGGACGGTCGGTGACGTCGCGTGGCGTGTTTCAGCAGCAGCGTCCCGGGAAGGTTTCCATCACCTTCACGCAGCCCGCTGGCGATCGCATTGTGGGTGATGGCAAGACGCTTTGGGTGTATCTGCCCAGCAGTGCGCCGGGGCAAGTGCTCAAGCTGCCCGGCGATGCGGACGGCGCCATCGTCGCCGATTTGCTGGGGCAGTTGCTCGAATCACCCAAGCGTGCGTTTGTGATTTCCGGTGGCGAGGCCGTCAGCATTGACGGGCGTGCGACGCGTCGCGTGCAGTTGTTGCCACGCAATCCTGATGCGGTGCCCTTCCAGAAAGCCACGTTGTGGCTCGACGACAAGGAGCCGCGGCCGGTGCGCGTGCAGGTCATCGACGGTCAGGGGGTAGATCGCACGATCACGCTGACATCGTGGTCGCCCGACGCCACGCTCCCCAAGAACGCGTTCGAGTTCAAGGTGCCAAAGGGCGCCAAGGTGCAAACGAAGCTGCCGGGCGCCTGATTCAGCAGGTACGGACGCGGCACACTCCGCGTCCGTACCTCAATGCCTTACGGCGTGGCCGGTACCGACACCGCGCGCCGTTCCAGATTGCCAAACACATCGCGCGGCGTGCGGGCGCTGGTGAGAATCTGCGACGCGCGCTGCAGGGCGGCATCATCCTGCGTACGGCGCATGAATTCCGCATCGCTGCCGAAGGCCTGCCGCGTGAGTTCGTAGCCCACCGACCGCGCAATCCACGGGGCGGCGCTATCGAAGACGGCGCGCGGCGGGGCCACCTTCCGCGCCGCGAGATCGGCATACAACGCGTCGAGCTGTTCGCGCGACACGAGATCACCGGCGGACTGCATTTGCCGCTTCTGCTGCTGCGCCAACTTGGAGATGGCATCGCGATACGCGCCGAGGTTCTTGCCCATGGCGCGCGCGAGTGCCTGCACGGGCTGCGGCGCAATGGTATCCCCGACGATGACATCGGGGGTAATGCCACCCCCACCGAACACCGTGCGCCCCGCATCGGTGCGGAAGCGCGGGCGGATGGTATCGGGGAGCGACACGCCGACGGTGTCCGATTCCACGTCGTCGTCGGGGTTACGCTCGGGCGGGCGATTGATGCTGCGTCCCACCGGCGTGAACCACCGTGCGATCGTCAGACGCAACGCGCCACCGCTCGAGAGCGGGTACACATTTTGGGCACTGCCTTTGCCAAAGCTCGTCACGCCCAGCACGATCGCGCGGTCGTGATCCTGCAACGCGCCCGCAACGATCTCCGACGAGCTCGCACTCGAGCGATCGACCAGCACCGCGAGCGGTAACGTGGGCCACCGCTGCGGCATGGAATCGGTGAACGTTTGCGGCGCCGTCCCCGGGCGACCGCGCAGCTGCACGATACTCTGGCCGCGATCGAGAAACAGTTCCGCCACGGCAACGCCCTGCTCCAGCAAACCACCGGGATTGCCGCGCAAATCCATGACCAGCGACCGCGCGCCCATCTTCACGAGCGAATCGATGGCCGACGTGAGCTCTGCGGCCGTGAACGCGTTGAAGACGTTCACGTCCACATACCCCGTGCCGTTCTGCAACAGCGCGACGCGCTGCACCGCCCGCAGATGCACCTTGTCTCGCAACAGTGTGAAGCTTTGCTCCGGTCCACCGCGTTCGACGGTGAACGTCACGGACGAGCCCGTGGGGCCGCGCAGGCGACGGAAGACTTCTTCGCGGTCGAGATCCTTCGTGGCTTCCTTCCCGATGCGCACGATGCGGTCACCGGCCATGACCCCCGCCAGGTCGGACGGGCCACCGAGTACGAGCTCGATGACGATCGGCCACCCGTCGCGGATGTCGATCTGCAAACCGATGCCCGAGAAGGTCCCCGCCATCTGCTCGTTCAACCGGCGGACCCGCTCTTCGGTGAGAAACGACGTGAACGGATCGTCCAGCTCGTTCAGCAGCCCCGCCACCGACTTGGCGTAGATGGTATCTGCGGGGAGCGAGTCGACGTATTTCTGCGCGACGGCCGCGGACACCTGGTCGAACAGGCGCGCTCCACCGAGCGGCGCGCGCACCGGCTGCACGGCGGCGGTCAGGTCGCGACCGGCCCACCAGCCGCCGACACCCAGCAGCCCGCCGAAGGCAACGGCAGCGGCCAGGGCACGGGCTCGTCGTGGCGCACGCGGCGCATCAGGAAGAATTTCAGGCATCGAAGGTGATCGTGCGCTAAAGAACGCTGAGTGCCGCCGTAGCCGCAGCCGCGAACCGCTCGGGCCACCGCGCCACCAGCACCTGCAGACAATGGGTCGTCACGACGTCTATCGGGCTGTCTGCCGCGATAGCGACCACGGGACCGGCCTCTGGGTGTTCGGCCTGCCATTCGTCGCGCAGCGCCGCCTGGAAGGCGTCGCGCACCCGTTCGTGGAAGGCCACATCTTCCTGCTCCATACGATCCGCCACGCCCCGCGCCTGCATGCGTGCCTGCGCCGTCTCGAGCGGAACGGACAACAGCAACGTGAGGTCGGGCGAGAGCCCCGCCGTCGCGAAACGATTCACCGCCTGCAGCGACGCCATCGGCAAGCCGCGCCCAGCCCCCTGATACGCATAGGTCGACAAGAGAAACCGGTCGACCAGCACAAGGGCGCCGCGGGCCATGGCCGGCGCGATGACATCGCGCACCAATTGCGCCCGCGAGGCGGCAAAGAGCAGCGCTTCGCTCTCCGCCGTCAACGACGACGTGGGGTCGAGGAGCAACGCGCGGATCGCATCGCCCGCCGGCGTGCCGCCGGGTTCGCGCACCGCAACGACATCGAGCCCGACCGAACGCAGCGTATCGGCGAGCCGTGTCCATTGGGTCGTCTTGCCGACGCCCTCGCCGCCCTCGAGCACGAGCAACAACCCCAGCACACTCTCGCCTGTGGTGTGGTCGACCATGCGTTCACCCATCGCCGTCACGGACGCCGACAACTCAGCCGAGGATGATCGAGCTCGTGGCACCAGCACGAATGCCGTCGGCAATCCACTGATTCACACGCAGCATGAGCTTGTCGAAATTGTCCTGCGCCGAGATGGCCGCCTGGTACGTGGGGTTCACCTGTACCTGCTGTAGCAACGCGTCGAGCTGCTGTTCCATGTCGGGCGTGGGCTCTTCGCCGCGATCGATCATCGCCTGCGCATCCTGACGGATCTTCTCCATCTGGCGCAAAATGGTCGTGGCCTCGCGATCGTTGTTGAGCGCTTCGCTCGAGCGCTTCACCGCCTTGTATTCATCGCTCTGACCGATGGAACGGCCGAGATCCTTCGCCTTGTCTTCGAGCATGTTTCCGGCCTCCCGGGCCGTCAAAAGAAGTCCTGCCAACTCGTCGATCTCTGTCAGGCGCCCGGTGCACGCGCCGTGAGCACGCGATCGCGACCGGAATAGTCCTGCACTACCCGCACGTCGTCGAACCCCTGCCGTACGGCAATCTGCGCGGTTTCTGCCGCCCGCCGCGCATCGAGCTCGAGCACCAGCACCCCACCGGGCTCGAGCCGCTCCTGCGCACCAACCAACAACGCGTGGTACCGTGCCATACCCCTCTCCGCGGCAAAGAGCGCCACGGGCGGCTCCCAGTCGCGGACACTTCGCGGCAGGGCCTCCGCTTCCTCGTACGCAATGTACGGGGGATTCGACACAATCACACGGGCGCGGACCCCCTCCAGGGGGGCGAGATCGGCCCCGAGCCGGAAGCGCACCGGCGCGTGGGTCGGGCGGAGCAGTCGCTGCGCGTTGCCCTCGGCCACCTCGAGCGCGTCGGCCGACACGTCGGTGGCGATGACCTCGTCGAAGTGCCCCTCGGTGGCCAGCACCAGCGCGATCGCCCCGGAGCCGGTCCCGATATCCACCGCCACGCCGCCCGGACGGAGCGCCGTGAGCCGAAGCGCCTCTCCCACGACGACCTCGGTTTCCGGGCGCGGAATGAGCACCCGACGGTCCACCTGCAACACGAGTTCACGGAACGGCGCCGAACCAACGGCATAGGCCAACGGCTCACCGCGCAGCCGCCGATGCAAGGCCCGTTCAATGGCCTCCGCCTCGCCGGGCCGGAGCGCCGGTTCCACCACCAGTCGCTGCGCCAATTCGCCGGGCGAGAGCGCCAGCACACCGGCCACCAGCAGCCGGCCCTCACGCGCCGCATCGTCGCGCACGTCGCGCTCGAGCACCGTCGATTCGGCCACGAGTGCCACCACGCGAGTAACCACCTCGCGCAACGTCACCCGGCGAGGCTCTCCTCGGCGTTGGCCAACTGGATGGCGTCGAGGAACGGTCCGATATCGCCGTTCATCACGCCGTCGATGTCGTACAGCGTGACGCCAACGCGATGGTCCGTCACGCGTCCCTGGGGAAAGTTGTAGGTGCGGATCTTGGCCGACCGGTCGCCGGTGCTGACCTGCGATTTTCGCATGCGCGAGCGCTCCGCCTCCTGTTCCGACAACCGCAAATCGAGCAGCCGCGCGCGCAGCACTTCCATCCCCTTGGCCTTGTTCTGCAGCTGCGACTTCTGGTCCTGCTGCGACACGACGATGCCGCTCGGGATGTGCGTGATGCGGACCGCCGAGTCGGTCGTGTTCACGCTCTGGCCCCCGGGGCCCGACGAACGGAAGACGTCGATGCGCAAATCCTTGTCTTCGATTTTGACATCGACCTCTTCGGCTTCGGGGAGCACGGCCACCGTAGCCGCCGACGTGTGAATGCGTCCCTGCGACTCCGTCGCCGGCACGCGCTGCACACGATGCACGCCGCTTTCCCACCGCAGCACCCCGAAGGCGCCGTCGCCCATGACCTTGAACACCGCTTCTTTCACGCCGCCCATGCTGCCATCGGAATACGAGATCGTTTCCGTGCGCCAGCCACGACGTTCGATGAAGCGCGAGTAGAGGCGCAGCAGATCACCGGCAAAGAGGCTCGCTTCGTCGCCCCCCGTCCCGGCACGGATTTCGACGATGGCAGGGCGGTCGTCGAGCGGATCACGCGGAATGAGCAGCGGGAGCAGTGCTTTCTGCAGCTGCTCGACCTCCGCATCCAGCCGCGTGACCTCGGCGCGGGCCTCGGCGACAAAATCGGGGTCGTCCCCGTTGGCCAACTCCCGGGCGTCTTCCAGCTCCTGCTCGGCCTTGGTGAGCCGGTTGGCTTTGACCACGACCTCGGCGAGGCGATGGTGCTCACGCCCGAGCTCGGCAAGACGCGGGGCGTCCTTGGTGGTCTCGGGGTCGGCGAGCAGCTGCTCCACTTCGGTGGCGCGCCGCAGCGCGTCGGCCATGCGGTCACGAAGGTGGCTCAACATGCAGCTGGTAATGGGATGAAATTCGTGATATCAGTCACAGCGAACCTGTGACGAATGGGGTTAGCCTTTGCTCCGGTCAGCCGGGCCTCGTGGGCTTACGGACCTACGAGGGTCTGGCGGGTATCACCGGTGGAATCCCGAAAGCTATCGCGCAAGATACACTAAGAGAGGTGAGAGCATATGGTCACGTTCGGTACGCCACCGCTACGCTTCACACCGCCCACGATGAGTGTGTCGCTCGATCGCATTACGGACTTTTTGTCCACCGTGCCGCTGTTTCGGGAGCTTGACCGGACCGCCGTGCGGGCGTTCGCAGAGCTCACGCGCGAACAGAAGTTTGCCAAGGGGGCGATGATCGTCTCCGAGGGCGACGCCGGCGACGCGCTGTTTGTCGTGCGCTCAGGCGAAGTGAAGGTCGTGCTGACGGGCGAGGACGGCCGCGAGGTCATTCTCAACGTCCTCAACATCGGGGACCACTTCGGCGAGCTGGCGCTCATTGACGGCCGCCCGCGTTCGGCGCATGTGGTGTCGACCCAGGCCTCCAGCCTGCTGGTGCTGCGTCGCGCCGACTTCCGCCGTCAGGTGGAACAGAGCCCGCAGGTGGCATGGGGGCTCATGGTGGAGCTCTCCCGCCGTCTGCGTCAGGCCGACGGCACCATTGGCAGCCTCGTGCTCCTCGACGTGCCGGGGCGCGTGGCCAAGGTGCTGCTGGAGCACGCCACGCCGGGAGAGCCGGCGACGCTGGTGAAGCAGCTCACGCACCAGACGATTGCGCAGATGATCGGCGCGAGCCGCGAGACGGTGTCGCGCGCGATGGCGGAATTCCAGGAGAAGCAGCTCATCTCGGTGCAGCGGCGCATCGTGACGATTGTGGACCGGGCAGCCCTACAGGCGAGGACGCGCCCGCGCCTGTAGGGCAAAGGCGCTACTTTCTCCGCATGTCAGCAAGCGTCCCTCCGCGCGCGCGCATTCGATTTTGGGGCACCCGTGGTACGTGTCCGTCGCCCGGCCCTCGTACCGTGCGGTACGGGGGAAACACGCCGTGTGTCGAGGTGCGCGCGCGCGACGGCGAAATCGTCATCCTCGATGCCGGCAGCGGCATTCGCGCGCTGGGCGCCCATCTCGTGTCGACGGCGCATGACGGACCGCTGCATCTGTTTCTCACGCATCGTCACAGCGATCACGTGCTGGGGCTCGCACACTTTGCGCCGCTGTTCACCGATGGTCAGCGAATACGCATTTGCTGCGGCGACGGCGAAGCGACCTCGTTACACGCGTTCACGACCTCCATTCTCACGCCACCCATGTTTCCGTACGTGGATGGCGTGGCGACGCGTCTCGACATTTCCGAATGGGATGACTGTGTGGCGCACAGCGCCGGAGGCATGGCGGTGCATCGCCATGTCGCGCGCCATCCCGGTGAGGCTGCGGTGTTCCGGCTCGATGACAAGACGGGACCGCTCATGGCCTACGCGCCGGACAACGAGCTGTCGTACCACCGGGAGACCGAGGCGATCATCGCGTGGCGCCGTGGCCTCGCGCGCTTTCTGCACCGCGTTCCCATTCTGGTGCACGACGCCACGTATGAGGAGCGCGAGGTCTCACGCCACATCGGCTGGGGACACTCGTCGAACATCGAGGCCACACGCTTCGCGCTCGAATGCGAGGCGCGTACGCTCGTACTCTTCCACCATCACCCCGATCGCGACGACGACGCGGTCGAGCGCATGCTCGACGATTGCCGCACCTTCGTCGAGCGTGAGGGCGGTTCCCTGCGGCTCCTGGCCGCGTGGGAAGGGTTATCTCTCGCTGCCGATTGACAGCGGCGCGGGACGCGCGCTGCGCATCATGGCAATCGCGGCGTAGACGACGACGAGCACCACCAGCCATCGCAGGATATCGAGCGGAAGCGACTTCACCACCAGCGCCGCGACTAGAACGCCGGGGATGCTTCCAAGCGTGAGCCCAAGGGCCGGTTGCTGCACATGCTGCTGCCGCTTGATGAAGGCGAGGCATCCCATGAGCGCCGCAAAGGCGCCGCTCCCCATCATGATGGGAAAGGCCGCGCGAGGGTCCATGCCGAGCACGCTGAGCAACACGAAGGTGGGGCCGTAGTTGCCAATGCCGAGCATGACGAGGGCGCCAAGCACGAAGTTGACGCCGAGCGCAAGCAGCAGCGGTGCGCCAGTAAGTGTAAGGGCGCTGCCTCCTACTGGCATCATGCCCAGTTGGCTCACCCCCATGAAGAGGGCCGCCACGAGCAGTGCGATACCCATGCCCAGTTGCACGGGACGACGCGGCAGGCGCGAGACCACACCGGCACCAACCCAACCGCCCACGAGCGCTGCGGCGATCATGAGCGCGAGTACCGTACTGTCGATCTGCACCACCGTGATGAAGATGAGCGCCTGCACCACCACCGATGTCGTGAGCCCCACGATCATGGTGGCTGGCAGCCGTTCATCGGGAACCATGCGCAACGCCTTGAACAGCGTCGTGGTGGTCGCGAGCGATCCAATGCCGAGTGTGTCGAAGAACGCCACGCCGAATCCAATGCCCAGCTGCACCGGCGTCGGCCACGGACGGCTGGCACCGCTGGCCCGCGACGCCTGCCACCAACGCCAGAAGAACGCCGACGTGAGGAGGCCGATGGCCGCCAGCAACAGGATGCGAATGTTCACGCGCGCCGTGGTGGCATCTGATGTTCGGACGTGGTCGTCCCCCAGCCGCCACCGCCCGGCGTTTCGAGCGTGAGCACATCGCCGGCCTGCATGGCCACGCGCGTTTTCGCTGGGAGCGGTTCCCCGTTGAGCAGATTGCGACCGGCGCTTCCAGCGCTGCCACCCTGTGCGCCCGGCGGCGCCACACGCCGACGTTCGGTGAGCAGCGTGGCCGTACAGGGCACGAGTGTCTGGTATCGGCGCACCACGCCATCACCACCGTGGTGTGCACCCGCGCCACCGCTGCCACGACGCACTGCGTACTCCACCACGCGCAGAGGGTATGCACGTTCGAGACTCTCCACCGGCGTGTTGCGCGTATTGCTCATCCCCACGTGCACGGCGTCGGGGCCATCGCCGCGCAGGCTTGCTCCCTGCCCGCCGCCGAGCGTTTCGTAAAAGCTCCATCCGGGAGCGCCGAGCGTGATGTTGTTCATCGTGCCCTGGCCGCACGCCGGAATCACGAGATCGTGTACACCGATACTGGCCGCGGCATTCGCGAGGGCCGCAAAGCACACGTCGGTCATGCGCTGCGACAGCTCCACGTTGCCGGCGGCCACCGCACTGGGGCGTTTGGCATTGGCCACACAGTCGTCGGGCATGACGATGTGCAAGGCGCGCGCGACACCGTCGTTCACCGGCACGTCGTCATCGCACAGCACGCGCAAGACGAACACGGCCGCAGCGCGCGCCACCGCCGGCGGCGCGTTGACATTGCCGCGCACCGCCGACGAAGTGCCGGTAAAGTCGAGCTGCAACGTGCGGTCGCGAATGCTGGCCGTGATCGCGACCGGAATGGGGGCGTCGCTCACGCCGTCCCCTTCGAGGGCATCGACGGCAAATCCGTGCGCGCCATCAAGGAGTGCCAGGCGGGCGCGCACGCGTCGCTCGGTATAGTCGAGCAGCGCGTTCACGGCCGCATGCAACGTGTCTTCCCCGAGCCGCAGGAAGAGCGCCTGCCATCCCTTCCGGCCCGCCGCACACGCCGCGCGCTGCGCCCGCAAGTCGCCCTCGCGCTCGGCCGGGGTGCGCACATTGGCCAGAATCAGCTGCAACACATCACGCTGCGGCACGCCGTTCACCTCTATGCGTACCGGCGGCACGATGATCCCCTCCTGATACAACTCCGTCGCCCCAAAAGGCATGCTGCCGGGGCTGATACCACCCACGTCGGCGTGGTGCGCCCGCACGGCCGCGTAGCCGATGATGCGCGCGGCATCGTGCGGGTGCGCGATCACCTCGACCATGGTGAGATCGGGGAGGTGCGAGCCGCCGTGCGACGGATCATTGAGCAGGAACAAGTCACCCGCGTGCGCACCGGCGGCACGCACCGCTGCGACCGACTCCGGCATCGCCCCCAGGTGCACCGGAATGTGCGCGGCCTGCGCCACCATGCGTCCTGCAGCATCGAAGAGCGCGCATGACGCATCGCGACGCTCGCGGATATTGGGCGAAATGCTGCTGCGCTCGAGCAGTCCCCCCATCTCTTCGGCAAGCATCGCAACGCCCTGCGAAAACACCGTGAGCTCGAGGGCGTCGAACGGACCAGCGTTGGGCTCGCTCATGATTCGTCGTACACCGGCGCCGGATAGCCTGCCTGCTGCACCGCATACTCGCAGCGCACCATCCACGCCTGTTGCAGATCGGCCATCTTGGCGCCCTTGCCCCGATCGGGTGCCATGGAAAGCAGCCCCTGCGCCGACGGATGTGGCAACGCCCGTCGCGCGAGCGCCGGACGCGGCTTCTGTTTGAGCAACACGTCAAAGGTTCTGGTGGCGACGCGCCCGAGCGTCACGATGCCTTTGAGGCCGCGCGCCGTCAGCTGATCGAGCTCGCGATGCAATCGGGACAAGTTGCGCGTGCTCTCCAACTCAGTACGAATGGGCGCTCGAAACGACTGCCCGTCGTCGGAGGGACAGCGATCGTACGCGTTGCCGAGCGCGACGCCATAGGCAAGCGGCACAATGGACGCCGCGGTGAACTCGGCGCCGTCCCACGGCAGACTATCGAGTTCCGGCGGCAGGACCATGGCCCCCATGCGCGCGAGCGCGGCATAGAGGTGCTGCCCGGCGGCATCTCCGAAAAACGGGATGCCACTCTTGTCGGCGCCGCGCGGTCCGGGCGCTTCGCCGACGATGAGCACATGCACCGGCCCCTCATCGGGGAGCAGCATGGGGACGGGCGTCCCCAGAATGCGCCCAATCTGTATGCGATTCGCGGTCATGATGCCTCCAGCATCCATCCCCCACTGTCCAGGGCGCGCGCGGTCCATCCCGGCGCGACGCGCAACGTGGCGTCGGGGAGTCGGACAATGGCTTCGCCGTGCAGCGTGCGAGTCATGGCGCGGCCGTCGTCTTCATCGTTCGGGAGATCGCCGCTTCGGGCAGGGCGCGCAAAGTGTACGGGCCACGGCGTACTGCTCAGGGTCGTCCGTGCGCTGATGAACTCCACCGGCCGATCGAGCGTGAAGCCGGCGCGCAGTTCGTGTCGCGCCACGAACTGCGCCGCCACGTGCGAAACCGTATCGGTCAGTACGACCGGCACATCGAGCTCATACCCCTGCCCGACATAACGCGCACGCAGCCACCAGCGCGGCTCAAGCCGTGTGCTGCCCTGCGCGAGCTGCGTGGCGGATGAGGCGAGCAGCGTGCGCATGGCGTCATCGGTCCACTCCGCGGCCTGCACCACACAGCTGGTGAGTCGCTCTCGCCGCTCCGGGGCCAGCGCCAACCCCACCGCGCTCAGGACGCCGGCATGCGGTGGTACGATGACCTGTCGCATGCCCAGTCGCTCCGCGAGTCCGCACGCGTGCAGCGGACCGCCGCCGCCAAAGGCAATGAGCGGGATGTGGCGCGGATCGACCCCCCGCTCGACGCTGACTCGGCGCAGGGCGCGCGCCATGGTGGCGTCGGCAGTGGCGATGATCGCTTCGGCGGCGCGTTCCACAGACACGCCCAACGGCGCCGCCATACGCCGCACGGCCTCACGCGCTTTCTCACGACTGATGCGCACGCCGCCGCTCCATTCGCCCGCCGCGATGGTGCCGAGGACGACGTGCGCGTCGGTCACGGTGGGACGCTCGCCACCACGATCGTACGCCGCCGGCCCCGGTGACGCACCGGCACTCTCAGGGCCGGCGCGCAACGCGCCACCGTCGTCGAGCCACGCAATGCTCCCACCGCCTGCCGCGACCGCTTCGACCAGCACACGCGGCAGCGCGATGGGCACGCCTGCCACGCCGCCGCCGCGCTCGACGAGCGGCTCCCCGTCGTCGATGAGCCCCACATCGGCGCTGGTCCCGCCAATGTCGATGGTCAGCGCGCGTGACACGCCAAGGGCACGCGCGATGGCCGCCGCCCCCGTCACGCCGCCAGCGGGGCCACTGAGTGCGAGCGCCGCCGCGTGATGCGCGGCATCGGGCGCTTCGAGCGTGCCACCGGCGGACGTCATGACGCGAGGCGCCGGGTAGCCCTCTGCCGCGAGTCGGTCGGACAACCCGGCGAGATACCGACGCACCGCCGGACGTGCGTACGCCTCGGCGACCGTGGTGGCCATGCGCTCGTACTCGCGGATCTCCGGTAACACCTCGTGGCTCGTGACCACGTCGATCGTGAGCTGCTGCGCGGCAATGGCGTCGCGCAGGGCGTGCGCCAACTGCTGTTCGTGGACCGGGTTGCCGTACGCGTGCAGCAGCGTGATGGCCACGGTTTCTGCACCGATTTGGCGCGCGTGATCGAGCACGTCGGCGACGACCGCCTGCACCGCGTCATCGGTGAGCGCCATCACCACACCGTCAGGCACGATGCGCTCGGGCACGGCAATGACATGCGCGCGTGACACCAGCGGTGCCGGATGGTGCTGCGCCAAGTCGTACAGTGCGGCGCGCTCCTGCCGGCGTAACTCGAGCACATCGGTAAAGCCGTGCGTGGCGCACGCCACCACCGGAGCGCCGCGACGTTCGAGCAGCAGGTTGGTCACGACCGTGGTGCCATGCGCAATGTGCGCAATGGCCTGCGGTACCAGCGACGCGGCGGTCAGCGCGTTGAGCACCCCCTGCGCGCGGTCGGCGGGCACGCTGAGCACCTTCGTGGTGGACACCGTTCCGTCGTCGTGCAACGCCGCGAGATCGGTGAACGTCCCGCCAACATCGATCCCGATCGCGACGCGCGACGCGCCACTCATGTGCGGGGCGCCGCGGATACCGATGCACGGCGGTTCGCCACGACGGCGAGCACTACATGCACCGGCACCATGGTCATGAACAGCATCATGCTCCCCTGCGCGACGCCGGGAATGTGCATGACCACCAACCCGACGACGGCGATGCCCGCGGTGATCACCGGCAACGCGCGGCCGGCGCGGCCGCGGGCGTCCGCGCGCGTGCGCCACAGCCAGAACATGGCCGCGAACAGCAGCAGCGGTGACACCAGCGTGAGATTGAGATTGCTCCCCATGTATGGGATGTGCTTGGTCACTGTCCCAGCTAGCAGCAGCGCCGTGCCAAGCACGCCGCCAACGCTGTACCAGATCATCCCCAAAGCGGTAAGGCCAACGGGAGCAACTCGGGCGAGCACGAACGCCAAGACGCCAAGCAGCACACCGATCGCCAACGCGGGCATCGTACGATTGGGCGCGCGATCCGCGACACTCAAGCTTTGCGAGCGGTACAGCACCGAATCCTGCAATACGAGCGACGTGCCAGCGACCGGAGTGCCTGCCAGATCGTCGGCGAGATAGTCGGGAAGAAACGCCAACTGCCATCGCGTGAGGTGCTTGTCGGCATTACGGCCGAGCGCGAGTTCGATGCCGACATACACCGGCAGATTGTCGGCGGTTATGCGCGCCGTTTCGTCACGCCACGTGTGGTGCCCGTCAACGCGGTCGAGGGCGGGACGCAGGGCGCCGCCAAGCGCCCAGTCGAGGGCATCGCGCACGCGGGTACTGCAGTTGTCGTTGTAGTAGTCGTAGCGATAATACTTGTTGGCCTCACTCGCATTCCACGCGACCAGGTCGTACAGGGCGCCGCGCTGCACCGGCGTGAGATTGAGCACCTGCTTACGGATGGTGCGGTCCTGCGCCTGATAAGCCGCATTGAAGTCGGTCGTGCGATAGCCCTCCATCCAGTAGCGCGTGTCGCCCGTAAGGAAGCGCCACACGAAGGTGGTGATGGGATTGAAGTCGAACATGCCCCAGTTGAAGGCGATGTCCTGCCCCGTTTGGGCATCGACGAGCGCGAGCGCGATGTGCCCGAATCGTTCAAACACTTCGGGGCCCGGGCCGTACGTATAGATCACCGCTTGCAGCGTGGCGCCTTTCACCGCGCGCGCACTGTCCACCGATGCCGAGGCGCCGGGCGCAGGCGGACGCGGCGTTTGCGGCATGTTGTCCGCCGCCTGCCGGGCACTGGCCGTCTTGAACGGCAGCAACGTCATGCACAACGCGCCGGCTGCCACGCCAACGGCGATGGCAACACGGCGCGCGAACGAACGGGGGCGTGTCATCACGGAGGTCAGAACCGGATTTCCTTGCCGTCTTCGGCGGCCTTGTACACCGCTTCGACGATCTTCTGCACCGCGATCTGATCGGTGGGCGGCTCGTACGGCGTTTCCCCGCGAATGACCGCGAGGAAGTGCGCGATCTCCGCCCGATAGCTCTGCAGGAACGGACTCTCGCGCACACCGGCGCCACTAGGCGACACATCGACCGCGCGCCCGTTCAGTTCCTTGGTCACGCGCAGCGGTGCCAGCTTGGCCGACCCTCGCGTGGCGTGCACTTCGAACCACCAGCGGTCGTCGTCGCCTACATAGCTCCACGACAGGTCGAGATTGACCACGAGCCCGTTCTCGCACTCGAGGAACACCTGCATCGCGTCTTCGACCGCCCCGGCGCCGCGACCGCGACGCATGCTCGACACCACGCGCACCGGCGACGGTCCATCGGCCAGCCACATGGCGAGGTCGAGCAGCGGAAAGCCATGCTCGAGAAACACCCCGCCGCCCGACTCGGCGCGACGATTGCGCCAACCGTCGGCGTTCTTCTTCACCTGCAGCGAGCCGCAGCGAATGCTCGTGACATGCCCGAGCTCGCCGTTGCGGATGAACTGATCGAGCGCCTGTGTGTCGGTGCGGAAGCGATGATTGTGCCCCACGACCAAACGCACGTCGGCCTTTTGCGCGGCCGTGATGCAGCGCTCGATGCCGCGTGCCGACAACGCCAGAGGACGCTCGCAGAGCACGTGCAACTTCTTCCGCAACGCACTCAACACGTGCGGCTCGTGCAGGTGATTGGGCGTGGCGATGACGACCGCATCGAGTTCGTCGCTGTCGAGCAGCTCTTCGAAGTCGGTGAACACGTCGGGGACCCCGAAGCGGTCCGCCAGCGCACGCGCTTTGGCCGCATCGTTGTCGCACAGGGCAACTAGCGACGCGCCGCGCAGCTTGGACAAGACAGGAATGTGCGTCAGCTGGGCAATGGCACCCGTGCCGACGACGGCGATCCGTACGCCGTCTTTCATCAACGCCTCCGGGGGTAACTGATCAGTCGGCGAAGCTGACGACGGTCCCCGGATAGTAATGGCGCAGGATTTCGCGGGCGTCCGCACCGGCTCGCGCCCGGCCGATCGCCCCCCACTGGCACATCCCTACTCCGTGGCCGTTGCCGGCGCCGCGCAGGGTGACCGCCGTCAGGCGTCCACCGCCGCGCGATTCGCGGTCCACAGAAAAATACGTGCTGTTCAGAATAGCGCCACGCGCATCGCCCATCACGGCGCGAATATCACGCGCCGCAATGGTGACATCACCACGTTCGGTGCGCAGCACCACGCTCGCCGCACGCCCCGAGCGTCCGCGGGAGGCAATCGTGAACGCCGTCACCGCTGCGGGGCGCGGGTCGCGCGCGCCAGCGGCCTGCAAGGCCTTGCGGACGATCTCCCGCAGCTGCGTCGCGTCGAAGTCCGCCTGCCAGTGATTCCGCGGCGAAATGTCGCAATACGGGCGCCCCGTGTGCGGATCGACATCGTCGACCGGCTGCAGGTACGGTTCTTCGCGCGCCCCGCGCCACGCTTCGGACGGCACGGCAGTGCGCCCTCCGCAGCTCGAATAGTAGGGCGCGTCGACGAGCAAGCCGTTGTATCGGATGACCAACCCGGCGGTCGCATCGATGGCCGCGTTCACCACCGGGTGCTCGGCGTCGACGCCACCGTACACCTGATTGCGCACCGTCGCGACGAGATTGAACCCCCGCACCGGCTCGTCCACGATGCCGCTGGGCACCCGTATGTACGTGTAGCTGCGCGCCGCAATCGCCTGCGCCTCGAGCGCCGCGCGCTCGTTGGCGGCGCGCGCCGGAAGCTCCAGCGGCACCACTCCGCGCAAATAATCCTCCACGGGCAGCCGATTCACCACCATCACGCCGCTGTCGGTCGCGGTGAACACCAGCTCTCCGCGATACCGGCGATTGCCGAAGCGCAGGAACGTGTCGCCCGTAGGACGAGCCACGAAGGGGCCTTCACGCCACGGCGTGGCGTCGCCGTTGTCGCCGGCCACCCGCAACAAGCCGTTCTGCTGCTCCACACGCCACGCTTCGTCGCCGCGTCCCTTCACGAGGCCAACGCGGCCGCCCTGTTCGTCAATACGCCAGCGTCCCGTTGCACTCACGGCCGCGTCGCGCTGACGGCCGCCCAGCGCGACAAGCGCCACGCGATCCCGCTCCAGCTTGCCGGTGGCTTCGCCCTTGGCGACGCCGCCCGCGACCGGACGCGGGGTCGTGAGCGGCGAGGACGGCGCACACGCCAGCATGGCCGCGGCCGCGATGATCACGCCTCCAAAGAGCGAAGGGGCCAGAATGCGCAGGGCGCCCGATGGGGCCGTGCGCTGCGGCGACGTGGTCATACGCAGCGGGTCATGCGTCACTCCTGATCTGCGAGGGCGGCGCCGAGCGCGTCGTCGAGGCGGTTGAGCGTTTCCGCGATCTCGGCCGGTCCGTGAGCCGACGACATGAACGCGGCCTCGAACGCGCTAGGCGCAAGGCTCACGCCGCGACGACGTGCGGCGTGGAAGAAGCGCTTGAAGAGCGACACATCGCTCTCCTTGGCCTCCTCGAAGGTGCGCACGACGCCCTCACGGAAGAAGAAACCCCACATGGAGCCGCTGTGACTTGCGCTGAACGGCACGCTGCGACGCGCCGCAATGTCGCGCAGCCCTTGCACGAGATTGGCGGTTTGCGCCGTGATGCCATCGTGCACTTCACGGGTGAGCGCACCCAAGGTGGCCAGTCCACCGGCCATGGCCAGCGGATTCCCCGAGAGCGTGCCGGCCTGGTACACAGGCCCGGTGGGCGCGATGTATTCCATGAACTCACGCTTTCCGCCATAGGCGGCCACGGGCAAGCCGCCCCCGATCACCTTCCCGAGGGCGGTGAGATCAGGGGTTACTCCAAAGCGCTCGGCGGCGCCACCGTAGGCAATGCGGAAACCGGTCATGACTTCGTCAAAGACGAGCAAGGCCCCCGTTTCGTCAGCAATGCGACGGAGCCCGGGAATGAACTCCGCCGTGGGTTCGATGTAGCCGCCGTTGCCCACAATGGGCTCGAGCATGATGGCCGCGAGCGGTACTTCGCGCGCGATCTTCTCGACCGCTTCGAGGTCGTTGTAGGCGCAGGTAAGCGTAAGGCGCGCCAGCACTTCCGGAACACCAGGGCTGTCGGGAAGCCCCAGCGTGGCCACCCCGCTGCCGGCGCGCACGAGAAACGCATCGGCATGCCCGTGATAGCACCCTTCGAACTTGAGGATGTATTCCCGCTTGGTGATGGCGCGGGCCAGCCGAGCAATGCTCATGGCGGCTTCGGTGCCGCTGCTGGTGAAGCGCACCATCTCGAGGTGCGGCATGCGGGCCGCGATCATGTCGGCCAGATCGACCTCACGCTCGGTGGGCATGCCGAAGCTCGTGCCGTCCTGCATGACCTTGGCGAGCGCATCGAGCACCACCTGCGGCGCATGACCGAGAACCAGCGGCCCCCACGAGAGGATGTAGTCGATGTACTCGTTGCCGTCGGCGTCCCACACCAGCGCACCCTTGCCGCGGGCGGCAACGAACGGTTCGCCACCGACACCGCGGAACGCGCGGACCGGGGAGTTCACCCCGCCGGGAAAGCGACCGCGCGCTCGCGCCATGATTTCAGCGGAGCGCGCGTTGTTGGAGTGCCGCATCGAAGTGGGGGTCATCGGCCAAAGCTCCCGGCAGTCGAAGTGTCGATTCCGACCAGCGGCAATGCGCGAGTCGGACGTATGGGCGCGGCTACCTGCGGGGCATCGGCAATGCGCAGCAGTGTCGCGGTGAAATCGTAGTCGTCGACGACCTGATCGACGTGGACATCGAGGAACGCCCCCGGTACCGGGCGAACACCGTCGCGCAGCAGTCCGTCGGGGATACGCACATGCATGAGCCCATCGATGTCATCGGCCTGCCACGGTGCGCGGCAGGTCCAGACATTGGGCGAGTCACCCGCGCGCTCGACGAGCACGCGTGCTTCGCGCGACAGGAACCGCTCGTAGCGCACCGCGGTAATGCTGCGCTGCAGCTCCTCGATGCGCTCCTTGCGCTCCTGCTTGATGCTGTCGGCGACGTCGTCATCCATCGCGTGCGCGCGCGTGCCTTCCTGCGGCGAGTACGTGAAGACACCCACGCGATCGAACTGGATTTCCTCGAGGAACTCGCAAAGGATGTTGAAGTCGTCTTCGGTTTCGCCCGGGAAGCCGACAATGACGCTGGTGCGTATCGCGAGGTCGGGGACGATGCTGCGGTACTGTGCGAGCCGCTCACGAATGGTCTTCTGGCGTTCGGGGCGGCGCATGCGCGCGAGCACGGCATCGCTGCCATGCTGCATGGGCGTATCGAGCCAGCGCACAATGCGATCGTTGGCTGCAATGACCTCGAGCAGCCGCGGCGTGATGCCGGTGCTGTAGAGATACATGTTGCGGATCCACGGGATGCTGGTGTGCTGCACGAGCGCTTCGAGCAACTCGGGGAGCGCATTGCCGTCGCGGCGATCGCGCCCGTAATGCGCGAGGTCCTGCGCCACGAGATTGATTTCGCGGGCGCCCTGCGCCTCGAGCAGCTGTGCTTCGCGCACGAGATCATCGAGCGCAAAGCTGCGGTGCTTGCCGCGCATGAGCGGAATGGCACAAAAGGCGCAGCCGTGGTCGCACCCTTCGGAGATCTTGAGGTAGCGCACTTGCGGCAAGTCGCCGCTGAACAGACGCACACCGGGGTGCTCCACCAGCGAGCCGCCCAGCAGCCCGCGCTCGACCAGCTCCGGCACGATGCGATCGGTTTCGCTGTTGCCGAGGAACACGTCGACCTCGGGGAGCGCGTCGACGAGTTCGTCCTTGTGGCGCTCCACCATGCACCCAATGGCAAAAACCGCCTTGACCTGGCCGTCGTCCTTGAGGCGCGCGGCGTCGACGATGGCTTCGATGCTTTCGGCCTTCGCGGCATCGATGAAGCCACACGTGTTCACCAGCACCACGTCGGCCTCACGCAGGTCCTGCACCGGCTCGGCGCCATGCGCCACCAGGTCAGCGAGGTACCGCTCGGAGTCTACTGTGTTTTTGTCGCACCCGAGGGTGACCAGGCCGAATTTGAGCATCTTGGGAAGATAACGAATTCGTCTGCAACGGGACGAGTCCGCGCGAGCTCAGTCGCCGATTTCTTCCCAGATTTCAGCCAGCGCAAGGCTGAATGCCTGCGCCCCGGCATTGGGCGACCAGGTCACGGTGTCTACGCAGATCTCCGGGCGGTCGGCGCCCGGAGTCCACCGCTCCACCAGGTGCGACTCGACGTCCACCAGCCAGCACTCGATGCCGGCACGCTGCAAGCGGGGGCGTTTCTTGAGCCGGTCGTTACGGGCGGTACTCGGTGAGAGCACCTCGATCGCGAGGAGTGGCGCTGGCGCGGGCTCCCGCCCGAACATCACCGCCTTGCTAACGGGCGGCAAGACGAACAGGTCCGGCTGCACGAGCGTGTACGGGTCCAGGATCACGTCGGCGGGTGCCAAGAGCGCGATGCCAATGCCCTTGCCGGGACCGCGCAGCCACATGCCCAGCTGGAGATGCACGGCCCCAATCACTTGCTGGTGCACGTCTCGTGGAGCCGCGCTGACGAGCAGCTCCCCGTCCACGGTTTCGTAGCGATTGCCGTCGTCGGGGAGGGCCCAGACGTCCTCGACCGACCAACGGCGCGTCTCTCCGATTGGCATACCCATATTGTGCTCTTCGTACGGCGTTTTGCGCAACTCGGCGGCAGCATGGGCACAACATGTCATGCTGCATCTGCTGGCATGTCACCAAGATAACGCGCATGTTATCGTCGAAGCGCACTCAGAGGTAAACGTCGCGTATGCAATCTCCTGCCAATTGCTCCAATGCCACCGTCAGGTGTTCCTGGTTGGCGCCGACATAGACTCCGCTGGTGTCTCTTCGCCGTGCTGGTTTCAGCCTTGATGACCAGACAGGCAAAGGCCATCGGAACAGGCCACGAACCGCCGCTGCCGCTCTTCTATTCGTCGTCAGCGGCCTCCAGGGCCGGTACGGATGCGCCCCCAGACTCGGCGCAACTTGTGGCTCAGGCCAGACAGGCCACAGTGGCCTTTTTGCGCACGTGGCGCGTTGCCTGGCTGCGAAGCGACTTCACGCAGTGGCAGGCACTGGACCGCAGCACGCCCCGGACGCGCAACGCGCGTTACTCGGAGAACGCGTGGTATCGGCATTGGTGCAACTACGCCTGGAAGCCCCCACAGGGAGTGGAGGGCCAAGACCGACGCAGTCATCTCATTCCCATCGTAAATTTTCCGTCGCTTATCTGTCCAACGTGGTCAGCAAATGCAGCGCACGATGCAGACGCAAGCGTGGTGATCGATTCGGCGTTGACGCTCACGGAACTACCAGTCGTCGTGGCGGCCCGCGATTCGCTAATCACGCTGTTGCGAGAGGCGGTGTCGCGGCTCCCTGCTGACGAGTGGCTGCGCGGCCAGTATGTACGATTCCTGGTGGATCAGGGCTTTCATGCGCGCCGATATCACGACGAGGCGTTGGCCGCTTCGCAGTCGTGTCTCGGCGACCGCTGGTGGTGCGGAATGCTCTCCGGCTACGTGTTGGTCCATCAAGGGCAGTCGGAGAAGGCTAGTGTCGCTTTCGCGGAGGCGCGCGGCGCGTCACCGGGTGCGCTCCGTTGCCAAGTAGATAATGTCGTTGGATTGATGGACCGTCGCGCCGTTCCCAAAGGCTACACGCTGCCGACCTCATGCGCCGAACACGCCGTGTTCGCACGTACGCTTTGGTGGCTGGCAGACCCGTTCTGGTCTGATACCATCAATGAACGGCAGATCGAGCACGACGTACGCACCACCAAGCTGCTGCTGGTGGCCAGCCTGCCAGTCAGCGAGCACTTCGATTGGGGACCGGACGACCCCACCGACGCGGTTGGCCAACTCGTCACGCGTTACTTATGGCCGTCCAAAATGTTTTGGTCGCTCACCGTTCAGAACGGTGGTGTTTTGTCAGCGGGGACTCAGCGCAGCCGTCCGTTTGTTGTCGGTAGAGATCCCTATGAGCAGGTGCCGTCGCCCCCGCTCACTTCTCAGGAATACACCTTCGGCCGTGTGCACGTCGTGCCTGAATGGGTGGCGCTTTTCGAGCCCTTGCGCGCGCCAGCGTCAGGGTGGCAACTGCACGCGCAAAAAGGCGACGATCCATGGAAATGGTGGCCGTTCGAACATGCGCGATTACCGCGAGCGTTAGCGGCCGTTACCGATTGGCAGGAGCAGCAGTGGCGCCGCCCCACGGGCACTCGACTGGCGATCGCGGCCCGCATACCTACGCGTCTATCCGGCGGCGTTTCTACACCGGCGGACTCCTTGAGTGCTCACCTGATTGCCGCGCGTTCACCAACATCGATGCGCGTGGTCGACCAGCGCCGAGTGTCCTTGAGACAACAAGTGATCATGGCCGGCACGCTGACCATGGACTCCGCCGTGGTGTCGCTCGAATTGCGGAAAGACGGCGCAGGAGGCAGCGATGCACGCACACGCTTTGGCCTCACTTCAGAGCCTTCGCTTGCCTCTCTGGTGGCTGGTGAGGTGGCGCTGGCTCAGCCGGCCCTGCTGATTCCTGGGGTACCTGCCGGTCCGCTCTCCCTAGACAGCGTGGAGGCGCGCCTGCTCCCGTCCACGACTCTGCGTGCAGCTGGCGCGGTCGGCCTCTACCTGGAAAGCTACGGATTCGCTGCGTCAGATTCGGTCCACTACGAGTTACATGTGGAGCGACTGAACCGGCGCGGCGTGTTCGAGCGCCTCACTGTTGCGCTCGGGGGCGGACGGGGAGACGTGACAGATACGCGCATTCGCTGGACTGACAGGCGTCCAGGAGAGGTGATTCCCGTGGACGATGGCATGCCATCGATTCACGGACGGTACCTCACGCTATCGACCGCCACGCTACCGCCAGGCGACTACGCACTCACGATATCCCTCCGAACCGACCGTGGAGCAAAAGCGTCACGCAGTCGGCTGTTTCGAGTATCGTCAAGCCACTAACCAAGCGTCGCCCGGCAGACTCGACTTAGCGGAAATTCCCGAACTGCAGCTCCACGCCAAACTCGCCCTGGCGCAGCATGGCGATGCACTCCTGCAGCATGTCCTTGTCGGGGCTCGAAATGCGGACCTGCTCCCCCTGAATGGACGCCGTGATCTTCTTGAGCTTGGCCTCCTTCACGGCGGCGGTCACCTTCTTCGCCGTCTCGCTATCCAGCGCCATCTTGAGCTTGATGTCGGAGCGCAAGATTTCGTGGCTGCCGGGCTTGGGGTCGCCGAACTCCAGATTCTTCACGCTCACACCGCGCTTGATCAACTTGCCGCGAAGCACATCCACGAGGGCGTCGTGACGCATCTCCCCTTCCGCTTCGATCTGGATGATCGCATCGGCACGCTTGAACTCGATGAGAATGTGCGAGCCCTTGAAGTCGAAGCGCTGCGCGACTTCCTTCTGCGCCTGATTGACGGCGTTGTCCACTTCCTGCAAGTCACAGCCGGTCGTGACGTCGAACGAATACGCTGAAGCCATGTTATCCGAGAAAGCTTTCGAGTGATTTGGCGCGGCTCACATGACGCAACCGCGAGAGCGCCTTTTCCTTGATCTGCCGGACGCGCTCACGGGTGATCCCGAGCTGCGAGCCGATTTCTTCGAGCGTCATGGCGTCGCCACCATCGATACCGAAATACAACTTGAGAATCTTGGCCTCACGCTCCTTGAGCCCGCCAAGTGACTCGGCGATCGCCTCGATCATGGCCTTCTCGAAGGTCTGATCTTCCGGCGTGGGGTGCATCGTGTCGGGCAGGTAATCCAGCAAGCGGTTGTCTTCGCCCGGCGTAAGCGGCGCGTCGAGCGACAGGTGCACCTGCGAGATGGACATCGTCTTGGCGACTTCCTCCTCGGTGATGTCCATGCCTTCGGCGATCTCCGCGTGCGTCGCTTCGCGGCCGAGCTCCTGCAGCAGCGTATTGGCACGCTTGCCGATACGATGCAACGTGCCGGCGCGGTTGAGCGGGACCCGCACGATGCGCGACTGCTCTGCCAGCGCCTGCAAAATGGCCTGACGAATCCACCAGACGGCGTAGGAGATGAACTTGATCCCCTTCGTCTCGTCGAATTTGTGCGCGGCGCGAATAAGGCCGAGGTTGCCTTCGTTGATCAGATCGGAAAGCGACACGCCCTGATTCTGATACTTCTTGGCGACACTGACGACGAAGCGCAGATTCGAACGGACCAACTTGTCGAGCGCATCCTGATCCCCCACTCGGATACGCCGCGCGAGCTCCGCTTCTTCTTCCCGCGAGATGAGCGGGTAGGCACTGATGTCGCGCAGATACTGATCGAGGGAGCCTTCCTCGTACGACGCCTTCTTTTTCGGGGGGGTAACCGCCATGTTCGACCGGCTCGTGTGCTGAGAGAGCTATCGTGTTGACCGCGCGAAGGAACGCGGAATGCCGCAACGCTGAACGACAAAAACAACCGACCCATAAGCCTTACCGAGCCGAGGCCATTCGTCAACGCGTGGTCCCGCAAAATCGGGGACGATTTTCGTGCGTCGGCTATCGGACCGACGTTCCGATGCGCGCCCACCGTATACGCGTGAGCCACGGGGCGCGTTCGGTGGAGTCGGGGGTGAAGCTGTAATACACGAACCACGGCGCACCACGCAGCAGGCTGTCGGGCACGAATCCCCAATAGCGACTGTCGAGCGAATTGGCACGATTGTCACCGAGTACGAACAAATGGCGCGGCGGCACCACGAGCGGCCCCCAGCTGTCGCGCGCATTACCGTTGGTGTCGTACGCGCTGCCAGTACTCGACCCGCGCGAGACGTAGCGTTCGCGCAACAACGTGCCGTTCCGAGTCAACACTCCCTGCATCATGCTCAGGGTGTCGCCGGGCAGGCCAATGAGGCGTTTTACGAACGCCTTGTCGGGATCGACCGGCCAATCAAAGACGACGACATCTTCGTGCCGCGGGGGGCGCAGCGCCGGCAAGCGCGTGTGTGTGAACGGGATTTCCGCCCCGTACACCCACTTGTTCACGAGCAGAAAGTCGCCCACGAGCAACGTGCGTTCCATGCTCGACGACGGAATGCGAAAGGCTTCCACCACAAAGGTGCGTACGACGAGAAACAGCAGCAACGCAATGGGAAGCACCGCCAACCAACTGCCGGTGCTTCTGCCACCGCTCTGTCGCCATCCCTGCAGCCCGCGTCGCGTGCGATTGGCCTCACGCAACGCCTCATTGCGGCGATCCCGATCTACCGGACGCATATCGTGCCCTGCCCTGCTGCGATCGGGACCGCCGTCGTGCGCTTAGTAATTGTCAATTTGCGCGCGTTGCAGCGCGCCCGAGTAATCGACGTAGCCCACCTTCGTCTCGGAATAGAACTCATACACTTCCCACCCGCCTTCGCGATGGCCGTTGCCCGTTTCCTTCACACCACCGAAGGGCAAGTGCGCCTCGGCGCCAATGGTCGGCGCGTTGACGTACGTGATGCCGTTGTCGAGGTCCTGCAACGCGCGGAACGCGACGTTCACGTTGCTCGTGTACACCGAGCTCGAGAGCCCATAGCGCACGCCGTTGTTGACCGCGAACGCTTCTTCGGCGCTCTTCACTTTGATGACGGACAGCACCGGTCCAAAGATCTCTTCCTGATCCAACCGCGAACCGGCGGTGACGCCGGTGAAGATGGTGGGCTGGAAGAAGAAGCCCTTGTCGAGCGCGCCGCCGGTGGCGCGCTGTCCGCCGCACACGAGCGTGGCGCCCTGCTCGCGCCCCACGGTGATGTAGTGCTGCACCTTGTCGAGCGCCGCCTGATTGACCAGCGGTCCCACATCGTGGCCGGCGACGCGACCGTCACCCAACACCAGCGCCTTGGCGCGCTCGGCGAGGCGTGACACGAACGTGTCGTGAATGCCTTCCTGCAGGATGAGACGGCTCGTGGCGGTGCACCGCTGCCCGGTCGTGCCGAAGGCGCCCCAGAGCACGCCATCGATGGCCAGATCGAGATTGGCATCGTCGAGCACGATCTGCGCGTTCTTGCCCCCCATTTCGAGCGACAGGCGCTTGTGCATACGTCCGCAGGTTTCGCCCACGAAGCGTCCCGTTTCGGTGCTCCCGGTAAACGAAATGACCGGCACGTCGGGATGCTCGACGAGCGCCTTGCCAACCACTTCGCCCATGCCATGCACGAGCTGGATGACTTCAGGGGGCAGCCCCGCTTCGAGCAGCACTTCGACGAGCACGGTGCAGGTGTGCGGTACGTCTTCGGCGGGCTTGATGACCACCGAGTTGCCGCAGAGCAGTGCCGGGAACGCCTTCCATGTGGGAATGGCGAGCGGGAAGTTGAACGGCGTAATGAGCCCGCACACGCCGATGGGGCGGCGCATGCTCATCGCCCACTTGTTGGCGAGTTCACTGGGCACGGTGTGCCCGAAGAGACGGCGCCCTTCGGTCGCGGCGTAGTACGCGGTGTCGATGCCTTCCTGCACGTCGCCACGTGTTTCGGCGAGCGGCTTGCCCATCTCGCGCGTCATGATGTTGGCGAGTTCTTCCTTGCGCGCCGCGAGCAGATCGCCCACGCGGCGCAGCACATCACCGCGCGCCGGAGCCGGTGTCCGCTTCCAGCGCTCGAAGCCGCGCTTGGCGCTGGCAACGGCCGCATCGATATCCGCCGTCCCCGAGGCGGGAAACATGCCAATCAGGTCATCTTGGTTGGCCGGGTTGCGATTCTCGAACCAGGCGCCAGTGGAGGGGGCGACCCACTGGCCGCCGATGTAATTCTTGAAGGTGGTGGTCATGCAGCAAATCTAGCCGGAGGTACTAGAGCGTAGTGCCACCCGCAGGGCTCCCGGAGGCGGGTGGCGTCGCGCCAGGTGGACCGGCAGGGGTGCCCGGTCCCGGCACCGGTAACGCCGGCACCGTCCTTTGCGCCGGCGGCAGGCCATCGCAGCTCCACTGCGCCGCCCGCTCGACCGTAGGCACGGCATACCCGACGCGCGGCAGCACCTCGCGCGCGCCCAGCGCCAGCCCCCACGCCGTGACCAACAGCGACGCGAAGTGGGCCCACCCCAACCGGTGACGCCACGTGCCGATAGCGCTCCACACGCCGAGCAGGGACACCGCGCCGGTGGCGGCGGTAAAGCCGACGAGCGGAGCGCCACAGCGCGCCGGCCACGGCCAATACATGAGGCCGGCTGCCGCGCCCACCGCCACGGCCACCTTGAGCCACGACACCCAGGGCTTCCCCGTCCCCACGCTCGGCGCCGACGCTGCCGGTGCCGACGAGGCTTTCGCCGCAGGGAGCGCCTTCGCCCCCGCGGCGGCCTTGGCCGGTGCTGCGGGTTGGGCAGTGCGCAGCAGCTCCTCGTCCGAAATGGACGCGAGCTGTTTGTCGATTTTGGCCAGTTCCTTGTCCCAGTCGCTCATGCCCGTCTCCTAGTCCGCGGTTTCGCGCTGCAGGGCATAACGTTCGATCTTCTTGTAGAGATTCGACCGGGGCATATCCAGCGCGCGGGCCGTTTCGCTCACGTTCCAATCGAAGGCGCGCAGTTTGGCCAACAGATAGGTCCGTTCGGCCGCCTGCTTGAACTCTTCGAAGGTCGCAATGTCGAGCAAGCCGCCCAGCCCCGGCGACTCGGCACTGCGCCGTCCCACCAGCCGCTCCACGTCGGCCGCACCAATGGTGGCGTGAGCGGCCAGGATGACGAGCCGCTCGACGGTGTTGCGCAGCTCGCGCACGTTCCCCTGCCACTCGAGCTCCTGCAGACGCTGCAGCGCCTCGTCGGTAATGCCGCGCGCCGGTAACCCGTCGCGCGCCGCGAGCTGCTGCAGGAAGTACACGACCAGCAGCTGAATATCCTCGCGTCGTTCGCGCAGCGCGGGCACCGTGATGGGCACCACGTTCAACCGGTAGAACAGATCTTCGCGGAAACGGTTCGCGGCGATCTCGTCTTCGAGGTTCTTGTTGGTAGCCGCGAGCACCCGCACATCGACCTGCACGGGCTTGCTGCCGCCAATGCGCGTCACCACGCCGTCCTGCAACACGCGCAGCACCTTGGCCTGCGCACTCGCCGACATGTCGCCGATTTCGTCGAGGAAGAGCGTGCCGCCGTCGGCCTGCTCGAACTTGCCGGCGCGATCGGCAATGGCGCCGGTAAACGAGCCCTTCATGTGCCCGAACAATTCGCTCTCGATGAGCTCACTGGGAATGGCGGCGCAGTTCACCTCGACAAACGGCTTCTTGGCGCGCGGCGAGCCGCGGTGAATGGCGCGCGCGACGAGCTCCTTGCCGGTGCCGTTCTCGCCGGTAATGAGCACGCGCGCCGGCGTGGCGGCCACCTTGTCGATGCGATCGAGCAGCGCCCGAATACCGAACGACCGCCCCACGATTTCGTAGCGGCTCTCGATTGTTTCGCGGAGCCGCGCGTTCTCTTCGCTGAGCAGCCGGTTCTCGAACGCGTTGCGCAACAGCACGAGGACGCGATCGGTGTCGAGCGGCTTCTCGAGAATGTCGTACGCGCCCAGCTGCGTTGCTTCGACCGCCGTCTGAATGGTGGCGTGCCCGCTGATCATCACCACCGTGGCGGTGGGGTCGGCCTGCCGCAGCCGCTTGAGCACTTCGAGGCCGTCGAGCCCCGCCATCTTCACGTCGAGAAAGACCAGCTGCGGCCGGAAGCTGTCGTACAGCGTGATCCCTTCAGCGCCGCCGCTCGCGGTCTTCACCTCGAAGCCTTCGTACTCCAGCAACTGGCCGAGGGCCTGGCGAATACCGGGTTCGTCGTCGATGACGAGAATGCGACGGCTCATGGCTTCTTGCTGGAGGTGGAGGCGCGATAGAGCGTGAGTTTGCCGTTCACGACGCGCACGTCGCTGACCGTCGCGGGGAGTGGCACGGGGAGCGCGCCGGGCGAGACGCCTTCGGTGGTAACCGCCGGGTTGGGCGCGGTTCCCGCTGCGGTTCCTGCTCCGGTTTCCGTGCCCGCACCGCGCAGGCTACGAACGATCCCCGGAATGAGACGTGTTGGGACATCGATTCCCTTGAGCCGCAGCTCGCGCACCCGGAACTCGGCGAGCCCGGGACGCACCGGCTCGAGCGAACCGGCGAGGAAGAGGGTGTCTTCCCCCACGAGCGCTTTGCCAAGAACGGAGCCGATGGCGGTTTGCCCGGTAAAGTCGCTGAGCGAAACGGCGGTGCGTACTAGCAGCTGATCGCCATCGAGGGCGAGCTGTGCGGTGGCGGAAGACGGCGGCAACTGCTGCAGCAGCGGCGCGAGCAGGCCGGCCACCTGGGCCGCATCGAGCGAGACGTACGCCGGCCCATTGCGGCGCTTGAGCGGCGCCAGCGGGTTGACCTTTGGGGGAACCGGACGGTCGGCGTTGACGGTCACCCACCCGAGCTCACGGTCTCGGGCTTCGCGCGCCGACCGTCGGCGCGCCTCCTGTTCGGCGGCAATGCGCGAGCCTTCTTCGCTATCGAGCCGTTCGCTGGTGCGGACCGCCGCATCGGTCACCTTGTCGGCCGCGCCGCTGGCCGCGCGCGACAACACCGACGGCAGCCGATCGCCGTACAGCCAGTAACCTGCGGCGCCGCCGGCAACGAGCACCACGGCACATCCGATTCGCGTCAGACAGCCCACGGGGACTCGGTCAAGAGGAGGAGGAACGGCTGGGGATACGGGAAGCTACGACGGGCCGAACGGCAACGGCAGTCTTGGTGAGTGCTCCCGTCAAGAGGCCCCTGCTCCGCGCGCCGCTTCTGACGTTGGCGGCGTTGGCATGCAGGCCGGTGGTGGTGCCGCCAGAGGCATACCCCGCAGGTGGCCAGCCCTCGTCTTGGCCAGCAACACCCTCTACCCCAATGTCGCCAGGCTCATGACCATCAAGGCGTGAGACAATCAATAACGCGCAGCGCCCCGCGGGTCGCGCCAGCGCGCTTGGGCTGGAGCCGTACTTCAATGTCCACTCCGAGAGCCACCAACACCTTCTCCAGGCGTTCGAGGCTGAATCGGGCAAGATTCCCTCGACACACGTCACTCATGTCCGGCGTGGCGAGCCCGCTGGTCTTAGCCGCGAACGCCTGAGTCCAGTCATTCGTCACGATAACGCGCTTAACGGCACGCGCGAGCTGGGCCTTGGCCATGCGAATGTCCGCGTCAGGCAATGCAAGGTCAGCAAAAACGTTGCCACTGCTCTCCTCTATCGCGAGAACGGGCGGCTGCGCAGAGTTCCGCAGGGATTTTTTCATGCCCGGCCTCCGAAAACACTCATGTAGTGCGACCGCGCCGTTCGGAACGCAGCGCGTACTCGCTGGTTGTCTGGCGTTGGTGTGGTTTTTCCTTTTCGTGCCTTCTTCTCGAAGACATCCAGCACGTACACCACTTCGGGGAACACCGCCACGTACGCCATTCGATACGTGTTCGTATTCGCCGCGTTGTAGCTCATCTTGTGAATCCGGGTATCCAATCCCTCCCCTTTGCTGCTGCCCACCCAGCAGACGGGGCGCAATGACTGCGGTGCCGATGTCGCGTGACCCGTCGTGTGCTTCTTGCGCATGTGCAGCCACTTCACGCGCATGTTAGCAGCAGTGCTAACATGCGGCAAGTTTGCCGTTTCGGACAATTCGCTGACGGGTGTAGGCGAAGGTTGCTGACACTTCCGCCTTGAAAAGATTTTTACGCTCTCAGCAGCACGACCGTGGCGTCGTCACGGCCGCGTGCCGAGCGGCAACGGGGCCGAACTCTTCGGGAGGGCCGGGCGATCTTCCGGCGGGAGATCCGGAAGCTCTTCCGGCGGGATCCACTGCACCGCCTGATGTTCGTCATTCCACACGACCCACGGCACGCCAAGCGCCTTGTGGATGGCCATTTCGCGGCGGAGGGCCTGATTCGCATAGAACAAGGCCGTCTCCATGCCAGCCGCGAGCGTGGGGTACTCCGAAGGAGCGGACATGGTCAGACGCTCTGAGAATGAGGGGGGAGCGCCACGATGCGCACGGAGATGCGCTGCACCGTTGCGGCGTCGACGCTTGCTCTGCACGCCTTCACGCGGGGCGCTACCGGTGACGAGCGCCCATCTGGTGCAGACACCGTTGCGTCCGTTTGACAATCCGCTTCTCCAGCCCCTCCGTGAACGCCGCCGGCGCGCCGTCCTCGCGTGCGGACGCGAGCACCAGTGGTGTTGCCTGCTCCACCGCGGCCACGGTCGAGACTACGACGTCGAAGACGGCGGTCCACGAGAGCGCGCAATCCTCAGCGAGCGCACGCCACGCGGCGGCGTCGATGCTCGGACCGTGGCGCGTCGGTCCGATCAGCATGGACATATTGACCTTGTGCTCAGGGATGTGGCGGTACGGGAGCGTGCTGGTGAGGTCGTACAGTGGCGCGAGGCGCACGCGGCCGCCGGATCCGATCAACACCGAGTAATTGCGACCATGCGCGTCGGTCCCGTACAACACCCAGTTCAGGGATAAGGCGCGGAGGAAGGTCGTGATGTCGGTTTGGGCCTCCGCCGACCGATCCCGAAGCAAGGTGATGAGCTGTTTCGGCGATGGGCCGCCGCGGTGCTCGTACTTCTGCTCGGGAGGGAGTCCAAGCGCTTGGCAGCCATCTTCTTGATGCAGGCGGGCGATGCTGCCGTGTTCGAGTCGCACACGGTCAAAGCGTGTGACCACGAGGGTGTCGCCCTCCGGATCACGGCGCACCGTCGCGTGCGCCGTGGGGAGGCCGATCTCGTGAGCGAGCGCGAGACAGAACCGCTCGTTCTCCGCGCGGTGCACGTCGCCGCGCGGCGCGGGCTTGAGGATGTGCGTGGTGGGCACGCGTCCGGCTGGGACCCCCCACTGACCTGAGTCCGCATCGTACAACAGCGCGGTCTTGACTTGGGCGCCGGCCAAGCTGAACTGACCCGCTTCACCATCGCGCTCATCTTCGACGCCTTTCTGCCGGAGACCGGCCAGTCGCTTTCGCACAGCGGATGGACGGAGCCACGTCACCGCGTCGTGTTCGCCGCTCAGCACGGAGGGTAACCGCTCAGGCCGTACGCATTGAATGGCGCCTGGGCAGTCCTCACCCAAGGCCGCGAGCAGGCCAAACGTGTCAGACGCGGCGACGTGGTGGCGTTGAGCAAAGGCCTCGCGGACCGTCGGATTGTCGGGCAGGAGCGCGCCAAAGAAGTGGGCTGTTGGCGCGCCAGCATGCACCGCATCAACCATTGGCAGGCTGAGCGACAGCGGGAATGCGTCGGGCGACCGTTGCCATTCCGGGTCGTAGCGGAAGACCAACGCCCCAGGGCTACTGCCCTCCTCCAACGTCCCCATCGGCGCCCCATCGGCGAGCACATGCAAACCGTTCGGTGCCCTCGTCATGACTTGCGGGAGGTGGAGCGAGGGGGGGAAGGCGCCTGCGCTGCGCTGGGGCTCGGGGCCCGGGTGGCCTGTTTGATGGGCGCCAGGTGGGCGTCGACAATGTCGTGCGGGTCGGCGCGCCGGCCCATTCGCACAATATCCCGCGGCGGCCGCGCGCCTCCGCTGGTGCGGAAGTGCCCGGTGGCGCCGCCGGCGGGAGGCGCAAACAGCAGGGCCGGATCCGCGTGGCGGGTCGGGATCCGGCTCGCCTGACGGTCTCCCAGCGGCTTCGCCGTGACGGTGAGCTCGTCAGTGCGTGGCTCGTCGACTGGCACCACGTCGATGCCCAACCCCAGCGCGGTGAGGGCCCGTAACGCCAAGCCGAGCTCCAGCCGGGCACTGCCGCGCTCGAAGGTGATGACCCATTGACGGGTCGCGCCGATGCGCGCGGCTAACGCGGTCTGCGTCCAACCGAGTCGCATGCGCTTCGCCTTGGCGGCTCGCGCGATTTCACTGGGGGTGACCACCCGCATACCATCCTCCAACGAGCGTGAGAACAACCGTGCTGGCATCGATGTCCATGATCGATGACATGTGCGGCTTAGTCAACGATCGCTGACATCTTCGCGGAAGTCAATGATCGTCGACACGAGCGCTGATGTCAGCGATCATTGACGTCCGGCTTGGATGCGTTCGTGGAGGTCGAGGCGCATCCCGTGGTCAAGGGGCAGCGGGACGCGCCGCCGCGCGGCGCTCATGTCCTGAGCGGAAGCCAGTGAACGCCTGATCGTCAGAATCCTTCAGCCCGATTCCATCAGAATCTTTCTCAGGTCACTGTCAGAAGACTTTGGCATAACGGCACAAGTTATTCCAAGAGGCCTAGTCACAAACGGTCGCCGCGGTCGAGACCTGCGCATCTTCCACCGGCCGAAATCGCAGCGCTTCGCCCACGTGGGTGCTCGTCACCACCTCGAGGTCATCGAGGTCGGCAATGGTGCGCGCGACCCGCAGTACGCGGTGATACGACCGCGCCGACAGTGAAAGCCGGTCGGCGGCGCGCACGAGCAGGGCGCGGGCTGCGGGTTCGAGGCGGGCAGCGGGCGCCACGAGTCGCGTGGGCGCCGACGCGTTGGTGAGCCCCGAAATCGTGGCGTGCGCCCCCGCCTGCAACGTGGCGGTGTGCGCGTACCTCGTGCGTTGCCGCTCTCTGGCGCGCAGTACACGTTCACGCACGGTGGCGGAGCGTTCGGCCGGGGCGTGTGTGTTGTGTTCGGCCAGCGCGGCGGGGGGGCACCCGTTGCACGTGCACGTGCAGATCGATGCGGTCGGCGAGTGGCCCCGACAATCGTGCGCGATGTCGTTCGAGTTCGGCCACGGAACAGCGACAGGCTTTGTCGTCGCAGCCGGCGTAGCCGCATGGACACGGATTGCTGGCGGCCACGAGCGCGAAGCGCGACGGAAAGCGCATCGCGCGCGCAGCGCGGGCGACGACCACACTGCCATCTGGGCGAGGCCAAAAGTCTTGACCCGAAGGGTGGACCAAAACTCTTGAACACGCTGTCAAAGTGACAGTGGACGTCGACCTGGGCGGCTCAGTGTCGGCAACAGACTTCTGAGATTGTCGGCGACAGACGCTTCTGAGGCGGATTTCTGGTCAGTTCTGAGATAAGCTGCACACTCGGGGAGATAGCCGTCAGCGGCGCGACGAAAGGGGCCGTTCACTTGTGAGATAAGGCATCGCCTTCTGAGGCGACAAAGTGGACTGTGGCCGACGCGCCTGTTCACTTCCAGCACTCCCTGCAACCGCGTACATTCGAAGGCCACCTCCGGGGCCGTTGCGCGTCGGCGGAACGCCAAGTACGTTCCCACATCGAAACAATGTTCCGGCGGAATTCTGAAGCGGACTCTGCCGCCGCCCTTCATGTACCCGATTTGGGGAACCAATCCGCATGAATATGTCATGGATCATTCCGGGTGATGGCGACCCGCATCGCCGAGATGTACAAGGCGAAGATCGTCGCGAGCTGCTAGCCAAGGGATTCCATCTCTTCACGCTCGAGCTGAAGCCGGATGGAGAGGGGACGCGCACGTGGGACCTCTATGCGGCGCAACCCATTTCTTTCGACGATGCGATTCGCGCACTCAACGCCCTGGCCGGTGACGGAGCTTTTGGAGGCGTCCGCGTGCTTGACGCGAACGGCGCTCTCTTATCGGAATTTGGACACTAGTCACACGCCGGGTGGCGCTGCGCAATTTCGGCGTCACGGTACTTTGAAGGTGATGCGCCGTAGCGCCCCATCCAGAACCAACGGTTCTCCGCCAATGATTAGTCCCCGCCTCTTGCAACACACGCCTTCCTTGCGGATTGTCAGGTGCTATATGCGAGAAACTGCCGCGGTAGTCGCTATCCTGTTCAGTAGCCTCGTCGCGGCGCGAGCCGATGCGCAGTCCGTCACCACGACATGCAACCGTTTTCTCGATGGGACGACGGTCCAGTGTAAGAGCCGCGAGACGGGGCCTTATTTCGGGGGTGGCACGAAGGGGCTGGTCATCGCGGGACTCTTCGGCGGTTTGGAGGGCTACGGCAAGTCGCTGCAAGCGGAACAGGAACGCGCCGTCGCGCTCCGCCGTGAGGCGTTGCTCCGGCAAAGCGAACAATTGCTTGCCGAGGCGGTGCGAGCCACCGCGGTCGCCGATGAAGTCGCGCGTAAACGCCGTGAGGCCAGCCTCCGTCTGTTTCAGCGGAAAGCCGACGAGGTGATCGCCACATACGTTGACTCGTTGGACCTCTACGGTGTCGCCCTGACGAACGCGACAACCGAAGCCCTCGCGGTCGCCAAGGACATCTTTGTGGCGCGGCCGGATGCGAGCGAAGCGATCATCCGGGAGGACCTGCGGCCGGTGTTCGCTGCCTATGCTCGGCGGCGGGCCGTCTTTGTGGGTTTGGTGGGTGGATGGGCCCAGGCGAACCAGACTGCGCTCCTCGGTTTCTCCGAGCTTGGACGGGCGCGTCTGATTGAAACCGCGATGGCAGTGGAGGACGCCTATGTCGCGGGGAGCACTTCGGGATCGACCACCGCACCGCTTGATTCTGCGCTGCGGGCGTTGACGGAGAATCGTGCCCAGTGCCGACGCGGGTTTACGGCGCCCTGTCAGACAGCCTTGCTGTCCGAAGCGGCGCTCGGGGAACTGGGGGCGCTCCACAGACAAGATGCGGCAGCTCGCGCCCGGCGTTTGCCGGTACTGGAGCAGCAGCGCCAGCGGGCGCTGCAATCGGTGGATTCGCTCGCGAAGGTCGAGACCAGTACGATGGCGTCGTGGACTACGGAGGAGCGGGACGCGTTTCGCGTCCTTGCGAAGGCGCGGATGGCGGCGCTCGACGTCGAGGACAGTCTCCTCCCCGCGATATGGGTGCGCCGGTGGGCCACAGAAACCGACAGCATTCGGACGTCATGCATACAGGGGGTGCGCTGCGACAAGGAGCGAGTGAGCGCTAGGACGTATGCTACGTATGACTCAGTCGTCTCAACACGGCGCGCGACAGAGACGCGCGCCGCCGAAGCCGCCCGCATGGCGCGTGAGCTTGAGGCAAAACATCCGAGCGGCTTTCGCATTCCGACGATCGCGCTGGGCACGGCTAGTTTTCCGCCCCGCACCATTTCTTTCAACTCTGGCACCGCTGGCATACTGACGACGGGTGCCCACGCCCGCGTCGTGTCCCGCGAAGAGCTGGTGGACGGAGAGCGCACCTATGTGATTGATTGGCGCTTCTACACCGGTGGCAATGGGGCCAACGAGGCGCTGGAGCACGTCGTGGTGTGGATCGACGCGAACACGGGGGCGTGGACCCGATTCATTGAAGCGGCCGGCACCGCTTTCAAGCTGGTTGGCCTGCGGAAAGCGAACATTTCGTGCACAGAGGTACGTCGGCAAGGTGCACGTCTAATGCGATTTCAGAACGGCCTCGCCCTCGTCCCGCAGGACGTTAACGACCGAGAGCTCCTGTTCTGGCCAATTCTCGCACTGACGTTCATGGTCGTAGGCCCTCCCGAAGGAACCCGCGCCTTTAACCAGGGCTCGACCACCCTACGCGTGGAGGGGAACCAGCTCAGCATTTGGGAAGGGAACGACCAAAAACGATTTGCGATGAGTTTCGCGGGGGCCGAGGCCGAAACGGTAGAGCGTGGACTCTATTCCAAGAACGCGCGCCTTTTCGGCGGTAAGCTCCAGCGCTCTAACGATTCGCGCTTTGATGGGGAGTGGAAAGACGACCCGATTCAGGCCTGTGGCACTGCCACGTCATTGAAGTAAGCGGCCTTCCCTGATTGCCCGGTCCACTGCGGATTGAGCCGCCCTAGGCTTTCCGGAGCGCTTCATGTCACTGCTGATACACACTTCCAGTCTCGTCGACATACCAGCGGTCTCGGACGCTTGAGCCGCATACCACAAAATAGGCACTGCCCCCGAGCTTGGTGGCGGTGGGGGGGACTTCAAGAACCCACCGTGGTTCTTGAGCTGGTCGAGCGTACACGCCCCAGAGCTCAGGAGCGTCTTTGCGCCATTCAGAAACGTGGTCTTGTAGACCGTGTAGTCATCCGACTGCCGCAGCGCATCCTGGATGATTGGGTCGGCTGGAAGCTTCGTTCCGCCACACCCTAGGGCCATCGCAGTGGTCACGGCCACCAAGAAACGCGGTTTGCACATTATGTGATTTCGGGAATGGGACATAGGGGCGGGCGCGCATCGCGGTAGTGGCAGTCCGACGTTCATCGGTGCCTCGACCGCGTCGCCATTGGATTCCTACACCGATAAGGTTGCGCGGCGCTCGTGAATGAGCAACCGCTGCGTGAGAGATGCGCCGCCGCGGGCACGCGTTGCTTGCCCTCTAGCAGGGTGCTGAAAAAGTCGATCAAAAACCTGGCGTAACCGATGTGGTGTTGTATACTGGGCACGACTCTTTCTTGGGGCGTTCCGATGCGTGGTGCCGATCAGCCGCAGTCGACGATGTTCAGCTACGTGTCCATTGAGGACCGGATCCCGGCCGATCATCCGCTGCGCGCGATGCACGCGCTGGTGCAGCCGATCCTGCGGGCGCTCTCCCCGCGCTTCACGGATCTGTATTCGGCCATGGGCCGCCCGTCGATTCCGCCCGAGCGCCTCCTGCGCGCGCTGCTCTTGCAGGCGCTGTACACGATCCGCAGCGAGCGCCAGTTGATGGAGCAGCTCGACGACAATCTCCTGTTCCGCTGGTTCGTCGGTCTCAATCCGGATGATCCCATCTGGGTGCCGACGGTCTTCAGCAAGAATCGCGAGCGCTTGATCGATGGCGGGATTGCCGACGCGTTTCTGCAGGAGGTGCTGCAGGTCGCCGAGACCCATGGGCTCCTGTCGCATGAGCACTTCACCGTCGATGGGACGCTGCTCGACGCGTGGGCGAGTCAAAAGAGTGTGCAGCCGAAAGATCCCGCGGCCCGGACGCCGCGCGACGATGGCGACCCGAAGAATCCGACCGTCAACTTCCGGCAGCAGCGGCGCACGAACGAGACACACGAGTCGACGACGGACCCCGACGCGCGGTTGGCGCGCAAGCGTAGTGGCACCGCGTCCATCGTGGGCGATCTCGGCAGTGTGTTGATGGATAATCGCCACGGGCTGATCGTCGCCACGGATGTGCGCGCGCCAGGCTACGAGAGTGAGCGCGACGCCGCGCTGGAGATGCTGACGACGCTGGAGCCCCGGGCCCGGCGGCGCACGCTCGGCGCGGACAAAGGCTACGACTCCCCGGCCTTTGTGGAAGGCGTGCGCGCCGCCGGCGCCACGCCGCACGTGGCGCAGAACATTCACGCCCGCAAACCGCGCAACGCCATCGATGACCGCACCACGCGACACGACGGCTACGCGATCAGTCAACAAAAGCGGAAGCTGGTGGAGGAGAGCTTCGGCTGGGGCAAAGTGGTCGGCGGGCTGCGCAAACGGCATCACCGCGGCCAACGCCGCGTCGACTTCGTGTTTCGCTTCGTGCACGCGGCGTACAACCTGGTGCGGATCCGCACGCTCATTCGTCGACCGACGGCGGCGTGACGCGCGACGCGGGTCCCGGCGGCCGCCGGATGCCGGCCAAAGCGGGGCCGCCGAGCATGTGGGTATTGCCCCCCGCACGAAATCCACGCGCAATAATCGCTGAACACGTCAGCGGGACGCAAAAATCACGTTCATCCGCCACTTTTTCATCACCCTGCTTGACAGGGTAACGCCCGTGCAGTCCAGCCTACCGGGGTACAGCCTCGGCCATTTCGTTGTTCGGACCGGCGGCGCCCAGGTCGGACTCCGATCAGGTCTCGGCGTGCCGCAGCGCTTTGGTCGGCAGAAACACCCAGCGCGAGGGTGTCCGGCGAGTGGCTCAGGATTAAAGGCGGACCCTTCGGGTCAAGACTTCTGAGGGTGCACAGGCCCGTCGCGACGGTACCGACTACGGCGAATTCACGGTGTGGTGCGGCGATGGCTGTCGCGGCATTCCGCTGCCGTGGAGCTTCCCCACGCGCTCGGCGTGGAGCATGGCGGAGCCGTTCGACCCGGACGCCCCCTCGCCGGTGGCGCGTCGGCGACAACAGGAACACGAGGAGCAGGTGTCAGCGCTGGACCGCGCCAGACGCGACCGGGTGTGGCAGGACGCACAGCTGCTGGAGAATGGCCCTCCGGACCCGGTGATGGAGCCGGTGCGAACGCGCGCCCTCGCGGCGCTGGTGCCAGGGATGCTGTTGCGCGGCGTGGGTCCGCGCGATGTAGGATGGCATCTGCGCCTCGAGTTCGCGGAGCTCTATCAGCTCGAGCAGTTCGTGGAGCGGCGCAAAGGCTCCGGTCCGGAGCAGGAGTTGCGCGTGGCCCCGCTGTATCGCACCAAGACGACCCAGGGGCGGTGGACGGCGGTCGTGTTCATTCGCTACCAGTGAGTGCGTGAGCCGGCGCGGGGTGTGTGTCGTCCACCGGCCGAAATCGCAGCGCTTCGCCCACGTGGGTGCTCGTCACCACCTCGAGGTCATCGAGGTCGGCAATGGTGCGCGCGACCCGCAGTACGCGGTGATACGACCGCGCCGACAGTGAAAGCCGGTCGGCGGCGCGCACGAGCAGGGCGCGGGCTGCGGGTTCGAGGCGGGCCGCCGGGGCGACGAGCCGAGTGGGCGCCGATGCGTTGGTGAGCCCGGCGATGGTGGCATGTGCGCCCGTCGGCAAGGTGGCCGTGTGTGCATAGCGCGTGCGCTGCCGCTCGCGGGCGCGCAGGACGCGATCGCGCACGGTGGCCGAGCGTTCGGCTGGGGCGTGTGCGTTGTGTTCCGCCAGCGCGGCGGGAGGAACGCGTTGCACGTGCACGTGCAGATCGATGCGGTCGGCGAGTGGCCCCGACAATCGCGCGCGGTGCCGTTCGAGTTCGGCCACGGAGCAGCGACACGCCTTGTCGTCGCAGCCGGCGTATCCGCACGGGCACGGATTGCTGGCGGCCACGAGCGCGAAGCGCGACGGAAAGCGCATGGCGCGGGCGGCGCGGGCGACCACGACACTGCCATCTTCCAGCGGTTGCCGCATCGCTTCGAGGGTGTGTCGCGGGAAGAGCGACAGCTCGTCGAGAAAGAGCACGCCGTGATGCGCGAGACTGACCTCGCCGGGACGCGGCCAGCCGCCGCCGCCCACCAGTCCCGCTGTGGAGATGGAATGATGCGGCGCGCGAAATGGTCGCGCGCGACTGAGCAAGTGCTGATCGGCGGGTCCCAGCAATCCGGCGACCGAGTGAATGGCGAGCACTTCGAGGGCTTCCTGTTCGTCGAGCGGCGGCAGAATGCCGGGCAGACGGCGAGCGAGCATGGTTTTGCCGGCGCCAGGTGGGCCCACCAGGAGCAGGTTATGCGCACCCGCCGCCGCGATTTCGAGCGCGCGCGCGGCGAACTCCTGGCCCACGACATCGGAGAGGTCAGGGACATCTTCCGGCGTGCCGACGCTGGTGCGTGCGCGTTGATCGGCGCGCGCGGTTCCGTCGCGCAGGGCGGTGACCAACTCGCCCAAGGTGCGCGGCGCCATGGCGCGCGCATTGGGCACGCGCATGGCTTCGGCGAGATTCTCGGGCGGCACAATGAGCAGGGCGTTGCTGGTCGCCGCTACGTGCCGCGCCACAGCAAGCACCCCGCGCACCGCGCGCAGTTGTCCGTCGAGCCCCAGTTCGCCCACCGCGCACGTATCGAGTAATGACTCGGGCGGCAACTGGCTGCTGGCCGCGAGCAGTGCGAGGGCGATGGGGAGATCGTAGGCGGTACCCGTCTTGGGCAAATCGCCGGGTTGGAGCGAGACCGTAACCCGCCGCGGCGGGACACTGAACCCGCTGTTGGCCAGCGCCGCGTGCACGCGGTCGCGGCTCTCCTTCACTGCCG
>JAAVWC010000033.1 GCA_023910675.1 Gemmatimonas sp.
CGCAATAATCGCCCATTGCTTGCGGCTTTGCAACCCCTCTGGCGAAAAAACTTTCGACTTTTTTCAGTCGCCGGAGAATCAGCCGGACTGGCCTGCCTCCTCATCTGTTTCCAATTCCAGAACGTCTCGCGACATCCGGCCCCCGGAAAACAGACGCGGCGATCGCTTCCGCGACCGCCGCGAAGTGCACCCTCTAGGACTCGAACCTAGAACCTACTGATTAAGAGTCAGCTGCTCTACCATTGAGCTAAGGGTGCGGATAACACCAACTCCGCGTGTACTGCTTCCGACCGATACGCGCGCCAGGAGGGATTCGAACCCCCGACCAACAGCTTAGAAGGCTGCCGCTCTATCCATCTGAGCTACTGGCGCCTGCACATGCTTGGTCACCCTCACGGGCACCTGACTGCACACTCGACGAACCTTGGCCGAAGAATCGGGGCGGCCGGATTCGAACCGGCGACCTCCTGCTCCCAAAGCAGGCGCGATACCGGGCTACGCTACGCCCCGCTCATCAGCACCGCCTTCCAGCGGCGGGGTATGTTATCCCGACCGGGGCCCGTGGTCAACTGCCACTCGCAAATTCGCCGAAAGTTTCTCCGCAGGATCGAACTCACCGGCCAACGCCGCGCACAGTGCTTCCACCGCGCGCCCCCGATGACTAACGGCCGCTTTCGCGTCGCGCCCTGCCTCAGCGAAGGTGACCCCGAGGTCCGCCGACAGAAAGTACGGGTCGTAGCCAAACCCGCCGTCGCCCCGGGGCGCGCTCAGCAAGGTCCCCTCCGCCGTCCCCAGACGAACACACGCCCCCGCAGACCAGACACACGCTGCGGCACAGGCATACCGGGCCGTGCGCTCCATGCGGCCACGCCGTGCCGCCTCGTCGAGCGCCGCCTGCAGATGTGCGTTGTTCACGCTATCGAGTGCCGAACCCTCCAGCAGACTTCCGGACCACCGCTTGCTACGAACACCTGGCTGCCCATCGAGCGCATCCACGACCAAGCCGGAGTCGTCTGCGAGCACCACACGCCCCGTGCGCTGCGCGAAGTAGCGTGCCTTCGCGAGCGCGTTCGCCTCAAACGTGTCGAACTGCTCGAGCGCCTCTTCCTCCGCCGACTCGGTGATGGCGAGTTCGTCGAGCGTCATCACGTGCCACCCGTACTGCGCCAACAACGGCCCCAGTTCCCGCAGCTTGCCCGCACTGCGCGTCGCCAGCACGAGAGACGCGCCCATCACACCGGCATCGGTAACGCCTGCATCAGCGCCTGCTGCTGCATGGCGTCGAGCGTGCCGATGCCCTCCACCGCCAGGTCGAGCAGGGCGTTGAGCTCATCGCGCGCAAAGGTGCCATGCTCGCCGGTCCCCTGCACTTCGACAAAGCGTCCTTCGCTGCTCATGACGACGTTCATGTCGACGCCCGCCCGCACGTCTTCTTCGTAATCGAGGTCGAGACGCGGTTCCCCGTCGATCACACCGACGCTGATAGCCGCCACGCGACGCATGACCGGACTCGCGGGCAAGCGGCCCGTCGCCACCATCCAGGCGAACGCGTCGTGAACCGCCACGCACGCCCCCGTGATGGCGGCCGTCCGCGTTCCGCCATCGGCCTGCAGTACGTCACAATCGACCTTGATCGTGAACTCCCCGAAGGCAAATCCGTCGAGCATGGCGCGCACACTGCGTCCAATGAGCCGCTGGATCTCCTGCGTGCGTCCCCCGACTTGCGACCGCTCGCGCGACACACGCGTGCGGGTCGCGCGTGGCAACATCGCATACTCGGCCGTTACCCATCCCTCGCCCGAGCCCTTCTTCCAACCGGGCACGCCCGTCTCGACAGACGCGGCACACAGGACGCGCGTCCGCCCGAAGCTCACGATACACGACCCCTCCGCATAGGGCACGGCGCCACGCTCGAGCGTGACCGGCCGCATTTGGGCGGGAGTGCGGCCAACGCGGAGCACGCGCGCCGCCGTTTGAGACGAGGATTCAACCACGAAGCTTCTCGATGATGGAGGTGGTGGATTGACCAGCGACCAGCGGAATAACGACGACGCGTCCGCCGCGTTCGGTGACGATGTCTGCGCCTACAATGGTCTCGGGGGAATAGTCACCACCCTTGACGATGACATCAGGCTGGAGGCGCGTGACCAGCTCGAGCGGCGTGTCCTCATCGAATACGACGACGGCGTCGACCGATTCGAGTCCGGCAAGCACCACCGCCCGCTCCGCCGTCGACCGCACGGGGCGTGTCGGTCCCTTGAGTCGCGTGACGGACGCATCGCTGTTGAGCCCCACAATGAGCGCAGCGCCTTCACGCCGCGCGAGATCGAGGACTTCGATGTGACCGGGATGCAGCAAGTCGAAAACGCCATTCGTGAACACGACAGAGCCACGGACCGTTTGTCGCCACGCCGCAGCGGTGTCCCAGTCCATCACTTTCGACACGGGGAATCGCGGGGCATCGCGGGTTACCACTGCGACTGCACTCCCTCAACGATGTCCGTCATGAGACTCTCGAGGGCGTTCTTGCGCCCTGCCGCTTCAGCACCTTCGGCATACTGTCCTTCGCGCGCCAGTCCCTTCTTGCTGAGCAGGACGCGACTGGTTGCGGACTCCACAATCTCCACGTCGATGGTGAGTTGCAGTCGTCGACGGTTCGAGGCGGTATTGCGTCCATCGGCCGACGCCCCGAGTGGCAGATCGACATCGTAGTTCACGATGGTGCCGCGCACGACCAGATCAGCGCGCGCTTCGGGGGCCTCACGAAGATTCAAGCGGTCACGCATCGCTTCGCGCAGCCGTTCGAAAACTTCGCGCTGCAGTTCGGGGGCCGCCGTCTGATTGTCGAACGGCTGGATGGCGACCGTCTTGAGCGTCCGTGGCAGCCCGCCGCCGCCGGAGAATCCGTAGCAGCCGCCCAACAGGACCACCGCGAGCAGCGGAACCATGCGTCGTGCGTGGCGGAACAGTTCTCGCCGCCCCACGCCTCGACCCGTCGCGGTCAGAATGTCTTGGTTCAAGCCTTCACGGACGGCGCCAGATGGCGTCATTGAATCCCTCGACGATCGTGGTATCGGTCACAGCAATGGCGAGACGTCGCTTGCCGCGCTCATGAACATACTGCAAGCGAAGCGGGGAGTCTTGTGCGACGGTCCGCGACATCCACTCGATCACTTTGCCCCCTTCGATCCGCTCTACCCGTGCGAGCGCGGTTCCGGCGAACGCCACCCGCCACGCCCGCCCGTCGGCACCAGCGGCATCCCGCCCTCGCAAGGCACCCAAGTCGGCGCGAAGCGTATCTCCGTCGATGCGGGCGACGGTGTCCGGCGTCGCCGGGAGCGCAAGGCGTCCCAACGACGCCCACAGCAGCGGTACCGGCGGCAGCATGCGTTTGACCAAGTCGATGCCGGGCACGGTGAGGCTGTCACCGACCAGAATGGCGTACCCACCTGCCATCCCGTTGCGAAGAAAGAAATCGAGCCGCGCGCGGTCGGGGCCGAGGCGACGCACGGCTCCATCGCCGGTCGATTCGAACGTCTCGTCCTTGTAGCTCCAGGTAAAGCGCAGCACCGTGGGCGTCGGCGAGATCGCGGTAGGCGGCAGCACGGCGCGCGTCGGGGAGCCCACGAGCGGGCGGGCGCCAGGAGCACAGCCGACTGCTGCGGCGCACGCTATACCACACGCGAACGCGGGGCTCCGCCGGAACAGACGAGCGGTACGCAACATCACGGTACGCGAACTTGCAGCATGACATCTCCCTGAACGAGACGATCCATCACATCGAAGCCATCGATCACGCGACCGAACACGGTGTACCCGCCGTCGAGGTGCGGTTGCGTGGAGTGGCACATGTAGTACTGGCTGCCACCGGTGTCTGGCCCGGCAGTGGCCAAGCCCAAGCAGCCGCGACCGTGACGTTGCCGTGACCACGCCTCTCGTAACGAAAACGGCGGTTCCGGTGCGCCGGTCCCATTCGCGATGTCTCCGTCCTGTACGACGAAGTTGGGTACCACGCGATGGAACGTCGTGTTCCGGTACTTTCCCAGTTGCGCCAGTCGAGAGAAGGCCTCCACGACCAACGGTGCCTCGCGTCCGAACAGCTCGAGCGTAATGGTTCCCTGCTCCGTGTCGATGTACGCGCGTGGTACCGGCGCAGCGGCATCCCAGTATTTGTGTACGAGTGCTTCGTAGTCCTGCAGTCGCCGAGGAATGGGAGCTGTGGACCGAGGCGCGGCCGGCTGCACGGCGGCCGTCGCGTTCGACGAATCGCGAATGCCCAGCCGTGCGCGTGCCATGCGCCGAACTCGGACATCGGGATCCGTGACCAAACGCTTTGCCAGCGCGCTGTCGATGACGCGGCCGCGCTCGCCGTTGCCAAGTGCCGCCACCCGAACACGCCAGTCCGGGCTTTGCGACCACTGCAGTTCCGCATCGGTGAACAGCGAAAGCCCCGCCGCGCGGATGTGCTGCAAGAGTGGACGCCGCACCGCCAAGAGCGTGTCCATTTGCCACGCGCGTTGCCAACGATCGACATCACGCGCGCCCACTTCGGCATAGGCCTCGGCCGTCGCAACCCGTACGTTTCGCGCGCGGTCGCGGAGCATGGTCTCCACCTCCGCGGCGAGCGCGGCGCCATACGAGGCAGCGCTTTGTACGGCGTTCACGCGTACCCGCTCGCTCGAATCACGCAGCAATTCGCGCAGTGTCATTATCGCAGGCGCGCGGAGTGAATCTCCGGCGGCACTGCGCGCCAACGCACGGGCGACGTGTTGCCGAACCTCTTCATCCGCATGTGTGCGAACTGCCATAATGGCTCGCACACCGGCGGGCGCGCGCAACCGCGCGATCACATACGCGGCCGCGCGAACCACATCTGACGAGGCGTCGCGAAGCCACGGTGTCACGACGCCGATTGGCGCGTTCCGGAGTTTCACCGTCGCGAGCACGAGCGCTGCTCGTACCGCAGGCACGCGCGATGCCACCGGGCTCTGCGCGACCGGTGACGACAGTCCTTCACCCAACCCCTGCAGAATGGAGCCGCGTCCCATTTCGCCCATCTCGCCGAGGGCCCACGCGGCTTCGCGGGCGACCGCGTCAGGCGCACCCGCCACGGCGCGTCCGAGCGCTCCGACGGCCTGAATGTCCCGGGCAATACCCAGTGCAAAGGCGGCATTGGCCGCGATGGCGGTATCGCCATCGAGCAGCAATTGGCGCAATTGCGGATAGCGCAGTTGCACCCGCGTCTGTCCAATTGCCAGCGCGGTGCGTGCGCGTCGCACGGGATCGGGATCGCTGAGGAGCTTGTCGACGAGGAGTGTGTCAGGACGTCGTTGATCGACCATCTCCAGCAGTTGCGCGTCGGCGCTGACGGGACGGGCCGTCGGCGTTGGTGCGGTGCTTCCGCCGCCGCCACTCCGTGCACACGCGCACAGGAGAAGGACCGTTACGAGGGTCGAAAAAAGTCGGACGCGCTGTGGCATCAGGTTACGGAGCCGTTTGCAGGTGACACTCACGCACCATCGACATCGTTTGCGCCGCCAAGCATGGCACGCTCGAGCCAGGAGCGCACGTCGCGCGGCAACGTCGTGAGCCGTCCGTCGCGATTGATGCACACCAGCGATGTGGTCGCGGAGACGAGGACCACGTGGGTATCTGCGCGCTGGATCCGATAACCAAAGGTCATCCCGCGCGAGCCAACGTGCGTGAGTGCGGTGCACACGCGAATGGGATCGTCGTAGCGCGCTGACGCGTGGAAGCGCAATGCTGCATCGGATACGGCGAGCAGCACGCCCTCGCGCTCCAAGTCTGCATACGATTTCCCGGCGCGACGGATGAAGTCGGTGCGGCCGATCTCACACCAGACGAGATAGTTCGCGTGGTACACGACCCCCATTTGATCGGTCTCGGCGTAGCGCACGCGCAATTCGGATACGGTTTCAAAAGCCATGTGGGGAATTTGCCCCCAAGCGCCTCACGGCGCACCCACCGCGCACCGTTTGTCGAGCCGCGTGTGGCGCGTTAGACTGCCAGTGTGCTTCCAACTCCCTGCCATGTTATTGGCGACGTACATCTCGGCGTTGCCAGCCCTGAATCCGAACAGGCCCTGCTCCGCCTCCTCCGCGACGTGCCGTCGCGGGCGCGGTCGGTTGTCATCATGGGCGACCTGTTCGATTTCTGGTTTGCCTGGGAGTCGACCATGCCACGAACCGGATTTCGCGTCCTGTCGGCACTCGCCGACTTGCACGACGCTGGGATTACTGTTCTGTGGATCGGCGGCAATCACGATTGCTGGGGTGGAGATGCCCTCCAGAAGGAAACCGGGGCCGTTTACACCCTTGACCCTTGGCTCGGTCGTATTGGCGCCTGGGATGCGATGCTGGCGCACGGAGACGGGCTCCGCGAAGTCGAGGATGCACCGTATCGGCGATTACGAGCCGTGCTCCGTCATCCGTGGGCAATTCGGGCGTTCGGCGCACTGCATCCCACGCTGGCGACGCGTATCGCGATGCGCAGCTCGAAGACGAGCCGCAAGGGGCGTGCGCGAGATGGTGGTGCGGGACTCCTGGCGGTGGCTACGGCGGCGCTCACTGTGCTTGACGGGCCGCAGCTCGTCCTGCACGGGCATTCCCATGTGCCTACACTGGTGCGGGCAGGCCGCGGTGTCTACGGCAACGCGGGCGCATGGTATCTCGACCATCAGTATCTCGTGATCGACGACGAGCGGATCACGCGCCGGGAATGGCGCCCGTCAGGTGAACACGTGGTGCTCGACGTTGCCGAGCGACTGTCCCAGAAAGCGACTCCCTAGTTCGAGGAAGTGCTTCGGTGCATCGGAGGCGACAAAGCGGTGCGACGGAACCGTCTCCGGCGCGGCAAGCCGGTTGGTCGCGGTCAGTACCGTGGCGACTTCAACGGCGGTCTCGGCGGCGCTGTCTATAAGAGTGACGCCGTCGCCCATTTCCGCAGCAATGACGTCGCGCAGGAGCGGATAGTGCGTACACCCGAGTACCACGGCGTCGACCTGCAGCTGTCGGAGTGGCTGGAGATACTGGTGCGCGATGAGCCGTGTCGCAGGGTGTTCCGTCCAGCCCTCTTCGACCAAGGGGACGAAGAGCGGACACGCCACCGCATGCACGTCGAGTGGCCGGTTCGCGACGTCGTGAATGGCTTGCGTATACGCGCCCGATGCGACAGTGCCCGCCGTGCCAATGACGCCGATCGGTCCGTTGGTGGTGGCGCGCACCGCCGCGCGCGCGCCCGGCTGGATGACTCCGATTACCGGCACGGGTAGCTCGGCCTGCAGCAGCGGCAGTGCGTGCGCCGTTGCCGTGTTGCAGGCGACGACAATACACTTGACCTGCTGGTCGAGGAGCCACTGACCGATTTGCAGCGCGTAGCGCCGTACGGTATCGGGGCTTTTCGGTCCATACGGCACCCGAGCGGAGTCGCCGACATAAATGAGCGACTCGGCGGGCAACCGCTGCATGAGGGCCCGCGCAACCGTCAGTCCACCGAGCCCCGAATCGAACACGCCGATGGCGGCCACCGATTCATTCGCTCCCATTGCGGAATGCGCCCGTCAGAACGCCAGACTCGCCACGAACAGTGCGCCGCCGCGCGACGGGACGGCCGAGAGTTTGAGCGGAACGTCCCACAGCTGCGCGGCGACAAACGCATCGGCGCCGGCAAACAGATGGGTGAACGCGATGACGGCGAGCCAATCTTCGACGTGCAATCGGCGGGTGCGAATGAGATCCTGATTGTACCGACCGAGCAGAATGCCGGACCGGAAGAGCGTGTCGCCAGTGACCGTGAAGTTGCGCGGCAATGTGTCGGCACGATATCGCCGCGCTTCCCTTAGATCCGCGCTACTTCTCCGCACCATTACGAGCGCGGCCAGCTCGACGGCTGCGAAGAGCGCGCCAGACGACCCACGGTCGAGTCGAGATTGCCCGAGCCCCGGCAACAGGGCCGAGTACAGGAATGCGCGCCGCGGCGTGATGGGCGGCGTATAGCGGCCGAACACGGCCGCCTGATTTCGCGCGACAGCCTTCGGTGCCGCGGCACGAGTCGTATCGGCTGGGACGCGCGCGCGCGTGGAGTCGCTGGATTGCGCCACGACATCGCCCGAGGCGACCGCGAGGCCAAGCAACGTTCCGATGGTGAGAGTCCACGCACGAGCGGTCATGCCGATGATACTCCTCAACGTGTGGGAAGAGCCGCGACGAGTTCGACTTCGACGCTCACGTTTCTGGGCAGTCCTGCGACCGCGACGGTGGAGCGCGCCGGCCGCGCATCGCCTAGCACCCGCGAATACACGCCGTTGAAGGCGGCGAAGTCGTCCATGGTGCGCAAGAAACAGGTCGTCTTCACCACGTCGTTCCAGGTTACACCCGCTTCCGTGAGTACGGCTTGCAGGTTGGCGAGGACCTGCTCGGTCTGCGCCGCGACATCACCCTCGACGATTTCCATCGAAACCGGATGGAGTGGAATCTGGCCGGCCGTGAACAGAAAACCGTTGGCTTTGACGGCCTGCGCGTACGGGCCGATGGCTTTGGGTGCGTGATCGGTGTGCAGTGTTTCGATGCTCATGGTTCGCTCGGTCGACGTGCGGGAGTGAGGGCAGCGTGAGCGCCTTCAGGCGTCAGGCAACGAAAAGAAAGTGCGTGTGTTTTGCAATGTGAGCGCGGCCAACTGATTGGGCGACGTGCCGCGCACGTCCGCCAAGCGCCGGATCGTATGTGGCACCCACGACGATTCATTTCGCTTGCCGCGGTTCGGGACCGGCGCCAAGTACGGCGCGTCCGATTCGACCAGCAAGCGATCGTCGGGAACGAGCTTCAGGAGGTCGAGGTCGGTCCAGTTACGGAAGGTGATGATTCCGCTGAACGAGACATACCACCCTGCGGCCAGTCCGGCCTCCGCCAACGCCGCCGAACCGGTAAAGCAGTGCAGTACGCCGCGGATACCGGCGGACGCGGCACTGTGCAGCATGTCGCGCGTGTCCGCTTCGGCTTCGCGCGTGTGCAGCACGATGGGCCGATCGAGCTCGGCTGCCAGATCCAGCTGCGCCTGCAGTGTTCGCCGTTGCACGTCCCGCGGCGCATGATCGTAGTGATAATCGAGCCCGCATTCGCCGACGGCAACAGCGCCGAGCGCGACCGCTTCACGCACCGCCTCGGCATCCCGGGGGGCGCTCCACTCGGCGGCATCGTGCGGGTGCACCCCGCAGGTGTGGTAGACGAGGCCGGGATGCCTGGCGGCGATGCCGCGTGCCCGGAGCGCGGCGGCCGGTGACTCACCAATACAGACGAGGGCCCGCGCTCCTGCAGCGCGGGCCCGATCGATCGTGGCGTCCACATCGTCAGTGAACGCCTCGCTGGCCAAGTGGACGTGGCTGTCGGCATACGACATCACGTCCACTGGCGGTACTCCTGCGCTCACGGCGTCGTTCAGCGAGCCGCGAGGCGTTCCGCGCCGCGCCCACCTTTGGTGGAGGCGGCCGCCGCGTTGCCGGCACGCGCCGCCATCGCGGTCGCGCCATCGTCAGTACGCGGATACTTGGACTCGATCCAGAGGAGGATCGGGCCGGCGACGTAGATGGACGAGAAGGTGGCGATGAACACGCCGAACGCCATCACCAACGCGAATGGACGAATGACTTCGCCCGCCAACGCGAGCAACGCCAGCGTCGCCGCGAGCGTGGTGGCGTGCGTCATGATCGAACGCGGCAGGGTCTCGTTGATCGACTTGTCCAGCAGCGTCGAGAGCGTGAGCCCCTTGTGCGGTTTGCGCAGGTTTTCGCGCACGCGATCGAAAATGATGATCGTGTCGTTGGCCGAATACCCGAGCAATGTCAGGATGGCCGCGACCACGGTGAGCGAGACCTCGATGTGGAACAGCTTGATGAAGGCGAACGTCACGAGAATGTCGTGTGCCGTGGCCAGTACCGCCGCGGTGCCGAAACGCCAATCGAAGCGAATGGCGAGGTATACGAGGGTGAAGAGCGAGGCAATGAGCATGGCCGTTGCTGCGCCAGAGCGCAATTCACTGCCGACCTTGGGCCCGACGGCTTCGGTACGCACGATACTCACGTTGCCCTTTCCGAACTGCTGGTCGAGCGCCGTCTGGATCTGTTTGGAAACCCCTTCGGCACCGGCCGCCTGGGCCTCGACCTGCTTTTCGTCACGCGCGCGGATGGTGTATTCCAGCGGTCCACCGTATTGCTGGATTTCGCTGCCGGTGATGCCCGCCTTGTCGAGCGAGCTACGCACGACGGCCACATCCGGCGCCTGCTTGAACTGCACCTGCATGAGCGTACCGCCGGTGAACTCGATACTGTAATTCACGCCGCCGGTGATGGCGAAGGTGACCAAGCCGGCGCCGATGAAGGCGGCGGTGAGAATGGCGGCCAGCTTCCAATGCTTGATGAAGCCGTACGAAGTGTTGTGAAAGATACGCAGCATAGCGGCCTCAGATGCTCAGCGACTGGGTACCGCGAGCGCGGTCGAGCCAGATCATGAAGAAGGTCTTGCTCACGAAGATGGCCGTGAACAGCGAGGCGACGAGGCCGGCGACCAGCGTGACGGCAAAGCCGCGCACCGGGCCCGTGCCGTATTGGTACAGCACCATACCGGAGAGAATCGTGGCAACCGACGTATCGACGATCGCGCTGAGCGCGTGCCGGAAGCCCTCGTCGATGGCGAGACGCGTGGACTTCCCCTGATCGATTTCTTCACGGATTCGCTCGAAGATCAGCACGTTGGCGTCGACGGCGATACCGATGGAGAGAACGAAACCGGCGAGGCCGGGGAGCGTGAGCACGGCATTGAAGCCGGCTAGCATGGCGAGCGTGTAGACGAGATAGAGCACCAATGCGCCGACCGCGAGTGCGCCGGAGAACTTGTAGTAGCCCACCAGAATGATGAGGACCAGCGCAAACGCCGCACCGAGGGCGAGGATGCCCTTGTTGATGGAGTCGTTGCCGAGGCTGGCACCGATCTGTCGCACTTCGGCGACCTTGAGCGGTACGGGAAGCGCGCCAGCGCGCAGGACGAGCGCGAGATCCTGCGCCGCCTGCAACGTCCCGCCTCCCAAGGTGATCTGACCGTTGCGCCCGATGGCGCTTTGCAATGTCGGGGCGGTGATCACGCGCTGGTCGAGCACGATGGCCATGTTGTCCTTCACGTGCTTGCCCGTTTCCACCTTGAAGCGCCGGGCGCCCTCGTTGTTGAGGGTGAACTGCACCACGTTGCCTTCGACCGGATCGGTGCTCGGACGCGCATCGGTAAGCACTTCGCCCGTGATGATGGGGCGCGCATCGAGCACGTACAGTGCCCGGAAGCGCTGCGTGCCGGAGCCGAGCGAGTCGACGCCCCACCGCATGACTTTGCCGGGGGGCATCGCGGCCTGGATGGCGGGCAACTGCAGCGCACGCTCAATGGCGGGGAACGCCGTTTCCGGGATGATGTACTGCCCCGGAATCTGGCCGGGCTGCACGTTGGTCGCGAACAGGCCGCCTGCCACGGGGGCCGGCGTCTTGGCCGACGTGTCGCTCGCGGTCACGCCGGCGGCGGCCGTCGTGTCCTTCGCGCTGTCGGCCTTCTGCGTGAGCAGCGAGGTGACCGTGGTTGGCTTGGCCGAATCGGCGCCGGCGGCCTTCTCGTTGCCGACGGCAATGCCTGCCGCGCGGGCGATTTCGTCGAAGCGCGGCGTGACCTTTTCGAGAGCGCTGCTTTCGTCGGTGATCTGGAACTCGAGGAACGCGGACTTCTGCACAACAGACTGTGCACGTTCGGCGTCGTCGATGCCGGGTAATTCGACGATGATACGATCATCGCCGACCTTTTGCACGACGGGCTCGGACACGCCGAATTCGTCAATACGCTGACGCACAACTTTCAACGCACGATCGAGTGCTTCGGACTTGTTGGCTACCGCCTGCTTCGACTCGTCGACTTCGAGTGTCAGGTGCATGCCGCCCTGCAGGTCGAGGCCGCGCTTGAGCGGCACGCGACGCACGGTGTCATACACGAACACGCCATCGCGCTTCACCCGTTCGACAACGGTGCGCGGAAAGAGGGCCCATGCTGAGGCCGCGAAGAGTCCTACGATAAGCAGGACGCGGTACTTCAAGTTCGCCATCGATGCCGGTGGCCAAAGGGAATGCCAGCGCGCCCGGGGAAGGCGCGAGAAACGGCGCGAAGTGCGCCAAGCCTCTTAACTTAGAGCCGCTGTCGGCTCTGCGGTAGCCAGTAGCGCCCGAGCCTGACGCTCATCTTCGGCCAACTGTGATTTCAGGGCGTCGAGCCCAGCGAATGGGCGAGTCCCGCGCAGGCGCGCCACGAAGTCCAGGCGGATACGGGCACCGTACCAGTCGGCGCCCGCATCGAAGACATGCGTCTCGATCCGGCGCACGAGATCTCCTACCGTCGGCCGGGGGCCGAGGTTCAACATGCCGCCGTAGGCGCCCTCGGGGAGCTGCACCCGGACGGCATAGACACCGTCGGGGGGAAGCAGCTTTCGCTCCGAGAGCGGCGCGAGGTTGAGCGTGGGGTACCCGATGGTTCGCCCCCGCTGATCCCCGCGAACGACCTCTCCCGAAATGCTATAGGGGCGCCCTAGCCCCAGCGCGGCGCGCTCAAGCTCGCCCGCGGCCAGCGCCTGACGGATGGCCGTGGAGCTGATGGCGCTTCCGTCGGCGGTATGCACCGGCGGCAGCACGACCACCTGGAAGTCGCGCGACTGCCCGAGCGTCCGGAGCACGTCGATGTCGCCCATTCTTCCCCGACCGAACCCGTGGTCGTGGCCCACCAGCAGTTCGCGCATGGCGAAGCGCCCGAGCAGGACTTCATCGACAAACCGCTCCGCTTCGAAGGCCGCCAAGGTTGCGGTAAAGGGAAGCACGGCGACGTACGACACTCCCGCTTCGGCGAACAGCGCCAGCTTCTCATCACGCAAGGTGAGCAGCAGAGGCGCGACGGCCGGGTTCACTACTTCCAGCGGATGTGGATCAAAGGTGATCACGACACTCGGTACGCCGCGCGCGCGCGCATGGCGGACGAGCGTGGTGAGCACATCGTGATGGCCACGATGGACGCCGTCAAAGGTGCCGACCGTGATTACGGCACCGTCGGGGAGCGGAAGCCCGATCGCGCGCTCGGTGGCACTCATGCCGCATCTCCGACGAGCACCACCCGTGGCTGCCAGCGCCCCGATGGCGCGCGCTCGGCAATCGCCACCACGATGTCGTCGCGCAACAACGCGGCACGTGGCCCGTCCTGTGTGGCGCGTACGGCACGACCGTGTCGCAAGTCGACGAGTTGGTCGTCGTCCAGCGACTCGCGTGCGATAGCGCCGAGTGACATGAGCGGCGATTGCAGCAAAACCTGCCCCTCGACAATGCTGCCGGGAGTCAACAGACTGAGCGGCACGGCATGCTCGACATGCGCGGGGCCACTGGCGATTCGCCGCAGCGTGGCGCAATGCGCCGCGGACCCGAGCGCCCGTCCGAGATCGCGAGCGAGCGCGCGGATGTAGGTACCGCCGCCGCAGGTGATGCGGGTATGCAGACGCTGTCCGTCGCCGGCGAGCCACTGCCACTGGTCGACACGGATATCGACGGGCGGGAGCTGCACATCGCGGCCTTTCCGTGCGAGGTCATAGGCGCGCTGACCGTCCACATGCTTGGCGGAATAGCTCGGTGGCACCTGCGCAACGCGCCCAGTCAGCAGCGCCTCAGCGGCCAACCGCTGCGGGTGGTCGGGTTGGGCGAGGAGTTCGGAAGGCGGTGGATCGGCGGTACGTGTGGGAGAGCCCGTGGCGTCGTCGGTGTCGGTTTCGTTTCCGAAGCGAATTTCCGCTTCGTAGATTTTGGGCTCGCCGACGATGTACGGAAGCAGCCGCGTACACGGCCCGACCGCGAGGACCAGCAAGCCGGTCGCGAAGGGGTCGAGTGTGCCGGCATGCCCAACCCGCTTACTGCGGGCGGCGCGCCGCACGACACCGACCACGTCGTGCGACGACATGCCGGCCGGCTTGTCCACGTACAGCAGCCCCGCGGTGAGAGCGGGTGCCGTACCGTGCGTGTCCTGCACGTTGGTGTGCCGGTTCAGTCTTCGGACGCGCCGGATGCGTCCGGCGTGTCTTCCGTCGGCGTGGGCTCCTGATGCTCGCGCTCGTCGCGAATCTGCGCGAGCAGACTCTCGATGCGTGAGGCACGCGCCACGCTTTCGTCGGCCCGGAAATGAATTTCCGGTGCCGACCGCAACCTGAGCGACTTGCCCAGCTTGGACCGGAGGTGGGTGGCCACGCTGGCCAACCCCTCGACGGTTTTCTTCTTGTCGGCTTCGTCGCCCATGAGGCTGACAAAGACCGTGGCGTGCCGAAGGTCGCGCGTGACGTCTACCGCGGTGACGGTGACGAACGCGCGAATCCGTGGGTCCTTCGCGCCTTCTGCAAGGAAGGTCGCGACCTCTTCACGAATGGCTTCGGCGACGCGGTCAGGCCGTCGCGCTTCGCCCATAGTTTCTCCTCAGGCCTTGGAGGCCTGATCGAGCGTACGCGCCACTTCCTCGGTGCGGTAGCACTCGAACACGTCGCCGATCTTGAGATCGTTGAAGTTCTCGATGCCGATACCGCATTCGTAGCCTTCCTTGACTTCGTTGACGTCGTCCTTGAAGCGGCGCAGCGACGAGATGGCGCCGTGGTAGATCTCGACGCCGTCGCGAATGACGCGGATGTGCCCCTTGCGATTGATGATCCCTGAGCGGACGATCGTACCGGCGATGGTGCCGATGCGGGCGACCTTGAACGTCTCGCGGACTTCGGCTTCGCCGAACACCACTTCGCGTTCTTCGGGGCGCAGCATGCCTTCGAGGGCGGCCTTCACATCGGCCACGGCCTCGTAGATGATGCGATAGAGCTTGATATCGACGCCTTCGCGCTCGGCAGCCTGACGCGCGTTGTTGTCGGGACGAACGTGGAAGCCGATGATGATCGCGCCGGCGGCCTTGGCGAGCAGAATGTCGCTTTCGGCGATGGCACCGACCGCGCGGTGGATGATCTCGACCTGCACTTCGTTGTTCGACAGCTGCTGCAGCGCATCGGCGAGCGCTTCCGCCGGACCGCCCTGGTCGGCCTTGATGACGAGGCGCAGCTGACGCTTCTGGCCAGCGGCCGCTTGCGACATGAAGTCTTCGAGCGACACCACCCCACGCGTGGTGCGACGGCTCTTGGCTTCACGGTCGAGCCGTTCACGACGCTGCGCGATTTCGCGCGCGGCGGTCGCATCGTCGACGACGAGGAGTTGATCGCCGGCCATGGGCACGCCCGTAAGGCCGAGGATCTGCACAGGAATGGCGGGGCCAGCTTCCTTGACCTGCTTGCCACGCTCGTCGAGCATGGCGCGCACGCGTCCGGAGTAGATGCCGCAGATGTAGTCGTCGCCGACCTTCAGCGTGCCGTTCTGCACGAGGACGGTCGCCACGGGGCCCTTGCCCTGGTCGAGCTGGGCTTCCACCACCGAGCCGACGGCACGACGGTTGGGATTGGCCTTGAGCTCGAGGATATCCGCCTGCAGCAGGATCTGGTCGAGGAGCTCGGCGACACCGGTGCCCTTCTTCGCCGAAATCAGCGAGTGGAGCACGGTACCGCCGAAGTCTTCGAGCACGACTTCGTGCTGGAGGAGATCCTGCTTGACCTTTTCGATGTTGGCCGTGGGCAGGTCGACCTTGTTGATCGCGATGATGATCGGCACGCCGGCAGACTTGGCGTGCGAGATCGCTTCGACCGTTTGCGGCATGACCTGGTCGTCGGCCGCGATGACGATGACGACGATGTCGGTGACCTGGGCACCCCGGGCACGCATGGCGGTAAACGCCTCGTGACCGGGGGTGTCGAGGAACGTGATGAGACGCTTGCCGGCGACTTCGACGTGATACGCGCCGATGTGCTGCGTGATGCCACCGGCTTCGCCGGCCACCACATTCGCCTTGCGGATGTAGTCGAGCAGCGACGTCTTACCATGGTCGACGTGACCCATGATGGTGACGACGGGCGAGCGGGGACGCAGATCTTCGGGAAGATCGACATCGCCCATGTCGGTGACGTCGGCGGCGTAATCGCTTTCCTTGACGGCCTGGAAACCGAATTCGCCGGCGATGAGTTCGATTTGGTCGAAATCGAGGCGTTGGTTGATGGTGACCATCAACCCGAGCGACTTGAAGGCGAAGCCGACGATCTGGGTGGCCGAGATGCTGAGGATCTGGGCGAGTTCGGAGACCGTGATGAACTCGTTGACGCGAACGGTCTTGCGTTCCTTTTCGGCCGCGATTTGACGCTGCTCTTCGGCCTCGGCGCGCATTTCGGCGCCGAAGCGACGACCGGGGCGACCGCGCGTGGGCGCGCCGCGCATGGCGGTCATCGTCTTGGTGATGTTCGCCGACACGGCTTCCTGATCGACCGCTCCGCGTTTTCCCTTCTTGCCACGCCGCTGCTGGCTCTGCCCAGCAGCTGGTGACATGCCTTGCAGTCCGCCCTGCGGCGGATTCCCCTGCTGTGCACCACCCTGATGACCGCCACCCTGCTGACCGCCGCCCTGCTGGCCGGGGCCTGTGGGGCGACGATCATCACGACGCTGTCCCTGCGAAAGTCCGCCGCCGGGGGCCGCGGACGCGATGGGTCGCGCGGACCCGAAGTTCGGCGACCCGCCCTGACGCGGCCGCGGCGCACCGGGCACGACGGGGCGCGGACGCGGCCGGTCGGCGGGGAGCGAGGCCGTTGGCGGGGGCGCTGCGGGGGCGGCCGACGCCGGCGCTGCGGGCGCCGCGGGCGTCGCCGCCGAAATCGGGGCGGCCGCCGCTACTGGTTCCGGGGCGGCGGCAGGCGTCTGCACGGGCGCCGGCGCGGCCACGGGCACGACAACCGGCGTCGGCGCGGGAGCGGCCTTGACCGCGACCGGCTCGGCGACGGGAGCGTTCGGAACGGCGATGATGTCGGGGATCGTGGTCGTGGCGGCCGCTTCCACAACGGCGGGCTTGGCGGCCACCGGTACTGGCGTAGCCACCGGCTCGACCGCGGCGACGGGACGCGGCGTTTCGGCGACAGGTGCCGGAGCCGGTGCGGCCGCCGTGATCGGCGCGGCGACGGGTTCCGGCGTGCTGACGGGCGCGGACTCTGCGCCGGGGGCCTCGCCATCGTGTTCGTGATGCTCACCGGCCTCAGCCGCGCGGCGACGGCGTACGGCCGGCGCAGGCGCGGCCGTTTCGGCCTCGGGAGCGGCCGGCGTATCGGCGGCCGTGGTGCGACGGCGGCGCGGCGCAGCGGCCGGCGCCGGCTGTGCCTTTTCAGCGCGCACGCGTTTTTCGCGCTCCCAGCGGGCGCGAATACGGGACACCTGATCGTCGGTCAGCAGCGACAAATGGCTGCGAACCGGCACATCCATCTGGCGCAGCAGCGCGATCACCTCGTCAGCCGAGATGCCGAACTCACCTGCCATGTCATGCACACGAAGCTTGCTCAACCCATCCTCCTACCGCGAAACGCGCGTCGCGTCGCCTGCCGGGGCTGCCCCGGCCACGGCGCCACGGATACCCCGCGCCAGCGCCTGATCTACGATCCCGATCGCCGCCGTGGTATCCCGCCCCACAGCGCCGCCCAACTCGGCCGCACTAGGCCACTCCACCATCTCGACGCGCCGAGCCCGAAGGACCGGCACGACTTTATCGAGTGAGTGGCGCGAGACATCCTGCGCCACGATCACCATCTGCAAATTGCCCTTCTGCGCCGCGATCTTCACCTGCTCGACGCCAATCACCACCAGTCGACCTCGCGCGCCGAGCCCGACGAGTCCCAGCACCTTGCGGCGCGTGACGTCATGGAGGGCCGGCGGCACGCTGTCGCCGTCACTCACGCGCTGCGACCACCTTCGTCATCCTCGGTCGTCAGCTCATCGATGATCGACATGATGCGGTCGGCTTCCTCGGGCGCGATGCCCGGCAAGCGCAGCAGGTCATCGCGATCGAGATCGAGGATATCGTTGAGCGTGTTGTATCCGGCTTCGGACAGCACCGCGACCGTCGCCGTTTCGAGTCCTTCGATTTCGGTGAGCGGAATGTCGGCTTCGACTTCGTCCTCGGGGAGCGGGGCGAATAGCGGATTGTCGCCGCCCTTCTCCAGCCACTCACGGCTCGAGTACAGGTCGATCTTCCATCCCGTCAGCTCGGACGCGAGACGGACGTTTTGTCCGTTGCGACCGATGGCCAGCGAGAGCTGATCTTCGTCGACGACCGCCTGAATGGTCCGCGAGACAGCATCGCTGAAGACGCGCGCCACGCGCGCGGGCGCCAGCGCCAGCTTGGCGAAGCGTTCCGGATCGGGCGACCACGGCACGATGTCGATGCGTTCGCCGCCCAGCTCGTTGACGACGGCCTGCACGCGTGCGCCCTTGAGGCCGACGCACGCGCCCACCGGATCGACGGCGTCATCGCGAGACGTGACAGCGATTTTGGTGCGGCTGCCCACTTCACGCGCGGCGGCCTTGATCTCCACGATGCCCTGTTGGATTTCCGGCACTTCGAGCTTGAAGAGCGCCTGCACGAAGAGCGCATCGGCACGGCTCAGAATGAGGCGCGGGCCCTTGGGCGTATCTTCGACGCGCTTGAGGACCGCGCGCACGGGTTCGCCCTGATGGTAGTGCTCGCGGTGATTTTGTTCGCGATACGGAATGATGGCTTCCGCCTCACGGAATTTGTTGAGCATGACCACGAGCTTGCCGCGTTCGATCTGCTGCACCTCGCCCGACAGCAAGTCGCCCACGCGTCCGGCGAACTCGTCGCGGATGCGTGTGCGCTCGCCTTCGCGGACGCGCTGAATGATCCGCTGCTTGGCTGCCTGAACGGCCGTGCGTCCGAATTCCATGAAGTCGACCGGGATTTCCATGACGTCACCCGCCTGGAATTCCGGATCCATGAAGCGCGCTTCTTCGAGCGTGACTTCACGCGATTCGTCAGTGACTTCATTCACGACCGTCTTCAGCAGCACGATGCGAATGGCGCCCTTGACTTCATCGATTTCGATTTCCGCCTGGACGTTGGCCCCGTGCTTCTTCGCCAGGGCGGCAAGAATGCCGTCCTGGAGAAGCCCGTGCAGCTCCTCGCGCGTGATCTGCTTCAGATTCGACAGCTCACGTAGTGCTGTGAGAATTTCCGCCGATCCGGCCATCCGTCTCCCCTATCGTTTCCAGTGAAACGCCAGTCGCGCTTGCGTGACCTCACGGAGCGGCACCTGCACTTCCCGCCCCTTGGGATCCCGCACCAACGCGACCTCAGCGCCTGCCTCGCCATCCAGGGCGAGAATCTCGACTTCCTGTTTTCCGCCTGCCAACAATGCACAGGTGACCGTCGCCCGGCGCCCAACAAAACGGCGCCAATCGGCCGCGTGTCGCAGCGGCCGGTCCGCGCCAGGCGAGGACACCTCCAACACATACTGCTCGGCGACCAACGCATCCGCCTCCAACCGGGCTTCCAGCGCCCGGGAGGCGCGTGCGCAATCGTCGACCGTCACCTTCTCTTCGTCCCGGCGATCGATCCGGATCTCCAGCACTGGGCGGGCCTTGGAGCCCCCCCGACGCAGCTCGACCAGATCGAAGCCCAGGGTGTCAAGTTCCCGTGCCACAATGGGTTCGATGGACTCGCCCATCTGCCGACCTCCCGAACGACTTCCAGAACGCCACCAGACCATGCCCGCAGACACGGCTGGCAGATGAACGCCACGTAACCCCAAGAGAACAAAAAAGTGTGGGGGCCATCCCCACACTTCTTCCACCCGCGCGAGGCGGGCGAGGTCACGAAGAGGTTACTTCTCAGTCTTGCAAGCTATGGTCGGGAGGGGACGGGGTCAAGATGACTGGTCGTTCTCCGGACAACTCGGACGGTCCTGGCACGATTACAGGAGGGCTACGAGCCCCAACATCCGGCCAACATCGCCGCCCCGGTGCGAGAAATACCGGTCCTGATGACAGCGCGCACAGCCGCGGTCGATGGTGACCGTCCCGACACCGCGCGCTCTGGCCTGCTGCTCCAGCACCGCCCGCACATCGAGATACCCTTTTCCTGCCGCAGGGGTGCCCGTCACCGCGGTCAGCACTTCGGGACCGACCTCGTAACAGGTGCCGCAGATAGCCGGCCCTAAGAAGACCCCACATTCGCGAGATGCGAACCCCATGGCCTCGAACAGATCAAGACCGCGGTCCAGAATGCCCGCCGCCGTTCCCCGCCAGCCAGCGTGTAGCGCCGCCACCGCGCCGCGCGGATGCCACACCAGCACCGGGGTGCAGTCGGCGACAGTGACCGCGAGCGCCGTCCCCCGCGTGGTGGTGACATGCCCGTCGATCCCCGGCGCGCGCAGCCATCCGGTCCAGCCGGCATCGTGCACGGCCACGGCAGCCCCGTGGACCTGGTGCGCGGTGGCCAATCGCGTAACTCCGAGGGTCGCGAGGTCGGCCTGCAACGCCGACCAGCGGCCCATGACCTCGCCCACCGGCTCGGTGCTCCCCAATCCGAAACTGCCGTTACCGCGCGTCGTGGTCCAGCCGCGGATCCCTGCGGGCACCCCAGGCACGTCCTCGGCGTCCTGCAGCGTCGAAAACACGGTCAACCGCTTACTGCGCGCTGAGCGTGACGCGCTTTATGGACGCGCCAAGCGCACCGAGCCGTTGCTCGATGCGCTCGTACCCGCGCTCGATCTGCTGCGCATTGTTGATCACGCTCGTGCCGTCGGCACAGAGCGCCGCGAGCAGCATGGCCATGCCCGCACGAATGTCCGGCGACTCGACCGTCCCGCCGCGCAACTGCGTGGGCCCGGAAACAATCGCGCGATGCGGATCGCAGAGCACGATGCGCGCGCCCATGCCGACGAGTTTGTCGGTGAAGTACAGACGCGACTCGAACATCTTTTCGTGGAAGAGAATCATCCCGTCACACTGGGTAGCCGCGACGATGGCGATCGACATGGTATCGGCCGGGAACGCCGGCCATGGCTGGTCTTCGAGCTTGGCGACGTGCCCGCCGAGGTCGTTCTGCATTCGACGCGACTGGTCGGCCGGGACGATCAGGTCGTCGCCGTCGACCGTGCACGAGATACCCAGCTTTTCGAAGCCGAGCAACGTGCTGCGGAGATGCTCGACACCGGCGCGTTCGATGCGCAACGTGGAGCGGGTGACGGCGGCAAGGCCGATGAATGAGCCGACTTCAATATGGTCCGGGCCGATCTCATGCGTGGTCCCGCCGAGTGGCAAGCCGCCTTCGATCGTGTACACATTCGAGCCAATGCCGTCGATGCGGGCACCGAGCGCGACGAGAAAGCGTGCAAGGTCCTGCACGTGCGGCTCACTGGCCGCGTTGCGCAGGATGGTGCGTCCCTTGGCCGCGACGGCCGCCACGAGCGCGTTTTCGGTGGCGGTGACGCTGGGCTCGTCGAGAAAGACATCGGCGCCGACGAGGCCCTTGGTGTCGAAGCGGAATCGTGCCCCCAGCTCGTACGTGGCGCCCAGCGCCTGCAGCACATGGAAGTGGGTATCGAGACGACGGCGTCCGATAACGTCACCACCCGGGGGGGAGAGCGTCACGGTACCACAGCGTGCCAAGAGCGGCGCGGCCAAGAGGATCGATGCGCGGATGCGCACGCACATGGCGGGATCGAGGTCGGCGGCCCGCACCTCGCGCGCGTGAATCCGCAGCGAATTCTCCCCGTTCCACTCGCACTCTGCACCTGTCGTCCGCAGGAGCTCCACCAGCGTTTCGATATCGCGGATGCGCGGGACGTTGTGCAACTGTACAGGCTGGTCCGTGATCAGCGAGGCGGCCACGATGGGTAGGGCGGCATTCTTATTGCCCGCAGGACGAATGCTCCCCTGGAGACGTTGACCACCTTCGACGATGTATTGGACCGCAGACATGGATAGGGCGAGGCGCGGGATTGGTAAAACCGTGAGATTCAAGCTTAGTCAGGCGGCGCCATGGACACGAGCCTCGGCAACCCTTAGATCACGGTATGGCCCTCCTGAGCGCACTCCCCCGGCTCCTGTCGTGGTCCCTGGTGCAGGCGGTAACCCTGCCCGACACGATCATTGCCCGCACGATTCCCGACCGCGGCATTCTCGAGTGGACCAGCGGCATTCTGCAAATTGTCGTCTTACTGCTCGCCGTGGGTGCCCTCGTGGCGTTCATCCTGCTGCTGGCCGGATTGCGCGAAGGGGTGAAGAAACTCAACGCGACACTTGAGCGACTGACAAACGACACGCGTCCCATGCTGGCCAATGCGAACGCGATGGTCGGAGACGCTCGTGAGATGGTGGCGAGTGTCCGGCGCAATGTGGATACGATGAGCAACGCGGCGGGCATGATCGGCGACACCATTCTCGATGCTGCGGAAGTAACCGCCCAGCGCGTGGACGAAGTGAACGCCGTACTCGATGTCATTCAGGACGAACTCGAGGAGACGGCGATTACGGCCGTGTCTGCCATCCGCGGCGTGCGACTTGGCGCGGACGAGCTGCTGTCGCGCGTACCGTCCGGTCGCCGGAAGCGCCGTGACTGACGGCCCCCGGCTGCCCTGGCTCTACTGCCTGCTGGCTGCCGTCATCGGGGTAGTGCTGCTGCCCTCGGAGCTGTGGGCGTGGACCCCTGGCACCCACGTGTACCTCGGAGATGCGGTACTCCGGCATCTGCATCTGGTGCCGTCGGCCGTGGCCGAGTTGCTCGCGACCTACCCGGCCGATTTCCTGTACGGGTCTATTGCCGCCGATACCAGCATCGCGAAGAAGTACGCGGCGGTGGGACGACACTGTCATGCGTGGCACGTGGGGCTCGAGATTCACAGTGATGCCGAGCCGCCCGCGCTCCGCGCATTCGCGCTCGGATATCTCTCCCACCTCGCTGCCGACGTCGTCGCGCACAACTTCTTCGTGCCGCGTCAGCTGGCGGTCACGTCGAGCACGGCGGCGCTTGGCCACAGCTATTGGGAGAGCCGCATCGACACGCACATCGGCGAGGTGTGGCCGCGCCGCGCACGCGAGCTCCTGTCGCTCGATCACTCGCGCGCCGACCAGCATCTCGATCGCATTCTGAGTCCCACGCTGTTCGGCACGCCGACCAATCGCCGGATTTTCCGTGGCATGGTGTACGTGACCGATACGGAATCGTGGCAGCGCATCTTTCAGCTGGTGTCGGAGAACAGCCGGTGGGATCTCAGCGACGCTGATGTGGGCCGGTACCTGTCGCGCTCCTTCGACTACGTGGTCGACTTTCTCAACCGGTGGGATCACAGCGAGCCCTTCAGCTTTGATCCATCCGGCGAGACCCCCCTTCGTGAGGCCAAGCAGGTGCGACGGCTGGCGCGGCGTCAGGGCGGCGACATGCGCGCGGCGTTGGAAGCCGATCGCATGTTCGGTATGCCGAGCAGCGTGCTACGCCACGCGGCGGAGCTGCCCACCGCGCTCTTCAGCCCGCGCGAGCGCCCAGCAGCTGATTGACCTTCTTGGGGTCGGCAGCGCCTTTGGACTTCTTCATCACCAGGCCCACGAGCACCCCCTGAAGCTTCCTCTCGCCAGTGACGAATCGTGCGACCTCCGCGGGGTTTTCGGCGAACACTTCATCGATCCATCGCACGAGCGCATCGTCGTCGCGCACCTGAAGCAGACCGGCTTCGCGCGCCATCTCCAGCGGATCTCCGTCGTGTTGCTCCAGCATGCCGAACAGCTGCCGCGCGGCCGTGTTGGAGAGGTCGCCCGCAGCTTCGAGTCTGATGAGCGCCCCGAGGCGTTCGGGCGAGACTGGATGAGCGGACAGCGCCGTCCCTGACGCGTTGACCGACGCGAGAACAGTGCCGAGCATCCAGTTGGCGGCACGCTTAGCGTCTCCCGATGCCGACGCGACGGCTTCGAACGTCTCGGCCAATTCTCGCGTCGCCACGAGCTGTTCGATATCCACGTCGCTGAGCTGATACTGCGTGGCGAAACGCTGCCGTCGTGCGGGCGGCAGCTCGGGCAACGCGGCCTGCTGCTCCGCGATGAAGGTGGCGGACAATCGAAGCGGTGGCAGATCGGGATCGGGGAAGTAGCGGTAATCGTGACTGCCTTCCTTGCTGCGCGCCGGCCGCACCTGATTGCGTTTGTCGTCATAGAGCATGGTCTGCTGTTCGATACGACCACCGCTCTCGAGAACTTCACACTGTCTCGTGAGTTCGATCTCGACCGCACGTTCGATGGCCGAGAACGAATTGAGGTTCTTGATCTCCGTTTTGGTGCCGAGGGTATCGTCGCCGAACCGACGCACGGAGATGTTCACGTCGACGCGCAGCGAACCCTCCTCCATGTTCGCGTCGGAGACTTCGGCGTATTCGAGGATCTGCTTGAGGCGGCGCGCGTAGCTCACGGCATCGGCGGCGCTGCGGATATCGGGCTCGGAGACGATCTCGACCAACGGTGTTCCGGCACGATTGAGGTCGATCGCCGACGCATCGGCGAATCGATCGTGCACCGACTTGCCCGCATCTTCTTCCATGTGCACCCGATGCACCCGGATGACGCGGGGGCCGCCATCAGGGTTGATCCCCACCACCACGGCACCATTGGTCGCGAGCGGGCGATCGAATTGCGAAATCTGATAGCCCTTGGGCAGATCGGGATAGAAATAGTTCTTTCGTGCGAAGACCGACGTGTCGTGTACCGTGCATCCCAGCGCCAGCGAGGCGCGCGTAGCCAAGGTCACGGCGTGCGCGTTGAGCACTGGCAACGCGCCCGGCAGGCCGAGACAGACGGGACAGGTATTGGCATTGGGCGCCGAGCCGAAGGCACAGCTGCAGCCACAGAAGATCTTGCTGCGGGTGCGGAGTTGGCAATGCACTTCGAGCCCGATGACGAGCTCCCAGTCGAGTGGCGCAGAGGTACGGCTCACGTGTTGTCCTCCAACGACAGCGCGTGCTCGAGCGCCGCGGCGGCGCGCAGCATCGTGGGTTCGTCAAACGCTGCCGCCATGAACTGCCCACCCACCGGCATGCCGTCGACACGCCCGATGGGCTGCGACATGGCGGGAATGCCGGCGAGATTCGCGGTCACCGTAAAGATATCGCTGAGATACATCTCGTACGGCTCGGAGACTTCACCGAGGCGAAACGCCGGGGTGGGGGCGGTAGGAGTGAACAGGAGATGTACACCGCTGCTGAACACATCCGCGAACTCCTGCGCGATGAGCGAACGAACAGCCTGTGCCCGCTTGTAGTACGCGTCATAGTAGCCGGCACTCAACACGTACGTGCCCAGCAGAATGCGTCGCGTGACTTCGTCACCGAAGCCGCTCGAGCGCGTCCGTTCGTACATCTGTGGCAGATCGCCAGCGACCTGTCGCACTCCGTATCTCACCCCATCGTAGCGCGCGAGATTGCTCGAGGCTTCGGCTGGCGCGATCACGTAGTACACGGGAATCGCGAGCGCGGTGCTCGGCAGCGACACCTCGCGCACTTCAGCGCCGAGGCGTTCAAGCTGTTGCAAGGCCCGCTCACAGTGGGCCGCGATACGCGGGTCGAGCGAGTCCGGGAAGTACTCGCGCGGCTTCCCCACCACCAAACCAGCGAGGGGCTTGTCGGTAGAATTCGGCGCCGGAACCAAGTCCGGAACCGGGACGTCGGCGCTGGTGGAATCGTACGGGTCATGACCGGCAATCACCTGCAACACCGCCGCCGCATCGGCGACCGTGGCCCCCAACACGCCGACGTTGTCGAGCGAGGAGGCATAGGCGACCAACCCGTACCGGCTGACGCGACCGTATGTGGGCTTGATGCCGACGATACCACAGAAGGCCGCAGGCTGCCGTACCGACCCACCCGTTTCCGAGCCCAACGCCACTCGTACCACGCCGGCGGCGACGGCAGCGGCCGAGCCACCAGAGCTGCCGCCAGGAACGCGCGTGTGATCGAGCGGGTTCTTCACGGCGCCATACGCGCTGTTCTCATTCGACGAGCCCATCGCGAACTCGTCCATATTCGTCTTGCCGATGATCGCCGCCCCGGCCTCGCGCAACTTGCGCACCGCGGTCGCCTCGAAGGGGCTGACATATCCTTCGAGGATACGCGAGCCGCACGTTGTGGGCAGCGTCAGCGTCGTCAGGTTGTCCTTGATGGCGACCGGAACCCCAGCGAGCAGGCCGGATGCGGCGCCCGTTGCGTCGCGATCGACCGAGAGAAACGCGTTCAGCCCGTCGGGGCCCGCCTTGACCTCGTCATAGGCGGTCCACGCCATGGCCACCGTGTGTGCGCGCAGTGTCTCGAATGCGCCGTTCTGGCTCATTCTTTCTCCGGCGCAGACGCGCCGAGCGCCTCGTGGGTGGTGAGTCGCGGCACCAGAAAGAATCCGTCGCGGACCGCTGGCGCGAACGCTTCGCGGCCCCGCTGTAAGTCGTCGGATGGTCGCGCGTCGTCGCGCAGCGGCGCTGCCTGTTCGGGGGGCGCCAGCGGGACGCCGGTGACATCGACCTGCTGCAACGCCTCCATGTGCCCCAGAATGCCATTGAGTTCCGCCACGAGGGCGGGAATGCGATTCTCATCGATTCCGACGCGTGAAAGACGCGCGACGTGCCGCACATCGTCCGGAGTCACCGACATATCAGTCCCATCCCTTCTCGAGTTTGGCCTGTGCGAGCACGAGCGTCTTCCGCCCGATCTCTTCATCGTCGAAGTCGATACGCACCTTCATATCGCGACCGCTGCCGGTGAGTTCGGCAATCGTTCCGGATCCAAACTTCGCGTGCTTGACGCGTTCGCCCGGCATGAAGCTGGGCGCATCCTGCGACTCGTCTTCCGGATTGGGCAGCTTGTCGCGGCGATTGGGAGCGCTGAAGCCACCCGGTGGCGCCGTCTCGAAGGGGATGTTGTTCGGGCGATCGGCGTACGCGGACGAGCCGTAGGGGCCGCCACTGCGACGCGGGGCCCCGCCAGTCGTCGCGCCACCCGTGCTGCTGGCGCGTCCAGTGAAACCACCGCGCCCCTCGTGTTTGGCACGCGCCGTCTTCCCACGCTCGGCGAGGGACGGCGTGATGACCTTGAGGAAGCGTGACGGCATGGACACCATGAGCTCGCCGTTGCGTCGGCGCTGTTCGGCGCAGGTGAGATACAGCTTCTCTTCGGCGCGCGTGATGCCGACGTAGAACAAGCGGCGTTCTTCTTCGAGCTGACTTGGATCTTCACTGGCACGCGCCAACGGAAACAACCCGTCTTCCAGACCACAGACGAAGACGAGCGGGAACTCGAGTCCCTTGGCGTTGTGCATGGTCATGCACACGACGGCATCGGCATTGGGATCGAGCTTGTCGATGCCCGCCACCAGCGTCGAGGACTGCAGGAAATGATCGAGCGGCGTGAGCCCGACTTCGCCACCTTCATCGGCGACGACTTCAGCCGCCCCGGCGATCATTTCGCGCACGTTTTCAATGCGTTCCTGCCCTTCCGGTCCCTCGGCGCGCAAGTGATCGGCGTAGCGGATGGTTTGCACGAGATCACGCAGCAGTTCGTCCACGGCGGCATCGACGGCGGCGGCGCGCAATCGGTGTACCAGCGTGACGAATTCGTCGATCGCCCCGCGCGCGGCCGGACGCAGCGACGCGATCACATCGAGTCGCGACGCGACCTCGAGCAGCGGCTTGCCTTCCTGTGCCGCTTTTTCCACGAGCAGCGCAATGGTCGCCTCGCCGAGTCCGCGCTTGGGCACGTTGACGGCGCGGCGGAAGGCTTCGTCGTCGGCGGGGTTGGCGACCAACTTGAGATACGCCATGAGATCGCGGATTTCCCGGCGATCGTAGAAGCGGACGGCACCGACGAGTCGATACGGGATACTGCGTCGACGGAAGGCGTCTTCGATCGCGCGTGACTGCGCGTTCGTGCGATACAGCACGGCACAATTGCGCCGCGCCAAATCACTCGATGCCAACCGTGTCACGATCGTGTCTGCGATGAAGTCGGCTTCGTCACGCTCGTCAAGCGTTTCGATCAGCGTGACGGGTTCGCCGGCCGGCCGCGTCGCGCGCAGCGTCTTGCCGCGGCGCTCGGTGTTTTCCTGGATGACCGCGTTCGCCAGCGCCAGCACGTTGGGGGTCGACCGATAGTTCTCTTCCAGCCGCACGACCCGCGCGCCGGGAAAGTCACGCTCGAAGTCGAGAATGTTGCGGATGTCGGCACCGCGCCAGCCGTAGATGGACTGGTCGTCGTCACCGACGACCATGACGTTGCCGTAGCCACCGCCGATGAGCTGGACGAAGCGGTACTGCGCCGCATTGGTGTCTTGATACTCATCGACGAGGACATAGCGGAATCGTCGCTGATAATGCTCGCGCAGCCCCTGATCGGTTTCGAGGGCGCGCACGGGAAGCACCAGCAGGTCATCGAACGTGACCGCGTTGGTTTGCTGGAGCGCCACTTCGAGATCGCTGTAAACACCGGCGACCGCCGATGTGAAGGTATCGCGCGCCACGCGGGCGTACTCATTTGGCGAGACGAGCGCATTCTTGGCGCTCGAGATAGCACTGATGATGGCCTTGGGCGCGAACTGTGTGGGGCTGAGCTTGCGCTTCTCCATCACGCGCTTGATGGCGCCGAGCGTATCGTCTTCGTCGTAGATCGTGAAGTTTTGCTCGCGTCCGACGAGCGGGGCCACGCCGCGCAGCATGCGGGCCCCGAGCGCATGGAACGTGCCGCACCACATGCCCTTTGGCTCGTGCCCGAGCAGCTTGGCGATCCGCTCACGCATTTCGCCGGCCGCCTTGTTGGTGAACGTGACCGCCAGGATTTCGTGCGGCGCGACGTTCTGCGTTCCGATCAGGCGCGCGATGCGCGTCGTGAGCACGCGCGTCTTACCGGAGCCGGCCCCTGCCAGCACCAGCGCCGCCCCGTCATCGTGGAAGACCGCTTCGCGCTGTCCCGGATTGAGGCCGCGCGTAATCGCGTCGAGGTCGAGCGCAGGCGTCGCTGGCGCCGCGTCAAAGAGAGATCCGTTGAAACCCGTCGTCGTCATCCACGCAAGATAACGTCGAACGCGGCGCCACGGTCGGTCTCAGCGAGGATAAGCTGACCATTGTGATTTTCTTCGACGATTCGTCGAGCCAGCGACAGGCCGATGCCCCAGCCGCGCTCTTTGGTGGAGAAACCGGCGTCAAAGATGCGACGGCGGAGCTTGCGCGGTACGCCGGGACCGTCATCGTGGACCCGAATCCGCGCACCGCCCTCCGGGAGGGGAGTCGCCGATACGACCACCTCACCATTCCGGCCCCCGAGGGCGTCCATGGCATTCTTGATGAGGACTTCGAGCACCCACTCGAGCAACACCTGATCCCCCCGGACCATGACCGGCCCTTCGGGGCGATCGCTCCGAATGGTGACGGTTCGCGCCAGGGTGGGCGCCCGCTCGGCGAAATAGCTGGCGAGTCGCTGAACGAGCGCGGCGGCGTCGACCTGTTCGTCGCGTGGTGGACGACCGATGCGTTCGAACCGATGCGAGACACGTTCGAGACGGAGCAGGTCTTGCCCCATGGCTTCGACGGCCCGCGACGCGGTGGCGCCATGTACGGAGTCGGCCAGCAGTTCGATCCATCCCGAGAGTGCCGACAGCGGGGTACCCAACTGATGCGCGGCTTCGCGGGCCATCCCGGCCCAGACCTTTTCGCGTTCCGCTCGTCCGCGTTCAACCAGTGCGTACAGCCCGAAGCCGACCAGCATGATGATGCCACCGGCCTGCAGCAGCGGGATGTAACGTAGTCCGCTGACGATGGCGCTGTCTCCATAGTGGACCGCTCCCACCGCGGGTTCGACGATGGGGGCGTTTTCGCGATCCAGCCGCGCGACATAGCGCCGAAACCGAATGCTGTCGGCAGGGACCAGGTCGGTCGGGAGATTGGCGGTCGCCGAGACGCGTCCGTTCCGGTCGGTTAATACGAGGGGAAGTCCGGATTGGCGAATCTGTACGGAGAGATCGAGCAGCGCGCTCGTCGGATCGGCGGTGAGGCTTGTGTCCTGCAACGCCTCGTAGATACGTGCATACATGCGTCCCTGCCCGGCCGCAGCGTCGCGCAATTGCGAGACGACGTGCTGCGTGTACGCGACGTACCAGACCAGCAGGCCGACGACGCCGCAAACCATGGCGACGACCGGCCAACGGCGACGGCGCATAGCGAGAAGGGGTGTGATGGCGGCGGTGGCGAACGGTGCGATGCGCGGCGTTTACCGCAGCACCGCGCGACCGAAATAGGGCTGCAGTGCGTCGGGGATCCGGACGGATCCGTCCGGCTGCTGATGATGCTCGATCAGGCTGGCGATAATGCGGGAGAATGCGAGCGCCGAGCCGTTGAGGGTGTGGACGAAGCGCGGCTTCTCACCTGGCGCCGGGCGGTACCGGAGGTTCGCGCGTCGTGCCTGGAAGTCGGTGAACACGCTGCAGCTGGACACTTCGAGCCACTTGCCCACGGCGGGGGCGAAGACCTCGAGATCATACGTCATGGCGCTCGAGAACCCCGTGTCGCCGGCGGCGAGCAGGAGCCGGCGGTACGGCAGCTCGAGGCGTTCCAGCATCGACTCCGCATGGGCCGTGAGCAATTCGAGCTGTTCGCGCGAGTTTTCCGGTGTGGCGTATCGCACCAGCTCGACCTTGTCGAACTGGTGGACGCGCAACAGCCCACGGGTGTCCTTCCCTGCCGACCCGGCTTCGCGCCGGAAACAGGCGCTGTAGGCGCAGAGGCCTTTGGGGAGATCGCCGAGCTCGAGAATCTCGTCGCGATACAGGTTCGTGACGGGCACTTCGGCGGTCGGAATGAGGAACAGCTCCTCTTCCGGGATGCCGTACATGTCGTCTTCGAACTTGGGGAGCTGACCCGTGCCAGTCATGCTCGCCCGATTCGCCACCAGCGGCACCCAGGCCTCTTCGTAGCCATGCTCTTCCGTGTGCGCATCGAGCATCATGTTCATGAGCGCGCGCACGAGTTTGGCGCCCGCACCGCGATATACGACGAAGCCGGAGCCCGCGACCTTCGCCCCGCGCTGCAGATCGAGGATGCCGAGTTCGGCGCCTTTTTCCCAGTGCGGCGAGATGCCGGTGCTGTCTTCGCGCGGCGTGCCCCATGACTTCACGACCGTGTTGTGCGTCTCGTCGCCTTCGGGCACTTCTGGCAGCGTGATGTTCGGCAGCTCGTAGAGCATGGCCTGCACCGCGGCTTCCGCGTCGTTCTTGCGCTGCTCGAGCGCCGCAATGTCTTCACCGATCGCGCGTCCTTCCGCGATCAGCGCACTGGCGTCGCTGCCGGCCTTTCGCAGTTGCGCGACCTCCTGCGTGACCTTGTTGCGCCGGGCCTGCTGCCCTTCCAGCTCGGTAATGGCGGCGCGGCGCTCCTTTTCGAGCGATTCGGCCCGAGCGAGCATGGGGCCAAGCTCCGCCAGTTTTCCTCGGCGGCGCATGCCTTCGCGCAAATGGTCGAGCTGGTCCCGCAACAAGCGAATATCGTGCATACCGAAATCGTGTTCAGTTCGAGGGGAGGCCTTCGGTGAGCGAGCGATAGCCGCAATTGCGGTTCGTGAGGGCCCGAAGCACGATGCGGCGTTCGGTCGCAATGATGCTATCGACCACCGCCTTGGCGAAATACGGATCGCCATAGACACAGCCCGAACTCACGAGGCGCACCAGCACCACTTCATTGACGCCGACGACGAGCGTCGAGTCGTCGGTGTACCCCCGGTCCGGCGCGCGCGTCATGTCGGCGAACGACGAGGTGGACTTGGTCAATCCCACGGTCGGCGCGCCGGAGGGCGCCTGCGGGACGAGCGACCGGGCAGGCATGAAGCGCACTTTGCCGTCGGAGGTGAGATCGAAGGCGATTTCGAAGTTCACCGACCCGTTGGCAAGGATCTGCGGCCGTTCGGCTGTCAGGGCGCTGAACTGCACGGCTGCGGGCAGCGCCGCGCTGGTTCCTGAGAGCGCCCAGACATTGTAGGTCCGGATGACATTGGCCGACGAGGCAGGCGACAAGAAGTTGCTGTTGTCTCCGCAGGCGGCGGCCGCGCCGAGCATACCGGCGGCTACGACAAAAACCCGGAGACGGCGCGCAGCACGCGCGGCGCCGGACGTTGATGCGAACTGGGTGAAGCGCATGGTGTTTCCAGAGGTGATCCGGCGAACGCGCCGGCGTCAAACACGCAGCGGAGGTTACCGCTCAACTCGTGTCCGGGCAAGCGCTTCGGACGCGTTCCCGTCGCTTGACTTCACCCCGCAGGGGGGACAGCGTTCCCCCATGCCCACCATACGCGATCTGGTCAGTGCCCTGCGGCGCCGGGACGGCGTTGTCGCGGCCATCGTGCTCGGCCGCGACGGCCTCCTTATTGACGGCAATAGCACTGCGCCGTTGGATCCCGAGGGGCTGGCCGCCCATGTCCCCCCCGATGGCGCTCGCCGCCGTCGAAATGGGGGCTCGCGTCCCAGCGTGGGGAATTCGGGCTCATGGTCCTCGAGTACGCAGGCGGTGCGGTGATCGTCACCGCGCTTTCCACGGACGCGTACCTGTTGGTGCTGTTGAACCCCAGCGCGAATCTCGCGTCGCTCCTGTTCGAACTGCGTCGCCATCGGGCGCAGATCTCGGCGCTCGTCTGAGCGAATCCGGCACTGTCCGCGTGTCCGCCCCT
>JAAVWC010000034.1 GCA_023910675.1 Gemmatimonas sp.
CGATCTCACTCCACGTGGGCGTGACGCCGTAGGCCGCGGCTTCGGTCTTTAGGAAATCGAAGACGCGATGCAGCGGGGTCTTCTCTGTGTCGACGAGGTTCATCGACACCTGAGCCTGTCCGTCGACTTCCATGCCGAGGCCCTTCACGTAGCGGAGTCCGCCACTGGAGCCTCTAATGGCCTTGGCCACTTCCTTGGCGACGGGCAGGTTGCTCTTGTCGCCAAGGTAGATGTTGTAGGCGACGAGGAAGGGGCGGGCGCCCACTGCGGTGGCGCCGGCGGTGGGGTGAAGCGCGGCGCCGCCGAAGTCAGGGCGTCGCGCGCTGTTGGTGCGCACGTCTTCGCGCAGCCCTTCGAATTCACCACGGCGCACGTCGGCGAGGTTCTCGCGCGCGGGCGTGGTGGCGGCGCGTTCGTACAAGTACACCGGGACGTCGAGCTCACGGGCGGCGCGCTCACCCAGTTCGCGCGCGAGCGCAATGCAGTCGTCCATCGTGGCGCCGTCGAGCGGAATGAATGGCACGACGTCGGTGGCCCCAATACGTGGATGTTCGCCCGAGTGCTGCGTGAGATCGATGCGGTCACGCGCCACGCGCATGGCGGCAAGTGCGGCCGGTACGGCGGCGTCGAGCGATGCCACGAAGGTGACGACGGTGCGATGGTGCGACACGTCGCTCGAGACGTCGAGCACATGCGCGCCCGGCGTCCCAGCGATGGCGTCGCGGATCGCCGCAATGACGACGGGATCACGACCTTCGGAGAAGTTGGGAACGCACTCGACGAGAGGCACGATGGCGGGATGGAAGTGACGGTGAATCTGCGGGTTGCTGAAAACTATACCGCGCGGCCGTTGAGGAGATCGAGGAACCAGTCGTGCAGGACGCCGTTGGACGCGACGATGGTTCCGCCCACGAGCCGTGCGTCGTTGCCTTCGAGGTCGGTGACGCGGCCGCCGGCTTCGCGCACCAGCAACACGCCCGCGGCGAGGTCCCACGGGTTGAGCCACAGCTCCCAGAAGGCATCGAAGCGGCCGCGTGCCACGTCGGAGAGATCGAGGGCCGCCGAGCCGGCTCGGCGCATGCCGGAGACCTCTGGCATGAGGCGGCGCATCATGCGCAGATACTCGTCGGCGCGGGTGACGTCTTTGAACGGAAAGCCGGTGCCGATGAGCGCGCGTGCCGGCGTGTCGATGGCCGACACGCGGAGCGGGCTGTCGTCGACGAAGGCGCCGCCACCGAGCGTCGCATGGTAACAGCCACCCCGTGCCACGTCGTGCATGACGGCGGCCTGCGGGACACCGTCGAGCGCGATGCAGATGGAGACGCCGTAACTGGGAAAGCCGTGCAGGAAGTTCGTGGTCCCGTCGAGCGGATCGACGATGGCGACGAGGCCGGCCTCGGGGTCGGCGTCGTTACTGAGCTCCTCGCCGACAATGCGGATACCTGGGATGCGCGCGTGGAGGACATCGCGGATGCGTTCTTCGGCGCCGAGATCGACGTGGCTGACGAAGTCGGTGGCACTCTTGGCTTCCCACGTGATGGCGTGGTGGGTGCGAGCTTCGTGAGCGATGAAGTCGGCGGCGGATTGCGCGGCGGCAACGGCGGCATCGCGCCAGGCGCGGCGGTCGTGTGTGAGCATGGAGGTAATCTGCTCTGTGCCCCTGCTGTCTAGAACCCTGCTGTCTGCCATCTCGGCGCGATCCTGCGGCATTGCGCCGAGACGGCGGACGGCAGGGATTTGGACGGCAGGAGCGGGGGAACTGCGGACGTATTGATTTGTCGGCGTCATCCATTCCGCTTAGCTTTGCCGCATGGCACGCATCTTCAGTGGCATCCAGCCTTCGGGCGAGCTGCACATCGGCAATTATCTGGGCGCAGTCAAGAACTGGGTCCAGCTCCAGGCGACGCACCCCGGCGCCATTTACTGCGTGGTGGACTACCACGCTATTACGGGCAGCTACGATCCGGCGGTGCTACGCGCGCGCCGGTGGGGGATGGCCAAGTCGCTGCTGGCGGCGGGGATCGATCCCGCGAAGGCGGTGCTGTTCATGCAGAGTGACGTGCCGGAGCACACCGAACTGTCGTGGATTTTCACGACGATCACGCCGTTGGGCGACCTTGAGCGTCAGACGCAGTTCAAGGACAAGTCGGCGAAGGTGGAGAGCATTCCGGCGGGGTTGCTGATGTACCCGGTACTCCAGAGCGCGGACATTCTGCTCTATCGTGCCGATAGCGTGCCGGTGGGAGAGGATCAGATTCAGCATCTCGAACTGGCGCGTGACACGTCGCGCAAGTTCAACCTCAAGTTCGGGGTGGAGTATTTCCCCGAGCCCAAGCCGCTGCTGACACCGACCCGCCGCATCATGGGGCTCGACGGCAACGCCAAGATGTCCAAGTCGCTGGGCAATACCATTGGCCTGCTGGAGACCGACGACGAGATCTGGCAGAAGCTGCGGCCGGCGATGACGGACCCGCAGCGGGTGCGCAAGAGCGATCCGGGGCGTCCCGAGGTGTGCAACATCTTTCAGCTGCACAAGGCCTTCAATGACGAGACCACGGTGACGAACGTGGCCGCGCAGTGCCGCACGGCCGGGTGGGGCTGTATGGACTGCAAGAAGGTGTTGCTGGAAGGGATGGTGCAGGAGCTGACGCCGATTCGCCGCCGTAGCGAGGACCTCGACGCTGAGCCGCAGCAGGTGCTCGACGCTCTTGCTGACGGTGGCCGGACGGCGCGAGGCATTGCCCAGCAGACGATCAGCGAAGTACGCGAGATCATGGGGCTTGGCGCCATGACGGCGGCGGCGCTGGGGTAACAGGGGGCGGGGGGGCGGGATGGGACGGCGGACGAGGTTGCCCGGGTGGGCGCCGCGTCGTCCCATCACACAGAGGCTGTAGGGAATTGCGTCGAATTCCCCCCCCACCAGACTGTTACCGTGGCGATTGAACGCATCATCAAAGCAGCCGTCGAACGCGGAGCGTCCGACGTGCACATCAAGGCGGGCGACGTTGTGCGCGCGCGCATCGACGGCCGTCTGGTCGTGCTGACGAAGCAGGCGCTGACCGCCGAACAGACGCGCGCGATTGCGCTGCATCTGATGAGCAATGATGCCGATCGCGCGACGATTGATACGTTGCGCGATTTCGATTGTTCGTGGGCGTCGCCGGGTGTCGGGCGCTTCCGTGTGAATATTCTGCGGCAGCGGGCCACGCACTCCATCGTGATGCGTGTCATTCCCGAGCAGGTGCCCACGGTGAACACGCTCAAGCTGCCGTCGGTGCTGACGCGCATTGCGCACACCGAGCGCGGCATGGTGCTGGTGACCGGCGTGACGGGATCGGGCAAGTCGAGCACGATGGCGGCGCTAGTGAATGAGATCAATGCGACGTACGAGAAACACATTCTCACGCTCGAAAACCCCATCGAGTTCATCCACGAAGATTTGCGCAGTTCGGTGACGCAGCGTGAAGTGGGCATCGACACGGACACGTTCCGCATGGGATTGCGTGCGGCACTGCGTCAGGACCCGGATGTGATTCTCATTGGCGAAATGCGCGACGCCGAGACGATCGATACGGCGATGAAAGCGGCCGAGACGGGGCACTTGCTCATCTCCACGCTGCACACGCCCGACGCGGCGAGCACCATCATGCGTATCGTGGCGATGTTTCCGCCGGACGAGCAGTCGGTCGTGCGGATGCGGCTCGCGGAATCACTGCACGCCGTCGTGTCGCAGCGTCTGTTGCCGCGCCAGAGCGGGCAAGGGCGCGTGGTTGCCGCCGAGGTGATGGTCGTGACGAGCACGATCCGTGATCTCATTGCGGAAGGGCGGATCGCCGAAATCAAGGACTACATTGCCGACGGGTCGCAGTACGGCATGCAGACGTTCGATCAGCACCTGACCGAGCTGGTCAACAACCACGAGATCGATTTCGAAGTGGCGAAAGGTGCCGCGAGCAATCCGGCCGACTTCGAGCTGGCCTTTCGCATGGGCCGGACGCGGAAGACGCCCGCGATGTCGCCGGCGGGGCAGGGCGGGCGGCTGCCGGGCGCCAGTGCGGCACCGCGCCCGGCGGCACCGCGCCCGGCGGCACCGCGCCCGGCGGCACCGCGCCCGGCGGCACCGCGCCCGGTGGCACCGGCGGCGCCGGCCCATGGCCTGGGGGCCAACCCACTGGGCACCGGACACACGCTGCCCCCGCTGGCGACGAGTCCGACCGGTCACACAAGCGTGACGAGTCCCAATCCGCTCAAGAATGACACAGTCTTCAGCAGCGGATTCGAAAGCCTGTTTGGCGGCTGAGCCCTAAACGCTGCAGGCGGAGTCCCCGCGTGTAAATTGGGCAGATGGCCAACCTCTCCGTTGCTCAGCTGGGCGGGCTCATGGTGCCCGCCGTCTCCACGTTCACTGCCTCCGGTGAACTCGATGGCGCTGCGTTTCAGCGCAACCTCGATGCCCACCTGTCGTTCGGGATGGACGGCGTGCTGGTCGGCGGCAGCAGCGGCGAATCCGCCTTGCTCGAGAACGACGACCGGCGGCAGCTGCTCGCCTGGGCACGTGAGCGCATCCCGCAGGACCAGTGGCTGCTGGCAGGCGTGGGCAGCGAAAGCACCCGCCTGACGATTCAGCGCGCGAAAGACGCGAAGGACGCGGGCGCGACGGCGGCGCTGGTGATCTCGCCGCACTATTTCCTGAAGCGCATGAACGAGCAGGCGTTGCTTGCCCACTTCCGCGCGGTGGCCGACGCGAGCCCGTTGCCGGTGCTGCTGTACAACATGCCGGCGTATACGCACATCGTGCTGAGCCCGTCGTTCGTGCACGAGATGGCGCAGCACGAGAACGTGATCGGTATGAAGGACAGCGCGGGCAACCTCCCCGTGCTGCAGCAGTACCTCGAGGCGCAGAGCGATTCATTCAAGGTGCTAACGGGGAGTGGTGGCACCGTCGTACCGGCGCTGGAGGCTGGCGTCTCGGGCGCGATCCTCGCGATCGGCTTGTATGCGGGCCCCGCGGTGCGCCGTATGGTCGATACGTATCGTGCGGGTGATCATGTGGCCGCCGCCGAGATGCAGCAGACGCTGGCGCCGTTGGCGACGGATATTGCGGGCGCCATGGGTCCTGCCGGCATCAAAGCGGCGATGGATCTCGTGGGACTCAGTGGCGGTGCGCCGCGCTCACCGCTGCTGCCGGTGGTTGGTGCGGAGCTCGATATCGTGCGCGAGCGCTTGTCGGGCGCGGGTTTGGTGTAACGCGCCCTAGAACCGGCCGTATGCCCTGCGGCATACGGCCGGTCGGGGGATTACCCTGCCGCAGCGCGCATCTCGTCGCGAAAGGCTGCGGCTGCGGCGGGCGTGCCGCTGAGCCATCCCTGACGCCAGACCGCCTCGAGGTCGAGTGGTTCGCCGCGTTGTTCGGCGTGGTCGGCGCGTTCGGCCAAGTACACCGCTTCGGCCATGGGATTGGCGGAGGGGCGCTCGGTGCCCAGGCGATGGTGCGTCCCGATGGTCTGCGCGCCCCTCTCGCCAATGCCCCAGCATGCGGCGGCGAGCGCACCAAGCGACTCATGCACATGTTGCAGCATGGCGGACGCGAAGCTCACGTCGTGCAGGACAGCCACAGCGACTGCATGAGCGTGGGGGCGTTGCCCAGCGTGTCGGCCAGCTTCGCTCTGGATACGTGCGGATCATCGAGCAGCATGAGCGTGTCGCGCGCGGCGGACGGCAGCTGCCGGATGACCGCGTCGGGTCCGTCAGAAAGAGACCGAATGAGCTCGGCCAGATCATCCTGCTCGGATGCCACCGGGTGTTTACGCCGGAGCTTATCCACCTCGTTGATCCGCTGGCCGAACTCGGCGTCCCACGCCGTGTACGCGATGTCGGCGTCGTCGGGTTCGTGGACCGCGACCGACAGAGATCGTTGGTGGTTTCGGCGAGTTGCTGCACCGACTCGTCGTCGATGAAGGGGAGCGGTTTCGAGGGGCACTTGAGGATCCACCCATCAACTTCTTGAACCAACTCACTGCTGCTTCTCCTCCGGGGAACGCCGCCGCGCCTACCCGCGCCGCGCCTACCCGCGCCGCGCCTACCCGCGCCGCGCCTACCCGTGTTCGACGCCGGCGCCGTCCGACGTCGCTCGGCATGACGGCGCCTGCGGCTGCTGATTCTCGGTGCATCGCCCGAGTTCTTGAGTTCCCCGTTTGCGAAACTCCACGATCGCGGACCTCGTACGGGCAGACATGTTTTCACTCGTGCTGCTGATGATGGCGCTGGTTGCGGGCCTCGTGCTTGTGCCACTCGGATTGCCGGGATTGTGGGTCATGCTCGGCGCGACACTCGTGTACTGGCTGGCAGTGCCTGCGGGGAGCGTCGGGCTCGTCACGCTCCTCGTCGTCTCGGCGCTCGTGGCGGTGGCTGAAGTGGTGGAGTTCACCGTGGCGGGCCGATACGCGCGCCAGTACGGGGGATCGCGGCGGGCGTCGTGGGGCGCGGTGTTGGGGGGCCTCGTGGGGGCCGTGGTGGGCGTTCCGGTGCCGGTGCTGGGTTCGATGCTCGGAGCCTTCGCCGGCGCCTTTGCCGGTGCGCTGGTCGCGGAATTCACCGTGCCCCAGGAACGGCGTGGCGTGCCGTTGACGGTGGCCAAGGGGGCCTTGGTGGGACGGGTGGTGGCGGCAGCGCTGAAAGTCGGATTTGGTCTGGCGATCGTGGTGTGGGTCGCGGCCGCGGCGCTGGTGGGACGGTGGTCGGGCACGGGGTGATTTCCGGTCCCGATTCGCCGCATGTCTTTGATTACAGCCCCTGTCGGCCTAGATTTCATCAACGCCCCGCGGACCGTCCGCGGGGCGTTTTTTGTGCGCGGCCGTCCAGGTCGCCGGAGAGCTGATCGCATGTTCGATTCGAAGACGCGCACCGTCGTAGTCGTGGGCGCGCAGTGGGGCGACGAGGGCAAGGGCAAGTTGGTGGATGTGCTCGCCGAGCAGGCCGACTGGGTGGTGCGCTACCAGGGTGGCGCCAACGCCGGTCATACGGTGCACATCGGGGACAAGTCCTTCATCCTGCACCAGGTCCCGAGCGGGATTCTGCACCCGGGTGTGCGTTGTGCGATTGGTAACGGTGTCGTCATGGACCCCGAGACGCTTTTCACGGAAGTCGACGAGCTCGTCGAGGACGGGGTGGATGTCGAGGGGCGGCTGTATGTGAGCGAGCGCGCGCATCTGGTGATGCCGTATCACAAACTGGTGGACAAGGCGAGCGCGGCCAGCAAGGCGATTGGCACGACGGGTCGTGGGATCGGTCCGGCGTACGAAGACAAGGTGGCGCGTCGCGGCGTGCGTGTGCTCGATCTGCGCAACACCGAGCGGCTGCGAGCGCTGGTAACGCTGGGTGTCGAGCGGGCGAACGCGCAGCTCGAGCGTTCTGGAAGCGACATCCGCGCGAGTGTTGACGAGACGCTGGCGACGCTGGCCGCGCTGGCGCCGCGTCTGCTGGGTCTTGCGGAAGACGTCGGGCTGTGTGTGCACCGCGCCATCAAGAGCGGGGCGGCGGTGCTGCTCGAGGGCGCGCAGGGTTCGCTGCTGGACATCGACCACGGCACGTATCCGTTCGTGACGTCGAGCAACACGACGGTGGGCGGTGCGGCGACGGGCGTGGGCATTTCGCCGATGGCGCTGAACGCGGCGCTGGGCGTGGTGAAGGCGTACACGACGCGTGTGGGCAACGGCCCGCTGCCGACGGAGCTCGCGGAGCCGCTACAAAGCCACGTGCGTCAGCTGGGGCACGAATTCGGCGCCACGACGGGACGTCCGCGCCGCTGCGGGTGGTTCGACGGTGTGGTGGTGCGCTACGCGGCGCGTGTGAACGGCTTGACGGGGTTGGCGATCACCAAGCTCGACGTGCTCGACACGCTCGATGAATTGGCGGTGTGCACGGGGTACAAGGTGGGTGACGACCTGTACACGGAGTTTCCGGCGGATCTGGCGTTGCTCGAGAAGGCGGAGCCGGTGTATGAGTGGTTCCCCGGCTGGAAGCAGTCGACGCAGGATGCGCGTACGTTGAGCGATCTGCCGGCGGCGGCGCGTGCGTATCTTGATCGTCTGGAGGCGTTGTGCGACGCCCCTATCGCGTATGTGAGCGTCGGCACGCGGCGCGACCAGATTATTCCTGTCGCCAGGGCGTGATGCCCGGATGTGCCGCGTGAGCGCGTCGGCGGGGCAGGCCGACGCGCCGGTTCAGGTCGATGTGGCGGTGGTTGGTGCCGGCCCCTGCGGGCTGGCGGCGGCCATCGCGGCGCGGCGCGCGGGCATGTCGGCACTGGTGTACGACCGTGGCTGTCTCGTGAACGGCATTGCGAGCTATCCCACGTACATGTCGTTCTTCTCCACGGCGGAGCGGATCGGCATTGGTGGCGTGCCGTTCATCGTGGCGACCGACAAACCCACCCGCCGCGATGCGCTCGCGTACTACCGTGGCGTCGCCGAGCTGTACGATTTGGACGTGCGGCAGTACGAACGGGTGGAGTCGTTGCGGGCCGTGCGTGTGGATCCGCGTGCGGGGCGGCCGGAAGCGGTCTTGGGTGCGCCCGCGGCGCGTCCGGCGCGTTGGCTGATGCGCAGCGAAACGCGTACGGGGGCCGTGCGCGACGTGGCGGCACACGCCGTGGTGGTAGCGACGGGCTACTTCGGTCGCCCGAACCGGCTTGGCGTGCCTGGGGAGTCACTGCCGCACGTGCAGCATGGCTACCTCGAAGGGCACAGCGCGTGGCGCGAGCCGGTGGTGATCGTGGGGGGCGCGAATTCGGCGGTCGATGCCGCGCTCGACATGTATCGTGCTGGTGCCCGGGTGACGATGGTGCACTTCGGCGAGGGGCTCGACAGCAATGTGAAGCCTTGGGTGCGTCCCGACATCGAGGCGCGCCTGCGCGAGGGGAGCATTGCCGCGCGCTTCGGATCGCGCGTGGTATCCATCGAGCCGGATGCGGTCGTGGTGGAGGGTCCCGACGGGACGTCGCGCATTTCGGCGACCCAGGTGTACACCATGACGGGCTATCTGCCGGAAACGGGGCTGCTCGAGCAGGTTGGCGTGCCGATCGACGAGGCGAGCGGCATTCCGGCGCACGACCCGCTGACCATGGCTACGCCGCTCCCGGGGATCTACCTTGCGGGAGTGATTGCCTCGGGTAACCAGGCCAATCGTATTTTCATCGAGAACGGCCGCGATCACGGTGATGCGATCGTGGCTCATCTGCAATCCTCGTGGCGCTGATCCGCGTCACGATTCACCTGCGCCCCGTTTCCGTATGAGCAATCCCGATGTGATGGACAAGCTGGTGTCGCTGTGCAAGCGTCGCGGCTTCATCTTCCAGTCGTCCGAGATCTACGGCGGCACGGGATCGGTGTGGGATTACGGCCCGCTCGGCGTCGAGCTGAAGAAGAACATCAAGGATCGCTGGTGGCACGCGATGGTGCGCTCGCGCGATGACATCGAGGGACTCGATGCGGCCATTCTGATGCACCCGCGCACGTGGGAAGCCTCGGGACACGTGGCCGGGTTCGTCGATCCGCTCGTGGACTGCAAGGTGTGCAAGGGGCGTTTTCGCGCCGACAAGCTCGAAGATGCGAAGTGCCCGCAGAAGCCGAGCAAGCAGCCCGGCCAGCATGATGCGTGCGCGCTGACGGAAGCGCGTCAGTTCAATCTGATGTTCAAGACGCACATGGGCGCACTCGAAGAGAGCGCGAGCATTGTGTATCTGCGTCCGGAAACGGCGCAGGGCATCTTCGTGAACTTCCTGAATGTGCAGCAGTCGATGCGTCAGAAGGTGCCGTTCGGCATTGCGCAGATCGGCAAGGCGTTCCGCAACGAGATCACGCCGGGCAATTTCATTTTTCGCACGCGCGAGTTCGAGCAGATGGAGATGCAGTTCTTCGTCGAGCCGGGCACGGACATGGAGTGGTTCGAACAGTGGAAGGCGATGCGCATGCAGTGGCATCTCGACCTGGGGCTGTCGAGGGACCGTTTGCAGTTCCATCAGCACCGCGCCGGCGAACTCGCGCACTATGCGCGCGCGGCGTTCGACGTGACCTTCGACTTCGGTGGGACGCTCGGCTTCCAGGAAATCGAAGGCGTGCACAATCGTGGCGATTTCGATCTCACGCAGCACCAGCAGTATTCGAGCAAGAAGCTCGAGTACTTCGATCAGGTGAACAACAAGCGCTACGTGCCGTACGTTATCGAAACGTCGGTGGGAGCCGATCGCGTGACGCTGGCGGCCCTGGTGAACGCGTACCGTGAAGAAGCGGTGGAAGGGGAGACGGAAGGGCGCGTCGTGCTGGGTTTGCACCACGCCCTTGCGCCGATCAAGGCGGCCATTTTCCCGCTCACGAAGAAGGACGGGCAGCCGGAGATGGCGCACGCCATTCTGAATGATCTCCGCAACAGCTTTACGGTGGACTACGACGAGACGGGCTCGATCGGCAAGCGGTACCGTCGGCAGGACGAAGTGGGCACGCCGTTCTGTATCACGGTGGACCCGCAGAGTACGACGGACCAGACGGTGACGGTCCGAGACCGCGATACGCTGGCGCAGGAGCGGGTGGCGGCGGGGTCGCTCAAGGCTTACTTGGCGGCCAAGCTGGTTTGACGGCGGTCCGGGTTCACTACGGTAGGGGAACTACGGTAGGGGACCTACGGGAGGGGAACAACGGGAGGGGGAAAACGGGAGGGCAACTACGCTAGGGCAACGACGCGTGGGGGCCTCCCGTTTTTTGTCGCCTCTGGTCGGGGTCGGGGGGCGCTTCGCGGGGTCGATGTCGCGGGGGCGGGGTCGGGGTCGTTGGTGTGGGGTCGTGGTTGCCCTCCCGTAGTTCTCCTCCCGTAGTTCCCCTCCCGTAGTTCTCCTCGCGTAGTTCCCCTCGCGTTTTTCCCCTACCGTTGTTCACCCCGACTGCAGTTCAGCGAGATCCCGTCGCAGGCCGTACTTTCTGCAATCCACCTCAATCCTCCGCTCATGCTTTCTGTGCGTACGATCGCGCTGCTGGCGTTGCCAGCGGCCGCGCTGCTTCAGCCACCGGCGCGTCCGGCGAACCGGCCCCAGCCGCCGTCGGCGGCCCTGTCGCCGGTCACGCTCGACTCGGCGTTCCTCAAGAACTTTCGCTGGCGCAACATCGGTCCCGATCGCGGTGGCCGGTCCATTGCCGCCAGCGGTGTGAAGGGGCGGAAGAACGAGGCCTATTTCGGCGCGACTGGCGGCGGGCTTTGGAAGACTACGGACGCCGGCGAGACGTGGTCGCCGGTTACTGACGGGCAGATCACGAGCGCCTCAGTGGGCGCCGTGGCGGTCAGCGAATCCAACCCCGACGTCGTGTACATCGGCACGGGCGAAAGCGCGATCCGCGGCAACATCATGCCCGGCGATGGCATCTACAAGAGCATCGATGCCGGCAAGTCGTGGAAGCACGTGGGTTTCCGCTCGGCCGACGCGATTTCGAAGATCCGCGTGCATCCCACCAACCCCGACATCGTGTATGCCGCAGTGTTCGGCAAGTACAGCGCGCCGAGCGAAGAGCGGGGCGTGTTCAAGAGCGTGGATGGTGGCAAGAGCTGGAAGCGCGTGCTGTTCCGCGACGCGAAGAGTGGCGCGGTGGACATTGCGCTCGATCGCACCAATCCGCAGGTGATGTACGCGGCCATCTGGGAAGCGTACCGCAAGGAATATCAGATGTCGTCGGGCGGACCGGGCTCAGGGCTCTTCAAGAGCACGGACGGCGGCGAGACGTGGACGGAGATCACGCGCGCGACGGGACTTCCGTCGGGGCTCGTGGGCAAGATCGGTGTGGCGGTGACGGCGGCCAAGCCGGGTCGCGTGTACGCACTCATCGAGAACGAAAACGGTGGGCTCTTCATGAGCGACGATGCGGGCGCGTCCTGGAAGCTCATGAACACCGACCGCAACATCCGTCAGCGTGCGTTCTACTACACGCACCTCTTTGCAGACCACAAGAACGCCGATCTCGTGTACATCGAGAACGTGTCGTTCTATCGCTCGACCGATGCCGGCAAGACGCTCGTAAGCATCGGCAACGGCAGCCACGGTGACTGGCACGATCTGTGGATCGATCCGGAAGATCCGGAGCATCTCGTTGCCGGGAACGACGGTGGTGGTACGGTCACGTTCAACACGGGCAAGCAGTACACGGCGCAGGATTTCCCCACGTCGCAATGGTATCACGCGATCACCACCAAGCACGTGCCGTTCCATGTGTGCGGATCGCAGCAGGACAACAGCACGCTGTGCACGCCGATGAACTGGAACATGGGTCGCCAGAACGCGGCGCCCGGTCAGGAGGCACAGGGTGGTATGGCGGTATCGTATCAGGTGGGCGGCGGCGAGCCCGGTTACATCGCCCCCGATCCACTGGACGTGGACGTGTTCTACTCGGGTACGAACAACGGCGGCTACGTCGACAAGTTCAACAAGAAGACCGGCCTGTCGCGCGAAGTGAATCCGTATCCCTGGTTCTACTCGGGCGAACCGTCCAAGGAGATCAAGGAACGTTGGCAGTGGACGTTCCCCATTCTCTTCTCGCCGATCGATCCCAAGCTGTTGTTCGTGTCGTCGCAGCGGCTGTGGTCGTCGCGCGACGGCGGCCGCACGTGGAAGAATCTCAGCCCCGACCTCACGCGTCATGCGCCGGAAACGCAGGAGAAGTCCGGCGGCCCCATTACGGGCGACATGAACGGGCCAGAGGTGTACGGCGTGATCTTCTCGGTGGGGCCGAGCAAGAAGGATGTGAACGTGATCTTCACCGGCTCTGATGACGGACTGGTGCACGTCACACGCAACGGCGGCACCACCTGGACCAATGTCACGCCAAAGGACATGCCGGATTTCGGTCGCGTCTCGCAGATCGATGCGTCGGCGTTCGATGCCGGCACGGCGTACATCTCCGTGCGTCGCCCGCTGCTCAACGACCGTGCACCGTACATCTTCAAGACCATCGACTACGGCAAGACGTGGACGAAGATCGTGAACGGCCTTGGTGCCGAAGACTACGTGCATGCCGTGCGTGAAGATCCCACGCGCCGCGGGCTGCTTTATGCCGCAACGCAGCACGGCGTGTACATCTCGTACGACGACGGTGCGCAGTGGCAGAGCCTCAAGCTCAACATGCCCGACGTGCCGGTGGCCGACCTTATCGTCGAGCGTGACGAACTGGTGATCGCGACGCATGGTCGCAGCTTCTGGGTGCTGGACAACGTGGCGCCGTTGCGTCAGGCCTCGCCGACGGTGTTGGCCGCCACGTCGTACCTGTTCACGCCGGCGGTGGGGCTGCGGTCATCACCTGGCGTCACGTTGAGCTGGCGCTTCGCCGAGAAGCCCAAGCGCGCGATGCTGGCGATTCTCGACTCGGTTGGGACCGTGTTGCGTGAGTTCACGGGCGACACGGCCGCCCCGGCCGCTGCCGGCCCGGGTGGAGGCCGCCGTCGCGGGACGGCGAGCGAGTTCCCCCTGGCTGCCGGCCTCACGCGCTTCACGTTCGATTTGCGTGCGACCGGTATCGAGAGTTTCCCGGGGATGATCCTGTGGGGAGCCGGCACCGCCGGACCGGCGCTGCCGCCGGGGCGTTACACGGTGCGGCTCACGGCCGACGGACAGGAACTCAAGACCGCACTGCGCATTCAGCGTAGCCCGCTGCTCCCCGAAGTCACCGACGCGGACTTGCGTGCGCAGTACGCGTTCGGCACAAAGGTGCGTGACAAGACGAACGAAGCGCAGCGCGCGGTGATCGAGATCCGTCGTGTGAAGGCGCAGCTCGATGATCGCTACACGCGCGCCAAGGATGACGCGGCACTCAAGACGAAGGGCGAAACGCTGCGCAGCAATGCGTTCGCCGTCGAGCAGAGCGTGTATCAGGTGAAGAATCAGAGCGGTCAGGATCCGCTCAACTTCCCCATTCGCGTGAACAACCGCCTCGCCAATCTGCTGTCGATGGCCGAACGCGGTGACGGCCCGCCGGGCACGTACATGCCGGAAATTCTGGGCATCCTCTCCAAGGAGCTCTCGGGCTATCAATCCTCGCTCGAGAAGGTGTGGAAGACGGACCTGACGGTCGTGAACGCCGAGCTGGCACGCCTCAAGCTGCCGCCGCTCGATCCCAAGTGCACGGTAGTGGCCGGATGCTCGGCCACGCCGTGACGCGTCCGATGCGCGTGGTGGTGCTGAGTGCTGTGATGCTCAGCACCATTGGCTGCGGGTCGGGGCTTTTTGCGAAAGCCGAAACGGCGATGACGGGGTGTGTCGCGGTACGAAATCCGCTGTTCAAGGCGGGGCGGGCCGAGCAGGCCCTGGCCCTGCCGCTTCCCGCAGCGGTGGAAACGCTTGCGACAGAGACCGCGTACAACTTTGGCTTCAAGGTGTACCAGGAGGCGGCGAAGGCGGCGGAGACGCAGGCGGAGCTCACCTGCGCGCTCGAACTCGGCTCGCACTACGTCGACGAGGATGTTCGAGAGTGGCTGACCGGTTTCGTGGGTAGTCCCAACCCGCCAGTGGCGGCGCATGCGAAGCGCTTGCTGGAGAAGCAGCTGGCTTCGATTGGGCGTGTGGCGCCGCGCTGACACTGGCCTTTGTGTTGTGGCTGGTTCGTAGAACTGATCGCACGAAGGCATCCGAGGCAGCCACGGCAACCGAGTACATCTCTTGGTTGCCTTGGTTGCCTTTGATGTCTTCGTGCGATCAGTTCAAACCGATTGACGCGAACACGAGTAGTTGACGACGCGATCAAGACCCGCAAGCAGTGTGTCGAGGCCAAAATTGATCAAGAGCCCAAATGGCAGGTCCATCAGCCGAAGATATGTCAGCAGTTGGCGCTGGTGAATCGGTGATGGTCGCTCGACACATTTGAGTTCTATGACCAAAGCACGGTCGAGGAGTAGGTCAACTCGAAACCCGAAGTTGATCGCGTCGCCGTCGTAAACAAACGGTACGAGGAGTTGGCGCTCCACAGCGACGCCATGCTTTCGAAGGCGACGATAGAGGATCTCTTCGTAAGCAGACTCGAAGAGACCGGGGCCAAGCGCGCGATGGATGTTTATTGCTTCGCCGATGGCGAGGCGGGCGAGATCGCTGTCTGGAGGCATTTGTCACGTATAGCGATTGGCCGTCAGTTTCCCGTCACCGGGGAGGTAAACGCCGGCGGTGGGCGCGGTGGATTAACACTCGCGGGGCGCTGGCGTCCAATGGAGTGAAGGCCGGCGGGGACAGCGACGCAGTGGGCGGCGCGGACGGCGGTCTCACATATACGGAGGATAGCCCCATGCGTCGTTTCGTGATCGCGGCCGTTATTGCGGTTGCCGCCCCGTGCCTGTCGGCTGGTGCGCAGACGGTGAAGCAGGAAGTGCGTGAACTTCGTGATGCCAAGAAAGGAAGTGAACCACGATCAGCGTGATCGCCGGTAGGCGGCGCGCGGCGGTGATTCGTTGGCGGTGAAGAACGAGACGCGTGAGATTCGTGAGGGCAAGCGTGATGTGAAGCAGGAGCGCCGCTTTCGTGTGTGGAGCGAGTGGCTCAGCGTTCGATCTTCACGCCAACCATGCCCCAGGGCTTGTAGAACTCGTAGCTCGGGTCGTCGCCGCTACCGCCGCGGTTCTGGCGGCTGCCGACGTAGGCGCGGAGGGGCGTGTTGGAGAGGTTGATGAACTCGCCGAAGATCATCATGCCCTGGCGGAGCTGATAGCTGCCCGACGCGTCGACCTGGAAGCGCCACTTGGTGCGCGTGTCGGCTTCGGGGGAGACGGCGCTGATCGTGGAAACGAACGATCCCGAGGAGTGGGCGCTGACTCGCAGGGACAGCGGACCACGATCGAAGAAGAGGCCCACGTTACCGGTCTGCGGCCACGCGACTTCGAAGCCGTAGAGGCTGGCGGTCGGCCCGTTGGCGGGGGGGACGATCTGCTGCGCATCGGGGCTGACGGCGATGGAGCCGACGTCCTTGAAGGAATGCTCGACCATCACATCGTAGTTTATGGCGGTCGTGGCTTCGACACGCACACGTGGTACGAGGCGGAAGTTGCCGGCGTCGAGGTTGGCCATGAGCTAGCCGGCGTAGACGTCTTCCCTCACCGTGCATCGAAGGCATCGCAGGGGTCAGAGTCATCGATAGCTGGAGAGCGGGGGGAGCGATTGACGAACCACACTCCTGGGACCGACGGGTTGTGCTACACCGGCCATTGTCACGAACATGGAATTCCCGGCGCCGCAGGACGCTGCCCAGTGACGTGCACGCCCCGTAGCTTTAGCGGATGACCAACTCTCCGACACGACCTGTTGCGCTCATTACCGGTGCCTCGCGCGGTATCGGCCGCGCCATTGCGCTGCGCCTTGCAGCCGCCCACGACCTTGTCCTTGTCGCGCGCGACGGCGAGCACCTTGCGAGTGTGGCGCGCGATTGCGAAGCGTCCGGTGCGCGCGTACAGACGCTGGCGCTCGATGTCCGCGACGGCCAGGCCACAGTGGCGGCGCTCACTGGCCTCCACGTGGACGTGCTCGTGAACAACGCCGGGGTGGCAGTCATGAAGCCGTTTCTCGAGATGACCGCCGAGGAGTGGAACCGGCAGGTGGATGTCAATGTGAACGCGTTGTATCACGTTACGCAGGCGCTGTTGCCGGGCATGGTGCAACGTGGCCGTGGGCACGTGTGCATCATTGGCAGCACGGCCGGGCGGAATACCTTCGTGGGTGGCACCTGTTACACGGGCACCAAGCACTTCGTGATGGGCTTCGCCGAGTCCCTGATGCTCGAAGTGCGCGATGCGGGCGTGGGCGTATCCGTGATCACGCCCGGTTCGGTGGCGACGGAGCTGTTTCCCGAGGGGACGAACACGACGTGGATGCTGGAGCCGGCGAATATCGCCGACGCCGTGGCGTTTGCGGTCACTGCGCCGCCGCACATGCTCGTGCATCGGCTCGAGGTGCGTCCGCTGTCGCCGAAGCGTCCGCGCTCCAGCTTTTAAGTGGCATACATGAGCGACGCGCGCGAATTGCTCGCCATCCGCGAGATTGCTCACGCCTTTCTGCTCGCGGAGCATCCGGGCGATGTGCAGCAGTTTGCCCTCGACCGCATCACGCCCCTCCTTGGCGCGTCGTTCTCACTCGTCATGCAACTCGGTGCCGATGGTGCACTGCTGCGTCCCGTGGCGCAGCACGAGTGGCCGGCGCCGTATCGTCCGTGGATTGGTGCACTCCGGGTGCGCGTGGGTGACGGGCCGAGCGGCGTCGCCGTCGCCGAACGGCGGTTGGTGGAAGTGGTGGATCTGTTCGAGGAGCCGTCGCTGGTCGGGTGGCACGAGGTCGCGCGCGAGCTGGGGTTCCGCTCCATCATGGCCGCGCCACTCGAAACCGCCGACGGACCCATTGGCGCATTGGCGTTCTACTTTGCCGACGCGACGACGGTCACCGACGAGCAGCGGGCGCTGGTGCGACTCGTTGCCGATCAGCTGGCGGCCGCGACCGACAAGTCGCGACGCACGGAAGCACTGCGCCGGGCGAATGCCGCGTTGGCCGAGGCGAACGCGGAGCTCGAGCAGCAAGCCCAGTCGTGGGCGGCCGCGCAACGGGCGCGCGACGCGTCCGAGACGCTCGCGGTGGACGCGTTGCTGGCGCTCACCGATGCGGCCGACGAACGGAATGCGGAGCAGCGTCTCCATGCGGTGCACGCCGTGGCCATTGCGGCTCGGGAATACGTGGCGGCCACACAGCCGGCGTTTCTGCTCGAGCCTACCGACGTGGACCCGCGTGACGTGCTGCAGGAGGCGGTGTCGCAGTGGCGCGGCCGGGCCCCCATGGTACCGGTGCAGGTCGACGAACCGACGGTCCTGCTCCCCACGATGCGCGCCGACCCGCGCTGGCTGCGGCGTACGGTCGAGCTGGTTCTGGGGTTGGCGGTGGCTGGCGCCGCCACCGAGGGGGGGCGGGTACATGCCGGCATCCGCATTGGGCGTGGCTTTCTGGCCTTGCAGGTGGATTGGGAGGGGCGGGCGATCTTCGGCCAACTCCCGAGCGATCCGCCGCGTATACTTCGGGTATGCAGCGACGCGCTCCGCTGGGAGGCACACGACCCGTTTGCCGAGGCTCGACAGACGGTGACGGCCGTCGATCTGCCGCTGGCGCGGGCCCTCGCAAGTCGGTTGGGCGGCGAACTGCGGATTGAGGTGGCGGACACCGCTGCGGCAACCCGCGAAATGCTGCTCGTTTTCCCCGTCGATGCCGAACAGGCGTAGCCCCGCGTTCATGCATGCGGCGGCCTGATCAGGCGCATCAACTTCGTACAGGAATTTTCACTCCATGCAGGCTTCGCATCAGCAGTCCGGTCGGCAGTTGCAGGATGTGCTCACCTCGCTCTCCGTGGCCGACGTGCTCACGGCTGCGACGCATTTTTTTGCGCGCCGCAGTGGGGTGTATACAGCGTTCGTCGAGAAACAAGGGCCGACACATGTCGTGCTTCGTGGTCAGGGGGGCGAAGAGCTCGTCATCGGTGCACGAGAGACGCCTGCCGGGACGTCGGTGAGCGGATCGAGTTATCTGTTCGATCAGCAGATCGCCCGCTTTCTGGAGTCTCTGCCACCGGCGCCGCCGTACGTGGAGCCTCCCGCGCCGGCTGCCGGCAGCGACACGGGTGACACCTCGACCACGCCACCGGCGTAAGTGAGCAACATGACCCAGTCTGAGAGCGGCGCCCGGAGCGGCGGCCATTTTGTGAATTCGTTGCGCGTGCGACCCGACGTGTTGCGTGTGGCGCCGGCAAGTGCGGTATCGCCGTGGGTTGTGCGTGTGCAAGCCGCCGAGGCGTGGGACGCGGTGCGCGTCGAATGCACGCCCGACAGCACGATTGCCGAGGTGAAGCGCGTGGGGATGGCGAACCTGCTCCCCGATATTTCGGCGCCGGACGCGTACATGGTGAAGTTGCACGGCGCCGAGGTGCACGATGAGCGCGTGACGCTGCAGGCCGCCGGCGCGAAGGATGCGTCCACGTTGTTCCTCACGTCGCGTCGTCGCCGTCCGCTCAAGTGAGCACCGTGACCACCGGTATGCCGCACGCTGTTGGCGGCGAGCGCAGCGTTCCGTCGCTCATTGCGGCGGTGCAGCGATTGCGCGCGGAGATCGGCAAGCGCGTGGTGGGGCAGGATGCCGTCGTCGATGAAATCCTGATGGCGCTGGTGGCCGGCGGTCATGCGTTGCTGGTGGGTGTTCCGGGGTTGGCCAAGACGCTCATGATCAAGTCGTTGGCCGACGCAATGCAGCTCGAGTTCCGCCGTATTCAGTTCACCCCCGATCTCGTGCCGAGTGACATTACGGGCACGGAAATTCTCGAGGAGAGTGGCGGGGGGCAGCGCGCGTTTCGCTTCGTGCGCGGGCCGGTGTTCGCGAACATCGTGTTGTCTGACGAAATCAATCGTGCGCCGCCACGGACGCAGGCGGCGCTGCTCGAGGCCATGCAGGAGCACAGCGTGACGGCGGCCGGACAGACGATGCGTCTGCCCGAGCCGTTTTTCGTGCTTGCCACACAGAACCCCATCGAGCAGGAAGGGACGTATCCGCTGCCGGAAGCGCAGCTCGATCGCTTTCTCTTCGACATTCGCGTGGGCTATCCCACCGAAGTCGACGAGGTGGCCATTCTGCGTGCGACCACGGGCGCGAAGGGGGCGCCCATCGAGGCGGTGTTCACGGCCGAGGATGCGCTGGCGTTGCAGCAGGCGGTCCGCGCCTTGCCGTGCAGTGAGTTGTTGCTGCAGTACGCGGCGCGTGTCGTGCGCGCCACGCGTCCGCAGGAAGGGACCGGCCCACAGATCGTGCAGCAGTATGTGCGCTGGGGGGCGGGTCCGCGTGCGGGGCAGGCTCTGATTCTGGGTGCCAAGGCGTCGGCGTTACTGGCTGGTCGGGCGGCGGTGTCACCAGCTGATATTCAGCGTGTCGCAATGCCGGTGTTGCGGCATCGTATTCTGCCCAATTTTGCGGCCGAAGCGGACGGTGTGTCGTCGGAGCCGATCATTGCGGCGCTGCTCGCTCACGTGCCGGTGCCGTCGAGCGCGACGTCCGCCTGACGACGACTACGCACTCGGCGCGGACGACCGCCTGATGTCGGTGTACGGACCGATGCTCGATGCCCTGCGCGGTGTGCGATGGCCTGCACGCCGTGCGGTCGGCGCTGCTCCGGCGGGTACACACCGTTCCACGCAGAAAGGCACGGCCGGCGAGTTCACGGAGTATCGGCTGTATCGGCAGGGCGACGATCCGCGCGCGCTCGATTGGAAGCTCCTGGCCCGCAGTGATCGCGCGTTCGTGCGGCTCAGTGATGAGCGTGCGCTGTTGTCGACGTGGATCGTGGTGGACGCGAGTGCCAGTATGGCGTTTCCGGCGACGACGCGTGACGGCGTGGGCAGCAAGTTCGCGCAGGCGAAAGCAGTGGCCGTGGGGCTCGCGGCGGTGGCGCATGCGTCGGCCGATCCGGTTGGCGTACTGGTGGTGCATGGCACCGGTGTGACGCGAGTTCCGCCGCGCACGCGTCGTGGTACGGTGCAGGAGCTGGCGCGGGTGCTCGATGGCGTCGCGTGTGGTGGCGCCGCGCCGCTGGCACCGCAGCTGGCTTCGTTGCCCACGAACGCGCGCATCGTGCTGTTGACCGACTGTTTGGGTGACGCTGATGCGTGCCTCAAGGTGGCCGCCGCGCATGGTGTGGCGGGCGCGCTGATCGAGTGCGTGCACGTGGTGGCGGAGGAGGAGCTGTCGCCACCGCCGGGTACGCACCTGGCGCGTGATCCGGAACGCACCGGAGTGGAACATGTTCTTGCCGCCAACGGCCGTGATGCGTACGTCACGGCGTTTGCCGGGTTCCGCAAGGAGATGTCGCAGCGGTGGCGGAGCGCAGGTGCCGGCTACACCGAGGTGGTGACGACTGTGGAGCCGTCGCGTGCGGTGCGTGCGGTGGTGATGGGGATTGCCGCGCCATCCACGCCGTTGAACGCGGGGCGCTGAGATGCTGTCGTTCGCGGTGCCATGGGTGTTTGGAGTGGCCGTCGCTGCGGCGGCGGTCGTCTTCGGGTTGCACCTGCTGTCGGTGCGCACGCCGCCGGTGTTGATGTTGCCCACGGCGCGGTTCGTGCCCGGTGGTGATGCGCGCGCGGTCGCGCGGCAACCTCGCCTGAATGATCTGTTGTTGCTCATGCTGCGAGTGCTGGCGTTACTCTGTGCCGGCGCGGCGATCGCGGGTGTGCAGTGGTCGACCACGCGCGCCTCGCGATTGCGACTGGTGGTTGCCGACGAGGGGATGACCGACACCGTCGCGTGGCGCGATTCGGTGCAGCGCGCACTCGCGGACGATGATGTCCTGGTCGCGGCGCACCTTGTGGGTGGCGTGTCGCGCGATCCGGGGGCGGCGCTCGTGTCGGCAACGGCACAGAGCGCAGCGCTGCTGGCGGCGCATCGCTCGCTGTCGACCGTAGAGCTCACGGTGGTTCTCGACAGCAGCGCCGCCACGCTGGCGGGCTTTGCGGCGTGGCGTTCGCAGTGGCCGGGAGCGGTACGCGTGGCAACGCCAGGCGGATCGCGCGCGACGGCGCCCGTGGCCAACGCGTTGCCGGTACGCGTGACAGGTGCCTCCGATCGTGACGATGCCGTGGCGGCAGCGTTGTCGTTGGGGAGTGGTGTGGGCGGGGGCAACAGATTAGCCGTCCCGGTGGTGATGGTTCAGCGTGGGTCTGCAGCGTCGAACGCGGCGACGACGCGCGAGGCGACGTCTCCGGCCGCTCTCCAGGTCGCATGGCCCAGCGATGGCATGCCCGTCTCGTGGACTCGTCGTTCGCGGCCCGATACAGTGGGTGCCGTGGTGGCCAACGGGAGCGCACTGGTGGGGCCGTGGGTACGTACGGCAATCCTGCGCGACTCCGTGCGCACACTGCTCGACACGAGTCGCACGATGCGCGCAGTCGCGTGGTGGAGCGACGGCGAGGTCGCGGCGATCGAGCGGCGCGTCGATAACTCGTGTACGCGCGAGGCGGCGGTGGTGGTTCCTCGCGGGAGCGATCTCTTGACCTCATCCAGCGCGCGTGGCTTGCTGACGGCGCTGACGGGGCCGTGCGGTGGTGTGCGTATGTCGACGGCGATGTTGCGCGACAACCGAACGGCGGTATCGGCGTTGGCACCGGCGTCGGCCTTTCGCGACGACGCGTTGAGTACGCCGGGGAGTGATCCCTGGTGGATGACACCGGTGTTGCTCACGGTGGCGTTGCTGTGCCTGGTGGGTGAGTGGTGGTGGCGACGCCACCAGGCGGTAGCATGAGTATGCCGCTCGATCCCACACCGCTGTCGCAGTCCACGCTGTTGACGCGCGTGGAGCAGCTCCGAGACGGCCTGCATGCGGTGCGTCGCACGCGGCGTGCGCTCCTGAGTGTCGGGGTGTTGCTGGCGGTGTTGGTCGTCGCACAAACCGCGCGGTTGGTGTTTCCCTCCGTTGCGGCGATGTCGTGGGCCGTGTGGGGCGCGGTGGGGCTGCTGTTGGCAGGCGTGATGTATCTGTGGCGTGCACCCGTGGCTCCCGATGTGGCGCGTACGGCACTGTGGGTGGAGGAACGTGCGGGGCGCGAACCCGACTTCTCACTGACCACGGCCATCGAGTTGCTCGCGACGCGGCAGCCGGCTGGCGAGACGTTGCTCGCGGCCGCGTCGCGCGTGCTGGAGCGTGCCCCGCTGCGTGAAGCGATCACGGCCGACAAGACCACGGCGTGGCGAGGGCCGGCCATCTTTGCGGTGTGTTGTCTGCTGCTATTGGCCATCGGGGCGACCGTGTCGCGTGGCACCACTGACACTGCTAGCGTCGCTTCCAGCGTGCGCAGTGGGCCTGCGCGTGAGGCGGCCGCGGTGAGTGCTCCCATGGGCGCGTGGACCATTCAGGTGCAGCCGCCGGCATATACGGAACTGCCGGCACGCACACTTGGTGATGTCAACAACCTGACGGCACTTCGCGGGAGTCGCGTCGTACTGCGTGGCGAGGGCGATCCACCAATGGTCGCGTTGCAACGCCTCGCGGGCGACAGCAGCCGCGCGGTTTCGCCCGTGCGCGCCGACAGTACGGGCACGGGTTGGCAGACCAGCGTGACCGCAACGGCGGCCCCGCTTACCCTTACGCTGTCGCGTGGTGGAACGCGCAGGCTGCTGGTGGTGGAGGGGCGCGCCGATTCCGTGCCGTTGGTCTCGCTCGACGCGCCGGCACGTGACAGCGTATTCCGCGAAGCACGGGGTGTGCTGCCGTTGATTGCGACGGCGCGAGATGACATCGGACTCTCCCGCGCGAGCCTCGAACTGCTCGTGAGTTCCGGCGAGGGGGAGCGCTTCACCGTCAAGGCGATCACGCGCGGCGACACGCGCTGGAACGCTTCCTCGCACACCCGCACCGTTACGCTGCGCTCATCTCTCGATCTTGCGGCGTTGGGGCTGCAGCCGGGCGACGTGGTGCATCTGCGCGCGGTGGCACGCGACGGGCATCCGGAATCGACGCGCGAGTTCGGTAGCAGTGAAACGCGTGCATTTCGTATTGCACGGCCAGCCGAGTACGACTCGGCTGGCCGTGGAGCCGGCGCCGCCCCCGGAAGGTGGACAAGTCACTCATGAGTCAGCGGATGTTGCTCATGCTGACCGAGAAACTCGATAAGGCCCAGCGGCGCATGGCGCGACCTGAGGTGGTCCGCGAGTCGCTGAGGCTCGCGCGCGATCAGGCGCGGCTGCGACTTGCGGTGGGCGACGTGGTGTTTCAGCGGTTGAGTGGCGAGTCGAGCGCCGAGCATGCACATACGGCGGGCGACGGCCACGATCATGGCGTGGAGTTGCAAGGCGGCAAGCTGGCCATGAGCACGTCGTCCACGACAGGGATGCTGGAGGAAGGGAACGACTCGCCGGTGGTGGCCATCAACCAGCCGTTGCTCGAGGCCTACAACGCTATGTGGGACGCGGGGCGGGCACTGGAGCAGGGTGATCCGCACGCGGCCATTCCGCCCATGAAGCGGGCGCTCGAAGCCATCGAGCGCTCGCGCGCAGCCTCCCGCTTGTATCTGCGCGGCAAGCCACCGCAAGGTGATCGTGGACATAGCCAAAGTGCGCCTTGCCGGTAAGGACACCGGGCGGGTGAACGTGCGTAGCGCGCGCGTGGCGCGCCCCACGGGTGTGGCGGCGCGTGACGCGAGACTGGTGCAGGTGGCGCAGTTGGCGAACTCGAACGTGGCGGCAGCGCGCGATTCGCTGGCGGTGCTGCGCGCAGAGTCGCTGGTGGATGCGCCCGCCTTCGCCGAAGCGCTGTCGCGAACGCTCGAGGCCATGTACAGGGCGGCGGTGATGTGACCACGCGCTTTGTCGACGCGCGACGCGTGCTGGGTATTGTGGTGCGCACACGCGCGACCACATGGTCACGTGGAGTCGTGCCATGAAGCGAGGCACGACACATGGCTGCAGCGCCCTTTGTCTTCGCCACCGGCGCAATACGAAAGTGGCGACTGGGACTCGGCGCCCATGGTCCCGCCCAATATCTATCGATTCGGTGGCGCGCTACACGTCGCTGCCGGTACGACCGCAAGGCGTGACGGTGCCGTTGTCGTCGGAGGCGGTATTTCAGTACCCGCTGCTCTACCTCACGGGGCACTTGCCGGTACGATTCACGACACGCGAGAGCGATGTGCTGCGAAAGTATCTCGATCGTGGTGGACTGTTGTTCGTGGACGATCATAACCACGACGTGGACGGCGCCTTCAACAAGACGGCCCGCGAGGAGATCCGGCGTGTGGCGGGGCCGCTGCTGCCGCTGCCCAACAATCACGAGCTGTATCGCTGCTTTTTCGTGTTCGAGAACGGACCGCCTACGACGTCGCACGAGATGAACGGGTGGGGCGATAACCTGGTGCACGAGCAGCTCGACGCCGTCGTGAAGGACGGGCGTATTCGCGTGCTCTTCTCCAACAAGGATTACAGCTTCCGAGTGGAGCTATCACCCCGACAACAAGCGATTCCTGTCGGTCGACAACACGCGCTTCGGGGTGAACCTCGTCGTGTACGCGCTCACACGATGACGCGTCTCGTCTTCGAGCGGATGTGTCGGGTGCTGGCGGTTGGCTGTCTGCTGGCGCTGCTGGCGTTGACGGTGCGCGACAGTCAGCGCGGCGCCCGTTCGGCACGGCGTGCATTGGTTGCGCTCTCCAGTACGGTGGGCGCCGACAGCAGTGCACGTGATCTGCAGGCGTTGCGTAAGGCGGTGCTCGCGTCGGCATCCCACTCGGGTGCGCCCGACACCGTCCTGTTGCCATTGCGTGCGGTACCGCCAGCGCCGGTGCGCGCCGCGTTGCATGCCATGCGGACGGCGGGTGTTCCGGTACTGTGGGCTGATTCGACTGATGCGCGTGGCCTCGCGGTGTCTGTTTCGCGCGCACCGGTGCCCGGAGCGCCGATCGATGTGCGGGTGAGTGGAGCACGCGGCGCGGCGGTGCAGCTCCGCGATGCGGGCGGTGTGCTCGACTCGACGTCTACGCCTGGGCAGGTGCACGCGTGGCGTTTGCAGTCGGCGTCTCCACCGCTGATGGTGCAGGTGGCAGGTGGTCGGGCAACGGCAGCGCTTGCCGACTCCGTGGTGGCACGTCGACTCCTCGTGGTGGCCGAACCCGGGTGGGAGAGCAAGTTCGTGGTGGCGGCCCTCGAAGAAGCGGGGTGGCAGGTGGACGGCCGCTTTCGCGTGTCGCCCACGGGGGCGGTGACTGTAGGCGCACCGCTGAAGCTCGATACGGCGCGCTACGCGGCGGTTCTCGTGCTGGACAGCACCACGGTGAATGCCGCGGCGTTGGGCACCTTCGTGTCGCAAGGTGGCGGCCTCGTGCTTGGCGGAGATGCGCTGCGTATCCCGGCGCTGTCGGCGTTGCGCCCGGCGCGCGCCACCTCGCTGCGGGGCGGGATCGCCGGTGCCCTGCTCACCGACACCCCTCGGCGTGGATTGGAGGCGTGGGAAGTCGAGCCCGCCGCCAACGTGGTGGTGCTTGAGGAAGACCGTGGTGACCATACCCACGCCGAGCCGGCCCTGCTGGCCCGGCGCGTTGGCGCCGGTCGCGTGGTGGCGATGCCCTACCGTGAGACCTGGCGGTGGCGCATGGAAGGGAGTGATGCCGGTGTGGCCGAGCATCGGGAGTGGTGGCACACGGCGGTGACCGCGGCCGTAAACGGGCAGCGGACGGCTTCACCAGCAACGGCACTGTTGACGGACGCGTTGCCCGGTGAGGCGGCGCCGTACGCGGATCTGGTGGCGCGCAGTGGTGCACCGTTGCCGGGGTGGACCAGCGGCGAGGCCGCGAACGCGATGCGCGGTGCGAGCGGCACAGAGAGCGGGCGTTCGCTGCCGTGGCGCCCCCTGCTGCGGTTGAGCGCCCTTGCCGCGCTGCTCGCTGAATGGACATCGCGGCGCCTGCGCGGGTTGCGGTGAGCGGGTGTGGTGCGCAGGATGTTTCGATGAGTATGTCGAGAGCGAATCCCAGGAGCCTTTTGTGAGCGTTCGGCGATGAGCACGCGGGTGGCACTGATCTCGCACCCCGATTGCGGTCGACACGACACCGGGTGGGAGCATCCGGAGCATGTCGGTCGGCTGGTGGCCATTCCGCGTGCGCTCAAGCACGACCTGGCGCTGTTCGAAGCGTTGGAGCATGTGGAAGGACGTCACGCCACCGAAGCTGAACTCGCGTTGGCGCACGACGCGGCATACATCGAGCGCGTGCGCACATTGGTGGAGCAGGGCGGTGGGCGCCTCGATCCCGACACGGTGGTGAGCGAAGGCTCGTGGGATGCTGTCACGGCGGGCGCCGGCTGCGTACTCGACGGCGTGGACAGGGCGTTCGACGGTCGCGCGGTGCGCAACTTCAGCGCTGTGCGTCCACCGGGGCATCACGCGCTGCGCGATCGCGCCATGGGGTTTTGTTTGTTTGGCAACGTGGCGGTGGCGGCGCGTTACGCCATTGCCAAATACGGTTGTGAGCGAGTGCTGGTGGTCGACTGGGATGTGCACCATGGCAACGGTACTCAGGCGCTGGTGGAAGACGAGCCGCGCATTCACTTCGTGAGCATGCATCAGTGGCCGTGGTATCCGGGCACCGGAGCCGCCGACGATCACGGGCCGCACAACACGGTGTGGAACGTGCCCATGCCGCCGTCCCTGCCTTCGGTGCAGTACGTGCAGGCGCTGCTCGGCGCTGTCGACGCGGCCACGGCGAAGTGGACCCCGGACCTCGTGATTCTGAGCGCCGGTTTCGATTGTCTCGATGGTGACCCGCTCGGCGCGTTCACGCTCACGCTCGACGATGTGCACACGCTGACGCGCGCGCTGGTGGAGCGCGCGGAGCGCTGGTGCGGCGGACGTCTGGTGAGTGCGCTGGAAGGCGGCTATGCGCCCAAGCTGCTGGCGCAGGCGGTGTTGGTTCACCTTCGGGCGCTGGGTTAGCTCATGGCAAAGAAGCGCTTCTCGATGCGGCGAAAGCCGCGCACTGACGGTTCGACGCGTTTGGGCACGATGGAGACATCGGCACCGCGAATCGTGCCCACCTCCGTGCCCGGGCGAACGGACCCGGCGCCGCGCACTCTGTACCGGTCACCGTCCGGAACGGACGTTTTCGATTGTCATCCGCGAGAGCTGCCGCAACTCATGGCCGAGGGCGGCCAGCTGTGGGTCGATATCGACAGTACTGTACGCTCGCAACACGCACTCCTCGAGAAGCTGTTCGCATTCCATCCGCTGGCCATCGAAGACACGCTGAATCCGGCGTCGCGCGTGAAGCTGGAGAAGTATCCGGGCTTCATGTACATCGTGACTCGGGCAGTGACCTTTGCCGAAGGGACCGACGATCCATACGATCTCGAGACCAAGGATCTGCACTGTTTTCTCAGCGTGAATTATCTCGTCACGGTACACGCCGGTCCGCTGCCGGTTCTCGACACCGTGTTCAATAGCGTTCGGCAGTCGCCGGACTGGCTGTCGCGTGGCGTCGAGCGGCTGCTGCACAGTGTCCTCGATTCCGCCGTCGACGCATACTTTCCCATCCTCGACCAAGTCGACGAATTCATCGACGGTCTCGAGGAGCGCGTCTTCGTGGACTTCGATCAGGATGCGTTACGGGATGTCTTCAAGGTGAAGCGACTCGTCCTCTCGCTGCGTCGATATCTGCAGCCGTCGCGCGAAGTGCTGAACGTGCTCTCCAATCGTCCGACGCCACTGATTTCCCCGGACGTACAGATCTATTTTCGCGACATTTACGATCACGTGCTGCGCATCAACGATTCACTTGACACGTATCGCGACTTGTTGAGCAGCACGATGGAGTCGTACCTGTCGCAAGTCTCGAACCGGCTCGGCGCGACTACCAAGGGGCTAAGCGTTGTCGCCACGATGTCGCTCCCCTTCGTGGTGGTGAGTGGCATGTGGGGGATGAACTTTACCAAGATTCCATTATCGCAATGGCCGTATGGCTTTTGGGCGCTGTTGGCGGGGCAGCTGGGGCTGGGCGGGTTGCTCCTGTGGGTGCTCCGTCGTCGTCAGTTGATTTGATGAAGCGACAAGTTTCTTCGCCTGCCGTTTTCCCCGCGTCCTTGCCTGATGTTCTGTCCTGAATGCGGCACCTGGAGCCGAGCCGCCGCCCCCCGGTGTACGCGGTGCAATGTGCCGCTCCCCGAAGTGTTGGCGCCGCCCATCGACATTCCGGACGAGGCGTTGCGGGAGCTGCGCCAGGCCACGGGGAACCGCTACACCGTGGTCAAGCGACTGGGGAGCGGCGGGATGGCTCACGTGTACCTAGCCCGGCATGCCGTGTTGGGCCGCCCGCTCGTGATCAAGGTGCTGCATCGCTCGCTGGCGCTCGAACCCGAAATGCGGGAGCGGTTCCGCCGGGAGGCCGAGGCGGCCTCGCGGCTGGTGCACCCGTACATCTGCGCCATTGCCGATATGGGCACGTCGGGGGACCTCGAGTACCTGGCGATGCCGTACTATGCCGGCGGGTCGCTGGCCGACCTGCTGTCGCGCCGGAAGACGGTGTCGGCGGGGACGGCCGCCTCTGTGGCGGCGCAGGTCGCCACGGCGCTCGACTACGCGCACCGGCACGGGGTGGTGCACCGGGACATCAAGCCGGACAACATCCTGTTCGACGAAGACGGGAATGTGGCGCTCACCGACTTCGGCATTGCCACGGCGCGCTTCCACGGCCGTCTGACGGCGAGCGGCCGCGCGATGGGCACACCGCACTACATGAGCCCCGAACAGGCCATGGGGCGGCTCGTGGACGGCCGTAGCGACCTGTACGCGGTGGGGCTGCTGCTGTACGAGATGCTGCTCGGGCACCCGCCCTTTGACGGTGACGACTCGTACGCCGTGGGCTACAAGCATGTGCATGAAGCCCCGGTGGCCCCCGAGCAGGTGGACACGCGGGGTACCGGCGGCGCTGAGCGCGATCGTGATGAAATGCCTCGCCAAACAGGCGTCGGATCGTTACGATCGAGGCTTCGAACTTGCCGATGCGCTCGTGGAGTTTCTGACCAGCACGGGCGGCGCCGAGTTCCGGTCGGCCCGTACTGCGCGCGCGTCGGGGCTCACGCCCTACTGAGTTGACGAGCACGGGGGAGCGGGCCGGGCGCGCAGCCATCGACCTCCTACTCCCGTTCTCTCATGCAACTGCACGCAGAAATCGTCACGGTGCACACCAAGCACCCGTTCATCATCGCGCGGGGCGGGCAGAGCGAGTACCGCGTGGTGTGGGTGCGCCTCGTCGACAGCGACGGTGCCGAGGGGTGGGGTGAGGCGTCGCCGAGCCGGTTTTACGGCGAGACCGCCGATACCGTGATGGTGGCGTTGCAACGTCTGGCGCCGTTGCTGGCGCAGGCCGATGCGTGGAGCATCGAGGCCGTCGAGCGCGAGCTGGAACGTGCGCTGCGGTGGAACGCGTCGGCACGGTGCGCGGTGAGCGCGGCGCTGCACGACCTTATGGGGAAGCGCCTGGGCGTTCCCGTGTGGAAGCTGTGGGGGCTCGATGCCAAGGCCGCGCCGCGGTCGAGCTTCACGATCGGCATTGCGCCCGACGAAGCGACGTTGCGCTCGCGTGTACGGGAAGCGGCGCATTTGCCCATTCTCAAGATCAAGCTGGGCTCGAGCTGGGATCGCGACGTGCTGCGCATTGTGCGTGAGGAAGCGCCGAACGTCATTCTGCGCGTCGATGCGAATTGCGCGTGGACGGCGAAGCAGGCGCTGGGCATGCTCGACGCGCTGAATGCGGTGGGCGTGGACATGCTGGAGCAGCCGTTGCCGCCGGACGATCTCGCAGGGATCAAGTTCGTGCGTGACCGCGCGAACATCCCGGTCATCGTGGATGAATCGTGCCTTATTGCGGCCGACATTCCGAAGCTTGAAGGCTATGTGGACGGCATCAACATCAAGCTTGCGAAGTGCGGTTCGCTGCGCGAGGCTGTGCGCATGATTGCGGTGGCGCGCGCGCACGGCATGCGGGTCATGTGCGGCTGCATGGTGGAGACGTCGCTGGGTATCGCCGCCGCGGCACAGTTTGCGCCGCTGCTCGACGACGCCGACCTTGACGGTGCGGCGCTGTTGTCGGACGACCCGTTCCGCGGTCCGGGCTTCGTGGACGGCCGAGTGGAGATGGGGAGTGGGGCCGGATTGGGCGTTACGCGTGCCTAGTGTCACGGATACGCAGCCGCTGACGGGGGGCTGACGCCCCTCAGTATCTTTCGGCATGCGCTGTATCGACGTCGCCCTCCCGGTCCCCCTCTTCCGCACGTTCACGTACAGCGTGCCGAATGGTGTGGCGTGGCCTATCGCGGCGGGATCGCGCGTACTGGTGCCGTTTCGCAACCGGGCGGAGATCGGCATCTGCCTGGGGGAGACGGCGCCGCCGGAGGGCGTGAAGCTCAAGGCGGTGCAGGCGGTCGTGGACAGCACGCCCTCGCTCCCCGACGCGCTGCTGCAGACGGCCCGCTGGATCAGCGACTGGTACGCGGCGCCCTTGGGGCTCACGCTGCGCAGCATGCTGCCCACGCCGCTTACGCAGGCGAAGTCGCCGGCGCCGGTGGCCAAAACGCAGCGCGTCGTGCGCATCGTGCTCGAGCTGCCGTCGCTGCTGCAGCGTGAGCAGAGGTTCGCGCGTGCCAAGCAGCAGCGTGCCGTATACGACCTGCTCGAGGCGCAGGGTGGTGTGGCGCCGCTCGAGTCGTTGCGCGTGCAGGCCAACTGTTCGGCGGGGGTCATTACCGCCATGGCCAAGCGCGGGGCTGGTGGAGGTGCGCGACGAGGTCATGCAACGCGATCCATTCGCCGAACGCGCATGGCTGTGGCGCCGCCGCCCAATCCGTCGGCGGCGCAGCGCGACGTCATCGATGCCATTCTGCGTGGTGATCCGGGACAGGTGTTTCTGTTGCACGGCATTACCGGCAGCGGCAAGACGCTCGTGTACATCGAGGTACTGCGCGAAGTGCTGCGCACGCAGGGGCGCACCGCCATCGTGCTGGTGCCGGAAATTGCACTCACCTCACAAACGGTCGATCGCTTCCGTGGCGCCTTCGGTGACGACGTCGCGGTGTTGCACTCGGGGCTCAGCGACGGCGAGCGTCTCGATGCGTGGCAGTCGTTGCGACGTGGCGAGCGGCGCATTGCCGTGGGCGCCCGTTCGGCGTTGTTCGCGCCGCTCGAACGCGTGGGTGTGGTGATCGTGGATGAAGAGCACGAAAGCAGCTACAAGCAATCGGAAACGCCGCGCTATCACGCACGCGAAGCAGCCATCGTGCGCGCGCGCGCCGAAGGGGCGCTGGTGGTGCTGGGGAGCGCGACGCCGAGTCTCGAGAGCTGGGAACGGGCCGATCGCGGTCAGGCGGTGCGACTGTCGCTTCCCGACCGAGCGGGGGGCGCGCAGTTGCCGCCGGTGCAGGTGGTGGACATGCGGGTGGCCACCAAGGACGCGCTGGCCGTGCGCAGTCCACAAGCGCCATACGACCCCATGCTGAGTGTGTTCAGCGCCACGCTGCTGGCGGCCATCGAGTCACGGTTGCACCGGGGCGAACAGAGTCTGCTGCTGCTGAACCGTCGTGGCTTTGCGGCGTTCGTGCAGTGTCACGCGTGCGGCGACGTGCAGGTGTGTCCGCACTGCAGTATTTCGCTCACGTATCATCGTGTGCCCGAAGCGCTGGTGTGTCACTACTGCCAGTATCAGCACGACATGCCGTCGGTGTGTCCGCAGTGTGCGAGCGACAAGTTGCAGCGGCGCGGGTTGGGGACGCAGCAGGTGGAGAAGCTGGTCGCTGAGCGCTTTCCCGAAGCGCGTATTGCGCGCATGGATGTGGATACCACCAGCGGCAAGTGGGCGCACACGCAGATTCTCGACCGCGTGGGGCGTGGGGAGGTGGACATTCTGCTCGGCACGCAGATGATCGCCAAAGGGCTCGATTTCCCCAACGTGACGCTCGTGGGTGTCATCGACGCCGACACGGGGCTCAACCTGCCGGACTTCCGCGCGTCGGAGCGGACGTTCCAGCTGCTCAGTCAGGTGGCGGGTCGCGCGGGGCGTGGCCCCAAGGGGGGCGACGTGGTGGTGCAGACGCGCATGCCACACGCGCATGCCGTCCAGCACGCCCTCACGCACAATTTTCTGGGGTTCGTGCGCGAGGAGTTGGGGGCGCGTAGGCATCCGGCGTATCCGCCGTTCGTCCACATTGCCAACGTGATCGTGAGCGGCGTGCACCAGGGCGCCACGGCTGCTGCGGCGACGGAGGCGGCGGAATGGGTGACGCAGCTCATGAAGCGCCAGGGGCTGCGCGATTTGGTGTTGGTGGGGCCGGCGCCGTGTCCCATCGATCGCATCAAGGACCGGTGGCGTTGGCATTTTCTGCTCAAGAGTTCACAGCCCAAGCTCATGACGCGGGTGGCGCGCTACGTGGCGGAGCGGTGTCCGGTGCCCAAGGATTCGGAGTTGCGGCTGGTGGTGGACCGGGATCCGGTGAGTTTGTTGTAGCGCGACGTTCCTGCGCTCGCGTCGTCCTGTTTGCGCATTAGACTTCAGGGATGTCCGCCACCCTCGATTCCATCCCGCCGTACGTTTTTTACGAACTCGATGACCGACGTGCCGCCGCGCGCGCGGTCGGCAAGACGCTCATCGACGTGGGCATTGGCAGTCCCGATGGTCCCATTCCGGCCGTGGTCATCGAAGCCATGCAGCGGGTGGCGGCCGAGCGGCCGCTGAGCGGCTATCCCTACTTTCGCGCGCACCCGGCGTTTCAGTGTGCGGTGGCCGGTTATCTCGAGCGGCGCTTTGGCGTGACGATCGAGCCGGCCACAGAGATGCTCGCGCTTGCCGGTTCCAAAGAGGGCATCGCGGAACTCATTCTCGCGCACGCGAAGCCGGGTGACGTGGTGCTGGTACCCGAGGTGTACTACCCGGTGTACGCGCGCGCCACGTTGCTGGCGGGCGCGGAGCCCGTGTTCGTGCCGTTCCTGCCCGATGGGCGACTCGATCTCGGCGCGATCACGCCGCAACAGGCGCAGCGTGCGCGCGTGATGATCGTGAATTATCCGGGTAATCCCACGACATCGTCGGTTTCGCTCGACGAGTTGGCGCGTTACGTGGAGTTCGCCACCGCGCACGATATCGTGCTGCTGAGCGACCTTGCGTACAGCGAGCTGTCGTTCGATGGCTACGCGGTGCCGAGTGTGTTGCAGGTGCCGGGCGCGAAGGCGGTAGCGGTGGAGCTGCACACCTGCAGCAAGAGCTTCAACATGGCCGGCGTACGCTCGGCGTTCATCGCGGGCAACAGGGCGGCTATTGCGCGACTCGATGCGTATCGCGCGAACATCGGGTATGGTGCGTCGACACTGGCGCAGCTCGCGGGGGCCACCGCGTTCGATAACGCCGAGCAGATCGTGCCGCCCATCGTGGCGGAGTATCGTGTGCGCCGCGATGCGTTCGCGGCGGCGATGAACGCCGGTGGATGGGCGGTGACGGCACCACGCGCGACGATGTACTTCTGGCTCGACGTGCCCGAGGCCTACGACGACTGGGCGTGGGTGGACGCGCTCATTGCGGGCCCCGGAGTCGTGGTGACGCCGGGGATGGCGTTTGGCGCGGCGGGGAAGGGGAAGTTCCGGGTGAGTCTGGTGCAGGGCGCCGATCGGCTGCGAGAGGCAGCGGCGGGGATTTTGGGCGTGGGGAGCGGGGGGCGCTGATCTGCGGTTGGTCCGGCGGTTAACGAGCGACGCATCTAGCCCTCAGGAAAAAGAACGTAAGGGGAAAGGAAGAAGCGCGGTTCGCTCGGCACGGAACAACGGAGTCGTGGTTCATGTGGACGGGACCGCGCTTTTCCCTTTCCCCTTACGTTCTTTTTCCTGAGGGCTAGTGCCGTAACGGGTTGACCGACGGATCAGACAACCGCGGTCCGTTACTCCGCGTCATTTCGATCCACCTACCAAGCTTTTGATGACACCATTGCGAGCGGCCGGCGCTACACTGCCGCATGCAAGATCCCAAAAACCTTCTCGTGTGGCAGCGCTCGATGGAACTCGCCGTGGTCATTCACGGCATCTCCAAACAGATCCCCGCACGCAAGCTTCCCGGCGTTGCTACGCAGCTGATTCGCGCCATCGCCTCCGTTCCCGCGAACATTGCTGAGGGCGTGGGACAGCCGTACCCTGCCGTGACCGTGCGCCACTTGATGGTCGCCATTGGGTCTGCGTACGAGTGTGAGACGCATCTGCTGATCGCTGATAGGCTGGCGGGACCGGTTCAAGGACTGGAGACGACGCTGGACGAGCTGGAGCAAGTCAGACGAATGCTGTACGGCCTGAAGGGGCACTTCGACAAGAGGGTTCTGGAAAAACGCGTGACCGGTCCGGTGGTTAACGAGCGACGCATCTAGCCCTCAGGAAAAAGAACGCAAGCGCACAGGAAAAAGCGCGGTGCCGTCCACATGAACAACGACTCCGTTGTTCCGTGTCGAGCGAACCGCGCTTTACCCTGTGCGCTTGCGTTCTTTCCCCTGAGGGCTAGTGCCGTAGCGCGTTTACCACCGGACCAACCAACCCCCGACCCCGACCGTTACTTGGCAGCCGGCTTGGGCTCGGCCAGCGCCATATCCCACTGCACCTGCACTTCGTTCTGAATGGGATTGACCTTCGAGTCGTACGCCACGCCGTAGTCGCGGCGGTTGATGGCGAACGTGCCACGGAACCGGCCGGCGCCGCCTTCGTAGAACACAGTGCTGGCCGGAACGACAATGCGCTTGGTGGTGCCGCGCACGGTGAGGTCACCGGTGATGTCGAGCTTGTTGGGACCGGTCTGCTTGATGCTCACCGACTTGAACGTGATGTTCGGGTGCTTCTCGACGTCGAAGAAGTCGGCGCTCTTGAGGTGCCCGTCACGACGCTCGACGCGCGTGTTGATGCTGGCGACGTCGATGGTGATGGCGACCGTGGAGTTCTCCCACTTGGTGGCGTCGAGCTTCACGTCGGCGTCCCACTTGCCGAAGAAGCCGTGGGCGCTGAGGAGGCGCGAGTCGGCGACAAAATTGATTTCGCTGTGCGCCTTGTCGATGACGTGCGGCTTGGGCTCGGGGAGCGGGTGGGCCGCGACGAGCAGGGGGAGCACGAGGGTGGCGGCAAGACGACGGGTCGTGAACATGATGGATCTCTCAGAAGGCAGGTGGAAACCGGAAGCCGTCGGACAAGACGACCTCTCAACAGACACCGTCCAGACGATAGTTGTGTGGACAATGATTCAGTGATAAGATACAAAGCCCGTCTGGAAAGGCAACCCCCGCCTCTCCTTGTTCGCAGCCCCTGCCGTCAGTGATCTTTCAGGACTGCGAGTGAACGCCTGTTTGTGTCCCACCCTACCACGCTGAAATGACCGATCCGGTTCCCGCTGTGACCGACGAGCTGTCCGTCGAAACCGTCGAAACGCCTGTCGCGCCTGCCCCGGCGGTGCACGACCGCGCCGACAACCCGGTCACGGAAGTGGCGGAGCGCTTTCTGCGCGCCGTGGTGGCGTCGGTCCCGCTGGACCAGATCGAGGAGCTCCATCTTTTCTCGCCGCTGCGTCAGGGCACCGTGGAAACGGGGATTGCCGTCCTGGCGGCGCGTGTGCCGGTGGCCGTGGTCGAGCCTGTGGCCGAGGAGCCGGTGGTGAGCGACGAGCCGGAGCTGGGGCTCGACGAGAACACTGCAGACGATGCTGACGAAAACGACGCGACCGATGACGACGCGGTTGATGAGGCGCTCGATGACGACGAGAGCCTGACCGTCGTGCTCGACGACAGCGACATGGTGAGCCCATATGCACTCGAGGCCGAGCTCGCCGACGACGTTGCCGCGGCGCCTGCCGAAGTGAGCGCCGAGGAGTCCGACGAAACCGAAGCGATCATCGAACCGGCGGCTCGCAAAGAGCGCCCCGTGCGCCATACCGTGTACACGGCGCGCTATCGCTACGTCATCAAGGGGCCCGAGCGCGGCAAGTGGGAGTCGAACGTGAAGGCCGAAGCCGAGGCCCCGCTGATTACGGTGGAAACGGTTGTGCGGGGTGTGCAGCGTCGTGCCGGTGAAGATTCCGAAATCGTGCGCTACAGCGCCGCGCAGATTGCGCGCGCCTTGCGGCTGCCGTACCCCGGATAGTTCGTCACGTCCGTGAGTCACTCCCCCGATGCTGCGGCGATCGCGGCCGACAAGGAGGCGTTTCGCGCGTTCCTGCGCGATCACAACCTTCCGGCCACGGCACAGCGACTCGCGATTGCCGACACGGTGCTCGAAACCGATCGACACCTGTCGGCGGAAGACGTGGCGCAGGAGCTCAAGTCGCGTGGCGCATCGGCGGGAACCGCCACGGTGTATCGCACGCTCGAGGTGCTCGTGCGCAGCGGTCTCGTGGTGGAGCGCGACTTCGGTGAGGGGTTCAAACGCTATGAAGCCTCGCGCGGCGTACCGCATCACGAACATCTGCTCTGCACGGTGTGCGGGCGCGTCACGGAGTTCCGTGATGAACGGCTGGAGCGCATGACCACCCTGTTGGCCGAAGCCCACGACTTTTCGCGTCAGCGGCATCGACTCGTGATTTACGGCTTGTGCGGCGAGTGTCGCCGCGGCCCCGGTCGCAGCGCACGCTGAATCGACGATGACACTTTCTGTTTCCCTTCGCACCGCTATCCGTGGCACCTGAATCGCTCACTGTCCTCGTGGCTTTCACCGCGGGGTTGCTCAGTTTTCTGAGCCCCTGCGTGCTGCCGCTCGTACCCAGCTACGTCACGTTCATCACGGGGATGGGGCTCGACGACGTGTCGCGCGCCAAGCGGGCGGCGCTCGTGCACGCGCTGCTCTTCGTGCTCGGGTTCACGTTCATCTTCGTGGCACTCGGCGCCGGCGCCAGCGCGTTCGGACAGTTGCTGCGCCAGTATCGTGAGTGGATCGCCAGAATTGGCGGCGTGATGATGGTACTGATGGGGCTCTGGATGCTCGACGTCATCAAGATCGGCGCGCTGCAGCAGGAGCGGCGCATGCATCTGAGCGACAAGCCACTCGGCTATCTGGGCACCGTGTTCGTCGGCATCGCCTTCGGCGCCGGATGGACGCCGTGCCTCGGCCCTACGCTGGGCGCCATACTGTTGCTCGCGGCCAACGAAACGGAGCTCACCAAAGGCATCATGCTGCTCACCGCGTACTCCATGGGGCTCGCCGTACCGTTTCTGCTCAGCGCGCTGGCCATCGAACGGTTTCTTGGCTTCTTCCAGAAGTTCAAGCACAACATTGGCCGCGTGAACCGCCTTGCCGGCGGGTTGCTCGTTGTCGTTGGCATTCTGATGTTCACGGGATGGTTCGAACGACTGGCCGCGCTGCTGCAGCCGCTCACGCCAGCGTTTCTGCTCGAACGGTTGTAACGCGACACCGCGCGTGGCTCACCCCTCTGCTAGGCCGCTTCGATCGCTTCGAGCAGTTGCTGTCGGCGGAGCAGCAAGGCGTAGCGCCCATTCTGCGCCACCAGCTGCTCATGCGTGCCCTGCTCGATGATGCGCCCCGCCTCGAGCACAATGATATGGTCGGCATCGCGTACGGCGCTCACCCGATGCGACGCAATGATGGCGGTGCGCTCCGACAGCGCGTCGCGGAGCCCGTGCAGAATGGCGGACTCGGTCTGCGTGTCGACGGCGCTGAGCGCGTCGTCGAGCATGACAATTGCCGGTGTGCGCGCGAGAGCCCGCGCCAGCGCGGTGCGCTGCTTCTGTCCGCCCGAAAGGTTGATGCCGCGCTCGCCAAGGCGGGTTTCGAGACCATCGGGGAGCGACGCGATCGTTTCGGTGAGCTGTGCGACGCCGGTAGCTTGTGCGATGCGCCCCTCGGTTTGCGGCGCATCCTGCCCGATACCGTAGGCGATGTTCTCGCCCACGGTTTCACTGAACAGCAGCGCCTCCTGCGGTACGTAGCCGATCATGCTGCGCAGTGCCGTGAGCGGCAGCTCGCGGATATTCACGTCGTCGAGCAGGATCTCCCCTTCCTGTGGTTCGAAGATGCGCGGGACGAGATCCATGAGCGCACTCTTGCCGGCGCCGGTCGCTCCGACGATGGCGAGTGTACCCCCGGCCGGGATGCGGAAAGAGATGTCGCGCAGTACCCAGCGAGGTTCTGGCACTGCGGCCGCACTCCCGACCTGTGCGGCATTCGCGGCCGATACGGGATAGTGAAATGACACATGTCTGAACTCGAGCGTGTGCCCGCGGACGGCCGGCGCCAGCGTTACCACACCCGTATCGTGCACCGAGAGTGGTTCGGCTTCGAGCAACTCCAGGACGCGCGTCATGGAGGCTGCGCCGCGCTGAAACAGATTGGTGGTCCACCCGAGCGCGATGAGCGGCCAGGTGAGCATGGTGAGATAGATGCCGAAGGCCACGTAGCTTCCCACGGTGAGCGTGCCGGCAATGAGTAGCCGGCCGCCCACGCCGATCATCACGGCGCCGCCAAGTCCCGCGAGGAGTGCGAAGCCCGGGCTCATGAGTCCGTTGAGGCGGGCGAGTCCCATGTTGGCTTCGAGGTATTCGTCGCCGAGTGCGTTCCAGCGGGCGCTCTCGGCGTCCTCCTGGCGATAGGCCCGGACAACACGGACGCCGGCGAGATTTTCCTGCGCGCGCGTCGTGAGCTGACTGAAGTGTCCCTGGGCGAGGTCGAAGCGTGCGTGCACCTGCTTGCCGAGCCGCAGCATAAGGAAGGGCAGTCCCACCATGGGAAGGAGCGACGCCACGGTGAGCAGCGGCGAAATGCGCAGCATCATGATGAGCGCAAAGACGCCGCCGAAGATCGTGTTGGTGAAGTACATGAGCGCAGGGCCGGCGGCCATGCGAACTGCGCTCAGGTCGTTGGTGAGCCGCGCCATGAGGTCACCCGTGCGCCAGCGCAGGTACCACGACGCATCGAGTGTGGAGAGGCGCGCAAAGACGTGCCGCCTGAGGTCGGTCTCGATGCGGCGGCTCACGCCGTTCAGCGTGTTGCGCATGGTGAAGCGCAGGGTGCCGCTGACGGCCGCTGTGAGCAGCATCACCAACCCGATCATCGCAAGCGCGCGCGGCGGCGCGCCACGCCCAATACTGTCGAGTCCACGCTGCAGGAACGACGGCACGGAGGTAGTGAGTGCTGCCGAGGCAACGACCGATATCAACCCCGACGCAACATGTAGGCGATACGGGTGGTAATATGGGAGAAGTCGGCGCAGTGTTCGCCACGCGTTCTGCTTCTCTACATTCTCAGGGAGTCTGCCCATGCGTGAATATACCCGTTCGTCCCGTACTACCGTCATGATGTCGTCGCTCGCGCTGGTGGCCTTGGCGGCGTGTGGCAGCGAGAAGTCCGATAACACCTTGGCGACCGATTCGGCGCTGGGTCGTGATCTCGCGCTCGCGCAGCAGGACAGCGTGCAGCCGCAGTTGCAGGACGTGCCGACCACGCCGCCCCCCGCGCCGGAACCGACGGCAGCGCCGGCTCCAGCCCCTCGTCCGACGCCGCGTCCCACGCGTCCGGCGCCCAAGCCGGCAGCGGCTCCGGCAGCGGCTCCGGCACCGGCACCCGCTCCGGCGCCCAAGCCGGCAGCCGAAGTAAGCGGCACGGTGGCGGCGGGCACGGCGCTGTCCTTTGCCGCGAGCGAGAAGGTGTGCAGCAACACGACGTCGGTGGGTGAGAAGTTCACCGCCGACCTTTCGGAGTCGGTGAACGCCACCAACGGCGTGACGATCCCGTCGGGCGCGACGGGCACGTTCGAAGTGCTCGAGGCAAAGACCGCGAAGAACAGCAACGACAACACGGCGCTGCGTGTGCGACTGGTGTCGGTGCAGTTCGGTGGCAAGACGTATCCGGTGGACGGCACGGTGCAGACAGCGAGCACCGAGCGCGTTCGGAGTGCGACCAAGGGCACGGATGCCAAGAAGGTTGTGGGCGGTGCGATTCTCGGCGCGATTGCCGGTCAGGCGATTGGCAAGAACACCAAGGGCACGGTCATTGGCGCCGCGGCTGGCGCGGCAGCGGGTACGGCGGCTGCGGCGGCGACAGCGAACTACGACACCTGCCTCAACACGGGGTCGTCGATTTCGGTGACGCTCGACGGGCCGGTCACGATTCGTCCGGCGCCGGTGCGCTAACGGTGGACTCGCGGTGAGCAGAGATCGTTGAACTGCTCACACGGAGACATGGAGGAATGGAGAGCACGGAGCCTACTTCGCAGATTCAGCGAAGTAGGCTCTATGCCTTTCAACAGTCAATCAATAGCCGATCGCCCCGCCGGAGCGGCGTGGTTCGGGGAGTCCTTCCCAGCCGCCTTTGACGCGCATGATGGCGTTGACGTTCACGAGGCTGCGCAGTTCGCGCATGGCGTGACCGAAGCCGCGGAGCGAGTCGAGCACGGCTGGGCGAATGCCGCCGGCTTCGAAGGTGAGGGAGTCGGGGAGCGCCTGGTGGTGTACGCGCGGGGCGCGCATGGCATCGCCGAGGGTCATGCGGTGCTCGATGACGTTGAGAATGACCTGGCTGGTGCCCGTGATGATCGTGGGGCCGCCGGCGGCGCCGACGACGAGGAGCACTTGATCCTTGGGGTCGAGCACGATGGTGGGGGACATGGCGCTGAGCATGCGCTTGCCCGGCTGAATGGCGTTGGATTCGCCTTGGACCAGGCCGTACATGTTGGGCTTGCCGGGCTGCGCGGCGAAGTCGTCCATCTCGTCGTTGAGCATGAAGCCGGCACCGCGCACCCACACAC
>JAAVWC010000035.1 GCA_023910675.1 Gemmatimonas sp.
GGCCGCGCTCGAGGCCATGGCACGGACGGGCGGCGCGCAGGAGGACAAGGTGACCCCGGAAGAAGACGCCACCAGCTACAACAACTTCTACGAGTTCGGGACCGACAAGGAAGAGCCCAAAATGCAGGCGCGGGGCTTCGTCACCACCCCATGGACGGTGCAGGTCGAAGGACTCGTGAAAAAGCCGCGCCCCTATTCCTACGATGAGCTCGTGGGCAAGCTGGCCGTGCAGGATCGCACCTACCGCATGCGGTGCGTCGAAGCGTGGTCGATGGTGATTCCGTGGCGCGGCGTCATGCTGCGCGACGTCATCAACCGCGTCGAGCCGCTGCCGAGCGCCAAGTTCGTCGAATTCACGACGCTGTTCGACCCCAAGCGCATGCCGGGCCAGCGCAGCGCGGTGTTGCCGTGGCCGTACAAGGAAGCGCTGCGCATGGACGAAGCCGTGCACCCGCTCGCGCTGCTGGCGACCGGCATGTACGGCAAGTCGGTGCTCCCCAATCAGAACGGCGCCCCGCTGCGTCTCGTGACGCCGTGGAAGTACGGCTTCAAGGGCGTCAAAAGCATCGTGAAAATCCGGTTCACCGACCGGATGCCCAACACCACCTGGAACGACGCGAACCCCAGCGAATACGGGTTCTATGCGAACGTGAACCCCACCGTCGACCACCCGCGCTGGAGTCAGGCCAAGGAACGGCGCATCGGTGAATTCCTCAAGCGGAATACCCTCATGTTCAACGGCTACGCCGATCAGGTAGCGTCGTTGTACAGCGGCATGGATCTCCGTCGCCAGTACTGAGCGGGTAGTGGTGTCGACCGTCGAACGCGTCACACGCCGGTTCATTCGGCCGGCGCTGTGGCTGCTGGTGCTGCTCCCGGCCCCCATGCTCATCGCGCAGCTGCTGCTCGATCAGCTCGGGGCCGACCCTATCGACAAGCTCGAACGGCTCACCGGGGCGTGGGCGCTGCGCTTCCTGATCGCGTCGCTAGCGGTCACGCCGCTCATGTGGTTGACCGGGTGGGGATGGCTCGTGGCGCAGCGCAAGTTTCTGGGGCTGGCCGCAGTTTTTCTGGGCGTTCGGACACCTGAGTGTGTACACGGTGCTCGACTGGTTTTTCGACTGGCAGGAGATCACCAAGGACATCCTCAAGCACCTGTACATCACGCTGGGGATGACGGCGCTTTGTGCTTATGGTCCCGCTGGCGCTGACCTCAACCAAGGGCGCCATCAAGCGGCTGGGCGGGGTGCGCTGGAATCGGCTCCACTCGCTCGTCTATGTCGCCGTCATCGCGGCCTGTCTGCACTTCGTGTGGGCGGTCAAGAAAGACATCACCGAGCCCATGATTTACGGGGGCATTGCCCTCGTGCTGCTCGCCGTCCGCGTCGTTGGACGGCCCGCAGCGCGGACCAAGAGCGTATCGGTGCCATCGGCGTGACGGCGGGGAGGGGTGGGACGTCCTTCAAGGGACTATGTGGCTCCGCTCTTTCCCCCGCACATGACCGCACCCGACGGCGTCGACCGCCGCCGAATCGATAGACGGCAGCCCCCGTTCGATCACCGCATCCCTGGTGGGACGTCGCCCACGGGCATGCCGGCAATCGAGCCGCTGGCGTCGGCGGTTGAACGGCCCTCCGAAACGCGCTGGGATCGCGCCATGGGGCTTGTGGCGCTTTCGTACGCGGCCGCGCTCACCGTGTGGTTTACCCGCGCCGACTCCCGTCGCCTCGACGGACTGCTGCTGCCACTCGTGGTGCCCATGCTCGTGGCCATGTTCGCTGCGGGGAATGATCTGGCGCGCCAGCCGCGATCTCACGCTCGATCTTGGCTCCCGCCGCTTCTGGCGGCTCATGATGCTCGCGGTGGCGCTGGTCCCCTCCGAACAGCTCGCACGCCTAGCCCCCGCGCCTGGCGCGCCCTGGCTGCAACTTCGCCTGCTGGGCAGGCGCTGCCCTGGCGGCGCCGCTCGTGATGGTCTGCGCACTCCTCCAATTGCCCAGCGCCCCGAGGTCGCCCGTCGACCGGCTCAAGCTGTATCTCGATCTTGCCACCGTGAGTGTCGGGGGCGTGCTGGTCGGGTGGTACAACTACCACACGAGTTCGGCCATCACCGGGGGCAGTGAGCAGATCTGGTTCGTGCTGCTGCATGTACAAGGCATTCTGGATCTCGTGCTGGTGCTCACGGCCTCGATCATCTGGCGACGCACCGCGCTGCAGCATCGCGCCAACACGCTGGTGATCATCGGTGCCGCGCTGTTGGTGAACTTCCTCGGCCATACGGCCGCGGTCGTGCAGATGCTCAACGGCACGCTGCGCCCCGATGTCATGTACATCGTCGGTCCGCTCTCCACCGCGCTCGTCGCGGCCGCGGCGTGGGTGAGCAGCGTGTCGGTCATGCAGCGGAGCGCGCGCCGCACGCGCGAACGGCGGCCGCTGTCGTCGAGCATGCTCCCCTATGCGGCGGCGCTTCCGGGCTTCGCCCTGCTCATCAAAGTGGGCTTCGCGCAGCAGGTCCAGCCGCTGACCGGCCTCGTATTGGGCGCCGTGGCGCTCACGCTGTTGGCCTTCGCGCGGCAGCTCGTGTCGACGCGCGAAGCCGTCGATGCGCTCGCCGAGTCGACGGCGCGCGAAAACGAAGGCCCGCTTCCGCGCCCTGGTGCAGCATTCGAGCGACGTCATCATGATCGTCGATCCCGATGGCACCATTCGCTACGCCAGCCCGTCCATGACGACCGTCTTCGGGCACGATCCCGCGCGACTCGTGGGCGCAAATCTGCTCACGCTCATGCACGAGGGTGACGTGAGCGCCGGCACGCAGTTTCTCGAAGAATTGTCGCAGACCCCCATGCGCAGCGGGCATTCATCGCCCGGCGTCCTCAAGTGCGAATGGCGCCTGCGCAACGCCGCCGGCGCGTGGATGACCGTCGATAATGTCGGCACGAATTTGTTGCGGGAGCCCGTCATTGGTGGCCTCGTGCTCAACACGCGCGATGTCACCGAGCAGAGCGTCATCAAGCAGCAGTACATGCACCAGGCGTTCCACGATCCGCTCACCGATCTCGCCAACCGCTCGCTCTTCCTCTATCAGGTGGGGCATGCACTGGCGCGGCAGTCGCGGCATTCGCATCCGGTTACCGTCCTCTTCCTCGATCTCGACAACTTCAAGACGGTCAACGATTCGCTCGGACACGCCGCCGGCGATCGTCTGCTTGTCGAAGCGGCGCGTCGGCTGGCGTCGTGTGTGCGCGCCAGCGATCTCATTGCCCGACTCGGTGGCGATGAATTCGCCGTGCTCGTCGAAGCCGCAGAATCGGTAGATGAAGTGCTCGTGGTGGTAACGCGCATCGGTGCCGCGCTGTCGCGGCCGTTCATGTTGAGCGGCAAGGAAGTGTTCGTGAACGCGTCCATTGGTGTGGCGCGTTCGTCGAGCGGTGAAGGCTCCGACGAACTGGTGCGGAACGCCGACGTGGCCATGTACGTGGCCAAGACGCGCGGCAAAGGACAGTATGTGCTCTTCGAACAGCAGATGCATGCGGCCGCGCTCGAGCGGCTGGTGGTGGAAGCCGACCTGCGTCGCGCCATCGAGCACGAGGAGTTCTTCCTGCAGTATCAGCCCATCGTGGAGCTGGCCACCGGCGATGTCATTGGCGCCGAAGCGCTCGTGCGCTGGATGTGTCGGGAGCGTGGGACCGTGCCTCCCGGGGTGTTCATCCCCATCGCCGAAGAAACGGGACTCATCGTCCCCATTGGTCGGTGGGTGCTGCGTCGTGCCTGCCGCGAGGCCCAGCGCTGGACCCGCGACCGCGGCTTGCCCTGCCGCATTACGGTCAACCTCTCCGGCCGGCAGTTGCAGGACGCCGGCGTGGTCGAAGACGTACGTCTGGCCCTCGAGGAATCGGGGCTCGACGCCACGCAGTTGGTCCTCGAGATCACCGAGAGCATGCTCATGCACAACACCGAGCTCTCCATGCAGCGCCTCAAGGCGCTCAAGGATCTCGGCGTGTCGCTGGCTATTGATGACTTCGGAACCGGTTATTCTTCCCTGAGTTATCTGCAGCGCTATCCGATCGACATCCTGAAGATCGACAAGGCGTTTGTAGATGTCATCGATAAGGGAGGCGAAGGACCGGTGTTGGCGCAGGCGATTGTGGCACTCGGGGAAACGCTGCGGATGCGAACCGTAGCCGAAGGCATCGAGACAGAGGCGCAACGCGGGACGTTGCTTGCGCTGGGCTGCGAGCTCGGACAGGGGTACCTGTTCGCGCCGCCGCTGGATGCGGCGGAGTATTGGCAGTTGCTCCTCGCCCGTGGTGTGCGCGAACCGCGTTCCAACGACCGGCGTCGCGATATGCGTGTCCGCGTCAGCTAAGCCGTTGGAGTGGCCCGAGCGGCTCGACGTCTTTGCGGTGTGCGCTCCCGGCTTCGCGCCGCTGGTGGTGGCCGAGTGCGAGGCGTTGGGGCTGGTGCCCACGGGAGTGAGCAGCGCCGGTGTGGAGCTGTCGCTCACCCGACGTGAGCTCTTCCTGCTCAACTGCTGGACGCGCTGTGCGAGCCGCATCGTAGTGCGTCTGGCGCACTTCGAAGCGCGCGACTTTGCCACTCTCGAAAAGCTCGCCGCGCGTGTCCCGTGGGGGCGCGTTGTTGCCAGGGGCGGCATCGCGCGCATTCGCGTGACCTGCCGCAAGTCGCGCCTCTATCACTCCGACGCCGTCGCCGAACGCGTGGGGCGCGGCATTCTGGGCGCGGTGAAGGGCGCGCAGGTCGCGGCCCGCGCGCGTGATGACGATGAGGACGACGACGAATCCACCGGCGCGCCGTCGCAGCTCATCGTCGTGCGCTTCGATCACGATCAGTGCACCATCAGCGCCGATACCTCGGGCGCACTGTTGCACCGTCGCGGCTGGCGTCAGGCCATCGCCAAGGCGCCGCTGCGCGAAACGCTGGCGGCGGGAATGATCGCGGCGTTGCCGTGGCAGGGTGACGTGCCGCTGGTCGATCCGTTCTGCGGGTCGGGCACCATTGGCATTGAGGCCGCGCTGCGTGCACGGAACATCGCGCCAGGCGTGTCACGCGCGTTCGCCATGGAGCAGTGGCCTGGGACCGACGCCGCCATCATGCGCGCTGTGTACGCTGCCGTCCGCGAGGAGGCCCGCGCTGCTGCGCGTCCGTCGGTGGGGGTAGCCATTGTATTGCGCGACCGCGACCGGGGCGCCATCGAGGCGGCGCGCGCCAACGCGGAACGTGCAGGGGTGCTCGATGATCTCGTCATCGAACAGGGGACGCTGTCGGAAACTGATCTCGCCGCCATTGGCCCGCGCGGCGTGCTGCTCACCAATCCGCCGTACGGATTGCGCGTCAGCGAAGGGGCCGACCTGCGCGGGCTCTACGCACGCATGGGCGACGTGCTGCGCGCCGGTGGACGGCAGTGGCGCCTGGGGATGCTCGTGCCGCCCGACAAGGCACTCACGGGACAGCTGCGGCTGCGTCTCGAGCCTGTACTCAAAACGACAAACGGTGGCCTGCCCGTGGAGCTGCTGGCCACCGTTCCCGACACCTTACGCGAGTCTCAGACGCGGAAGTAGTCCGGACGCCACGTCGTGATCTGCTGCTTGATCTTCCGCCCCTTCATGGTGGGGTTGGCGATGACATTTTCGACGAGGCCGGCGAGTTCCGCATCACTCGCAAAGCGCAGCGCGATGTAATGACGCGGCGAAAACGTCGCGGCGGCCTTGTCGGCGAGCGCCGGCGACAGCAGGCGCTGATAGCGCAGCTGCTCCTCCAGGCGAATGAGGCGGTCCTGCGCACGCAGCGGTGACAAGCGTGCCACGGAGACGACACCGAACAGCGCGAGGGCGCCAACGAGGAAGTAGCCAGTGTCGTACCCCGGCGTCTTGAAGAAGCGCGTGATGCTCCACACGAGGAAGATCAGCGCGAGCGGGCTGGTGAAGTAGTGGTAGAGCGGATTGAACTGCGTATGATTGGCGAACGTTTGCGGCGTCTTGGACACGAAGTGCTCCTGGTGGTGTGCTGGTGCTGCCGGGACTGCTGAAACTGAAACGGCATGAGGTCCGGCCGTCTACCGGCCACGGCACTAGCCCTCAGGAGGGAAGAACGTAAGGGTAAAGGGGAAAGTACGGTGCCGTTCACAGACCATGAACCGCAGTTCCCGGTGAACCAAACCGTACTTTATCCTTTACTCTTACGTTCTTCCCCCTGAGGGCTAGTGCCGTGGCCCGTTAACCGCCGGACCAATCTCACCGCAGTACATCTGTGCCACCGCGAAGCCCGGCAATTACACGCTCCGCAGCCGCCATGCGCTCTCCCCACGTTCCGCTAATGCGCGTGAACGGGGCACCGAATCGTTCCAGGGTCGCCACGAACAGCGCGTGCACCTCGGCGCGACGGTCCCCGCGATCGCGCATGCCGTCGAATACCCACGGCACATCGATATCGAGCAGCAGATAATGATCGGCGCATCGCTCCGCCGCCAGCCGCTCGATTCCCGCGTCGCAGCCACCGGTGTAGTGGTCGCAGTAGGCGACCGTGCTCAGCAAATCGGTATCCTGAAACAGGAGCGAATGGCCACGTTCCGTCGCTTTGGCCAAGTAGATGGCTTCCTGTTCCACCTGACCACGTGCAATTGGCCAGTGGTCCGAGCGGTCGATGGGCGCCTGCTTTCGTTCGGCATAGTCCCGCACGAACTCGGGGACGCAGAGCGCGTGATGGCGAGACGCCAGTTGCGTGGCAAGCGTGGTCTTCCCCACGCTCTCAGACCCGGTGATGACGACGCGCGTCATGGTCATGCGGTGCTCACCATGGCAGGCATGCTGCGGCGCCAACTGATGTAGCCCCAGATGGCCAACGCGAGAAAGATGGTGTACAGCACCGCCGTCAGCGGCAGTCCGCGATTGATGAACAGGCCGACGTACACCACGTCGGCGGCAATCCAGAGCAGCCAGTTGGCCAGCAGCTTGCGGGTCATCATGTACTGTGCAACCAGGCTGACGGCGACGAGCAAGGCATCGAGCCACGGGAGCGCGGCGCGGGGAATGCGCGACGTGATCTGCGCGAGTGCAACCCATGTGACGAGCACGACGCCCGCCAGCAGCACGGCGAGCCGCGGTGATGTGGAGGTCACGGGCAACGGTGCTGGCGCGTACACGCCGTCGGCGCTGTTCGCGGCGCCACCGCGCGTCCAGTGCCACCAGCCATACAGGGACAGCACGAAGTACACGACCTGCAGGCCGGTGTCGCTGTAGAGTCCCGCGCGCGCAAAGACGACCAGATACACGACGGCGTTGAGCACGCCCAAGGGCCAGCTCCAGGTGCTCTGGCGGGTGACCAGCCACACGTTGGCCACGCCGGTGACGAAGCCGAACAGCTCGAGACAGCTGCTGCCGTGTGCGACGAGCCAGTCGCACAGCGGTGTCATCACGGCAACGGTTTGTGCGAAAACACTGGTCATGAAGAGCAAAGCTAATTAGCGTTGGGGCACATGACCGGGGTGCCGGCGCCGCCAGTGAGCGTCCGGCTGAGATAACACCCGTCGAACCTGATCCGGTTTGCACCGGCGTAGGGAGTCCAAACGTGTCTCGTCGCATCCTTGCGCGCCTCGTGCGCGCCGGGCGACCGGAGGCCAGCGTGTCGCGTTCGTTCGCGCACGGTGTGGCCGCAGTAGTCGCCCTTCCGTTCTTCCTGTCTGCCTCATCGTCAGGCCTTGCGGCCCAGACGCGCGCAGACTCCGCTCGCGCCGACAGTGCGGCCCGTCGCATTGAAGGAGTGTCGGTGCAGGCCATCAGAGCCGGCAGCAACGCACCGATTGCGCAGAAAACCATCGAGCGGGCCGCGCTCACGCAGCGGCACTACGGGCAGGATGTGCCCATGCTGCTCATGAACGCCGCGCCAAGTCTCATTGCCCATACGGAGACAGGCACGCAGTGGGGGTACAGCTATCTGCGCCTTCGCGGGCTCGATCAGACGCGCATCAACATCACCATTGACGGCGTGCCGCTCAATGACATGGAGGACCAGGTCCTCTACTTCGCCAACTTTGCCGACCTACTGAGCAACGTGCAGAGCGTGCAGGTGCAGCGCGGCGTCGGCACGAGTACCGCCGGCACCGCGTCGTATGCAGGCTCCATCAATTTCGAAACGGTCCCGGTGGCGCGGAAGGATGCCGGCGGCGATGTCCAGCTGCAAATGGGAAGCTTCGGCGCGCAGCGTGCCACCGCGAGCTTCAACAGCGGCCTGAACAACGGCTTCGCGGCGTACGGCCGAGTGAGTGCCTTGCGCACCAACGGCTATCGCGATCACAGCGGGGTGTCGGGGCGCTCCGCGTTTCTGGGTGCGGGATGGTTCGGCACGCGCGACATCGTGAAGCTCACGGCGCTCGTGGGGCAGCTGTACGACACGCTGAGCTACACGGGGGCGACCCTCGCGCAGCTCGAGCAGAACTGGCGTTTCAATCCGCTGGCGCCCAACGAGCGCGACAAGTTCGGACAGCAGATGGTGTCGCTGGCGTGGTCGCGGTCGTTGCGCAGCGGCGCGTCGCTCAACACCACGGTGTACCGCAATTCGGCGAGCGGCAACTACGACTATTTCGAGCTCCCCGACCGGTATCGCTATAACCTGGCCCACACGTGGTACGGCGTGACGAGCGTGTACAACGTGGAGCGTGGCGCGCTCACGGTGAACACCGGTGTGAACGCCAACACGTATCAGCGCGCGCACCGCGGCTACTTCCAGCCCGAGACCGAACTGTACGACAACACCGGCCACAAGCAGGATGCGAGTGGTTTCGTGAAACTGTCGTACACCGCGGGGCGCGCCACCTGGTTTGGTGATGTGCAGGGGCGGTGGGCGCGATTCCGCTACGAACCGTCGGCCAACGCGAACATCTCCGAGCGCAGCATCGATTGGGCGTTCTTCAATCCCAAGGCCGGCGTGACCTACGCGTTGGGGAAGGGCGTGTCGGCGTTCACGAGCTACGGCCTGACCAGCCGTGAGCCGGCGCGCAACGATCTCTTTGCCGGCGATGACGATCTTAACGCCGACAACGTGGCCGCGTACGGCGACTTCACGCGCATCAAGCCTGAGCAACTGCGCGACTTCGAAGCCGGTGTGAACCTGCGCAAGAGCACGTTCGATCTGTCCGCGAACGTGTACAGCATGGACTTCCGGAACGACATCGCGCGCATCGGCGCCCCGACGGCCAGCGGCTCCATTCTGCGTCGCAACGTGGGGAGCAGCTATCGTCGCGGGCTCGAGCTCGACTGGGCGTATCGTGGCATTGAGCGTGTGGTGCTCGCGGGCAATGCCAACTGGAGCACGAACCGCATTGCGCAGTTTACCGACAGCTCGCGTGGTACCCCGGTGGTACGCCGCAACGTGGAGCCGCTGCTCACGCCGCGCTTCACGAGCGCGCACCGGGTGGAAGTCACTCCGGTGTCGCGGTTGTGGGTGAGCGTCGAAGGGCGCTACCAGAGCCGTGCGTTCCTCGACAATACCAGCAGCCCCGATCGCGTCCTCTCCGACTACTACACGCTCGACGCCACCGCGCGGCTGTCGCTCGGGCGCACGAGTCTCACGGTGCGTGGGCAGAACCTCGGCGACACGCGCAAGTTCGGCAGCGGCGCCGTGAGCAGCAGCGGGAGGGTGCGCTACTTCATTCTGCCGGCGCGCGCGCTGTTCGTGACGGCGGCGTACGACTTCTAACCGCTCGTCCTGGCGGGTGCCTGAACGATGGAGCTGCAGAGCTGTTGCGCCGAGGAGCACGACGCATTGATGTTCTCTTCAGCGCATCGGCTCTCCGGCTCCGTCCATCTGGCACGAGGCCGAAACGCGGGGCGCAATTGGGGTAGCCAACGCGCCGCAGGATGGCCGGAACGCCGGCTGTACTGACGCCGAACCTGCTCCAGCGCCATGGGCGAATGGGGCGTCCACGAAATTGGGTCGAGTCCACATCGAACGCGACGGCATCGCCCGCGGCATCTTCACGTCGACCACGGATCTCACAAAGCTGGGAGCCTCCTCCAAACCCGGGGCGGTTCAAAGTGTGTAAATGCGCGTCAGGCGGCAGCTTTCTGGGTGGGTGAGACAGCGGGGACTTCGACTTGACCCAATTTCGTGGACGCCTGACTCGCTCTAAATGAGGATGGTTCGACGTGAGCGTCGCGCGTTCAATGCGGAGTCCAAGGAGGAGGCGGTGCGGCTGGTAAAGGACTTGCGCAACGACATCGCGCGCATTGGTGCACCGACGGCCAGCGGCTCCATTCTGCGCCGCAACGTGGGGAGCAGCTATCGTCGCGGGCTCGAGCTCGACTGGGCGTATCGTGGCATCGAGCGTGTGGTGCTCGCGGCCAATGCCAACTGGAGCACGAACCGCATTGCGCAGTTCACCGACAGCTCGCGTGGTGCTCCGGTCGTCCGCCGAAATGTCGAGCCGCTGCTCACGCCGCGCTTCACGAGCGCGCACCGGGTGGAAGTCACGCCGGTGTCACGGGTGTGGGTGAGCGTCGAAGGGCGCTACCAGAGCCGTGCGTTCCTCGACAACACCAGCAGCCCCGATCGCGTGCTCCCCGACTACTACACGCTCGACGCCACGGCGCGGCTGTCGCTCGGGCGTACAAGCCTCACGCTGCGTGGGCAGAACCTGGGGGACACGCGCAAGTTCGGCAGCGGCGCCGTGAGCAGCAGCGGTCGTGTGCGCTACTTCATTCTGCCGGCGCGCGCGCTGTTCGTGACGGCGGCGTACGACTTCTAACCGCTCGTCCTCGCGAGTGCCTGAACGATGGAGCTGCAGAGCTGTTGAGCCGAGGAGAACGACGCATTGATGTGCTCTTCAGCGCATCGGCTCTCCGGCTCCGTCCATCTGGCACGAGGCCGACACCCCGGGCGCTACTGTGCTAGCCAACGGGCCGGGTACGCGGTAGCGTGAACGAATGCGCCCACTCATCCTAGCTGCCGCCCTATTTGCGCCGTTCGCCGTTCACGCTCAGTCGCTTCGTCCGCAAGTGGACGCGTGGCGCAAGGCGCATGAACGCCAAATTCTCGACGAAGCCTTCGCATTGCTCGCCATTCCGAACGTGGCGAGCAATCAGGACGACATCGCGAAGAACGTCGTGTTCCTCACTGAGGCCTTCGCCAAGCGCGGTGTCGCGCTCACACCACTGCGCGCGCCCACTGGTGGCAGTCCGGCGCTCTTCGGTGAAATCAAGGCGCCGGGCGCCACCCGGACCGTGGTGTTCTACGCGCACTACGACGGACAGCCGGTGGCTGGCGGCGGCTGGGATGCCGATCCGTTCACCCCCAAGCTCAGTCGCTACCAGAACAGCGCGCCCACCGCAGACGTGCCGTTGCCGGCCCCCGGCGACGCCGTCGATCCCGAGGTGCGCATCCGGGCCCGTTCGGCGAGCGACGACAAAGGCCCCATTGTGGCCATGCTCGCCGCGCTCGACGCCATGAAGGCGCTCAAGCAGGTGCCGTCGGTGAACATCAAGTTCTTCCTCGAGGGCGAGGAAGAAGCCGGCTCCAATCACCTTGGGGAATTGCTTCGCACACACAAGGACAAGCTCCAGTCCGACGCGTGGCTCTTCTTTGACGGACCGGTGCACGTGAGCGGCCGTCCCCAGCTCGTGCTCGGCGTGCGTGGCGTCATGGGCGCCGAGATCACGTTGTACGGCGCCAACCGCGCCCTGCACAGTGGCCACTACGGCAACTGGGCACCCAACCCCGCCGTCGCCGTCGCAAACCTCGTCGCGAGCCTGCGCGACAACAACGGGCGCATCAAGTTGCCGGGCTTCTACCGCGATGTGCCCGTGATGACCGCCGCCGACCGCGCACTGGCGCGGGCGCTCAGCGCCACCGACGACAGCGTGCGCAAATCGCTGGGGCTCGCGCACACCGAACTGGCCAACGCGCCACTGGGCGAACGCATCATGCAGCCGGCGCTCAACATTCGCGGTATCCGCACGGGCAATGTAGGCGCCGGGGCGAGTAACGCCGTCCCCACGAGTGCCACCGTGAGCATCGATTTCCGGTTGGTGCCCGACCAGAAGCCGGCGCGCATTCGCGCCATGCTGGAGCAGCACCTTACCGCGTTGGGGTACGCCATCGTGCGCGACCCCAACGCCGCGAGCACGAGTGGGAATCGCAGCCGGCTGGCGTACGTGAGCTACGACAGTGGCTATACCGCAGTGCGCGTCCCCAGCGTGCTGCCCGGGGTGCAGGCGGTCAAGCGCCTCATGTCCCGCAGCTATGGGCAGGAGCCATTCATCATGCCCATTCTGGGCGGGTCACTGCCCCTGTTTCACTTCGTCGAGCAGCTTGGCGCGACCGTCATTACGGTGCCCACCGTCAACGCCGACAACAGTCAGCACGCCCCCAACGAGAACCTGCGGGTGCGCAATCTGTGGGACGGCATCGGCGTGATGACGGAGCTCATGGTGGGGCTGGGGCGCGAGTGGGCGCCGCGCCTGCAGTAGCACCGCGCTCCCGCGTCAGCCGGCCGACTGCCCCATACGGCACTTGTCGGAGCAGTAGCGCACCGAGTCCCAGTCGCGCTCCCACTTCTTGCGCCAACTGAAGGGGCGCCCGCAACGCGCGCAGATCTTGTCGGCGTGCCCATTGGTGGAGCCGGGTTGCTTTCCCGCTTTTCGTGAAGGCGTCATAGCTCCCGAAGGCGCGTAAGGCGGTGCACTGTTCCCGTATGCACGCGCCACAGCCTCTCTCTCGCCCGTCCGGGTCCCATACCGCCATCAATCCGGCCGACTTTCCGGCCAGCCACCAAGACCTGCTCTACTCCGATTATCGCAAAACGGAGGAGCTGGGCACGCTGCGGCAGGTGGCGCGAGCGCTGGCGGCAGAGACCGATTCGCAAAAGGTACTGGAGACGCTCTGTCAGCTCTCCATGGTCCGTGGACGTGCAAGTGGCGCTGCAGTGGCGCAGATAAGTGGTGATAATGGCGTGTATGTCATGGGCAGCGGGCATTTGGGATCGCTCCCCGGCACCGCGTTCCCCCTCGAAGGGTCGTTCACCGGACGCGTCGCACGGGAGCACCGCACCCTTTCCATCGCCTCCCCGGCCGACAGCTCGCCCTTCTTCGCCGAGCTGCTCCCCACCCTCGGCGTTGGGCCTGTCCTGCTGCTGCCGCTGCTCGCCAACGCGCAACTGTTTGGGGTGCTCGCCATTACCCGCGATCAGGGTCACCCCCTCTTCGACGAGGTCGACGAAGAACGGCTTGGCGTCATGACCGACCTCGCGGCGTTGGCGCTCTGGAAAGCCAATCTGCTCGAAGAAGCGCGATCGGCCAACGCGGCCAAAACCAGTTTGTTGGCCACCCTCTCCCATGAGTTGCGCACGCCGCTCACCGCCCTCGAGGGGTACGGCGAATTGCTCGAAGACGAAATCCTGGGGCCGCTCACCGGTGAACAGCGGGACGTCATCGTCCGTCTGCGCACAGTGGGGCGCCACCTGGGGAGCCTCATCGAGGACATCCTTACCTTCGCCTCCCTCGAGGCCGACCGGCTCACCGCGCGCCGTGCCACGGTGCGTGTCGATGAGCTGATGGACTCCCTCCACCCGTTTCTCGAGCCACTCGCCCGCGAAAAGGGGATCGAATTCCGTCTCGAGCTCGAGGCTGTTCTTCCCACGCTGGTTACCGACGAAGCCCGCGTGCGGCAGATCCTGCTCAACCTCTGCCAAAACGCCATCAAATTCACCGAAGTGGGCGGTGTGCATGTGAAGGTCTCCCGCGGCTCGCCGACGGCCGACGGGACCCCCATGGTGCGCTTTGCCGTCCGCGACACGGGCGTGGGCATCGCGGCCACTGACATGCAGCGGCTCTTCCGCCCCTTCTCGCAGCTCGAGGATTCACACACCCGACGCGCGCGCGGCACCGGGTTGGGGCTTTACATCGCCCGCCGCCTCGCGACGCTCCTGGGTGGACGCATCGAGCTCGTCTCCCGGCCGGGCGAGGGGTCGACGTTCACCCTCGTCCTGCCACAGCACCACTGACCGCGGGAGTTGCCCCAAAACACCCCCGGAACACCGCCGTAACCGGCAACCCACTGTTAGCTGCCCCGGCGCCCGCAGTTGTGCCGTGCAGCCCACTAGATTTCGCGTTTATGTCAGCTATCACCAGCGTATTCAACGACGGCATCTTCGCCGAGCAGTTCGAGCAATACCGTCGCGACCCGGCAAGTGTCGACGAGACATGGCGCCAGTATTTCCGCATCGCGGAGTCGCTCTTCGGCAGCGCCGGCGCGCCCGCGGCCCCGGCGCCCTCCGGCGCCGTCATGGACACGGCGCTCCTCGCGAAAGTCGCGGCGGCGGCATCGCTGCAGCAGGCCATTCGCATGTACGGCCACTACGCCGTGCAGCTCGACCCGCTCGGCGCGCCGCCTGCCGGTGCCGATGAGCTGAGCCCCGAGTTCCATGGCCTCACCGACGCCGACCTCGCGACCATTCCGGGCGCGGCGCTTGGTGATGACCGCTTCGCGACCGCCAAGGATGCCATCGATCGCAAGCGCAGCGTGTACTCAGGCCGCGTCGGCTACGAAGTGTGGCATCTCGAAGTGAACGAAGAGCGCAACTGGTTCCGTCGCGCGTTCCGCGATGGCGTCATCACGCGCCCGCTCACCGCCGACGAAAAGAAGCAGGTGCTGCGCCGTCTCAATGAAGTCGACGGACTCGAGCGCTTCCTCGGTCGTGCGTATCAGGGGTACAAGCGTTTCTCCGTCGAAGGCACAGACACGCTCGTGCCCATGCTCGACGTGATGATCGACGAACTCGGACGCGAGGGGGCCACCGAAGTCGTCATCGGTATGGCGCACCGTGGCCGTTTGAACGTGCTCACGAATGTCATGGGCAAGCCGTTCGAAGCCCTCTTTGCGGAGTTCGAAGGCCGTCACGAATCGGCCGACGAAAACGCGACCGGCGACGTGAAGTACCACATGGGCTACAACGGCGCGCGCGACGTCGATGGACGCGCAGTGAAGCTGCGTCTCATGCCCAACCCGTCGCACCTCGAAGTGGTCAACCCGGTCATCGAAGGCGTAGTGCGCGCGCTGCAGCGCGAACCGGGCAAGCCGGGAGAGCGCAACGAACGCGCGGTGGTGCCGGTCGCCATTCACGGCGATGCGGCGTTCCCGGGCGAAGGCATCGTGGCCGAGACGCTGAATATCTCGCATCTCAATGCGTATCGCACCGGTGGCACGATTCACATCATCGTGAACAATCAGGTCGGGTTCACCACCGACCCGACGGATGCGCGCTCGACGCACTACTCGTCCGATCTCGCAAAGGGGTTCGAAATCCCCATCTTCCACGTGAACGCGGACGACGCCGAGGCGTGCATCATCGCCATGCGTCTCGCGTGCGCGTATCGCACCACGTTCGGGAAGGACGTGCTCATCGATCTCGTAGGCTACCGTCGTCATGGGCACAACGAAGGCGACGAACCCATGTACACGCAGCCGACGCGCACGGCCGCCATCCGCAAGCATCCCACGGTGCCGCAGGTGTGGGCCAATCGCCTGGTGAGCGAAGGCGTGCTGAACGCGGACGAAGCGGCGAACGTGGAAAAGGATGTGTCACAGCGGTACGCCGACATTCACGCGCGCTTGAAGCAGTCGCTGCTGGGTAACGAGAAGCATGCGCCGTGGCCGGCCGAAAGTGCGGGGGCCCCAACGCCTGTCGCGACCGGCTTGCCGCCAGAGCGGTTGCAGTTCATCAACGAGTCGCTGTTGCAGTGGCCGGCTGACTTCGCGGCCAATCCGCGCCTGGCCAAGCAGCTGGAGCGTCGTCGCGAAACGATGGGTGAGCAGGGCGGCATCGAATGGGGACACGCTGAGGCGCTCGCCTTTGGCTCGTTGCTGGTCGAAGGGATGTCAGTGCGCATCACGGGGCAGGACGCCGAACGCGGCACCTTCTCGCACCGGCACTCGGTGCTGAACGATGTGAACACCGGTCGCAAGTACGCGCCGCTCGCCAACCTGCCGGGGGCCAAGGGCGCGTTCGAGGTCTACAACTCGGCCTTGTCCGAGACTGCCGTCATGGCGTTCGAATACGGCTACAGCGTGATGGCGACGGATACGCTCACGTTGTGGGAAGCGCAGTTCGGCGACTTCGTGAACGTGGCGCAGCCCATCATCGACCAGTTCATCGTGGCCGATCGCGCCAAGTGGGGACAGGACAGCGGGCTCGTCATGCTGCTGCCGCACGGCTACGAAGGACAGGGGCCGGAGCACTCCAGTGCGCGTCTCGAGCGGTTCCTGCAGCTGTGTGCCGAAGGCAACATGACGGTCGCCTATTGCAGCACGCCGGCGCAGTACTTCCACCTGCTGCGTCGTCAGGCGCTGCGCACGAACCGCCGTCCGCTGGTGTGCATGCAGCCCAAGTCGCTGCTGCGGTTGCCGCAAGCGGCCTCCAAGCTGGACGATTTCGTGCACGGCAGCTTCCAGGCGGTCATCGACGACCCCATCACGTCGCAGCATCGCGACGATGTGCGGCGCATCGTGTTCTGCACCGGCAAGCTCTACTACGATCTGTCGTTGTCGCCCACGCGCAATCCGCAGGTGGCGCTGGTGCGTGTCGAAGAGCTGTATCCGTGGCCGCACGAGGAAATCCAGCGCATCGTCGATCTGTATCCGGCGGTGGAGCAGGTGGTGTGGGCGCAGGAAGAGCCCAAGAATCAGGGGGCGTGGACGTACGTGCAGCCGCGTCTTCGGGCGTCGGCTGGTGCCGCCGTTGGCGTGCGCTACGTGGGACGCCCCGAGCGGGCCAGCCCCGCCGAAGGGTTTGCTGATGCGCACCAGGCGGAGCAGGCGCGTATCGTGGCCATGGTGATGGACACGGGTGAAGTGCCGGAAGGGCGTCCGGCGATGACGGCCACACACTGACCTCTCTCGACATGCATAGAGCTTCGCGGGTGCACACCACAGTGAAGCGGATCATGCAGCGACCGATGCAGCGAACGATGAGCGCCGCGGCCCTAGCCGCGGCGTTCGTCGCATCTGCACCGGTGTTGCATTCCCAAGGCACCCCAGATCGCGGCGCGGCGGCGCTGGGATCGACACTTGCCGGTATCGGGACCGCGGCACGCGTGCTCACCGTTGCGGCGCATCCCGATGACGAAGACACACCGGTCATCGCGTGGCTCGCGAAGGGGCGCCACGTGGAGACGGCATACCTGTCGCTCACGCGTGGGGACGGCGGGCAGAACCTGATCGGCAACGAACTCGGCGAAGCGCTGGGCGCTATCCGCACGCAGGAATTGCTATCGGCGCGGCGCATTGATGGCGCCACGCAGTACTTCACGCGCGCGTACGACTTTGGCTTCAGCAAGAACGCCGAAGAGACGTATCAGCACTGGCCCAAGGATACGATTCTGGGTGATGTGGTGCGCGTGGTGCGTGCGTTTCGCCCGCATGTGGTGATCGGGTTTTTCAGCGGTACACCGCGCGACGGACACGGGCATCATCAGGTGAGTGGGCTGCTGGCGCGCGAAGCGTACGATTTGGCTGGTGACACTGTGCGTTTCCCGGTCAAGGACTTCGGCCTGCCGTGGACACCGCAAAAGTTCTATCGCAGCGCGCGGCAGTTTCCCGACAGCGCATCGCTGCGCGTAAACACCGGCGAGTACGACGCGTTGCTGGGGCGGTCGTATTTCGAGATTGCCGCCGAGAGTCGCTCGCAGCACAAGAGCCAGGGCTTTGGCGTGCTGCAGCGCAAGGGCGTGATGTGGGGCTATCTGTCACGCGAGGCGTCGCGGGTGGGGCCGGCTGATGCGCGCACGGAGCGATCGCTGTTCGACGGGATCGACACGACGTGGGCGCCGTTGCGGGCGCAACTGGGGGTGCCCATGCAAGCGGTGCTCGATTCGGCGCTGATGTCGGTGCGCGAGGCGCGCGCGACGTATCGGGCCGATGCACCGTCCGCCGTGGTTCCGATTCTCGCGCAGGCGTTGCGTCAGTTTCGCACGGTCAGAGCTACATGGCGGAGCGGCCCGCCGCTTCTCATTACCGGGCGTGTGGGTAGCCCGTCGAGCGTGGCCCGTCGGCCGGTCGATGCCGCGCCCGCTGCCCTCTGGGATGCTCTCTCCACGGCGGAGGAGCGAACGGTGCACGCGCTGGTTCTGGCGGCCGGTGTGGTGGTGGAAGCCACGGCGCCGCGCGCCACGTTTCCCGTGCGCGAAGCGGTGAAGCAGGCGGTGAACGACTCGCTTCCGGTTACGGCCACGGTTTTCAATCGCGGCGCTGCGCCGGTGATGCTGCGCAATGCGAGTGTGGTGGGGCTCGGGATGCGCCAAGGCGAAACCGGTGATCTCATCGTGGCGCCCGACAGCGCAGCTACGCTGAATCGCTGGGCGGTTGCCTTCGTGTCCAACAGCCCGTGGTGGCGCGTGTACGGTCGCAAGCAGCAGGACTGGTTCCAGGCGCCCATCGACGCGCGCAACGAAGGGCAGCAAGAAGAGCAGCGCGCGTCCATCGTGCAGGCGCGTCTGGAGATCGCCGGACAATCGGTCTCTGTGAACACCCCGGTGGTCTACCGCTACGCCGATCCCATCAAGGGAGACATGCAGGTGCCGGTGAGTGCGGTGCCTGGCATCATCATCAATTTGGCGAGCACCATGGAGTACATCCGCGCCGGTGTGCCGGTCGAGCGCATCATTCCTGTGCGTATTCAGAGCAGCTATCCGCACGAGACGAAGGTGACGGTCAATCTCGAACTGCCGGCCGGTCTCAAGGCCGACAGTCTGGAGCGTACGCGTACGTTGGGACCTGACGGCAGCACCATTCTGCAGTTCCGCGTACGCGGCACGGTGAAGGAGGGGCTACAGCAGCTGGTGGCCCTCGCGCTGCACGACGGCGCGATGAGCACGAGCGGCGCGTATCTGATCGACTACGCGCACATCACGCCCGTGCGGCTCTACGGCGCGTCAGGCATGTATCTGTCGGCCGTGAACGTGAAGCTGCCGCCGCGCGCCCGCGTGGGGTACATCGCCGGTGTGGGCGACAAGGGCATGGAAGCACTCGAACAGCTCGATATTGCGGTCGAGAAAATCGAACCCTCGTTGCTTACGTCGACCAACCTGTCGCGCTATACCAGCATCATCGTGGGCCCGCGTGCGTACGAAGCCAACGAGTCGCTCGTGCGCAACAACGCGCGGTTGCTCGATTTTGCCAAACAGGGTGGTACGCTGGTGGTGCAGTACGGGGCGCAGAACATGAACCAGTTTCCCGGCGTCGTACCGTATCCGCTGCAGTGGGCACCGCGGGCGGAGCGCGTGACGATGGAAGGCGCGCCGGTCACCATTCTGCAGCCCGCCAACCCGCTGCTCACCACGCCCAACCGCATCGGCCCTGCCGACTGGGACGCGTGGGTGCAGGAGCGCGCGACATACATGCCGAGCACGATCGACCGCCGGTACATGCGATTGCTGCGCATGAACGATCCCGACGAACCGGTCAACGACGGCGGTCTGCTCGTCGCACCGCTTGGCAAGGGACGCTACGTCTACGTCACGCTCGCGCTCTTCCGGCAGTTGCCGGCGGGGGTGCCGGGGGCGGCTCGTCTCATCGCCAATTTGGTTGGTTCGCTTCCTGTGGTGCAGTAGTACAGCAACGGCGGTTCGGGTTTGAGCTGCCACTGCGGTTGCTGGACTGCCACTGCGGATCTGGACCGCCACTGCGGTTAGGGAACACCGCGGTTCGGGTTCATAAGGAAAGTCGCCCCCCGGCTACGCCGGCGGGGCGACTTTTTGGTGGTTGGACATTGGCGGGCGGAGCCCCTCGAGTGCTGCGGCCACCAAGGTTCAACCACCAAAGGGACGGCGCACCGGCGAAGCCGGGCGGCGTCATCCATGCCGACCCAAACTGCACTGTTCCTCAACTGCAGTGGCAGTCCAGAACCGCAGTGGCAGTCCAGCAACCGCAGTGGCAGCTCAAACCCGAACCGCCGTTGCTTTCCTAAACCGCAGTCCCAGGGCGCGATCCGAAGGAGAGCACCGACCCCACGCCGAAAACGACGACGGCGCCGATGACGTTGTGCCAGAGAAAGCTCACTTCCGGCATGCCGAAGCTTACGGCGGCAACCGCAGCCATGCCGCTCAGCAGGCCGATGAACGCGCCGAGCGCTGTCGTGCGCTTCACCATGGCCAGCAGAAAGACGCCGAGGATGGAGCCGTAGAAAAACGACCCGAAACGGTTCACGACTTCTATGAGGGAGCCGAGCGTGGCGGCGTAGGTCGCGACCACCATCGCAAAGACGCCCCAGAGGGCGGTGCTCACACGTCCGACGAGGAGAAAGTGCGCGTCGTTCGCTTCGGGCTTGTACCAGCGCTGATAGAAGTCCACCACACTCGCGGTGGCGAGCGAGTTGAGCTCGGCGGCAATGCTCGACATGGCGGCCGCAAGTATCGCCGCGAGAAATACACCGGCAAACCCCAGCGGCAGATGATCGAGGACGAGACGCGGAATGATGTAATTCACGTCGCGTGAGCTTTCGCCCGTGGCTGTCGCGGCGGCCGCCAGTGCTGCCTTGCGCACCGCGTCCACCTGATCGTTCTGCGTCTTGAACGTCGTGAGCGGCGCGGCGCCGCCAAGCGCAGACGCATCGCGGGCCGCCTGATTGCGCGCCGACAGGGCGGCGGTGTAGCGAGATTCCAGCTCGGCGTAGGCGGCGGGCTGCTTTTCACGCAGCTGCGCATCGTGGCGCGGGTTGTACAGCATGGGCGCCGGCGAGAAGGTGTAGAACAGAAACACCAGGACGCCGATGATCAGGATGAGCGCCTGCAGCGGGATCTTCCAGTACGCACTCATGAGCAACGAGCTGCGCGCTTCGTCGACCGATCGTGCTGCGAGATAGCGCTGCACCTGGCTCTGGTCCGTGCCGAAGTAGCTGAGCATGAGAAAGGTGCCGCCCAGTATCCCCGACCAGAACGTGTACGTCTCCGTCAGAGAGAAGGAGAAATCGAAGACGCGTAATCGACCGGTGGCCCCCGCAATACGGAACGCATCATCGAGCGGGACCGGCAATCGCATGATGAGGACGACCACAATGGCCAGCAGCGCCGACACGATGACGACCATCTGCTTCACATCGGCCCACGCCACCGCTTCGACGCCGCCCAGCACGGTGTAGGCAATGGTGGGGACGCCAATGAGCAGCACGCACCAGGTCAGGTCCCAGCCGAAGATCGCACTGAGTACCACGCTCGGTGCCGCGATGATCGTGCCCGCGGACATGCCGCGCGACAGGAGAAAGAGGAGCGATGTGAGCGAGCGGGTCTTGGCATCGAAGCGCCGCTCGAGATACTCGTAGGCTGTGTACACCTTTGCGCCGTGCAGGAACGGCACGAGTGTCACGCCAAGGAGCACCATCGCGATGGGCAAGCCGAAGTAGAACTGCACGAAGCGGAGTCCGTCGGTGGCGCCTTGTCCGGTGGTGCCAATGAGCGTGATCGCCGACAGCTGCGTCGCCATGACGCTCAGCCCCACCGCCCACCACGGCAGACTGCGGCTGGCGAGGAAGTAGCCTTCGATGTTCTTCGTCCCGCGTGTGCGCCGCAGGCCGTCCAGAATGACGACGACAAGGTAGACGGCGACAATGACCCAGTTGATCCAATGCATGATCAGCCCCTCACGTGGTGTACCGTGACTGGAGGAGCCACAGGCCGACGAGGGTGATGACCTGAATGATCAGAACGCGGAGCAACGTGCTCTTGAATTGCGACATGTACCAAAGCTACAGGGAAAACGCGGACTTCGTGTCAGGGACCGTTACAGCGCGAGCATGCCGGCGAAGCGACGCGTGGGGCAGTGGCGTCACCGCGAATGCTCGCTGGAGCAACTCCCTCGTTGACGAAATCCGGCTATCAATACCACAGTTTGACCCGTGGTACCAACTGGCACTACGTTTAAGGAGTTTCTGCACAACAGAGACAGGCGCACCGGCCCGACGGGCTCTCGCGAAGTTGCGAGTCCCCGCGAATGCGGTGCCTAAGGTTAATCGATGAATTTATCAGGTCGTCCAGTAGATCAGCTGTCTGAAGGTTCCGACCGCGAGCGAGCGCGCCTCACGGCGCTGCTCGAGTCGTTGCCAACGGCGGCGGCCCTCTTCAAGCGCGACGGGTATGTCGTCACCGTCAACGCGCGCGGTCGCGCGCTGTTCGTCATCGACGAGCCCGCCCCGCTCTCTGCGCAACACTACAAGGTCGTGCTGCAGCCGTTCGGTACGCCGGTGCTCGACGCCATGCGGTACGCGATGATCGGTCAGGCGACCGAACTCGGCGTCATTCCCTTCGGACGCGACGCACGCGTCGCCGACGTGCAACTGTCGGTTTTCGATCACGACCTGTTGCTCGTCTCCGCGATTGACGTGACCGAGCGTGAAGCCGAGCGCGCCCGTGCGGCTCGCGCCGAGCGCGAGTTGCGCGCCATTCTCGAGCTCACCCCGTCATCGGTGCGCGTGGTGGATGTCTCCGGGCGCATTCAGCAGGCCAACGAAAACGCGGCGCGTGAGCACGAGGCGCGTCAGCCACTCACCATTCGCGAATTGTGGGAGCTCGACGCCCCACACGATGTCGCCAATCGGCGGCCGCTCTCGTTCCTCGATACGCCCGCCATGCGGGCGCTCTCGGGACAAACGGTGCGTCTGCAGATACTCGAAGTGCGGCGTTTGGGCGGACGGCGCGTCCTCGAGTCGTTCGCATCACCCATGCACGGCGACGACGGCCGCATTACCGGCGTGCTGTTGCTCGATCGTGATGTCACCGATCGCGAGCGGCTTGAGCAAAGGCTCCGCGAGCAGGAAGGCGCACACACCACGCGAACCACGGCCGCGCAGAACGAGCAGGAGCTGGAGCGCTTGGTGGAAGAACGCTCGCGCGCGCTCATTGCCCTGCAGGAAGAGCAGGTGCGTGAACGACGTCTCTCGGCCGTCGGGCAGCTGGCCGCCGGCGTAATGCACGACGTGAACAACGCGCTCAATCCCATTATGGCCGCAGCGTATCTGCTGCGGCATCATGCCGAGTCGCCGGATGCGGTGCGCGATTACGCCGATCGCATTCGCAAAGCGGCCGAGATCGGCGCGGCGACCGCGTCACGCGTGGGACGCTTCATTCGCCAGGAGCCGGTGCACCCCGGTGGCGACGTCGAAGTCGATCTGTCGCACCTGGCGGAAGAAGTGCTCGATCTCACGGAACCCATGCGACTGCAGCGCTCGAGTGAGAGTCGCGAGGTCCGCATCATGCGCATGTTCTCCGACCGGGCCATCACGCGCGGCCTGCCGGGTGAGATTCGCGAAGCGCTGCTGAATCTCGTGCAGAACGCGATCGACGCCATGCCCGATGGTGGCACGCTTACGGTGCGGACGGCGGTCGAGGGCGGTGACGCGTGTCTCGCCGTGCGAGATACCGGCGTTGGGATGTCGGCCGAAGTGCGCGAGCGTGCTTTTGAGCCGTTCTACACCACCAAGGGCGCCAAGGGATCAGGGTTGGGGTTGGCCGAGGTGTATGGCATTGCCCGTCGCCATCGCGGTACCGCGACGATTTCGTCGGTTATCGGCCGCGGCACCGAAGTGCTGGTGCGCTTTCCGCTGCAGGCGAGCTCGCTGCCCGAGCCGGTGGCGGACGAGGTGCCAGAAATTCTGCCGCGACGTATTCTCGTCGTGGAAGATCACGACGACGGGCGTGAATTCCTGCGGCGCATCTTGCAAGGTGATGGACACGATGTGGTGGCGGTGGCGAGCTGTGCGGAAGCGCGTGAAGCACTCCAGACGTCACAGGCCGCACCGTTCGATCTCATGTTGACCGATGTAGGGCTTCCGGACGGCAACGGCTGGGAGCTCGTGAAGCAGGCTAAGGCGGAGCATCCGGCCATCCGCGTTGGCGTCATTACCGGCTGGGAGCCCAGCGTCGGTCCCCAAGAAGCGGATGGCGCCGAATTCGTGCTGCGCAAACCGTTGCGGGCACCTGAACTCAAGGCGCACATTGCCGGGAAGCACAGTCCTGCACCAACCACCGAGTAACACTATGTCCGAACTCCCCACGACCATTCGTGTTCTGGTCGCCGAAGACAACGCGCTCGAGCGCTCCACCCTGGTGGATCTGCTGAGCGCTCTTGGCCACATGGTCGTGGCCGAGGTGGACAGCGGGACGGAAGCGATCGAGAAGGCGCAGCAGTTCACGCCTGATGCGGTACTACTCGACATGCATATGCCTGGCGCGACCGGCGTCCAGGCCGCCGAGGGCATTGCGAGTGCCTTGCCGGGAACGGCGGTGGTGCTCATCACCGGCGACTTGTCCCTCACGCTCTCCACGGCCGACGTGCTGCGCTCAACGGCCGTCGCGCTGCTCCCCAAGCCCACGCCGCCGACGACGCTCGACGCGACGCTCCGCATGGCCGTCACGCGCGCCCGGGAGCTGCTGGCGGCCCGCCGCGAAGCCGCCGAGGCCAAGGAGCAGCTCGAGAACCGCAAGCTCATCGAGCGCGCCAAGGGTATTCTCATGCGCCGCACCGGCAGCAGCGAACAGGAAGCCTATCGCATCATGCAGCGCTCCAGTCAGGATCGCAGCGTGCGCATGGTGGATATCGCGCGTGCGGTCATCGATAGTGAGCCGGGCATGAAGAGCTGAACACATCCAGCGCCCCTGCCATCTAGAACCCTGCCGTCCGCCGTCTCGGCGCGATATCGCGGCATCGCGCCGAGACGGCGGACGGCAGCCACACAGACTGGCGTTGGCAGGAACAGCGGAAGCCTTACGACATCGGCTTGAGCGGCCCCGACACCTGCTTCACCAACTGATACAGGAAGTCGAGACCGTCGTAGAACGACTTCACCCGCAGCTTTTCGTCGCGGCCATGCGCGTTGGTTTCGCCGGGCGATGAGAAAATGCCGCTGACGCCGTAGGTGGGAATCCCTGCTGCGCGCAGTCGATAGCCATCGGTGGCGCCGGTGCTCATGGTGGGAATGACGGGGACGCCGTTGAACATCTGTTTGGTGAGCGATGTCGTCGCCTGTAGCAGGGTGGCGTTGATCGGCGCCGGCGCGCCGTCGCTGCGGTCGGGGCGATCGGTGGTGATCTTGACCGCCGTGTCGCCGACAAGGCGCTCGAGCACCGCCTTTACGGTCGACGCTTTGCTCGTGGGCGCGATGCGGCAGTTCACGTTGGCAGTGGCCGTCTGCGGCAGTGCGTTGGGTGCGTGTCCGCCGTCGAGCATCGTGGCCACGCAGGTGGTGCGCAGCATGCTCGCGTAGCGCGGGTCGGTGCTGATGATGCGCGCGGCGGCGGTGTCGGTCGGGTTTGCCGACAGCGCACGCATGGCCGCCGCGAGCGACGGCATTTCCACCTTGGCGGTCTGCTCGAAGAACGGGCGCGTGACGTCGTTCAGCTCAACCGGGAAAGTGTATTGCTGCACCTTGAGCAGCGCGGCGGCAAGCGAATAGATCGCGTTATCCTTGCGCGGGACGCTCGAGTGTCCGCCGGTGTTGCGCACGGTGAGCGCGAAGTCGGCGTAGACTTTCTCCGCGGCCTGGATGGAGTGAAACAGCGGCTTGTCGTCGGGGCCCAGCGTCCCGCCACCGCCTTCGTTGATCGCGTATTCGGCGTCGATGAGCTCCTTGCGATTGGCAATCAGCCAGCTCACGCCGTTGGCGCCGCCCCCTTCTTCGTCGGCCGTGAGTGCCAGAATGAGATCACGCTCGGGGACCCAGTTCTCCTGCTTGTAGCGCAGCACATTGGCGGCGAGAATCGCCGCCATGCTCTTGTCGTCGGCCACGCCACGACCCAGGAAGTATCCGCTTGCTTCGCGCATGACGAACGGATCGTTGGCCCAGTCGCTGCGCTTGGCCTGCACCACGTCGAGATGCGCGAGCAATAGAATCGGTTTGCCGCTCCCCTTGCCGCGATAGCGCACCACGAGGTTCTGCTTGTCTGGCCTGTCGGCGGGCCCCACCAAGTGAATATCTGCGGCGGGGAACCCGGCGGCCTTGAAGCGGGCCGCGAGCGCTTGAGCCGACTTGGTCACACTCCCCACGGAATCAGCCGTGTTGATCTCGACCATTTCCTTGTAGATCGCTCGTGCCGCGGCCTGCTGTGGGGTGAGTGTCGTGGGAGCACCCGGTGCCGGGCGCAGAATCGGTTGGGCGGCCGCGACGCCGGCGCAGGTGGCGAGGAGTGCGGCGGTGATTGCAGGGCGAAGGAGGGGGGGCATAACGGGCTGGGCTTGGAGAGTGGAGCGCGGGACGTGTGCAGAACATCGCGGACAGAGCGCCGGAGCGCCAATCGGTGCCTGCCCCAACACGGTCGCGCGCCGACGCGTACATTGGGCAGTCCCCCCAACCCCGCCTATGTCCAGATCACGTCGCGACTTTCTGAAGACTGGCGCAACCGTGGCCGCCGGAACCCTGGTTGCCACCTCGCCGCTGATGGCCGAGTCCTCCCGGCTCATCATCCCCTCCGCCGACCTGCCGCATGCCGATGACCCCGTCATCAAGGCGCTCATGCAGGTGGCGCTCGATGCCGCCACGTCCGGCGGCGCCAGCTATGCCGACGTGCGCGTGGCCGCACGGCGTCAGCAGAACGTCAACACCCGCGACCGCATCGTGCAGGGGGTGAGCGATACCGATACCTTCGGCCTCGGCGTTCGCACGCTGGTCGATGGCGCGTGGGGCTTTGCTGCCACGAGCCGCCTCGACAAGGACAGCGTCGCCAACGCGGCCAAGGCAGCCGTGGGACAGGCGCGCGCCAATCGCGCGTCCCAGCTGCGCCCGGTGCAGCTCGCGCAAACCCCCGGCAATCAGGTGGGGACGTGGAAGAGCCCCATCAAGACCGATCCGTTCACGGTCCCCATCACCGACAAGGTCGCCTACCTGCTCGCCGCCAACGAAGCGGCGCTCAAGGTGCAGGGCATTCGCAATGTGAACTCGAGCATGTTCTTCCTGCGCGAAGAGAAGACGCTCATGACCAGCGACGGCTCGTACATCGTGCAGACCATCTATCGTACCTCGCCGAGCATGACCGTGACGGCGGTGAGCCCCGACTTCCGCGATTTCCAGTCGGTCGATGGCAACGAGATCGCGCCCATGGGTCTTGGCTACGAGCACGTGGTGGACAGCAAGCTCGCCGAACATGCGCCGCGGTGGGCAGAGCTCGCGGTGCAGAAGCTGAGCGCCAAGCCAGTCGAGCCCGGCCGCTACGACCTGTTGCTGCACCCGTCCAACTTGTGGCTCACGGTGCACGAAGTCATCGCACACCCCACTGAGCTCGATCGCGCGCTGGGCTTCGAAGCCAACTACGCGGGCACGAGCTTCATCGCGCCGCCGAAGGATGTGCTGGGCAAGCTGCGCATCGGTACGGACTTGCTCAACATCGTTGGTGATCGGGAGCAGCCGGGTTCGCTCGGCGCCATTGGGTGGGACGACGAAGCGGTGAAGCCGGTCAAGTTCGATATCATCAAGAACGGTGTGTTCGTGGATTATCAGACTACGCGCGAACAGGCCACCATGATGAGCGACTACTACCAGAGCGTAGGCAAGCCGGTGCGCAGCTACGGCTGCTCGTACGCGCAGAGCTGGGCCGACGTACAGTTCCAGCGCATGCCCAACGTGAGCATGGTGCCGGGCAAGAACGACGATACCTGGGAAAGCATGATCGCCAAGATGGACAAGGGAATTGCCATTGTCGGCGACGGCTCGTTCTCGATCGATCAGCAGCGCTACAACGGGCAGTTCGCCGGCCAGGTGTTCTACGAAGTGAAGGGTGGCAAGATCGTCGGCCAGCTCAAGGACGTGGCGTACCAGTTCCGCACGCCGGATTTCTGGAAGTCGCTCAAGGCCATTGGCGGACCGCGCAGCTATCACCTCGGTGGTGCGTTCGGCGACGCGAAGGGTCAGCCAGGGCAGTCCAACTCCGTGAGCCACGGCTGTGTGCCGTCGCTCTTCCAGCAGGTCAACATCATCAACACGGGGAGGACGGCATGAGCGATTTCCACGCTCCCCGTTCACTCTTCGCGCCGCCGAGCATTCTCTCGCGCATGGAAGCGCAGGAAGTGGCGCAGCGTGTGCTGCGCAATTCGCCGGCGCCGGAAACGCGCGTCACGATCAACAGTTCGGCGCGCGCCGATACCCGTTTTGCGCTCAATCAGGTGACGACGTCGGGCGAAAATCAGGATACGTCGGTCACCATCACCGCGTACGATGGCAATCGCGCGGCGAGTGTGAACACCAACCGTCTCGACGAAGCGTCGTTGGCGGCTGCCGCAAAGCAGGCGTACGAAATCGCGAAGCTCGTGCCGCCCAACCCCGAGCGGATGCCGGAGCTTGGCGGACAGGAGTATCCCACCCTGCGTGAACGGCAGGTGGTACTTCCTACGCCCGAAGAGCGCGCGGCGGCTGCGAAGATCGTGACGGAGCTCGCGCGGAAGAACGAGCTCATTGCCACGGGGTTCATCGAGTGCCGTGCCGGCGCCACGGCGCTGGCCAACTCGAAGGGACTGTTCGCGTACGACGGCAGCTCGGCGGTCACCATGACGACCACGGTGCGGTCGCCTGACGGTACGGGCTCCGGATGGGCGTGCACCGATGGCAACAGCTTTGCGGATCTCGACCCGCAAACGCTTGCGGCGACGGCGGTGCAGAAGGCGCGCGATTCGCGCAGTCCGGTGGCGATCGAGCCGGGGCGGTACACCACGATTCTCGAGCCGACGGCGGTTGGCAATCTCGTGCAGCTCATCGCGGGCGCCATGCAGGCCCGCGCGGCCGATGAAGGTCGGTCGTTCTTCACCAAGCCCGGCGGTGGCAACAAGATCGGGCTCAAGGTGGTCGACGATCGTGTCACCCTGCTCACCGATCCCGCCGATTCGTCGAGCCTCAACGGCGGCTACGATGACGACGGCCTCGCGCTCGAGAAAGTGGTGTGGATCGAAGACGGTGTTGTGAAGAACCTGAACTATGATCGGTATTGGGCGCAGAAGCAGGGCAAGCAGCCCACGCGCGCCGGTGGTGGCGGCTTCCGTGGCGCCGGCCGTTCGCTGCGCATGATGGGCGGCACGTCGAGCGTGGCCGACATGGTCAAGAGCACCGAGCGCGGCGTGCTGGTCACGCGCTTCTGGTACATCCGACCGGTCGACGCACGCACCATTCTGTACACGGGACTCACGCGCGACGGCACGTTCCTCGTAGAGAACGGCAAAGTCACGCGCCCCATCAAGAACTTCCGCTTCAACGAGAGCCCCATCTTCTTCCTCAATAATCTGGAAGCGATGGGTCCGAGCATTCGCATCAACGCGAGCGAAAACCTCGGGGCAGGTGGCGCGGTATACATGCCGGCCATAAAGGTGAGAGACTTTACGTTCTCGTCGCTCTCGGACGCCGTGTAAGGCGGGGACTGCAACGGCGGTTCGGGTTTGGACCTGCTACTGCGGTGACTGACGTTTACTGCAGGTTTTGGACCGCAACCGCAGTTAGGGAACACGGCAGTTTGGGTCACTATGGAAGCGCCGACTCGGCTTCGCCGGTCGGCGCATTCTTTTGGTGGTTGAACCTAGTGGGCGGGGCTACTCGAGTGCTGCCACGAACAATGTCCAACCACCAAAGGAACGCGCCCGGGGGCAGAGCCCCCGGGCGCTTCCATTTGAACCCCAACCGCAGTGTTCCCCAACTGCGGTTGCGGTCCAGAACCGCAGTAAACGTCCGTTACCGCAGTCGCAGGTCCAAACCCGAACCGCGGTAGCAGTTACCGCATTTCAGACAGCCCGAACGAAGACGCACCCCGCCTGCTGCGCGAGTACGTTGGCAAAGATGCCGCTCGGTTGGATGATGACGCCCGGCACCAACATGGAGAGCGCCTTTTTGCGCGCGTCGGCCGGATTGACTTTGTCCTGTTTGGCGACCAGCATCACCATGGAGCGGAACGCCATGTTGCAGCCGAGGGCAATCGCGCCCGCGCTGATCTGCTTGTCGAGCAGATAGTTGCTGAATGGGGCGGGCATTTCGTGCTCGCCGTCAGGGAGTGCCGGGTTGAACTTGAGAATCTTCCCGTCATCGTCCTTCAACTTCTCGGCTTCGCCCACGCTGTACGTGGTCCAGAACTCCTGGTTCATGGCGAGGACGATGCCGTTATGGCGCAGCACCATCACGCTCGACACGGCGCTCGCGGGCACCTTGAGCACATCCTTGCACTGCTGTTGCCAGAGTCCTGAGCGGAACACCCCTACGCCGCCTTCCACTTCGGGCACGTCGAACATGGCTTTGTGCGCGCCGGTAATGTGCTTCGTCCACGACGTGTCCCATTCCTCTGCTTGCTGCGACTCGTCCCACGCGGCGGCGTGGGCGCGGATGCGCGCGGCTTCAGACGGTGTCGGCGCGGGTGGGGCATCGGCGGCCGACGCCACGCCGGGGAACGCGGCGAATGCCGAGGCTGTAATACCTGCGTACTTCAGAAACTCGCGACGGGCGCTGGACATACGGTGTGCTCCGGGAAAATGAAGACTGCGTGAACGTCACGTGACTCAACGATGAAATGGGAATAAAGTTTCGTTGAACCATGTGGACGGGTTGTGTTGTCAGTGCACATGATGCCGCCAGACGCGACAAATGTCACGTCTTCGGCCGCACGCCCTCCCTCTCGCTTCCCTGCCAATGCCTTTTCCCTCGATGTGTCCCCTTGCGGTACGTCGTCTCGTAGCGGTTACGGCACTGGCGCTCCTCCCGCAGGTGGCGGGCGCCCAGACGACTTCGCCCGCCGCGCCGACCGCCGCCAGCAGCACCGCCACCGATACCGCGCAGGCTGCCGCCGCGCGGGTGTTCGTGGACTGCCAAAGCTCGAATTGCGACTTCGATTTCTTTCGCGATCAGATGCGCTGGGTGAATTTCGTGCGCGACCGGCTCTTCTCCGATGTCCTGTTGCTGGTCACGACGCTGCGCACCGGTGCGGGGGGGATTGAGTACACCATCGCGGCTATTGGGAACGACAAGTACAAGGGACGAGCCGATACGGCGGTGGTGGTGGCCGCTCCGAACGATGCGCAGGATGTCGTCCGTCGTAGTCTGGCGCGCACGTTTCTCCCTGTTGCTGGCGCCGTACGCGGCCAAGTCGCCGCTCGCATCGCGGATCGATCTCACCTATCGCGCACCAGTAGGAGCGACCACCAACCCCAAGTCCGTCAAGGACCCGTGGAATTTCTGGGTCTATCGGATCTCGGCCAATGGCTTCGGCAGCGGAGAGAAACGCCAGCAGTTCATGAGCGGATTCCTCAACGCGAGTGCCAACCGTGTCACGGCGGCGTGGAAGGTGAACGTCGGAGCCAACCTCGGCTACGACGAAAGTCGCTTCACCCTCAGTAACGGCAGCACGTTCACCAATCTGCTTCGCAACTACGGCGGCAACACCCTCGTCGCCCGCAGCATTGGCAACCACTTCGCCGTTGGCGCGAATGTGAGTGGCAGCTACTCCGACTTCAGCAACTACCGGCTCAATCTGCGCGTCATGCCGGCGCTCGAGTGGAATCTCTTCGACTACAAGGACTTCACGCGTCGCCAGCTCACGACGTACTACGCACTCGGCGTGGGATCGTATCAGTACAAGCAGCCCACCATTTACGATCGCTACTCGGAGACACGCCCGCTGCATTCTCTTACGGTCGCGTGGAACGCGCGTCAGCCGTGGGGCTCGGTCAACTGGTCGCTCTTTGGTTCGCAGTATCTGCACAACACCCGCTTCAACAGCTACGGCACGAGCGGATTCATCGACCTGCGCATCGCGAAGGGACTGTCCATCAATGTGGGCGGCAATTACTCTCGCGTGAACGACCAGCTCTACCTGCCGCGCGGCACGCTTAACGACAACGAAATCATTGCGCGTCAGCAGGCGCTGGCCACGAACTATCGCTTCTTCCTGAACTTCGGCATGAGCTACACCTTCGGCTCCATCTACAACACCATCGTCAACCCGCGCTTCGGCGGAACCCGCGGCGGGGGGCA
>JAAVWC010000036.1 GCA_023910675.1 Gemmatimonas sp.
TGCGCTGATCAATGCAACGTCTTGGATAGGGTATGGTCTCGCGTTCGCCCTGTTCGCGAGGGGGGTGCTACCCCACCTCACAGTCAGCCCAGCCGTGTTCATCGCGGCGTACGCGGCGTCATACCTGGTAGGGTTCCTCGCGCTGTTTTCGCCAGGTGGATTCGGCGTCCGCGAACTCGTCCTTACCGCCATCCTCGTGGCGCTCGGTGCGGCGGGGCGCGGTGACGCGGTCCTACTTGGCGCCACCTCGCGCGTGTGGCTCACCGTGCTCGAAGTGCTGCCAGGGCTGATCGGTCTGCTCGTGATGCCTCGCGGCCAACGGGCGAGCCTCGGGCAGTCGGCGTGAAGCCGACGCCGGTGGAGCCTCCACCAGAGCTCCAGGCCATCGGGGCGACTGTAGTGCCGTCGAGGCATCGCTGGCTGGCGATTGCCGTATGCGCGGTGGCCACGATGCTAGTTGGGTGGCCCGCGCTCACCGGTGGGTTTCTGGTCAACCCGAACTCCGATCAGTACCTCGCGGGATACGCGTTCCGGGAATTCGCCGCGCAGTCGCTGCGGAGCGGGCAGGGGTTTCCCCAGTGGAACCCGTATCAGTTTGGAGGAATGCCGTTCGTCGCCGCCATGCACGGCGACATCTTCTATCCCACATTCCTATTGCGGCTCGTGTTGCCCACCGACGTCGCCATGACCTGGGGGTTCATCCTCCATCTCTGGCTTGCCGGGCTCTTCACGATTGGCTTCCTCCGTGCCGTAGGCGTACGGTTTCACGCGAGCCTCGTAGGCGGCGTCGCGTTCCTACTGAGTGGGGCAGTGGCTTCGTCCCCCTCGCCCGGACACGACGGAAAGCTGTTCGTCAGTGCGCTGCTGCCCGCCGCCCTCTGGGCGATTGTGCGGGGCATTCGCGACGGCCGCGCGACGGCCTGGGCGTCCTTGGCGTTCGTGACGGGCCTCGCGGTGCTCTCCCCACACCCGCAGCTGCTGCAGTATCTACTACTCACCAGCGGCGCCTTCGCACTGTGGTTGCTATGGCGACCGTCGTCGGTGGTAGCCGATGACGGACCCGTTCCATCAGCTCCCAACCGCTGGAAGCGCATCGCTCCGGCGTTTGCCGCGGTGTGCCTTGGCGCGCTCATTGGCGCCGTTCAGTATCTGCCGGTGCTCGAGTACGTGGCGTGGTCGCCGCGCGGCGGCGGGAAAGGCTACGAGTACGCGACCTCGTTTTCTCTCCCCCCGGAAGAAATGCTCAACATGTACCTGCCGCAGTTCTCCGGATTGCTCGACCGCTACTGGGGGCGAAATGGCATTCACCTCCACAGTGAATACCTCGGCGCGAGCACCTTGGTCCTGGCCGCTTTTTCCTTCGGTGGAGGTCTGACCAACCGTCACCGCAGTCACGCCTGGTTTTGGCTGGTCACATTTATCATCTCTCTACTATGGGCGCTCGGGGGAGCAACACCATTCTATCAGTTGGTGTACGCGCTTATTCCCGGCACTAAGTACTTTCGCGCCCCGAGCACAATTTTGTACATTAGCGCGTTTTCCACGTCAGTACTTGCGGCTTTCGGCGCCGAACGGTTGTTGAGTGGGAAGAGCTCCATGCGATACGCCCTCGCCTGGGCTGGCGGCGCTGCCCTCATCGTACTGCTCGCTACCGGCGGAGCATTCACCAACTTCGCGCTGACGCTCACGGGCGGGCTGCGCAGCGACATGATAAACAGCAATGCGCCGTACGTTGTCGCTGGCGCATGGCGTTCGGCACTGTTTGTCTGGGCCACGACAGCCATTGTCGTCCTCGTGGCTCGACGTACGCTGGCGAGTCGCGTGGTCGGGTGGGCGCTGCTGGGGATCGTGTCGTTCGATCTTTGGACGGTGGCGCGGGCATACTGGCGTTTTTCACCGCCTGCCGCGTCGTTGTATGCCGAGGATGAGATTGTTCGCTATCTGAAGCGCGTCCGCGAACCCGCCCGGATCATTGCGTTGCCACTTGGCGACGATGTCGCGTCGCACGACCCGTTCATGCTGGGAAGTGCCCCGATGATTCACGGCATCCGTAATGTGCTCGGGTATCATGGCAACGAACTCGGCCGGTATCAGCAACTGTATGGAAAGTCGGATGGCTTTCAGTCGGTGGCCAACCCGAACTTCTGGGCACTCACGAACGCCCGCTTCTTTTTCACGAATGCGCCGGGGTTGCCGTTCCAAGGCGTTCGGTTGGTCGCCGGCCCCGTCCGAAATGCCGCCGGAACCATGTCGTACCTTTACGAGCTGCCGGGGCAGCACCCCTTTGCCTGGGTCGCCCCCACGAAGGTGCACCTGGCCAACGCGTCGGCACGCGCGACCGTGCTCAACCCACTCTTCGATGTCCGCCGGGTCGCTATCTTTGACAGCACGACCCGGATCGAGTCGCAGCCCGTCAACTCCCCGATGCCGCCCCCAGTGCCTTTTGGGGTCCGGATCGACAAGTATGCACCTGGTTCCATCGACCTCGAATTGCAGGGCCCGGCACCAGCGGGCAGTGCGCTCGTCGTCGCCGAAAACTACTATCCCGGCTGGACCGCCATCGTGGACGGACAATCTGTCCCGACTGCCCGTGCCGATTTCACCCTGATCGGAGTTGATCTGCCGACGGGCGCCCGCAAGGTGCGCCTCCGCTTTGCCAGCGCGCCCTACGAAACCGGTAAGCTGCTCACACTGCTCGCGCTTGGCGCGACGGCGTTGTGGGCGGTAATCGGGTGGGCGCAGGACCGTCGACAGCCCGTACCATGATGACACGGATGAAAACCCCGGCCCGCGGCTCACTCGCACAGGGCGAGCGCGGCGTCGTGATTGTGCCAACGTACAACGAGAGCGAGAACATCACGCGTATCGTGCCGCAGATCCTCGCACAGGATCCGCGGCTGGACGTCCTTGTGGTGGACGACAATTCCCCCGATGGCACGGGCCGCCTCGTCGATGCGATGGCCGCCGACGAGCCCCGTGTGCACGCCTTGCACCGGGCAGGGAAGGAGGGGCTGGGGCGCGCCTATTTGGCGGGGTTCAAGTGGGCGCTCGAGCGTGATTATGCGTTCATCTTCGAAATGGACGCAGACTTTTCTCACGATCCCGCGCACCTGCCGGAGTTTCTGGCGGCAGTAAAGGACGCCGACATGGTCCTCGGCTCGCGCTATCGCGACGGCAAAGTCACCGTGGTCAATTGGCCGATGACGCGACTCATGTTGTCCTATGGCGCGAACATCTATGCGCGTGCCATTACAGGACTTCACCTCGGCGACGCGACGGGCGGCTTCAAGTGTTTCCGTCGCCATGTGCTGGAGGCCATTCCGCTCGACCAGGTCCGCTCGAACGGCTATGCGTTTCAGATCGAGATGAGTTTCCGGGCGTGGAAGCGTGGATTCCGCATCGCGGAGATCCCCATTGTCTTCCATGATCGCACTGAAGGCGAATCCAAGATGTCGAAGCGAATTGTCCGCGAGGCGATCTGGATGGTTTGGCGCCTACGGTGGTGGGGCCTCACGGGGCGCTACTAACGTGACGGCCGATGCTACCGGCGCTTTGCGGGGACTCCCATTTGCCAAGATGACGGGATCGGGGAACGATTTTGTATTCTTCGACGGCCGTGCGGTGCCCACCGACCTTGTGACATCACCTGAAGCGATACAGCGTATCTGCAACAGGTACAATGGAATAGGCGCCGACGGTGTGGTTGTTCTCGAGCCGCTGGCGCGCGATGCTGACGTGCGCATCCACTACTTCAATAGCGACGGTACGGCCGCTGATCTGTGCGGGAATGCGACACTGTGCTCGACCGCGCTGGCGGCAGAGATCGGCATGGCCGCACCATCCGGCATGCGCCTGACGACGGGCGCCGGCCTTATCACCAGCCGATTGAACGACCTGCCGGAGATCGACTTCCAGCCGGTCCGCGAGATCCGCGACGCGCTGCCCATTGCGCTCGATAGTGGCGAACAGCGCGTCGGCTTTGCGGTTGCGGGCATCCCGCACCTGGTGCTGTTGACGAACGATGCGGAGTCGGTGGACGTGAACGTACGGGGGCCGGTGCTCCGCTGGCACCCGGAGACGGGCGCCAAGGGGGCCAATGTGAACTGGGTTTCGTCGCTACCGGACGGCCGCTGGCGGTACCGGACCTTCGAGCGCGGCGTGGAGGGGGAAACCCTGGCGTGCGGCACCGGGGCCGTCGCCACGGCCGTAATGCTGGCCCAGTGGGGGCTCATATCCGGAGACACGGTGACGATTCTGACGAGCTCAGGCCGCGATGTCACGGTCTTCCTCAGGCCACGGGTGGAGTCGGCAGGCGGTACCCGAGAGTACTTTCCGACGCTTCGCGGCGAAGGTCGTGTGGTCTTTCGCGGGACGATCGAGACGCTCTAGTCCGGCGTTCGAGCCCGTGATGTCCGCTGCGGCGCCGTGAGTTCGGCGTCGCTTTTTGCGTGACGATCAATGGAAGGCGCGGGTTGGCAATGGGTTGAGTCGTGCGCCGGCAATGGCCGAGGACACGTTATCCAAAGACCGTCGGACTCATCGCGTATCTGCGACGCACTCGTGCCGGGAAAAAAGAGGAAAACCATGTGGACAGGTGGACAGATTCATTTTTCGTGAGCCATTGGCGCAGATACGGGAGAGTCCGTTATGCGTAAAACACTGTCCTGCAATTGTTTGCAGAGACTTCCCACAGGAACGGTGGATATCCACGTCGACTTTTCCCACAGTTATCCACCACCATAGGTTTACATAACAAATATTATGCGCATACAATCAGGCGTGGACAAACCCAGAACTGTCCCGAGAATGGCCCGATACCGTCGGTACAACTGGCGCATTCCGAAGCCCCGGCTCCACCACCCGCACCAAGACCAAGACCAAGACCAAGACCGAGACCAAGACCAACACACGCACAAAAACAAAACGGGCGGACAACCGTGTGGTCGTCCGCCCGCGCTTTCCCTCCGTGCCGCTTACTTCTTGGCCGCGATTTCGCCGAGCCGAACGTTCGCTTCCTGCGAGATGGGCTCGCCCTCGAGCTTGGCGAGCTCTTCCCAAATCTTGGCCGCATCGGTCGGCTTACCGGCCGACATCAGGCTCCGAGCCTGGCTTGCCTGATAGTTGTACTTGTCAGCCTTGAACGTGGCGGCCGCCGCAGCCTTCGCAAAATGTTCGGCGGCCTTGGTCATGTCCTGCTTCTGCTCGTACCCGGCCGCGATGAGCGACTCGAGGCTCGCCTTGAAGTCGGCCGACGCGCTCCCCAGTGCCTTCTCGAGGACCTTGATCCCTTCGTCGGCCTTGTTCTGCTCGAAGAGCACCTGGGCAAGAAGAACGGACGCCTGCTGTCCCGACGCCGTGCTGCCGTAACGCGTGGCCACTTGCTGGAGCGCCTTCTGCGCTTCGGGAAGCTTCCCCTGCACATACGGCGTCTGCGCCTCGTACAGCGCCGCCGACGCCTTCTCGCGGGTCGACGCCGCCGAACTCCGGTACACGAACACGGCCGCTGCCGCCACGGCAATGCCGCCGACCGCCATGAGAATCGGCTTGCTGTTCATCTGGAACCAGCTTGCCACCGACTCAATGGGATCGTCGCTCAAGGAGGCCGAAGAGCCAGCCGCGGAAACGGGGTTGCGTGTCGCCTGCGCCATGCGATTGCCTGCGTATGCCAACGTGAAAAAGGATTTGCGGGTTCAGCCATCAAACATAGTGCATTGGGCCTCGGCAATACACCCGCTGCGTGGCAATGCACTCCCATCGAGTGCCCCCGAGAGGATTCGAACCTCCGACCAACAGTTTAGGAAACTGCTGCTCTATCCAACTGAGCTACGGGGGCGTGCCGACTAAGTGCTTCTTTTACAACGAGTTAGCGTTTTCGGCCCATACGCCAACCGCGCCTGTATGGAGAATGTATGGAAATGCGCTTAGTTCGACTCCATACATATCCGTTCTATGGTGCCAAAGCCCTGCTCCGTTCCCCATACACACTTCCATACAAAGATTACTATCCAACATTGGACGAGCAAGCGTTACTTACCCTCTCCCACTTTTTGAACGGTACGACAGAATGAAGAAAAGTCTGCCTGCCCTTGATGACTTGAACACTCTGGTCAGAATCATCGCAAGCTTGAGCGGTGTGAATCCCATGAATTCTAACGGTGGCCTCCACTGCATGTCGTGTGGAGACGTTAGGCGGATGACGGTAACGGCACCGAACGGCACTGGCGGCAAGTGGACAAAGGCGATAGCTAGAGCACTCCCTGAGGATGCAAGTGAGGATGACCGGCTGCGCGAATTGCGTCGAATGGTCACCCCGTCAATTGTCGAGATGAAGTGTACGCAATGCTACGAACCGGTTTTAGCTCTCCTGTACCGTACCATGGGGGAAGACCGGCTGGCCATCATTCCACGGTCATACGGCGGAGCGTCAACGCCGAATACGCCGCGTGAAGTTGCGTACTATCTAGACCAAGCTCACAAGGCACATTCAATGGGGGCGAATACTGCTGCTGTCGGTATGCTTCGAGTCGCCTTGGAACACGTCCTTCACGGGCAAGGTTTCGAAGATGGACAGTTGGGGAGAAAACTCGGTGACCTAGAGAAGCGTCTTCAGAACGGGAATGCTCCTAAGTGGGCCGAGAATCTAGATATAGAAGAGGTCACAAACCTAAAGGACTTAGGCAACGCCGCGCTCCATTCAAACAACGGAGACATCAGCGTTCAAGATGCGTTCGATTCAAAAACATTTAGGATTTGCTCGGCCATCATCAGTGACTTGTTGGAGGCCATCTATGAGCGGCCGGCAAAACTGCTTTCGAGAAAGACGTACATTGCCGATGTCAGAGAGGGGACGAGATAGTTCCTGTACCCACGATTGAATCCCCGATATCCGTTGGAGGTCGGGGATTGTCGTTTCTTTGCCTCAAATCACCCTACCTCGTGATAGAGCAGTGCGCCGCGCTTCGCTTGCCATCGTCTTCATGAGCGCCTCAAACTCTGGAGAACGCGGGTCTTTCCGCCAATCGTCGACGCTTGCGACTCTCAGAGTGATTCCCTCCCACTCCCACTTTTCCAGAAAGTTGGTATGTGCCCGTTGGTCGTGAACAAGGATACCAATGAGTAAACCCAGTGGGGTTAGCGTGAGATGTTGAAGTGTATGCTCCCACGCATTCGATAGTGCCCATATTCGCTTGTCCTGTCGGTGTAAACCCAAGCCTGTCTCTAGAATGGTCCAAAGAGAGCGTGACTTTATGCGTTCCCGTTCTACGCACCCGACCGACGAAAGATGCGCCACGACCGACGAGGTAAGCCCGTCGATGTTGTATAGGAAAAGACTTGTAGCAAGCTCAAGGCTAAACTGAGCCTCGATTTCCTCTAGGCGGGTGTTAAGCTCATTCAGCCGACCCTTTACTTCCTCATCTACTGGCGCTGCTTTGCCTTGTGGATGATTGAGCACTAGGGTCTGATAGTATTCGTTTTTTATAGCTTCAAAGTCACTTGGGCGTTGCGGATGTAGGGCATAGATAACCGCTAACAACCCCAAGATTTCAAGGTGTTGTGGACTCAGCACGGGCATGGTCTCAATAGCAATGTTGCTAATGATGGCCCGCTCCGACTCCGTATCTAGCTGTAACCGCATCGCGAGCGCATCCGCCAACATCTTTCGACGTTCTGCCGATGATGTTCGGGTGACTGAATTGATGCTGCTGCGAAAGGCGTGAAACTTGTCGGGGTCATCTAGTGCTTCAACGGGGTCAATGACCGATGCACCACGGACGCGCGCTTGTTGTGCTTGGCGCCCACAAGCATCCGACAGCACGGGGTCAAACTCGTCAACCCGTCGTTCGGCTGTTTCCAATGACGCACCGGCAAACATCTCACGAATCTTGCTGAAGATGTGTGGATATCTCTTATTGACCTGCGTTACGAGTGCCCCACCACCATGCTTAATCACTCCCTTGGCTAACTCTTTCGTTCCTTCATCCAAAAACACATCAAATAATTTGTTGTCCATCCCGTAGCTCCTGAAGAGGTCGGATGGAATATAAATCCCTGTAGAGAAAATGCTGTCAGCCCATCCTGAACCGAATCGGGATGGGCTGTTGTGTTACCACGTGGGTCCAAACAGTTGTACTGACCGGTAAAGCACCTGACACCGCCAGAGACTTACGCCTTCGGCTCTCAGTCCCCAATAGAACATCTTATGGGTCTCTGAAGACGACAGGATACGGGAGCGGCACAGAGCGTCATGTACGGCGGATGGTCTGCTGACGTGACCCCAGTTGCTGATCCACCTCTGCTGTTAGCCGATGGTTGATCAAGAATGTACAGCGTGTAGCTGATCCTGCAGGTAGGCGACGTATTCGTCTGGTGTTCTTCCTCCCAATTGTCCATGCGGCCGAACCGTGTTGTAGTCGAGTCGCCACGCCTCAATGGTGGCCTTGGCATCGGCCAGGTCGAGAAACCAATGCTCGTTCAGGCACTCGTCCCGGAAGCGTCCGTTGAAGCTCTCGATGAAGGCATTCTGTACGGGACGTCCCGGTTCGATGAACGCCAGCGTGATGCCGTGGTGATCGGCCCACTGATCCAGCGCTTCACTCCGGAACTCGGGCCCGTTGTCGCACACGATGCTGGGCGCGTAGCCGCGCGACCGCGCCACGCGATCCAGCGCCGCGATGACGCGCTCGGCCGGCAGCGAGCGCTCCACCTCGATGACGAGGCACTCCCGCGTCGCGTCGTCTACCACGGTCAGACTCCGAAACCGGCGCCCATCGGCCAACGCATCGCTGACGAAATCCATGCTCCACCGCTGGTTGGCCCCGTTGACGGCCGGCTTGGGAACGCGCTCGAGCGCCACGCGCTTCCGGGGGCGCTGGCGCACGTGCAGCCCGGCCTCGCGGTAGACGCGCTGCACACGCTTGCGATTGACCCGCAGCCCCTCGCGGCGCAGCAACCGATACAGCCGACGATAGCCCCACCGCGGCCGCAGGATCGCCAACGTCCGCAGGCGCTCGCCCAGCGCCGCATCATCCTTGGTCGACTGGTAGCGCTGCGACGCGCGCGCAAAGCCCGTGTAGCGGCACGCTTGGCGCTCCGAGAGACCGGCGGATTCCATCGCGTGCTCGACGACCGTCCGCCGCTGCTCGGGCGTCACCACTTTTTTCCCAGCAGGTCTTTGACCACTTGGAGATTCAGCGTGTCCTGCTCCAGTTGAAATGTGACACCACCCGCTCCACACTATGGAGCAACGGAGGTTGTCATGAGTCCCTCAAAGGAAGCTGTCCAGCGCTCGCGTCGGGTCTTCACGCCTGAGCAGAAGGCCACAATCCTGCGTCGGCATCTCGGCGATAAGGTCCCGGTCTCGGACCTGTGTGACGAGTACCAGATTGCGCCCAGCTTGCTGTACCTGTGGCAGCGGCAGGCGTTGGAGCACTTGGCCGCCGCGTTGCAGGATGGACGCACGCAGCGCGGCGAGACGCAGACGGCCCAGGCCGATCGCGCGCGCATCGCCGAGCTCGAAGCCACGATTGCCAAGAAGGACCGCATCATCGCCGAAGTCTCGGAAGAGTATCTCGACATGAAAAAAAAGCGTGGGGCCCCATGACCGGGCGCTGGGTCCCGCCCGATCGGCGCGACGAGGTCGTGGATTGCGTCACGTCACTGAGCACGCGCACGGACTTGCCGGTCCGCTCGATGCTGGAGCGGCTCGGCATTGCGCGCGCCAAATATGCGCGCTGGACGGCCTCGTACGGGGCGGTGCCCACGCCGCACGGGCCGGTGCCGCGCGAGCATTGGCTGACCCCAGCGGAGCGCGATGGCATCCTGCAGTTTCATGACCGCTATCCGCTCGAAGGGTATCGCCGGCTGTCGTACATGCTGCTCGATCACGGCGAGGTCGCGGTCAGTCCGTCCTCCGTGTATCGCGTCTTGAAGAGTGCAGGGCGGCTGGATCGCTGGACCCGCACGCCCTCCAAGAAGGGCACGGGCTTCGATCAGCCGACGCACGCGCACGCCCACTGGCACATCGATTTCACGTACGTCAACATCGCCGGCACGTTCTACTATCTCTGCGCGATCCTCGATGGCTGGTCGCGCTACTTGGTGCACTGGGAACTGCGCGAGTCGATGACGACGCGCGACGTCACCACCATCGTGCAACGCGCCAAAGAAACGTTTCCGGACGCGCAGCCGCGGATCATCTCGGATAACGGGCCACAGTTCATCGCCCGCGACTTCCGCGATTTCATCCGGCTCGCCGGCATGACGCACGTCCGCACCGCCCCGTACTATCCGCAGTCGAACGGCAAACTGGAACGCTGGAACCAGACGCTCAAGGTCACCACGATTCGCCCGGCGGCGCCGTCGTCGATCGAGGACGCGCGGCGTCACGTTACCGCCTTCGTCACGCACTACAACGAGCAGCGACTGCACAGCGCGATCGGGTACATCACGCCAGCCGACCGCTTGGCGGGCCGGTCCGCGCAGATCTGGGCGACACGCGATGCACGCCTCGAAGCCGCCCGCGCTACTCGCGCCCTCGCGCATCACGCTGCGGCAGCGTAATCTCGAGTCATCACACACCCACGATTCCATTGTAGTACCACCCACCCGTCACATTCACGCTGAACCAGGACAAGCGCTTGGTCCGCCACGAGCCGCTTGAGCTGCCGATTCTCTTCCTCCAGCGCCTTCAGCCGTTTCGCTTCCGAGATCTGCAGCCCGCCGTACTTCTTCTTCCAGCGATACAGCGTTTGCTCGGTGACCCCGTGGCGCCGGACCAAGTCCGCCGTCTTCGCCCCCGCCTCCCACTCGTGCAGCACCGCCACGATCTGGGCCTCGGTAAACCGACTCTTTTTCATGCGTCCCCCTGAAGCTGGGACTAACATGCAGTCTGGATCAGGATTCGGGGGTCACGTCACCGCAGTAATGTCGGTAGGTCTTTTACCGATTCAGCGCCGGTAGCGACCTTGAACAATTGATTGATGTTGTTCTTGTGCGCCTTGATGCCCTTTGCTGTGTAGGGTTCTCCGTTCAATTGCAGCCCTTCGTCAATCCATGCGTTCATGGCGGTCAATGCGTCCCCATGACCCGTCACCACCTTGATGATGGAATTGAGCTTGTGACTCTTCCACAGCTTCAACACGTCGGGAAAGGTCTTCTCCTTCTTGTTGAGGCTGATAAGGATGTCCCCACGGTCCAGTTCGACAAGGGAATCCAGCATGGTCATGTAGGTCTGCCATGTGGTGGGGTCCGTCGTCCCTGACGCCACGCGCATCCGCCCCACCTCAATGTTTCCCACCGTTCCAAACTGTCGGTCAATTGGGAGTGTACCCCGACCATTCACCAGCTTGGGTACCTTGTAGGTCTTTGCCATATATGCCTCACCAGTTGTTTATGAGGAACCCATCACTGGTGGAGTATAGCTGAGGTGTATGGGGATTTGTATGGAAAAAGTCTCTAAAACTGGGTTGTAAACACAATCATCAGTCCTCCATACACCACATCCGACTGACTATCCTTTCTATTGTCCCACAACGACTTAGCGCCACCGACCAAGAACAGATGGTGGTGGCGCTTTGGCTGTTATATCAACTGTTTTCCGTTTAGGAAACTGCTGCTCTATCCAACTGAGCTACGGGGGCGAACCATCGCGGAGCGCATCTACAGCGCCCCGCTGTCTACAAAATGAAAATGCCGGCGTCGTTAGACAACCGGGAGGCAAGCGCCACGAACGGATCAGAACGTCAGGAGCGTGGTCACCGGACAGCCGCCCAATTGCTGGCGCCCGTTCAGAAAGCCAAGCTCGACCGGGACGGCCACACCCACCACCTCGCCGCCAAGACGCTGTACTAAGCGACAGGTCGCCGCGGCGGTGCCGCCGGTCGCCAGCACGTCGTCGACGACCAGCACCCGGGCCGGCGTGTCGCGTCCTGGGCTCAGTATCAGGGCGTCTTCGTGGAGCTCGAGTTCGTTGTGTCCATACTCGAGGGCATACGACTCACGAATCGTCCGCCATGGTAACTTCCCCGGCTTTCGCGCTGGGGCAAACGCGGCGTTCAGCTCGAGCGCCATGGGGACACCGAAGAGAAACCCGCGGCTTTCTACCGCCACCACATGGGTGATGCCGACGCCGACGTAGGGAGCCACCAGCGCCGCGATCACCTCACGCAGCAAAACCGGATCGGCAAGGACCGGCGTGATGTCCTTGAACAGAATGCCAAGCGTTGGAAAGTCCGGCACGTCGCGGAGTGCGCGCCGAAGACGCGTTTCAAGATCGGGCGAGGTCATTCGGCAAATTACGCGAATCCCGCCAACGTCGCATCGAACGTTCGGACAGGACCGTGAGACGGTCGGTCGTCAGCGGTGCACTGCGAATGGGAATGGAAGCGACAGGTCACCGAGTGTGTCTGGGGCCTCGCGCACGAAGCGCGTCACCTCGGCGCCCGGCGGGCCCATTCGCACGAGCGCTTCCAGTTCCTCGAGCGCATCGGTACCGCCACCGGCTTCGAGCAACACGTCGCCGTTGGGCTCATTACGCACCCAGCCGCGCAGCTCGAGCCGCCTGGCTTCCTCTTTCACGAACCAGCGGAAGCCAACTCCCTGCACCCGTCCGCTTACCCGAAAGCGGCGCGAGGTCCCCTGCTCCATTGTCAGCGGAAACGTACGCCAAGGATCGCCGCCAGTGCGGCCACCAAGGCTGCCGACTCACCCATATGAGGATCGTATCCCGGCAGCGTGAGCTCGCCGGCGCGCACCCGCTGGGCCAAGACCTCAAGGGCCTGTGCCGCCTGCTCCGCTGTCGCGTGGGTCAAGGGCGCCGAAGCATCACCGGTCTCACTCACCGTTTCTGCCGACGCCATGGCCTGAAAGACCTGGGCCTCTTCCTGCGCCTTCCGAGCACGTTCCGACCAGAGCTCGCCCTCGGAGATCACTGCGGGCGACGAGAGTGGCGTCCTGCCCGAATGACGGATGGGCATGATGTCCATCATGTCGTCGTCGCTCCATGCCGGAAGCGGCTCGGGCGTGGACGCCTCGGCGAACAACTGCTCGGGGCTCTCGAAACTGTTCACGGCAGAGTCGAGCTGCGCGCTCAACTCGCGGAATTGCGCGACCGCGTCATCCAACGGCCAGGCGTCCGACGACGCCGCGTTGGCCTGCGCGTCGAAAGCCGGAGACACGACCTCCTCAGTCTCCACCATCATGTCGTCGTGCGTTTCGTGTTCGACCGCTTCGACCTCGGCCACCGCAGCCGACGCTTCCACGACTTCGACAACCTCCACGAATTGGGCGGCGGCGTCCGCGGACATCTCGACCACTTCCTCAGCCGGCTGCTCGCTGACAAGTGCGTTGGCCAAGGGCGTGGGGACGGTCGCCATCGGCACTGCGGGCGTCGACGACAAGAAGGCATCGATCCAGGGCAATTCGCCGTCGTCCAGCAGCACGGCCTCCGGAGTGACGGCAGCCGGGACGGAGAACTCCTCGGTGTGCACCAGCTGCGGCTCGATGATCCCCTCGTCTTCCACGGCCGCTTCAGCAGCCGGCGTCGGAATCGTGGGGATATAGAGCGGGGTGCGGATTGCCGCCGTCATGATCGGCGTGGGGCGAAGCGGCTGATAGGGCGGAATTCGCGCCGGTACCTCCATGGCTTGTGCTGGGGAGGCCACTGGCGTCGCCGTCGACTCGACCGCAGCCGTTGGTTCCGGGGCGGCAAAGGCTGCCCGCCACGGCTGCGGGACGAAGGGTCGAACGCCGCCACTCACCGGCAGGGGTTCCCCTTCGGCAACCGAAGCCGGTGCCGCGTAGGGCGGCACGGAGAGCCGGGGAACGGGCACATTGGATGGCGCAGGCGAGTGCGAGGCGAAATTCGACATGGTTTTCAGGACCGTGGTGCGCAGGCGCGCCCGAGGAAGCATCCGTGCTTCGGGAGGCGAAGATGAACTACGACCAGCCGGGACGCAATTCCGGCCGGACCAACCTCACCCCGGCCAACCCTGCGCTCCAATAAGGGGGACGAAGCGGACCGGTGTGATGTCACGTCTCTCCAGCCGTCCCCCCCGCTTTATGAACAAGGTGAGCATCTGCTCCTCCTTGTCCCCGATCGGGATCAGCAGCCGCCCACCCTCCGCCAGCTGTTCCTCGAGAGCCGGTGGCACGTGCGGGGCCCCGGCACTCACGACGATGCCGTCGTACGGGGCATACTCGCGCCACCCGAGCGTACCGTCACCCAGCGACAGTGACACGTTGCGCACATTGGCCTGCTGCAACAGCGGGCGCGCTTTGTCGAGTAATTCGCGATAGCGCTCTACGGAGAACACCTGCGCCGCGAGCTCTGCGAGCAGCGCAGTCTGATACGCAGAACCGGTTCCGATCTCCAGCACCTTCTCCTTTCCCGTGAGCATGAGCTGCTCGACCGAACGCGCATGCACGTACGGCTGCGAGATGGTCTGCCCACTCCCGATGGGAAGCGCCGAGTCTTCGTACGCCCGATGACGAACAGTGGGCGGCACGAACAGATGCCGCGGCACGGTATCGATCGCACGCAGCAAGGCGAGATCGCGAATGCCTTTGTCCTGCAGCGCTTCAACAAGTCGGCGACGCGCGCCCCGGAACTCCGGCTCTACGGTGCTTGCCACCAATCCGTCGCCGCGTTGAGGACATCACGGTGGGTGAGATCGAGGTGCAACGGCGTCACCGAGATGAAACCATCATGCACCGCGCGGAAATCGCTGTCGTCGGGGCCGCTCCATTCGACGCTGCCGCCGCCGATCCACAAGATCTCACGGCCCCACGGGTCTTTCATCTTGGTGATGGAGTCACTGAATACACGGCGACCCAGCCGCGTGAGCTTGATGCCCTTGATTTCGTCGCCGACGACCGCGGGTAAGTTGACGTTCAACAGCGTGTCTGGCGGAAACGCCGGCAGGTGCATGAGGTGATCGAGCAACGCCCGGATCTGCGTCACCTGCGTTTCGAGGATCGCATCGGCGCGCAGAATGCTGCCGGCGAACGAAAGGGCAATCGCGGGAATGCCGAGCGCGAGGCCTTCCATCGCCGCCGCCACCGTCCCGCTGTAGAGCACGTCTTCGCCCATGTTCGGACCGTGATTGATCCCGCTGATCACATACTCCGGCCGTTCGTCGAGCAACGCTTCGCACGCGAGCATGACGCAATCGGTAGGCGTCCCATCGACCTGCCACCGTTTCTCGCCGAGCCGCACGGGGCGCAGCGGATGATGCAGCGTGAGCGAGTGGCTGGTGGCGCTCTGTTCGCGGTCCGGTGCCACGACCGAGATGTCGCCGAGCGGTGCGACGGCCTGCTCGAGGACGCCGAGGCCCTTGGCGAGAATGCCGTCGTCGTTACTGAGAAGAATGCGCATAGTCAAGTCTGGGGTCGGCGCAGCGCGTCATCGATGAGCGCCTGCAGGTCGGCGAGATCGCGCTCGAGACTTTCGAGTGCTTCGACTTCGAGCGCCGCACGCGCCGCCGGGCGTAGTGAACCGCCTTTGCGATGTTCGTCGAGCTTCTGTCGTGCGCCGTCGATGGTATACTTCTCGGTGTACAGCAAATGTTTCACGAGCAGAATGAGCTCGACTTCCCGCCGCGAATACACGCGGTTGCCGCTGCGGTTCTTCGCCGGATTGAGCACCTTGAACTGGCTCTCCCAGTATCGCAGCACATGCGGCTTGAGCTCGGTGAGCGTACAGACATCACCGATGGAGTAGAACTCCTGCACCAATTCACCCCGGGCAGCGGCCATGGTCAGTCGCGCTCCGGTCGAAGTTCACGAGCCATCAATTCCGACACGGCGTCGCGTGGCGACCAACCGTCGAACAGAATGCGATGAGTGGCATCGACAATAGGCATTTCCACGCCCACCTTGTCCGCAAGTGCCTTGGCGCTCTGCGTGTTCAACACGCCTTCCGCCACGCTGTCCTTTCCGGCGAGCGCGACATCGAGCGTCTGCCCTTGCCCGATCGCCACCCCGACGGCGCGGTTGCGCGACAAAGCTCCGGTGCAGGTCAGCACGAGATCGCCCAGTCCAGCCAATCCGGCAAACGTTTCGCGCTTGGCACCGAGCGCCAATCCCAGCCGCGTCATCTCGGCGAGCCCGCGCGTCATCAACGCCGCGCGCGGATTGTAGCCCATGCCGAGTCCGTCAAGGATACCGGTGGCTACCGCCATCACGTTCTTGAGTGACCCACCGAGCTCCACGCCCACGACATCATCGCTGGTGTACACGCGGAATGCGCCCGCGCTCATCGCCCACTGCACCAACTTCGCGGCGTCGTGATTGAGACAGGCCGCGACGACTGCGGTAGGCTGCCCTTGCGCAACTTCCGCGGCGAAGCTGGGGCCGCTCACCGCGACCACAGGATACCCCGGCGCGGCTTCGGCCACAACATCAGTCATCAACGCCAACGTCTCGCGCTCGATGCCTTTGGTGGCGACCGAGAGCACCGCTCCCGGCGCGATGTGCTGCGCACAGCTGGCCACCACGGGGCGCAATACATGCGACGGTGCGGCGTACACGACGAGCGTGGCGCCACGCAGCGCAACGCTGATGTCGGCGCTGGCCGTCAACGCTGGCGCGAGTGCGATGCCCCCAAGGAAGCGCGGATTCTCGTGCGTCTCGTTGATCGCCGCCACGACGTCTGGCTCGCGTGCCCACAGTACCGTCTGGTGTCCGTTGCGCGCCAAGCGATCGGCGATCGCCGTGCCCCATGCACCACCGCCCACGACGGCGCAGCGGATTGGCGAGTCAGGCATCTCCACGCCGATAGTGGCCCCCACCTGCGTGTGCATCATCGCGCACTCCCCTCAGCCGTCGACGGGGGACCGCCGACACGTCGTTCTTCACCACGCAGCAATCGGCCGATGTTGTCGCGATGCGTCCAGAACACGAACGCGCTGATGGCGACACTGACGAGCATCAGTGGGGAGATCTCGCGCATCTGCACGAAAATCGCCACCGGCAGCACGGCGGCACCGACGAGCGAAGCCAGGGAGACATATCGCGTGATGGCGACCACCACCGCGAAGGCCGCCACCGCGCAGAGCCCAGCCACTGGTGCGAGGGCGAAGAACACGCCGCTCGCCGTCGCCACGCCTTTACCGCCGCCCTTCCCCATGAGGAAAATCGGCTTGACGTGCCCCACAATGGTCAACACGCCAAGGATGACACCCCACGGCCAACCGCGCGCCACTCCCACGGCCGTCGGCAGCAGGAGCGTCGGCAACAGCCCCTTCAATCCGTCGACGAGGTACACGAGCAATCCCCATTTCCACCCCAGCGTGCGGAACACATTGGTCGCACCGAGATTGCCCGAGCCCACCGTCCGCAGATCCACGCCATTGGCCTTCCCCACGAGATACGCCGTCGGGAACGATCCGGCGAGATACGCCGCACCGTACGTCCACAGTGGCATGGACGCACCGTTCAACTGTTCTTTCTCCGCAGGATGATCCGCAGCGGGGAACCGGTGAAGCCCCAGATTTCGCGGAAGCCGTTGTGCAGGTAGCGGATGTAGTGCTCCGGAATGGCTTCCGGATTGTTGCCGAACACGGCGATCGTCGGCGGCGACACTTCGACCTGCGTGGCGTAGTTGAGCTTCACCTCGCGGCCGGCCGCCTGAGGCGGCTGCAGGCGGGCAATCAACTGCTCGAGCGCATCGTTCACCTGCGAGGTGGAGATGCGACGCGTACGCTGCTCCTGCACCTGCAACACGAGATCGAGCGCCTTCGTCACGCGCTGCCCGGTGATCGCGCTGGTGAAGAGGAACGGCACGAACTTGAAGTAGGGAACCTTCTCCGCCGCCTCCTTGCGGAATTGCTCGGCGCTCTTGTCGGTCTTGTCTTCAAAGAGGTCCCACTTGTTGATCACCATGATCAACCCACGACCCGATTCCCACGCCATGGTCGCGATCTTGAGATCCTGATTCTGCAGTCCTTCCGTAGCGTCGATCATCAGGATGCACACGTCAGACGAATCGATTGCTCGACGCGTGCGGAGTGCCGAGTAGAATTCGACGCCATCATCGATCTTGGACTGTCGGCGCAGGCCGGCAGTATCGACGAAGACCAACTCTTTGTCGTGATAGCGCATGGGTGCGTCGATCGCGTCACGTGTCGTGCCCGATTCGTCGTGCACCACGAGACGATCCTCACCCAACAAGCGATTCACGAAGCTCGACTTGCCGACGTTCGGGCGGCCGATCACGGCGATCCGCACGGCCTCGGAATGCGTTTCTTCCGTCTCCGGAATGGCGGCGACGACGGCGTCGAGCAGATCTCCCGATCCCTTGCCGTTGGACGCCGAGACCGGATACACCTCGGTCACGCCAAGGCGGTAGAACTCGTAGAAGTCGGCGCTCTCAGGATTGTCGACCTTATTGGCGACGAGCATCCACGGCTTCTGCGAATTGCGCAGCAGATCCATGATGCGCGCATCGCTCGGGTGAACGCCAACGCGCGCGTCGCACACGAAGAGCATGAGATCGGCTTCTTCGATCGCCTCCATGACCTGGCGCCGGATCGCCACGTCCATGGGAAGATACGAGTCCTCAACCAGGCCACCGGTATCCACGAGCCAGAAGTCGTGGCCCGCCCACTCGGCGCGCCCGAAATGCCGGTCGCGCGTGGTGCCGGCCTCGTCACTGACGATGGCGGTAGCTTCACCGATGATGCGGTTGAAGAGATGTGACTTGCCCACATTGGGGCGACCGACAATAGCAACGACTGGGAGACTCATGCGGGCAGATCAGGCGGCGGGAACGACCGCCGCATCCCCCTCGGGGACGAGCGCGTCAATGAAGTCGTACGAGGGATAGACCGGCATGGGCAACGACTCGCGGACCGCGATGAACGACTCCTCGTCGAGGAACAGTCCGTTGTCGTTGATGCACTCAGCCGGAATGAGCGCGAGATCCAGATCGGCACGATCCGCGAGGGCGCGCCGGATATCAGCGCCCACCAGCAAACCGGCGGTCGTGGTGGTCGGGCCGAACAAGGAGTTTTCTGTGGGAATGAGCACGAACTGCGCGCCCGTCGCCTCGGTGAGCTGATCGATCAGCTCGGGCATGAGCGGCACCATGGAGGTACCGGTGACCACGCCAATGCGACGTCCGTCGAGGCGCGGCAGTTGCGACAGTCCATCGCGTACGCGAGCACGCAGCGACGTCACCGCGCCGACGCCATTTTCGATCTGCGAGAAATCGCCGTAGTGCTCCTCATCGGGGAGCGGCTCGCCCGCGAGCAGATACAGTTCGTCCGAGCCGTACACCCAGCGGTCGCCGCGATCGTCCAGTGCGCGCTCTTCCCACCGGTGCACGGCGTTCAACAGGCGACCGGCATTGGCGGCATCCATGGGCTGGCCAGTGTACAGATGCGAGAACTGTGTCACGCCGACCGGCACCAGCGCCACCGACATCACGGCATCGCCAAGATTCCACAAGTCGGTCAGCGACTGTTCCAGCACGTCCCCGTCGTTGAGCCCGGGCACCACGACCATCTGGCAGTGGAACTGGATGCCCCCCTCGGCCAAGCGCGTGAGCTGCTCGACGATATTGGGCACCCGCGGGTTATTGAGGAGGACCTTACGCGCTTCCCATGGTGTCGCGTGCACCGACACATACAGCGGCGACAGACGGTACTCGAGAATGCGCGCGATATCGCGCTCCTTCACGTTCGACAACGTCGCGAAGTTGCCGTACGCGAACGACAGCCGGTAGTCGTCATCGCGAATGTACAGGCCCTTACGCAGCCCCTTGGGCAACCCTTCGATGAAGCAGAACTCGCAACGGTTGGCGCAGCGGCGCACGGTGGGCGGCGCGAGCTCCACACCCATTGGCTCGCCATCGACCCGTTCGATGTCGTACTCCACCGCCGTGCCGTCGGGAAGGCGCGCCGACACCACAAACGACTCTTCCGCCGTCAGAAACTCCCAATCGAGGAAGTCCTCCAACGGCCGTTCGTTGACGGTGAGAAGCTCGGTGCCGGGGACGATGCCGACGCTGTCGGCGATGCTTCCCGGTTCGACTAGCGTGACGCGAACCATGACCTGAGACGAAAACGGGGGCGAGGCTCGATGGCCTTCCCCCGGGAAACCAAATAGGCGGCGACGGATGCGTCGTCGCCCACCTGAGAAAACCTACGAACTGTGAGCCCCGAAGTCAATCAATTTCATGGACTTCGGTACCAGAGCCCACCGTCGCCATGCACGCCAGATCACTTGATTGGCGCGTACCGGAAGGCGACTCCCTTGGGTGCTTCGACCGTCACGCTGAAGGTCATCGCCGAGCCGGCCTCGATCGGTCCGACGGCCACATCACGCGTCGCCACCACGGCACCGGCGGCGTCGAGGATCTCGAACTTGATCGTCCAGGTCCCGGTCGCCGTTCCACCGTTGTTCACCGCACCCTGAATCTGGTAGCCGGTACGCGTCGGGCCCGAAGCGACGATGTCCACCTTGGGGTTCAGCTTCGACTGCTTGTCGAGATAGAACAGCGTCGAATCCTGAAAGACCTTCTTTTTCGCAGCGTCGGTCTCGGCCCGCGACTTGAGCTGCCAGTAGCCAGCAACCAGACGCCAGCCACGCTCGAAATTCGGATCGATCGTCATGAGCCGCTGAACCGCCGGGCCCATTTTCGCGACGTCCTTGATGCCGAACGCCGCGTTGGCGTAGTTGTACAGCGCGTTCCGGTGGTTCGGGTTCTTGGCAAAACCGGCCTCGAACAACTTCACGGCATCGGCATCGCGGCCGCTCCCCGCCGCATTCGACCCCGCTTCGAACAGCTGATCCGCCGTGAACTTGTCCGGCGTCTCCAGCATGTCACCGAACATGTTCGCGACCGCGGTGGTATCGCCGGACAGGCGCAGCGCGCGCGCCAACGCCTGCGTGGCGTTCGCCTCGCCCGGCGAGTCCTTGAGATAGTCTTGCAGCAGCGTCTTGGCCTTCGCGATCTCCGCTTCCTTCTCCGCCCCGGTCGCGGCGTCCGCTTTCGTCAGATTGATGACGGCCAGGTTGTAGCGGCTCTGCTGCTTGATCCGCTTGTAGAGCGTATCGTTGCCGGCGATCGCGATGATGCGCTCCATGGCGATCATGGAGCTGTCGATCTTGTTCTGCTTTCCGTACACCGACGAGAGCACGTTCCACGGACGCGGATCGGTGGGCGACACCATCAGCGCGAGATTGGCATACGTGGCCGCCGTGTCATCCTGATTGGCCTGCAGCGAGGAGACCGCCTTGTTGTACACGTCCCCGTAGAACTGCTGCCGATAGCCCTTCACCGCCTCAGCACACTGCGGTGCGACCTTTTCGAGTGCCGACGCCGCCGTGTCGACCGCCAGCAGGAGATTCTGCTTCCCCTGCGGATTGGTGGTGTACCCCATGTCGCCACGGTTCAGCATGAACTTCCCTTCGTTCAGCGAGCGGAACTGCACAAACGTTCGCAGCAGCAGCCACTGGCGCCCGGGCTCGTTCTTGATCTTTTCCGGGCTGTCCGTGAGCAACCGAATGGCGTTCGCCAAATGCTTGGGAATTTCGTCATTGTTGCGTGAACTGGCCGCCTTGATCACATACTGCTTGGCCCCGCCAAGCTGAAATGGGCTGCCATCATTCACGTTGCACGTCGCTTGGGCGAAAAGCGGTGACGTCACGGCGGTGCTGCCCGCTACCAGGGCGACGCCCGCCACCCGCATCAACATCGAAGCCTTCATCGATACTCCTCGAAAATCCGTCGAATGCGACCGGCAGTCACCAGTCGCGCGAAAGATGGGCTAGGCCCGGTACGACGCACCGCTTCCGGTGTTGTACACCACCACCTCGGCGTCGGACGCAATGCGCCCGTCAACCACCGCGTCCCGCAACACGGACAGGGCGCAGCCACCTTCGGGAGCGGCATCGATGCCCGTCGCCGTGGCCAGCCGGTACGTCCAGTCACGAATGGCCTCGTCGGTGGCCGTACCCGCGACGCCCTGCGTCTCACGCAACACCCGTAACAAAACGCGGTCGCCAAGGGGAGACGGTACGCGCAACCCACTCGCGTACGTCGTGGGATTCACCCACGGCTCTGCACGGTCCGCCCCCTCGGCGAAGGCCTTGGCAATCGGCGCACACCCTGCGGCTTGCGCGACGACATACGTGGGCTGCACGCGCCCTTCAGGCAACCAGCCACTCGCCGCCAGCTCCTGCAGCGCCTTCCAGATCCCCACCGTGCCTTCTCCACCACCCGTCGGATAGACGACGACATCCGGCACGCGCCAGCCGAGTTGCTCAACCATCTCGTAGCCCATGGTCTTCATGCCCTCAACGCGGTACGGCTCGCGAAGAGTGGAGATGGCGAAATAGCCCGACTCCGCCGCATACGCGAGCGCCAGCTTTCCGGCGTCGCCAATATGTCCGTCAATGCGGATGAGCTCAGCGCCCATGGCATCGATCGTATCGAGAATGGGGCGTGGCGTCGTGCGCGGCGCGTAGACGCGGACGGGCATTCCCGCGGCCGCACTGTACGCCGCCAGCGCGGCGCCGGCATTCCCCGCTGTTGGCACCACCAACCCCGGAAAGCCCTCGGCGCGCGCACGCGTCACCGCCGCGCTCATTCCGCGCGCCTTGAACGAGGCGGTAGGATTCTGCGCTTCATCCTTGATCCACAGGCGGCGTATGCCCACGGCGTCGGCCAACGCCTGCGACTCAATGAGCGGGGTCAGCCCTTCACCGAGCGTGACCGGCGCTTCACCTTCGAGCAGGGGCATGAACGGCGCATAGCGCCACATGTCCCAGCGTGGCCGCAGTGCGGTGTCGCGCGGGACGGGCGCGTACCGAGCGAAGAGCGGTTGCCCACAGGCACCACACAATGAGGCGCGCTCGAGCGCTGCCGGCGTATCGCAGGCCGAGCAGCGGAGCGTCCAGGACGTTGTGGTCATGCGTCGTTCACGGGAGGGAGGGGAGTGTCGGTACGGTCGTCCGGCGGCCGTGGCGGAACGGCAGTGGTGTGAGGAGGCGGAAGTTCCACCCCGAGCGAAAGCAGTACCTTCCGGGCGGAGGCATCGCCGAAGCCCGGCACCCGTGCAATCGCGTCGAGAGGCGCGTCCTTCACCCCTTGTACGCTGCCAAAAACATGCAACAGGGCGCGGCGTTTGGTAGGACCGATCCCCGGAATCTTCAACAGCTCTGATGTGATGGTACGCGCGGAGCGCTTCTGGCGCTGGAAGGTCACGGCAAACCGATGTGCCTCGTCGCGCGCCTGTTGCAACAGGCGTAACGCCGGCGATCGGCGCGGCAGCCTGACACTGTCACTGCGCCCGGGGAGAAAGATCTCCTCTTCCTTCTTGGCGAGACTAATCAAGCCGATTTGCGTGACCCCGAGCGCATCGAGCGCCTCACGGGCTGCCCCGAGCTGTCCCTTGCCCCCATCGATGACGGCTAGGTCTGGCAGCGGTTTCTCTTCTTCGAGTCGACGTCGGAAGTACCGCGTCACCACTTCGTGCATCGACTTGAAATCGTCGTTGCCTTCGAAAATCTGAATCTTGAACTTGCGGTACTCGCCGCGCTTGGGGCGGGCGTTCTCGAACCAGACGGCGCTCGCCACCACATCGGTGCCTTGCGCGTGAGAGATATCGAAACACACCAACGAGCGCGGGAGCCTCGGCAGTCCCAGCTCGCGCTGCAACTCGTACACCGGATCGGCGGCGCGTTCATCGGCTTCCAGCGACGCGAGCTTGAACTCCTCGAGCAAATGCTGCGCGTTCTTATCCGCAAGGTCAACGAGCGCGCGGCGTGGACCACGTTGCGGCACTCGCACCTTCGTCCCTTCGAGCGACGCCTCCAGCATTTCGCGATCCTCGAAATCGAACGGCACCAGCAGATCACCGGCTCGCGCATCGGCCATGCGATACCACTGCGACAATGATGCCCCGAGCACCGCGCCATCATCCTCACCTTCGGCGTGCTCGAGCAAGCGATGATCGCGCGCCAGCAATTTGCCACCACGGATTCGCATGACGACAACGCACGCATCGGCGCCATCCCGTGCGTACCCCGCGACATCACGGTCCCCTCCTTCAACTTCGAGCACCACCGTCGGCTCTTCCATCTTCTCGAGATGGCGCAGTGCATCGCGCAGTTCACCGGCACGTTCGTAATCGAGACGTTCCGACGCCTCCATCATGCGATCGCGCACATGCCGCACGACATCGTCCGTACGCCCCTCGAGAAACCAGAGGAGCTCGTCGATCATGGCGCGATAGTCGTCGGTGCCCTGATAGCCGACACACGGGGCCTTGCAGCGCTTGATGAAGTAGTCGAGGCACGGCCGTTCCGGTGCCTCGCGCGGCAATGCGTAGTGACACGACCGGACGGTGAAGATCCGCTTCACCACATTCAACGCGCGCCGCATGGCCCCGACGTCCGTGTACGGACCGAAGTAGCGTGCGCCGTCCTCTTGCAGCCGCCGCGTGACGATCACACGCGGGAATGGCTCCTGTACCGTGACCTTGATGTACGGATACGACTTGTCGTCACGGAGGGCAATGTTGAAACGCGGACGATATTCCTTGATCAGGGTCGCTTCGAGGATGAGCGAATGCGCCTCGCTCGGCACCACAATCGTGTCGAGGTCCTGTACCTTGCGCAGCAGCCCCCGCGTCTTCGGACTCGCGTCGTGATCCTGCGCCCAGTAACTCCGGACTCGCGAGCGCAACCGTTTGGCTTTGCCAACGTAGAGCACGCCGCCGTCGGCGTCCTTCCACAGATAGATGCCGGGAGATTCCGGCAAATGCGGCAAGCGTCGCGCGACAGCAAGCGGCATCCCCCGCTCGAGCGCGGCGCGAGTCCACTCGTCATCCGGAATGGGCAAGGCATCGATCGAGACCGATGCGACGACGTCGGCCGACGGTGCGAGTTCATCCGACATATGTCCCCCTCAACCTCTCGCAGATGGACGGACAGGCCGACGCAACCAGCGCGCGGCCTCGGCAGATCCCATCCACCACGCTACCACCAGATACGTCACGCCGAACGCGGCCAACACGGGCAATGCGACCAGCCGCACATGCCATGCACTCAGCACGCTGTGGTGCACCCATCGCGCTCCCCAACCGACGAGGGCGGCGCACACGGACGCCGTCACGATGCGACGTGTGCCGTACCACATGGCGGGCGTGTACAGCGTGCCCAACCGCTGCCGCAGTCCGCTGGCGAGCACCGCCAAGTTCACATACGAACCCAGCGCGGACGCCAGCGCAATCCCGGCGGTGGCATATGGCGATGCACGCAGCGGGACGGCAATGCTGATGGCGGCCACCGCCGACACGGCGATACTCGCCAGCGAGGCGCGCAACGGAGTCCGGTAGTCCTGCAATGCGTAGTAAGCCGAGCCCAACAACTTGACCGACCCGAAGCTCACGAGGCCGACGGCGTATCCAGCCAGCACGGCGTGCACGACACGCTGCTCGGTCGCACCGAATCGCCCGGCGCGATACAACAGCCCGATGCAATAATCGCCAACAACCATGAATGCGACCGCGCTCGGCACGATGTAGAACAGGATGCGCTGCCAGCCGCCGCGCAGCCGTTCGCGCAGGGCGTCGAGCGCCAGCGCACCGGAATCGCGCGAAAACTCCGGCAACGAGGCCGCCGCGACGGACACGCCGAACAGCGAGACCGGGAGCAGCGCCAGCGTGTTGGCATACGTGATGTTCGTTGCGGCGCCCGCTGGCAGGTACGAGGCGATCTGCAGATCGACAAACCCGGAAATCTGCACGACCCCAAGCGCCGTGACCACCGGCACGACGTTCCGTAGCGTCTGCCCTACTCCTTCGGCGGCACGGTCGAGGGTGGGGCGCAGCGGACCGGTCAACCGCAACACCTCGGGAAGCTGGCCGATCACCTGCAAGCAGGCACCGCCCAGGGTGGCCCACGCAAGCCACAGCGAGAGCTGCTGCATGTCGCGCGCGCGTGGACCACCAACGAGCAGCAACACGATCTGCGCGACGGACCAGAGGGCGGCGCTGGCGTACGACCAGAAGAACCGTCGATGCGAATTCTGCACACCGAGGCACCAGCCACTGAGCACCATGACACCGGTCATCGGGAACAGGACGCGCGTGAGCCGCGTTGCGAGCGCGAGTGTCTCGGCGTCGAACCCTGGCGCAAGCGCCGCCGTGAGCCACGGCGCGGCCGCGATGCCAATCAGTGTGAGCGCGCTGACCCCCACAAGCAGAATGCCGAGAACGGCATTGGCGAGCGCGCGAGACGCGGCCTCGTCGCCGCGTTCGAGCAGTCGGCTGTACACCGGGACGAACGCCGCCGAGAGGGTCCCCTCGCCGAGCAGGTTCCGCATGGCATTCGGGATCTTGAATGCGGCGTTGTACGCGTCGGACGCTGCGCCAGCGCCGAAGTAGTAGGCGAACGCCGTATTGCGCAACAAGCCGACAAGTCGGCTGATCAGAATACCGGCGCCAACGACGAACGCAGAGCGTCCGCCTCCTCCCTCACTCATGCGCGATCCGCAGTGCCCGAGACCAGCGCCCGCGCATGTGGCCCAGCGGCCGTACACATTGCCGTCAGCAAGTCAGGGCCGTACCGTGCCAACAACGGCACGATGTTGAGCACGCGCTCCGGTGATTGCCCATTGGGCCGCAACGCCGCACGCAGGGCAGCCACATCGCGCAGCGCGACGGTTTCGCGACGCTTGACACCGGCAACGAGGCGACGTTCGAACCGATCGAGGCGATGCCCAAGATCACGGGCTAGCCCCTGCACCACTTCCTGCGCCACGGGTGCGCCGTCGCCCGTCAACGACTCACGAAGTGCTCGCACCTGCGTATCGAGCGTAACGCGGAGACGTTCCATGGTGTCAGACACCGATTCATCGAGATGACCGCGAGCCACCTGTTGCTCGGCAGCATGTGGATCGCGGAGCGACGCGTCGTCGAGTCCAAGCGATTCCAGGCGTGCGAGCATGTCCGTCTCCACCAACTCACACGCCCAGCGCGGAGCCGCCACCGGTTCTGCCAACTGCAGCGCACGGGCTACCGGCGATACCTGCGCGAAGTACGCGTACTCCCCAGGGCCGGCGAGATAACAGACGGTGGGCAACAGCGCGCGCTCCATGACGGGACGCAACAGCACGTTGGCCCCCATCGATCCCGCTTCGGCCTCACGCGCAACGCCGACCGCGCTTTCGACCGGAACGCGTTCACGCACCCGATTGACCTCATCACCCTGGCTCTCGAGCCGCGAATGAAAGACCAACGACAGCCCGTCGACGACTTCCACCTGCGGAGCGAAACCCGCCGCTTGGATCTCCCGCACGCGGATGCGGAGCGCCTCCTGCACCGCCGGCGCTGCGCGGAGCGCCTGTCGCAGAAAGCTGTCGGCGTGCTGCCGAAACGCAGGATGCGCGGCATCAAGGACCGCGATGCCCATGGGCTCGAGCATGGCGCGCAGCAACTGCACGTAAGCCGCCCCAATGGTCGCGTGCGGCACGTAAGCGGCATCGACAGTGTCCAGCACCGACTGATGGGCCGCAGAGCCGCAGCCGGCCGCCAGGGCGCCCCGCGCCTGTCGCAGGTCGCCGAGGGCGACGTCGGCCATCGCGACGCCTTCGGTGGCCGGCCCGGAGAGGGTGGCGCGAAGCAGCCCCTTGGCTGTGGCGACATACGTGACCGCAGCCTCCATCCAGTCTGCGTCGTCGGTGGCAGCCCAGAACACCGGTGCCACCGGCATCCCTGTGGCCTGCTCGAGCTCATTGGCGAACGCCAGGGCGCTCATGGCCTTGCTCCACGTGTACGTGGGGCCGCCGAACAGGCCCGGCTGCTGTCCGGTCGTGACCACGACGCCGCCGGCAGCCGCCATGGCGAGCCGCTCCGCCGCCAATCCGGTAGCCGCGAAGGCCGGAGCCAGCGCGGTCAGCCAGTCGGTGCCGCGCAGCGACTCCCGGACGGCCCTGGCGTGCGCCGACCATTGCGCCGCCGATGTCGGCCGCTCCGCGTACCATTCGCGCCCTGCCGTCCCACTCTGCACGGCGCGCGACAAACGGCTCCCCCCGAGCGACACCGGGCGGATCTGTAGCGCAGCGTCGGTGCCGACGGTGCCGTAGGTCGGGGAATCCACGTGGCTCACAGTCACGGACAACTCATCACGAAAGGTCACGGGTCATGGCCGGCAGAGGAAATCACTTGTGGTAAGGCTCCCCACGCATGATGGTACCAGCTCGATACAACTGCTCGCCCAATACCAAACGCGCAAGCTCATGCGGCAAGGTCCACGGCGCCAGTGACAGCCGGCGATTGGCGCGCTGCAGTACCGCCGGCCCAAGCCCGTGCGCCCCGCCGATCACGAACGACACGCTCCGTG
>JAAVWC010000037.1 GCA_023910675.1 Gemmatimonas sp.
GCTGGCATGCCCTGACCGGCGCCGGCCGCTGCGGTCGGTTGGGACTGGCGCCCGCGGGGGAAAATCCCGAAACTATGGGTAGTCGTTGTGCGGCCTGCTCGTGGCCGACGGTCCGGTAGCTTAGTCGGTTAAAGCAGTCGACTCATAATCGATCGATCGTGGGTTCAAGTCCCACCCGGACCATTTTGGGATCAGCGCGTTGCTGGATCGCACTTGTGGTGACGATTTATGACGGAGGGGCTTCCCACGCCTCAGCACCTCCGTTACGTTTTCGATCCGCCCGCCAATGTACGGTGGTGGTGGTGCGGATGGTGTCGGGCGCGTAGCTCAGCTGGTTAGAGCGCTGCTTTCACACAGCAGAGGTCCGGGGTTCGAGTCCCTGCGCGCCCATTGCAAACGGCCGGTGATCTCACGATCGCCGGCCGTTTGTGCATTTCGGGATTGTGACGCGGCGCTACGGAAGCGGTACGGACCGCATCGACGGTGAACTCGAGCGCGTTACCCCCTGCGTCACGATCACGCGGGCGCCCGCCTGGCGGAGACGACCGATCGTGCGTTCGTCGAGCCGTGCCCGCAGCACGATCATGTCTTCGTCGGCGCGCTGGTCGAGCACCTCGCCATCGCGATGCACCTCGGCCATGAGGCGACCGTTCGAGGCCGGGATGTGCACCTCAAGGATGGGGCGCTGATTGCGCATGCTCGACAGGAGGGACGCCTTCAATCCGTCGAGGCCGTCCCTGGCAAGCGCCGACACGAACAGCGAGTTCGGCATCAGATTGGCGACCCGTTCGCGCATGGACGCCGCTTCGTCTTCGGAGATCGCATCCATCTTATTCATGATGTACGTCAGCGGGCGCTCCGACAGACCGAGGTCGTGGAGGACACCGTCCACTACGTCACGCTGCTCTTCCCACGCCGGATGACTGGAATCGATCACGTGCAGCAAAAGATCGGCCTCACGCGCTTCGGCCAGCGTCGCGCGAAAGGACGCGACCAGGTGGTGAGGCAGCTTCCGAATGAAACCGACGGTGTCGGTGAGTAAGACCGTGTAGCCGTCGCCGACTTCGACTTCCCGCGTCAGGGGATCAAGCGTCGCGAACAAACGGTCTTCGACAAACACGTCTGTATCGTTGGCCATGCTGCGCAGGATGGAAGACTTCCCGGCATTGGTATAACCCACCAGCGCGACGCGGAAGTGTGTGTGCCGCCCTTGACGCTGCACCTCACGAGCACGCTCCACATCGGCCAAACGCTCCTTGAGGATGCGGATGCGATGCTGGATAAGGCGGCGGTCCGTTTCCAGCTGCGTTTCGCCCGGCCCGCGCATACCAATACCGCCGCGCATCTTCTCAAGGTGTGTCCACATGCGCGTCAGGCGCGGCAGCAGATACTCGAGCTGCGCCAGCTCGACCTGCATGCGCGCTTCACTCGACCGCGCTCGCGTGGCGAAGATGTCGAGAATGAGTTCCGCGCGATCCATCACGCGTGTGTTGACGATGAGCTCGACGTTCTTGCCCTGCGCCGGTGAAAGTTCGTCGTCGAAAATGACGAGCGTGGCGCCGAGTTCCTTGATACGATGTTTCAGCTCCTCGACCTTGCCGCTGCCCAGATACGTGCCAGGATGTGGACGATCGAGCTGTTGTGTGAGTGTCCCCACCACCTCGGCGCCGGCCGTGTCAGCAAGTCGCGCGAGTTCCTGCAGATGCTCGTCGACGAAATGCTTGGCAGAGCTCCGCTTGAACGGCGCACTGACGAGGATGGCCCGTTCGACGGGCTGCGTGAGGTTGATCGGCTCGCGACTGATGTGACTGAACCCGCGTGTAAGAGATACTGAAAGCTAGCGAGAACGCAGGAGATTACCTGCTGCCCGCCACCGACGAATAGCGACCCTTCTGATCATACGGTCGCGTGAAGTTGCCAAGCGGTGTGTCGACCGTGAAGTCGCCACGAACTCGGTAGTTCACCGTACCCGACTGAATGAGGGCCCGTCCGGCGGCGCCGAGTCCGGCATAGGTGAACCGCACGGGCAGTCGCACCAGCGACGAGTCCTTCTCCGGCACAACGAATCGCCCATCGAGCGCGCCGTCGCCAAGCTTGATGGAATCGACGTCGACCTGATATGTCATCTTGAGCGCGTCGAGCTTGTACCCATTGGGATTGTACACGGACAGCACGACATCGACGCTCCCGCCGGTCAGTCCAAGGCCGGTAATGTTGAACTCGCGGAGCGCGACAGTGGGCTCCTTGAAGGTGGCACGCCCGAGGGCAGCACACCCGGCCGCACCTGCGGCGGCAACGGCAACCACAGCGGCCGTCACGACATGTCTCATACGAAAGTTCACGCGGATTCTCCGGGGATCGACGATTCGTTCACCTGCTCAGCGGACACTGCCGCTGGAGTCGTACCCGCCGACTCGACCGGCGGTCCGCCCCGCTCCGCCCACCAGGCCAGTCGCTGGGCAATCCGCTTCTCCTCACCGAACGGGCCAGGCTGATAGTACGTCTGCCCCTGCAACACGTCGGGCTGATATGGCTGCGCGACGAACGCGCCTGGATAGTCGTGCGGGTACTGGTACGATACGCGACGGGCCTCATCGGTGCGCAAATGCATCTCGGAGTTCAGAAGGTGCGCAGGGACTGGCTCTGACGGGGTGCCCTGCGCTGCCTCCTGTGCCGCGCGCCATGCCAGATACAGGCGATTGGACTTGGGAGCGGTGGCACAGTACACCGTCGCTTGTGCCACAGCGCGCTCCCCCTCCGCCGGTCCAAGCCGTCGGTAGGCCTCCCATGCCGTCATGACCACCTGCAGCGCATCGGGGTCTGCCAGCCCGATGTCCTCGGTCGCAATCGCCGCGAGACGTCGCAGAAAAACCTGTGCATCCTCACCAGCCAGCAACGCCCGGGCCAGCCAGTACAGCGCCGCATGGGGATCGGAGCCACGACAAGATTTGTGAAAGGCTGAGAGCACCGCGTTGCGATCGATATCGATGCGGTCGTACGCAACCACCCGAACGCCGAGCGACGCCGAGAGCGCGTCCACACTGACGGTGGCGCCATGCGGTAACGTATTGGACACCGCCTCGAGCGCGCCGAGTGCGCGACGGGCATCGCCGTCACATTGCTCGCCGAGCCAGCGCAGCGTGTCGGGAGTCACATGCAAGGCGCGCTCTCCCAATCCGCGTGAGCGGTCGCTCAGGGCACGTTCCACGACTTCGACGATATCACCGATCACCAGCGGCCGCAGCGCGTAGACGCGGCAGCGCGAAAGCAGTGCGCCCACCACGGCAAACGCCGGAACCTCTGTTGTTGCCCCACAGAGCGAGATCACACCATTCTCGACGTGAGGAAGCAATGCATCCTGCTGCGACTTTGCCCAACGGTGAATCTCATCGACCACCACCAGCGTGCGCCGACCATCGAAATTGAGCCTGCGCTCGGCCTCGGTCACGATCTCGCGTAGCCGCGGGATGCCATCGGTGACGGCATTCAGTACGACCACTGTCTGCTGCGTGTATCGCCCAATCAGACTCGCGATGGTCGTCTTGCCCGTTCCGCTTGGGCCTGTGAGGATCACGCTCCCAATGCCACCGTTGCGAATGGCGTCGCCGAGCGGGCGCCCGACTGCCAGCAAATGCTGCTGCCCGAGTACGTCCTCCAGTCGATCAGGACGCATACGCGCAGCCAACGGCTCCGCCTTACTCCCGGGGGCGAAGAACGACGGACCATCGCCGCTGCCGGATTTTCCGACGCCTTTGCTCACGGATGCGGCTCTTCGATCAGGCCAAGCCGGTCGGCGGCGGCTTGCAACGCATGCGCAAGCTGCGGTTCGGCCCGCAAGGCACTACGCAGCGGCATCCAGTTTGGCGCGGGCGCCGTCGTGCGCTCAAGAAGCCCCATCCCGTCGAGCAGAAAGGCCCACCGATCGGTACGCGCATAGATCACAATGAGCATCTCCGGCGTGAGCGTGAGTTGATCATTGTCCGTAAACAGCGATACCTCGACGCCACCGTACGCCGCGAGCGGCAGACGCAGTCGCCCGATGGTCTCACGTACCTCCGGAAGCGCAAGGAGCGCCCCCTGCCACCGCCGACCCGTTCGCGCGTCATCAATACGCAGGTCTACAGCCGGATCAAGGTAAACACTGAGGGCGTGCATCATATCCACGACACGCTCAGCGGTTGCTCCGATGCGAATGCAGGTGACATCCTGCGCGTGGCTGATGACAAACCAGTCGCGACCGGTTCGGAAACGCGGCGTCTCCGCGTATTCGAACGCGCTGAGCTCACTCATGTGCCAACGCCATCGCCAGGAGCGTCTCCGTCGTGTTACGGCTCGGCTCGTCGATAACGGCATCGATCAGGCGCTGCAGCGTGCGGCCAAGCTGTGGGCCCGCCGCGACTCCGGCCCGCCTGAGATCGTCGCCGTCGATGGCGAGATCGGCAATCTCGATGGGGTCGTGAAACGCGATGTGCATCAGGCGACGGTACACGCGGAGCGTCTTCCGTCGCATGGGGACGCGCTCTCCCGCATGCGTCAGCGGCTGCCAACACGCAACGCAGAGCCTGATGAACGCTGATACGCGCAGACGCCCCACCGACGCGGCGAGCCGCCGGAGCGCAGCGTCAGTGGGCACCTGCCCATTGGCGAGCGATACCCGAAGTTCCTCACCGAAGCGACGGTAACGGTCGACCAGCGATGCGATCGTCGCGATCTCCTGATTGGAAAACCGGAGTGCCCGCAACGCCTGTTCGGCAGCCTTGCCATCACACGCGCTGAAAAGCGCGGCAACGCGGAGCGGCTTACGCAGCGGCCGCGCGGCCAACACCGGCAGCGGCAGTGTGTCGACGGCTTGCAACGCCGCATCGGACACGGCGGAGAGCACGGGAATCAAAGCGGTGAACGCGCCGCTTTCGCGCCAGCGTGTCAGTGCCACTGACGGACGCAGCACCTGCTCCATCGTCTTGTCGAGTTCCTGCTTGACGCGCTCCGGCGAAAGACGCGTCAGGTGTGGCGCGCTGTCGACGATGGCGGCCCATGTCTCCGCAGCAATCTCGAAATCAAAGCGTGCTGCAAAACGGATGGCGCGAAGCGCGCGCAATCGATCTTCGCGCATGCGCTCGTCAGCAGTGCCGACGGCTCGCACCAGACGCCGACTCAGATCCCCACGCCCTTCGAACGGATCGCGCAACACCTTCGCAATCGGATCATACGCGATGGCATTGATCGTGAAGTCGCGACGCGCGAGGTCTTCGTCCAGCGACGCGCCGAACTGTACGATCGCGTGGCGTCCGTCCGTTTGCACGTCATGCCGGAACGTCGTCACCTCGTGCATGCGGCCATCACGGTCCAGCACGCCGATAGTACCGAACTCGATCCCAACAGGCACCGTTCGTTTGAATAGACGCCGCACTTGTTGAGGAGTCGCCGACGTGGCCAGATCCCAGTCGAGATGTGCCAGCCCCAACAGGGCATCGCGCACGGCCCCTCCGACGCACCACGCCTCGAAACCGGCGTGCTGCAAAGTCCGCGCAATTTCGATGACCTGGCCCGGGGGCCGCAGGGCCGGCGTCTCGATAGGGGTTACCCGCAGAGCACGCTCCCGCCGTTCACGTTCAGAATCTCGCCCGTGATGTGGCGCGCCAGTGAGCTTGACAGGAACAGCACAGGGCCGGCGATGTCCGTCGGACTCGCCACGCGCCCCAGCGGGATGTTGGCCTCGATGCGCTCACGGCCCGCAGAGAACGGACGAACCACCGCTTCGGTATCCACCCACCCCGGTGCCACACTGTTCACCGTGATATTCCGCGCGCCGAGTTCGACGGCCAGCGACTTCACGAACGAGATCATGGCGCCCTTCGACGCAGCATAATCGGCATGTCCCGCTTCGCCACGCTGTCCCGCAGTACTGGAGATGAAGACCAGTCGACCGCCATTGGGCATATGTCGTATCGCCGCACGTGCGCCGAAAAACATCCCATCGAGATTGGTGGCAACCGTCTGGTGCCAGCGCTCATCGTCGAGTTCGCTCACAGGGATTGGCACATCCGGCCAGATCCCCGAATTACCGACATAAATATCGACGTGTCCGAAGCGCGACACGGCCTCTGACACGAACGCGTCGTTGGCGGCGCGTGTAGCCAGATCTCCCTTGAAGGCGAACGCTGAAACACCGATTGCCTCGAGTTCCTTCACGAGCGCTTCGGCTTCGACGTCACGCGACCGGTACGCGATGCCAACGTCGGCACCTGCTGAGGCGAGAAGCCTCGCACACGCGGCACCAATGCCGCGAGCGCCGCCGGTCACCAGCGCTCTCTTGCCGGTCAGATTGATCACAGCGTCGCCTCGATGGCATCGCAGATGGCGTGCTGAATGCACAGGTGAATCTCCTGTGCGCGATCGGTTCGCGATGTTGGCACGACGATGCACACGTCCGCGCGCGACTTGAGTGCGCCGCCATCCTTGGCGCTCAAGGCGAGCACGGGAATGCCCTTGGCCCGCGCCGCATCGGCAGCCAGTAACACATTCGGCGAGTTTCCACTCGTCGAATGAATGATGAGCAAGTCCCCCGCCTTCCCCAGCGCTTCGATCTGACGCTCAAAGATATGATCGAACCCGAAATCGTTGCCCGTCGCCGTCAGCAACGACGAATCGGTGGTGAGCGCGATGGCAGGATACGCTCGACGGTTTCGCATGTACCGGACCACGTACTCCGTCGCCAGATGCTGTGCATCAGCGGCCGAGCCACCGTTACCGCAAAAAAGCAGCGTGCCACCGCCCGCCACTGTCTGCTGCACCATGCGGAGCGCCTGCCCGATCTGCTGCTCGAGCTGCACGGCCGTCCGTTCAGCGGTTTCCGCCAACTCGCGAAGTGCGCCCAGCAGCGGTGCCACGCCAGCGGAAGAATGTTCGGGTATCATGTATAGTCGAGAAAGAGAAGGTCGACTCAGCGACCGAAAATGCGCTTGACCCGATCCATCAGGCCGGAGCGCAATGGCGGCACCGGCAACGGATCTTCGTTACTCAACACACTGTCAGCGTTGGCGAAGGTCAGCAGCACGGCCTGCTCCTCTCCACCACGCTCGAGCAACCAGTCACGCGCACTCGCCAATGATCGCGAATCGCCGTGATTGTCCGACGCAAGAATGTCAATCAGCCCCTCGGCGAGCATGTCCCGCGCGAGTTCCGAAGGGACTCCCCGTCCCATGAGCACGGACGCATCGGTTTGTATGACGACCCCTAGTTTGCGCCACTCACGGACAGCCTCGAGAGTGCAGCCGAAGTACCGCTCCGGATGCGCAAGTACTGGTGTGCGGCCGGCGCGCGCAATGCGCCGTAGCTCGGCCGATGCGCCACGCGGCAGTCCGCCGCGCGTGAACTCCACGAGAACGGCTCGGGAGTGCCCCAAAGAGAGTTCAGGAGCGGTCAAGTCGACATTGGGGCTGTCGAGCATGATCTCCCATCCAAGCTGCAGCGTCATCCCTGACGGTGCCCGTTGCTGGAGTTCCGCAAAGAGCTCTTGATGACGCACGACAGGAGCCTGAGACGCCTGCGCCGCATTCAAATGTGGCGTGCACACGAGGGTGCTGACGCCCTGCTCGGCGAAGCGCTCGAGCACCGCCAGCGACACGTCGAATGATGGTGAACCGTCATCGACGCCAGGCAACAGATGGCTATGAATATCAATCATCTGTCCTCACACGTTTGCGGGAGACACGATACGTGGCCCATGCCGAAGCACGCACCGACGCAGCTGCTCACCCCTTGAGCGCTCCGGGGAGCGCGGCAATGCGTGCCATCGCCCGCGCCGCGCGCTCCTCCAGTCTCGCCGGATCATCTGCCGCTGCCTGAAACGCGTAGGTGATCAGCGAGTCCACCGCCAAGAGATCGAGCGCGGTGGCTCGCGTTGTCGAACCTGACGCAAGCAAAGCGTCGAGCAACTGCTCCCCCGCCTCGAGACACGCTTCCGGCACGTCTGATACTGGACGCGACGCCGAGGCACTCACGAGCTCACACAACCGTCTCTGCAGCGCTGACGGGGGCGCGGGATCCATCCGCGCCATCCACTCGCCCACCGTCGTGGCAGACGCCATCGCCGCCGCCGCCCTGGTCATCCAGCCACCGCGAGACGCGCGACAACGTCCTTGCCTGCCGACAGCGCCGTCTCGATCTGTGCCGCGTCAACACCGGCCTGCGCCATGTGCGGCTTGCCGCCACCGCGGCCCCCAACGGTCGCGGCGACGTCGCGCACCACGATATCCGCCCGCAATCCGCGATCACGTGCGTCATCAGTGGCCACGGCCAATAACGCCCCCTTGCCATCGGCGAGCGCGGCACCCAAAAGCGCGACGCCGCTGCCGAGCGCTTCACGCACCGCATCGCCGAGCGCCTGCAATGCCTTCACGTCGGGCACGTCTACACGGGAGGCCACGAAACGCGTACCGCCCACATCGGTGGCCTGCGCGGCAAGCTGCTGTGCCAAACCGCCGCCCTGCGCACCACCACGCATCGCCTCATCGAGGCGCTTCTCCAACTGCTTCCGCTCGTCAAGGAGCGTGTCGAGCTTGCGGTCGATCTGGTCCATGCCGGAGGTCATCCCCGACATCGGGACCTTGAGACGCGATGCCACTTGCAACAGAGCGCGCTCGCGATCCGCCATGAACTGGAAGGCGCGCGGCCCCGCCACCGCTTCAATACGACGGACACCAGCCGCGACACCACCTTCACTCACGATGCGCACGAGGCCGATCTCCGCCGTGTTGCGCACATGCGTGCCGCCACACAATTCGACCGACAGCGACGGGATGTCGACAACGCGAACCACGTCGCCGTACTTCTCGCCGAACAGCGCCATGGCGCCACGCGCGACGGCCGCCGTGTACGAATCTTCCGCAGTGTGCACGGGCACCGACGCCCACACCCCCGCATTCACATCCGCCTCGATCGCCGCGAGTTGCTCGGCCGTCATGGGTCCATGATGCGTAAAGTCGAAGCGCAAACGATCAGGCGAGACGAGCGAACCCGCTTGGTGCACATGCTCGCCAAGCACCTTGCGCAGCGCGGCGTGCAGCAAGTGCGTGGCCGTATGGTGACGTTCGGTATCCTTGCGACGATCGCGTGGGACCGCGGCGTGTGCGCGCCCGAACGTGATCTCGCCCGTTGCCAAACCGATGGCGGCGATGCGCCCATCGAGCTTGCGCACTTCATTCACGACGACCGACCACCCTTCGCCCGCGATCGTGCCGTGATCGGACACCTGACCGCCGGACTCCGCATAGAACGGCGTCTCGCGTAACATGACCGCCACGCGACCGTCAGCGAGATGACGCACCGCCGTGACGAGCGTATCCACCTCGATCACGTCGTAGCCGACAAATCGGCCAAGTCCCTCGGCATGCTGCTGATCGTGCGTCCACTGTGTCGGGTCCGCAAAATCATCGGCACTCACCGTGATCTGCTTCGACTTGCGCTCATCCTGCGACATCTTGCGCTGCGCGGAGAGCGCCTGCTCGAAGCCGGAAATATCCACGAGGTAGCCGCGCTCACGAGCCATGAGCTCGGTAAGGTCGATCGGGAATCCGAAGGTGTCGTACAGGCGGAAAGCATCTTCACCCGAGAGCGTACCACGCAGCTGCGACGACCCCTGCGTCGAGCCGATCGGCGCGAGTTCTTCGAAGCGTGACATGCCGGCATCGATCGTGGCCAAGAACCGCTCTTCTTCAGCGCGCGTGGTCTCGAGGATGTGCTTGCGACGCACATGCAACTCGGGGTACAAGTCGCGCATGTGCTCGATGAGTGTATCGACGACGTGCACGAGCGTCGGCTCGCGGCGACCGAGCAGCCACGCGTGCCGGACGGCGCGGCGCAAGATTCGCCGCAACACGTATCCGCGACCTTCATTGCTCGGGAACACGCCATCCGCGAGCAGGAAGCCTACTGCCCGCGCATGGTCGGCGAGTACGCGGAACGATGCGGGATCGATGGGCTTGCCGTCCTTGCCAACCGCAGTGCCCAGGCCGACCCCCGGACGATACGGGTACTTGATCCCGACGACCTCTTCGACCTTCTCGATGAGCGGCCGGAAGCCGTCCGTATGGAAGTTATTGGTGACGCCCTGCATGACGGCCGCGATGCGCTCGAGCCCAGCACCGGTATCGACCGAGGGCTTGGGCAGCGGCACCAACGTGCCGTCCGCCTGACGGTCGTACTGCATGAAGACGAGATTCCAGATTTCCAGGAATCGTCCGGCTTCTGCCCCCTCGACGAACCCATCGAGCGAGTAGTCGGAAATCTCCGTATTCGTCCATTCCCCCGACGCGTTCGCAGGGAACGCCCAGTCCGGTGCCATCTTGGCGAGATCCACGTAGATCTCGGTGCACGGACCGCATGGACCCGTATCGGCCATCTGCCAGAAGTTGTCCTTGGCGCCGAGTCCGTAGATGCGGTTGTCCGGCACGTTCGCCACGTCCTTCCACAGCTGACGGGCTTCGTCGTCTTCGTGGAAGACGGTCACGCGCAGATGTTCGCGCGGAATCTTCAACTCTCCCGTAACAAACTCCCATGCGAAGCGAATCGCGTCGCGCTTGAAGTAGTCACCGAACGAGAAGTTGCCGAGCATCTCGAAGAACGTGTGGTGACGGGCAGTGTGGCCGACCTGCTCGAGGTCGTTATGCTTTCCACCGGCACGCACGCACTTCTGCGACGTGGTGGCGCGCCGCTTTCCATCGGGCGCGTCCTCCATGCCGAGAAACACTTTCTTGAACTGGACCATCCCTGCGTTCGTAAACAGCAGGGTGGGGTCGTCGGAGGGTACGAGCGAGGAGCTCGGACGGATGGCGTGGCCGTTCTTTTCGAAGTAGGCCAGGAATCGGGCGCGAATTTCGGCAGCGAGCATAAGTCACGCAATATAGCCAACTTGGAGTGCGACTGCAGAGCCTCACTCGCGACTTCGCAGCACCTCTCGTGCAATCCGTCGGGCGATCCCCCCAGGATACCCGCGCCGCAGCAGAAATCCGAGCAGCTTACGCTCCGCGGCCACCGCATCGTCGGACTTGAGCGAACGGACCCGTTTTTGTGCGACCGCCCGACACGCCCCCTCTTCGTCGAATCCATCGTCCTGCATGGCGCCGGCGACGGCCTCTCGCACCGTGCTTCCAGCAACGCCCTTCCGACGGAGCTGCTGAGTGACCCGGGCCGGCGCCTCCCCGCGCCGAAGGCGCGAGGCGGCCTCGGCGTGCGCCACCGACTCATCGGACAGCTGGCCTGATTGCTCCAGCCGGTCGAGTGCTTCCCCGATCTGCGCCGGGGCCGCCTGGCACTTGCGCAGGCGGAGTTCGAGCTCCCGCCGCGTACGGCGTCCCCGCGCCAGATAATCGACGGCGCGATCGGCCAGATCGGTAATGACATGCTCGTGCAGGAGGCGCTCGAGCATCTCCGGCGAGACGGGGACAAGGGCGCGCGTCACACCGGTGTCCGCAAGCACACTGATGCCCACGACCAGGTGCTGCCCATCGCTGAGCGAGAGCAGATAGCGCCCGGGCCGCCGGGGCGACTCGCGGAGCTCTTTGATATGAAGCGTAGTGGTGTGTGTCATGGGCAGAAAAGAGCCGAGGGGCAACTCACGATGAGGAGTGGTGATCCGGGCACCACTTCCCACCGCAAGCAACCCCTCGGCCCTTACGCACGAGTTTCGTACCAACCGGACTCGGTGCTTACTCCTCCACGTCTTCAGGCGCGGCGTTCGGCGCCGGCGCGGTGACACCCAAGACGACCTTTACCTTCTCTTCGATTTCCGCCATGAGCGCCGGGTTGTCCTTGAGGAACATCTTGGCGTTTTCGCGGCCCTGCCCGATGCGCTGCGAGCCATAGCTGTACCAAGCGCCGGCCTTGTCGATGATACCCGACTCAGCGCCGATGTCGACGAGGAGCGAGGTGTGGCTGATCCCCTCGGCGTACATGATGTCGAACTCGGCCTGCTTGAACGGCGGCGCCACCTTGTTCTTCACGACCTTCACGCGGACGTGCGAGCCGATGACGTCTTCTTTTTCCTTCACCGGGCCGATGCGGCGGATGTCGAGGCGAAGCGACGCGTAGAACTTGAGCGCCTTACCACCCGTGGTCGTCTCCGGGTTGCCGAACATGACGCCGATCTTTTCGCGCAGCTGATTGATGAACACCACCGACACCTTGGATCGGGCGATCGCGCCGGTGAGCTTGCGCAACGCCTGACTCATGAGGCGTGCCTGCAGCCCCACGTGCGAGTCGCCCATGTCACCTTCGATTTCGGCCTTGGGCACCAGCGCAGCCACGGAATCAATGACGATGACGTCGACGGCGCCGGAGCGCACCAGGATTTCGCAGATCTCAAGTGCCTGCTCCCCCGTGTCCGGCTGCGAGATGAGCAGATTCTCGATGTCGACGCCCAGCTTCTTCGCGTACTCGGTGTCGAGCGCATGTTCCGCGTCGATGTACGCAGCCACGCCACCGGCGCGCTGCGCATTGGCAACCACATGCAAGCAGAGCGTGGTCTTGCCGCTCGACTCGGGACCGTAGATCTCGGTGATACGACCGCGGGGAATGCCACCCACGCCGATCGCCGCATCGAGGTTGATCGCGCCCGTCGGAATGGATTCGACGCGGACTTTGCTGTCTGTGCCCAGCCGCATGATCGAGCCCTTGCCGCAGCTCTTCTCGATTTGCGCGACCGCGAGCGCCAGGGCCTTGCGCTTGTCGTCTGTGATCACCGAACCCGCCATGAGGACCGCCGTCGTAAGGGGATGAAGCTGCCATGCCCTGGCTCGCGAAAATCTAGGGAGTACGCGGACAGGACCAAGACCCGAATAAAGTACGAAGAAAACGCGATGTGGACAACTCCCGCAAGTGCCCGAATTCAGGACAACTGGAAGGCGTTCGGGATGTGTCTGATACGGACACTTTGCCCGATCACGAGCACCCCGACCACGTCGAACCGGTAAAACAGGCTGCTCGTTCCATGGCGATCGACCCAAACCCGGGCCGAACGTTCCAGCTCCCGACGCTTGCGGTGATGCACCGCCTCCACCGGTGAGCCAAATCGATCGCCGCGGCGAGCCTTCACCTCGACGAACGCCACTTCGTTGTGGCGACGCATAACCAAATCGATATCGCGGTGGCCGCTGCGAAAGCGATGAGCGATCACCTGCCACCCATCCCGCATGAGCCAACGCGCTGCGATGCGTTCGCCAAGAAGCCCGAAATCCTGTCGCGCTTTCGTCATGGAGCGAGTCTACCGCACCCCGCTGACAAAAGTCGCATCAGTTCTTCGGCGATTGTGCCAAACGAACGCCCGTCCTGGCGATCGGGGACGCAGAGGGCGTCACACGCCGAAACGAGCTGCCAGCATGAGTGCGGGATCGTCGCTGATAATGCCATTCACTCCGAGTCGCCAAAGCCGTTGGGCTTGCGACGGTTCATTCACCGTCCACACGTGGGTCACCACACCGTTCGGTTTTACCGCGCGCACGATCGACGCAATGGGCACTGGAATACCGCGATGCACGGGGGGAATACACAGCGCACGATACCAACTGGCGGGTACCGGTCGGCGCAGGAGTGACGGCACCAGCAGAGATACCACGTTGGGAGTACTGGCACCGAGCGCCACCGCCCCGCCGCGCAACTGGCGCGTACTCTCCGGATCGAACCCGGCGACGATGATGCGCGACGTGAGTGCATGCCGGGCGATGGCGGCGGCAAGCGGAGGACCAGCGGCCGCCGTCTTGAGCTCGATGATTAGCGGCAGCGTCGATGGCAATGCCTCAATCACGTCATCGAAGGTGGGGATACCAACGCCACGTCCGCGCCACGGATAGTCGCGCCCATTCTTCGTGAACCGCGCTCCGGCGTCCACCCGACGGAGTTCGTCGACAGTTCTCGCCGCCACCGGCCCCTGCGCGTCGGTGGTGCGATCGAGGGTTGCGTCGTGCACGAGCACGAGCACGCCGTCCTTGCTGACGTGCAGATCGAATTCCACCGCATCGACGCCCGCCTGCACCGCTTCGAGCAAACTGGGCAGGGTGTTCTCCGGTGCATGCGCGCGATTTCCACGATGGCCAATGACCGGGCGCGCGAGCGGATCGAGGAGGATCATACCTCAAAGATAACGTGAGACCCTCACCACTCGGGAATGCGACAGCGGGGCGACACCCGAAGGTGCCGCCCCGTCGCAACTCACATCGACGCGATGTGAGGGGACCCGTACCGCATACCGTCGATTAGAACGAGTACTGGATGCGGGTCATGACCATGCGGCCCATCTCCGGGACGCCCGGGAAGGTGCGCACGCGGTTGTCGAACAGGTTGGTGGCGTTGAGCGACCACAACAGACGCTGTCCGCCAAGTTCGAAGCGCTTGGAGAGCTGTGCGTCGACCAGGAACGCCTCTGGCACGTCCTCGTAGCAGAAGGTACCCGCTCGCTGCGGTGAGGCGCAGCCAGGGCTGCCGGTCACTGCGGACGTCGACGCGCCAGCCTGCCCTGCGCCGAGCGGGAAGGAATATCCCGTGGCGTAGACTCCGGAGTTTACCGGATATGCTTCGGAGTAGCGTCCGCGGAGATCGAACCCGATGCCGTTGCTCTCGTTCTTGTAACGCATGCCCATTGATCCGCGTGAACTCGGGGAGTTGGCCATGAGCGGCAAGCTGTTTCCGCCATCGACACCTTGGAAAGTGTTGCGACTCTGATACGAAAAGGCGACGTCAAGCGTGATCCGGTCTGTGGCTGCGGCGTCCATCGCCAGGTCTAGGCCACGCACCCACACCTTGCTCGTCGAACGATATGTAGCGATGACGGCGTTGGCGGGTGCGTTGGCGTCGTCAAAGGTGATGACGCCCATCGGAGCAGACGCGAGCGTCGTCGTCAGGCCGGTCACAACGCCACCTGCCAGCTGGGTGATCTGTGCGGGGGTGAGTCCGGGAATGTTCTGCAGGATGGGCAGGATTGCTCCCTGAATCGAGGGCGCAATGAACCCACCGACCGCCGCAGGATTGCCGAAGAAGACGCTCGGCGTGGCAATCCCCGCTGGCGAGTAGTCCGCGCGCTCCTGCCCCCACGCGGCGACGTCGAACCGGAACTTGTTCCCCACAATACCCTTCCAACCCACCTCGAAGGTGTTGGAGAATGCCGCACGCAGCGGATCGATCGACGTGACCTGGGAGGGGGTCAGGTTCACCGTCCCACTGGACAGGTACGCCGCCCGTGACGACAACTGCGCATCCGTCGGGCGAAGCGGGCGAACCGCGTTAACGGCAGCCGCAGCAATCGCCTGCGCCGCCTGGTCCGGTAGACCGTTCGCGCGCAGCGACGCCGCCACGCCCGCCTGAATCGCGGAACCGGCACCCGCCAGGAACCCGGGAAGCATCGCAGCGGCACTGACCGGGAGGTAGTTGTTGCCACCAGAGTACTGTGACTTCATGCAGAAGTCACCGAACTGGCTCCCCTGCGCGCACGAGCGGTTGAATGTGAATCCCTGCTTCGGCGGATTGCCGCGAGCGCGAAGATCAAAGCCAGACCCGCCGATGTTCGGCGTCTGAATCAGGTCCAGGAAGAACGAGAAGTTACCGGGCGTGGAGAACGCCCGATTGAACGAGAAGCGGATACTCTGGTTGTCCGTCGGCTTGAAAATGAGCGCCGCGCGGGGCGAGAAAAACTGTCCCTCGATCACGTTGTTCGCGTCGGCACGCGCAGCAAGCAGCAGTTCGATCTGCTTGACGGGCTTCGTCGACGACTGGATGTAGCCGCCGTACTCCGTCACGTTGTCAACGTCTTCGTTGTTGCCGTTGATGGTGTTGCCAGTGCGCGGGTTGGTCCAGATGTAGTCGGCGCCGTACGTGAAGCTCTGCTTCTTGCCCAGATTGAAGCCGTGCTGGAGCTGGAACGCGGCAACTCGCGATTTATCGACGATCGGCTGTCCCGAGCGGAACAGGAACGTGCCGCTGGCATCCTGGCCGTTGTCGTTGCCCGCGTTCGTGTTGTTCAGGAACGCCTGCGCAAAGAGCTTGTTCCAGCGAAACCGCTGCTGGAGACTCTGGTAGTTCCAGTTCTTGATTTGCGCCGATCCGTTGGCACCCGTCAGCTCGATAGCGCTGCCGACGTTGGTTTATCCTAAGGTCGTAATGGCTTCCATACCCTCGGTGGGGCGGACGTCGAGACGCGCTTCACCGGTGGTGCGCTGCAGATCGTAGTCCCGCTGGTTCGTCTGTCCGCGGCGCTCTGCCGGTACGTTGCTGGTCGTGGGGAACGTCACCGGCTCACTGCGATCGGTGTACTCCCAATCCTTGCCCTGCATGTACTCGCCAGAAAGTTTGAACGCGACCTTCTCATTGATCTTCTGCGCGGTGCGGACACCGGCACGGATAACCGAACGCTCGCCGCCATCGAGACTGATCGTCGTCCCCTGCGAGTTGAATGGCGACTTCGTGATCACATGCAGCACGCCGTTGGAACTGTTCGGACCGTACAGCGCCGACGCCGGTCCAAGCAGCACTTCCATGCGATCGATGTCTTCGTTGGTTCCGGTGAACAGGAACGGCACGTTCACGCGCAACGACGGCACGCCGGCGAAGCGGTAGTCCTGCAGCATGAGCATCGAGCCGCTGAACGCGTTATTGAACCCGCGCGCCACGACGTTCGCCTGCGCGATACCGCCACGGTTGATGTCGACACCGGGGGTGTTGCGCAGGTGATCGGTGACCGTCACCGCCGGCGTCGACTCGATGCGTTCGCTCGAGATCACGGAAATCTGCGCCGGAGCATCGAGCGCCTTTTCGGGGCGCGAGCGGCTCGCCGTCACAACCGTCTGCGAGAGCGTGGTGGTCGCTTGGGTCAGCGCAAAATTCGCACTCTGGCCCGGACGGATATTCACTTGCGCCTTGCTTTCGTAGCCAATGAGGCGCGCCGTGATCGTGTAGGCCGCGTTGGCGAGATTCGCAATGCGATACGTACCGTCAGCGGCCGTGATGGCGCCGTAGGCCGGACCGCCCGGACTCTGCGCTTTCACGCCGACGTTTTCGAGTGGCCGTCCAGTCGACGCGTCGGTCACCTTACCGGTGATCGTGCCGGACTGTGCGCCAAGCCGAGTTCCGGCCGCAGGCAACAGCCCCACGGCAAGAACGGCGGACGCCAAAAGACGACGGAAAAACAGGGACATCTCACACCTCGGGAGGGAGGAAAAGCGTCGAGGTTCGGGTGCCGGCGACTGAATCGCAGGCGGAAGGTAGGATTCCGCGGCGCCAAGGAAACGGCTGGGACCTGCGGAGTGACCCTAGAATCGCCGGATGAACGGACCCCGTCAATACGCGAAACGGGGAAAGAGCGCTAAATCGCCCAGGAATTCCCGGAGGAACGTGGCGGATGCCACGTGATCAGCCTCGATACCGCCGGCATCATGCGTCGCCGCAAATGCGATCGAGGTCCTGCACACCAACCAGCACGTCGCGTGGGCGCGCGGCTCCTTCCGAGGGAGCCAGCACACCGGCGGCCTCGAGCTGATCGATGATACGCGCTGCTCGGCCATAGCCGATCTTGAGCCGGCGCTGTAACAGTGAGGTCGAACCTTGACGATGCTGGATGACCACTTCCGCAGCTTCACGGAAGCGCGCATCCCGATCGTTGGAACCACTGGTATCGTCATCCTCGTCACCGCCGGCGGCCTTGGCCTCCTGCGCGCGAACGGTTTCAAGAATGTCAGGCTCGGGAAGCAGGTCGCCACCGGCAGCCTCCGCCTCCATGCGCAACCGCGCGTCGTCGTACCACCGAAGAAGTTTCTCGGTGTCTTCACTCGACAGATACGCCCCCTGCAAGCGCGAGGCCTCAGACTTGCCCGGGGGAATGAACAGCATGTCGCCGTTGCCCAACAACGCTTCGGCGCCGGCGCCATCGATGATCGTGCGACTGTCCACCTGCGACGCCACGCGAAATGCAATGCGACACGGAAAGTTCGCCTTGATCAGCCCGGTAATCACATTCACACTAGGGCGCTGCGTCGCGAGAATCAGATGGATCCCAATCGCGCGCGCCTTCTGCGCCAGCATCGCGATCGGTGTTTCCACTTCGCCCTGCACCGTCATCATGAGATCCGCCATTTCATCGATCACGACCACGATGTACGGCAGGATCCCACCCGTGTAGCTGCGATCTTCGAACGCCACGTCCGGGCTGCGCGGCTTGAGTACCGCCGCCCCTTCTCCGGCAGCATGCTGCGTCACACGCTTGTTGAACTCCTGCAGGTTGCGGCACGCGTTCGCTTCGAGCAGACGATAGCGATCCTGCATCTCCATCACCGCCCACTTGAGCACCGCCGCCGCATCGCGGTTGTCGGTGATCACCTTGTGACGCAGGTGCGGCAACGCATTGTACACACTGAGTTCGACCATCTTCGGGTCGACCATGAGAAAGCGCAATGTCCGCGGTGTGTGTCGATACACCAGACTGGTGATGATCGTATTTACACACACCGATTTGCCGGATCCCGTCGCGCCGGCGATGAGCAAGTGCGGCATCTTGGCGAGATCGGCCAGCACCGGTCGTCCTTCGAGATCCTTGCCCAGCGCGATTGGCAACGCCGCACGCGCGGAGCGGAACTCGGCCGCTTCCAGCACTTCGCGCAACACCACCATCTCGGGTGTGGGATTGGGCACTTCCACACCCACCGCCCCCCGCCCCGGAATCGGGGCCACGATACGGATACTCGGCGCGCGCATGGCCAACGCGAGATCATCGGCGAGCGCCGCGATCTGCCGCACCTTGATACCCGCCGCGGGCTCGATTTCGAACTGCGTCACCGTCGGCCCAGTCGTACGGCCAACCAGCTCGCCGTCGACTTTGAATGTCCGCAGGGTCGCCATCAGCTTCTCGCCCGCCAGATCAAGTTCACGCTTGCCCTGGTCAGCGTTTCGCGCCGGGGGCGGCGTCAGCAAATCCGTCGATGGTAAATTGTCGCTGAATGCCGCCGGCTCCGCCTGCTGCTCGAGCATGGCGTCGAGTTGCTCATCGCGCGCCTCTTTCCCTTTCTTGGGCTTTGAATCACGCGCGTTCTCCCGCGTGACTTCTCGTGCTGGGACCGCCGTGACGACCTCGGGCACGACGTCCTTGCGACGGTTACGCGCAGGGGGCTCACTCAGGACATCACGCACCAACGCTGGATCGATCGCTGGCATCTCGTCCGGATCAGGCGCCAGCTGTTCCGCCAACGTCGGCTTCCACGGCTTCGGCGTCTCGCTACCAGCTGTTGCGCCTGGTCCGATGAGCAGGCGAATGGGATTCCAGCGCAACGTCGCGACTGTCAGCGCGCTGGTGGCCAAAAGAAATGCAATCCACGCGCCCGCCGCCCCCAGTCCCTTGCGCAGGTAGAACGCGGCAAAGCTTCCCCAAAGCCCCGCGCCATCGGAAGCGCTGGCCTCTCCCCCCAAGGCGAGCCCGATGGCAACCGGCACCAACGTGACCGTTCCTGCGAAGAGCAGCGTCCAGTCGCTGGCATCGTCGGCCCGCTTGAGGCGTCCGAACATGGCGAGCGCCACGACAAGGCATCCCAGCGCCACCAGCACCATCCCGGGGATACCGACCGCCGACACCAGCACGCATCGCGCCAACGTGCCCGCCGGCCCGAACGGCCCCCGCGCATCCCAGCAGCTCACCGTGGACGTCTGCTGAAACACCAGGGCGCCCAGCAGAAAAACCGCCAACAGGCTGAGGCCGATGGCGCCGAGTTCACGTCGTAGCTGTTGTGACTCCATGATGTCCTCCGGCGATCCGGCGCGTTAGCGCGCGGGGGCTACGCCAGCAAGTTGGCGTTGCCGATCGGCATAGCGTACCGCGACATCGAAGCGATCGAGCGTCAGACACGCGCGCACATCATCGGCGAAGCAAGCGGCGGTCAGGGCAGCGGAGAAGCCGCTGCGCGCGCCGTGCGTAGCGGTCAACGCTGCCGTTCCGTTCGTCGTGCTATACAAAACGGTGCGGCCGGCAACGGCGTCTGGCGTGTAGTCGAGCGGTGAGTTGCCCAGATCGAATCCCTCCGGCCGTACCATGCGCCGTTCACCAGGCAGCAGCACCTCCCCGCGCGCATACGCCTTTCCGCGCATGATCGTTGCTTCGATGGTTTCGAAGGGGATCACGGCACGTGCGCCACTGGACAGTGCCGTCGCCACGGTGGTCACCGCGCGCAGCACATCGACCACCACCACCACCACGCGGCCGGCCACTTCGGCGGGCGCCACAGACGCCTCGCCGAGCAGCACATCGACTCGCACTACGAGGGATCCTTGAGCAGATCCGCGCCTTCGAACTCGAGCCACTTCGTGTGCACTTTGCCAGCCTGGAAGCCGGGATGCTGCATCACGCGAGCCAAGAACGGCATTGTGGTCTTCACCCCTTCAACCACAAAGCTTTCGAGAGCGATCTGCATGCGCTTGAGAGCCTCTTCGCGCGTGTTCCCCTGCACGATGAGCTTAGCGATCATCGAATCGTAGTACGGCGGCACGGTGTAGCCGGTGTACGCATGCGTGTCGATGCGAACGCCAGGCCCGCCAGGTTGATGAAACACTTCGAGCTTGCCGGGCGACGGCTGGAAATTGCGTGACGGATCTTCGGCATTCACGCGACACTCGATCACGTGCCCCCGGAACGGCGGCAGTTCCGTGACGGACAACGGCAAACCCGCCGCGACACGAATCTGTTCCTTCACGAGGTCCACGCCGGTAAGCTGTTCCGTCACCGGATGCTCGACCTGGATTCGCGTGTTCATCTCCATGAAGTAAAACGAACCGTCTTCATCGAGCAGCATTTCGATGGTGCCGGCGCCGACGTAATTGATGGCTTTCGCACCGCGCGTGGCGGCCTCGCCCATGCGCTCGCGGAGCTCAGGGGTCATGACGGGGCACGGGGCTTCTTCGATCAGCTTCTGATGCCGACGCTGCACGGAGCAGTCGCGCTCGCCCAGATGAATGACGTTGCCGTGCATGTCACCCATGACCTGAAACTCAACGTGACGCGGACGTTCGAGAAACTTTTCGACGTACACGTCGCCATTGCCGAACGCGGAGAGCGCTTCGGATCGGGCCAGCTGAAACGAACGGAGGAAATCGTCCGGATCGCGCGCCACACGCATGCCCTTGCCGCCGCCACCGGCCGCCGCCTTGATGATGACCGGGAAGCCGATGCCGCGCGCGAACTCCAGCGCCTCCTCCGGATCCTCCACCGGGCCGGGCGACCCCGGAACGATCGGCACGCCAACTTCCTGCATGGCGCGACGGGCTGACGCCTTGTCGCCCATCACGCGGATCTGCTCCGGCGTCGGTCCGATGAACGCGATCCCCGAGGCGCGGCACGTCTCCGCAAACTCCGCATTCTCCGCGAGGAATCCGTAACCCGGATGAATCGCGTCAGCGCCCGTGATCTCGGCGGCCGCAATGATGCGCGGGATCTTGAGGTACGAGTCGCGCCCCGACGGCGGACCGATGCACACGTCGTCATCGGCGTAGCGGACGTGTAGCGACTCGCGGTCTGCCTCGGAATACACGGCGACCGTCTGGATGTCGAGCTCTCGGCAAGCGCGAATGACGCGGAGCGCGATTTCCCCGCGATTGGCGATCAGGACCTTTTTGAACATCCCCTATGGTGGCGAGGTCTCGCCCTCACCGCCAGCCCTTTACACCATCCCCCCGTTGGCTGTACGACAATCGGGGCCACCGCGCTATCGTCGGCCCCGAGGCATACGAAGCCCGATTTCACGCCCCAGCCGGAGCCTCAGCTGGCGCTACTGCCGGGCTTGAACCCGGAGAATGAGTTGTCGCTGGCCCCGTCCACGCCCTGCACCCGCAAGGCGAATTCCGCAGGGTTGGTCGCGTTGAACAACGCGTTCTCGTAGGAGATGACCCCTCGGGAGTACCAGTTCATGAGCGACTGGTCGAAGCTCTGCATGCCGTACGCCACACTCCCTTCCTTGATCAGGTCTGGGATATTGAGGGCGGCCGAGAGGTCGCGAATCTGGTCGCGCACCGCTTCGGTGTTGACGAGGACCTCGCACGCCGGCACGCGACCCGGCTGATCAGCGCGGGGGACCAGCCGCATCGATATCACCGCCGACAGGGCGCTCGCGAGCGCAAAGCGGACCTCATTCTGCTGGTGCGGCGGATAGAAGGACAACACGCGGTTGATCGTCAGCGTGGCGTCGGTCGTGTGCAACGTCGAGAACACCAGGTGACCGGTGCCGGCGGCCTTGAGCGCGACTTCGAGCGTCTCCAAGTCGCGGATTTCGCCGATCATGACGACATCGGGGTCCTGCCGCAGAACACGACGTAGCGCCTGCGAGAACGAGGCGGTATCGGTGCCGACCTCACGCTGATTGATGTGGCACTTCACGTCACGGTGAACGAACTCGATCGGATCTTCGATCGTGATAATGTTCGCCGATCGCCGCTCGTTGATGTACTGAATCATGGCGGCAAGCGCCGTGCTCTTGCCCGAGCCAGTCACGCCGGTCACGAGTACTAGGCCTCGCGGGCGCATCGAGATCTGCTCGAGCACCGGCGGGAGGTTCAAATCGCGGATGCTCGACGCCGCGTGCGCAATGGCACGCATCGCGAACGCCACGGTGCCCTTCTGCTGATACACGTTGACGCGAAATCGACCAATGCCCGGCACGTTGATGGCGAAGTCCGATTCGCGCATCTCCACGAATTCGCGCAGCTGGGCCGGCGGCAGAAGATGCTCGGCCAGTGCGCGCAATTCCTCGGGCCGCATCGGCGGCATCTCGAGGGGGACGAGGTCTCCGTGCAATCGCAGCGTGGGCGGGCGTCCGACCTTCAGGTGAAGGTCGGAGGCACCCTCCCGTACCATCCGCTGCAGCGCGGCCTTGAGATCGAGGCCTGTCGCCGGTGCCGCCATTGTGGCAGCGCCCAGAGCAGCGCCGGAGACCATCGTCATGTCGTCATGTCTCAGCCGGTTGGATCGATGCGGTAAAGCACTTGGCCGTATTCAACCGGATGCGCATCCGACACGTTGATCTCGCGCACCACACCATCGAATTCGGATTCGAGCTCGTTCATGATCTTCATCGCTTCGATGATGCAGACGATCTGCCCCTTGCTGATGCGATCGCCGACCGACACATACGGCTTCGCACCCGGCTCCGGTGCCGTGTAGAACGTCCCCACCATTGGCGACTTGATCTCGAGAGCCGCGGACTTGGGCGCCTCGGCCTTCGGCGTCGGAGTCCCCCCCTCCTCGGCAGGACGCGCCGCGGGCGCAGCAGGCAACACGGCGGGGACTGCCATCGGCATCGGCGCGGGCATGGCTTGCGCCACCGTCACGCCGCGCTGCTGCGGACTCTTCGAGATGCGGAGCTTCATCCCTTTGTCGGAGGAGATCTCGATGGAATCCACCGTGGAGCCGTCGAGCATCTCGATCAGCTTCTTCACGTAGCGCAGGTCGATCATGGCGGGAAAGGCTGGAGAACGCGCGGCGACCCAGAGGGCCGCCAGCACAGAGATCAGGCGATTTCGAGCAGTTGCCGGGGGTAAGTGGTCAGCACCCGTGCCCCGGCATCGGTGATGAGGACGTCGTCTTCGATTCTCACCCCACCCCAGTCCGGGCGATAGATGCCCGGCTCTACGGTCACAACCATTCCGGCGGCGAGGGGAGCTTCGATCGTTCGGGCAAGGCGAGGCGCTTCGTGCACTTCCAGGCCGATCCCATGGCCGAGTGAATGTCCGAAGGCCTCTCCGTACCCACAGGCGGCAATGTAGTCTCTCGCGACCGCATCTGCAGCCATCCCCTGCATTCCGGCCCGAACCGCACCCGAAGCACGCTGATTGGCCTCCCGGACGACCTCGTAGAACGCCCGCTGGGCCTCCGACGCCCGGCCGAGCACGACAGTGCGCGTAATGTCCGAGCAGTACCCGTCTGCAACTGCCCCGAAGTCGAGCAGCACAAAATCACCTGACGACACCACCCGTTCGGCCGCGCGGGCATGCGGGAGCGCCGAACGTGGGCCGGAGGCCACGATCGATGGAAACGGAAAGGCTTCGCTGCCCTGCTCGCGGAGGTTCCGCTCCAGCAGGCCCGCGATGGCGGTCTCGGTTTTCCCCGGGCTCAGCTCGGTGAGCGTGCGCTCGAGCGCCCCTTCTGCCATGGCCACCGCCCGTTCGATGGCCGCAATCTCCCCCTCATCCTTCACGGCGCGCAGGGTTTCGACTAGTTCGCTGGTAGGGCGCCACTGCCATCGTCCGCCCTGCTCCAGCAACCGGGTGAAGTCGCGATGGAGCAAATGCGCCGACTCAAAGCCCACCCGTTCGACGCCGGCGCGTGACGTCAGCGTAGGCCACAATCCTGCCCACAGGCTGGTGGGTTCGATTCGTACCGTCGCGGCGTCGCCGACCTCGTCCGCAACCTGCGTCTCATACCGGAAATCCGTGAGCAGCACGCACTCGAGCGCCGTGACAAGGCATAGGGCACTGCTCCCCGAGAAACCGGTGAGGTACCGGATGCTCGGCAGGGAGGTCACCAGCAGACCATCGAGGTCCGCGCGCCCCAGCAATTCGCGAAGCGCGGTCAGGCGCTGGGGACGGCGGTCTGGAAAAATGGGAGCATCGTCGCGCATGGCGCGATGCTACGCATTCAGGTGCGCGCGCGCAACGCCCGGACGAGGCCCCGCAGGGCGTATTCGTAGCCCTCTGCCCCGAGACCGCACACCATCCCGATCGCGGCACTCGCCAACATCGAGTGACGTCGTTCCGGTTCACGCGCGTGAATGTTGGACAGGTGCACTTCGACAAAGGGAAGACTCGTGGCCGTGAACGCGTCGCGCAGGGCGAGACTCGTGTGGGTATACGCGCCGGCGTTGATCACGACGCCACTGACCCCCCCGCGCCACGCATGCACCTGGTCGATGAGATCCCCCTCGCTGTTGCTCTGCGCATCACGCAATTCGACGTCGAGCGAGGCCGCCACGGTGTGGAGCTGCGCGACGATCTCCAGCAACGTGGCCGTCCCATAAATGGACGGCTCACGTGTGCCGAGCAGATTCAGATTGGGGCCGTTCAGCAGGCCGACGATCACGAGTTACCAAGTCCCTTGAGCCAGGCGGAAAACTGTGCGAGATCATCGCCGGCACGCGGCGCCGACTCGACCGCCGCCTGCTCGCCCGAAGGCGGGAGTGGCTGCGCAGTGGAAGCCGGGTCCGGGAAGAACCGATCAAACGAGAACTCCCCTCCCTGCTCCGCGACCGGCGCGACCGGTGTCACGGGCGCGGACTGACGCGGTGTCCCGTACGCCGGGGTGGCCTCACGACCCGTGTCCGTCGTCCCGAAAAAACGCTCCGACGGCGCCATGGCCTGCGTGTCCATCGGCGTGGCCGAGAATGCGTCGGCAAGCGCCTGCGCCGCCGTATCGTCTTGCGCCATCGACTGTGACCCGAACAGCGCGGTCAAGGAGTCCTGAGCGGGCACGCCAAGAGGCGTGGCCGAGCGCATCGGGGTGGCGGAACGGATGGGTGTGGCCGACCGGATGGGCGTTCCCGCGCGGATAGGCGTCGGGATCGCGGTCGACATTGCGGGCGTCATGGCGGCCGTTGCCACGGGCGTGGCTGCGCGCGGCGGGGTACGACGCGGCACACGGCGCGCAGCGAGCGTCGCATACCGTTCGCGGGCCGTGAAAACGGTCGTCGGTGCCGCCTGCTCGAGCTGCTCGCGCAGCTCCTCGAGGCGAGCGGACAGGACCGGATCGTACGGGCGACGCCGTACCAGCTCCTCGTACACCGTCACCGCGCGATCGACGAAACCCTGCGCGACGAGCAACTCCCCCATGGTTTCGGTGACGAATGCCGGCGCCGCGGGCTCCTCGGGCGCCTCCTCGTCCGCGTTGGCGGGCAGCACGTCAACGAAGCTCGTTTCTTCCACGGCCGCCTCGTCGACCACCTCGAACAATACCTGAGGTACCGGCAGCGCGAAGACCGACACATCGTCGACTTCTCCGACCGCGCGCGCATCCTCTTCGAGTGCATAAAGGATGGCGGTCACGTCTTCGGTAGGCGTGACGCCGGCGGCAATCCACGGCAGTTCTTCACGCGGGTCGGCGTTGCTGGCGACATCCTCCAATTCATCGACGGAGAGCACCGGCAACGCCACCAGATCAGCATCTTCGCCGAGCACTTCCGGCTCCGGCTCTGGCAGCGGCGCGATGATCGGATCCTGCGGCTCCCGACCGAACGCTTCGACCGCGTCGGGTGTGACGTCGACGAACACCGGCGTCGGCGAACGCGGCGTCGGAAAACGTCCCGTGAATTCGGAGGTATCCGGCCACGCGGCGGCCACCAACCCTTCCTCGAAATCCGCTGCGAGATCCGCGGGCTCGGGCAGCGCGTCGGGCGAAACGATCGTGACGGCGACCTCCGCATCGTCGCCAAAGGAGAACGGATCATCAGCCAACGCCTGACCGGAGAGGTCGACCGGTCCGTCGTTGCACTCGACGATCGGTTCGGCCATCTCGACAAAGGTTGTGGGCGGGGTGTCGAAGTCATCAATGCTGAGATCGATCGGCTCCGGTGCGGCAGCCCCGATACTCGGCATCTGTTCGTTCGGTGCGGCGATCGCGTCGGCGACCGACTCCGCGACAGGGTTGCGGAGCGTCTCGTTCACCACGTCGAAGTCGACGGCGCGCATCGCGGCGTCCGGCGTAGGCGCCAAGGGCGCGGCGTCCACCGCGTTGGTCGCGAACGGCGGCGTCGGGATCGCCCGGAGGTCGCGCCGCGCCGGCATGACACCGAGATCCAGAAACGACACGTCCTCAGCTACGACGGGCGCTGCCGGTGGCGGCGTGGGAACCGCCGCCACCGGACGCACCGGCGTCGCAAGCGCTGCCAGCTGGTGCGCGATATCGTCGTTCCGCGGATCGGTCTCAAGTGCGCGTTCGTACCAGCGGCGCGCCAGCTGAGTGTCGCCCCGCTGCTTCGCGATGTGCCCCAAGTGGTGCAACGCGATGAGATTCTCCGGGTCGAGTGCGAGCGCTTGCTCGAACACGACACGTCCCTCGTCCAGATCACCGCGCTCGTAGAGCGCCTGACCGAAGACGATGTACCCGCTCATGTGCCCAGGCTGTTTGGGCAGGTGCTCGCGGCACAGCGCGATCGCCTGCGTCAAGTCCCCGGCCTTCCGGAGCTCGTTGGCCAGCGGCGCAAAGTAGCGGCGCGGGTTTTCCTCGAACTTGTTCCGGAGCTCTTCGATCCGGGCGGCAGTGCTCATCCGTGCGATGCCCTCAAGGTGGTATCCCGCGCCGTCGCGCCCGTCACGCCGGTGGCATCCGGCAGGTGTCTAGCAGGCGGGTTAAGCGAAGTGCTGGAATTCTTCGCTTGGAACCCGCGGGAAGTCAATCGTGCTATGGTGATGCGAAGTCGTGTCGTGTCTTGCCTTTAGACGAAGGCGCTGGCTAGCTTTCCGGACTCTGCGGCACACGGCCGTCTCCATCGAGGTCCGTGTGCCTTTCTGTTTGCCCGTTTTTCCCGACTGAAGGAGTCACGCCCCGTGCTGCAATCGATGCGGAGCGCCGCGAAGTACATCTGGATCATCCTCATCGTGGCGTTCGTTGGCAGCTTCCTGCTGTACGAAACCTCGGGCTTGGCTGGTCGTGCTCCGGTGACCACCACCACGTCCATCGCCACGGTCAATGGCGAGGAGATTCTCCTCACCACGTGGCAAAACGCTGTCACCGCGCTCGAACAGGAGCGCCAGCAGCAGCTCGGCAGCGCCATCACGCTCGATGAGCGCCAGCAGCTCGAAGAGCGGGCGTTCAACGAACTCGTGACGGATCTGCTGCTACAACAGGAATACAAGCGTCGGGGCATCACTGTTACTGACGACGAAATCCTCCAAGCGGCACGCATGGCGCCACCACCGCAGGCCATGCAGTCGCCCGATTTGCAGACGGACGGCAAGTTCGATATGCAGAAGTACATCCGGCTCCTCAGCAGCCCCATGGCCCGCCAGTCGGGAATGCTGGCCGGTCTCGAGGCATACTACCGCAACGAAATCCCCAAGCAGAAGCTGTTCGATCAGGTTGCGAGCGGTGCGTATATCTCGGACGAGCGTCTCTGGCAGGCGTATCGCGACCGTCACGACAGTGCCACGGTGAGTTATGTCGTGCTCGGTACCAATACCCTTACCGATACGGCGGTAACCGTCACAGACGCCGAGATCTCGGCGTTCTTCGAACGGAACAAAAAGCGGTTTGAGAAGCCGGCTCGTGCGGTGATTTCGCTCCTGACCATCCCTCGTGCCGTCACGGCAGCCGACTCTATGGCGGCCAAGTCGCGCATCGAGGTGCTTCGGGCGGAAATTACCGGCGGTGCGAAGTTCGAGGACGTCGCCAAGCGTGCGTCGTCGGACTCGGTGTCGGCATTGAACGGCGGTGCACTCGGCAAGGGCCCGAAGGGTCGCTTCACGCCCAAATTCGAAGACGCGGCCTACGCGCTCAAGGTCGGCGAAGTCTCGCAGCCCGTGCTCACGCCGTTCGGCTGGCACATCATCCGCGTCGACGAAAAGAAGGGCGACACGCTCGATCTCCGTCACATCTTGGTCAACATCGCCCAGAGTGATTCGAGTGCAACGCGCACCGACCGCCGAGCCGACTCGCTGGCCGCGAAGGCGGGAAGCCAGGAAGATCCGAAGACCTTCGACGAGGCCGCCAAGACGCTCGGCTTGACGGCCGCCTCTGCGGCGGTCATTGAAAAAGAGCCGCTCTCGTTCGCCGGCCGCTATGTGCCGAGCGTGAGTGCTTGGGCCTTCTCCGGGGTTCGCCCGGGAGAAACCAGTGACCTGTTCGACGCGCCGGAAGCCTACTACCTCGCGCGTCTCGACTCTATCGCGAAGGGAGGCCCGCAGGCGTTGTCGGAGGTGAAAGAAGACATTCGCCGCCGTCTCGCCCGCGACAAGCGCGTTGAGAAGCTCCGGCCGATGGGCGAGCAGCTTGCGCAGGCGGCCAAGGCAGCCAGCCTCGAAGCGGCCGCCGCGCAGCGCAATCTGCCGGTGGAGAAGTCCACGCCGTTTGCTCGTGTCGACGCGATCCCGGGATTGGGCCAGTTCACGCCGGCCATCGGCGCAGCGTTCGCGGCGCCCGTCGGTCAGGTTGCAGGCCCGTTCAAGGCCGTTGATGCCATGGTCGTGATGCGCGTCGATACGCGGACGGAAGCGAACCGCCAGGCCTTCGAAGCGGAAAAGTCCATCCAGCGCCAGCAGTTCCTACAGTCTGCGCGTCAGCAGAAAGTCGACGAATTCCTCACCGGCCTGCGCGAAAGCGTCAAGGTCGATGACCGTCGCACGCAGGTGCTCTCGCAGCTCCGCCGCCAATCGGACAGCTGAACGTCGTCTGATCAGGATAAACCGAAAGGCCCCCGCGAGTTACTTTCGCGGGGGCCTTTCGGTTCTGGAGCGATTGGTTACTGCAGCAACCGCTTGGGCTCTGGCCGCTCTTCATCGCGAGCGGCGGTTACCGGTGTCCCCGGGGCGATCTGCTGCTCGGCACGGGGGGCCTCGGTGATCTGCCGCTGCGCATCGCTGAGATTGCGTTTGAACTCATTGATGCCCTTGCCGAGCGAGCCGGCGATCTCCGGAATGCGCTTGGCACCGAAGAGGAGAAGCACGATCACCAGAATGATCATGATCTCCATAAACCCGAAATTCTGTAGACCCATGGGAAACGCTCCTAGAAGAGGGACCGCGCGATGAGATAAGCGATCAATACCCCGAGGAGGCTCAACAGGGAGACATCCAGGGCGACTGGACCAACGGCAAACTTCAATATAACCAGGTCCACGGGAAGTGGACCGATCGCCGGGGTAACCCCGGTCGTGAGGAACTCCTTGACGGCGCCGGCCGGAAGAAACCGGCGGGCCACCTGCGTGAGGAGCCCCCCGCTGACAAAGCCGGAGGCCAAGACGAGCAGATGAAACACCGGACGGTGCTTGGACGGTCCCTTGGCCATTACCAGCGCCGCTCCACCACGTATCCGATCGAATCCATCAACGCATTCTTCGACGGCCCCTCTGGAAGCTCGGAGAGCGCCGCTTCGGCTTCGTGGGAGTACTGATCGGCACGACGGCGGGCGTAGTCGAGGCCGCCATGGTCGCGTACGATGTTCACGACTTCGGAGATCGCTTCGTCATCCGGCTCGGACGCCGCGAACAACGCGTCGACGCGCTTCCTCGAGGAATCGGGCATTTCTCGAAGCGCTGCGATGAGGGGCAGCGTGACCTTGTGCTCCTTGAGGTCGAGCCCGCTTGGTTTGCCGGTCATCTCCTGCTGCTCGGTGTAATCGAGCAGGTCGTCGGCAACTTGGAAGGCCATGCCGAGCCGCTCACCGAAGCGCGTGAGCGCCGCACGATGCGCCGGCGCGCCACACTGGGCGCCCACGTCACAGGCGGCCATGAACAAGGCCGCCGTCTTGGCGCGAATGAGCGTTTCGTAGTCCGACTCGCTGAACGACAGGGCGTCGTACTGCGCGAGCTGCCGGATCTCCCCCAGCGTCATTTCGTTCGACGCGAAGGTAATCGCCCGCATGGCCTCCAGATCGCCAATCGTAACGAGTTCGCGAAGTGCGCGCAGATACAGGAAGTCGCCCATAATCACGGAGACCTGATGGCTGAACAGCGCATTCAGGGTCGGCATGCCGCGACGAAGTACGGAATGATCGACGGCGTCGTCGTGAACGAGCGTGGCGAGGTGAATGAGTTCGATGATGGCGGCAAAGGTGATCGCCTTCTTGGGCGATGCCCCCTCGACGCTCGACGAAAGTAACAGCAGCGTGGGGCGAAAGAGCTTGCCTTTCATCCCCATGAGGTGCTCTTGCACGTTCTGGACGAGCGGCACGTCCGCGGAGACGATACGCCACAACTCCTGTCCCACCGCCGTGAGGTCGGTGAGGACAGGAGCCTGGATGTCCCGCAGTGCCGCGGCCAGCGCGGACGGGGTCCGCGTGGAAAGCGTCATCGGGATGCCTGCTCGAGTACCGCCAGACGGGCGGCTACGTCACGGAAGTTGATATCGGTCGCGTACACGCGCTGAAAATAGCTACGGGCCTCGTCCCTGCGCTGCAGGGCCTCGCACGAATATGCGAGGAGATAGAGGACGCCAACACGCTGGTCGTCATCCAGCCCCGGTTCATGGAGCGCCCGCGTCAGGACCGTCGCGGCCACTTGGAATCTTCCCTGCTCCACGAAACATTGCCCCAAAGCCTCGTACGCCGGTAGTCTGTGCGCGCGACTTCTCAGAGCCTTCTGGAATTCGGCGATCGCGTCGTCGAGGAGCCCCATTTCCTTGTATGCCACGCCAAGGTCGTAATGGCTCTCGAAATCGTCCTCTCCGAGTGAACGCGAGACCCCCTCCTTGAAGTGCCTGAGGAGGGATTCAAAATCCGCCTGCTCGTCGCCGCTGATGGCCGGCTCCCGCATGCGCATGCGGGTATCCACCGGTTTGTCGTCGTCGCGGAGCCAGTCCGCAAGGTCGACGAAGTTATCGTCCGGACGAGGCGCCGGCGGCGGCGGCGGCGGCGGAGCGGCGGCCCCCAGCGCCGCCCGCGCGCGGTCGTCGTGCGGGTCGATCTCCAGCACCCGGGCGAAGACGGCCCGCGCGCGACCGTCTTCGGCCATGCGCACCAACGCGTCGGCCAAATCGAGATACGCAAATCGCAGCCGCTGCCGATCATTTGCCCGGACCGCCAGCTCCACCCGTTTCTGGTGGTACGGCACACGGTCCGGACTGACATGCACGAGTTCGTCCGCAATATCCGAGGCCGCTGCGAACTCCCCGTCGTTGACGAGACCGGTCTGCGCCGTCTCCAGTTCCGCCAACGCCGCGTCCCGTTCGCCGGCCTCGAACAGGGCCTCCGCGAGCCGGCGACGCAACAACCAATTCTGCGGCAATCGGGCGACCGCGGCCCGCAGCGAGTCACGACGGGACGTCGCGACACTCGTAGCGGCCTCCGCGACGGCCGCAATCGGAAGGGCCGGAGTGACACTGACGGCACGGCGCGAGGCCATCTCCTCCTCGGCATCGAACACCGAGTCGTCGACTGCGTCCGCCTCGTCGTCTGCGACAATCCCGACCTCGTCCGCGTCGTCGTCGGCACGGTCGACCGACGCAAGCGTCGCGGGCGACACTATCGCAGCGTCGTCGACGGCCTCCACACCCCGGTGTCCGTTGAGAACGGAAGACTCCGCAGCCTCGACGGGCGTTACTTCCGGCAACGCCGACTGGAGATCTGCGCGCGGTATCGCGCCAACCCCGAGGGCGGGGCTCCCCCCCCCATCGTCCGCCACGTCGACCGCGGCCACCTCGGCGACGCGAGCGGGCGACATGAGTGACGCACGGCTCAATCCCGCATCGATGAATTCGTCGTCGAGCAGCAACGGCGGCAGTTCGCCCGGCAGAATGAAATCGTGCGGGTCAATGCGGAACGGTGGGCGATACGGCTCGAGCAGTTCCTCGACCTCATCGATTTCGACGAGCAAGGCGGCCGACGGGAGCGCAACGGGCGGCAGCACCGTCTCAAGGGGTACCGGCTCGAAATCGTCCAGCTCCACCATCTCTTCGACGTCCGTCACATCGGCGACGTCGACGGGCGTCATGGGCACGATCGGCGTCAAGACCATGGGCGTGGGCGTGCCCAACCGTTCCGCTGCCTGCGCCTGCTCGACCACTTCGTGACCGGCGGCAATCGCGGCATCGAGCTCAGGCACCGATTCCACGTCCAGGCGCTCGAGCACGAGATCATCGGCCACGATATTCGCATCGGGCACCACCGTCGGCACGAAGGACGGGGGTTGCGTGTAGATCGCCCGCACGACGGCCGGATCGTTTGTGGAATCGCGGAAGTCCTCGGGCGTCACTTCGTCGAGCGGCGGCGTCTCCACGTCGCTCAACGGCGGTGCGCCCCAGGTGATTGCTTCCACCTGAAGGTCGGGATCGACATCAACGACCGTCCGCACCTCCTCGTCGGGCGTGACGCCATCGAGCAGGGGCGTGAGCGCCTCATCCACGAACGCGCCATTCGCTTCGAGTCCGTCGACCGACGCCGGGGCCACACGCTCGATGTCCTCGCCGTTCGGGGCGGTGATCAGCGCGGCCGAAAGAGGCGTGATGATGGCAGTCGTGGGGACCACCTCCATAGGCGGACGTGTTGGCACGCGCGTGCTGGCCGCGGGCGTACGACGCGAGTCCTCGGCGTAGTCGACGTCCAGGAACACCAAGTTCTGCGACTTCTGATCGCGGAACGCCGGGCTGTCGACTGGCGTAGGCACCCGGTCCGTCCGAAGCGGCGTTTTCCGGCGCGGCAACGCAATCCCGGACCGGGTCGCGAGGTCTTCGACCATGGTCCGGACATCATTGAGCTCGGGCATGAGGTCCAGAACTTCGGCCAACGCCCGAATCCCCTCTTCGATGCGGCCATCCTGCTGCATCCGCGAGGCGTACTCGAGGAAATTGCGGGTCGCATCGCCGCGGAGCCCCTTGCGGGCGGAGATCCGCCCCAGCGTGAAATACACGTTGGCGCGGCCCGGCGCGTTGCGGAGGATCTTGTTGCAGAGGGCGATGGCGTTGTTGAAGAGGCCGGACGTCGCGTAGTGCTCGACGGCCCGTTCGTAATAGGTAATCGCGTCCGGCACCCGTCCCTGCCGGAGCGCCAGGTCGCCCACTTTGTTGTACAGGGCGACATCAACATCCTCGCCGACCGACTCGCTCTCCTCGATCGCCTTGACGTACGAGGCGATCGCGCGGTCGATCTGCTTGAGCTGTTCGAACTCAGCCGCTTTTTTTCGATGCTTCGCGGCGTTGGACATGAATTCGAGTCGAGCTCCAGAAGGCAGGGAATGGTCGCAGCCGGAACGCGGCCGCGCGAACGTCTGAGCTATCTACGGCTCAAGGCGTCACGTGACAAGCACGGCCGCCGCTCCACGACCCGAAACAGAGACGCTCGCCAAACCAGTAAGGCAACGCTCGGTAATCGTCCACCGCATGGAGCGCGATGTCGGCCCGATACCCAACGGCGAGCTGCCCCGTCTCGTTGGCGAGCCCCAGCGCCGCCGCCCCGTTGACGGTCGCCGCGATCCACGCCTCGGCGGCGAGCATCCGGAGTTCGCTGACAGCCAGCGTGAGCACCAGCGGGAAGGCCTGCAATGGCGACGTACCGGGGTTGAAATCGCTGGCAAGGGCAACCGCCGCCCCCGCCTCGATCAGGGCGCGCACAGGGGCCTGGCGGCCCGTGCCGAGAAAGAGCATCGTGGCCGGCAGGGCCGTGGCGACGGTACTACTGCCGGCCAACGCGGCCACGCCGGCCGGCGAGACCGCCGCGAGATGGTCCGCGCTCACCGCGCCAAGAGCGGCGGCGAGGACGGCCGCCCCCCCATCATGCAGTTCATCCGCGTGGAGCTTGGGACGCAGCCCATATCGTCGTCCCCCCTCCAAGACTCGGCGCGAAGCGTCCACGCCGTAAACACCAGGCTCGCAGAACACATCAGCGAAGACCGCCAACTGCTCACGCTGCACCACCGGATACAGATCCTCGCAGATGGCGGAGATCCATTCATCACCGCCGTTCGTGCGTTCCCGATACTCGAGGGGGATCTCATGTGCGGCCAGACAGGTCGGCACGACCCGCAGCGGCCCCGCGTCCGCGAGCCGCTTGATGACGCGCAGCGAGCGGAGTTCATCGTGCACCGACAACCCGTACCCCGATTTGACCTCAAGCGTCGTCACCCCCCCGGCGGCGAGTCGGGCCAGGCGCGGCACGGCCAGTGCGAACAGCTCCTCGTCGCTCCGCGCCCGCAGATCGCGCACGGAGCTGTGAATGCCCCCGCCCTGCCGCGCGATCTCCATGTACGGGACACCGGTGGCACGGAGTTCGTGCTCGGCATAACGCGGCGCCCCGAACACCGCATGCGTGTGCGAATCCACGAAGCCGGGCGCCAACAGGCCGCGCTGGCAGTCGACCTCACTGGCGCCGGCGTACCGCTGCCGCAGTTCCTCATCGGGGGCAACGGCCACGATGCGCGCGCCTTCCACGGCGAGCCCTACACCGCTGCACACTCCGGCCTCGCGCATTTCCGCGCCGCGACGGGCGCGCCCCGGACCGGCGCACGTCACGGTCTGCGCCGCGTTGACGAAAAGAGTCGTAGGGATGGTCATCGCCGGCGCACGCTCATTCACTCGGTGTCACCGTGGCCATGACGTCGCGCACACGCGATGCGAGACGCAACGGCGCCTGCGCCTCACCACGACAGGCATAGAAGCAGGCGTTGCAGTCGATGGGCGCATAGCCCCGATACGATTCCCAGGGGCCATCCGGCTTGAAATCGGGACAGCGCCGCACCTGCCCCTGCGGATCGATGTGAATGGTCGTCGACCCGCTCTGGCATGGTTCGGTCATCTCGCCACGCACATAGCGCGGAATCTGCTCGAGATAGTAATCCGAGTTCGTGATCACGCCGGCTCGCCTTCGCTTGTAGGCCAGTAACGCGTCGACGACGCGCTGTACGTCATCCGGATTCCCATCCTGCAGCAGGTGCGCCTCGTTGCCGTTCTTCAGAGCCGTGTACACCGAGAAGTTGACCCCGCTGCCCATCGCCGCCGCCTTCTCGACAATCGGCATGAGCTGATCGAGGTTGTCGTTCTTGATGACCGTGTTGAACCGCACGCCACCAATGCCGGCTTTCCGCATCTGCGGCACCAACGTGAGAATCTTCTCCGTCAGCCCGGGAATGCCGCGAGCCGTATCGTGTCGCCCGTCGAGGTAGTCCAGCGAGATGTTGAACTGGTCGACGCCGGCATCCCAGAGCGACTGCGCACGCTCGACCGAAAGCATCCCCGCGTGCGTGATCAGCTGCACGTACGTGTATCGCACGGACGTACGCACCGCACGCACGATGTCTTCTAGGTCCCGACGCAAGGTGGGCTCGCCACCAGTGAAGGTGACGAGCATCGGGCTGAAGTGTTTGGCAATCTGTGCGAAGTCCGCCCATTCCCGCTGCTTCTCGCTGCTGGGCGTCTGCCAGTAGTCGCAGAAATTGCAGCGCGCATTGCAGCGCATCGTGACTTCGAAGTTGAGCAACACCGGGCGACGACGGAGTCGCAACCAGGCGTACTTGGCGAGGAAGATCGGAACGTGATACGGGCGATACCGACTCGACAGCATGAATACCGGCTCAGCGTTCAAACATGGGCAGGCGAATGCCTTCACGAA
>JAAVWC010000038.1 GCA_023910675.1 Gemmatimonas sp.
CGGTACGACCGGGTGCGGGGGAGAGGACGCCCGGGGAAGAGCGACAGCATGGTGCGGAGCTCCAGCATCGGAGTGAGCAAGGCAGGATAGACAGGGCAATGCTATGCCCGGTCACGGCTGCACGGAAGGCGTTACCGCAACATGGAGCGGCATGGAGCGACATCGTGAGGTGGGTGACGGGGCGCGTGGCACCGTACCTGCTTCCATGGGGGTAGTGGCGTGCGCCCGAACGTGACGTATGCCTCGTTCCCACCAACGGAGTTTGACCATGTCACTGCTGTGGACAGCCCTTATCGGTCTCATCGCCGGCGCGCTCGCCAAGGCGATCATGCCCGGCCGTGATCCGGGCGGCATCATCATCACCATGTTGCTGGGTGTGGCCGGCGCCATGCTGGGCACCTTCCTGGGGCGCGCGGTGGGCTGGTATCAGCCCGGCGAAGCCGCCGGCCTCATCGCGGCCATCGTCGGCGCGGTCGTGTTGCTCTTCATCTACCGGTCTTTCCGTGGGCGCAGCCCGGTAGCCTGAGCCATTCGTCGGAGTCGCCATCGTGCGACCGGCACTCCGCCGGTCGCGCGGTGGCGCGCCGCGTCGTGCCCCACCCCGAGCGCGTATTTTCCGGGTATGACTGCCGACCAAATCGATCCCAGCTACCCCATTGGCCGCTTCGCCCGCCGTGATGCCTACTCGGCCGCCGAACGCGCCGCACACATTGCCCGTCTCGGCGCCCAGCCCAGCCGCCTCACCGCCGTGCTCGACGGTCTGGAGGAGCACGACTTCGACGCGCCCTACCGCGCCGGCGGATGGACTGTGCGCCAGCTCGTGCACCACATGGCCGACAGCCATATGAACGCGTTCCTCCGCGTCAAACTGGGGCTCACCGAAGACCACCCCACGATCAAGCCCTACGATCAGGACGCTTGGGCAACGCTGGCGGACACGACCCTTTCGCCCCACGTCTCGGTCGCCCTCTTCGCTGCCACGCACATCCGGCTGCACAGCGTACTGCAGTCGATGACGGCCGAGCAGTTCTCGCGCACCATCATGCACCCCGAGAACGGCGCCATGTCACTCGACCAAGTCGCCGCCATGTACGCGTGGCATGGGGACCACCATCTCGCGCAGCTGGAGCGCTTCCTCTTGGTCTATCGCTAGGGCTCTGCGCTCTTGGGTCGGGGTCGGGGTCGGGGTGGCGGGTGGGGGTCTGGGTACTGCCACCACAGTCGGGGCACAGCCACGACGGTCGGGGCACAGCCACCACAGTCGGGGTCTACAAACGGCCGGGGTCCCGGTCGGGTCGCGCGCTACGCTGCGCTCGCGCGTCGGGGCTAAACTGTCGCGGTCTTGGTCGGGGCAGCCCCGACATTTTGTCCCCGACCCCGACCCCGACCCCGACCCCGACCCCGACCCCGACCCCGACCCCGACCCCGACCCCGACCCCGACCCCGACCCCGACCCCGACCCCGACCCCGACCCCGACCCCGACCCCGACCCCGACGCGCGAGCGCAGCGCAGCGCGCGACCCGACCGGGACCCCGACTGTGTTGAGACCCCGACTGTCGTAGCAGTGCCCCGACCGTGGTGGCTGTGCCCCGACTGTAGTGGCAGTACCCAGACCCCCACCCGCCACCCCGACCCCGACCCCGACCACGCCGCGTTACCGCCCCACCGGCTCCGATTCGAAAATCCGCCCCGCGTCGCCCACCGCCGCCACCCCAGTGCTCCCCGGCACCCCAAACAGCGCGTAGATAATGCTGCGCCAGGTCGACGGCACCGGACGCCACGCCACGCCGTCGTAGCGCACCACCGTGCCGCTGTCGCCCACCGCGTACACCTCGGTGGGCCCGCGCCCCCAAAGCGCCCGCAGATCACGCGGTGTGGGCGTGGGGAGCGCCTGCCACGACACCCCGTCAAAGCGCAGCGCCGTGCCGCTGTCGCCCACCGCGAAGACATCGTTGCCCGCGCTCCCCCAGATGGCGCGCAGGCGGCTCTGCGTCGGCGCCGGCATGGCCTGCCAGCGACCGCCGTCGAAGCGCAGCACCGTCCCGGAGTCGCCAACCACAAACAGGTTGGACGGGTCGGTTCCCCACGCCGCGCGCAGGAACCGAAGGGTGCCGCTCTGCTGCGGCGTCCACCCCGTGCCGTTGTTCCGCAGAATGGTCCCGCGCTCACCCACGATGACATGCTGTCCGCCGCCGCTCCACACGCTGCGAAGCACCGCGCGGGTGGGGGAGTTGTCGACGCGCCATGTGCTGCCGTTGAAGCGCAGAATACTCCCCGTATCGCCCACCGCGACGATGTCGGTGGCCCCATTGCCACTGATGCCGTAGAGGTCGTTCGACGACGGCACACGCTCCGGCACCCACGCGCTGCCGGTACGACGCAACACCGTCCCGCCGAACCCTACCGCGAACATCGGTCCCGGTGACGCGCCATACACCGACAGCAGCGGCGGATCGTTGTTGTCCACCGTCACCTCGGCCGCGCTGCCACTGCCGCGCAGCGTGAGCACGGTCCCGTACCAGCCGGCCAGCCGTAGCGACCCATCCTGCCGCTGAGCGATGGCGCGCAAATTCGACCCGATGCCAATGGACAACGCGCGCCACGAACTGCCGTCGAAGTGGTAGGTCGCGCCGCTGTTGCCGACGGCGTAGACATCGTTGAAGGCGCGGCCGCGGAGCGCAAAGAGATTGGCCGTGCCCGGCGACTCCATGCGGCGCCACTCGACGCCGTCAAAACGCACAATGCCGCCTTCGACGCCCACGGCGAACACGTTGCCGGCGCTGGTGCCCCAAATGTCGAAAAACGGGACGGCGTTGGGGATGGTTTGCCGCGTCCATGTGCTGCCGTTCCAGCGCACGATGGTGCCGTTGTTTCCCGCCGCGAAGACCGTCGTACTGTTGGCCCCCCACAGCCCCCAGAGTTCATCCGTCACGCCGCTCGTCATGGACTGCATGGCGACGCCGTCCCAGCGCAGGATCGTACCCCGCTCCCCCGAGATGAACACATCGGTCGCCGACAGCCCCCACACCTCGAGCAGCGTGGCGGTCGTGCCGCTGTTCACACGGGTAAAGCTGCTGCCCGCGCCGCGGAGAATGAGTCCGCCCGAACCCACCAGCCAGACATCGGCGGGAGAACTTCCCCAGATGCCGACGATGGTTTCGGTGGTGCCGAGCGGCACGATTTCCCATGGGCCGTCATTGCGCGAACGGAGCAGCCCACCGTTCTGGCCGCCGGCGTACGTGGTGCCGGCGCCGTCGTCCCACACCGCGAGAAAGGTGACGTCGGACACCCCACTGCGGGCCGTGCGCCACTGCGTAATGCCAGGGGAGGTGGCGGTCACCGAAACGGTAACCAGCGCCGAGAGCGGGCCGGCGTTACCCGTGGCATTGGCGGTAATGCGTGCCACACCGGGCGCGACGCCGAGCACGAGGCCCTTGGCGTCTACCGTTGCCACGGCGGGCGCATCACTTCGCCACGTCAACGCGGGCGATGTGACCAGCGCACCGGTTGCGTCACGCCCTTCGGCGCGCAACGGCGCTCGTTCACCGGCGGGCAAGTTCACGGAGGCCGGCGACACGGTCAGCGACGTCAACCGCAGATCCGGCGTGACTTCCACCGGCCGCTCGCTGCAGCCGGCGGCGAACAGCAACGAGACCCAGAGCAGCGATGCTCGATACATACGCGAAGGCATGTGGGGAGCCTAGCGATGTCGGCCCTCTCCTCGCAACTGACCACAAACGGAAAACGCGCCGTGCTCCTACAGAGCACGGCGCGTTTCTCCACGTGAACGGCTACGCCTTGGTGACGTTTCGGAATCGCGGCGTGTAATCCGGGAAGATGACACCCAGATTTGGATTGCCGAGCCGGTTCTGCACGATCTCCGACAGAATGTCGCGGTGATCGAGCGTCACGCGCAGGTCCTGGCCAGACTCGAGCACTTCGCGCGCGAGGCCGGGCCAGCCGTTGGTGAGGACGCGGCCGCCGTTGATCTTGCGGCCCATGGCGAACGCCACGTTGCCACGGCCATGATCGGTGCCACGGTCGCCGTTTTCACGCGCGTTGCGGCCGAACTCCGAGATCACCACGACGGTGACGCCGTAGGCGGTGGTGCCCTGAATGACGTCGGCGTGGAACGCCGCGAGTGAGTTGGCCAGGTCGAGCATGTTGTTGTGCATGCCCTGACCGTCCATACCCGGGACGTTACCCTGATTGGAGTGCGTGTCCCAGCCGCCCCGGAACGTATGAATGGCTTCGACGCCCACGTTGGCCTTGATGAGCGCCGCCGTCGAGCGCAGCACGTTGCCAAAGCCCGAGGTCGGATACACCGCACCGTTTTCGGTGCGATAGCCGGCAAAATTGATGCTCTGGAGCAGGGCGATCGTGTTCGTTGAATCGAGCGCGTTCGCAGCAACGGGATTGCTGGATCCCTGATAATTCTGCGCCAGCCACTGGGTGCGGGCACTGGCCGTTGCGGCGGCCCCGCCAACGGTGAACGAGTTCGGATTGGGAATGGGGAGCGCCTTGGGACCCAGCTCGAGCGTCTTGGGCAAGCCGCCGGTGAAGCTGAGCGCCCGCAGCGGAGCGTCGGAACGCAGCGGCGTGCTCGTCGCCAAAAGGCGCCCCAGCCATCCGCCCGCCACGTTCAAGTCACGCGGCTTCCCCACCTCCATGTATCGTTGCGCATCGAAGTGCGAACGCGAGTTGTCGACTGAGCCGGTGGCATGCGCCACCAGCAGATCGCCGGTCTGATACGCCGGAAACAACGGCGCCATGCCCGGGGAGAAGCCGAAGAAGCCGTCGAGGTTCGTGGCGCGATTGGCCGTCCCCACCGCCGCGTCGGGACGCGGGATGTTGATGTTGGGGCGTCCCGTGTAGTAGTCGGGATCGCCGAACGGCACCACCATCGACATACCGTCGGTGCCGCCGCTCAGAAATACCGATACGACGATGTCGCGCGTCGAGTTCGATGATTGCGCCAGTACCACCTGCGGCAACCACGTGGGCACGAGTGCCGCGACGCCTATGCCACTCGCCATCGAGAGAAAGTCACGGCGTGCCAGCGTCTGGTATTCCTGACATCCGGTATCGAGTGTTTCGTCGCTCATGCGGGCAGTTGCCGGTGAAGTGAGCCTGTCAGCCGTGTCACGTACGGGAGCATCGGGACCATCAGTACCACTGGAACTCGTTGGCGCTCATCGCGAGCGACAACGTTTCACGCACGCGCGCATCGCTGTAGGCGGCGCCGCGCAGGTAGCTCAGCAGCGACGAACGGAGCTGTGCCGACATTTCCCCTGCGAACAGCCGCGTGTTGATCTGCTGCATGACCCCTTCGGCGTTATCGGCGGCGCGGAACAGCATCGAGTCCGTCCGATAGGTCGTGGTCGAGGTCTGTGCGGACAAATACTGCGCGTAGGTCCACCGCGAGAGCACCAGTCCGCTCCACCACGCCACACTATCGGGGTACCCATCGGGCTGGTCCCACTTGAAGAGCGGCTGCCCCATCCCGTCGTGCGTGCGGCGCGCATTGCGGATGTTCGGCGCCGTGAGCGGCGTCGTGCCGAGCGCGCGCATGGCCGAGACCGCCAGATGGAACGGCCGCTTGTACTTGGCAGGCGCCGCCGCAAGGTTCTTGCTCGTGAGAATGGTACGGATCATCTCACGGATGTCGCCGCGCGTGCGGGTGTACGTGGCCGCCGTCGCGTCGATGACGGCGGCCGGTGGGGTATACGCCAGCAGCCACGCCGCCATTTTCGCGCTGATGTACCGCGCCGTGCTCGGATGATCGAGCAACATCTGGATGGCCAAGTCGCCTTCGCCCTTCATCGCCGCGTCCGTCGCGGTGGTGGTCATGGCGGGGAACGCACGCCCCATAAAGGTCTTGGCGCGAATATCGTGGTTGCCACGACGCCACAGGAACGAGCCGTCGCCAATCGTGCTCCATCCCGTCAAAATCCGCGAGAGTTCCGCCACGTCCGTTTGCGTGTAGCCGCCGTCCACCCCGAGGGTGTGCAGCTCCATGATCTCGCGGGCGTAGTTCTGGTTGGGTGTCGGGGTACGGCTGGTGTTCTGGTTCAGATAGTTCAGCATCGCCGCGCTTTGCGCCGACGCCATGAGCAGATCGCGGAAGTTCCCCATGGCATGACGACGGATGACGTCGCGGTCGTCGAGGATCTTGTTGAAACCGACGCCAAACACCTCAATGTCGACGCTGAAGTGGTCCGTCCAGAACTCCACCATGCGCTCATGCAACTGACGGCGCGAGAACAGCGCGCGATACCACGTGGCGTCGGCCAGCTGCTCCCTGACTTCGTCCGTGCCCTGCGTCTGCAGGACGGCGCCCGTCATGGCCAGCATGGGCAGACGAGTAGCGACGAGTTGATCGACCGCGCTGTCGTCGATCGCCGACCAGTTGAGCTGGTACTCGAGGTAGCCGCTGTAGCCCAATTGACGCGCGCGCGTGACTTCTTCCGGGGAGAGCCCCATGGTCGTGCGGCGCACGAGGCGGAGCACCGGATCACGCCATGTCAGCGAGACATCGGCGCCAGCGACAGTACCGGCCGGAAGCGGAGCGGTGCGTCCGCCTCCCGTTCGGGGCGGTTGTGCAGACAGGGCCTTCCCGGCGGCAAGTGCTGCTACCGCTCCGGTGCCCATGGCAAAGAACCGACGGCGACTTGGCGCCGCCTCGGACACGGTGGCCGTGCCCTCCTGCTCCCGCTCGCTCAAGATCGTCATGGAATAAATGTTTTGCGGGATAAACCGTTCTGTCAATGAACGAGGCGCAATCGTTATGTTCCAGGAGGTGCGCCACGTCACACGGTGTGAGGCGGTGTTCCCTCCATGAAACGCTACTCCGGAGCTCCCCCTCGGGACACGTCTCGGGGGAGACGCCGCAGCGGGCCGCCGGCAACGCCACTCTATAGAGCGTCTACAAGGCCCCGGCGTTAAGGCCATAAATCGCCTGCAGCAACGCAATGGCCACCAGCGCGACGACGGCGCCGAATCCGAGGATCATGGCCGGCTCGATCAGCGCTACCAGGCGCCCCAGCTGGCGTTCGGCCGCCTCGTCCGCCGCCTCGGCAGCCCGGGTTGCCAACGGCGCCAGCGCCCCCCCCGATTCGCCGGCCTGCAAAAGTTGCTGCGCCAACGGCGGCAGCTCCCCGGTCAGCGCCTCCGAAAGCGCCGCCCCATCGCGGACGCGCGCCTCCGCCGGCGTCAGCCGCGCCGCGTAGGCGCGATTGTGCACCGTCCCCCGCGCCAGTGACATACCTCGCAACAGCGAGACCCCCGCGTCCAGCGCCAGCGCGAGCGTGCCAAGATACCGCGCGGCATCCCGCTGCCGTTCAAAGGCGCCGAGCACCGGCCAGGTCAGGCGCCGGGCATCCCACGCCAGCCGCCGCTCAGGGTCCCGCAGCCGGCGCTGGAAGGCCACCAGGGCTACCACAAGGGCAGGGAAGACCAACCAGCCGCCCCTCATGAGAAAGACGCTCAGCGCCAGCAGCATGCGGGTGGAGAGCGGGAGCGCCTGGCCGGTGTCGCTCAGGAGCGTCGCGAAGCGCGGAACAACCACCAACAGCATCACCAGCGTCCCTACGGTCGACGACATCGCCAGGACCAGCGGGTAGACCAACGCCCCACGCACCCGCGCGGCCACTTGAGCGCGGCGTTCCAGTACCTCCGCCAGCCGCTGAAACGTTTGCGATAACGTGCCGCTGGCCTCGGCGGCCGCGACCGAGGGTGCGAACTCCGGCGGCAGCCCCGACTCCTGCGCCATCGCCTCCGACATGGGGACGCCATTGCGCACGCGCTGCTGTACCGCAGCAAAGGACTCGCGCCACTTCCGCGACGCCACGCCCGCGGCGCCGCCGTCGTTCCCCTCGCGGCTCTCGCTTGACGCAAAGTCGAGCGCCCGCTCCGCCGGCACCCCCGCCGCCAGCAGTGTCGCCACCACGCGGGTGAGGACCGCGAGCGCTTCCATGTCCTGTCCGGACCATTGCGCCCACCGTGTGCCGACGTCGGCGGTGACGCGCGCCTGCCACCCCGGACCGGCGGCGCTGGCGTCGCCCGGCGCGGTCGTCGCGGCGCCCACCGGCAGCAGCTCGATGACCCACAGCGATTGCTCACGCAGCTGAGAGAGCGCCTCGGCCGCCGTCGCCGCCCGCACGTCCCCCGCGACTTCGCGGCCGGCGGCATCCGCCGCGCGATAGCGCCACGTCATCCGTCTTCTCCCGCACTCAGCACCCGCGCCAGCTCGGCGACTGTCGTACCGCCCGCACGCACGAGCCGCAGGCCATCATCGCGCAGCGACGCCACACCCTGGGCACGGGCCATCGCACGCAGCGCGCCCGCGCTCTCCCCACGCGCAAAGGCCTCGCGCAAGGTATCGGTCATCACCACCAGCTCCGTGATCGCCTGACGGCCGTGATAGCCGGTGCCCGAACAGTCGTCGCAGCCATGCCCCGAGCGCGCGGTGGTCAGCACGTCACCGCCCAGCAAGGCGCGCTCGCCATCCGTTACGGGGCGCCACTCGCCGCAGCGGTCACAGATACGCCGCACCAAGCGCTGCGCGAGCACACCCTGCAACGTGGCCGTGAGCAGATACGGCGGCACGCCCATGTCGCGCAGCCGCGCCAGCGCACCAATGGCATCGGTGGTGTGCACGGTGCTCAGCACGAGGTGCCCCGTGAGCGCCGCGCGCACCGCGATCTCGGCGGTCTCGGCGTCGCGCATTTCGCCCACGAGAATCACATCAGGATCGTGGCGCAAAATGGCGCGCAACGCCTCGGCAAAACCGAACCCCGCGCGCGCATTCACCGGCAGTTGCACCACACCATCGAGCCGGTACTCCACCGGATCTTCCACCGTCACCACCTTCACGCCGGGCGCACTGCGTTCGCGCAGCGCGGCGTACAGTGTGGTGGTCTTGCCCGAGCCGGTGGGGCCGGTGACGAGTACGAGCCCGCTGCTGCGCTGCAACAGCCCGCGCAGGGCGTCGGCGACTGGTGCATCCAGGCCGAGTGCATCAAGCGCCTGCGGTTGTGCCGCGTTGCCACCATCGAGCAGGCGCAGCACGATGCTCTCGCCGTGCAGCGCGGGGAGCGTGGACACACGCACATCCAGCTCGCGTTGACCAACACGAACGCGGGCACGACCATCTTGCGGCAAGCGGCGCTCGGCAATGTCGAGCCCCGCCAACACCTTGATGCGCGACACGACCGCCGCACGAAACTCGACACCGAGTTGCTGGGCGTCACGGAGCACCCCGTCGAGCCGCATCCGGATGCGCACGCCGTCGGTGGTCGACTCCACGTGCACGTCACTGGCCTTCGCGCGCATCGCCTCTGCGAGCATGGCGTTCACGACCTGCACCACGGGTTCACGGCTCGCGAGGGCGCGCAAGTCGTCGAGCGATTCGACGCTGTCGCCATCAAGCGATCGCGTAGCCGCGTGATCGGTGCTGCGTGGAGCTGCCACGAGGGCGGCACGAATGTCCCCGGCCCCGGCGGCCACCAGCTGTACCCGAGCCCCGAGCGTGCGCTCGAGTGCATCGAGGACGTGCGGGGCGGGCGTGCCGTCTGCCGCGACGCGCGCCACATCGTCGGTGACGCCGAGCGGCAGCACGGCGTGCTCTTCGAGCCAGCGTGCCGGAAAGCGGCGGGCCAGCGGCTCGCTCGCCGCTACACGGAGTTCGCGCGCGTCGCTCATGGCGGACTCAGTGCGACGGCGGTCGCTTGACCGGTGTGTCGTCCAGGGCACCGGGCGACTTCTCCTCCATGCGCTTGCGGATGCGCTCGCGAATGGTGTCGGCGTCCGCATCGGAGCGTACGACGTACGGCGTCACGAAGATCGCCAGTTCCGTACGCTGCCGCGTGGTGGATTGCCGGCGAAACAGCGCCCCCGCGAAGGGAATGTCCTTGAGCAGCGGAATGCCCTGGTCCTGCACCTGCCGCGTGTCGCCAATGAGGCCCGCAATCACGACCGTCTGCCCATCGCGCAGAATGGCGCGTGTGCTGGCTTCGCGCGTAGAGATGACCGGGGCACTCAGCGCGGCCGACACCGTCTGCGGCGTGAGCGAACTCACTTCCTGCAGCAGCTGCACGGACACGTACCCGTCATCGTTGATCGTGGGCAGAATGGACAGCTTGGTGCCCACGTCCTGGTACTGTACGGCGCGGTCGATCGACACGTCGTTGCCGAGCCGCGTGCTGGCAATGAACGGCACCTTGTTGCCAACCAGAATCGTCGCTTCACGATTGTTCACCGCGACGATTTCCGGCGTGGAGAGCACCTGCACCTTGCTGGTCGACGCGATGGCGCGCAGCAAGGCCCGCACGCCCGTGCCGTCGAGGCGCACCAGTCGCAACAGCGCCGACGTCGAGCCGGTATCGGGGATCTCGGGATTGCCGAACTGTCCCCGCACATCGCCGCCACGGTTCACCGCCCCCCAGTCCACGCCGAATTCGAATCCGCGCCCCAGCGCGATCTCGGCAATGGTCACTTCGAAGAGCACCTGCGCCGGCCGCACGTCGAGCGCGTCGATCGTTTCGCGGAGCATGGGGAAGTTGGGCGGTGCCGTCCGGATCACGAGCGCGTTAGTCGGCGCGTTGGCGACGACGGTGGTGCGCCCCACCAGCAGACCGGCGGCGGAGTCGCGCGGCGTCACGGCGGCAGCCGTGTTGTTCGCACTAGTGCTTGCCGCGCCAGTGTTGGGCATGCCGCTGTTGCGCGTGCGGAACGTATCCGACTCTCGGGTGCGGAAGCTGTCGAGCGCGCGCGTGAGCGAACGGTCCGCCAGCGAGCCGATGTTCGCGTTCGCCACCTGCACGCCGAACAGCTGACCGATCGCCCCAGCGAGGTCTTCGGCCGACGCGTACTTGAGATTCACGACATAGGTGCGGAGCCCCGACTCGCCGGCCGGTGAACTGTCGAGCGTGCGCAGCAGTTCGAGGTAGCGGGCCATGTTGCTGCCGCGATCGGTGATCAGCAGCGCATTCGACCGCGTAACGGTCTCGATGCGTGCGCCCTTCGCGGCAACGGCCTTCAACGCTTCGGCGCCTTCGTCTGCGCGGATGCTTTGCAGTGGCACGAGCTGCGTCACCAACCCGAGCGGCGCCGGATCAGGGAAGGCAAATCCGGTGCGCAGTGTGCCCGACGACTGCGACTTCTCTGTGGGAAGCACCTGCGCCACGGTGCCGCTCGGAATGAGCATCAGGCCGTGCGCCTCGAGCAACGATTCGAGGACACGTTCCACATCGGCGTTGGTCACCGCGACCGGCGTGGCGAACGTGACCCGCACATCGGGGATGTCGGAGAGAACGACCGTGCGCCCGAGGATCTGCGCAAGAGCGCGAATCACGTCGGCAAGGCGGGCGTTCGAAAAGTCCAGTGAGGCGGCGCGCGCGGATTCAGCCGGTCGCGCCTGCGCTGACAACAACGTGGGCACGCTCAGCAGACCGAACGCCAACAGGTGACGGGCACGCAGCCCGGTGACAGAGGGAAATTTCATCGCAGCTCGGGTTCACCGGAGTCTGACGGGACTCGACGGAGGAGGCGCACCGTACGCGTCCCCGCCGATGAAGAAAGCTCTACACGATCGGCGCCTATGCGGCGCACGCGGTAGCCGGACACACGATCACCAACTTGCACAAGCTTCGGCACGCTGTCGGCACCCGGGAAGCGAATCAGCGCCCGCGCGACGCCATCGAGCGTCATGACACCCTGCAGTGCCACGTCGTCGCTCACCACGGGCGCGCTCGGCAGCGTCGCGAAATCGGGCGTGAGCTCCTCCCCTGGTAGCACGAACCGGCTGCGCGGCGCCTGCCGTGTGGCGCTGAAGAGATTGGCGCGCACCATGCGCACCACGTTGCTGTCCGCGCGGCGGTTGGCGGGAAACGGCGTACTGTCAGCAGGGAGGACCGTCAGCGAGGACGGAGCGGTTTCCCCCACGGGAAGCACCAGCAGCACGGCGCCGCTCACGACGAGCACTGCCGCCAGCACATACAGCACGCGCGGCGTTACGCCGGTCTTGCCAGGAGGCGTCGACTTGTTCATCGAAGGGTCCCGTCGATCAACACGGGCGCCCGTACGCCGATCGTCACTTGCAGCACATCGGGCGCGCCGCGCAAGGCGCTGTTCTGTTGCACGCTGAAACGTTCCACCACCACGACGCGCGGTCCCGCTTCGAGCGTGCGCAGCAACGCCGAAACGCCGTGAATGTCGCCGTAGGCCGAAATCGAACCGCGCAACTGCGCGACGGTACCGCTCGTCGACGCGCTGTCGGTGTCCGGATTGACCTCCACACGATTTACTGCCATCCCTGCGCCTTCTGCAGCGTCCTGCAGCAGCGACTGCAGGGCACTCGCGGCGATCGGTTCGGATGTGGCATGCAGCACCCGGCGTGCGGTGGTGGCCAGCCAGGCTTCATCGTGTGCTGCGGCCTGTTCGAGTCGTGGCGCGGCGGCGGCGTAGCCCCCGAGCAGTGCGGCGCGCGCGCGCGCGGCGTCGATTTGCACCTCGCGCGCGCTCACCAGCCGCGCCACCGGCAACACACCGTACACCAGCAGCGACGACACCGCCAGCACGACGAGCGCGCCAATGATGACGCGCTGCTCCCGCTGCTTCTCGGCGGAGCGCACGCTCATGGTGCCATCGGCGATGAGGACGCCAGGCGAAAGCCGATGGAGAAGGAACTGCGCTGTTGGCCACCGTCGAGGAACCGGGTGGATGGGGCCAGCGCCCGCACATTGCTGATGCCGGCGATGGACGACAGCAACGGCACCAGCGTGGCGGCGTTGCGCGCACTGCCGTCGATGCGCCACTCCGTACCATCCCACTCGGCGCGCTGTACAAACACGTCGGCCGGAAGTCGATCGCCAAGCGCGGCGAGGACGTCGCTCGTGCGCACGCCGGTGTCGGCGCTCACGAGTTGCCGTTCGGCGAGCGCCTGCTGTCGTCGCGCTTCGGCGTCGAGCGCTGGGCGTGCAGACGTTTCGCGCGCGCTCCGCTCCTGCTGGGCACGCACGAGCGTCCGCTCGCGCCATTGATCGACGCCCCAAAGACAGAATCCGAGGGCGGCGGCGCACACAGCTCCCGCGCGCCACCACACGACACGGCGTCGATTCCGGAACTGCCGTTCGAGCGTGGTGTCGAGCAGCTGCACATCGAGCGGGACGGTGTCACCCCGCAATACGGCATGCGCGCAGGCCGCGACGTTGAGCGGCGTAAGTTGGCCCGCAGGCGTGGCCCGCATACGCCGCACACTACGAACGCCATCGGTGCCAAGCTCGACTACCCCGGTTTCCCCGTCGTCAGCCGTTGTGGCAAACGTGCCAGTGAGCCCCGCCATGGCGGACGCCTGCGGCAGCGTGACCACGCCATCGACCGGGGCAATCGCGCCGAAATCGCGCACCCATACCGCGAGGCGCGCCGACGACGTGGCAAGGGCGATGCGTGCCGCGATGGCCACGGCGACCGTGTGTGCGCCCGAAGGCTGTTCCGACACGATGGGAAACCAGCGGTCGGCGTCGAGTTGCACCATGCGACGCTGCAGCGAGACGGCCACCGGTGGCAGCGTCAACGGTGCCGCTTCCAGCCACGCCAGCCCCACAATCAGGACCACGCGCGATGGCTGCGATGGCAGGGCAGCCAGTGCGTTGATCACGGTGCTCGCTGCTTCGCTGTGCCACGGCAACTCTGCCAATGGCGTCGTATTGCCTGCGGCGAACACGCGCACCTGATGCTGTTCGAGCACAATGGCCCACGCGCGACTCATCGCGACTGCTCCCGCCACCGCACCAGTCGTAACTCGCGGTCCTGAATGGCGTACACCGCCTGAATCTCCTGCGTGACCGCGGAACCGCGTTGCCACCCACGAGCGACGATGAGCACGCGCGTCGGTCGGTCCACCAATGAACCGGATGCCGCGGCGCGCACGGCGGGCGACGCACGACGGCGATCAATGCGGCCGTCGCCGTCGACCGTAAGTGCTTCGGCTACGGCGCCGAGCCAGGGTGCATCGGCGCCGACCAAGGCTTCGACCTCGTCGAGCGAATCGAAGGGGCGCATGGCCCGCGGCGTGGCGGACTGCCCAAGCAGCGCGGCAAAGAGCGAGTCACGACGCACGAGGGAGTCGCGAGCCGCTGGCGGCCTGTCCGTGCCGCGCACGTATGCATCCAGACGCGCGGCAAGGCGCGCCGCTTCGTCGCGCGGCGCAACGGTGCGGAACAGCGTCGTCAACCCTTCCACGCCGGCATTGTTCACGTCAAGACGCGCACTCACGTTCACGAGCGTGGCAGCAAAGGCGCCATCACCTACGCTGTCGGTGACGAACGGGGTGCGCATCGCCGGATCGAACAGGGCGTCGTACACGGTGTCGAGCGCACTTGTGTCGGCCGGCGCTGCGCCCGGCTGGGGCGCGCCCGGCGGCGGTGCGCCCAGTCGTGTTTCGATGGCCACGCGAGCGGCGAGCACGGCGCTCTCCGCCATCGCCCGGGCAACCAGCGTGGCGCGCGTGTTCGCAGTAAGGTTCGCCGAATTGCGCGCCGCTCGGCCAACCACAGCCGTGAGGCTCACCAGTACCGCGATCGTCATGAGGGCGGTGAGGAGCGCCACGCCGCGCCGGGCCCGCGGAATGCGACGACTGGCGCGCGACATGTGCGTCGTCATGGCACCGCCTGGCCCGCGCCAAGCGGATCGAGGACCGCCACGAGGGGGGGCGCGGTTTCGGTGGCACGCTGCCAGCGAAGGGCAATGGCGGCCGGTCGGGTCTGCGCCAATGGCCAATCCGACCGCCACTGCGCTAGGTCGCCGGCACGCGCGGCCTCGAGCACGTCCACTTCGAGCGTACGAATGCCGGTGAGCTGCATGGTGATGGGGATGCCGCGGGCACTGCCAGCCACCGGGGCCGCCTCGAGTCGCAGTCCGCTGCCGTCGACCATGAGCGTGGCCCGCCAGACGGGACCCGTGCCCAGCGGCAGCTGCACGCCGGTGGTGAGGAACGTCAGGACGGTGCCCGTCTCGTTGCGCTGCAGTTGCAGCAGGGGCTCACTCGTTCGGTCGGCGGCCGGAGCATGACGCAGCATGTCGGTCAACACGGCGCGCAGGCGGGCCTCGGCTTCACCGTCGGTCTTGTGCTCCTCCACGCGTTCGCCAGTGCGGCGCGCCGCGACGATGCTCGCTCCCGCGACGCTGGCGGCGATGGCCGTCAGCGTCAGGGCGAGCATGAGCTCGAGCAGCGTAAAGCCGCGACGAACGCGCACCAGCTGAGCGGCGGTCATCAGCGCGCGCGCAGCGGTGCGCGTTCCACGAGACGCGCGAGTTGCACACGTTCGCCGCCGGTTCCGGTCACGGTGATCTGCACCATGTCGAGACGATTGCCGGCGCCATACGGAACGCGCTGCACCGACACGCCGTCGCCAACGGGAAGTCCGAGGACGGCGCGGGACATTGCACTTTCGGCGCGCATGGTGGCCGTGCTGATCTCTTCGACGCGGCGCTGCAACCGCGCGGCGCCGCGCGTGCCCTCGAGGCATCCGATCGCGACGACCGAGAGAATGACGGTGGCGAGCAGCGCTTCGAGCAGGCTCATGAGCGCGGGCCCGGCTCAGTCACCCAACGGCACTTCCCGGCATCGAAGGCCGCCTGAAGCTCCTCCGAGGGAATCCATCCGGCCGACGGACGGCAAATCCCGCGGGCATCGACGGACAGATCCAGTGGGGCGGGGGGCGCGGTCATCGTACCCGCCGCAATCGGCTCCGGGAGATCGGGGGCGACGACACTCCACAACCCGTCGTCATACACCCGCAGCCGCATCGTCTGCTGGCGCTGGACCGCCAGCCGGCGTGCGCTATCCACGACGGCGGTCATGTCCCCCGCAGATTGTGCACGCTGGGTACCAGTGCGGCTCACCTGACGCAAAAGCAGCAAGGCGCCCGCGATGGCGATGATCGCGAGCACGACCACCACTTCCACCAGCGTGAGGCCGGCCCGCGGGCGACGCGGTGAGTGCGAGGGAGTCAATGGGCAAGACACATGGGACAATCTCGGTCCATGGCCGGGGATGTCAACAAAGGCGCGTCACATCCCCGGCAACCCGCCCGCCGGTTACTTCTTGATCAGCGGGGCAATCGCGGCCGGCACCGTGACCGTCACCGCGGCGTTCGGCTCCACGCTCTTGATCGTCATGATCATGGTCTGCGGGCCCATGGTGGACTGCGCCTTGGTGGGAAGCTTCACGCCCCCAAACTCCTTATAATCCGAGAGCAGGGTCGTGGACTCAGTGGTGCCCATTTCCGTGGTGGCGGTGCTTTCCGTCCCGATTTCGAGCCCCGACGCCACCGAGAAATAGCGGGTCGTGATCGTACCCGACCCCTTGCGCACGAACTTCAGCTTCCACGTCTTCTCACCGCCGAAATCCGCGGGGCCTTCATTCGTGATAGAGGAAAAGCTCTCGGCCGGAAAGAGCATGCCGGCGTAGAAGTCGGCCTGCTCGATCGCCTGCTCCTTTTCCTTGCCGTCGAGCACACGCGGGCCTTGCATGGGGTTCGTCGACCACGCGTTCTGGCCGTCGGTCCCAGAGATCACGTCGCCGATACCGGGCAACGTGGCCTTGGTCGTCATCTTGTTGGGTGCGAGCCCCTGCACTTCGACTTCGGCAGTCAGGCCAGCCGACGGCAGCTCCATGGTCGCCACCTGCTTATACGACGTCATCTTGCCGATGGCGTCCTTGCCACCGATGGCGGCGACATGCTTGGCAATGACGTCGGCTGCCGACGGAACGGCCTGCGCGACTGCGGACTGCGCCGACAGCAACAGGGCGGCGGACGCCACGAGGGCAGTGCGAACAGACTTCGGAACGAACATGAGGAGCATCTCCCGGTGTGAGGACACGTCAGGGGGTGATTGGGCGCGCGGCGCGACGCGCCGCCCAGCGAATCGCCGCGTCGAGCGCGGGATCCTGTCCGTCCAGTAACGCGCGACGGAGCAGAGGGGTCACGACATCGGGGATGACCCCGTCCCCTTCAACCGGTTTTCCGGTGGGGCCGAGGAAGTCCGCGATGGCGTGGTAGAGGATGTCGCCGTTGGGGAGCCGCTCGGGGACCGAGGGGAGCGCCTGTCCGGCGGACTGGGTACCAAACACCGTGCCCCGCTGAATGGTCTGCAGTCCACCGGTAAAGATCTCGGTCGTACTGGCAGATAGCGGGTCGACGACCAGCGCGAGCGGACCGGAAAACGGCTGTACCTGGCGATTCTGGGTATCGCTGCGGCGGGGATTCGCGAGGAATTTCATGGTGCCGCTGCGTTGGTGCATTTCCCCGAGCGCATAGCTGCTGTCGAGGAAATGACCGGCAAAGCCCATGGACATGGCGCCCACGCCGCCGAGGTTGCCACGGACGTCCAGAATGATGGCGTCGGCGCTGCGCAGCGAATCCACGGCGGCGTCGAAGCGCGCGGCGAGCACCGGCATCCAGATGTTGAAGCGGATGATGCCAATGGTGCGCCCGTCACGCCGGACGCGCTCCCAGGTGAGATGGGCTTCGGTGGGCGGGAGGTTGCCGAACTTGACCACCGTCCCCTGAACAGGGCCGTAAACCAGCGACAAGGCCCGGTCGCGATTGCCCGCGTCGCGGAAGCCGACCAGCACGGTATCCCGTTCGCGTCCGCCAAGGGCGCGGGAGGCGATCTGATACGCCATGAACGCGCGTCGGCGTGGTTCGAGCGACTCCGGCAGGCGCGCCACCCTGGCGTCGATGGGGCACCCGCGCACTGCCGATACGATCCACCCCGTGCGGACTCCCGCCTGCCACGCCGGCCCGCCGGTGTCGACCGCAGACACGACGATCTGCCCTTCGACCAGCCGGACGTCGAAGCCGAGCGCTCCCGAGGCGGCGCCTGACGACTCGCGCCGATCGGGGCTTTCGGCCGCGTCCGAGACCTCCTGCGGAATGATCGAGAAATGCGATTGCCGCAGGCGGCTTACCATATCGGAGAGCACCTCCCGCAGTTCGCCCCGGGTCTTGGCGGCGGCGGCCCGCGGACGGAGTTCGTCGCGTACCGCGCCCCAGTTCACGCCGTTGTACGTCGTGTCCCAGTGCGTGCGCGCAATGATGCTCCAGGCGGTATCGAAGGTGACGAGCGGGTCGGTGGCCGGCGCCGACGCCAGCGAGGCGGTGGGGGCGGCTGGGGCGCCGCACGAGGCCGGGACCGCCGCCGTGACCACCCCTCCAGATATTTGGGCCGGGCCGCGGGACGCACAGGCCGTCACGCTGAACATCATGAACAGCGCCGCCACGGGGCGGGCCGCCGGCAGAGATCGGGCGGTCGGAAAAGCCATCGGGAAAGGCATAGAGGCGAGGGGGCCGTGCGACGAAGGGTAGATTAATGGGGACTAACGTTGTCGGGAACGCCAGACGTTTTCAGAAACAAATTGCCACTGCTCTCCCCGCGGTCGTGTGCAGCACATTACCATGAACTGCTATACCACACTTCCACGTGTTTTCTCCGGATCCCATGTCCGCTCGTCTGCACGCGCTTCACGCTGCCGGTCAGTCCCTCTGGCTGGACTATATCGATCGCACCATGCTCTCCAACGGAGACCTGGCGCGCCGCATCGCCGAGGATGCCCTCACGGGCATGACCTCGAATCCGACCATTTTCGAAAAGGCGTTGGCAGAAGGAGCGGCCTACGACGCACAGCTGGCCACGATCGATCCGGCGCTGTCCGATCGCGAGGCCTTTTTCACGGTGGCCGCGACCGACGTGCGCAACGCGTGTGATGCGTTCCGCAGCGTCTACGACCGCACTCTGGGTATAGACGGCTACGTCTCGCTCGAAGTTTCGCCTGATCTCGCGAAGGACGCCGCCGGTACCGTGGCGGAAGCGCGTCGCCTCTGGGCGATCGTCGACCGCCCGAATCTCATGATCAAGGTGCCGGGCACCGTCGAGGGCGCTGCGGCCATTCGCGAGCTCACCGCCGACGGCATCAACGTCAACGTCACGCTGCTCTTTGCCGTCGACGCACACGCGCGCGTGATCGAAGCGTACATCGCTGGCCTCGAACAGCGCGCCGCCGCCGACCAGCCCATCGATCGCATCAGCTCCGTGGCGAGCTTCTTCGTCAGCCGCGTCGATTCCGCCATCGACAAGCAACTCGCCGCGCTCGCTGCCGCGACGCCAGCGCACGCCAACCAGTTGCTCGGACTGCAGGGCAAGGCGGCCATCGCCAACGCCAAGCTCGCGTATCGCCTGTTCACGGCGTCGTTCTCCGGTCCGCGTTGGGCCGCGCTCGCCGCACACGGCGCGCGCGTGCAGCGTCCGCTCTGGGCATCCACGAGCACCAAGAACCCGGCGTACCGCGACGTGATCTACGTCGAGGAGCTCATTGGCGCCGACACCGTGAATACGTTGCCGCCGGCCACGCTCGAGGCGTTCCGTGATCACGGCGAAGTTCGTGCATCGGTCACCGAGCAGGTGGCCGAGGCCGATCGCGCCCTGGCCGCGCTGGAAGCGCAGGGCGTCTCGCTGCAGGCGGTAACCGACACGTTGCTTGCCGAAGGACTTGCCTCATTCGAGCAGTCGTTCGTGACGCTGCTCGCCGGCCTCGCGCGCAAGCGCGCCGCGCTGGCCCCCTCTGTCGCCTGATTGCAGCACAATTCCCCTTGGCCACCACCACCCGCGTCATGACCATCCCCCGTACCGGTCCCGAACGTGCCGCGTCCCCGGCAGCCGACTCCGACTCCATGACCATCCCCTTCAAACGCGCGCATATTCCCCGTACGAAGATCGTCGGGACCCTCGGCCCGTCGAGCAACACGGCGGAGTCCATCCGGGCGCTCGTCGATGCCGGGCTCGACGTGGCCCGCATCAACTTCTCGCATGGCACCCACGAGCAGCATGCGCGGACCATCGCGACGGTGCGCGCCGTGTCGGAAGCGGCAGGACGTCCGGTGGCCATTCTCGGCGACCTGCAAGGACCGCGTATTCGTATCGGGGCCCTGCCGGCGCCGCGCGAACTGGAAGTGGGGAGCACTGTCGTGCTGGTGCCCGAGGAGGTCGCGAGCGGCGACGAGATTCCCATCACCTACGCCGATCTGTGTCATGACGTCAACACCGGCAACCGCGTGCTCATCAACGACGGTCTGTTCGAACTCGTGGTGACGCGTGTGGAGGAGCCGCGCGTGTGGTGCACGGTGGTGCATGGTGGCAAGCTCACCAGCAACAAGGGCATGAATCTTCCCGGCATCGCGGTGTCGGCGCCGTCGCTTACCGAAAAGGATCGGGCGGACCTCGCCTTCGCGGTGGCGAACGATCTCGACATGGTGGCCCTGAGCTTCGTGCGCCGCGCGCAGGATATCGTGGAGCTGCGTGAGCTCATTCCGACCACCACGTTGGTGGTGGCCAAGATCGAGAAGGACATCGCGCTCGACAACATCGAAGAAATCATGCAGGCCACCGATGCGGTGATGGTGGCGCGTGGTGATCTCGGCGTGGAGCTGCCCTTCGAAGAAGTCCCGATTGCGCAGAAGCACATCATTGCGACCGCCAATCGCATGGGGCGTCCGGTCATCACGGCGACCCAGATGCTGGAGTCGATGATCGACAATCCGCGTCCCACACGCGCCGAAGCCAGCGACGTGGCCAACGCCATTCTCGATGGGACCGACGCGGTGATGTTGTCGGCAGAGACGGCGGCCGGCCACTACCCGCGTCTCGCCGTGGAAGCGATGCGGCGCATCATCCACGAAATCGAGACGCGCCCGCGTCCGGGCTCTCACAGCCGCGCGGATCGTCGCGTGGTGGCGGGAGTGAACACCGAAGAAGCGATCGCGGCGGCGACCGTGGCGGCGGTGCGCATGCTCGAAGCGCCGCTGGTCGTCGTGTTTACGAAGAGCGGGTTTACGGCGCGCATTGTGTCGTCGCACCGCCCGTCGGTCCCCATCCTCGCCCTCACCGACGAGCCGCGCGTGTGCCGACAGCTCGCACTGGTGTGGGGGGTGGTCCCGCGCCTCGTCCCCACGGCACGGGGCTACGACCACATGGTCGCGATGGCGCTCCGCGAGGCGCTCGATCTCAATCTCGTCACCAAGGGTGATCGCGTGCTCGTCACCGCCGGCGTGCCGTTCGATGTGCCGGGAACGACGAACCTGCTCAAGGTCGAGACCGTTTGATCATGCGCCGGCGCCATATGCGCCCGCATGCCGGCCACGGGCGTCGTCGCTGACGGCGTCCGTGCGTCTCATTTTTCTCGGCACCGGCACCAGCTTTGGCGTGCCGCAAATCGGGTGCGGCTGCGCGGTCTGCCATTCGGCCGACCCGCGCGACCGGCGCACCCGCTGTGGGGTGGTGATACAAGCGCCGAACGGCACCACCCTCTTGGTGGACACGCCGCCTGAGCTGCGCCTGCAACTCGTGGCAGCCGGTATCGCCTCGGTCGACGCCGTGCTCTTCACGCACGAGCACGCCGACCACATTCACGGCATCGACGATCTGCGCGCGTTCTCCATCCGGCGTGCGACCCCGCTGCCGCTGTACGCCGAGGCGACAACGTTCGCCACACTCGAAGCGCGCTTTCCGTACATCTTCGACGACGGGTTCCGCCCGCTCCCGGGAACGACACGCCCTGAAGGCGCGAAGCACGTCATCACCCCGGGCGTGCCGTTCGAGGTACAGGGGACGGCGGTGCTACCGATCGCCGTCCCGCACGGGCGCGCATCGGTCGTAGGATTCCGTGTTGGCGATCTGGCGTACATCACCGACGCCAAGACGCTTCCCGACACTGCGCTCGAAGCGCTGGCGGGCGTACGCGTGCTGATCCTCAATGCCCTGTTACGCACGCCACATCCTACGCACTTGTCCATCAGCGAAGCGGTGACGATGGCGCAGCGCGTTGGCGCCGAACGCACGTTTCTCACGCATCTCACGCACGAAAATTTTCATGCGGATCTCGCCGCCGAACTGCCGTCCGGTATCGCGCCGGCGCATGACGGATTGGTCGTCGATCTGCCGGAACTCTGACCATGGCCCTGTCGTTCGATTTCACCAACATGATGGCCAGCGCGCTCCCACACGGCGCCGGCATTACGGAAACACAGTGGACGGAGGCGGCGGCCCCCTTTGCGAAGGCGCACGCCGCGGTGCACGCGCGCACGCATGACCTCGGGTTTCTGACGCTTCCGGAGAACACCGCGTTGCTCGAGTCGTCGCTGGCGGTAGCGGCGCAGGTCCAGGGGAAATTCGACGACGTGCTGCTGCTGGGAATCGGTGGCTCGGCGCTCGGTCCCATCGCGCTGCGCACGGCGCTCTGCCCGCCACGCTGGAATGAACTCAGCACGGCGCAGCGCAGCGGCAATCCGCGCCTGCACGTGCTCGACAACGTCGATCCGGCCTCCATCAGCGCCACCCTCGCGCGTCTCGATCTGTCGAAGACGCTCGTGCTCGTCGTCTCGAAGTCCGGCGGCACCGTGGAAACGATGGCGCAGTATCTCATCGTGCGTGAGGCGCTGGCGCACGCCGTGGGCGAAGCGCAGGCGGCCAGGCACCTGGTGTTCGTCACCGACCCGGAAGTGGGCGCGCTCCGCCGCATTGCGCGCGCCGAAGGCATCACCACGGTCGATATCCCCGCGAATGTGGGCGGTCGCTTCTCCGTACTTTCACCTGTTGGCATTCTGCCGGCAGCACTGATGGGCATCGATGTGCGAGCACTGCTGGCCGGTGCCGCGAGCATGACCGCCGATGCGCAGCACGTCGAGTTGACGAAGAACCTGCCCGGGGCGTTCGCCGTGTTGCAATGGCTCTCCGACCGTCAGCACGGACGCCGTGTGCAGGTACTCATGCCGTATGCCGATCCGCTGCGCGACCTCGCGCTCTGGTTCGTGCAGCTGTGGGCCGAATCACTTGGCAAGCTCAAAGCGGACGGCTCATCGGTAGGCCCCACGCCGCTGCCCGCGCTCGGCGCCACCGATCAGCACTCGCAAGTGCAGCTGTTCATGGAAGGTCCGAAGGACAAAACGGTCACCTTCATTGCGGTGAAGGGACGGGAAGGGGACGGAAAAATTCCTGTCCGTCATGCGGACATTCCGGAGCTTGGCTATCTGGGCGGCCATACATTGGGGGAACTCATCGACATCGAGCAGCGCGCGACCGCCGGCGCCCTCGCGGCCCGCGGACGTTTCAATGCCACACTCAGCGTGGACACCGTGGACGCGTGGCACCTTGGCGCCCTGATGCAGCTGTTCGCGTTGGCCACCGCGTATGCCGGTGAGCTGTACGGCATCAACGCCTTCGACCAGCCCGGTGTGGAGCTTGGCAAGCAATTCGCCTACGCCATGCTTGGCCGAGGCGGTAGTGAAAGGGCGCGTGAAGAGTGGGATGCGCTCCCGAAGCCAGAGTCGCGGTGGGCCATGTAACGGCGGCATTTCGTTTTGGGGAATACGAGGATGAAACGGCGCCAAGGAGAATTGCTCCGGCGCTTTTCCGAATCTGTGATGCGACCTAGGTCGTATAAAGGAGTCGAAAGTCGCGTCGATACTGACTCGGTGAGGTGCTCCACGGCAGCCGAGAGGCGGCGGAGCATCCACTCACACTCCCCTTCCCATGCAATACTCTCAGTGGCCCATTGCGCGGAAGCTCGCGCTCCTCTGCCTGGCCTTCGGGCTGGTGCCTGTCGCCCTCGTCGCGACCTTCATCTTGAATCGCTCAACGAACACGGTGCGCGAGCGTACCGCCGACCGGCTGCGGGAAGCCGCAGGCCACGTTGCCGACAAAATCGATCGTAATCTCTTTGAACGGTATGGCGATGTGCAGGCGTTCGGTTTCAATGAAGTCGTGCGCGATTCGTCGCAATGGTACAAGACAGGCGCGCAGCACAATCGCATTGCCGATCGCATGAACGCCTACGTCGCGGCGTACGGCCTGTATCCCATCACGCAGCTCGTCGATCCCTCGGGGCGTGTGATGGCGGTGAACGATCTGGATGCGACGGGGACATCGATCAATACCTCTCCGTTGATGTCGGTGTCGCACGCCAACGAACCGTGGCTCACGGCGTGTATGTCCGGGCAGTTTACCCGCTCGATGGCCTACAGCGCGAAGGGCAATACCGCAGCAACGGGTACGATCATCGAAGCGGCCCATACGAACCGCGCCATGACCACAGTGTTCGGTGACAACGCGGAACAAGTGATCGGCTTCGCCGCACCCGTGCGCGGCGCCAACGGTCTCACCATTGGGTGCTGGCGCAATCTTGCGTCGGTGTCGCTGGTGCGCGGTATATTGGCCGACGCACAGTCGTCGCTGGTTGCCGCCGGCTACGCGCACGCTGTCCTCACCGTCGTGGACAGCACGGGGCGGCCGCTCACGAGCGTCGGAGACAGCACACTCGTGCCGACGCTGCTCGAAACGATGAAAACCGATGGTGCTTTGGCCACGTTGCTTGCCGGCCAGTCGGGGACGCAGCAGAGTGATATCGGCGGTACTGCAACGCAGGTGGCCTACGCGCACCTCACCGGCGCACTCGGGTATCCGGGTATGAACTGGGGGGTGCTCATCTCGGTGCCCCAGCTCGAAGTGGATGCCGCGGCCAACATCAGCGCGCTGCGCTATTCCGTCATCGGGGTCGGCGCCATCATCGCCGTCTGCATCGTACTCATTGCCATGTGGATCGGGCGTCGTCTCGCGAAGCCCGTGCGCGATATGGCCGACGTGGCGGCCGCGGTGGCTGTCGGGCGCACCGATCGCACCGCGGCATGGCTCTGGCAGGACGAGATCGCACAGGTGGCCAGCTCGCTCAACGATATCGTCGCCGCACAACGGCAGCTTGCCGAAACGGCAAATGCGCTGTCGCGCGGTGACACCTCGGCACAGACCGTCGTACGCTCGGCAGACGACGCTCTGGGGCGCTCGTTCGGAACGCTGCGCGATACGTTCGCCGCGTTGACTACCGAAGTGGAGGGTCTCATTGGGGCAGCGCGCGCCGGGCAGCTGTCGCATCGTGGCAATGCCCGCCGCTTCGAGGGGGCCTTCCACGGACTGGTGTCAGGATTCAACGACGCACTCGATGCGATGACGATGCCCGTTGCCGAGGCGCGTGTGGTGCTTGGCCGCGTGGCGGAACGCGATCTGCGGGCCCGGATGACGGGCACTTATCAGGGCGATCATGCCGCATTGGCGACCAGCGTGAACACGGCGGTGTCCGATCTGTCCGCGGCCCTGCTCGATGTGCGCAGTGAAGCGGAGGGCATCGTGAGTGCGACGCAGCAGATTGCCGCCGCCGCACAGGAGCAGGCGAACGGCGCGGCGCGACAGGCCGAGCTGCTGCAGCACGTGAATTCCGAGGTGAGCGTGCAGCGTGGCAGCAGTGCCACGACGGCGCAGGACACGCGGCAACTGGCGGCGCTGGTGGCGGCGACGAACACGGCCGCTGTGGAAGGGCGTACCCGCGTCGAAGAAGTCGCACAAGCGCTCGAGGTCATCCGGGCCCGCGCTACCGATACGCAGAAGATCGCGCGCAACATCGAGCAGATCTCTTTCCAGACGAATCTCCTCGCGCTCAACGCCGCTGTGGAAGCCGCGCGTGCGGGCGAGGCAGGAGCGGGCTTTGCGGTGGTTGCCGAGGAGGTGCGCGCGCTGGCTCGTCGTGCCGCCGAGGCCGCCAAGGAAACGCAGGACGTCATCGAAGGGGCCGTGGACGCGGTCGCCGATGGTGTGCGCGTCGGGGCGACGGCATTGACGACCCTCCGCGGTATCGAAACGCAGGCAGACGAAGCGGCGCAACTGGTGGTCGGTCTCGACAGCGCCGCAACGGCGCAGGCTCGCGGGTTGCAGGCGATCGATGAGCAGACAGGGCAGGTGTCCGATCTGACCAGCTCCAGTGCCGCCAACGCCGAGGAAACAGCCGCCGCCGCCGAAGAGATGTCGGGGCAGGCCGGAAGTCTGCAGGCGCTGGTCGAGCGATTCATGCTGACCCAGTCGTCTCCTGCGGCGGCCCCGGCGGTGCGGAGGCCGCCGGCAGCCGGTCGGCACGCGTGGAATGATCGTGCGGCGAGCCACGACGAGGCGTTGGTCGGCGTCGGCTCCGGCGGCGACGACCTCTTCTGACGGCGGAGCTGGTCGTCCCGGGCTCCGGGACGGCCACCTGCCATCAGGAAGCCGAGACGATCAGTCCGGCGCCCGATTTTCTGGGCGCCGGACTTGCCGCATGTGTCCACAGAGTGGGAACTTTCACGGGTAGGCTGTGCTCGTATTCCGAACCCCGATCACTCCCCATGTCTGAATCTACGATCAATTCGGCGACGCTCGTTGGCGGCGCCGTCACTGTTGCCGACGGCAGCGTGCATGTGCACGACGCCCCGGCGCTCGCGACCGACAAGCTGGACGCGCTGGTTCACCAGGCCGTGTTCGGCGCCACCGAAGGCGAGCGCGCTTATGCGCGCTGGGTGATCTGGGAAATCGGCCAGCACGTGGGTGTGCGTCCGGCCTCCATTCACCAGCTGTATGTGGCGCGTGGCGAAGGGAAGTGCAGCGGTTTCACGGTCCCGGCCATGAACATTCGTGCCATGTCGTACGACACGGCCCGCGCCATCTTCCGCACGGCGATCAAGCTCGATGCCGGCGCGTTCCTTCTTGAAATCGCCCGTTCCGAAATCGCGTACACGGAACAGCGCCCCGCCGAGTACGTGACGGTCATGCTCGCGGCCGCGCTGCGTGAAGGCTATCGCGGCCCGCTGTTCATTCAGGGCGATCACTTCCAGGTGAACCACAAGAAGTACGCCGTCGATCCGGTCACCGAAGTGAACGCCGTCAAGGCGCTCGTCACCGAAGCGGTGGCCGCCGGCTTCTACAACATCGACGTTGACACGTCCACGCTGGTCGATCTCTCCAAGGCGACGCTCGCTGAACAGCAGCGCCTGAACTACGAAGTGTGCGTCGACATCACGCGTTTCGTGCGCGCGGCCGAACCGGCTGGCGTCACCATTTCGGTGGGTGGTGAAATCGGCGAAGTCGGTACGGAGAACTCCACGCCCGAAGAGCTCGACGCGTTCATGGAAGGGTTCAACGCGACGCTCGCGGCGCATGCGCCCGGCATGGCCGGCCTTTCCAAGATCTCGGTGCAGTCGGGCACGTCGCACGGTGGTGTCGTGTTGCCCGATGGCAGCATCGCCGATGTGGCGCTCGATCTCGATACGCTCGAAACGTTGTCGAAGCTCGGCCGTGACAAGTACGGCATGGCGGGCGCTGTGCAACATGGTGCGTCCACCCTTCCCGATGCGGCGTTCAGCAGCTTCCCGCAGCGCGAGACGGCGGAGATTCACCTCGCGACGAACTTCCAGACGATGGCGTTCGATCATCTGCCGCCCGAGTTGCTGCAGGAGATCTACGCGTGGCTGGACGTGAACGCGAAGGACGAGCGCAAGGCGACCGACAGCGATGCGCAGTTCTACTACAAGACGCGTAAGAAAGCGATCGGACCGTTCAAGAAGACGTTGTGGTCGTTGCCGGGAGAGCTGCGCGCGAAGCTCGGTGCGGCCTACGACGCCAAGTTCACCTTCCTCTTCACGCAGCTCGGCATTAGCGGCACGAAGCAGTGGGTGGAGCAGTTCGTGACCGCGCCGGTGCAGCATCGCCCGCTGCCCACGGGAGCCTCCACGATCATCGCGGCGCCCGACGACGCGGATCTTTCGGACTGAGTCGTCAGTACTGATGGAGGGGCGTGCATGGCGTCTGCCATGCACGACCCGCCTTCGGGACCCTGAACCTGCTGGAGGTCATATGGCACGCGACAGCTACGACGACGACCGCGTGGTCGTTATCGAGAAGGACAGCACGAACGGGATCGGCATGCTGCTGCTGGGGTTGGCAGTCGGCGCCGGTGCCGCCCTGCTTTTCGCGCCGGCCAGTGGTCGGGAAACGCGCGAGCGGATTTCGCGGGAAGCGCGTCGCGCCGGTCGGCGTGTGAAGAGCATGACCGACGAACTCGGCGATCGGGTGGCTGATCAGGTGGAGCGCGCCCGCTTTTCCGTCGATGAACGGGTGGGACGGGCCAAAGACGCGGTGCAGTCGCGCGTCGATGCCGTCAACGAGGCGGTGTCGGCCAGTCGCACGGCGGCGTCGCACGCGCGGGCGGATATCGAGCGCGCCGTGGAGCACAGCAAGCAGGCCTATGCCGATGGACGACGCGCCTATGGCGAGCGGACGCGCCGGACCTCCGGTGAGCCCGGCCCCATGAGCGACGAGCTGCATCCGCGAAACGGTGCAGAAGGGGCCGAAGACGGAGTTGCTGGCCAGGGCTGAGTCCTGGTGGGACATCCTTCGGCGTGTCTGGCAACAGAGCGCCGAAGACAATGTCCCGTTTCTCGCGGGCGGGCTGGCTTTCAACATTCTGCTCGCCCTCGTGCCGTTTGTGCTGCTCCTCATTTCCGGACTCTCCTTTCTCCTGGGACGTGAGCCCGCCGAAGCGGCAGCCACCGTCACGTCACTCGTCGAGCAGCTGCTTCCCAATGATTCGGTTGCCGCCGGCGAACTGCTGCGCGGCATCGTCAGCGATGTGATGAGTACCCGCGGTGCCGTCACGATCTATTCCGCCATTGGTTTTGCGTGGTTCTCCACGCGGCTCTTCGGCTCGTTGCGCAGCGTCCTGGCGCTCATCTTCGACGGCACCGACCGCGGTATTGTGGCCGGCAAGCTCTTCGACTTGGTCGCGACCGCGATCGCGACCATCGCCGTCGTGGTGTACGTCGTGTTCTCTGCGTATCTCGATCTGGCGGCGACGCGCGGCTTCGAACTGCTGCGCGACACCGGGTTGATGCCGCAGGCCATGAGTGGCGTTCAATACCTCGTCGGACGTGGCCTCGCGTTGGCACTCGTGTTTGCGCTGTTCTATGCGCTCTATCGTGGCTTGCCACGCCGACGCCCTACGGTGCGGGTGGCAGCGGTGGCCGCCATCACGGCCACGGGGCTTTTCGAACTCGCCCGACATGCCTTCGCGCAGCTGGTTGGTGCCGCCGACCCCAGTTCGCTGTATACCGGCACCATCGCGGCTATCGTGGCGGTCGTGTTCTGGACCTAT
>JAAVWC010000039.1 GCA_023910675.1 Gemmatimonas sp.
GCGCCGCCGCTCCCGCTGCCGAGGTACCTACACCGGCTGCGACGCACACAGCAACGCCCGCGCGTGAGGTCGCCGTTCCGGTATGACCGCGCCAATGCCGCACGTGCGCATCTTCGACACCACCCTGCGCGACGGTGAGCAGGCGCCCGGCTGCTCCATGACTGTCTCGGAGAAGCTCGCCGTCGCACGCCAGCTCTCCCGTCTGGGCGTAGACATCATCGAGGCGGGATTTCCTGCCGCGTCCCCTGGTGACTTCGAGGCGGTGCAGACCATCGCGCAGGCGGCGCACCAATGGACGCATGTACCGGTCATCTGCGGGCTGGCACGAGCCAACACGCGCGATATCGAAACCGCGGCGCGTGCGCTCGCACTCGCGCCCTCCGCACGCATTCATACGTTTCTGGCCACGTCGGCGGTGCATCTCACGCACAAGCTGAACATGTCGCATGCGCAGGTGCGTCAGCGTGTAGGCGAGATGGTATCGCTGGCGGTGTCGTTCACTCCCAACGTGCAGTTCAGTCCGGAAGACGCCACCCGCAGCGAAACTGCATTCCTGCACGAGGTACTGCACGAAGCCATCGAGGCGGGGGCGACTACGCTGAACATTCCCGACACTGTTGGTTACACGACGCCCGAGGAGTACTTTGCCCTCATTGCCGGTATTCGCGATGAGGTGGTGCGGGGGCGCGATATTGTGATCGCCACCCATTGCCACGACGATCTGGGACTGGCCGTGGCCAACTCGCTCGCAGGCGTGCGCGCCGGTGCGCGTCAGGTGGAGTGCACCATTAACGGTATTGGCGAGCGCGCCGGCAACGCTGCGCTCGAAGAGGTGGTGATGGCGTTGCGGACCCGCGCCGATCACTTTCCGGCCACCACACGCATTCGTACCACGGAAATCGGACGCGCCTCGCGTATCGTATCGCGCCACACGGGCATGCGGGTGCCGGCCAACAAGGCCATTGTGGGCGCGAATGCATTCGCACACGAAGCGGGTATTCATCAGGATGGCATGCTCAAACATCGCGACACCTACGAGATCATGCGCGCGGATGATGTTGGTCTGGAGAGCGGCGGACTCGTGTTGGGCAAGCACTCCGGACGCGCGGCGCTACGCTCGCATTTGGCGTCGTTGGGGCACGTGCTGAGCGACAGCGACTGCGATGCCGTCTTCGCGCGCTTCAAGGAAGTCGCCGATCGAAAAAAGGTGGTCGACGATCGCGAACTGGAGGCCATCGTGGCGGGCTTGTCGGAGCGCAGCGTGCAGGCGTGGCGTCTCGAGCTGCTGCAGGTGTCGAGTGGAACGCATGCCATTCCCACGGCCACCGTAAAGCTCACCACCCCAGACGGCGTGTCGCGCGTCGCCGCCGCTGAAGGGGACGGCCCGGTCGATGCCGCCTGTCGGGCCATCGACGTGTGCATGGAGGAGCAGGTGGGGGAGCTCGTGGAGTTTCATGTGGATGCGGCGGCAGAGGGCATCAACGCCGTTGGCGGTGTGCGCATTGCGCTCCGCGCTGACGGGTGCAGTGCGCACGGCTATGGCGTGCACACCGACATCATTGTGGCCACGGCCGAAGCGTACTTGGCCGCCATCAACGCGCTCCTGCGCGTAAAGGCGCGTCACGAAGCCATCGAGGGCGTGGCCGCATGAGTGCCCGTACCCTGTTCGATCGCATCTGGCAGGCCCACGAAGTCCGGGCCGGCTCCGGCGCGATGCCCAGCACGCTGTACATCGATCTGCATCTCATTCACGAGGTCACGTCGCCGCAGGCGTTTACCGAGCTCTCGGCGCGTGGGCTTCGGGTGCGGCGTCCCGACCGCACGCTTGCCACAATGGATCACAGTACGCCTACGACGGTCCGCTCACGTGCCGAAATGGAGGACGGTGCGGCGGCGTCCCAACTCGACATGCTGGCCATGCGCTGCGCCGAGCACGGGATTCCACTCTATAGCCTCGGCGACGCGCGTCGCGGCATTGTCCACGTGATCGGCCCCGAGCTGGGACGCACACAACCGGGGATGACCATCGTGTGCGGTGACAGTCACACCAGTACGCACGGGGCGTTCGGCGCGCTCGCATTCGGCATTGGGACCAGCGAGGTCGGGCACGTGCTCGCCACACAGTGTCTGCTGCAAAAGCGCCCGCGCACCATGGAGGTACGCGTCGAGGGCGCGCTCCCGGATGGCGTAACCGCCAAGGACATCATTCTCGCCATCATCGCGCGCATTGGCGTGGATGGCGGCACGGGGCACGTGATCGAGTATCGCGGGAGCGCCATTCGCGCGCTCGATATGGCTGGACGTATGACGGTGTGCAACATGAGCATCGAGGCTGGGGCGCGCGCGGGCATGATTGCCCCCGATGACACGACGTTCGCATACCTGCATGGGCGTGAAGCCGCGCCGCAGGGTGCTACGTGGGATGCGGCGGTAGCGCAGTGGCGCACCTTGCGCACCGACGACGATGCGACCTTTGATCGCTCGATCACCATCGCCGCCGCCTCACTGGCCCCTATGATCACGTGGGGGACGAACCCCGGGATGGGGATGGCAATCGATGCGCTCGTCCCCGATGACGGCACTGCGGCGTCGCAACGCGCCTTCGCCTACATGGGGCTCACGCCTGGTACGCCACTGTTGGGCACGCCGGTGAACGTGGTGTTTGTTGGGAGCTGCACCAACGGGCGTCTCGATGATTTACGCGCGGCGGCGCGCATGCTTGAGGGACAGCAGGTGGCGGCGGGTACCCGTATGCTCGTCGTGCCGGGATCGCAGCAGGTCAAGCGCGATGCCGAAGCCGAGGGGCTCGCCGATGTGTTTCGTCGCGCCGGCGCCGAGTGGCGCGAGAGCGGCTGCAGTATGTGCATCGCCATGAACGGTGATGCCGTGGGGCGCGGGCAGCTGGCCATCAGCACCAGTAATCGCAACTTCGAGGGGCGACAGGGCGCCGGCGCACGTACACTGCTGGCGTCTCCCGCAACAGCCGCCGCGAGCGCCATTGCCGGCGTGGTGGCCGACCCACGTCAGTACGTACCCTGCGCACGATCGCTGGTGTTGGAGAGCGTGTCATGAGTACGGGCGTGACACACGCGACGTCGGCGGTGCGCGCCCCATGGACTCAGGTCACATCGGCGGCCGTGCTGCTGGCGCACGACGACATCGACACCGACCAGATCATTCCGGCGCGCTTTCTCACCACGACACAGCGCGCCGGTCTTGGGCAATACTGCTTCAACGATTGGCGCTACGACGAATCCGGCACTCCGCGTGCGGCCTTCGCGCTCAATCGGCCGGAGAACGTCGGACATCGCATTCTGGTGGCCGGCGCGAACTTCGGATGCGGATCAAGTCGCGAGCATGCGCCGTGGGCGCTGCTCGACGCGGGCTTCGAGGCCGTCGTGGCCGCAAGCTTTGCCGACATCTTTCGCAGCAACGCCAATCGCAATGGGCTGTTGACGGTGGCCATAGGTGAACATATCGGTGCCCTGCACGAGTGGCTGCGCACTACGCCAGATGGACTGGTGACCATCGAACTCGAGAGTCAGCGCATTGCGTGGAGCACGGGCCACTCCGTGCACTTCGACGTCGATGCGTTCACCAAGCATGGACTGCTCACCGGACTGGATGAACTGGGGATGCTGCTGGCCGAGCTGCCAATCATTCACACGTGGGAAACGGCCAACGCGCGGGAAGGCGCATGAAGGCACGCATTGCCGTACTGTCGGGCGATGGGATCGGCCCCGAGGTGACGTACGAAGCGGTACAGTTGCTGTCGCGGGTGGGAGCGCTATACGGTCACGAGTTCGTGTGCGAAGAAGCGCTCATTGGCGGCGCCGCCATTGACGCGACCGGTGACCCGCTCCCGCGCGCGACGCAGGCCGTAGTGTCGCGTGCCGACGCCGTGGTGTTGGGCGCAGTGGGTGGCCCCAAGTGGGGCACCGGCACCGTTCGCCCTGAGCAGGGGTTGCTTGGGCTTCGCGCGCTGCTCGGCACCTTCGCCAACGTGCGTCCGGTCACCGTATTGCCGGCGCTCGCTGAGCTGTCACCGGTGCGCGCCGATCGCCTTGCTGGTACCGATCTGCTGTTCGTACGCGAACTCACCGGTGGCGCGTATTTCGGCGCCAAGTCACGCGAGCAGGGGCACAACGGGCAGGGCATCGTCGCCACCGACGCCATGGTCTATTCCGAGGCGGAAATCACCCGTGTCGTGCGTATGGCCGCGCGATTTGCCCGCGGCCGGAGCGGACGACTTACCAGTGTGGACAAGGCCAACGTGCTCGAAACGTCACGACTGTGGCGCGAGGTCACGACACGCGTCATGCGCGACGAGTTTCCCGACGTTGCCGTTGAGCATGTGCTGGTGGACTCGTTCTCCATGCTGCTCATTCAGCGTCCCACGGCATACGACGTGGTGGTGACTGAAAATCTGTTCGGCGACATTCTCACCGACGAAGCCGCGGTCTTGGCAGGGAGTATTGGCCTGCTCCCCTCGGCATCCCTTGGCGAACGCGCCGACGGTTCAGTCGTGGGCTTGTATGAACCCATTCACGGATCGGCGCCCGACATCGCCGGTCAGGGCAAGGCCAATCCGGTTGGCGCACTACTGAGCGTGGCGCTCATGCTGCGGCACAGCTTCGGACTGGAGAAAGCCGCGGACGCGGTGGAAGCCACGGTCTATGGTGTGCTCAACGCCGGTGCGCGAACCGCAGATCTCACGACTAACGGGGCGTTCACCACCGCAGCATTCGGCCAGCTGGTGCGCGACCGTCTCGCCTGACTGTTCGTGAACGCGAGATCGAATCTCACTTCTCGCGTTCTCAAGCGCCGGGGGTGAGTGCCGCCCCCGGCGCGTTCTCAAAAGCCAGCGTCACCCAATCGGCTTTTTCGGCACGAACACGTTCGGCACGCCGAGCTTGGAGAGCAGCGCGTTGAACTCGGACAAGTCCTTGTCCTCTAAACCCTGCAACGTGCGCAGCTGCACATCGAGCTTGCCCCCCAGATCGCTCGTGATCTCGCCGTGCTGCTTGGTGGGCGGGTTCGTCCCCTCGAGCACCTGCGAGTTCAGCGAGATGAACATCTGGTACAGCTTGATCGGATAGTTCAGCGTCGCCTGGTCCGCCTTGGTGTACACCTCGTAGATCTCGGCGCGCACGGCCTCGAGCTTCTTGCGTAGTGCGCTCGATGCATCACGCACGTCCTTGGCGTACGCCTGCGAGCCCGCCTGACGCGCGCGTTCGTCGAGCTGACGCTGCAGGTCCTGAATGCGCTGCACCGTTTCGGTGATGCTCGTGATCCGCGCGCCCACGGCATTGGCCGCGTCGAACTGCGCCTTGTACTCGGCCGCGGTCATCGTCAGACGCGGGTCGGGCTTGATCGTGAAGGGGCGCGTGAGGGTGTCCTTGCCTACGATGAGCCGCACCGCGTACTCGCCCGGCACCGCCACCGGTCCGTCGGTGGTGCCGTCGTCGATGATCGCGCCTGGCACCGTCTTGGGGCCCGGGTAGCTCAGGTCCCAGATGAAGCGGTTGGCGCCCGCACGCGCATGCACGACCGAGTCGGCCGGCTCGTAGCTCAGTGCTTCCGCGCGCTGCTCCAAACGAATCTTGGCGGCGGCCGAATCAGCCGCTGGGTTGCCGGTGCTGTCCTTCTTGGGTGCGCCCTCGCTGGTGTACGTGCGCGCCACCTTGCCGTTGCTCTCGAGGAACTGCACCGTGATCGGCGATGTGGGCGCGCTCTTGAGCCAGTAGTCCACACTCACGCCGTAGCGCGGGTTGGCACCAGCCGCGCCACCACCACGGCCGCCACCCATGCTCGTCCAGCGCGTGGCGGGCGACGGGGCGTACAGGTGCACCGGCTTGGCGGTGATGGAATCGGCAAGCGTGCGCAGCGGCGAAATGTCGTCGAGCGACCAGAACGCACGACCATGCGTGGCCACGATGAGATCGTTGTCGTGCACGCGCAGATCACGCACCACCGCACGCGGCAGGTTGAGCTGCATCGGCTCCCACGCTGCGCCGTCGTTGAACGACACGTACACGCCCGTTTCGGTACCGGCGAAGAGCAGGCCGCGTCGCTTGGTGTCGCTGCGAATCGGCGCGCGTGTACGCGCCCATGGGGATGCCCGCATCGATGCGCGTCCACGTCGCGCCGTAGTCGGTCGTCTTGAACAGATACGGCGTGAAGTCGTCCTGCTGATACCGATTCGCGGCAATGTACGCCGTGCCCGCCTCGAACGGCGACGCCTCGATGATGGACACGCGCGTGAACTTGCCGAACGCCTTGGGCGTCACGTTCGTCCACGACGCGCCATTGTCGCGCGACACATGCACGAGGCCATCATCGCTCCCCGTCCAGAGAATGCCCTTCGTGACGGGCGATTCGGCGAAGGCAAAAATGGTGGCGTACCACTCCGTACCTGTCATGTCGCCGCTCACCGGGCCGCCGCTGCGTCCCATGGTGGCCGGGTCGTGCTGCGTAAGGTCGCCGGAGATCTTTTCCCAGCTGCCGCCCTGATTACGCGAGCGCCACAGATACTGCGACGCCGTATACAGCACGTCGGGATCGTGGTGCGAGAAGTGAATGGGGAAGGTCCACTGGAAGCGCTGCGGGACGTCGGCCACGGCCATGCCGTCGTAATTGCCGAGCCACACCGACACGTCGCGACGCATGTTCGTCTTATGATCGTGACGCGAGAGCTGGACCCATGTAGCAGCCGCCGAAGGTCACGTCGGGGTTGCGCGGGTCGACGGCGATGTACGCGTTTTCGCAGCCAGCCACGGGCCACCAGTCACGCTCCGTGATGCTTCCAAAGTCGGAGCGGTGCGCGATGTTCACCGTGGTGTTGTCCTGCTGCGCGCCGAGAATGCGGTACGGCTGCGACTGGTCGGTGGTCACATGATAGAACTGCGACGTCGGCTGATTGTTCTGCGAGCTCCACGTGCGGCCCCCGTCGAGCGAGACCGTGGCGCCGCCGTCGTTGCCGTTGATGAGTCGCTGCGGGTTCTTGGGGTCTACCCACATGATGTGCGTATCGCCGTGCGGCACGCGCACCGTCGTGAACGTGCGGCCGCCGTCGATGCTGCGGCTCACCTGCAGGTTCATGATGTAGACGGTGTTCTCATTCACCGGGTCGGCGGTGATGCTCATGTAGTAGAAGGGGCGCACGACGAACTTCTGTTCGCTATTGGTGCGCGTCCACGTGGCACCGCCGTTGTCGCTGCGGAACACACCGCCCAGCGAATCCTGCGCTTCGATGTTCGCGTACACGCGCTGCCCATTGGCGGGCGACACGCTCACACCGATCTTGCCAATGAGCCCCTTGGGCATGCCGGGGTTGAAGGTGAGCTCGGCCCACGTATCACCGCCGTCGGTGCTCTTCCAGAGTCCGCTGCGGCCGGCGCCGGCATCCATGCCCCAGGGGGAACGCTGGAACTTCCACATCGAGGCGTACAGGATGCGCGGGTTGGTGACATCGATGGAGATGTCGGCCGCACCGGTGCTGTCATTGAGAAAGAGCACCTTTTTCCACGTGGCGCCGCCATCGGTGGTACGGAACACACCACGATCGGGTGACGGCCCGAAGGCGTGTCCAAGCGCCGATACGAACGCCACGTCGGGGTTCGTGGGATGCACGCGCAGGCTGGTGATGTGCTGCGTGTTGGCCAGGCCGCGCGGCGTCCACGTCTCGCCGCCATCGGTGCTGCGATAGACACCTGTGCCGTACGTGATGTCTTCACGCGGCTTCCCTTCGCCGCTGCCCACCCAGATTACGTTCGGGTCGCTCGGCGCCACACTGATCGCGCCCACCGACGACAGGTCCGTCTTGCCGTCGGTGATGTTTTCCCACGACTGGCCGGCGTTGGTGGTCTTCCAGACCCCGCCGTTCACGGCGCCGAAGTAAAAGACGAGAGGCCGCGTGGGATCGCCCGTGACCGCGGTGGAGCGGCCACCGCGGAAGGGGCCCACCAGGCGCCAGCGCAGCGACTTGAGGGCGCTGTTGGTCCTGGTGCCGTCAGTATAGAGGGCCGGGTCGTAGGCCGGCCGGTCGCCGGCGGCGGGGCGGGGGGCCCGTTGCGCCGCGAGTGGCGCCGCGATGAGGAGCAGGACTGCAGCGCCAGCGGAGCGGGCACCGCGGCAAAATTGAGGAGAGTTGAGCATCCCCGATGTTGCCGCGTTTGCCACGGTTCGGCAAGCTGATAAAACGTTCAACAGCCCGTGACTTATTGACTACGGACTTTTCCCCGGCCTTGCGTATGGGACCTCTCAAGGCCCAATGACGATACCACCGGATCACGACCAATAATGATGCGCTCTGAAGAGAGCAGCACGGGTACGCGAGAGATCCTCGCGCTGTCCGCCGCCGCCTCCTGCCTCGCGACGCGGGCAACTGTGCCCGGTTCCTTCAGGCAGGCAAGGAAACGATTGCTATCGGCGCCGGACTTGTAGGCCGTGAGAAGTATTGGTCGGTTTGGCAGCTCGAGATCGTCGAGTCGATTACTCACGAACTTGTGAAGAATGCCTTGACTGCTAGCACACTCAAGGGCCGCGGCCTCGAGTCGCGCCGACGGATCCCGCTCTGCCTGGGGCCGATGTACGATAGCGACACTTCCCTGACTACCGGGATCCGATAACACAGCCTCGAGCGCGACGAGTGAATTCTGGCAACTCGCGTCTACGAATAGAACCGAGCTAGGCGCTCGTGGGCTCAAGGCAGTGTGAAGTAGACTGTCCGAAAGGAATCTCGATGCAACCGCAGGCGAAAGCATCATCCTCTCTGGCTTCGGGCTATCGGTACATCCTACGGCCAGCATTCCGAGCGCAAAAGCACTCACCCACCGCTTACGGTCGCACATATGCGGAGATGATTGAACCATTGTCGGTGCTTCTGTGAACAATCAGGAGGCCGTTCGTCACGTCTATCTGAAAGGCATCGGCGTTCGGGAGCAACAGCGACTTGACGCGCTGTCCGTTATCGAGCGAGTACACGTCAACTAGCGCACCCGGCCCGGTATAGGACGAGCCCCGGAGTAGAAAGAGCGAATCGCTGAGGATCGCTGCGTCCTTTGCCGCGCTCGGACCTTTAAGCAGGCGAGGGGTCGTGCCGCTTCTATCGATTCTCGGGACTGGTAATGATTCAGCATATCGTCTGAATTGCTTTACCGAAGGAGACGACGGTTGCACCTCGAAAAAGAAGTCGCCCATCGGTTGCCAGATCACGCAGCGTCCTTCGCGGGAGCGTGCGAATCTCGCCTGTCGCAACACGATGAATTCGTTGTATTGCGGAACCGGCCAACGAATCGAATCGAGTGCTTCAGGACCCGTGTCCTCACGTAGCCTTACAAGGACCATCTCACCAAATTTGATGGCGAGGGTGGTGCCTGAAAGCTCTTGGCAGTAGCTGTTCAGCTGACCCTCGAGGCGTAGAGTGACTGTCTCGCCGAAGGCAGTATCTGAAAAGAAGGTAACCCGCCCCTGTCGATTGTCGGCCACCCCGAACCGACCGTCACCACCATAGACGAGGTCATCGGGAACCAAGAACTCCCCGGGGCCAGCACCACGCTGGCCCCGGGTCCAAAGAGTCTGTCCGGTCTCAAGGGAGAGCGCGGTAACCCTTGCGTCGGCTTGATCCAGTAGAAGCACGCGATCTCCCGTCAGGAGAACCGTTGCGAACTGCTGAAACTGATTGTCTTGGTCGAAACGCGCCGTCCATTTCTCGATCAGCCGCTCGGGTGCAGCTGCTGACGCGCGTTCGTCACGCCGCTCACAGCCGCTGAGCAAACCCATCGCTGCGCTGCCCACAACGCTATAGAAGATCAAACGCATCGCGTCTAACTCACGGATTCGTCTGCGCGGGGTACCGGATGGTTTCGGTACATTCTCGCTTGCCACTTGCGGGGTCTGTGCGGCAACTGCAATTGACACACGACGGCTTGGCGTCACACGCGAAATAGCCGCTCCCGCATCCGGCAGGCATCGGTGAACATGTTTGCTGGCATCCACCGCCGCCACCGTCCCCACCGCCGTCATCTCCACCACACCCTTCACCTGCGCAAGGAATCTCCTGAGCGGTCAACGACTGATCGCGGTTGATCAAATCGTCAAAACCGGGACTGACTGCCGCTGCTGACAGCAGACATGCGACGATCAGTGTAAGGCGCTTGAGCCTCATCGTTGCTCCCTCCCAATAAAGTTGAAATCACGCACTGGCCCTACTTGGCGCACTAAACAATTCTACCCCCCTGATTTGTCAAGAGGGCGTCGAGGTTTTCGATGAGGGATGTGAAACGCCGGTTTCTTACCATCCGCGGACCTGAACCGCACGACCGTGGTGACGCGGAACATGCGAATGCTAGCCGCTGCATAGGTTGGTATGCGCAACGGGTCATGAACGGATACTGGACGCCGGACACGGTGTGGAGGTCGCATCCGGAAGCCGTCGGCGCAATGCCGCGAGAATCCCCGGTTGATTGCCCCCGCTCGTCTCACGCTGCAAAATGGGGGGCGTCTCCCAACCCCCTTTGCTGGAGTCCCTGCCATGCCCGTCCGGAAGTCCTCGCTGGTCGCGCCGCCCGTTCTGCTGACACTCGCCGCCCAGCTGCTCTCGGCGCAGGGCGCCGCGTCCAAGCGCCCCATGACGTTCCTCGACGCGCAGTACCTCAAGAGCGCGGGCAGCCCGGCGGTCTCTCCCGACGGCAAGCAGCTGCTGTACACGGTCAGCACCCCCGACTGGAAGGAAGCCACCAGTCAGACCGACGTGTGGATCTCCCCCACCGACCGCGGCGTCGCCGGCACTCGGCAGCTCACCTTCACCACCGCCAAGAACGAAATCTCCCCGCGCTGGGCGCCCAAGGGCGGCTGGTTCGTCTTCGCGAGCAACCGCGAAGCGCCAGCCGCGAGCGCCGGTCAGCAGCAGCTGTTCGTCATGCGCGCGGACGGGGGCGAGGCACGCCGGGTGACCGCAGCGAAGGAAGGCGTGTCGACCTACGCCTTTACCAAGGACGGCCAGTGGTTGGTGTTCCGCAGCGGCAAGAGCGGCGAAGAGCAGCTGTATGCGCTGTCGGTGGCCGCGATCGAAAAGGGCACGCCGCTCGACTCGCTGACTGCCGCCGCAATCACCAAGCACCCCACCGGTGTGGGCGACTGGCGCGTCGCCCCCGACTCTCGCCGCATCTATTTCACCACCGCCGACACCACCGATACCGACGAGAAGCTCCGTCGCGAAAAGAAGTTCACGGTGAACGTGCGCAACGCCGGTACCCCCACGGTGTCGCTGTGGGCGCTTGAGCTGTCGGGCCCCACGTACCCCACGACGCGCCTCACGCGCGACACGAGCCTGGCCGTCACGGGGTTCACCATCTCCCCCGACGGCCGCTACGTGGGCTTCAATGCGGTCCCCAATGACCGCTACAAGCGCAACATCACCGAAGAAGGGATGTACGCCGACGTCTTCCTGCTCGACACGCAGGGGAACCGCGTCGAGCGGATCACGAAGAACGACGAGATCTCCGAGAGTGCGCTGAGCTTCTCCCCCGACTCGAAAACCATCGCGTTCTCGGCGTCGGACGACATGACGCGCTACAACATGAAGAACCGCCGCGTGTACCTACGCGACGTGGCGGCCACGGGCGGCGCGTTCCGCAAAATCGGCGATCTCGACGGTGACAATACCGTCGACTTCTGGTCGGCCGACGGCAAGACCATCTACTTCAACGAAGGCCACAAGGCCACCGCGCAGCTGTTTGCCCTCGACGTGGCGTCGGGCAAGGTGAAGCCGGTCACGAGCGTGCAGGGCGTCGTGAGCGTGTCGCAGGACGACGATACCAAGCGCCTGCTGCTCAACTATCAGGACCCCACTACCCCGGGCGCGATCTACACCGTCGCGTCGATGCTCGACCTCCCCAAGAAGGCGTCGTGGGTGCAGCTCACCGATGCCAACCCGTGGGTGCGTGAACAAATCGCCCTCGGCGAAGAAACCGAAGTCACCTGGACCTCGAAGGACGGCAAGCCGGTGGGCGGCGTGCTCATCAAGCCGGTGGGCTATCAGCCTGGCAAGAAGTACCCGCTGCTGGTGGCCATTCACGGCGGCCCCGCAGCGGCCGACCTGCTGAGCTTCAACGGCGGCTACGGCGCGCAGACGTATGCGGGGCAGGGATGGGCGGTGCTCATGCCCAATTACCGCGGCAGCACGAACTACGGCGAAGCGCACAAGAACGGCATCGTGGGGAACTACTTCGACCCGGGCTATCAGGACATCATGACCGGCGTCGACCATCTCATTGCAACCGGCCTGGTGGACAGCACCAAGATGGGCGTGCTTGGGGTGGAGCGCCGGTGGCCACTGGAGCAACTGGATTCTCACGCATACCGACCGTTTCAAGGCGATTCAGCAGCGGTGCCGGCACGTCGAACTGGATTTCCATGTACGCGCAGTCCGACGTGCAGCGGAACCGCCAGCACTACCTCGGCGACAAGCTGCCGTACGATGATTTCGATGCCTACTGGCGGCAGAGCCCCATTCAGTTCATTCGCAACGCCAAGACGCCGACCATGATTCACGTGGTCGAAGGCGACCCGCGCGTGCCGAGCCCGCAGAGTGTGGAGCTGCACATGGGGCTCAAGCGGGTGGGCGTCCCGACGGAGCTCTATATGTATCCGGGCGCGTCGCACGGCATTCCCGACGCCCGCAACCGGCTCGTGAAGAGCGCCTCGGAGATGGCGTGGATGGATTACTACGTCCTCGGCAAGGGCAACAAGTTCTCGTGGCGTCAGGTGCTGGAGACGCTTGAGGAGCCGAAGGCGGAGAAGAAGGTGGATATTCGGGGGATGTAAGTTCGGCTGCCCTCAACGCAAAAACCCACCGCCTTCCCGGCGGTGGGTTTTTTGCTCATGGGGCAACGCTCAAAACGCGTAGTTCACCCCGCCATCAATCCCGGAAACGGGCTCGGGGCAGTCAGCGCTTCCTGCGCGGCGGCGAGGACCGACGCGGGCAGGGCGCCGCCTGACCGGCGGGCAGCTTCGACGACCATGCTGAGCGCGCGGGCCTGCGCCGCGTAGGCGGCAATGAGGGCGCCGCCGGCGCCCGGGGTGGCCATGATGTCATGCGCCAGGGTATCGAGATGCTGCGCCAGCGCCGAACCGGGGAGGGGCAGGGACGAATCCGACCGCTCGGGGCGCGACTTGGCGGGGGCTGCGGACGCAGCGCTCAACCCGGGAAACCCGGAGGGCGCCAGCGCTTCCTGAATACGTCCGTTGGTGGCGGCCAAAGCGGCCAACCGACGGCGTGCTACCTGCGACGACTCAAATCCCACGCGAAATCTCCCGAAAAGGCACCTGAAGAGGACATAATCGCGCCATTCCTCTTGACAGATGCTTGCCTGTTACATAAATGCGACAGTGATAGCAACGCAGAGCACGCGGATATTCCGCATGCTGTAGTGTTTCGTGTTGTTGGGTGTTGGCGTTACGGACTGTTCTACGTGGTACTTCCTGCAGGACCCTGTTCGAGCTCTCCCCTGATGGAGGCTGGATGCACGTCCTCACCCCGGTAGCCGATCGTGACCTCGCCGCGCGTGAACTGGCCGAACTGGCCAGGACGACGCTCGACGAACATTGGGCCGTCGCCGCAGTCCCGTCTGAACGACGGGCCTTGCTGCTCGAACGGGCCGATGCAGCCTCGCTGCTGCCGGGTGACGGCCTTGGCGAACCGATTGCCGATGGCCTGGCCCTGCTGGGTACCGCGTACGAACTGGCGGCGCTGGGGCAGCTCGATGCCGCCCTGCAACCCACGCCGAGCGCGGCCCGTGATCTGGCTCAGGCCGTGCTCGCCCTTGGTGCCTCCCGCGCGTTCAAGTGCTCCGCCGCGCTTCGCCCCCCCATCGATGACGGAGAATCCGCCATCAAATGGGCGCTCAAGCTCGGCGCCCTCGCCCTCGTGTCTCGGCAAACCGAGAACTACGAGCGCTGGTGGGATGCCCGTGCCCACGTCGCCGACGTGGTCAAGCGGGCCGCCCATCGCCTCGACGGCGAACCGTGGGAGCCGTACGCGCGTGGCACCCTCTGGATGGCCTGGCTGGGACTCATGGGAGCCCCCATTGCCGTGCTCCCCGAGAATGCGGCCGACGAGCTGCCGATGATCTCGGCCACCCGTTCCCGTCTCGCTGCCTTCCGCGAACGTCGGGCCGACCACGATGTCCCCGGAGAGGGACCCGTGCTCAACGCCGCGGCGCTGCGGGCTCGCATGACGGAGTTCGCGATCCGGCATCTGGCCGACGCGACCGAACTGCTGACGGTCGCGGTGCTGAGACGGACGCTCCCCGATGTGAGTGCGGAGTTCAAGCTGCACCTGAGTGCGGCTCGCTCCGCGATGGCGGGCGATCATGGGCAGGACGTGCTGCTGGCGTGGTTGCAGGCTGCCGGCGTTACGCTGGCAGGCGGCGTGACCGCGCAGCTCGAACTCCCAGGATTCTAGTACGGCCAGCGGCGCCCTTGGCGCCGCGCCACTACGCGGTAGGTGCGACGCCCGGTGCTGCCCACCGGGAACGCCACGCGACCCCCTCCGAGGGGGATGATATCGGCCATCAGGGCGCCAAGCGCCCGTTTGGCTTCGAGGGACGCCTCGTTGAGGACGTCCGGTTCCGCCGCCACGCCGGTGTCGATGCGATACCAGACGACGCCATCGGCGCCCTCCGATCGCACTACGTACTGATCGTCATCCGTCCAGAACGCACAAATCCGTTCACGAGCCAGTTCCGTGTGGAAAGGCAGGCTTGTGATAGGGGCGGACTCCATCGGTCCGATCGGTGCGGCGACGGCGACGACGTGCATAGCTCTATTCCGTGAGGGGGCAGGAACGTGACCAGCGATTTTGCGAACCGCGTTGTATCATCGTTGGGCGGTGAGTTTATGATGATTCAGGCGCCCACGCAATACGGGGGGGGCATGCTAAGTTGTTGACATTGTTGTCTATATGTGTGGGAATCCCTGTGGAGAACCGCCTAACTGCCACGCCCGACACCACCTCCGTCCCGGGGATGTGTGGAAAAGCGGGTTCGTGATACCCTGCTATTGTCCGGCGGCGGAGGGATGGTTGTCCACACGCCAGCTGCTCACAAAACTGCTCGTAGCTTGTTTGCCAACACGCATACTCGTTGTTTCAGGCGGCACCGCAAATCTTCGCGGGGGGGTGCTGGCGCACTCGGCCCTCTTGCCCCATAGTGGCGGGGTACTCACGCACTTCCCTCTGGAGCTACGACGTGTCTATCGAACCACGCATTGGATTGCTCGTCGGGCGGGAATGGTCTTTCCCCCCCGCCTTTATCGACGCCGTCAACCGACGCCAAAGCGGCGTCGTGGCCGATTACATCAAGCTGGACGCCACGCGCATGGGGCAACCTGTGCCGTATACGCTCATCATCGACCGCATCAGTCACGAGGTGGGCTTCTATCGCACCTTTCTGAAGCATGCGGTCCGGATGGGCGTCACGGTCATCAACAACCCGTTCATGTGGTCGGCCGACGATAAGTTCTACGATGCCACCATGGCCATCCAGAACGGCGTGGCACACCCCCGCACCATGGTCCTCCCCAACAAGGACTACATCCCCGGCATCTCCCACTCGGAGTCGCTGCGAAACCTCTCCTACCCGCTCGACTGGAAGGGCGTCGCCGAGCATATCGGCTTTCCCTGCGTCCTCAAGGACGCCCACGGCGGCGGTTGGCGCGATGTGTACATCTGCCACTCCATGGACGAACTGCTGGAGGCCTACAACAGCAGCGGCCTCCTCACCATGGTCGTGCAGGAGTTCATCAAGTGGGATGCCTACGTGCGCTGCATGGTGCTGGGGCGCGAGCATGTACTCCCCATGCCCTACGATCCGGGGCAGCGGAAGTACATCCCCGACCCGGGCTATCTGGGCAAGGAGCTCGAGGACCGCTGCGTTCGTGATGCCCTCACACTCTGCCGTGGCCTGGGTTACGACATGAACACGGTCGAGTTCGCGGTGAAGGACGGCATTCCGTACGCCATCGACTTCATGAACCCGGCGCCGGACATGGACATCAACTCGCTCACCCCCAGCTACTTCGAGTGGGTCGTCGAGCACATGGCCGACCTCTCCATCACGCTGGCCACCGCGCCGCGCCCGGAGCCCGCCGCCATCACCGGCCCGATCATCACCGCACCACCGTTGGTCACAAAGTAGCAATGTCCACAGCCACCATCGCGCGGTACCACGAGACGCTCCAGCAGGGCACGCTGGCGGCGGAATCGGCGGCTGTGTTGGTTCAGCAGCTTCGTGATCAGGACCTCTTCTTTGGCGATCGGCCGCTGTGTGGAGTACTCCGGCCGCGCTTTCTGTCGCTCGCCGAGTACCGCCACATCGCCCGCGCATCGGGGCTGGTGGGGTCGGCGTTCGAAAAGGTCCGACAGGCCGCCATGGCCAACGCGGAACTGCGCGCCCAGTTCGGGCTGACGGCCTGGGAAGAGCAGCTCATCCACGCCGATCCCGGCTTTGCCGCCGCGAGCCCCACCTCTCGGCTCGACGCCTTCTACGTCCCGGGAGAGACCCCGGGCGACGCCGGCGCGCTCAAGTTCACGGAGTATAACGCGGAAACCCCGGCGGGGGCGGCGTACAACGATGCGCTGTCGCGGGCCTTTCTGGCGCTGCCATCCATGCAGGCGTTCACCCGCAGTCACCTGGTGCTCCCCATCCCGGTGGCAGCGTCGGTGGTGGACGTGCTGCTGCAGGCGTTCGCGCAGTGGCGCGGGGTGGCCGAGAAGCCCAGCGTCTGCATTTTGGACTGGAAGGAGGTGCCCACCTACAGCGAGTTCGTGCTCTTCGAGCGCGAGTTCCGGGGGCGAGGCCTTGACGTCTGTATCGGCGATCCTCGCGACGCGGAGTACAGCGGTGGGCGCCTGACGGTGGCGGGGAAGCCCGTGACGCTCATCTACAAGCGCGTGCTCATCGACGAGCTGGTCACGCGGGAAGGGCTCGAATCGCCGGTGGTGCGTGCGGTGAGAGACGGTGCAGTGTGTATGGTCAACCCCTTCCGCTGCAAGCTTTTGCACAAGAAGGCCTCACTTGCCGTGTTAAGTGATGAGCGGCAGGCGTCGCTCTTCACCGCCGAGGAGCATGGCGCCGTGCTGGCGCATGTGCCGTGGACCCGTGTGGTGGAAGCACGACACACGCAGTATCGCGACAGTGGCGGCGAACGCACCGTCGACCTGCTCCCGTTCATTGCCGAACACCGCCAGCGGCTCGTCCTCAAACCCAACGACGATTACGGCGGCAAGGGGATCGTGCTGGGGTGGACGGTGGACGACACTACCTGGCAGGCGGCCATCCAGACGGCCCTTGCCGAGCCCTATATCGTGCAGGAGCGCGTGCAGATCCCCAGCGAAGCGTGGCCGACGTATGCCAACGGGGCGGTTCACATTGGGGAAAGCATGCTCGACACGGCGCCATTTTTGGCCAATGGCACTACTGTAAACGGGTGCCTCACGCGCATTGCGACTGACCCCCTCCTCAACGTGACGGCGGGGGGCGGTTCGAACGTCCCCACTTTCCTCGTCGAGGAGCGTTAATGTCGTCCACGTACCGCCCGACCATCGGGATCACGACCCAGACGTTGCACTCCATCGACGGCATCCCGCCGGCGCTGCCCTCGTCGTGGGTCATGAATCAGCGCTACTTCCTGGCGGCGACCAGTGCCGGTTCGGTGCCCTGGATGATCCCGCTGCTCGACGACGACATGGTGACGTTGCGGGCGATTTTCGACCGGGTCGACGGGGTGCTCATCCCCGGTGGCGTCGACATCAACCCGGCCGAATACGGCGAAGCGGTGCGCCCGGAGTGTGGAAATCTCGATCCGGCCCGAGACCGTGTTGAACTGCAATTGGCGCGCTGGGCGATCGCCGAAGGCAAGCCAATCCTCGGCTTGTGCCGCGGCATGCAGGTCATCAACGTGGCGCAGGGCGGAACCATGTGGCAGGACTTGGCCTCACAAAAACCGTCTTTCCACAAGCACGATTTCTTCCCCACCGCCGGCTTCGAACGCGATCATATCGCGCACGAAGTCGACGTCCTCGCGGGAACGCGGCTCTCGCAGTATCTGGTTGGGGCCCGCTGTCCGGTTAACAGCATGCACCATCAGGGGGTGAAGACCGTGGGACGCGAGCTGCAGGTGTCCGCGCTGGCCGACGATGGGCTCATCGAAGCCATCGAGACCACCGGTGACGCCTTCTGCGTGGGGGTGCAGTGGCACCCGGAAGTGTTCGAAATGACTGATGTGCACACCAGACAACTGTTTGGCGGCTTCATGAGCGCGGCCGTCGAGTGGTCCACGGCCAACGTTGCGCCCCGTGTGGGCGTGGGAGCATAGATGAAGGCGCCGACGCTGACGGTTGGAATTGAAGAAGAGTACCAGATCATTGATCCGGTGACACGCGACCTGTCACCGGGCTTCGATGCGCTGGTGACCTCCGCCTTTGCCACCGAAGCCGATGTGAAGGCCGAACTCCACCAGTGTCAGGTGGAGATCGGCACCAAGCCGTGCGATTCCATTGCCGAACTGCGTGGCGAACTGGTGAAGCTGCGTGGGCTCGTCATTCGCGCGGCGGGTGAGCACGGGCTGACCATTGCCTCGGCGGGTACACATCCGTTTTCGAACTGGATGAACATGGAAATGACGCCCAAGGAGCGATATCTGGGCGTGAAGATGGAGCTGCAGGATCTGGCGCATCGCCTGCTCATCTTCGGCACGCATGTGCATGTGGGCATTGAAGATCCGGAATTCCGCATCGATTGCCTCAACGCCGCGCGTTATATCCTGCCTCACATTCTGTGTCTGTCCACATCGTCGCCGTTCTGGTTTGGCCGCAACACGGGGCTGCACTCCTATAGAAGCATCGTCTTCAAGAACTTCCCGCGCACCGGCGTGCCGCGCATCCTGAACGGCTGGAACGACTATGCCGATCTGGTCGATACGCTGGTGAAAACGCGCAGCATCCCCGATGGCTCCAAGATCTGGTGGGATGTGCGGCCGCACCATTTGTATCCCACCCTCGAGTTCCGTTGCTGCGACGTGAACACGAAGGTCGACGAGGCCGTCTGCATTGCCGCGCTGCTGCAGGCCGTCGTCGCCAAGATGTGGAAGCTGCGCCGCGACAACATGACCTTCCGCGTCTACGCCGCCGACCTCATTGAGGAGAACAAGTGGCGTGCGGTGCGCTACGGGCTGGGCGGCAAGCTCATCGACTTCGGCAAGAAAGAAGAAATGCCGGCGTCGGTGCTCATCCGTGAGCTCATCGAGTGGTTCCTCGACGACGTGCTCGACGAACTCGGCACCCGCAAGGAAGTCGAATATGCCTTCCGCATCATGGAGGAAGGCTCGAGCGCCCAGCGTCAGCTCGCGACCTATGCGCGCACGGGCGACCTGCGCGCCGTGGTCGACCAGATCATCCGCGAGACCGCCGAAGGGGTGTGCGAACCCACGCTCGGCCCGGCGCTCGACGGGCAGGGCCCCATTTCGGCGCAGCCGGCCGCCGGGCCAACGCCCACCACCGGGATGCCCGCAGTGCGGGGGCAGTCGGTCCCGTAACGCTCCGCGACGTCGCGACAACTCAGGGGCTGGCCGGGACCATTACGGGTCCTGCGCCAGCCCTTTGAGGTAGGTGACCGCCATATCGGCCATGCCGCTTCTGGTGTACACATCGGCGCGGCGATCGGCGATGACGCGGGCAATGACCTCCGCCACCTCCTCGGCGCTCTGCCCATTGGGGAGCGTGCGCGAGTCGGGACCGCCGTGCACCGCGTTGTTTCCGAACTCGGTTCGCACCACACCCGGCGACACCAGCGAGAACTGGATCTCGGGGTAGGTCTCCTGCACTTCGGCACGCATGTTGGCGGTGAGCGCGTTGAGGAAGTGTTTGGCTCCGTTGTACGCCGACCGCAACGTCGCCATCGGTACCCGCCCCAGCATGGACGACACGTTGATCACATGCCCGCGCCCCACCAGCTGAAAGTGCGGCAATACCGCCTGCATGCCGTACAGCGCGCTCTTCACGTTCACGCGTATCATCTCGTCGAGATCATCGTCGGTGAGCGCCGAGGGGGCCCGCGTGATGCCGCGGCCGACGTTGTTGACCCACACATCGAGGCGGCTGTACTGCGCGAGGGTCGTCTCCACCACGTCTTCCACCTGGCTGCGCACCGTTACGTCGGCGGTCACGGTGACGACGTTTGTCGACCCGAGTGAGGCGGCCACGTCACGCAGCGCGTCGGCGCGGCGCGCCACGAGTACGAGACTATGCGTAGGAGCCAGCCGTGCCGCGAGGGCGGCGCCGATACCGGTGCTGGCGCCCGTAATGACGACGACGGGGCGGGCCGGGGGAGTGGCGGTGGGAGTCATGTCCGAAAGGTAGTGGCCGGTACACTAGGGAGTTTCCCGGACAGACTCCTCGTTAGAAATACCAATGCCACCACTCACGTCGGAATTGTAGGATCACGCATGCGTTACACAGCCATGCTTCCGACCGCTTCTGCACGCCGTCTCGTACGCGTTGCCCTCGCGCCCGTCTTCGGGCTTTCCCTCCTCACGGCCTGTGAAGGCGAGACCGACCCCACCGGCGTGGGCGGCCTGACCCGCGAGCCCGCGCTGAACTGAGGTCGTGACGTCGGCGCCGCTCAACGCCAGCAGCAACGACACGCTGGTGTACTTCAGCTTCAACACCGGACTGCTCGTCTCCCGTACAGCGGACTGGGATCTGGCGCTCCGTCGCTACGAAGTGCGGCTCAACTCGCCTGCCAACGGCGGCACGAAGAACGTAGCTCGGCTTCACGCTGGCCAACAACCAGAACGCCACGAACGCCGAAGTGCTCGCCTTCACACGTACGAGCACGTTGGCCGCCTTCGATGCACTGCGCGATGCGCAGGTGCCTGTCGACTCGCTGTTCACCACCGATCGTCTCGCGGAGAATCCGCAGGGGCACATTGTGCTTGGCGGGGTGCCGATCGCCAACGCGGCGCAATTCTGGAAGGTGCGCCTGGCCAACGGACAGTTCGCGGTCGTGCGCAGCACGGTCATTGCGTTCAACCAGGCGCGCGCAACGGACTCGCTCGTGCTCGAGTCGCGCGTGCAGACCGGCACGACGCTGGGCCCCGTACAGCGTCTGGTCGTCGCGCCCGCTGGCGTGACGCGGGCGATCAGCCTCGCCACCAACAGCGTGGTGACGCCAAGCGGGTGCAACTGGGACATTCAGTTTCAATCCCGACCCACGGCAGTTGGCCATGACGGTAAACACGGCGTGCAACGTGGGCACGTTCCCCGGCACCGCGTCGCCGACCTTTGCCGCGGTGACGTCGGCGAGTGATGCGCCGCAGTACGCTGCGTATCTGTCGCAGCTGGTGGGGCCGATTCCCAATTCCATTCTCGACACCAAGGCCCCGTTCCGCTACGACCTCACCAATCAGCAGCGTCTGCACCCCGCGTTCAACATCTACCTGGCGAAAGTCGGTGCGCGCGTGTGGAAGTTCCAGCTGGTGGACTACTACAGCAACACGGGTGTGGCCGGGTATCCGACCATCCGTTACGCACGCATCCGCTAACGCTGTGCGTCCCACGCCCGGTCGCCACGCACTGTTCGCACTGCTGGTTGGATTGCTGCTGTCGCCGCTCACCGGAACACCGGTGGCGGCGCAGGTGCGTTCGGAGACTCCAGCTGGAGCGGTGCAGGGCATCGTGCGTTCGCGTGGCGACGGTGCGATTGTAGTGTCGGCCGAAGTGCGACGCATTGGGAGCACGACGCGCGTGCGGAGTGATGATCAGGGACGCTTTACGATTGCGGCACGCGTTGGTGACACGCTGCATGTGCGCGTACTCGGCTTTCGCGAAGCACGCATTGTATTGACGGCCGCGAACAGCACGAGTGAGCTGCGCGTGCTCCTCGAGCCGCTGGCCACGGTGCTGCCGGTGTTCACCACCACCATGGGCCAGCGTGTCATTCGCGCCAGCGAGTCGCCGCGCAGTGTGACGGTGCTCGACCGCAAGGAAATCGATGCGGTTGCGGCGGTGTCGGCCAATCAGCTGCTGCGCCTGTTGCCCGGCATGCAGGAGTTGCCAGCACCGCCAAGCAAGACGAGCATTTCCATTCGCGGCTTCGATGATTCGCGCGTGCTCGTGCTGGTCGATGGCGAACCGGTGGCGGGGTCGCTCATCGAGAGCCGCGATATCGGTAGACTGAGCACGGTGGCCACTGAACGCATTGAAGTGACGAAGGGGCCGAGCAGTGTGGAGTTCGGCAGCGATGCGCTGGGCGGTGTGATCAACATCGTGCAGGCCGCGCCCACCAAGCCGCTCACCTTTGATGGATTACTGCGGCAGGGTGGCCTCGGTCGAGAAGAGGCCACACTCGGCATGAGCCAGACGGTAGGGCGCGTGGGGTATCGCGTGAATGGCGGATGGCGTCAGTCCGATCGCGTGACGGGTTACAGCGCGACAGGGTCGACCTTCAACCGCATCTTCGATTTGCGGAGTGATCTGCGCGTGGCGTTGTCGGAGCGATGGACAGCGCGTCTGGATGTGCAGGGGTCGCAGGAGCGCCAGCGCTTTCCGCTTGATGCGAACTTCAACGGCTTCATCGATAACCGTGGTGCGCAGGGCTTTGCCGAAGTGCAGGGGCCGGCACTTGGCGGGCGCGTACGGGCGCGTGCCTTTCAGCAGCGCTTCGAATATCAGTACCGGCAGTCGCGTGAGATGCTCCCCATTCGCGGGTCGGCCGACTCACTCGAGCAGCAGGAACGGCAGGGGCGGTATCTGCTGGCCTATTCTCGTGCGGCCGGCGCGCACGCCATCGATGCCGGCGTGCAGCATTCGCGGCGGACGCTCATTGCACCCACCAAGGTGACGGGCGACAGCGCCAAGGAAGAAATCACTGAAGTGTTCGCCCGCGACAGCTGGACGTTGGGCGACTTGCTGCTCACGGCGGGGGCGCGACATACGTCGAGCACGCTGTGGGGGAGCACGACGAATCCGTCGGTTGGACTGGCGTGGCAAACCACACCCGCGCTGCGTTTGCGCGGCAATGTGGCGCGCGGGTTCCGTGCACCGGGCTTCAAGGAAATCCGCTACACGTTCTTCAATCCCGCCGGTGGCTACGAAATCATCGGCAACCCGTCGCTGCGCCCCGAGAGTTCGGTGAGCGGCAGTGTGGGTGGTACATGGGCGCCGAGTACCGCGGCTTCGTTGGATGTGGAAGTGTATCGCAACGACGTGAAGGACCTGGTGGACTGGAGCTTTCGCGGCAACAACGCGGCGGGCTTTCAGCAGTACGCCAACGTGAACGTGGCGCGCGCGCGTACGCAGGGCATCGAAACCAACGCGCGTGTCACGGTGCTCGGCACCGAAGTGACGACGGGCTACGACTATCTGCGTGCACGCAATCTGCTCACCGGTCTACCACTCTCGCGTCGCGCCACGCACACCGCCCGCCTGCGCGTATCGCGCGGCTTCGATGTGCTGAGCGGACTGCTCACCGATCTCTCGGTGCGCTACACCGGCGGCGCGCCACTTATTGGTATTCCCAGCGGTGCACCCATTACCGGTCCGTTCTCGACGGAGCAGGGCGTGGTGGGCCGTCAGGGTGCGTTGCTCTCCGTCGATACGCAGCTGCGCCTGCAACTGACCGGCACCACCGAGCTGGCCTTCGGCGGCAACAACCTGCTCGGCCAGCGTCCGACCTTGTGGACGCCGGCCTTTGATCGGCAGATTTTTGTTGGGCTGCACATGCGGTGGAGTGCGCAGTAGGCGTTTGCTAGCCCAGGAGCGCGGTGTCGTCGTTCGCGTAACGCGCCAGTAATGTCCGCGCGGCGTCTTCCGGGAACTCATGCGGATGCACGACTTCCCACGCGCCCTCTCCGTGCTGGGTAATGTGCAGCCGCACGTTCAGCGCCGCGCCGCGACCGTGTACGACGCCGGTAAAGCGTGAGGCCGCACCGGTACGTCGGTGCGTCACCGACACCTGCCACTCCGCCTCGGTGCCTATTGTTTGGATGTCGTACGTGGCCATGCGCGAGGCGGGTGTTCCCGCAGCAGCACAGGCCATGGCCGCGGCGGCAACACGGAGTGCCTGATCGCGATGCGGCAGCGCATCACGCACGAACACGTCACCCGCGGTCGCGGCACCCGGCAGTCCGTTGGTTGCGGCCGTAAGCCACTGCACCACGTCGGGCGTGAGGCGCGAACCGGTTCCGCTCAGTTCAAGCACACGCGCGGCGTAGCGCAGTACCTGCCGGACTTCGATGCGATCGACCTCGTCGAAGAACCACGCGCACGAGGTGAACAACCGCAGCGTCGCGCGTTGCAGCTCGAGCAGTTCGCGCGCGCGCAGCACCTGTTCATTGTTCGTAGCATCGACGACGGCGTTGCGAGCGAACGACGCGAGCGCTTCGCCATCCTGCGCCACGACGTCGCCGTACGCGTCGCGCACGTCCCATGGATTGTCGCGGAAGATCGTCGTGCCTTCGCGTTCGTACACCTCGTTGGCGTGTGCGGCGAGCTGCTCCAGCGCGACGCGCAACGGCCCACGCCATTGCTGACGGGCAGGCTTGCCGCCGTCGAGTCGGCATCCGCAGTTGCTGCGCCAGCGCTCGATGCCATGCGCACAGCTCCACGCCGAGGGCGAGACGAGCTGCACCTCCTGCGTGGCCGGGTGTGCGGCAACCAGCGCCGCGGCGTTCGTAATGCGCGTGTTGGAATGATGCGAAATGAGCGCGAGCGCTTCGAGCAACGTGCTGTCGCCCGACTTGTGATGGTGCCCGAAGGTTTCGCCGTCGGTTGCCAACGTCGTGCAGCGCGGAGACGCGAGCACCGCATCGCGATAGGGCGTGAAACGCTGCGCCAACCCCTGCGGATTGCCCAGCAGGCCACCGAACGCCACGTCGCCGGCGAGTGAGCCGTCGTACGGCACAATGGTGAGCGTACGCCCGGCTGCACCGCGCCAGAGCACGGGCATGCCGCTGCCGTCGTGGCCCTTCACCTGATACGGCGCCAGAATGGTGAAGCGCACCCCTTCGGCGGCGACCGCGTCGAGCGTGTCTTCGTCGGCCGCGCACTCGGGGAGCCAGATCCCTTCGGCATCACGCCCGAAGCGCCGGCGGAAGTCGCGCAGCCCCCAGCGAATTTCCGTGCGACGCTCACGCGGCGACGCGAGTGGCAGAATGACGTGGTGGTACGGCGCCGCAATGGCGTTGCCGTGTCCCCACCGCTTTACGCTGGCGGCATCGCCTTCCTGCATGGCGCGCAGCGTGTCGGGCGCGGCGTGGTCGAGCCACTCGCAGAGCGTGGCGCCTACATCGAACGAGCACCACGCATACAGGTTGACGACCCGCGCCACGCCAGCGTGCGCTTCGCTGTCGTGCGCCGCTGCGCGCGGATCGCGATGATGCGCCTCGGCGCGAGCCAGTCGCGCGTAGCACTCGCGATTGATGCGCGCATTCCAATCGTGCTCGGGAGCAGCCGACGGTTCGGTTTGGACGACTTCCAGCCACGGATCTTCGCGCGGCGGCTGATACAGGTGCTGATGAACGATGAGCGAATGCAACGGCTGACCCCTTACCTGGTCCGGGCGATGTTCGCGGCCCGCCGGTACACTTCGGCGTAGCGTTCGGCAGAGCGTTCCCACCCGAAATCGCGACGCATCGCGGTCTTCATGCGCGGGGCCCACGCCATGGGATCATGGAAGCGTGCGAGCGCACGCGAAATGGCGTGATCGAGTGCCTGTGCGTCGAACTCGTCGAAGAGAAACCCGGTGGCGTCGTCTTCGACGGTATCGGCAATCCCGCCGACCTGACGCCCAATGGGAAGCGCGCCGTACCGCTGCGCACGCAACTGCGTGAGGCCACAAGGCTCGTACTGCGATGGCATGAGGAACAGATCGGCGCCGGCCATGAGCCGGTGTTCGAGCCGGTCGGTAAAGTCGAGTTGGACGCCGACATGCTGCGGCCGAGCGCGCGCGAGCGCCGTGAGGGCGCGCTCGTACTTGGCCTCACCGGCGCCCATGAACACGAACTGCGCGTCGAGATTCCACACCAGATGAGACTTGAGCACGAGGTCGAGTCCCTTCTGCGTCACCATGCGACCGGTGAATCCGAACAGTGGCGTGCGTTTGCGCTGCGGCAGGCCAAAGGAACGCTGTAGCGCACTCTTGCAGCGTGATTTGTTGCTCGGATCGTCCGCGCTGTAATTGGCCGTGATCTGATCGTCCGTCGCCGGGTTCCATACGGTCTGATCGATGCCGTTGATGATGCCGGTAAATCGATTTCCCAGCCACTGAAACACTTCCTGCAAGCCAAAGCCGCCGTCGGCCGTGCGCAGTTCAGTGGCGTGATTGGGGCTGACGGTCACCACCATGTCGGCGTGCGTCAGGCCGGCCTTCAGAAAGTTGATGAGGCCATACCACTCCACGTGCCGGAAGGTGAACAGCTCCGGTGGAATGCCGCAGTCGTTCAGCTGCGAGGCCGGGAAGTGCCCCTGATAGCCGCCGTTGTGCACCGTGAGCACCGTGGGCGTGTCGGCGAAGCGCTCACGCAAATCGGCGTAGCTGCGCATGTACATGAGCGCGAGCGACGCGTGCCAGTCGTGCGCATGCACCAACACCGGGCCAGCGATAAGACGCGGAATAGCGTCGAGCACGGCGCGTGAATACAGCGCGAAGCGGCGGGCGTTGTCGGCGTAGTCACGTCCCCCTTCGCCGTACAATCCGCCGCGCGCAAACGCGGCCGGAATGTCCACGAACACGACCTTCGGGCCCTTGGGCGCGTGCACCTCGCGGAAGAAGCGTACCTCTTCGCTGCGAAAGCCGAGGCTCACCGTAATGGGGCGACCCAGCGGCGCGAGGTCGGGCGCATGGTCACGCACGGTGCGATAGAGCGGCACGAACACCACCACGTTGGCGCCGTTGCGCACCTGCACATTGGCGAGCCCCATGACCGCTTCGGCGAGCCCGCCTGATCGTGCGTACGGACTGTACTCCGCCGTGAGGTGCACAATGGTGGGGGCGCCGCTCTGCGGTGCGCGAACCAGGGGAGATCCCCAGCTTGGCGTGGGCATCGCACTCAATCCGTCACTCACGCGAGCGGCGGATCGTCTGGCATGGCATCGCCAAGAATGGATGGGGCGTAGTACGCGCGGGCGTACTGCTCCACCATGCGACGGGCGGTGAACTGCTGGCCACCCACCCGGATGGCGTGCTTCATCATCATGAGCCAGCGACGTGGCAGTTCGCTCTTGTCGCGGTCATAGAAGCGGGGCACGACCTCCTGCTCGAGCAGTTCGTAGAGACGGTTGGCGGTGTTCATCCCCGCGTCGTCATCTACGCCGGGCTCGATGGCCCACCCGTTGTTGCCTTCGTAACCCTCTTCCCACCAGCCGTCGATGGTGGAGAGCTGCGGCACGCCGTTGAGCGCGGCCTTCATGCCGCTGGTGCCCGACGCTTCGAGCGGTACGCGGGGCATGTTCATCCACAGGTCCACGCCCTGTACCAGCAAATGCGCCAGGTGCATGCCGTAGTCTTCGACGAATGCGATGCGCCCTTCGAACTGCGGGTCGCGCGTGAACTGATACACGTTCTGCAGAATCTGCTTGCCCGGCGTGTCGGCGGGGTGCGCCTTGCCGGCAAAAATGATCTGCACCGGACGCTGCGAGTTGGTCACGAGGCGCTTGAGCCGCTCGACGTCACGGAAAATCAGATTGGCACGCTTGTACGTCGCAAAACGGCGCGCGAAGCCAATGGTGAGCGTGTTCGGGTCGAGCAACGTGCCGGCACCCACCAGCTGCGTCGTCTCCATTTCGCGCGCGGCAAAGGCGCGGCGCGCTTCTTCGCGCACCATGCGCATGAGCGTGTGCTTGAGACGCGAATGCGTGTACCACAGCGTCTCGTCGTCGAGCGTGAGCACCTGCTCCCACAACGCCGGGTCGCTGCTGTGTCCCCACCCCTGACCGAGATGCTCGTCGAGCATCTTCATGATGGGGTTGGACATCCACGTCGCGAGGTGCACGCCGTTGGTGACGTGCCCCACGGGAATCGACTCGGCGTCGCGATTGGGCCACAACGAGCGGCTCATGTCCCGCGTCACGATGCCGTGGCGGCGCGACACCGCGTTCACGCGGCGCGACAGGCGCACCGACGCGGCGGTCATGTGATACA
>JAAVWC010000040.1 GCA_023910675.1 Gemmatimonas sp.
GAGCACGTTCGCGCTCGTGGCTATCGGCACGGGCGCGGCCATGGTGAGCGCGTCGAGGGGCGCGTTCGGTCATGCGGGCGTCGCGCGCGCAGTCGGGCTCGCGGTGGCGCTGATCGTAGCTGCCAGAGGGCACCTGGGCGGGGCGCACAGAAATCCGGCGGTGACGCTGGGCTTCTGGTCGGTGCGGCGATTCCCGACGCGCGACGTGGCGCCGTATATGATCGGGCAGTGTGCCGGGGCCATCGCGGCTTCAGCACTGCTCGGCCGGCGCCTTGGTCACGGGTCCGCTCACCGGCGGAAGCTTCAATCCCGCGCGAACGCTGGGGCCAGCAGTGCTCGTCGGCATCTGGACCGCGCACTGGCTGCAGTAGGCGGCCCCGGTTTTTGGCATGATCGCTGGAATTCAACTGTACGACGTCGTGCGACGGGCGCGCGTCCCCTCGGTGGCACCGAGCGGCGTGGCGACCAGCGCCGAGGGTCCGCTGTAAGCGCACTCCGGTGAAGAGCACCATTACCTCGGCCATCGTTTCGTTGACACACGCAGGCCGGCGTATTGTGTTTAGGCATGACGCATCCGGACGCGCGCCCCCTCAAGCCAGCGGATCGAGCGGAGAAGCGACGCGCGGACCGCCCTCACGACCGTGCGGCGCCCATGCACTTGCGTCGCCGCGTCCACCCGTCGCCCGTCTGCGCGCTTCACCATACAGGCAACACGTCACTACACACTGGTTACTGCACTGGTCAGTTAGTCGCAATGAACAAACGGGCCAGCCCCACCCCATGCGTGGGGGGGATTCCCCAGCCAGCGTTCACCCGCCGCCCGCCAAGCACGCGCCCGGTGAACGCGCTCGGCCTAGCCGTCGCGAGCACCGGTCTTGGTTGGAATTGACGTGCGTCCTAGCCCGTGCTCTTCAGCGCGCGTTCCGGCGGCGCTTGCTGGCCAAGCCCAAGACGACGAGTGCGCCAGCCGCCAGCAGGGCTGAGGTTGCAGGTTCGGGGACCACCACCGCATTGGCGGAGCGGACAGCGACCGCCCTAAATTTGGCTTCCGGGTAGAAGGTTCCAGAGAAATCCGCGCTGGGAACGAAGTAAAACCCGGCTGGGGTGGGGACGCCGTTGACGTACCACTCACCCATCGACCCGGACCAGTACTCGATGCCCACGTCCTTCACGTTGCTGAACACGGCTTGCAATCCACCCAACTTGCCGCCAACGTTTTTCCACAACTCGAAGTACTCGCTGCCATACGCCTTGTAAACATCCCCGGTCGGCAAACGCCACGTCCCAGCGGCAACGCCCCCCGTGGTCAGGCTCGCTGCCCAGTTAATTGCGTTGCTCTGGGTCATGCACCCGCCGGTGTAATTGCCGGTGTAGCAGAGCCCCATATCATAACTCGATCCCGCAGCCGCGTTCCAATCCTTGAGCCAGATGAGATTGGTTTTGGTGTCCAGGACTTGATAGTCGTCGATGGCGACGAAGCCGGTTTGCGCCAGCCCTGCCGATACCACCGGCCCCTCCACCGAGGCCGTATTCGCGGACGCCCCCCCGTTGATGCCTTCGGCGCGGGCCTGCGGGGCCAAGCTCAGCAGGGCGGCGAGGCCGGTAATGGCGAGGTGACGGGGGGAGGGGGAAAAGGAGATTCGCATAACGCCAACAATCAGAGAGGTGGAAGCTGGGATTTGCACCACTGGATGAACCGCTGGTGACTGAGGGATACACCGGAAGTTAAAGGCCATCGGAACGTCGCGCAACCACATGGTGAAAGTGTGACGGTTTCATTCGCAGAGCCGTCAGCACGACCGAGCGGAGATACCCGAAGATCACGCCGCTCGATCCGATGTGCACTGAGCTGGGTGCGCCACGGGTCCACGACGGGAATGGTCGCCGGCATCAGCACACGATGCGTTGCGTTGGCGGAACTGCCGAAAATCTCGATCGACAGGAGGGCGATAGGGTGCTATCACCAACGCCGTGCCCGTGACGATGCACACGCAGTCGCGCAGCCGGTCGCGAAGTACTGGCCCTGCCCACTTGATCTCTTTGCTGGCCGCGTGCTTCGCTCGCAACGCGGCCACATTCGCACTACGGTCGTACCACGCCCAGTATGGCACTGGCAACAACGCCGACGGGTACGCGCAAACTCACGAGACTTCGGGTTGACGAGAATTTCGGTTGCGTCGGCACATTCGTCCACACCTCTACGATCCGCCGATGGGGTGATTCGCCGCACAAACGACCGCTGGGGGCAAACGTCTGCAGTCGTTGTCTGCCGCGTAGTCGCATCGCCACGAGGCTTGCTAAACAGGTCGCGCATCCCCGCCGGAAACCCGGAGCAAACGAGGTCGACCATTCTTGAGGCCCAAGTCGAGACCGGCTGGGGCGTGCGTTCGATCGCGCGATTCCCTGTCGTACGAACTGGTGCACCGCTATCACTGGTCCCGACCCGTCCCGCCCAATCACGCCCTCTCGACCGATGCCCCGCCATCCCTCGCGAATCAGCATTAGGAACCGGCGGGGCAACCCATCCCGGTTCGAGTCCGGGCGTTCGCATCCTCCCTTATAGTTGGACGTTACGGAATGTTTGGCTCTGTTCCGTGATTGCGTGGGAATAATGTGGTGGCTGGAACGAGTCCCCTTACCCTTACGCGCACGCTCACGTCCCCGAAGGCCCGAGATCGACGGTTTCACCACGGCTACGTTTGCCCGCGGTGTAAAAGCGCGCAGGTCCAGCGCTGGGGCCGCGAACGCGCGGGCCCCCAGCGGTATCGCGGCTTCGGGTGCCATCGAACGTTCAACGATCTCACGTGAACCGCCATGGCGGGCACGCACTTGCCCGAGAAGTGGCGCGCGTACGCGGACACCATGCGCGATGGTCTGTCGACAAGAAAGGCGGGGGAGCGCATCGGCGTCGATCACAAGCCCGCCTGGCGTTGGCGCCACAAGGTGATGGCGTTCTTGGCGCCGACGGAGCAGCCACCGCTAGGCGGCATCGTGGAAGCCGACGGGACATACTTCCGCCGGAACTTCAAGGGATCGAAGCCCATCGGGCGTCGCGCGAGGAAGCACTGGTGACGGCCCTGCGGCCACTCCTGGCACACGACGTCACGCTCTGCACCGACGGGTCCCGGGCGATGCGCGGGGCCGCACAGGCGCTGCCGGTCCGGCACGTGGCACTCGTCACCGCCAGGAACGAGCGGAAGCGCGGCATGTACCACGTCCAGACGGTCAACAGCTATCAGGGTCGCCTCAAGGGGTGGATCGCTCGCTTCCGTGGGGTCGCGACCAAGTACCTGCCTCGGTACCTGACGTGGCACATCATGGACGAGCGGATCCAACGGCTGACCGCCGCCAAGGCGCGGGCGGTGCTCGTGGGGAACACGGCGGAGCTCAGTCCCGACCGCTGCTGCCCGAACTGTGGGGCTATGCTGACGGCGGCGTAGCGACGGCCCATTGGCTGCGAACCGGTGACGTGTTCTTACCCGCGTGTCGGCGGAAGAGAGCGCGACATCGTCCGGAGCTCAGACGATTAGTCCGCCGCCAGGCGGCGGACGCTGCCCCCGCCGCGCGGCGTGTCGCAATACTTCCTGCTCTTGCAGCAGCGGCCGCCAATACGCTTCGTCGGCTTGGCGCTCGCGCATTTCCTCATCGTGTAACGGCACCTCCACCGGCCACAGAGGTCCGTCACGGACCGACGCCTGCAGTGCGAACGCGACCGCTTCGCGCTCGTCCGCCATCCGCTGTGCCGCTTCTGGAGCCCGACGCACGCAATCCACCAGCGCCTCGGGGGGGGGCGAAGCTCCCGTAACCAAAACGCGAGACGGCGGTCGGTCGGCTCATTCGCGAACTCAGCGTAATGCACGTCCACAAGCCGGCGGATCATTGGCCAGTCCTTGTCGAGCCGGGTCTTTTTGGCGGCCACCAAGTCTTCCAGCCCGAGTACATCACCCTCGCCGACCTCGTCGAGGGTGGCAATCGTGCGGCGCCCCCGGCACGTCTCAAAATCCGGGACGTTCCGCATGACGGCCATAATGTCGAGCCGCATGTCTTCGGCGGCCGCGCATCGAAAATGCACGGCATGCCCGCGTTCGAGGTACTCGCGCGCGAAGGGAGGGACGGCCGTGACGCTCGCCCCGAGTTCGTCAAGCGCCCTCTGCAGTCGACCGAGGTTGTCCGGATGGGCGTAGATCGCGAGATCGACGTCCCGACTAAACTCCGAGGCGCCGTACAGAATGCACCCTTGGCCGCCCATGAGGAGGGCGCGGACGCCATGCCGCCGCGTCGTCGTGAGCACCGTCCGAACGGGCGTCGGCACCGCACTCGTCATGCAAGCATCCTCCCAAGGCAAAGAAGGTGGTCCACAGGCGACACGATTCCCGCCAGCGTGCCGCCGGGGTCATGTGCATCCATTCAGCAAACTCTTCGCCGTAGAGTCGCGTCCAAGCGTCCCGCGTGAGGGCGCTCGGGCGCAACGGCAGTACGGGCTCGACGAGCGTGGTCAACGGTGAGATCGGGAGCCGAGCGGTCATGCTGAAAGAACACGTCGGACAGGGCGCCCCCGCCAAACCGGTGCCAAAGCACCCGGTCGCATCGCGGCGCTCGGGAACATCGCTCCGCAGTTTCGGGCCGTCAGAGACTTGAGCATGTGTGCAAGGGTAAGGGGAATCGTGCCGGTTACGCCGCTATACCCACGCAATCACGGAACAGAGCCGAATGTTTACACTCCGGGGTCCGGAGATGTCGCGCGCGTTCTGCAGCGAGCCGTAATGAAACGCTGCTCGTCAGCGCCCGCGCCCCGAGACATCGGCAACTGTCCTCCCCACGGCAGAGATTAAATCTCGTCAGTGGAGGGTTGCAACACGGTTGTGATGTGTATGTTTAGACGACCAGGGCCGTGCTCATCCGCTTTGCGGGAGGGACTGGCCGTTTGTCACACTCACTTCCCTCCTTAAGGACGGTTACTCGATGTTCAGGGTGCTCCGAACGAAGTTGCCCGCACTTGCGGCAGTAGTCGTTGCGGCGGCCTCGCTTCTCCCTCGGGCCATTATGGCCCAGGGTAGCGTTGCTGTCGGATCGTTGGCTGGCTCGATCACTGACGCCGCGACCGGCGCTCCGGTGGCCGGTGTTACCGTGTTGGTCGGTGGCACCACCTTGGTCGGTGTGTCCAACGACAAGGGCGAGTATGTCGTCGCCAACATCCGGCCGGGTCTGCTCGCCGTTACGGCGCAGCGTATCGGCTACCGCGCCAAGAACGACACCGTTCGCATCACGGCCGGTCAGCGTGTTACCAAGAACTTTGTTCTTACTGCCACCGTATCGACGCTCTCTGAAGTTGTCGTTACGGGCGTGACAGGCAACACCACTCGTCGAGCGCAGGCCGCCGTCGTTGCCTCTCTGCCCATGAGCGACCTCGCGCGGACCGCGCCAGTGTCGAACGTTGGCGAAGCCCTCCAGTCGCGCCTGCCCGGCGTCTCCGTCAACCAGTCCAGCGGTACGGCGGGATCGTCACGGCAAATCCGCATCCGCGGCGCGGCCTCCATCAGCTTGTCCAATCAGCCGCTCATCTTCATCGATGGTATCCGTGTCTCTGAGGCGCAGCCCTCGGCGGGCGTCGGCGGACAGCTGACTGACCGACTGAACGACCTGAACCCGGACGACATCGAGTCCATCGAAGTGGTGAAGGGACCGGCGGCTGCCACGCTCTACGGCGCCGACGCTTCCGCTGGCGTGATCCAGATCATCACCAAGAAGGGCAAGGTGGGCACCAACTCGTTCACGCAGACCTTGCGCATGGACGCGTCCACCATCGACCAGAACTGGACCCCCCCGTCGAATTTCGGAAACTGCACGGCGGCGTTGATCGCGCCGAGCAGCACGAACCCGCTCTGCCGCGGGCAGGCGCTGAACACGCTCGTCGAGGACAACCCCCTCGAGCGCGTCAATGCCTTCCGTGATGGCAGCGAACGGAACGTTGGTTGGACTGGTCGTGGCGGTGGAAACAACTACGGCTACTTCCTGAGCGCTACGTCGGACAAGACCGAGGGCACGCTCCCGAACAATGCGTTCTCGCGAATCGGCTTCCGCTCCAACGTGAACCTCGTGCCGGATGCGCGGTTCAAGCTCGACGTGGGCTTCAACGTGCTGCAGTCGAAGACGGTGCAGCCGGACAACGACAACAACATCTACGGATGGCTCGGTGGTGCGCTGCTCGGCTCCCCGACGACCCGTCGAGACGACGGGCTTCCCGGACAGGACGGTTTCTTCGGCTTTGCCCGTCAGTACGACGCCATCGCAGCAATCGAGAACACCGTGGAAACCCGCCGCTCGCAGTTCACGCTGGCGGCCAACTACCAGCCCACGTCGTGGTTCTCCAACCGGTTCACCGTCGGCGCCGACCTCGCGCGTGACGAAATCACGCGCTTCTTCCCGCGTAATGTTCCGCAGCAGTATGCCGGTAATCTGAACACCGGCGACAACACGCAGACGCGCGTGGGGGCCGATCGGTTTACGATCGACTATCTGGGCAGCATGCGTCGGAGCTTCGGCAGCGACGGTCAGTTCGGTGCCAACCTGTCGGGTGGCTTCCAGGCCATTGTGTCGCGTACCGACGTGCAGACCGCGAACGGGTTCGGCTTCACGACGAATGCCGCCAACAGCATCGACAACGCCTCAACGCGTACTGGCGGTCAGAACTTTAACGAGCAAAAGGCGCTCGGCTATCTCGGTGAATTGCAGCTGAGCAACTTGGATCGTCGGTTCATTCAGATCGGTGCCCGCGTCGACCAGAACTCGTCGTTCGGGGAAGGCGCGCCATCCTTCTTCCTTCCGAAGATCGGCGCATCGTGGGTCATCTCCGAAGAGCGGTTCTTCGACGGACTCACCGGCATTCTTCCGCAGGTACGCCTGCGCGCGGCGTGGGGAACCACCGGCCGGGCGCCGACTCCCGGCGCATCGCTCACCACGTTCTCGGCCGCGCCGTTCGCCATTACCGGCTCGTCTCAGGCCGGCGCGATCCCGCTCAACCCCGGCAATGATTCGCTGAAAGCCGAGCGGGGTACGGAAATCGAATTCGGCATGGACCTCACCACCTTCGGTGATCGCCTCAATGCTGAAGTGACGTACTTCAACAAGAACACGAAGGATCTGCTACTGGCGCGCCAGCTGCCGCCGTCGTTGGGCTTCCTCGCCAACCCGTTCGCGAACATCGGCGAAGTGAGCAACAGCGGCCTCGAGCTCACCCTCACGGCGCAAATGCTGCGCATGAAGAATCTGGGCTGGGAAGTGCGCTTCGGCGGCAACACCCTGAACAACGAACTCGTGAGCCTTGGTGGTGTGAACGCGTTCGGAACCACGAACCGCTTCACCGAGGGGTTCCAGCTCGGGACGCTGGTGACGAAGACGATTCGGTCGATCGACGAGGCCACCGGACGCGTGGTCGTCGCCGACACGCTCGAATCGTTCGGCAACATTCTGCCGACGCGCGAATGGAACCTCACCAACACGTTCACGGTGGCGAAGAACTTCCGTTTCTCCGCACTCCTCGACTCGAAGACCGGTTTCAGTGTATTCAACAACACGGACTTCTTCCGTGAAACACAGCTGGTTCGCAGCGACAACCGACTGGACCCGACGAAGCTGTCGCGTCGCGAGCGTCTGCGTCGCTACGGCAACGATACCCCGGGCCAGCCGGCGTTTGTGCAGCAGAACGGTACGCCCACGACTGTGAACGAAGTGCGCGAAGCGTACATCCAGAAGGGCGATTTCATCCGCCTTCGTGAAGTCTCCGTGTCCTACACGCTGCCGACGAGCCTCACCTCGAAGCTCGGACCGATCCGCGGCGGGACGATCACGTTTGCTGGTCAGAACCTCGCCCTCTGGACGGACTACCTCGGACCGGATCCCGAAGTGACATCCGCCGCCGGCGCGCAGTTCTCACGCGAAGAGTTCCTGACGCTGCCCAATCCGCGTCGCTTCGTGTTCAAGACCAACTTCACTTTCTGAGCGCATCTATCATGACAGTTATTCCACGTATCGTGCGACGCGGTGCTCTCGTCGCGCTCTCCGGGTTCACCCTTGCCGGTTGCTCGGACTTCCTTACGGTCACCAATCCCAACGTCATCAACGCATCGGCCATCGATCCGGTCACTGATGCCGTTACCTTGGCCGCATCGGCGCAGCAGAACTTCGCGGTCGCACACGGCTGGTTCGCCATGTATCAGTCGTGGATGATCGGTGAGGCGCTCGTCGCCGAGACCTTCCCGACGCGCAATGAATACGGACGTCGCGAAGTGCTGAACACCAATGGGTCGCACGCCAGTGACGTGTGGCAGCCGATCTCGGTGGCGCTGTCGTCGGCATCAGCGGTGCTTAACCTGACGCTGCCCACGCCAACGACCAACATCTCGTACGCGCGTGCCGCCACGTTCAAGGGCTATAGCTTCGTGTACATGGCGGAAAGCTTCTGCGTTGGCGTGTCCAATGGCGGCGGTCCGCTCACTACGACGCAGATGCTCGATTCGGCCATCGCGTCGTTTGCGCGGGCTATCACCGTTGGCTCGGCCAACGCCACGGCCGATGGTATTCAGCTGGCGAACATCGCCCGTGTCGGGCTGGCCCGCGCTCAGCTTCAGGCTGGCCGGACGGAGGAAGCCATCGCAGCGGCACGTGCGGTCCCAGCGGGCTTCGTGTTCAACATTGCCACGATCGACGATCCAGCGCAGCGCACGCGCTTAGGCAACCGGCTGTGGCAGTTCACGCTCGATCGTGGATCGATCACGGTCGCGCCCGCCTATCGTATCACCGGCGACCCGCGTATTCGCTTCAAGACGCCGGCGCAGCACAATCTCGCTCCGCAGGATCCGGCGAGCGGTGCGTTCTTCATTCAGGACAAGTACCCCGCGTTTAACACGCCGATTCGGCTGGCCTCCAAGTTGGAAGCCGACTACATCGAAGCGGAGGCCTCGGGCACCGCAGCGCAGTTGGCATTCATTGCGGCTCGCCGCTCGGCCAACGATCAGCCCGCCTACACGGGCCCGCAGGAAGCCGCCGACGTGCTGACCGAGTTCCTGGACCAGAAGGGACGCGATTTCTACCTCGAAGCGAAGCGCATGGGTGACTTCCGTCGTCGTCCGATGAACATGCGCAACCTTCCCATACCGGGCGCTCCGTACTTCAAGGCCGGCTTCGCGCCCATCGGCAATCAGACATGCTGGCCGTTGCCGTTGCAGGAAACGGACAACAACCTCAATTTCCCGCGTTCCTGAGCGCGGGGAGTAGCGGTCGTACTGCCTGATCAACGGGCCATCTCCTTGCCGGGAGATGGCCCGTTGTCATTTTCACACAGCGTGACGTCGGTGACTCCACCGCTTGTTCGCGCGCGATATCACGCAGACGACGTCGCGGCAGGCGCAACGCCGCTGCGCAGACACTCAACGAAATCATCGGGAAGCCCGGCAGCGCGTACGCCGGGAACGGTCGACTCCACGTCGTACGGCACCCGAACATGTTCGACAACGACGCCGTTGGCGAACTCCACGCGCACGTAGCCCGCATGCGACTTGCCATCCGTGGGCCGGCCGACACTGCCGGTATTCCCGAAGTGCATCCCCTCGATCTCGCGGTGCCACGGCTTGTGCGTATGCCCAAACGCGATCATGTCGCCGGTCTTGAGTCCGGCGCCCGCGGCCATCTTGATACAAAACTCGTCCGAGCGATCCTGCGTCCAATACAGCGTGTCGAGCGTCGGCGTCCCGTGCACGAGCACGAGTCGGGGGCCGCTCGCATGGCCACCACTCGGGCGGCGAGCGAGCGAGAACGGGAGTCCACCGAGATAGCGCTTGTTGGCAGGCGTTACTGTCGCGCGCGTGTACTCATAGCTGATGTGCGCGAGCTCCTCCTGGCGCGCACTGTCTGACTTGCCCCCGCAATGCTTGTAGTCGGTGGCGACGGGTCTGTCGCCAGCCTAGCAGGGTGATGAAGAAGTCGCCCCGCAATCTGGTGTGATCGACGACGGGTGGTATACCGGGCGCGACTCTTTCTTGAGGCGTTTCCGATGCGTGGTGCCGATCAACCGCAGTCACTGGTGTGCGGCTACGTGTCCATCGAGGACCGGATTCCGGCCGATCATCCGCTGCGCACGATGCTCCTGCAGGCGCTGTACACGATCCGGAGCGAGCGCCAGTAGATGGAGCCGCTGGACTATATCCTGCTGCTCCGCTGGTTCGTCGGCCTCAATTCCGATGATCCCATTGGGGTGCCATCGGTCTTCAGCGAGAATCGCGAGCGGCTGATCGACGGCGGATGCGCGCGCGCCAGGCCACGACCGTGAGCGCGCCGCGGGGCCATTCGGCCGCCAGACGCCGGCCGAAGCGAAGCCGCAGCGCCCGTGGGCACTGCCCCACGCGTGCCCTCCACGCGCACGCATCGCTGAACACGTCAGCGGGACGAAAAGGTCACGGGCATCCCCCACGTGCCGCGCTCATGCGCAAGCCCCCACGCAGGGTTGCCGATCACCGTGACCGGAATGCGCGTACACGATCCGGTGCCGTTCGTCCGGAACTCGTCGCGCCAATCCATGCGCGCTGCGCTGTCGCCCTCGATGTGCTCGCTTGATCGGCCAAAAATGGCGTGATAGCCAGGGGCGAACTGATGCTGTATGCCCTCCGCATCCCCGCGCGCGATCGCGTCGTTGTACCACCGTCGTGCGGCGCACACGACGACGAGTGTCCCTCACATCGCAGCGTGGTAAACACCTCACGGTACAGGCGCCACATGCCGCGCGTATCACGCTGCCACTTGGCGTCGTACACGCCAGTCGCTTCACCGGGACGCGCATCGCCGAGCGCGGCGGCGTACACACAACGCCACCGTCCGCTTCCTTGGGCAAGTGCCCAGTGCGCGTTCAGCTGAACCCGGTCAGTGGTACGCACGGTTGAACGCCGCCCGTGCCGCGCGTACGCCCGCGTCGGTGGCTTGCGCTCGCGCCGGTTTCGCGGTCGTCACCTGCACGACGACGAGCAGCCCGATGCAACGACCTACAGCGCGGGCGCCTCGCGAGCGGAATGTATACATGTAGGCCGACATATCGCCGCCGCCGCGCCCCCGAAACTGGCGACCACGCCCACGCCCGTGCATACTCGCTGCCAGACGATTCCCGCGATCCCTCCTCTGCACGAGCACGCCGGTCCATGCCTGTACGCCCCACATTTCCTGCGGCCACGTGGCCGACCCTTGGCCTCCTGTTGCTGTGTCCCGCACCACTGCCGGCCCAACGTCCGGCCGTGGCGGGCGAACCGCCGTATGACGTCCTGATCACGCGCGGTCACGTCATCGACGGCACGGGAACGCCCGCCCGCCGGGCCGACGTGGCGGTACGGAATGGGCGCATCGTCCGCGTCACCGCACGCATCATGGGATCGGCGCGAGATACCATCAACGCCACGGGGCTGATCGTCGCGCCCGGTTTCATCGACCCGCATGCGCACATCAGCGCCATTGCCGAACAGCCGGACGCCGAGAACTTTTTGCGGCAAGGCGTCACCACGATCTTCAACTCGCTGCACAGTCTCGACCAGCCCTATCCGCTGCGCGCCTTCCTCGACACGCTGCGCATCGCACCCAACACCCTTTGGACTGCGGGGCACACCTGGGCGCGCAAGCGGGTCATGGGGACGCAGAACCGTGCCGGGACAGCCGCAGAACTCGACAGCATGCGCGCGCTCGTCTCGCGGGCCATGGACGACGGCGCCTTTGGCTTGGGCACTGGGCTCGAATACATCCCGGCCGTCTATGCGCCGCCGGAAGAAATCGTGGCGCTCGCAACGGCCGCCAAACGCCCCGGCTCGCTCTACGTCACCCATCTGCGCGATGAAGGGGTCGCACTCGAGCTCGCACTGGCCGAAGCCATCGATGTGGGGCGGCGCTCGCAGCAGCCCGTGCATGTGAGCCACCTCAAGAGCACCGGCAAGGCCAACTGGGGCAAGAGCACCGCCGTGCTGGCCGGCTTCGATTCGCTCAATGCTCGCGGCGCTCGCATTTCGTTCGACGTGTATCCGTACAACGCCTACAGTACCTACTCCGACGTCCTCTTCCCCGGATGGGTATTGGCAGACGGGCAGGATTCCGTGAGCGCCAGACTGCGTAACCCGGCGTTGCTCACGCGTGTGCGACGGGAAATGCGCGACATCTTCGAAGCGCAAACCGGTGGCACCGCCGGCAGTGTGCGCTTTCGCACGATGCCCACGTCGCCGGCGTTCGCGGGCAAGACGCTGGCGGAGTACCTCACGGCGCGCGGCCAGCCCGTATCGCTCGACGCGGCAATCGACGCGCTTATCTCCCTGCAGCGAGACGGCGGCTTTACGGCGATCGTCGAGGCGATGCACGAGCGCGATATCGAAGCATTTCTCACACACTCGGCTGCCATGGTCTCTACCGATGGTGACCTGGTGACGCCTGGCAAAGGCTTTCCCCATCCGCGCAGCTACGGCGCCTTTCCCCGCGTCGTGTCGTACTACGTGAGACAACGGAAACTCATGAGCCTCGAAGCCGCCGTTGCCAAGATGACGTCGGGACCAGCCCGCACGCTGGGGCTCCGTGACCGAGGTGTCGTACAACAAGGCAAGATCGCCGACCTCGTGCTCTTCAATCCCGCGACGTTCGCCGACAAAGCCACGTACACCGATCCGCATCATTACGCTGAGGGCGTGGTCCATCTGTTCATCAACGGGCAAGCGGTCATTCGCGATTCCAAAATGACCGGTGCCCGTCCAGGCATTGCACTGAAACGGGCACCGTAACGACCTATGGCGTGTCGCCCGCGTCAGGGCGTTCGCGTCAACAACAGGTTCGTCATGCGACCGCCGGGGCCAATGCTCACGTTCACGCGCACGTCACCAGTGGCAAAGCGGGCTCGGTATACGAATGTCCGATCGTCACCTTCCACACCGGTGGCCAGCACCTCGAGGGCCGTGAGCGCGCCCAATGGCTGCAGAAGCCGGGCGTAGCCGGCACTCATGCGTGGCACGAGCGTCGTGCGCACGAACTCAAAGTCGGCCAACGCCAGCTCGCCGCGCGTGATCTTCGCCAGTACCGCCTTGAGATATGCCGTCACCGCTGGCGCTCTATCCGGGAGCGCCACGGTAGGCAGCGGCGCAGTTATGAGCGCCGAGTCGACGGCCCCAGCCAAACGTGCGGTGATGATAGGCGGAAGGTTGGCACTCGAGTTGGTCAGCACGACCACCGCGACATCGCTGGGCTCGTAGCGCGAGAGCTGCGTACGGAAGCCTTGCCACGAACCGCCATGCTGCAGTACACGCTGACCGTTGAGCTGTTCGAGGAACCATCCGTAGCCATAGCCCTGCGGGTTGCCACTGGTGAGTCGCACGGGCGAAAGTATCTGCTCCCAGCTGCTCTTGCTCAGCACCCGTCGGTTGCGCACCACGGCGTTCCACGCGACCATATCGCGCAGACTCACGAGCATTGAACCGTCGGCGGTGGTATTGAGCGATGGAGACACCCACTCCTGATGCTGATACGCACCGCCCTGCGCGCGATAGCCGGACGCCCGCTGCGCGACGATCTCCGCTTCGGTAATGATGCGAATGGTGGGCATCCCCGCCGGCGTGAAAATGCGCGCACGCAAGTACTCCCAGTACGGACGCCCCGTCACCTTGCTCATTATCACGCCGAGCAATACGTAGCCCGTATTGGAGTAATTCCAGCGACTCCCCGGCGGAAACTCCGGCGTAAGCGCATACGCCATGTTCGCCAGCTGTGCTTCGGTGAAGTCGCGCCGGTAGTCCATCGTGGCGCTGGTGTAGTCAGGAATACCGCTCGTGTGCGACAGCAGATGGCGAATCTTGATTCCCTGCCAAACGGCCGGCGCATCGGGCAAGTACGTACGAATGGAGGAATCGAGCGCGACGCGATTCTCTTCAACGAGCGCCATGATGCCGGCGGCAGTGAACATCTTGCCCATGGAGCCCGACAGGAACATCGTCTCGTTGGTGACGGGCCGTTGCTGCTCCATATTGGCCAGCCCGTAGCCCTTGCTCATCAGTACGCGGTCACCACGCACGATCGCCACCGCCATACCGGGAATGCGCTGCCGCTCCATTTCGTCGCGCGCAATGGCATCGATGGCCGCTTCGTTGAACGCGACGCCACCATGAGGCACCTCGTCACTCCGCCACCACGGCAACGGCAGCGCCGCGATCGTGGGGGCGACCTGATCGAGCGTTTCGGCGTTGTAGAGCGCGCCACCCTTCATCACCCACCGCACCGCACTGCTGTTGCGAATGTCACTCAGCGGGTCGCGGTCGAGCACCACCAAATCGGCGAGCTTACCGGGCTCAAGACTCCCGATATCCGCGTCGAGCCCAATCGCCTCCGCGCTGTTCAACGTGGCCACGCGCAGCACCTCGAGCGGACGCATCCCGCCCTGCGCAAGCAGGCGCATTTCCCAATGCACCTGCAGCCCCTGCATTTCGCCGTGGCCACCGAGCGCCACCTTGCCACCGGCGCGAAGAATGGCCGTCGCGCCCGCCGACGTCTCCTTGTCGTTGTAGTCTTCGTCAGGGAAGGCCAATAGGCGCGTGGCGGTGCGCGCATAGAGTTCGCTCCGCGGAAAGAAGCGTGACAGCTTGGGATCGTCGAAGGGCCGTTCCTGCGCCAGCAACCGGTACACCGGCAGCGCACCGCCGAACGACACGAGTAGCGTAGGTGTGTAGTGAATACCGCTGCGCGCCATGAGCTGCACGACATCGTCATGCAACGGCGCATTGGGGAACGCATGCTCGTTGCCGAAGAACCCGTCGAGCGCGTGCGTGAGGTCCATCTTGGTGTCGGCGCCGCCCTCAGTGGTGGGCAGCAGGCCAAGCTCGCGGCTCGCCTGCACCACCCACTGCCGCTGCTGACGATTCCCCACCATGTAGCTCTTGATGAGATGCGTGCCGTATTCGTCGCGATACCGCTTGAGCGTCAGTCGCACGTCGTCGAGCGACTTGAAGTCTGTTTCGGCAAACACGCCGGGGCCAGTACTGAACACCCGTGGGCTGGGGAGTCCTGCCACCTCCACCAGATCGGCGTACGCAAAGATCTCCGCGCTCGTTTGCGGATCGCGCACAGTGGTCACACCGTACGCGAGATTGGCGTACATGGACGGCGTCTCGGGCTCCAGCAGCTCACGGCGGTATTGCCAGTGCGCGTGAATGTCCACGATACCCGGCATGATCGTCTTGCCGCTGACGTCCACAATGCGCGCCGTGGACGGGAAGGTCACCGCGCCCCGTGCACCGACCGCGGCGATGCGGCTATCCGTGACGACGACATCGGCGTTCTCGATGATCTCGTCGCCCTTCATCGTGATGACCTTTGCGCCTCGCAGCACGGTCGTACCGCGCGATACGACACGCGGCGCGGTCACCGCCAGCGATTGCGACACGACGGCACTGCCCGCTGTCACGTCGCGCTGGTGCAGCGTGGCGCCTGTCACCCACGCCACCGTGTGTCCGCGCGGTGCCCAGGCGAGCGAAGTCACCGTAGGCCCGGAGATATCGGGTACCCCCCCGAGTGCGAGCAGCTGCGGATCGGCGGCTTTGCCCGGCACGCTGTCGCGTGCCATCAATGGCACCGTCCACACACGATCACCCGCGAGCACCGCCACGTGGCGACCGTCAGGACTCGCCCGAAGCTCCGTACCAACGGGCGAGCCGGCTGGCCCCGAGAGACCCGTCACCCGCGCGTGGACCCGGCGATCGAGCCCGGCCGTGGTCGTCGAGACCAAGCCGGCGGGAGCGCTGAACCAGAGGCGGCCGGTATCGCCGGCGAAGTGCGGGTGTCGCATACCCGCGGCACGCACAACGGTGCGCGTGGCGCCGCCCTGCGCCGTCACTCGCACGATCATCGCATCGGTTGGCAGCGGAACCGGCTGCGCCCGCGCCGTGCTCGCCGGCGCGCGCACGGCGTACAGCGCGCGGCCATCGGGAGTCCAGACGGGATCAATCCAGTACGCGCTGTCGCTGGTGAGTCGCACCGGCGCGCCGCCAGCGGCGGCCACCTTGTACAACGCGCCGCCTGCGGGGCCCCACGTCACGTAGGCAATCCACTGCCCGTCGGGCGACCACGCGGGCATGAACGCCCGCGCGGCACCGGTCGTAAGCGCACGCGGGACGCCACCTCGCGCCGCCCGCACGAACAGCTGGCCGAACATGGAAAACGCCACGCGCCCATCGACGGCGATGGCGGGCTGCTGCGCAAAGCGGCCACGCACCGAAGCGTCCGTGATGCGCCGCGGAGCGCGCAGCGGTTCGGGTAGCTCGGCGCTGACCTCTGCGCGAAACGGGATGATCCCATCAACACCCGTCGCCACTTCGATGCGGTGCAGATGCCCGTCGTACGCAACGACGACCGCGCGATCGTCCGGCGTAAAGGCGTAGCCGGGCATGACATCGCGCGAGGCGCGTGACTCGAGCTCATTGCGCTCGAGTGGCCATGCCAGCCACCGCTCGGTTTCCGTAGCGAGATCACGGACACGCAGCCCGGTACGCCCACGGCTCTGTGCCATGTACGCGAGCGTGCGACCATCATGCGAAAGCACCGGCGCCATGGCCGACGGCTCCTGCAGCACCACGGGCTCGTCGACACCACTCGCCAGATCACGACGCATGACCATACTCGAGGCGCCAAGACGGCTGCCGTACGGGCGTGGCGTGACCGCCGTGTAGTACAGCGACTTGCCATCGCGTGACGCGTGGGCCGAATACGGTCCCGGTCCCGGTGACGACACGAGCGGGGCTGCCGGCCCGTTGGCGTTGCCGATGACTTTGCTCCCCTGCCCTGACTGCACGTCGAATCGCCAGAGGTCGGCGGTACGCCCCTCGAGCACCGTGGCGTAAATGAACCGCCCATCGGCCGACCACGCCGGTGACAACATGAGTGCACGCGGCATCCCGCTCACCGCTCGTGCCCCGCTTCCGTCGGCGGCAGCAACCCACACGTTGTCGCTGCCGCTCGCGTCGCTGATGAACGCGATCTGTTTTCCGTCGGGCGAATAGCGCGGTTGCGACTGAAACGCGGGACCACGCTGAATGGCGCGCGCTTCTCCGCCTGCGGTGGAGACGGCGTACAAGTCACCGAGCAGCTCGAACACGAGGCGCGTTCCGTCGGGCGCCACGTCGAGTGACATCCAGGTGCCCTCGGTCGTGGAGAAGGACACGGTGCGCTGCGCATGCAGCGGCGACGACAGGAGCACACTCGCCAAGAGCGCGGCTGCACATGACCGGCGCGGGCGACCTCTACGCGTGATGCGACACACAGTGGACATCATGACGGACGATCACTCCCGGCGAATCGTGCGAGGCGGAACAGTGAGATGTCGTGCGATGTGCGGTCGTACTGGACCAGGTCGGCGCAGATCTCCCAATCACCGACGAAAACTTGAAGCCATGCCCTGAACAGGGAGAGACCAGCAGCACCTGCGGCGCCGACGGCGCGCGATCGATGATGAAGTGCTCGTCGGGCGTATTGGTGAACAGGCACGTGGTGCTTTGGCGCATGGCCCCATTGGCCTGCGGGAAATAGCGCGCGACGGCCTGACGCAGCGTGTCTTCATCACGCGCAGACACCGTGCGCGTCATCGTGTCCGGATGCACGCGCTCGGCGTGGTGGTGATAACAGCCGATCTTGAAACCGGGGACGCCATACTCCGGGAAGCCATAGTAGCGCCCCTCGGCGGCATCGAGCACGAATACGGGAAAGCGCGACGGCGCGAACGCCTCCGGTTGGGCAATGTCGAACCAGCCGAGCACTTGCCGCTCCGGCGAAAGCACGGGGGCGAGTTCGGGCGCGAGGTCGGCCATCCAGGGGCCCGCCGACAGTACCACCTGCCCGGCGGTGTACTCCCCGGCGCTCGTGCGGACGCGCACGCCGCCGTTCTCCGGTACGACATCGCGCACCCGGATGTTGGTGAGCACGGTGGCACCGGCCTGAATCGCGCGGGCCGTGTGCACCGCGATGCATCGTTCGGGTGTGACGAAGCCGGCATCAGGCTGATAGACAGCTATGGCGTTCTCCGCCGGCGACCATCCCGGGAAGCGTGCCGTGAGGTCGTGGGCCTCAAGGACTTCGTGCGCCAGCTCGTGCTCCCGACAGCTGCGAAGCGAGCCTTCGAACACCTCGCTCCCTTCCCAGCCGACATCCAGCCCCCCCGTCACGTGCAGAAGCGGCTCGTCGAGCCCGGTCTCGAGGTCGCGCCACAGCGCAAAGGCCCGGCGCAGCAGAGGGACGTACGACGGGTGCTCGAAGTACGCCAGGCGGATGATCCGCGTGAGGCCGTGCGAGGAGCCATGACTGTGGCCCGGCTCGAACTGCTCGAGGGCCAGTACCCGGAGGCCGCGGGCGGCCATGTGGGAGGCCGCAGCGCTCCCCATCCCTCCCACACCAACCACGATGACGTCGTACGCTGTGGACATTGCCGGACACATGGACGTGAGGGAGCGACTCCACCGGGAGACGGCCGTCCCGGCGTGGCAGCGTCGAATACGCTGAGTTCGACTCGAAACTACGGTCTGGGCGAGAAAAAACCATACAGAAGAGGGGATTTTCCTTCTTGCCGAGCAGCGGTCCGGAACACATGCTAGCGAGTGCCAGCCTATCCCTCCCCAGGAGCACCGCATCATGGCAGCGACAGATGTCTCCGACCCGAACTACTATCACCGGGTTGTTGATTGCCAGTGGGCCTGTCCGGCTCACACCAACGTTCCCGGCTACATTCGCCTCATCGCCCAGGGCAAGTACACCGAGAGCTACCTTCTCAACCGCGAGTCGAATGTCTTTCCGGGCATTCTCGGGCGCGTGTGCGACCGCCCCTGCGAACCGGCCTGTCGGCGCGGGCGGGTTGAGGAAAAGCCGGTCGCCATCTGTCGCCTCAAGCGTGTCGCGGCCGACCACCGAGACGAGATCTCGTCGTTCCTCCCCAAGGCGCCCGCCGGCAAGAACGGCAAGCGCGTGGCGCTCATCGGTGCCGGTCCCGCCTCGCTGACGGTCGCCAACGATCTGCTGCCGCACGGCTACGACGTCACGATTTACGAGAAGAATGCGCAGCCCGGTGGGCTCATGCGTATCAACATCCCTTCGTTTCGTCTCCCCGCGCAGGTGCTCGACGAAGAGTGCGGCTATGTAATCGACATGGGTGCTCACATGCGCTACGGCACGCCGGTCGCGTCGCTCAAGGCGCTGCTCGACGAAGGCTACGATGCGGTGTTCATCGGCAGTGGCGCCCCCAAAGGGAAGGAACTCGATATCCCCGGTCGCTGGGATGCACCAGATCAGGTGTTCATCGGCATCGACTTCCTCGCCAACGTGCACTTCAAGCACATCGAGCAGGTTGGGCCGCGCGTCATCATCATCGGGGTGGGCAACACCGCCATGGACTGCTGCCGCACCTCCAAGCGTCTTGGCGCCACCGACGTGAAGGTCATCGCGCGCCGCGGCCGGACGTTCTTCAAGGCGTCACCGTGGGAGCTCGAAGACGCCGAAGAAGAACAGGTGGAGATCATCGAGAACCATGCCCCCAAGCGCATGGTCGTCGAGAACGGCAAGCTGGTCGGGATGGAGTTCGAGGTCCTGCAGTGGACCGAAGACGCCAACGGCAAACAGTCGAGCACGGTGCAGAGCACCGTGATCATCCCGTGCGATCAGGTCATTCTCGCCATCGGGCAGGACAATGCGTTCGAATTCGTCGAGCGCGACATTGGCGTGGAGTTCGACGCCAAAGGCATGCCGGTGGTGAACAAGCAGACGCATCAGAGCACGCACCCCAAGGTGTTCTTCGGTGGTGACGCCGCCTGGGGGCCGGAAAACATCATCTGGGCCGTCGCCCACGGTCACGCTGCCGCCATTTCCATCGACCTCGCCTGCCATCAGCGCGACACCGTCGCTGACCGTCCGCCGTACGGCATGACGCTCGTGAGCGCCAAGATGGGCATGCACTCGTGGGCGTACGACAACGACTACGAAAGCAGCAAGCGCGCCAAGATGCAGCACGAGGAGCTCACGAAGCGCTTCAAGGATCTCGACACCGAAGTGGAGCTGGGCTTCACGGCCGAGCAGGTCGCTACCGAAGTGGGCCGTTGCCTCAACTGCGACATCCAGACGCACTTCACCGCGTCGACGTGCATCGAATGCGATGCGTGCGTCGACATCTGCCCCACCAACTGTCTCACCATCACCACCAACGGTACGCCGATCGACGAATTGCGCACCCGCCTCTCGGCGCCGGCGCTCAATCGATCGCAGGACATCTATGTCTCCGATGCGCTCCCGCAAACCAAGCGCATCATGGTGAAAGACGAGGACGTCTGTCTCCACTGCGGCCTCTGCGCCGAACGCTGCCCCACGGCCGCGTGGGACATGCGCCTTTTCGACCTCAAGAAGCCAATGGCGGGCATGCTTGCCGGGATGGCCAGCGTATGAGCGGCATCAACGATTTCGCGTTCAAGATCGGCACCGTCAACGGCACGGGATCAGCCAGTGCCAACGGTCTGCTCATGCAGGCGATCTTCCGCATGGGTATCCCCGTCACGGGCAAGAACATCTTCCCGTCCAACATTCAGGGACTGCCCACCTGGTATGAAATCCGGGTGAGCAAAGACGGCTACACGGCACGACCCAGTGAAGTCGATCTCGTGGTCGCGCTCAACCCCGCGACCTACGCCAAGGATGTCGCGACCGTGCGCCCCGGCGGGTTTCTCGTCTACGATTCCTCCTGGCCGCTCGAACCGGACTTGGTACGCGAGGGCATCACCATTTTGGGCATCCCGTTCGGGAAGTTGTGCGTCGACAATTTCCAGGGGGACCGCGACCGCACGTTGCTGCGCAATATCGTGTACGCCGGCGCGCTCGCGGCGCTGCTCAGCATCGACATGGATGTCGTCGGCGCGATGCTCGCCGAGAAGTACGGCAAGAAGCCCAAGCTGCTCGACTCCAACCACAAGGCCATCAAGCTCGGCTACGACTATGCGCAGGCCAACTTCGCCTGCCCACTGCCGTTCCGCCTCGAGAAGATGGAGGCGACCAGCGACGCCATTCTCATTGACGGCAACACGGCCTGTGCATTGGGCGCCGTGTACGCCGGCGCCACGGTGGGCGCGTGGTATCCCATCACGCCGGCAACGGCGCTCATGGAACAGTTCAAGGCGTTCTGCGAGAAGTTCCGCGTGGACAAGGAGACCGGCGTACACAACTACGCCATCCTGCAGGCCGAAGACGAACTGGCTGCCGCCGGTATCGTGATTGGCGCCGGCTGGGCTGGTGCGCGAGCCTTCACGAACACGTCGGGGCCCGGCATCTCACTCATGCAGGAATTCATCGGGCTGGCGTACTACACCGATATTCCCGCCGTCTTCTTCGACGTGCAACGTTGTGGACCGGCTACCGGCATGCCCACGCGTACGCAGCAGGCCGACCTGCTTTCGCTGGCGTATGCCTCACACGGCGACACCAAGCACCTCGTGCTCTTCCCCGCCAACCCGGGCGAAGCGTTCGAAATGGCGGTGCAGAGTTTCGACTTGGCCGAGCGCTATCAGACGCCGGTATTCGTGGCCACCGATCTCGACATCGGCATGAACGACTGGATGGTCAAGCGCTTCGAGTGGGATGACAGTTATCGCCCCGATCGCGGCAAGGTGCTCGATGCCGCCGCACTGGAAAAGCTGCCCAAGTTCTCGCGGTACCTCGATGTGGACGGCGATGGCATCGCCGCCCGCACGCTCCCGGGCGTTGGCGGCAAGGGCGCGTACTTCGTGCGTGGATCTGGGCACGACAAACACGCGGCGTACACCGAAGACTCCGATGCGTATCAGGAGCTCGTCGACCGGCTCAAGCGGAAGTTCGAGCACGCGGCGACAGCCGTGCCGCGCCCGGTATATACCCTGCAGGCCGGCGCGGAGATCGGCCTCATCACCATTGGCGGCTGCGACGCCGCCGTGCGGGAGGCGGCCGATACGCTGCGCGCCCGCGGCATCACGGTCGACATCATGCGCGTGCGCGGCTTCCCCTTCGCCGCCGAAGTGAAGGAGTTCTTCGATCGGCACGAGAAGAACTTCGTCATCGAACAGAACCGCGATGCGCAGCTCCGCTCGCTGCTGGCCATCGAGCTCGGCATTCCGCGCGACGCCATGATTGCGGTCCTCGACTACGGCGGCATGCCGCTGACCGCCAAGGTCGTGGTGGACGCCGTCACCTCCCACGCTCCCAGCCACGCGAAGGTGCCCGCATGACGTCCATTGCCAAGCCGCCAGTCCGGCATCCGAGCTCGCGCACCAATGGTCTTGGCCTCACCATTCGTGACTACGAAGGCGCGATGTCCACGCTGTGCGCCGGATGCGGCCACGACTCCGTGACGGCAGCCATCGTGCAAGCAGGATGGGAACTCGACCTCGAACCGCACCGCGTGGGCAAGATGAGCGGCATCGGCTGCTCCTCCAAGACGACGGCGTATTTCATGAAGCAGTCGCACGGCTTCAATTCCGTGCATGGTCGCATGCCGTCGGTGACGTCAGGGGCCGCAGCGGCAAACCGCACGCTTACCTACATCGGCGTGTCCGGCGACGGCGACTCGCTGTCCATTGGCTTGGGGCAGCTCTCACACGCCATCCGGCGCAACGTGAACATGCTCTACATGCTGGAGAACAATGGCGTGTACGGCCTCACCAAAGGCCAGTTCTCCGCGTCTGCCGATATCGGCTCCATGTCCAAGAAGGGCGAGGCCAACGAGCAGTCACCCATCGATCCCGTCCTGCTCGCCCTCACGCTGGGCGCCACGTTC
>JAAVWC010000041.1 GCA_023910675.1 Gemmatimonas sp.
CAGCGTGCTCTTCGTGTACCATGGGGCGGAAGAGCGTGGTCTGCTCGGCAGCCGCTATCATGCCGCGCACCCGGTGGTGCCGCTCGAAAAAATCGTGACGGTGCTCAACGGCGACATGATCGGCCGCAATCATCCCGATTCGGCGAGCTTGCTGGGCATTCAGCCACCGCATCGCAACTCGTCGGATCTCGTCAAGATGGCTGTGCGCGCGAACGAGCTCACCGGAAAGTTCAAGCTCGATTCCATCTGGGACCGCCCCACGCACCCGGAAGGCTGGTACTTCCGCAGCGACCACGTGCCGTACGCGCGCCTCAACGTTCCGGCCGTCATGTACAGCACGAATCTGCACGACGACTACCACACGCCGCGTGACAAGCCCGAGCGCATCAACTATCCCAAGCTCACGCGCATGTCGCAGTGGATGTATCTGACCGGCTGGTTCGTCGCCAATGCGCCGACGCGTCCCGGCATCGACCCGGGCTTCAAGCTCGAACGCTAGCAGCGATGCGACCGCCATCTCGCTTATGCCCTCTCTGCACCGACTCGCGCGCGTCGCACTTGGCGCGCTCGTAGTTCCGTTACTGCTTGGCGCGCGTACCGCCGGCCGACAAGGTGAAGATCCAATCATCCGGCGCACCGAGTTCGGTGTCGTGCACATCGAGGCCACCACGTTTCGCGGAGGGAGTGAACCGATACATCCGCGCCAACCGCAGTGTGCACCCCGTTTGGGCCCAACCCATTTTCCACGGGCATGACGACGCCGACGTTGCGGCGTTCGATCTCGCCGCGCGCCCGTTCACTGGCCGAATGGAAACGCGCGCTCGCTACGCGCGCCCGCGCGACATCAAACCTCACCTATGCCGATCGCGCCGGGAACATCCTCACGATCTGGATGGCCAGTATCCCGCGTCTGCCCCACGTGTCGGGGCACGATTCGCTGCCAGTGCCGGCGAGAGGCTCGGTCGATATCTGGACCCGCCGCATCACGCTGGATTCGTTCCCCCAACCGCAGAATCCACCGGGCGGGTACGTGCACAACGAGAACGACGCGCCGCGCTATGCCAACCCGCGCGCCCTCCTCGATACTGCGAAGTCTCGTGAAAATGTCGCGCCCGACAGCCGTGGCGGCCTGCTCTTCGAAACGTGGTGGCGACGCTAGCAGTCGCAGGCACGTGACTCGGTCTACGCCGAGCCATGGTCCTTGACACGACTCACACAAACGCTGCGGGGCATCCGGCAGCCCGCCAAAGCGGTCGAGGCGCTGCGCTGGGCCACCATCGAAACCACCCGCAAGTTCGGACAGGCCAGCGTGGCCTGGGGCGATGTGCACCGCGTACGCCGCGGCAATGTCGACGTCCCGGTGGGAGGCTACAGCGGTACCCTGAGCTGCTTCCGCGCACTCAGTTATGAGGAGCAGCCCGACGGCAAGCGCGCCGCCAACAGCGGCGACGGATGGGTAATGGCCGTGGAGTTCGGGGCGCGTGTACCACGGGCGTATTCCATTCTCGCCTACGGGCAGAGCACCGATCCCGTTTCTCCCAACCACGATGATCAGGCGGCCATGTTCGCGCGAAGCGAGTTCAAGCCCGTCTGGTTTACGGCGGATGATGTGCTGGCGCACACCAAACGGCAGGATAGCCCGGCCGCATGCCCGCACAGGCATTTACTTCCGGACGGTAACGCATTCCATTTCAGTCTGGTTGTTTACCACCCCACCTCAAGGAGTATCCCACGATGCAGCATCTCGTGCGCCGCGTGTTGGTCCCCGCCCTCGCCCTCGCCGCCCTGACCCTTGGCGCGACCCAGGCCAGCGCCGTGGTCGGCCAGCCCAAGGCTGAACTCAAGGTCGAAGGGGAACGCGCGCAGGACGGCGCGCACCTCGTCATGAAGGGCAAGAACTGGCCCGCCAAGAGCAAGGTCAAGATCACGGGGACGCGTGCACCAGGCTCCCGAAATCCGCAGGATTTCGGTGTCGTGGACGTCGACGACAAGGGCGAATTTACGCTCCGCAAGGTGGTGCAGTGCACCACGCAGTCCATGGATGAAGGCACCACCGAAAGCGTGACCTTCACCGCCGCCGAAGAGGTGTCCGGGACCAAGGCCACGGCGAAGTCGAGCGGCGCGCCCTGGGTCTGCATGTAAGGCGTAACGGTCGGCGAGGGCCTCGGGCGCTCGCCGACTCGCGTCATCCGGCGCTAGTTTCTCACGCGGTGCTTCCTGAAGAGAGGCACCGCGTTTCGCTTCTCCGGCACACCCCTCCATGCTGGTCGTCTTCGTAGCCCCGTTCTTTTCGCCCGCCGCCACGCAGATGATCGAGGCGGCACTCGCACTGCCGCACATTCGACTGGCCGTCATTGCGCAGCAGCCGCTCGACCAACTGCCGCGCCACCTAGCGGGGCGCCTGGTGGGGCACTGGCACGTGGCCGATGTCACCGACGCCGCGCAATTGGCGTGGGCCGTTCAGGGGCTCTCCGCTGCCCATGGCGCCGTCGCCCGCTGCTTTGCAGCCTACGAACAGTCGCAGCTCCCCCTCGCCATCGTGCGCGAGCAGCTTGGCATTCCGGGGCTTCCCAGCAGCGCCGCCAACAACTTCCGCGACAAAGCCCGCATGAAGGACGTGCTCCGGGCCGCGGGCATCCCCGTCGCACGCCACCAACTCGTGGGCCAGCCTGGCGACGCCCGCCGCTTCGTTGCCGACGTCGGCTTTCCCATCGTGGTGAAGCCGCCTGCCGGCGCCGGCGCCAAAGCCACCGAACGCATCAGCGATGCCAAGGCCCTCGAAGACGCCCTGCAACGCTATCGGCCCTCCGTTGACGACCCGATGCTCGCCGAAGAGTTCTTGCGCGGCACCGAACATTCGCTCGAGACCGTGACCATCAACGGCAAGCCCGTCTGGCACTCGCTCACGCGCTATGCGCCCACGCCACTCGAAGTCATCGAGAATCCGTGGATTCAGTGGACCGTCCTGCTGCCGCGCGAAATCGACGATCCGCACTACGACGACATCAAGCGCATCGGCGACAAGGCCCTCGCGGCACTCGGCATGACGACCGGCGTGTCGCATTGCGAATGGTTCCGGCGTCCCGATGGATCGGTGGCCATCAGCGAAATCGCGGCCCGTCCACCGGGGGCGAACATGACCACCATGATCTCCCGTGCCCACGACATCGATTTTGTCGGCAGCTGGATCCGGCTCATGGTCGACGGCCAGTTCGTCACCCCTACCCGCCGGTACGCCGTCGGTACCGCCTATCTGCGCGGGCAGGGACACGGCGCGGTGGCGTCCATCGAAGGACTCGATACCGTCCAGCGCGAATACGGACATCTCATTTGCGATGCCCGCCTGCCGTACCTCGGTCAGCATCCCACCGGGAGTTATGAAGGCGAGGGATTCCTGATCTTGCGACATCCGGACACAAGGGTGGTGCAGGACGCGCTGACGCGTATCATCTCTACTGTGAAGGTTGTGCTTCGCTAGTCGGGCTCCCCAACGGGGGTGTTCCCCGGGCCCGCTTTCCCGTACGCAGGAACTGCGATGTCGATGTCCAAGACCGTGCTCATGATCACGCCGGGCTATCCCGGTGAAATGCCCCTGTTTACCCGCGGACTCTCCGAGCAGGGCGCGACGGTGCTGGGTGTGGCCAGCGGGCCGGCCCATGAACTGCCTGAACTCGCGCGGCGCCACCTCAGCGACTATCTGCAGGTGCCCGACCTGTTCACTAATGTTCCGAGCGCCATCGAGCAGCTCCGCCGCTGGCTTGGCGCGCGCACCCTCGATCGCGTCTGCTGCCTCTGGGAGCCCGGCATCGAACTCGCCGCACAAATTCGCGAAGCCTTCGACGTGCCTGGCCAGCGCTACGACCAGGCGATCAAGTTCCGCAACAAGGACCTGATGAAGCAGGCCCTTGCCGACGGCGGCGTACGCGTGCCGCATCACGCCGTGGCGAGTACCGCCGCCGAGGTGTGGGCGGCCGCCGAACAGGTGGGCTATCCGCTCATCATCAAGCCCATCGCCGGTGCCGGTTCCATGGACACCTATCGCTGTGACGATGCCTCCGAGGTTGCGGCCGCTATCGCGCAGCTCGGGCATATCGAAACGGTCGACGTCGAAGAATTCATCGACGGCGAGGAGTTCACCTACGACACCATTTGTGCCGGTGGCGAGATCAAGTACTTCCACGTGGGGCACTATCGCCCACGGCCGCTCATCGCCCGCACCAACGAATGGATTTCGCCGCAGACGCTCTCCTATCGCCACGTCGATAATCCGTGGGTCACCGGCGGCATCGCCCTCGGCGAGCAGGTCATCAAGGTGCTCGGCTACGATACCGGCTTCACGCACATGGAGTGGTACCGCAAATCCGACGGTGAGGTGGTCTTCGGGGAAATCGGCGCCCGGCCGCCAGGGGCCCGCACCGTCGACCTCATGAACTTCGCCAGCAACTGTCGACCTGTTCGCCGGATGGGCGGAGGCGGAACTGCACGGCACCTTCTCCATTCCCATCGAGCGCCCGTTCAACGCCGCGTGCATTACCAAGCGGGCGAATGGGCAGGGGCGCATCCGGCGTATCGAAGGCCTGGAGCTGCTCAAGAGCCGCCTCGGTGACGCCATTTGTACGATCGACCTGCTCCCGGTCGGGGCCTCCGCGCCGCGATTGGAAGAGCACCCTGCTGTCCGACGGCTATGTGACCATTCGCCATCCGGATTGGGACACCTGCAAGGCGATGGCGGATATGGTCGGTACCCATTTGCAACTGTTTGCCCATTGAGACCGACGGCGCCCTCGCCCGCCGTGGCACGGGGGCGCAAATTGTTGCGCCAATGCCTCACCATTGGTGTCTGAGCGCAACGGATAGCAGACTCGACCGTTTGTGCGGAATCACAAACGTGTGCTTTTCAGAGGGGAACGGCTGTCCAGGCGGCGATTTGGGCGGCGGCACACCGCTTGCCCTAGGGAATGTCCAAGGCCGCGTTGAGACGGCCACGAAGAACTTCCTCACTGCCGGATACGCCAGATGTCGCCAATCCTCGATGAACCGCCGGTCGATCCCATTCGCAGCTACTTCTCGCAGCAGTGCGTGATGCTGACGGGGATTGCCTCAGGAGTTGTTGAGGCGCCGGCTGGTGATGCGCTCCATTCGCCGACCTACCACATGGGACGTCGAGATGGCCTGCACGTGGTGGTGGCGCACCTCGCGTCCAGCCGCACGCTCAAGGAGGCCGCCGACAAGTGCGTGGCGTTTGGCCGTGGCGTCGAGGAGCGTGCCGATACCCACCCGTACGGTCCCGATTGGTCGCAAGGCTTTGCCCAGGCCACCATGGAGGCCGCCGCAGACATCGCCATGTTCGCAGCAACATCGTACGTCCCGCCGGTCGACAAGGCGCGCTTGCGCGCTGCCAGGACGGCGGCGCGGCACCTGTCGCCGCTCCATGGGCTCTGGTCGCCCAAGGCACCCGGCACCGAACAGCCGCGCTCCCACCACGAGTGGTGAGCGGTCGTTCGAGAACACCGTAGTCTCCAGTCGCAGTGCAGTAAGGGAAGTGGCGGGCGTCCGGGGGGGCGCCCGCCACCTTACGTTTCCGCCCGCCGGGCGGCAGCCCCACAAGCGGGGCCGGGCGCTGTTAACTTGTGCGCTATGCCCAAGAAGCCCATTACCGTGCTGGACGCACGCGCGCTCGATCGCACGCTGCGCCGCATGGCCGATCAGATCCTCGAGCTCAATGCCGGGACCGACAACCTCGTCATCGTCGGCATTCAGCGTCGTGGCGTGCAGCTCGCCGAACGGATCGTGCGCATCATCGAGTCGCAGGAACAGGTGACCGTCGCGTCGGGCGCCCTCGACATCACGCTGTATCGCGATGATCTGCAGACCGTCGGACCGCGCCCGGTTGTCGGGGCGACGTCGTTGCCGTGGACCCTCGACCATCAGCATGTCGTCATCGTCGACGATGTGCTCTACACCGGACGCACCGTACGCGCGGCCCTCGACGAACTCGCGGATTTCGGTCGACCGTCGCGCATCGCGCTCGCCGTCCTGATCGACCGCGGGGGACGTGAGCTCCCCATTCATGCGGATATTGTCGGACGTCGCATCGATGTGGCCGCCGACCAGCGCGTCGACGTGTTCATCGAGGAACTCGACGGTCGCGACGACGTGGTCATCGCCTCCCGCACCGAGGAGAGCTGACCGTATGGCCGGTCCCCTTGGCAAGGACCTCCTGGGGCTCGCGCCGCTCTCGGCCGAGCAGATCCGACTGGTGCTCGACACCGCCGTGCCGTTCCGCGAAATCTCCGAGCGCGCCATCAAGAAAGTGCCGACGCTGCGCGGGGCCACGATCGTCAATCTGTTCTTCGAAGCCTCCACGCGGACCCGCATTTCTTTCGAGTTCGCCGAGAAGCGGCTCAGCGCCGATACCGTGAATGTGGCGTCCGCCGGGTCGAGCGTCTCAAAGGGCGAAACGCTGGTCGACACCGCGCGGAATCTCGAAGCGATGAAGATCGACATGGTCGTCATCCGCCATGGCGGATCGGGCGCCGCGAAGTTCCTCGCCGAACGCATCGAATCGAATGTCGTCAACGCCGGTGACGGCACCAACGAACACCCCACACAAGGGTTGCTCGACATGCTCACCCTGCGCGATCGCTTCGGTGATCTGCGCGGCAAGAAGATCTGCCTTGTCGGCGATGTCCTGCACTCGCGTGTCGCCCGCTCGAATATCTGGGGGCTCACCAAGCTGGGCGCGGACGTCGCCGTGTGCGGCCCGCGTTCGTTGCTGCCCAATGCCATCGAAGCGATGGGTGTGACGGTGTTCAATCGCATCGAATCGGCCATCGAGTGGGCGGATGCCCTCAACGTGCTGCGCTTGCAACTCGAACGCATGCAGGCCGGCTACATCCCGTCGCTGCGCGAATACAACCGCGTGTTCGGCGTCACCAGTGCCCGACTCGAGCAGGCGCCGCGCGATCTGCTCATTCTCCATCCAGGCCCGATGAACCGTGGCGTGGAAATCGATAGCGACGTGGCCGATGGACCGCACTCGGTGATCCTCGATCAGGTCACGAACGGCGTCGCCGTGCGTATGGCTGTCCTGTACCTGCTTGCCGGTGGCAAGCCTGAACTGGCCGAAGCGGCCAAGAAGGGAGTAGCATAATGGCGTACCCGATCACCTCACGGGACCTGCTCATTCGCGGCGGTCGCATCATCGATCCCTCCCAGGGACTCGACACCGTTGGCGACGTGCTGTTGCGCAACGGTGTGGTCGAAGCGTGCGGCGGCAACATCAGCACGCCCGATGGCGCGGAAATCCTCGATGCGTCGGGGCTGGTCGTCGCGCCTGGATTCATCGACGTCCACGTGCACTTGCGCGAACCGGGCCGCGAAGACGTCGAGACCGTCGCGAGCGGCGCGCACAGCGCCGTCGCCGGTGGCATCACGGCCGTGTGCTGCATGCCCAATACGAAGCCGGTCACCGACAATCAGGCCGTCGTCGGTTTCGTCATTCAGAAAGCGGAGCAGGCGGGCTTGGCGCGCGTCTATCCGTACGGGGCCATCTCCGTCGGGCAGAAGGGCGAGACGCTCGCTGAAATGGCCGAGATGGTCGGTGCCGGTGCCGTCGCATTCAGCGACGACGGTCGCCCCGTTGAGAGTGCGCAACTCATGCGCTCCGCTCTCGAATATGCACGCGCGTTCAACGTGCCCATCGCTGAACATTGCGAGGATATGACGCTCGCGCGCGGCGGCAGCATGAACGAAGGCATCATGAGCGCGAAGCTCGGCCTCAAGGGGATTCCGGCCGAAGCCGAAGAGATCTACGTCATTCGAGACATCCTCCTCGCCAAGCGCACCGGCGGGCACATTCACATGTGCCACCTCAGCACCAAGGGCTCCGTGGAACTCGTGCGCTGGGGCAAGGAGCGCGGCATCAATGTCACGGCCGAAGTGTGTTCACACCACATCTCGCTCACCGAAGATGCGGTCGACGGCTACAACACCAACGCCAAGATGAATCCGCCGCTGCGCACCGCCGAAGATATCGAAGCGTTGCAGCAGGGACTCGCCGACGGTACGATCGATCTACTCGTCACCGACCATGCGCCACACCACTACGACGAAAAAGAACGCGAGTTTGCCGATGCCCCCAATGGGATCGTCGGCCTCGAAACCGCCCTCGGCGTGAACACCACGTACTTGCTGCACACCGGCATCATCACGCTGTCGCAACTCGTCGATGCGATGAGCTGCAAGCAGGCGAAGATTTTCCACCTGCCCGGTGGCACGCTCGCCAAGGGCGGAATCGCCGATGTCACGGTCTTCGATCCGCACGCCAAGTGGACCTGCGACCCGACGCAGTTCAAGTCGAAGGGACGCAATACGCCGTACGGCGGGCACGAGTTTACCGGTCAGGCGCGCTTCACCATCGTCGGCGGGCGCGTCGTCTTTACCGCGTGAACGCGTCGGCCGTGACCTGTGACGTGGGTCACAGCCGACGCTCGCCAGCAGCACCTGTACGCCTCATGCTGTTACAAGTTGCTGCGGTTTGTCCCGATCATGACAGCCGGATCCCGTTGCCCTGTGACACGCATCGGGGCGCATCGTCGGTTCCAGAGATGCCGCCGTCCGCAGTATCCCCGGGGCGTGTCCACCATGTCTTCTCGCTCTCCTGACGGAGTCTGACGTCGTGTCCATCGAAGAAGTGCGCACCCTGGTCGCCGAGCGACAGCGGTATGACGACTGGCTGACGGCCCTCGAGGCCAAGCGCGCCGATACGCCGCCTCGTGTATACGAGCGCGTGCACGGCGACTATCTCGGGCGCCGCAGTGAAGTCATCGCACGGCTCCAGGCACACGTCGGGACACTCTCCACGTTGGGGAGCGAGCTCGAAGACCGCCTGGGCGATCTCCAAGCACGTCTCGCTGCTCACGAGGAAGAACTCGCCGAGGGCATGCTTCGCAATCTCGTGGGGGAGTATGATGCCGATCGTTGGGAGAGCGTACGGCAAGACGTCGAGCACAAGATCCAAGCGCTCGGCCACGAACGCGCCGCCCTCGCGTCCGAAGTCGAAGACGTGCAGACGCTGCTCGCCAGCGCGCGGACGCTACCGGTGCCGGAAGAGGTCGCGGTGGCCGAGGTGGTTGAGGAACCGGCGCCAGTCGTCGCTGAACCCGTCGTGCCCTCCATCATGCCCGCGGACGAACTCGAAGACACGGCAGAGATCGCGGTGCCGTTGGCGTTCGCCTCGGATGAGGTGGTCGAAGATGTAGCGACGGAAATCGTCGCGGAAACGATTGCCGTGGAAGCGGAGCAGGGCGATTCGCTGCTCGACTTCGACGTGTCAGGCATCGTTGAGAATCCGACGCCGCAGGGCGCGCGTCACGAGGACGTGCTGGCCGACGTCGCCGCGCTCTTCGACACGTCGAGCATCACGGCGGTGCCGGAGCCGACAGCCCCCACCGGCGCGGCGCCCATGGACCACGCCGAATTCGACGATGCCCTCGCGTTGTTTGGGGAGAGCACGAATGAGGCGGACGCCGCGTTTCTGAGGTCGCTCGATGGGATCGTCGCCGAGCACGATGTGCCGCCCCGCAGCGATGCACGGGGCGACAGCACGACCGCGACGGCGACACCGTCGGCCGCCCCAAACCCCGGCGATCCGTTCGACGATCTCGCGTTCCTCCGCTCGGTGATCGCCCCAGGGGCCCCAGGCACCGAGCCGCCGCCGCCCGCAGCGGCGCCCGCCGCCTCTGTGTCGCCTGCGACCACCAACGAACCGCAGAAGACGCTCCGTTGCACGGAATGTGGTACCATGAACCTGCCCACGGAGTGGTACTGCGAACGGTGTGGCGGAGAGTTGGCGGCGTTCTGACGCGACCGACTACATGATGTGCAAAACAGAAGGCCGGTCTCGCGAGAGACCGGCCTTCTGTGTTTCGTCAACAGGCGACCGCGAATTACGCGGCGACGGCTTTGTTGGCGAGCTTCGCGAGCTTGCTCTTCTGACGAGCCGCCGCGTTCTTGTGAATGAGTCCCTTGCGCGCCGCACGATCGAGCAGCGACACGGCCTTGAGACGGTCATCACCCGCCGCAGTCGCCGTTTTCGCCTTCTTCACGGCGGTCCGCAGCGCCGAGCGCTGCGCGCGGTTGCGCACCGCAGCCGCACGCGACTTCCGCAGGTCCTTCTTTGCGGATTGAATATTCGGCACGAAAAACTCCTGGAGACCAGATTGAACAGTGACGTGGAAACCACCCGGCAGACGGATGGACTCCGGCCACGGCGGAACAGACCGGGAAACATAGAAAGTCCCCGCAAACCAGTCAAGCGGCGTCGGGACAGCAACTTGGAGGGGTGCCATGCCGCAAGAAGGCGGGAGCTGGCCCGATGCCCCCGCAACCGGTCCATTGTGGAAAACTTTTTGTGTGGAATACTTTTGACATCCCCCCTCCGGATCGCTAGCTTCTCCTTCTGATTTGCTTGCATTCGCGTTTCCGGAGAAAGCGTCTGCTTTCCTGGTGCTCGCTTCATTTCCTTCCCGGCTGCCGCGGTGGATTTCGCCCAGCAACTCGCGCTCGTCTTCCCGGTCCTGCTCTTCTCGATGGTCGCCCACGAGTATGCGCACGGCTATGCGGCAATGCGGCAGGGGGACATGACGGCGTACCAGCTGGGGCGACTCACCTGGAATCCGATCAAGCATATCGACCCCTTCATGACCGTCATTGTGCCGGTCATGCTGGCCTTTCTTGGCGGCCCCATTTTCGGCGGCGCCAAGCCGGTGCCGGTCAACCCCCGCAATTACCGCAACTACCGACGGGGCGACATCATCGTGTCGCTGGCCGGTGTCACGGTGAACGTCATCATTGCCCTGGCGTGTGTGCCCCTCATCATCGCGGTCGGCCTGCTCGGGCAGCAGTTTCCCGCGATCGCGCGGCCGCTGTTCGTACTGCAGCTCATGTTCAATCAGGGCATCATCATCAACCTCGTGCTGGCGGCGTTCAATCTCATCCCCATTCCGCCGCTCGACGGGTCACATGTCTTCAAGTACCTGCTGCCGCCGCGCTGGTCGCTCCAGTACCAGCGCATCGGCGCCGTCGGGTTTTTGCTGCTCTTCGCACTGCTCTCGTTCGGCCGTCCGCTGGTGAATCTCTGGATGACCCCCGCGTTTGCCGTCAGCCGTATTGCGCAGCAGCTCTATCTGCCGTATTTGCTACCCAACCCTTTCGACGCGTGACCTCAGCGTGATCGCACCGAACTTTCGCCCCGTCCCCTCCGAGACGTCCTCGTTCGTCATCGAGCTGAGCCACTTCACCGGCCCGCTCGACTTGCTCCTGTCGCTCATTCGCGACGAGCAGGTGGACATCTACGACATCCCGATCGCCCGTATCGCCGAGCAGTTCCTGGCGCGCATCAGCACGCTCGGGCTCGACGAGGCGGCCGATTACCTCGAAATGGCGGCCCGTCTGCTCCGGATCAAGGCGCAGATGCTGCTGCCCCGCGCCGATGGCGAAGAGTCGTGGGAAGACCCCCGCGCCGAACTCGTCCGTCGACTGCTCGAATACCAGCAGATGCGCGAAGTCGTCGACCTGCTCGAACACCGTGGCGAACAGCGCCGGCATCAGTTTCCGCGCCGCTTCATCCCCATCGCCGCCGACATCACGCCGCTCAACGCGCCGCTCAACGCGCCGCTCTCGCTCTCGCTCGGCGAGCTCCTGGCGGCCGTCGATCGCGTGTTGCGCACCACCAAGGAACCCAAGATTCACGAGGTCATTCCGCGCGCACTCGATGTCGCCGGCGCGATGACCACCGTGCGTGCGGTGCTCGCCATGCGCCGCGCCGCCCGCTGGTCGGACCTCGTGGGGCCTGATGCGGAGCCGTGGCAGATCCTGTCCGTGCTCCTGGCCCTGCTCGAAATGGCGAAGCTCGGCGAACTGCGCATCGCGCAGACGCGTCCCTTCGGCTCTGTGGAGATCAATCGTGACGCCATTAGCGAAGCTGCTTGAAGCCGCGCTGTTCGCCGCGCCACGCCCCATTCCGCTCGCTGCCCTCGAAGCGCTCGATGCCGAATCGAGCCCGGCGGCGGTCGCCGCGGCGCTCGATGAACTGCGTGAGCACTACGACATCGACGGCCATGGCGTCGAACTCGTCGAGCAGGGCGGCGGCTGGCAAATCCTGACACGCGCCGAGTTCGCCGAAGCCATCGAGCGTGCGCAGGTCGCGGTTCGCCCCACCAAGTTGTCCGCGGCCGCGCTCGAAACGCTGGCAATCGTCGCCTATCGGCAACCCATCGGGCGCGCCGAAATCGAAGAGATCCGCGGCGTCGCCGTCGGCTCCGTGCTCAAGTCGCTGCACGAACGCAATCTCATCGACATCGTGGGGCGCAGCGAAGGGATCGGTCGGCCGCTGTTGTACGGCACCACACCGCAGTTCCTCGAACAGTTCGCCCTCCGTCACCTCGAGGAGCTGCCACGCGCTGACGAACTCGCGATCGCGCTGCGGGGCGCGGGGAACGCCACGGTCGTTCCCGAGTGACGCCCGCGCGTCGTTCCGGCGGGGAAGGCGGCCCCCGCAACAGCAGCCGTGGCGGTGCCTCACGCCCCGCGTCCAAGGGACCTGGTCAGGGCGGAAGCCGCGGCCCAGGCAAAGGCCCGGCGAGCGGTCCGTCCAAGGGGCCGGCGAGACCAGCCGGTCGCTCCGGCGCTCGGCCAGCACCCAAGTCCGATATCAACCCGGCTTCCCGGTCGCATGAGGCGTCACGCAGCGAAAGCCGCGGCCGCGGTGGCGACGGCGACGCTCGGCAGGCGCCGCGCCGCGACCCCCGCAAAAAGGGACCGGCGCGCCCGGCCGCCAAACCCGCCATGATCCCCGGCGGAGGCCAGTTCATCAACAAAGCCGGCGGCACCGTCAAGGCGCGCGACGAGGGCCCCATGCGTGTGCAGCGGGCGCTCGCCCGGGCCGGCGTGGTGTCACGTCGTGAAGCGGACCTCGCCGTCGCTGACGGACGGGTGCTGGTGAACGGCGTCGTCGCGCAAATCGGGCAATCGGTCGATCCCGCCCGTGACGTCATCACGCTCGACGGCGCCACCGTCAAAACGAAGATCACCGCCCATCGCTGGATCGTGCTCAACAAGCCCGCCGCCACGATGACCACGCGCAAAGACCCCCAAGGGCCGCAAAACCGTCTTCGATCTCGTCGAGGATGTCCCGGGGCTCGTCTACGTGGGACGGCTCGACTTCATGACCGAAGGCGTGCTGCTCCTGACCACCGACGGCACCGCCGCGCACGCCCTCACGCATCCCAGCCGCGAAGTCGAACGGACCTACATCGCGACCGTGCGTGGCGATGCGGTCTCCGCAGCCAAGCGCGCCAAGCAGGGCGTCCAGCTCGAAGACGGCCTCGTCACCCCCAAGGACGTGCAGGCGCACCCACTGGGCGCCAGGCGCTGGGCCTTCGAAATCACCATCGCCGAAGGCAAAACCCACGAAGTCCGACGCATCTGCGATGCGCTCGACCTCGAGGTCGAACGTCTCGTGCGCACGAACTTCGGTCCCGTACGGCTCGGCAACTTGCCGCCGGGCGAGGCACGAGCGCTCACCGCCGCCGAACGGACCGTGCTCGACGCCATCATCGGCAAAATGTGACAGCGGCCGTGACGCCGGTCGCTGCCGCCGGGTTGGGCGGAGGGTGCCGTCGTCACTCGACACGGCCCATGGAGCATGACGGTACCTTACCGGGGTATGCCGAAACAGGCGTGATTCACGCAGGTCTCACACACAGGAGCAGGGTTACGTGACCACGAGTGTCGCCACGTCACAGGACGCGGCTCTGGTACAGGGCGTACTGCGCGAAGTCGCACGCCGCATCGTCGGACAGGAATACATGGTGGAGCGGCTGCTCATCAGCCTCCTCACCGGAGGGCATGTCCTGCTCGAAGGCGTCCCGGGGCTCGCCAAGACGCTCACCGTCCGGACGTTGGCGGAAACCATGCGCACTACGTTTCAGCGCATCCAGTTCACCCCCGACCTGCTCCCCGCCGACGTCGTCGGCACGCAGATCTTCGATCAGCCCACCGGCGAGTTCCGCGTCAAGCATGGGCCGATTTTCGCCAACATCATCCTCGCCGACGAAATCAATCGCGCGCCGGCCAAGGTGCAGGCCGCGCTGCTCGAAGCCATGCAGGAAAAGCAGGTCACCATTGGCGGCACCACCTACCGTCTGGCCGAACCGTTTCTGGTGCTCGCAACGCAGAACCCCATCGAGCAAGAGGGCACGTACCCGTTGCCCGAAGCGCAGGTGGACCGCTTCATGATGAAGCTGCGGGTCGGCTATCCCACGCGCGCCGAAGAAAAGGAAATCCTGCGGCGTATGGCGGGCGGAGACAAAGTCGAGATCACGCCGGTCGCCTCGCCCGAGGCCCTGCTCGATGCGCGCCGTCGCATCTCCGAACTGTACATGGATGAACGTATTGTCGATTACATCGTGGAGCTGGTGCACGCCACGCGCTTTTCCGCACGAAGTCGGCGCTCCCGATCTGCGACCGCTCATCGAGTTCGGGGCGTCGCCGCGCGCGACGATCGCGCTAGGACAAGCGGCGCGTGCGCATGCGTTTCTCCGCGGGCGCGCCTTCGTCACCCCCGATGACGTGAAGAGCATTGCCCCCGATGTGCTGCGGCACCGCGTGCTGACCTCCTTCGAGGCGGATGCCGAAGGCGTGACGAGCGACACCATCGTGGCCCGGCTGCTCGCAGTCGTCGAAGCCCCGTAATGCTCACGTCGTAATCGTCGCCGTATGAGCGTGACCGACATTGCCACCGCGGACGTCCTGCGGCAGGTACGTCGCATCGAGGTGCGCACGCGCCGGCTGCTCGACTCGCGCTTTGCCGGTGAGTATCGCTCGCTCTTCAAAGGGCAGGGGATGGAGTTCGCCGAAGTGCGCGAGTATCAGCCCGGCGACGAAGTGCGCTCGATCGACTGGAATGTCTCGGCGCGCATGGGCAAGCCCTTCGTCAAGCGCTACGTCGAAGAGCGCGAGCTGACCATCATGCTTGCGGTCGACCTCTCCGGATCGGCGCGCTTCGGCACCCGCGCCCGCTTCAAGCATGACCTCGCCATCGAACTCGCCGGCGTCCTGTCGCTCGCCGCAGTGCGCAACAACGATCGCGTGGGGCTCATGCTCTTCAGCGATCAGGTCGAGCACGCGCTGCCGGCGCGCAAGAGCCGCAAGCATGCGCTGCGCCTCATTCGCGATCTGCTCGCGGTCGAGCCCAAGGGACGTGGGACATCGTTTCCTGTGGCGGTCGATCGCCTCATGCGATTGCTCCCGCACCGCTCGGTGGTGTTTCTCGCGTCGGACTTCATTGCCGACGATGTCGAGAAGCCACTCGCGCGCCTCGCGCAGCGCCACGATGTCATTGCCGTGACGCTCGAAGATCCCGCCGAGCGCGTGCTCCCCAACGTCGGTGCCGCGCGTCTCGAAGATCCGGAAACCGGAGACGTCGTCGAGATCGACACGTCACACCCCGCGGTTCGCACGGCGTTTGCCCAGCGTATTGCCGACGAAGACGAAGCACGTCGCAAGTTGTTCGGTCGACTCGGGCTCGATGAGATCATCGTGCACACCGAACATGGCTACGTCGATGCGCTGCTCGCCTTCTTCCGGGCACGCGCTCGTCGTGCACACGGCGCTGTGCGTACCGGCCCGCGCGGCGCCATGGGCGATGCCGCACTCGCCGTCGAACGCCGCGACATCCCGCGCCGATGAACCTCCACAGCGCGCGCGCGGTCGCACAGCCACCGACGCAGGCCGACACGACCTTTCTGTCGTCCGGGACCGGTGCACGGGTGCGCGCCGGGACGATGGTCCGGCCCGATACGGTCACCGTCGGTGACCCGTTCATCTTTGTCGTCACGATCTCGGTGCCCGCGAACGCGCGCATCGAATGGCCCACCATCGCCGACTCGTCCGCCGTCGTGGCCATGCGCGGCCCCGTCAAGATCACCGATGAAGGGACCAAGCTCGGGATGCGGCGCGAGAAGGCCGAGTACTCCCTGAGCGCGTGGGACGTGGGTTCGTTACCGCTCAACATGCCGGATGCCATGGTGCGCATTGACGGGAGCGCCACGCGTGTTCCGCTGACGAACGCGCGCGTGTTCGTCCGTTCAGTATTGCCCGGCGACAGTACGCTGCACATCCCGAAGCCGGCGCGTGACCTGTTCCCTCGCGTGGTGCCGTGGTGGCAGCAGTGGTGGCCGGCGTTGCTCGTGCTGGCGGCCCTCGGACTGCTCTGGTTCCTTTGGAAGCGCCGTCGCCGTGCCGCGGTCACCCGCAAGGCGCCGGTGCCGCTCGACGTGTACGGCCGCGCGCTTCACGAGTTCGATCGCCTCGACCAGATCGGGCTGGCCGATGCCGGTGAGGCTGGGCGCTATGTGGCCCTCTCCGTCGATGTCATGCGGCTCTACCTCGCGGCGCGTGCCCCCGATGCCGCGCTCGCCCTTACGAGCGCCGAGCTGCTGGAAGCACTGGCCGACGACGTGCGCCTTCCGCACGACCGCTTGTTGTCCTTGCTCGCCGATGTCGACGGAATCAAGTTCGCCGCGCGACGGGTATCGCCCGAGCGCGCGCGGGAGCTGGCTGGCGGCGCGCGTACAGTCGTCGAACACGTGGAGCGCGTTGAGCAGGAGCGGCGGGCCGCCGAAGAGGCCGCGCGAAAGGCCGCCGCGGCGGCCGTCGAACGCGAGAAGCACGACCTCGAAGACAGTGCACGGCGCGCATCACGCAAGCCGCGTGGCCCGAAGAGCGGAGCCGGCGTATGACTGCCACCGACTCCCTCGGACTCGGCGCATGGTGGCTGGATCGCATCAGCGCCTTCAACCTGTTCGGGCTCAACTTCGCACACCCCGAAGCGCTCCTCCTGCTGGCGCCACTCCCGCTGTGGATCTGGTGGCAACGCAGTCGCGCCGCGCAGCTGCGCACCATCCCGTTCTCCCGAGCCCGCGTGCTCGCGACCGGGCCACGACCGTCGCTGCGTTGGGTGAAGTGGTTGCCATGGCTGCGCGTCGCGGCGCTCGCCGGACTTATCGTGGCGGTCGCCCAACCGCGCTCGGGCGCCAGTGCGGAACGGGTGAACAGCGATGGCATCGATATCGCGCTCACCGTCGATATTTCGAGCTCCATGCTCGCGGAGGATTTTCAACCGCAGAATCGCATGGAGGTCGCCCGCGAAAAGCTCAAGCGGTTTGTCCTGAGCCGAACGACCGATCGGATCGGGTTGGTCGCGTTCTCCGGTGAAGCGCTTACGCAGGTGCCGCTCACGACCGACTATCCGGTCGTGCTCGCCGCTATCGATAATCTGCAGATTGGCCAGCTTGAAGACGGCACCGCCATTGGTACCGCGATTGCCACCGCGGCCAACCGGCTGCGCAACTCGCCCGGACGCTCGCGTGTCATGGTGCTCCTCACTGACGGCGAGAACAATCGCGGCGCCATCGATCCACGTACGGCGGCGCAGGCCGCAGGCGCCTTCGGCATTCGCATTTACACGATCGGGGTGGGCAGCGAAGGGATGGCGCCGGTGCCCGTCGGTCGTGGCCTCTTTGGCCTGCGCTACGAGAATCGTCCCGTGAAAATCGACGAGCCCTTGCTCACGGAGATTGCGAATACCACTGGTGGCCGGTACTTCCGCGCCAAAGATGCCGCGGCGCTCCAGGCCATTTACGAACAGATCGATCGCCTCGAACGTACCGCCGTCGAAGCCAAGGCGTTCATTCGCTACACCGAACGCTTCCGGTGGCCGCTGCTGCTCGGCGTGTTCGCCCTGCTCGCCGAGCTCTGGCTGCGGGCCAAGCGCGGAGTGCTGCCGTGAGCTGTTCATGAATCCGCTGGCTTCACTCACGATCCCGCTCGGCGACAACGTGCCCCCGTTCGTTTTCGACACTCCGGTCTATCTGGTGCTGGCCATCGCCCTGCCGCTCGTCGTGTGGTGGCTGCGCCGCCAGCGCGCCGCGCAGCGTGAGTCGCGATTGGCCCGCTATGCCGACGCGGCGGCGCTCGCGCGCCTCGTTCGTGGCACCGATACCGGCGATGGGCGCCGCACCGTGCGGCTCGTCGCGGCAGCGTTGCTGATTGGCTTGGCGCTCGCGGGACCGCGGTGGGGGCTTTCGCGTGGCCCCATGAGTTCACGCGGAATCGACATGGCGATCGCCATCGATGCGTCGCTGTCGATGATGGCGCCCGACGACAAGCCAAACCGGCTTGAGCGTGTCAAACAGGAGGTTCGCCGACTCCGCGCCATGTCGCAGGCCGATCGCGTGGCGCTCATCGCCTTTGCGGGACGCAGCTACATCCTCACACCGCTCACCGCGGACGACGGCGCGCTCGAGCTGTTCCTCGAGAATCTCGATCCGTCGGTCGTAGGGCAGGCGGGGAGTTCGATCGCCAAAGCCATTCGGCAGGGCACGGAGCTGTTGCTCGCCAGCGATGGCAGTGCCGATCGCGCACTCGTGATCATGACCGATGGTGAATCGTTCGACGCGGCCGAAGACGTCGAAGTCGCCGCCCGTGAAGCCGGCGCCAAAGGCGTCAGCCTCGTCACGGTCGGATTTGGCACGGCCAATGGAAGTACGATTCCCGTGCGTGACGGGTCGGTGGTGAAGCCCAAGGTCGACGACGACGGCAACGTGGTGGTCACCCGCTATGCCCCCGCGTTGCTGGAGAAGGCCGCGACGGCGGCCGGCGGCACCTTCATCCCGGCGGAGTCGTCCGACAAGGCCACGCGCATTCGCGGGGCGCTGCGCTCGTTGCGCACCGCGCGCCGACAGGTGGACACGCGCGAAGATCATGTGCCGAGAGTCGCGTGGCTCCTGCTGCCGGCGCTGTTGCTGCTGGGGTACGACACCTGGCGACTGGTACGCCGCTCGCGCGCGGAGGCGGCCGACACCGGTCATGCGTCGCGCTTGGGCGCCGCAACCGTGCCGCGTACCGCCTCATCGTTGGCGCTGCTCGTGTTGGTGCTGGTGCCGTCGAACTTCGTGGCCTGCGCCGGTGAGCCGGACCCTGCGGCGCTGTTCAAGGAAGGACGTGTGGCCGAGGCGATTGCGGCGTATCGCACGCTCATTGCCAAGGGCGACACCACCGCGCGCACGGTGTACAACCTGGGTACGGCGGTCCTGGGTACCGATTCCCTCAAGGAAGCGGCGGGGCTGTTGGAGGCCGTGCGGCGCAACAGTGACGGCGACGTGCGTGCTCGCGCGCGCTTCAATGCCGGCCTCGCGGCGCTCAAGATGGGGCGTACGCCGGACTTCCCCGAAGGCGAGCAGCAGCTCGCTGCCGCTCGCGCGGCCTATCGCGCGTACCTGATCGAGCGGCCCGACGATGCCGACGCCAAGTGGAACTACGAGCTCGCCTTGCAGAAGCAGCCGCCGCAAAGTGGCGGCGGCGGTGGTGGGGGGGGCGGCGGGGGAAGCAAGCAGAACAACGACCAAAAGGAGCAGCCGCAGTCTGAGGGTGGACTCGATCAGCGGCAAGCCGACGCGTTGCTCAACAGCGCCGCGCGGGAGGAGAAGGACGTGCAGGGACGCAAGCAACGGCAGGGGCGAGTACCGCCCGGCGGGAAGGATTGGTGAGCCCCATGCCTCGTGTGATCGCAACCGTGATCGCCTTCGTGGTCGCGACGTTCTTGGCATCGACGGTCGGCACGGCGCAGCCATCGCCGACGGCGATCGTGGAGCGTATCCGCAGCACGGGCAACAAGCCCATCGACTTTCATGCGGCCGTGTTCCCTGACACTGTGTTCGTGGGGCAGCAGATCACCTATCAGGTGGCGGTGCTCCTGAGCGATCAGGCCCGCAGCAGATTGCGCCGCAATCCCGAGTTCCTGCCACCGGAGTTACGCGGGCTGCTGGCCTACGAGCTTGGCTCGCCCACGCGCGTCGCCCCGCGGAGTTACGGCGGCGGGCTTGCCTATGAAGCACACGTCTTTCAGCGAGGCCTCTTCGGGGTTGCTGCCGGTGCGCTCAAGGTACCGGCGCCCATGCTGACGTACAGCCTGCCCCAATCGGCGAGCTACTTCAGTCGGGAAGAGCGGTATGTCGTCCGCGCTGAGAGTGCACAAATCGTCATCAAGCCGCTGCCAACGGAAGGACGTCCTGCCGACTTCACGGGCGCGGTGGGGGTGCTGCGTGCGTCGGCGCGCTTCGATGACAATCGCAATGCCGCTGCCGTGCGCGTGGGCGATCCTCTCGTCCTCACGGTACGCATTGAAGGCACCGGCAACATGAAGTTGCAGCCGCGTCCCGCCCTGGAACTCTCGTGGGCGACGGTCGTGCCGGGCAGCGAACGGGTGCAGGTCGACACCACCGGTTCGCTGGTGCGCGGCGCGAAGGAATTCGACTTCATTCTCACGCCTTCGCAGGAAGGGGCGGCGACCCTGCCGGTAATCCGCTACGCCTACTTCGATCCCTATCGGGCGACATACGCGTATGCGCAAACCACCCCCGCGGACGTGCGGATTGCCGAAGGGGACCTCGCGTCCGCAGGCACGGGCGAGCAGGGCGATGTCCTGCCGCTGCGCCCGTGGCGCCGCGTCGACGCGCAGACCGTGTCGCAGTTCTCAACTGGCACCATGTCGGCGTTGCTGGTGGCACTGGCGCTCGCACCATTACCCGCCCTCCTCGCCCTGTTCCGACATCTGCGCCGAAAGGGGATGCCGCCATCGCACATGGCCAATGTCGGCGTCGCCCGTGAAGCACCGGCGGACGATGATTCGCCGGCTGGCGTAGCACGTCGCACGCGTCGATCGCTCCTCGCGCAGCTCGCGACCCGACTGCACGTCGTACCGACCGAACTGGTAACACGTACCGATCTCGAGCGCGTGTTGCGGAGGCGCGGCGTAACGCGAGGGACCACGAGCGCGCTGCTGCAATTGCTCGACGAACTCGCGATGGAGGGGTTCGGTGGGGACGCTGCCCGTGCCGATGCAACCCTGGGGGCACGGGCGGCTGCCCTCATGGCCAAGGTGCAGGACGAAGCGGTGCCGCATGGGCGAACCAAGCTGTGGGCGCGGCGTGCATCACGGGCCGGCACCACGTTGCTCGTGGGGCTGGTTGTGGCCGCTGTTGCAGCGCCCGTTGTGGCGGTAGGCGCGCAAAGTGCGCCCGAACCGGCGTCCGCCAGCTGTGACGAGCAGCGTGCAAACGCTTCGGCCTCACTCCAGGTGACCGTACAGGAAGCAGCGGCCGCCTACGAAGGACATCGCTTTTCGCGTGCGACCCAACAGTTCGCCGGAGCGGCAGCACGCTGTCCGTTCGATGTCGACCTGTTGCTCAACTGGGGGACCGCCGCGTGGGCAACCAACGACACGGTGTCCGCCGTGATCGCGTGGCAGCGCGCCGCCCGTCTTGAGCCGCTGGCCGCCGACGTACAGGAGCGCCTCGCATTGCTTCCTGCCGGTGCGCGTGACGGGTTGGCCGACGTACCCCTGGTCCCCGTGTTGATGCTGACTGGCGTTGCCGTCTTCGCCTGGCTCGCCGCATGGGCCCTGTACTTCGTGCTCTGGCGACGCGCGGAACGCGGCGGCACGATGGCACTGACCGCCACGCTGCTGCTCGGCATCGCGGTAGCGGCCGGTGGCACCGCGTGGTGGGGACATCGGGCGCTCGATGCCTCCGGGCTCGGCGTGGTGCGGCGCCCCGAAACGCTACGCACCGCGCCCGGCTTCGAGGCCGGTACCTCCGGCGGCGTGGCCACCGGTGATGTAGTCCGGTTGGCCTCCGCGCAGCAAGGGTGGGTCCGTATCGAGCATACCGACGGACGCCGCGGATGGATTCCGGTGACCCGAATCGCGCCCCTCGTCGCCGGCACCACAATCCGGTAAGCTTCGGAATGCCGCGCATTGCCGTGCTCCCCAGTGCTGTTGCCGATCAGATCGCCGCCGGCGAAGTGGTCGAGCGCCCGGCGTCCGTGGTAAAGGAGCTGGTCGAAAACGCCATCGATGCCGGAGCGCGCACCGTCGATATCACCGTCGAGGACGGGGGGCGTGCACTCATCCGCATCGCCGATGATGGATGCGGCATGGACCCTAGCGATGTCGTGCTCGCGCTGTCGCGCCACGCCACGTCCAAGATCACCACTGCGGAACAGCTCGTCGGCGTACGTAGCTTCGGCTTTCGTGGCGAGGCGCTTCCCGCAATCGCCTCCGTATCCGAACTGCATATCGAGACCGCGCCGGAAGACGGCGCCGGCACGCTCGTGCGCGTCGCCGGTGGGCAACTGCTCGATACCCGCGATGCAGCGCGCCGCCGCGGAACCACCGTCTCCGTACACCGCCTGTTTTATAACACGCCGGCGCGTCAGAAGTTTTTGCGCGGCGCTCGCAGCGAATGGCGTGCCATTCTCGACACCATGCAGTCCATCGCGACACTGCGCCGTGATGTGCACTTCGTGGTGCGACACGATGGCAAAGTCGCACTCGATCTTCCCGTGGCAGATACACTTCGCGCCCGGCTGTCGGCCTTGTGGGGTGCACGCGAGCTCGAGCGCTTTGTCGACGTGGACGATGTGCAGGGGCCGGTGCACGTCAGCGGCCTGGCCGAACGACCCGCCGATGTCGGCACCACGACGCGTCGCGTGCTGCTCATCGTGAACGGCCGTCTCATTCGCGACCACGGATTGGTGCGCGCCGCCGAGGCGGCCTACAAGTCGACGCTGCCGTCTGGAGTGCGGCCGTCGCTCGTACTGCAGGTGCGTGTGCCTGGTGGTGACGTCGATGTGAACGTGCATCCCGCCAAAGCCGAGGTGCGCTTTCGCGATCGGTGGCCCGTGGAGCGTGCCCTCGAAGAGGCGGTGCGACGTGCGCTCGGGCTCTTCGATGCCAGTGCCGGTGTCGGTGGGTGGCGCACGTGGGCACCACGGGCCACCGTGCCTGCGTGGCGTCAGGATCAGCATGGGATCGAGCCGTCCGCGCTCCGGATCGCCAAGGCACACGAAGGACTCTTCGCCACGCGCGATGAGCTCGCGGTGGCTCCTGCCTTCGATACCCCGCCATGGGAGCAGATGGACGCGCCCTCCGTCGGCGATGGCGCGCCTGCGCCCGCACCGCCGGCGGTGCCCGATCCCCGTGAGGCCTCCGAGCCCATCACGGTGCCGCCGCTCATGCAATTGCGTCGCACCTACCTCATGTTCGAACATGACGAAGGCGTCGTGCTCATCGATCAGCACTCGGCGCACGAACGTGTCCTCTACGAACAGTTCCTCGGCGTGCTCGAACGCGGCGAAGCACCGTCGCAACGATTGCTCTTCCCGATGACGCTGCATCTGGGCCCCGATGAAGCGGACGCGTTCGACGCGAGTCGCGATCTTTTCACGCAGCTGGGTTTTGAAATCGATCACTTCGGGGGCAATACCCTGCTGGTGCAGGCGGTCCCCATGCCGCATCCGCGCTTCGATGCCGAACGGTGCTTGCGCGATACGCTGGCCGCCATGACCGGGGATCGTCAGGCGAGTAGTCACGCGCGACACGAACGGCTGGCCGCCACATTCGCGTGCAAGGCGGCGATCAAGGCCGGCGACAGCATGTCGCCCGGCGAGATGCGCGCGCTGTACATCGCCTTGGCGGAAACGCGACTCCCCGCCCATGACGTGCACGGCCGCAGCACCATCGTTCGCCTCACGTGGGATGAACTCGACCGTCGCTTTGGCCGCAAGTAACGGCTCGGAACGGGTGACAGCACCACTCTGCTGTATCGTGGGGGCAACGGCGGCGGGGAAGAGCGCACTCGCCATGCAGTTGGCCGAAGCACGCGGACTCTCGATCGTGAGTGCCGACTCGCGGCAGGTATACCGCGGCTTCGATATCGGCACCGCCAAGCCAACGCACGACGAGCAGCACCGCGTGCCGCATTACGGCCTCGATGTGCAGGATCCCACTGAACGCTATTCGGCGCACCGCTGGGCGCTCGAGGCCGCGCAGTGGTGTGAACGGGCACTGGCGGCCAACCGCCCGCCCGTGGTGGTCGGCGGAACGGGGCTCTACATGCGCGCCCTGGTGCAGCCACTCGACGCGGTCCCCACGCTCGACGACGGGCGGCGTGCGGCCCTCGCGCCGTGGCTCGCTGCAGTCCCACTCGACGAACTGCAGCGGTGGTGTGCGCGCCTCGATCCTGTCCGCGCGCATTTGGGGCGCACGCAACTGCAGCGTGCTATCGAAACGGCACTCCTCGACGGCACCCGGCTCGGCGACCATTTGGCCCGCCCGCAAACCACGGCGCGCCCGGTGCGCTATCTTGTGGTGGATCCGGGGCCGTCACTGGCGCTTCGGATTGCTGATCGCGTGCACGCCATGCTCGCTGCCGGGTTTGTCGAAGAAATCGAACGCCTGCGCACACACATCCCCGCGGATGCACCGGCATGGAATGCGAGCGGCTACGGCGTGCTGCGGCAGTATGTCGAGGGAACGCTGCCACGAAGCGCCGCCATTGAACGGGTGATTATCGAAACCCGTCAGTACGCCAAACGGCAACGCACCTGGTTTCGGCATCAGCTCCCCACGGAGGCGGTAACGCTGGTCAATCCGCTCGAAGAAGACGCGCGCGACATCACGCTCGCGTGGTGGGACGCCGCACAGCAGTCAGACGGAGTGCACACATGAAGATCGGCATTACCTGTTATCCAACGTATGGCGGGTCCGGCGCTGTGGCGACGGAACTCGGTATTGCGCTCGCGGCACGCGGGCACGAGGTGCACTTCATCACCTACGCGCAGCCGTTCCGCCTGCCGAGCTTTCTGCCGCGCGTCTATTTCCATGAAGTCGATGTAGGCCGCTATCCACTCTTCGAGTATCCGCCGTACGATCTGGCGCTGGCCGTACGCATGCACGAAGTGGTGCGGGACCATCAGCTGGATGTGCTGCACTGTCATTACGCTATTCCGCATGCCACCAGTGCATGGATTGCCCGCTCCATGCTGCGGGAAGAAGGGCGTGACGTGAAGGTCGTGACCACCTTGCACGGCACCGACATCACGATCGTGGGGCAGGAACGATCGTTCTTCTCCATTACCAAGTTTTCGATCGAGAAGTCGCATGCCGTCACTGCGGTTTCCGACTATCTGCGTGACGAGACCTATCGCGCGTTTGGCTGTGTCGGGTGCCAGGTCGATGTCATCTACAACTTCATCGATCCCACGCTGTACGATCGTCCGCGCCACGTCTTTCCCATTCCCCACGACGTCACGAAGGGGCGGAAAGTCATCATGCACATCTCCAACTTTCGCCCCGTCAAACGGGTGCGCGATATCGTCAAGACTTTCGCGCGGATCAACCAGGACGTCTCGTCGGTGCTCATCATGGTTGGCGATGGTCCGGAGCGTGTGGAAGCCGAGTCGGAAGCGCGGGATCTTGGGGTCGCCGATGCCGTGATCTTTCTGGGAAAAATCGAGGCCATTGCGCCGCTCCTTGCGGGGGCCGATTTGTTTCTGCTCACCAGCGATAAGGAATCCTTCGGTCTGAGCGCCCTTGAGGCCATGGCCAGCGGTGTACCGGTCATTGGTGCGCGCGCCGGTGGGCTTCCCGAAGTCGTCACGCACGGACAAACCGGGTTTCTCTTTTCGGTCGGTGACGTGGAGGGGATGGCGCGCGCTGGGGCGTCACTGCTGCGCGACCCCGAACGCTGGCAGGCAATGAGCGACGCGGCGGCGGCCGACGCGCGCACGCGCTTCAGCGAGTCCGCGATCGTCGCACAGTACGAAGCGCTCTACGAGCGCACCATCGCGCAGGCCGAACCTCACCATTCCGACTCCGCCACCCCGTGACGCTGTTTCAGGCCATTGTCCTCGGACTTGTCCAGGGACTCACCGAGCTGCTCCCTGTTTCCAGCTCTGCACACCTCGCACTGACACCGTATCTGCTCGGCTGGCAGGATCCCGGCCTGTCGTTCGACGTGGCGCTGCACTTCGGAACGCTGGTGGCATTGGCGTGGTATTTCCGCGCCGAGTGGATCGATATGACCAAGAGCGCGTTCACGATCATCCGCACGCGGCGCATCGAGAGCCTGCACGAACGCCGGTTGCTGTATCTCAGTGTCGCCACCATCCCTGCCGGCATTGGTGGCATACTGCTCAACGATCTCGCCAAGACCACCTTTCGGTCACCCTACATCATCGGCACGACGCTCATCGTGCTCGGGGTGCTGCTTTGGGCCATCGATCGCTGGAGTGTCCGGTCGCGATCCATCGAAGAGATCACCGTGAAGGACGCCGTGGTGGTCGGATGCGCACAGGTACTCGCGCTCGTGCCCGGCGTCTCCCGTTCCGGATCCACCATAACGGCGGGTCGCTTGCTGCATCTCGACCGCCCCAGCGCGGCGCGTTTCAGCTTTCTCATGAGTATGCCGATCACCCTCGCCGCAGTGCTCAAGGAAGCGCCGGAGGCGCTGCGCGCCGAAGGACTCTCGTGGCCCTTGCTGGCCGGGGTGATCGCGGCGGCGTTGAGCAGCTGGCTCGCGATCACCGTGCTGCTGCGCTACGTCAGCAAGCACAGCTTCGGCATCTTTGCGCTGTACCGCGTGCTACTCGCCGCCGTGGTGTTCTACACGCTCGCGACGCGCGGCTGAGTGGGCGCGCGCCGGGAGGGCAGGGCAGGATGAGTGCACCATCGCCTCAACTCGCGCGGACGCTGGGCCTCGAGCGTCTTGATTACCACGTACGAGTGACCTCCACCATGGACGTCGCGCACTCCTTGGCCGAAGCACACGCGCCGGCCGGCACCTTGGTGCTCGCGTCTGCGCAGTCGTCTGGCCGCGGACGCAGTGGCAAGGCGTGGGTCTCCGAGCCCGATGCGGGGTTGTGGTGCACATTGCTCGAACGCCCCGCCGACGTTCGCGCACTCGATGTCCTCGCGTTGCGCGTGGGCCTCGAGCTCGCCGTGGCGCTCACGCCACTTGTCGACGGGGACATTCAACTCAAATGGCCGAACGATTTGCAGATCGCGCGCCGCAAGCTCGGTGGGGTGCTCATCGAAGTGCGCTGGCGCGATGGCCAACCCGAATGGGTTGCCATTGGCGTCGGCATCAACCGCGTGTTGCCGCGTGATGTCCGCGACGTGGCGTGCGTGCGCGGTGATATCTCCCGTGACGCACTGCTCACGGCTGTCGTGCCGGCGTTGCGCCGTGCGGCCGCGTGTGCGGGCCCGCTCTCCGCCAATGAATGCGAGGCATGGACGGCCCGCGATGCCGCCCTGGGACGACGCATTTCCGCCCCTGTCGTGGGACGCGTGGTCGGACTCACGCCCGAAGGAGGCCTTCTGGTGCAGGATGGCCACGAGCCCGTCCAGGTGGTCACCAGCGGGTCGCTTGTTTTCGCGACATAGTGGGTCGCGGTGCGTCAATTTGGCAGAATCTGCGCTGCCTGAAGAAAACAGTATGCCACTGCGGCAACTCGTTCTGCCTATCTGGCTTACCGCTAAAGCGTTGAATTGTATGAGGTTAACGCATTTGTGGCAGCCTTGACGTAGCCCCGTCGCCCATCTAAGTTCCATGTGTTAGCACTCGACTCACGTGAGTGCTAATCACAGTGAAGCACATCCTACTGTCCGTCCCCTGACACTGTTTGCAGGAGATCACCCGTATGTCCAAGGTCGCGCCGCTCGCGGATCGCGTTGTCGTGAAGCCGCTTGAAGAGGCGGAGCAGATGCGCGGAGGGTTGTACATCCCCGATACCGCCAAGGAAAAGCCGCAGCAGGGTACCGTCGTCGCTGTTGGCCCTGGCCGCTATGAGAAGGACGCTCGCGTCCCGATGGACGTGAAGGCCGGAGACAAGATCCTCTACGGCAAGTACAGCGGCACCGAAGTGACGATCGAGGGCGAGCAGCTGCTCATCCTGCGCGAGTCCGATATTCTCGCCGTCATCAACTGAACCGCACTCCAACCGTAACTAGCTACCATGGCTGCTAAAGAACTGCATTTCAACACGGAAGCGCGCGCGGCACTCAAGCGTGGCGTTGATCAGCTGGCCGAGGCCGTGAAGGTCACGCTCGGCCCCAAGGGGCGCAATGTCGTCATCGACAAGAAGTTCGGCGCCCCGACGGTCACGAAGGACGGTGTCACGGTCGCCAAGGAAATCGAACTGGCCGATCCGATCGAGAACATGGGCGCGCAGATGGTGAAGGAAGTCGCGACCAAGACCTCCGATCTCGCCGGTGACGGCACCACGACCGCCACGGTCCTCGCGCAGGCGATCTTCCGTGAAGGCCTCAAGAACGTCACCGCCGGTTCCAACCCGATGGCGCTCAAGCGCGGTATCGAAAAGGCCGTCGCCTCGATTGTAGAAGAGCTCAAGCGCATCTCCGTGCCCACCACGGGCAAGAAGGAAATCGCGCAGGTCGGTACCATCTCGGCCAACAACGACCCCGAGATCGGTAACCTCATCGCGGAAGCGATGGAAAAGGTCGGCAAGGACGGCGTCATCACCGTCGAAGAGGCCAAGGGCCTCGAGACGACGCTGGAAACGGTCGACGGTATGCAGTTCGACCGCGGTTACCTGTCGCCGTACTTCGTGACCGACCCGGAGAAGATGGAAGCGGTTCTCGAGAACCCGCTCATCCTCATCCACGACAAGAAGGTTTCGGCCATGAAGGACCTCCTCCCGGTCCTCGAGAAGGTGGCGCAGCTCGGCAAGCCCCTCCTCATCATCGCGGAAGACGTCGAAGGCGAAGCCCTCGCGACGCTCGTCGTGAACAAGCTCCGTGGCACGCTCCGCATCGTGGCCGTCAAGGCGCCGGGCTTCGGCGATCGTCGCAAGGCGATGCTGCAGGACATCGCGACGCTCACGAAGGGGCAGGTCATCTCCGACGAAGTCGGCTTCAAGCTCGAGAACGCGGTCCTCACCGACCTCGGTTCGGCCAAGCGCGTCGTGATCGACAAGGACAACACGACGATCATCGACGGCGCCGGCGAGCAGAAGGACATCGAAGGCCGCGTGAAGGAAATCCGCGCCGCTATCGACAAGAGCACATCGGATTACGATCGTGAGAAGCTCCAGGAGCGTCTCGCGAAGCTCGCCGGTGGCGTGGCCGTCATCAACGTCGGCGCCGCGACCGAAGCTGAAATGAAGGAAAAGAAGGCCCGCGTCGAAGACGCGCTGCACGCCACGCGTGCCGCCGTCGAAGAAGGCATCGTCCCGGGCGGCGGCGTCGCACTCGTGCGCGCGCAGCATGTCCTCAAGGACGTGAAGGTAGCCGAACGCGACGAGCAGATCGGTGTCGACATCATCCGTCGCGCCATCGAAGAGCCGCTGCGC
>JAAVWC010000042.1 GCA_023910675.1 Gemmatimonas sp.
CGGTGCGATTCCCGGATGTCGCTGCCCTGGAGTAACGCGCGCAGCAGCGCCGCCGACTCCATTTGCCCAAGTTGTCCGCGAGCGTCCTGGATGCGCGCGTCGAACGCGTCGGGCGTGCCGAGCAGCGCCTCGAGTGTCATGGCGGTCGCCACGTGCGCCGCGCCCCACAACCGCGTGAGCTCGGCGCAGGCGAGGCCGGCAACTGCCGTATGCGCCTGCGTCCCGTTGATGAGGGCGAGCCCTTCCTTGGCGGCCAGAACCGCCGGGGCGATACCCGCGGTCGCCATTAGCGCGTCCGCGCGGTCCTCACGCCCCTGATAGCGCGCCGGTCCCTCACCGATGAGGGCGAGCGCCAAATGTGCGAGCGGCGCGAGATCACCACTGGCACCAACGCTCCCCTGTTCGGGGACCACTGGCCAGATACCGGCATTGAGCATCGCGAGCAACGTGTCGATGAGCTCCGGCCGCGCACCGGCATACGACGTAGCAAGGACATTGGCACGCAACAGCATCATCGCGCGCACCTCGCGCTCGGGGAGCGCCTCGCCAACCCCCGCGGCATGACTGCGCACCAGATTCCGCTGTAGCAGCGTCAGCTGGTCCAGCGGAATCGTGACCTCACTCATCTTTCCAAAGCCGGTGTTGATCCCGTACACCGGCTGTCCGCGATCGACCGCGCGATCTACGACCGACCGTGTTTCTCGCATGCGCGCCCGCGCTTGTGGCGCGAGCCCCACCGGCAGCTGCGCATCGGCCACAGCGAGCAAGTCGGTGAGTTGCAGCGAACGCCCGTCAAGGTACAGCACGCGCAGGACTCCCTCGCCACTCGGGCGACGCGAAGGCGGAAAACTAGAAGTTGCTCGACCGGTAGGTCTGACGGTCGTAGTTGAACTTGAGGTCGGGCTGTGCCTTCAACGCGATAAAGAAGTTGAAGGCGAAGTTACCACTTGGGGTCTGTGAGAACGAAAAAAACTGCACTCCAATCGTGGAGTTGGCGCTGCAATCCGATCTGCTGACTCGCGAACCGTGCTCGCTCCAAGTCGTACTGCGTCGACCACTGCGCCGACCAATTCTGGGTAATGCCGAACGACATGTTGGCATTCACACTCTGAACCGGTGGTTGCCGGACGAATGGCGCGCCAATGGCACTTTGCCCATTCCCCACTCCCGTCGGTGGTGACGTCTGCGCATTGAGGAAACACCGCTCGTATGCGGCAATGCCTTGCGAGCGGAATGGTTCACACAACTTCACGGGATCGACGTCAATGACGAGTCCATTGCCTCGCGGCGCGCGCTGCCGTGCCGCGTTGTACTGAATGTTGAGATTCCACCCTTCGCCGGGTCCAGGAAGCGCCGCCTGCATGCCACGCATGGCGCCACCGCCCGCCGCATTCATCTGACGCGACTGACGCGTGATGTTCTCCTGAGATGCCGTCTGCCGGGGATTGATCGACGCGCTGTCGGCAAGGTCCGCGACCTCCTTCCCAAGTAGGCGGCCGATAAAGCCGAAGATTGCCGACTTGCTGTTCAACGAGAACGTCACGCCCATGTCGGTACGGTATGGCGAGAACGTCGCCGTGTCCGACGCCGGGTCCCCTTGGAACAGATCGTAGCTGGTGCGGAAGTCGAGCCCCGGCAGCAAGTCCGTGCGCCCGCTGATGGAGAAGGTCCGGTCCGTGAAGCCGTTACCGGTACTGTCGGCACGCACGAAGTCCCAGCTCAGAGACGAGAACGTCAGCGAGAGTAGCTTGATCTTGCGCGCTTGCTCCTCGGCCGACGAATCCGCCTGCGTTTTCAGCTTGGCCTCAAGGTTCGTGGACATGCTGAGCGCTACGCGGTTTTGCGCCAGTGCCCCGAGATACCCCACGCGCGTACGTCCGATGGCACTCAGGTACTCGTCGCTGACCGATGCGGCGGGCGAATAGCTATAGCTGATCGCGGGCGTGATCGAGTGGCGCAGCTTGGCAATGGGCCCGATGCCGGGCAACATCGCATACAGCGTTGGTGAGGCGCTGAGGGCGTAGCTCAACCGCTTGCGCTGCATAACCCACTTGCCGCCGCTGCGCTCGGTGCGCACGAACAGTCCGCCGGCGTCGACGTTAGCCACCGAAATGCTCGGCGACAGATTCCACGTGCCCTGGAAGAAGCGCGGCAGGTTGAACGCGGTGGTCCAGTCGACGTTGGTTTCAAAGGTCCGTGCAAAGACACGGATACTGCGCTGCGACGTATCGCGTACACCGATGATCTCGCGCTGCTCGGGATAATCGCGGAACTGCTCGGTCACGCTGAAGGAATTCTGCCACTGGAAGTCCCACAGCTTGATGGGCGTATCGAACCCGAACTGCAGGTTGCGCCGACTGGCATTGAAGCGGCTGCTGTCGACGCCACCACCGGCTCGCGCGTTGTACACGAACGGAAACTGCAGGCCCTGGTCAATACGACTGGAGCCGGAAATTCCGAGCCGCAACGACGGCGTCCATGACACGGGGCCCGCCTCGAGCGTTCCCGTGGTCACATTCAACTGTGGAAAGTCCATGTCGACCTGTGGACGCCCCGGATACTGCACGCGCGAACCACCCACGTTGATCGACGCCGGGCCCACTTTGGTCTGATAATTGAGCTGCGAGCGAATCGTCGCGTTCGCCGCCATCGGGTTGACCGTGGTGTTTCGCTGGATCTGTGTGTTCTGCACCCAATTCAACCGCGCGGTGAGCTTGGTCGTCTTGGAGAAGTCCTGATTGTGATTCCAGGTCCACGACTGATTCGTGGTGCCGTTTCGCAATGCCATGTACGACGTCGCCACCTCGCCGGTGACGAAGCGATTCACCCAGCGATACCGGAGATCCGCGTTGGTGCGCAGGAACCCCGGATCGATCTCCGAGCTCCGCGCACCCGAACGCCAGTCCATCGACATTTCCGCGTTCATGTAATCGTTGATCGCGAAGAAGTACCCGATGTTCTGGACGCTTCGACGATACGACGGACTGTTCCGGAAAAGCTCGGCCACGCCAAAGTTCGGTGTCAGCATGCCACTCCGACGTCCCGAACGCACGTCCTGGAAGAAGAACGGAATCCAGAACACCGGCACTTCACCGATATACAGCACCCCGGGACGCGCCACCATCACGTTCTGCGACACGAACTTCATGTCGCGCGTGGTAAAGTGAAAGTGCGGTTCCGCGTGATCGCAGTAGGTAAACGAGCCGTTCTTGGCGAAGACGACGTGGCGTCCACTCACCAGCGTATCCGACAAGAACGTACTCTGCTTCGCCGAGAGGAACAGACGCTGCCCACTCACCACGGAGGTAGAGAAGGCACCCGTGAGGCCCTGGCGGGATTCGAGATCGTATTCGATCCGCCCATTCGCCACGAAGTCATCGGTATCCTGCGCCGACGGGTCGCGAAGGAGAACCGTATCTCCGGTCGCCACGACCTTCTTCGTTGAATCGTTGTACTGAATGGAATCGCCGAGCAGCAACGTTTCGTCGCGCTGCACGGCCGACGGCTTGCCTTTCAAGGTGAGTAGGCGCGAGGTGGCGTTGAACTTCACCGTATCGCCCTGGTACTGCACCTTGTTGTAGCCTTCCTTGTCGAGCAGGGCGCGCATGGCGGAGTCGGGAGCGCTCCACTGGTAGGTGCGCGAATCCTTGCTGAGCGCGCGCGTCGAATCGGCGCGACCTCCCTGCTGCGCCGCGCCCGCCGGCGGCTGCGGGCGACGGGGCGCCCGCTGAGCCTCAGCAGCCCCGGCCGTTCCGCACACCATGGCCAGCAACGCCAGCCCCGCGCGCCACCAGCCGCGACGGGAGGTGCGGTCGGTCACGCGACCTCGGCCGTGAGACTGCGATCGCGCCGCCGCGTAATGATGCGAGAGAGCGTGATCGACACTTCGTACAACGCGTAGAGCGGAATCGTGAGCAGGAGCAATGAGGTCGGATCGCTTCCCGGCGTAATGATTGCCGCCGCCACCAAACAGCCAACCGCCGCGTGGCGCCGGAATTTGGCCAGCAGCTGTGGCTGCACCAGCCCCATGGCCGACAGCAAGGCGATTACCACCGGAAGCTCGAACACCGCACCGAACGCCAGACACATGGAGATCACGAACCCCATGTAGTCTTTCACGGTCGGCATGATTTCCACGACGTCACTCTGGAAGGAGCTGAAGAAGGCCAGCGTTACCGGAATGACATATTGGAATGCGAGAGCCATGCCCATGAGAAAGAGCATGGCAGCGCCCACGAGTGCGGGAATGACAATCTTCTTCTCGTGCTGGTAGAGTGCCGGCGAGAGGAACCCCCAGATCTGCCAGACGATGACCGGAGACGCACCGATGAGCCCCAGCGTGATGGCCGCATCCATGGCGATATCGAACAGATCGCCGGGATGCGTCACGATGAGCTTGCCACGAATGAACGGGCGGATGGGTTCCGACAGAATCGCGACGACGTCGATCTGCTTGCTGAAGATCAGGATGAAGGCCGCGCCAATGCCGATCGCGAGCGCCAGCGCGATCTTGAACAGACGCCAACGCAGCTCCTCGAGATGTTCGAGGAACGGCATTTCGGTGGGGCTGCTACCGGTCATGCGAAAGAGGTGCCGATGTGAGCAACAGGTTCAACGGAGTGTCTTGAGCGCTTCCGTCGCCAGCTCGGCTTCGTCACTGCGCGGATACCGCGAAACGACCTGCTCGAACAGCTGACGGGCCTGTGCCGTGTTGCCCTGCTTGAGAACGAGCTGTGCCCGCTTGTACAAAGCGGTCGGAGCTTTCGTGGAGGTCGGATACGCGCTGACCACCGCAGCATACGCCGCATCGGCCGCCGGCGCGTTGTTCTCCTTCGCGAGCGATTCGGCAATCCAGAATTGTGCATCGGATGCGTAGTCGGACTGCGGATAGTTCGTAATCAGCTCCTGAAACGTCATCCGCGCCGTAGCCGTGGCGCCGCGCAACAGTTGATCACGCCCCGTCGTGTAGAGCTGATTCGGACCGACCAGCACGGACGACGTGTCGACCGCTGCCGGTGGCGTCGCGGTGGCGGCACCCGTTGCGGGCGGCCGCGTCGTGCCCCCTCGGATTGGCGGCACGGCATCGGGGGCCGGCGCGACCGGCGCCGGTGCCAGCTTCTGCGCTTCCAGCTCCGCGCGCAGCCGCGCGATCGTGGCCTGACTCTGCCCCAGCAGCGTCTGGATCTGCAGCAACTGCTCACGCACGCCGCGCATTTCCCCGCGCACGTCGCCCTGAATACCGACGGTGCGAGCGCTGACCTTCGCCAGCGAATCGCTCGCGACCTGAATCAGTCGCTGTGTCTGTGCGAGTGCATCCTTCTGGTCCTGCTGGTTCTTGAGGAGCTCCGTGCGCAGCGTGGCAATGTCGCCCTGCACGATGCGGACATCGCCACGCGTCGCAAAGCACCCCCCCGTGGTCACGAGGACCACGAGCGGGAGAGCGCGCCACACACGGTGGAATAGCGAATGGGACATGTCAGATTCTCCGGGTGTGGCGCGACAGGTCAGCTGGCCGGCTTGAGAGTTTCGCCGCCCGCCGTGATCTCGAATTCGTCGCGACGGTTACGCGACCATGCTTCTTCCGTCGTGCCCTGCACAGCGGGACGCTCGCGACCGAACGACGAGGTTTCGATGCGCGCGGCATCGATGCCGCGGTCCGTCAGATACCGCTTGGCCGCTTCGGCGCGGCGACGCCCGAGCGCAATGTTGTACTCATCGCTACCGCGCTCGTCGCAGTGACCGGCCACACGGATACGCAGTCCCGGATTCGCATTCAGAATGGCGATCTTCGCGTCGAGTGCGGTACGCGCATCGTCACGCAACTCGTCGGCATCGTACTCGAAGAAAATGGTTTCGAGCAGGCGCATGCGGGCCGCCGAAACCTTCTCGTTGTACGCGGCCATGGTGTCGACGGGCGTCGCCCGCGGCGTGGTCCGTTCCGGCACGCGTTCCGCCGGCGTGGGCGTCGGCGTCGGGGCCACGGCGACCGGCTGCTTCTTCTTGCACGCGCCCAGAACAAGCGCCGAGGAGATCAGGACCAGCGTCAGACGAGAGCTACGCAGCATGTCTACTTACTCCGAGGGGTGAGGGGAAACAGCGAGAACAGGGGCAACGGGAACTCGTGGGGAAGCCCAGTCGCCCGCACTACATCGGCACAACGACAGTTACGGCGCCAGCAGGCGTGGTGACCACGCTGACAAACGCGTTTCGGGACCGCGCGTGAGCTGCCGCGCGCGACCGGTTTCAACATCCACCACCCACAGCTGCCGAACACCGCTGCGGTTGGACGTCAGCACGAGGTGCCGCGAATCGGGCGCCCACGACGGATCGTCGTTTCGCCCATCGTTGGTTACCTGTCGCACCGACTGGTCCCGCAGATTGATGGTCATGATCTGGAACGTGCCGCCGTTCCGCGACTGAAACGCGACCAAGCGACCATCGGGGGACCAGTCCGGTCCCGCGCGGTAGTCCCGATCGCCAAACGCCGCTGCCGTCAGCAGTTCCGAGTTCGTACCATCCAGATCGCTAATATAAACCTCAGGGGGCCCGGAACGGTCGGACATGAACGCGAGCCGCTGTCCATCGGGGCTGAACGAGGGCTGGGCGCTCGCCCGACCCCGCCCCACCGTAATCCGCCGCGGAGCCCCACCCTCAATGGCCTGCGCATAGAGGTCCGTCCCGCTCTCCGAGCCGCGTGCGTAGACCAACGTGCGCCCATCGGGGGAGACCGCCGGCGTGGTGTGCTCGATCCCGGCTGCACTGGCGAGCGTCCGCTGCGCCCCCGTAGCGAGATCAGTCAGCATGATGGGGTTCCGTACCCCGTCCAGCACGCTGTACACGATTCCACGGCCACTGGGGAGCCACTGGGGCGACATCCCCGAGGGGGTGGCCGGCGTCACATTGGCCCCGTCGCTGTCGACGGTCCACACCCGGCCGCCGCGCGTAAAGGCGATGCGGGTCTGCGCGACGCCGCGCTGCCCGGTGACCCATTCTTCGACGACGTCCGAGACGCCGTGCACCGCCAGACGCCACCCCGCCGACTGCGCGGGCGACGGGAGCGCAAAGTCCTTCTGGTTGCGGACGCTCTTGAGGCCAACATCATGCAGCAGCACGCGCACCCACCCGCTGGGGAGCACGGTGACCTGCACCACACCGTCTACCCCGAGCTTCGCGAAGAGCGCCCAGTTGATTGGGCCCGTCCCGCCGGGCGCGGCCGATGAACTAACCACCGTGAACCGGTCACTGAAATCAAAGTCACGACTGATCATCGTCGTGAGCGAATCACCATTGGGGCCGGCGACCGGCAAGACGATGAGGGTCGTCTTTTGTCCCGGGCGATACTGCAGCCCAAGACTCACGCCTTTCGTGGGCTGCGCGCGGACGGCGCGCGGCGGTGCCGATAACGCCAGCGCGAGCGCACACAAGGCCAGCAGAACCCGGCGAATCGTGAATCGAGCCATCAACAGAACGTGTAAAGAGGAACGAGCACCCGCATCACTGCGGACGCAACGCGTAATCGAACGTGAAGTACACCACGAGCACATCGTTTGCCCACCCGCTGGGCAGCGCCCCGAAGCTACGGGTCGAACCCACCGCTTCGATTGCGCCCATCGCGTCGAGATCGTAGAGGCGGTCACCCGACCGCTTGACCACTTCGATACCCACCACCGTACCGTCGCGGCGGATCATGAACTTGAGCTCCGTCACCAGCGCTGCCGACACCTTGCGCGGCGACCAGTTGAGCGCGATCTGCCGCACGATATTCGACAGGTACCCGGGATACGGGAATGCGATCCCGTCGGTGCGCACGTTGGCCACATCGGCGCCCTTCGTACCCGTCGCGCCTGCCCCCGACTTGGGCGCCGCCGTGGTTTTGGTCGTTGACCGGGTGGCGCTCTTGGCGCCGCCCTTCGTGCTGCGATCGGTGGATGGCGTGGCGTTGGGTGAAGGGAGCGCCTTCTTGGCCTTCGACGCCGAGGGCATCGTCTTTTCTTCTTCGACGCGCTCCGCCCCCGCCACCGCGTCCTTCGACGCCGTCGGTGTTTCCGTCGCCTTCTCGACGCCCGCCTGGCGCAAGCCGGCCTGCCCGACTAGCTCGACCCGGTATACCGGGGGACGCGGCGGCTCCTGCTGCCCACCCACCCACACGACGAGAGCGATCAGGACCGCGTGGACCAGCGCCGAGACGATCATCCCGCTTCCCAGCGTACTCTTCGACGAGCGCCGAGGACGGGCGGTTATGACCGTCGACATCGTCAGCGACTCTCTTCTGGCTCGGCCACGAGACCGACGTCCGTGATCCCGCGTGCCTTCATCGCCGCGATGAGACGGATCACCGTACCGAAATCGACCGCCTTGTCGGCCCGTACGAACACGCCGCCGGCACCCTTTCGGTCGGAGAGCGCCTTGATGCTCCCGGCAAATTCATCGTACGAGAGTTTCGTGTCATCCACGAATATCTGCCCGTTCCGATCGATCGTCACGACCAATCCGTTCTTGGGCTCCAGCGGCTTCACTTCGGCGCTGGGCAGCGAAATATCCACGCCTCCCTGCATCATGGGCGCCGTGATCATGAAGATGATCATGAGCAGCATCATCACGTCGATCAGCGAGACCACATTGATCTCGCCGTTGACGCCCATGCGCTCCCCGCGTCGACCGCGACGCATGCGTCAGATCCGCCCTTCGCGAACCAGCAGCGCGACAAGCTCCGAGCCAAATCCTTCCAGCGCGTTATCAAACCGATTGAGGCGCGACGCGAACACGTTGTAGGCAAAAGCGGCAGGAATGGCAACGGCAAGGGCCGCAGCCGTCGCGATCAGTGCTGTCGCAATACCCGGGGCCACCGCTCCGATGTTCCCTGAGCCCTTGGTGGCGATGCCTTCGAACGCCTCGATAACGCCCAACACCGTGCCGAAGAGCCCGATCAGCGGGCTCACGCTCCCCACGGTGGCGAGCCACGGAATGAACTTGCCCAACTCCTCCCGTTCACGCCCAGACTGCGAATCGAGCACCAGCCGCAAGGCTTCGACTTGCGAACCGGAAAGACGCGCGGTGCGATCGTTGGTGGCACCCAGAGCCGGCTTCGTGTCGTTGATGAACTGCACGGCGCGCGAGAAGACCGCCGTAAACGGACTCGGCTTCGATCGCTGCGCGAGCAACATGGCCTCATCCATGCCGCGGGCGCGTTCGAATTCCGCGACAAAGGCATTCCCGCCCTTTTCGGCCGTACTGAACGCCCGCCACTTGGCGAACATGATCGCCCACGACACCAACGACAACCCGGCGAGCAGCACCAACACGGCCTTCGTGACCGGATCGCTGGTCAGAATCAGTTCGAAGAATCCGCGCGGCACGGCGCCGCCACCCTGTGTCGAGAGCTGCAGCAGGAACATCACGCCGCCTGCACTCACGCCGACGCCTCGGCCGCGAAGCGCGCCCGGCGATCCGCGAAGAAGCGGTAGGTATTCGAGAGTCCCTCTGAGAGCGAAACACGCGGCGTCCAGCCCAATACCGCCTTGGCCTTGTCCGTCTGCAAGGCCGACCGGGCCAACTCGCCAGCGCGCGCCGGCGCATACTCAATCGGCGCACTGGCACCTGAGACCCCACGCAGCGTTTCCGCCAACGTATTCACCGACGTTTCGATGCCTGTGCCGATGTTGAACGCCCGCGCGTCGAGTCGTCCACGCGGCGGGAGCGCGCTGGTCGCTGCGGCAAAGTTGGCACCAGCCACATCCCCCGCGTACACATAGTCTCGCGTTTGTTCACCGTCGCCGAACACCGTCAGGGTGCGCCCGTCGAGCAATCGATTACAAAAAATGGCGACCACGCCGGCCTCACCATGCGGATCCTGTCGGGGGCCGTACACATTGCCATAGCGGAGCGCCACGGTGTCGAGTCCGTGCACACGACCGTAGTAGGCGAGGTAGTACTCCACTGACAGTTTGGCGATTCCGTACGGTGCTTCCGGATCCTTCGAGAATGCTTCCGTGCTCGGCGGCGGATCAAAGTCACCGTAAAGCGCACCGCCGGTTGACGAGAAGACGGTCCGCGTCGCGTAGCCGCTAGTCCGCACCGCCTCCATGAGGTTCAGGGTGCCGAGAATGTTCCGGGTCGCGTCGTACACTGGATCGAGCACGCTACGACGTACATCGATCTGCGCCGCCAGATGGCACAGGACATCGAAGCGCCCGTCGCGCACCAGCGTCGCCGCTTCAGGCGACGTGATGCAGCCACGCACGAACCGGGCGGCAGAAGGAATGTTTTCTTCGCGGCCACTCGACAGGTCATCGAGGATAGTGACGTCCCAGCCTTCGGCCAGGAATCGGTCTGCCACGTGGGAGCCAATAAAGCCTGCGCCGCCCGTCACCAGAACTGATTTCGCCATGCCGCTCGGAGCCTCTCCGTCAATGTGTGAGTAGTGGATATGCGGAATGTAAACACGCGTCGGGGCCAACGGGCCACCCGACGCGTGTCGAACTCCATCAATTGTCATCGCAACGCGCATCCCGCCACGCGTGCGTTTGGGTCAGCGTTGGCCAGCCGAGCCCCGCGGCGCTGCGTGCGCCGCGATGATTCACGGCGCCTTGGCGTACCGGCGAGCGGCCATTCCGAGCGTGATCTCCGTCTGGTACTGCCGCGTAATCACCGTGGCCGCGTGGTCGCGTTCGACGCGCACGACGCGCACCGTCGCGACCAGCGCTTCCGAACCGCCCGTGTTGGCGCGGCCATAGACCGCCATTTCGTCGCCAGCCTTCAGCTCCTGGTCCGTCCCGGCGCCAACGAGCACGAAGCTCTGCAACGTCGGAAGCACTTCCTGCGCATCGAGCCAGGTTACGGTGGTGCTGACGTCCGGCGTTGAAAGTTTCTGTGCCTGGACCCACGAAGCGGTAACCGGCGGCGCCGGCAGCAGCTGCTGCCCTTGTTCGATCCGGCCCGACTGCCGCTGTACGATGGCCAACGCCGGCTTGGCTCCTTCCGCCTTCACCACCTCAACGATCCCCGTCGGATACACGAGCACGCGACCCTTGCCGAACGTGGCCGGCGTCGCGAAGGTCATGAACCGATCGCCCACCTTGTAGCTCCCATTCGCGGGGGGCTGCAACTCGACTTCATCGGTCTTGATCGCGCGCTGCGGATACGACTCACCCGAGGTTTCCGAGGCGCCAACACGGGCCGACACGCGCCCGAGGGTCATCAGGGTTTGCGCGCTGACAATGAAGGGCGCCGATTCGAACTCAGCCGTGCGCGGGACCGGCGTGTTGGGGCGAAGGACGGCGCGCGTACGACGTTCGGCTTCGGCAGCATCGGGCAGGTCTCGATGGAACACCGTGAACACCTCGCTTGCCTTGCGCGAACTTGCCTGTCCGTCCTGCTCGACCAAGCCGACGCGCCGTACCGTACTGCCTCCCATGATCGTGCCGACCGCCGGCTTGAGATCAGCCTTGCTCGTGTCGGGAGCGTCCGCGACGGAAGCGACGGACTTGGGCTCGCCTGGGGCAGCGGCTACCGATTTCTTCGGCGCAGCGGACTTCCCGGTAGCACCAGCATGCGACTTCCCCGCCGTCTGAGCCGCCAACGAACCGGGCGGCACCCGGGCTGGCGTCGCCTCCGGACCCGGCAGCGTCCCCTCGCCAGCCTTGGCCAGCGCAGCTTTCGGAACCGTGCTGTCCGCAGGCGCTGCGGCGACTTCGGCGGCCTTCGCGCCGCGAACCGTCGGACGGGCAGGCACCGACAACCGCATGCCAACCTTCAGGGGTGGCTCTTCGGAAATCGGGATGCCGTTGCGGCGGGCCAGGTTCTGCCACTGATGTCCGTCACCGTAGTAGCGGGCGGCCAGACTCCACAGCGTTTCGCCGGCCTTGACCACGTGCGATTTGGCGGCGGGCTCCTGCGACGTGGACGTCGCCATCTCCCGTGCATGGAGCACGGCAGGACGCCAAACCAGCAAGAGTGCCAGTGTAGCAATCACCGCAACAAAAAAGCGGACTAGGAGAGCTGACGCTTGGCCGTTCGACTGAGCGGTGGAGGCGTGCGCCCGGTTGGCAGCGCGCATCGGCGAACCTCGACAAAAGGAGAGTCATGGCACCCGAATGGTACGGGTGCAGTCACCTGCCTCGAAGCCGCAGGCAGGGTCCTACATCGGAGACGCCCGCGGACGCAGGGCGTAACGGACAAACTGTGCCAGCCGAGGCCGACATCATTCCAATTCCTGCCGCCCCCTGAGCATTTCCCGGCGATCCCCAGTGCGGGACCGCCGGGAGTCCTGCCGTTGAGTCGGAACTCAGAACGGCAGGTCGTCGTCCTCGTCGGCCAAGGCGCCGGGGAAATCGTTGAAGTCGTCACCGCCTGCGGCTGCCGCGGGAGCCTTGCGAGGGGCTGCGGGCGCCGCCGAACGACGCGGCGCCGAATCCATGTCGTCACCCATGCCGCCGCTGCGCCCACCGCCGGTTCCGCCGCCCAAGAGCATCAGCTCCTTGACCTTGATCTCGGTGGTGTAGCGCGTCTGCCCTTCCTTGTCCTGCCACTGGCGGTACTCGATCTCGCCCTCGACGTAAATCTTCTCGCCCTTCTTCACGTACTTCTCGACGACGTCGGCAAGGCCACTCCCGCGGGCACTGTTCCACACCACGCAGCGGTGCCATTCGGTCTTTTCCTGCTTGTTGCCAGACTGGTCCGTCCACTGCCGGCCCGTGGCCAGCGAGAACGTCGCCACGCGACCGCCGGTACCAACAGTGCGGATTTCGGGGTCGCCCCCGACGTTGCCAATAAGAATGGCCTTGTTCATGCTGCGGCTCACGATGCCTCCTCGAAAATCAGAAATGACCAGCGGTACTGGGTGGGGTCTGCAAGCGAACGACGGGATAATACAGGATAAGGTCTGACAAAGTCTCACCAGATCTTCAACGATTGGGCTCTTTGAACGCACCCGGTAGCGGGAGCCCTTAGGGGGCGGCAGGGTGAGTGCGCCGGAGAACCAAGGCATCCTCGTTCGGATGCTGATAGTAACCTTTCCGCCTGCCGACGAGGGAAAAGCCCCGCCCCTCGTACAGCGCCCGCGCCGCCACGTTGGACGTACGCACCTCGAGATACACCGCCGCTGTCACGGAGGCGTCCGCGGCCGCCAACGCATCGTCAAGCAGGGTTCCACCGACGCCCTGCCCGCGCACGACCGCCGCCGCGCAGATGTTCGCGATCTCGCCCTCATCGGCTGCCCGCAAGAGGATGCAATACCCCAAGACCGTACCATCCGCCGAGGTCGCCACCCGCAGGCGTGCGTGCGTTCGGGCGAGTAGGTCCGCGAAGGCGCTTGGCGCCCAGGCATCGCTGAACGACGCCGCCTCGATGGCCGCCACCGACGGCAGATCGTCAACGTGCATATCCCGCACGACGACCGTCATGCCGGGCGCGCGCGGTGGCCCCTTCCTCACGAAGCCACGGCGGGAGACGCTGGCAGCGAGATACCATGCGTCGCTTCCCACTTGACTTGGGCCTCCGCCAGCCGACCGTACACTGGTTCCCACAGCTCCAGGGAGACGACCTCGTCCGCCCAAGTGGGGACGATTGCCGACAGCGACGCGATCGTCGGCGAAACAACCATGACTTCTTCGGCCAGTGGCGACGACAACACAGCCAGACGCTGTGATGGCACCGCTTCCGTGGCCAGTTGCTCCAGTGTCAAACGCGCAAATGGTCCCGCCGACGCGACCAGTCCGTCAGCCCGGCGCACCACGGGCAGGACGTACCGTTCGCCACGCAAGGCGTCGGCGTGAACCAGATATCGGCCTTCGGCGAGCGCCTCTGCGGTCGATGCCGCTGCAATCAGGAGCGACGAAACGGCATAGAGGGGACAGCCCGTCCCGTGCGCTAATCCCTTCGCCAGCGAAGACGCGATGCGCAGCGAGGTGAAGCTCCCCGGCCCCTCGCCGCAGACGACGGCCTCAAGCGCGCCGGGGCGCACCCCTGCAGCGCCGAGCAGCCGTTGCATGGCCGGAAACAGCCGATCTTCGCGACCGACCCCCATTGGGACGGCCTCGACGCCGGTCATGATCCCGTCGACCCATAAGGCGACGGAACCTGCCGAGGTTGAGGCCTCGATGGCCAGAACAGGGCCCGGAAGTGGAATCGTGTGCACGGGCGGAGTCTACCGCATTCCGCGCAACAGTCCCAGTGTCACGGGGCCGTCGGTCGGCACGCCGACAACGGCGTAGTCAGGCGACGTGCACGGCAGCGAGGTGGCGCGCCGTGGCCGGCACCAGCGAGTGCAACGAGTCAAACCCGTTCTCGGTCACCTCGGCGAGCGACGCGAATGTTCCGCGTTCCGCCAACGCCACTGCGGCATCGAAGATCGTACTGTCGAATGCCGTCCCGCAGTCCCGGGCCATGATGTCGATCACCTTCGCCACGGTGAGCCCTTCTCGATACGGACGCGTCGCCGTAAGCGCCTCGTACACATCGGAAACCGCGAGCACGCGCGCTGTGAAGGAGAGTTGATCTCCGGCAAGCCGCCATGGGTAGCCACGGCCGTCAAGCCGCTCGTGGTGACGCGCCGCATCGGGAGCAAAATGCCGGAACGCCGCGACATGATCGAGAATTTCGAGCGTCCAGGTCGGATGCTTGCGAATCTCGCCGAGTTCTTCCTCGGTGAGCTTCGCGGGCTTGTCGAGAATCCGGTTGGATACGCCCAGCTTGCCGATATCGTGCAGCAACCCGGCGCGAAGCAGATCACGGCGTGCCGTCCGATCGACGCCGAGCGTCCCGGCAATCGCTACGGCATAGCGGGCCACGTTGCTCGAGTGTCGCGCGGTGAATGGCGTCTTCGCGTCGATTACGGCCGCGAATGCAAACGCGATCCGATCGAGCCGCTCGTCAGTGGCCACCGTGGGAACGCTACCGGGTTCGAGCGCCACCACGGTCTCTCCGATTTGCTCGATATCAGCCAGCCGCCCCCACCATTCGTGATCGCGACGGATCGATTCGAGGTGACCTACCAACGCGGGATCGAACCACGTGCCGCGACGCTGGCGTGCCATTTCGACAGCCGCCTTCGTGCCATGCTCGCTCCAGTAGGCTTCAACGGTCTGGGCGAGCAGAATGATGCGCGAAAGGATCGGGATATCAGAGCCCGAGAG
>JAAVWC010000043.1 GCA_023910675.1 Gemmatimonas sp.
TCATGCGTGCCTCACGGGCGGTCCACCACGACCACCGTGCAATCGTCACGCAGTGGCGTGCGTCCAACGTGGGCGTCGAGCTGGCGGAACAGCGCGTCCAGCATCTGCTCCGGCGTCTCGCCGTTCGTCATCGTCTTGAGCGTGTCGAGCAGCGCCGGCTCGGTGAGGCGCTCGCCGGCGGCATCGCGCGCGTCCACAACGCCGTCGGTGAAGAACACCAGACGGGTGCCCGGCTTCCACGTCATCACGCACTCCTCGATCGTGTCCTCGCACCAGCCCAACGGCGGAGCGACGGCGGACAAGCGCGTGCACTGGCCGTCAGCGGTGACCGCAAAGGCATGCGGGTGACCGGCATTGGCGAAGCGCAGTTCACCCGCGCGGGTATCGATCACGGCGTAGCACATGGAGATCGACATCTCCGTACTCTCGAGTTCGTCCCGCAAACTGCGATGCACCGCTTCCAGTGCAATGGACGGATCGAACGCCGCCTGCACGTGAATACCCGCGGCGCTGAGAGCGAGCGCCATGATCAGCGCGGACTGATACCCGTGACCGGAGACATCGCCGATCAGCACCCCGGTGCGGTCGCGATCCAGACGCGCCAGGAGAAAGAAATCGCCGCCAACGCTCTCGGCCGGAACGACCCGGGCTGCGGCGCGCGCTTCGGGCTGCACGACGCGTGGGTTGGGCAATAGCTTGAGCTGCAACTCGTTAGCCAATTGCATTTCACGCGCCATCTGCTGCCGTTCGACGGCCGCGCGTACCAGACTCGCGTTATGCATCGCCGTGCCGATCTGCGTACTCACGGCAACTGCCAGCTTGCGATCGCCAGCACTGAACGGCAGTCCGCCGTCCCGTCCGGCGAGCACGAGCACCCCCAATGGCACTGCACCGCCATCGCTTCGACGCGTGGGAACGGCGAAGGTGCCGGTGATACCGATACCGCTGCTCGGTCGCGTAATGGCCACCGCCAGCAGTGGGGCCCCCTGTCCCGATAACACCGGGTCGCCCAACGCCGCCGCCACACCATCCTCGGTACAGGCGCCGCCGGTACGATACGCCCGCACCGCAATGTGGTCGGCACGATCGAGCGACACCGCCTCGTAGGACGTTTCTCCGAGGCCAAGCGAGGCAATGGGCGAGAGCAGCCCCTGCGCGCGGTTGGTGTGCAGAAACACCGCCCGTTTGGCCCCGACCGTGGCAGCAAGCTCCCCGAGCAGCGTATCCGCGACATCCTCCACCGACGTCGTCCCGCCAAGGAGTTCGCCAATCGCGTACAGCAAATTGATCTCTTCGTACCGCTCGACGAGCTCGCGAGTCGCGCCATCGCGCTCACGGATGAGCCGACGGACCACCGGGACGAGTCGGCCGAGTAGCCGGTCGGCATCTGGGGCGTGACCCGCCTCGACGAAGAGCCAGCCGACACTGTCCCCAGTCGCGACGAGCTGCGCGTGCAGTGCCTGCGCACGCGCCCACGTGGCGACGTCCCAGGCCATTGCGCCGGGTTCGGTGCGCTCGGCAAAGCTAGGCGTCGAGGCGCCGAGCAGCGTCGGGACCACCGATCCCTCGCGTCGCTCCCAAATGGCGGCCTCACGCCCCGTGGCCTCGAGAAACGCGGCCAGGAGGGCGGCGAGCTCGATCATGCCTTGTGCAGAATGAGCCGGAGCAGATGGCCCGTGTCGAGACACTGGTTTTCCACCTGGTCCATAAGCTGGCGCATGAGAAAGACGCCGCGACCATCTTCACGTTCGAGCCAATCGGCTTCACTCGGACACTGCTGGACATTTACGAGATCGAACCCCTGCCCTTCGTCGGTGACCTCCACGAGCAAGCGATCTGCGTTGAGCTCGACGACGACAACGACGGACCGGCGCGCATCGCTTCCGTTGCCCCGCAGCATTGCATTCGCCAAGGCCTCGGTCAGCGCGACCGGCACGTTCAGGCGACACAGCTTTGCCGAGAAACCGGCGGCCCGGCAGAGCGATACGACATCGTCGACGACCGGGGCAATCCCGTGCACTTCCGAAGACAGCACCCACCGTCGCGAGACGTGGGTCACGACGGCATCCGCCGCAACACCCGCCAGAAAGGCGCGCGACAACGCGGTTTCGCCCCGCGCATCCCCTCGCGCGGTCGAGACACGCGGATTCCGACGAGTCGCCACAGGCTCAGGACGCGGCAAGCGCGTCGGCGCGCGTCGCGTACAACGGGAACAGTGCGTCGAGCCGTGTCAGCTCGAAGAGGGTCCGCAAATCCTCGTTGAGCCCCACCAGGCGGAGGTCCCCGCCCGACTCTCGCAGACGCCGGCTGAGCGACACGAGTGCTCCGAGCCCTGAGCTGTCGATATACCCCGACGTGGTGAAGTCGACGACTACCAGGCGCGCCCCCTGCTCGACCGCATCGAGGATGGCCTGCTTGAACTCCTGGCGGTTCGTGACCACCAGTTGCCCATCGACCGTGACGATGGCGACATCGTCGGTGCGTTCCAGCGAAAAGCTCATGACGGACTCAGGATCGGGGAGAGCGCTCAGGCGTGACTGGCAGCTTGCAAAGCCGTGATCGCCGCGACATGCACAATGTCGTCAGCGGTCGCACCGCGGGACAAGTCGCTGCAAGGCTTGGCCAACCCCTGAAGTATAGGGCCAATCGCGGTGCCGTGGGCCAGTCGTTGCGTGAGCTTGTAGGCAATATTGCCGGCGTCGAGCGACGGGAACACGAGAACGTTCGCCACGCCGGCCGCCGGCTCACCGGGAGCTTTCCGCCGCGCCAACTCGGGAATGAGCGCGGCATCGACCTGCAGCTCCCCCGACACGACCAGCGACGGCGCGTCCGCGCGAACGAGGGCCACCGCTTCCCGTACCTTGCTGACCGTGGGGCCGTCGGCGCTGCCCATGGTGCTGTACGAGAGAAACGCCACGCGGGGTTCATCGCCCACAATGCGTCGACGGTCCGCAGCCGCAGCCAACGCGATATCGGCCAGCTGTCGCGCCGACGGATCGGGCACGACGGCACAGTCCGTGAAGGTCAGCACCTCACCAGATTCTCCGCGAAACGACGGGACAATCAGGTAGAACGACGACGACACCGTCTTCACGCCGGGCGCCGCCCCAATGGTCCAGAGTGCCGCTCGCAAAACGTCAGCCGTGGTGTGTACGGCACCGGCGACACACCCATCCGCTTCGCCCAGCGCCACCAGACTGTCGGCGAAGTAGAGCGGATCGGTCGCGAGGCGTTCGGCGTCTTCGCGAGTCAGCCCCTTGCCGCCGCGGCGCGCCAACAGGTGGTCGGCGACGGCCACGCGTCGCGGATCGGTGAGCGGATCGACGAGCAAGCCGCCGGATGGAACCACGCCGGTGGGCGCGTCGCCGCGCCGTACGAGCACCGGGTTTACCGAGCCCAGCTTCTGCAGGCGTAACACCGCCGACACCGTTCGCGGATCGACCGCCTCGGGGAACAGGATCGTCCGCGGCGTGGCTCTCGCCCGCTCGTGCAGCGAGGTGAGGAACGCGCTGGTGGCGTCATGCCGCGTACTCATGACGAACGCCCGGACGCGGCAGCGGCCTGCTCGCGGTAGCGCTCGACGAGCGCCTCGGCGACGACCGGATGCACGAGCCCCGACACATCGCCACCGAACTTGGCCACTTCACGCACCATGCTCGAACTGATGTACGTGGTGTCGAGCGACGGGGTCATGAAGACCGTCTCCAAATCCGGATACAGGTGTCGATTCATGAGGGCAATCTGGAACTCGTACTCGAAGTCGCTCACCGCGCGCAGTCCGCGCACGTTCACACGCGCGCCAAGGGTGCGCGCAAACTCCACGAGCAACCCTTTGAACGAGCGCACCTCGATGCGCGGATCCCCGTTGGTACACTCGTGAATGAACCCCATGCGCTCTTCCACCGAGAACAGCGGCTGCTTGTTCATGTTGTTCGCCACGGCCACGATCAGATGGTCCGCGAACGTCAACGTCCGCTTGATGAGGTCTTCGTGCCCGTGGGTCACGGGATCGAAGGAGCCCGCATACAAGGCGATGAGCGGGCCACTGGGCCGATTGGCGGTGGTGACAATCCCGGAAGCCGAAGCTGGCGTCACGACGAGGTGCGGAAGAAGGTCAGCGCGGTGATGCCATAGCGACGGGTATCGCCAATGGCCGGGAGTGTAACCGCAGACGAATGTTCAATGGCGAACACCGACGCGAAAGGGACTGCCAGCCACTGCTCGGCCAACTGCTGGGCAATATCCGATGCGTACGGTGGATCGGCGAAGGCGATGTCGTACGCGCCCGCGGGGAGCGTCTGCGCAAACTGCACCGCGTCGTCGCGATGGATCGTGGCGCCAGGATGTCCCCCCAGCGCCTCCAGATTTCCCTGCAACACCTTCATGACCTTGAGCGACTGCTCTACAAAATCGCACTCGGCTGCACCGCGCGACAGACTCTCCAGTCCAAGTGCGCCGCTACCGGCACAGAGGTCGAGCACGCGGGCGTCGGGGAGGATGGGGTGCACGATGCTCATCCACGACTCGCGGACGCGATCGTACGTCGGTCGCACGGTATCGCCCGGAGGCGCCTGAATACGCCGCCCTTTCCAGCGGCCGGAGATAATGCGCATACCGTTAGTCCTCTGCGTGGCGCACGTCGGCCACCCGTAATTGCAGGCGTGACACGCCGCGATATTCATCCCGCTCAAGCTTGAACGCCAAGTCGAGGCCTCGTCCAACGTGGAGTTGCGAGGCCCGCGACGCGAGCCCCCAACCAATCGCTTCCAGATCGCCGTGCGGCGCCCCGATGGCGAGTTTGAGCCCGTCGCTCCCGACCTTACGCGGTGCGCAGGACAGCTGGGCCCCCGACGCACGAAACATCGGTGCCGGGTTGCCGATGCCGAAGGGTTCGAAGTGCCTGACCAATTTCTCAAGTGACTCGCCGACTTCGTGAATGGGCACCTCGAGGTCAACGCGCAACATGGGAACGAGATCGTCGGGCGTGAGTCGGGCGTGCGCCACTTCATCAAATCGCTCGACAAACGCCGGCAGTTTTGCGGCATCCATCGTCAGGCCGGCCGCGGCTCGGTGTCCTCCGAAGCGCTGAAAGAGGTCCGCGCAGTCACCCAGTGCTCCGTGCAAGTCGAATGCGCTGATCGAACGGCCCGACCCTTTGCCAATGTCATGATCGACGGCCACGAGGACCGCTGGTCGTGCTGTCGCCTCCACAATGCGTGACGCGACAATACCGATGACCCCGGCATGCCACCCCTGCTGGTGCAACACATGCGCATAGCGGTCGCGCATGTCGGGCTGATCGAGCTGACGCATGGCCTGATCGAGCACCACGCGGTCGAGTTCCTGCCGAGCGCGATTCAGCTCCTCGAGCTCTCGTGCAATGATGTTGGCCTCGTCTTCACGTTCGGCCAGCAGCAGGCGAAGCCCCAGCTTCGCGTCAGCAATTCGGCCCGCCGCATTGAGTCGCGGTGCGAGCACGAACCCCACGCGTCCCGCCGTCAGCGGCTTGCCTTCCAACCCCGACGAACGAATGAGTGCACGCAGGCCGGGGTGTGTGGTCTCCGCGAGCAGCTTGAGCCCGTACCGCACGAGCACGCGGTTTTCCCCGCGCAGCGGCGCGACATCGGCGATCGTGGCGAGCGCGACAAGATCGAGCTGGCGATGTGCCAATGTGGGCGAAACGCCGAGTGCTTCACAGAGTCCGAGCGAGAGCTTATACGCGACCCCGACGGCCGCCAGATCCTTGTCCGCGGAGGTACACAGGGGATGCCGTGGATTGCATACGGCATACGCCGGCGGCAACGCGTGTCCGGGCAAATGATGGTCCGTGACGATGACATCCACACCAGCGGCCATGAGCTCCTGTACGGGCGACAGGGCGCTCGTGCCGCAGTCACAGGTGATCACCAGGCTTGCGTTCGCTGCTCGCGCAGCCGCCACCCCGGCGGCCCCGAGATCGTAGCCGTCGGTCAACCGGTTGGGCACGAACGGCACGACATGCAACGCTCCGACGCCCCGGAGCACCCGGGTGAGCAGCGCCGTGGACGACATGCCGTCGACATCGTAATCGCCGTGTACGAAAATGACTTCCTGTGCACGCACGGCATCGGCAATGCGCGCGACGGCGCGCGATGCATGATGCAGCTGCATGGGCGCCTCGAGATGCTCGAGACGCGGCCGCAGGAACCGCTTCGCGGCATCCGGCGTCTCGTACCCACGGGAGGCGAGCAGGCGGCACACCTCGATGGGAAGCAGCAATTCGCGGTGCAGCCGTTCGACCACGTCGGCAGGCGGCACCGCGATGGGCACCCACCGCGCCGGAGGGCGCAGCGGGGGCGAATTCACGCCAGGGCGGGGAGCGGAAAGCGTCGGGGCGGTCACACGCACAATCTAGGGCATGAGCCCACCGCACAGGACTCCCGTTTCGACGCGTGCGGGGTAACCGGACCGGCTAGCCGGTCGACACGTCGGCGACCGGGCGCTGGAACAGGAGGACGCCGCACCCTTCGCACGGCTCGATGACCGATCCGGTCGAGAACGCGATGCGCCGTTGCAGTGGAATGGCGGTATCGCAGGCGCTGCAACAGAACTCACGCAGCTCGATGAGCGCTGCGCCCTGGCGACGCGACGCGATCCGATCGTACTTGGACAGCATCCCCGGACTCACGGCACCGGCCGCGAGTTGACGTTTGGCCCGCGCCGTCGCGAGCTCCGCCTCGATCCCGGCGCGGACCGCCTCCATCTCCGTACGCGCCGCACCTCGGTCGGCGCTGACTTGCGCCAGCACTTCGCGATGAGCGGCCAGCGCGGTGCGCAGATCGCCCGCCCGACGCGCAATGATCAACGCTTCACTCTCCCCATCCGCGAGCGCACGCTTGGTTCCCTCGACCTGCGCGGCGGCGGCGGCCGCATCGCGCAGACGCTCCGCGCCGTCGAGCACCGCGACATACCGCTCGTGCAGAGCGCGTGTCTCCGACAGGCGCGCGTCGAGCAGGCGCTGCCGTGTGAGCTCGCGTTCGAGTAAGGCCTCCGTGCGCGACACCTCTTCGACGGCGCGTTTTTGCCGCGCGTCGAGCAGCGCAAGCTGCGGCGCGAGGGCGTCGCGCCGCGCTTCGATGTCACGAATGATCGCATCGTCCGCCTGAACGGCGAGCAACGTATCGATATCAGGGTTCACCACGTTCGTTCCTATCCCTTGGGCCTTCCGCGCGGTGACCGAATTGGCACCAGTCGACGGATTTCTGCTTCGAGTTCCAGCCTTTCTCGCATCAACGCATCCTGCTCTTCGCGGGTTGCCGTGCGCATCGCTCCGCGAATCTCATCCACGCGAGTCTCCAGCTGCCGTGCGTCGAGCTTGCCTAGCGTGAGCCCGATATCGGCCGCTCCCGCTTCGTAGGCACCAGCATCGGTCAGCTCGCGAAGAACTTTCATCGTATCCGGTGAAAGACGCTCCGCAATCTGTTCGAGATCATCGGTGAGAGGCGCGTGCAGCAGCGTACCGAATAGCTCGCGATAGCGGGGTTCACGAAACGCGTCGGGCGGGTGACGCTCAGCCACGCGCTCCGCGATACCACGATCGACCAGCATGGCGCGGACCAGTGCGCGCTCGAGCGGCTCATCGCGGCGCGGGCGGGGCGGCACGTTCGTCGCCTGCCATTCCGGCCCCTGCTTGTAGCCTTTCTTGCGTCCCGGCGTCCATGGTCGTCGTTGCTCCGACGCCGGTGGAGGCAGCGGCGCGGGTTCTGCGTAGTCGCCACCATCGTACTGATCTGGCGGGGGCCCGTCAAAACCCGGCGGACTGTTGCCCATGTCGTACCCGGTGCTGGTCCCCGGCGAACGCGTCGTCCCCCGGCGCATCCCCGGCTCGGGTAGTGCCTCCGCTTCGGCGGCCAGCGTCGCCTTGTCGACATGCGTCGCCTCGGAGAGGCGCGCGAGATACATCTCGCGCGTCAGTGCCTCACGGGCAGCGCGAATGGTGGGCAGCAGTTTGTCGATCGCGGTCCGCCGGTGCCGGAGATCGGTAAACCAACCGCGACGTTCGAGCAGTTGCACCTGCCGGTCGAAGAGATCGATGGCATTGCTCAACTGCAGCTCCATCGCTTGTCGTCCCTGCGACTGCACGAACGTGTCGGGATCTTCGCCATCAGGCAAAGAGACCACCTGCACCGAGGCTTTGGCGCGCAGTAACTCCATCCCCGAACGAAATGTGGCCTTCTGACCGGCCTCATCGCTGTCGTACAGCAGAAACACGTTTGTTGCGTAGCGGACGAGTAGCTGCGCCTGCTCCTCCGTGAGAGCAGTCCCGAGCGGGGCCACGACTTCCTCGATCCCAGCCAGCGCGAGCCGGATGGCATCGAGATATCCCTCAACGACAATCGCCCGCGATTCGCGGCGCATCGCCTGCTTCGCGGTGTGCAATCCGTACAGCGTACGTCGCTTCTGGAAGACCGGCGACTCCGGACTGTTCAAATACTTCGGCTGCGCATCGCCCATCGCGCGCCCACCAAAGCCGACGGTGCGCCCGAGCTCGTCGAGAATGGGAAACATCACCCGACCGCGAAAGCGCAGCCGCGGTTCAGTTTCCCCTTCGCGGAGCACGAGCAATCCGGCTTCGAGCAACCGCGCGTCATCGTAGCCGAGCGAATGGAGATAGCGCCGGAGCGCCTGCGCATCGGCGGGGGCAAAGCCCAGTCCGAATTTCTGCCACGCGTGCGGATCGAGGTCGCGCGACGTGAGATACTCCCGCGCGGCATTGCCAACGTCCTGATCGAGCAACTGGCGCTGAAACCACTCGGCCGCCGCAGAGAGCGCCTCGTAGTTGGGCGCGTTCGGATCGGGCGCCTGCTGCCGGCGCGGCGTATCGATGACTTCGATACCCACCTTCTCACCCACGAACTTCACCGCCGACGGCCAATCCATTCCCAAGCGCTTACGCACGAACGTGAAAACATCACCGCTCTCGTGGCAGACGAAGCAGTGATAGCTCCCGTGCGTTGGCGAGACGGAAAAGTTGGCATTCTTGCCCTGGTGGAATGGGCACGGCCCGCGCCACGTCGCGCCCGAGCGCTTGAGCGGCACGAACTCACTGACGATCTCCACGATATCCGCCGATTGACGGACCCGCTCGACGATTTCGTCAGGGATCATGCGAGAACCTTCCCGTGCTCGCCCAAGTCCATGCGCTAATCAACCGCGCCTACGCCAAATCGGCTACAGTGACGCCAGCACCGCCTTCATTCCACGCACCGAGCCGGAATCCGGTCACGCGCGTATCCTTCTTCAGCATCTCGGCAACGCGAGAGCGCAGCGCCCCCGTACCCTTGCCGTGAATGATGCGTAACTCTCGCAGATCATTCCGCACGGCCGCGTCGAGTGCCTGCAGCAGAAGATCATCGAGTTCATCGACACGCATCCCGCGCAGATCCACTTCGCGCACCGGCTCCACCTCGGCCATGTCTCCCGAGAGTGTGAGTTTGAACATCGGCGGCGCTGCGGCCTTGGTGCGAGTGAGTGTCTTGACCGGCACCGTCAGGGTGAGCGAACCCACGAGAACACGCGCGTCGGCTCCACGAACGCTGACGATACGACCGACTTTATCGCCGAGCGTTCCCACCAGCACATGGTCACCGTCCGCCAGCGGAAGGTCACGTGCCGAAGACGCCATCGCAGCCTTCGCCGGAACCGACGGGGTGGGAACACCCTGCTGTTTCTGCAAGACGCGCGCACGATCATGCGCGGCCCGCTGAATCACGGCATCAACCGCCTCCCCCTGTGCCGCAGCGGCTTCCTCGACAGAACGTCGGGCGGCGCGCGCCGCGTCGTCGAAGGCGGCCGACTGTTCGGCCGCGCGTGCACGTACGTCGGCAATGGCCGCTTCGACCTGCGCGCGAGCTTCGAGTAGATACTTCCGTGCATCCTGTCGCGCCGTGCGCTCGGCTTCCCGTTCGCGCTCACGCATTTTGGCCTCGCGATCGGTCACGGTCGCCACCCGAGAGCGCAACTTGTCCTGCTCGCGATCCATCAGCTGTTCGCGATCGGCCAGTGCCGCCTCGCGCGACTCGACATCGGCAAGTAGCACGGCCATGTCGCGCTCGCCCTGTGGCAAGCGTTCTTCAGCGCGCGCGATGACTTCTTCCGGCAACTGCAGGCGACGCGCAATGCTCAAGCCGTAGCTCCGGCCGGGGACGCCCTTCAGCAGTCGATAGGTCGGCGCGAGCTGTACCGCGTCGAACTGCAGTGACGCATTCACGACACCGCTCACGTCGGTCGCCAGCAGTTTCAGCTGACCAAGGTGCGTCGTGGCGAGCGTGAGGCTGCCTCGCACGGTGAGGGTTTCGAGGATCGATCCGCCAAGCGCCGCGCCTTCGGCCGGATCGGTGCCTGACCCCAGTTCGTCGATGAGTACCAGCGAACTGGCGGTGGCGGACCGGAGAATCTCCCCAAGATTCTTGAGGTGCGCACTGAAGGTCGACAAACTCGCTTCGATGCTCTGCTCGTCGCCAACGTCGGCAAACACATCATCGAACACCGGCAACGCACTCGTGGCGCCCACCGGCGCTGGCACACCGGCCTGCGCCATCATGCACAGCAATCCGATCGCCTTGAGCAGCACCGTCTTGCCGCCGGTGTTGGGTCCCGACACGAGCAACGTCCGTTCATCGGGCGCCAACGTTAGGTCGAAGGGCACCACCCTGGTACCCTTTGCCTGCAGCAACGGATGCCGTCCGTCGACGATGGACAAACCGTCGGCGGGCGCACAGAACATCATCGAGGCACAGTTCGCTTCGAGGCTGTACCGCGCACGCGCATAGAGGCTATCGAGCGCCACCAACGCCTCGTACGCGCCGACAATGGCATCGTGATACGGGTGCAGCAGTTCGGTGAGCGCACGCAGCACACGCTCGACCTCGCGATGCTCTTCAATTTCGAGCTCACGTACGCGATTGCCGAATTCGACCGCCGCAGGCGGCTCCACGAAAATCGTGGCGCCCGTGCCGGAGCTGTCGTGCACGATCCCGCCAACGTAGCCCTTCGCCTCGCGACGCATCGGGATGACCCAGCGACCGTTGCGCATGGTGACCGAGAGGTCGCTCACCTGGTGATGCGGCTCGAGCCTCCCCATTTCGCGCTCGAGAATGCGGACGAGCTCACCTTCTGCCTGACGCAACTCCTTCCGCACGCGTCGCAACGCCGGCGATGCGTCGTCTCGCACGCTCCCATCATCGCTGATGGCGCGGCCAATTGCCTCTTCCTGGGCGCGCAAGTCGACGAGCGACTGCGCGTAACTCACAAGAAACGCGAGCGTGATGGCCGGACGACGCGGGTCCCGCAACGCGTCGCGCATTCGGCGGGAGGAACGCAGGAGCGTGGCGCCCTGCAGCAGCTCGACGGCGGTCCACGTGAGGCCTTCGATGCGCAGGCGCTTCAGCGGTTCGGCGAGTTCCGGAATCGGCTCGCTGGGCCACCCCAAGTCGGAGGTGACGAAGGCGCGAACCGCGTTGACGCGGGCGTGTTCGGCTTCGATCCACTCGCGATCCGTCCGTGGGGCGAGGGCTCGCACCGCGGCCGCCCCGGGAGCGGACGACGCCCGACCGGCGACATGGGCCAGCAGGCGTGGAAACTCGAGAATGCCGAGCGCGTGCGCGTTCATGAAGTCCGGCTTGGAAGCCGGCACGAGCCGGCGTTACGCGCGCGCGATTTCCTCGCGCGCAATGGCGTTGATGACGCTGCCGTCCACGCGTCCCTTGAACGCGGGCATGACACGGGCCATCACGGCACCGACGTTCGTGGCACCGGCGGCGATGGCGGCTAGTACCGCAGCACGCACTTCGGCCGGATCCACCTGGGCGGGCAAATACACTTCGAGCAGCGCGACTTCCTGCTGCTCTTTCTCCTGCAGGTCGACGCGCCCCGCCTTGGCATACATCTCGACGGATTCGCGGCGCTTCTTGATGCCCTTGCGAATGACCTCGATGACGTCGTCATCGGTCGCGTCCCGACGTAGTTCGATTTCGCGATTCTTCACCTCGGAGACGATCATGCCGAGGAGCATCACGCGATCCTTCTGTTGTTCCCGTCGGGCGGATGCCTGGTCGGACTGCAACCGCGCCAGCAGCGTATTGCCGCTGGCGTCCACGGGACTGCTCACCCGTTTCGGGTGCGGCGATTCTTACGGACAGCCGCGTTCATCTTGCGCTTGCGGCGCTCCGACGGCTTCTCGTAATGACGATGCTTGCGCAGGTCGGAAAGAATTCCGGCCTTCTCGCACTTCTTCTTGAAGCGCTTGAGCGCACGCTCGAAGTTTTCGTCCTCGTGGATAATGACTTCCGACAAACTGAACCTCGGTTGTGTTCGCAACCTGACGTTGCGAAGTGTGCAGTAAAAAACGGGAAACGAATAAAACGGGCAGAAACGTGCCTACACGACCCTTGTCGGGCCAGCCTCTAATGCTAGACAACCCCGGTCCGGCGGTCAAGGACCGAGAGGGCAACTAATTGACGATCTGGGCGGCGTTTAGCCTCACCGCGGGGGCGAACCGGGCGCGGGGTCGGTGCTCACCCCGGAGGCCAAGCCATTGGGCGCCCACCCAGCACGTGGAGGTGCAGGTGGTGGACCGTCTGCCCCCCGTCCTCGCCGACGTTGGTCACGACCCGATAGCCCGATTCCTCGAGCCCGGCGGTCTTGGCGACCGCCGCGGCCAACGCCAGCAGGGCGCCAAGCTCGTCTGGCCGGTCGGCCGCCGCCAGCGACGCCACATGCCGCCGAGGAATCACCAGCACGTGCACCGGCGCCTGCGGATGCAAATCGCGGAACGCCAGCGCGTGGTCGTTCTCGGCCACGATCGACGCCGGGATGGTCCCGGCCGCGATCCGACAAAAGACACAGCTGTCGCTCATGGGAACTCCTGCCGATCATCGGCGTCGGTATCGGGGAGGGACGACGTGCCGAAACTGGTCCGCGCCATGGACAGGGCGGCAATGGCGGCCGTTTCGAAGCGCAGAATCGTCGGCCCCAGACTCACACGCCGGAACCCGGCGCACTCGAGGTCAGCCAGTTCATCCCGTTCGATGCCCCCTTCGGGACCCACGGCGATCACCAACGGCTGGCGGAGCGGCGTGGATTGCGGCCCCACGAGCGGAGCGCCCGCCGGGTCGAGCACTACGCGATCGCCGCGCGGCGCGGCGAGGATGGCGCGCTCGAGGTTCGCCTCGGGGAATGGCTGCGGGAGCCAGGCCCCTTCCGACTGCGCCAACGCCCCTTCCATTCGCGTGCGGACCTTGCCCTGGAAGTTCACCCCCTCCCCTCTGGGGGACACGCTTCGGGAACGACGCCAAAGCACGGGACGCCAGCTGGTGGCGCCCAATTCCGCCGCCTTCTCCGCCAGCCAGAGCATGCGGTCGCGATCGGCCACCGGCACCAGCAGGTGCACTGCGGGCAACGGCTCAACCTGGCTGACCTCGGTGATCTCGATATGCGCCTGTGATTTGGTGAGGAGGACCAACTGACCCGCGCCGATCGCCCCCTGCCCGTCGCGAATGCCGACCACAGCGCCCGCCCCAAGGCGGAGCACCCGCATGTGGCGCGCGGCCGATTCGTCGAGTACGACGGTACCCCCCGGAGCGAAGGGTTCCGTCGTGACGAACTGCGGTCGCCCGGCCGCTACGCCTTCGCGATCGACACCGACCACCAGATGTCCTCCGCGTCTTCTTCGAGAACGGTCCACCCGTGCACCGCGAGCACCGCAAGCAGCGTCTCCCGCTCCTCGAGCAGGATGCCGCTCAGAATCGCACTGCCGCCCTCCCGCAAGGCCGCACCGATCACCGGCATCAGTTCGATGAGCACCGACGAAATGATGTTCGCCAGCACGATGTCCACGGGTGCCACCAACGGCAGCAACGCGCCCGCATCACCCTCGAACACGTGCACGCGGTGCGCGACGCCGTTGCGCTGCACGTTCTGCTCCGCGTCGGGGATGGCGTCGCCGTCGAGTTCGATGGCATACACGCGGGCAGCGCCGAGTTTTGCCGCCGCAATCGCGAGCACCGCACTCCCGGCGCCAAGATCGGCGACGGTCTTGCCACCAGCCAATCGGGCCGGAAGCAGCCGCACGACGCCGCGCGTGGTGGGATGCTCCCCCGTCCCGAAGGCCATGCCCGGCTCGATCACAATCGTCGTCGCGGGATCCATCCCCTCAGCGAGCCACGGCGGGGTCACCGTCAAGGCGCCCAGCTGATGGGAGCCAATACGCGACTTCCACGCTTCGCTCCAGTCGATATCCGGCACCGGCGACGTTTCGATCGTCGCAAGCTCGTCGGCTTCGGTGACCACACGGTGCACCTGTTCGAGGTCCACGCCGGGAGGAAAGTGCGTCACGAGCGAGGCACCATCTTCGTGCACGCCCTGCGCTCCTACTTCGAACAGCGCGGCCATGCATGCCTCGCGCGCAGGTGCGCCCGCTCCCGGGAGTACGCGCACACTGATCCAGCGCTCGCTGGCGCCCGTCGCCTGCTCAGGCACCGAGCGCCTCCTTCATCTTCGACCAGAAGCCCTTTTCCCGACGCTCAGGTGCCTGCCCCTGCATGGCACCCAGACGCTCGATCAACTGCTTCTCGTCTCCCTCGACACTCTGCGGCGTCCACAATTGCACCTTGATGTGGAGGTCGCCCACCCCGGAGGCGTTCACACGCGGCAACCCTTTACCACGCATGTGGAAAATGGTCCCGCTCTGCGTGCCGGCGGGCACACGCAGCGACATCTCGCTGACCAGCCCTGGCACGCGGATCTCGGCACCGAATACGAGCTGCGGATAGGTGACCAACGCCTCGCAGAACAGGTCTTCACCATCACGGTCGAAACGCTCATCATCTTCGACCTCGAACACCACCAGCACGTCGCCACGCGTGCCGCCGCGCGGCCCAATGTTGCCCGTGCCGCGCAGCGTCATGTACTGCCCCGTGGCGACTCCCGGCGGCACCTGAATCTTGAGCGTGCGTTCCGCGCGCGTGCGGCCTTCGCCGCGGCACTTCTTGCACGGCGACGAAACCACGACGCCTTCTCCGGCACACGTTGGACAGGGTGCCACGGAAACGAACTGCCCGAAGAACGAGCGCTGTGCGCGACGCACTTCGCCGGCGCCGCCGCAGGTGCCACAGGTTTGCGGCTTCGTCCCGGGGTCGGCGCCCGACCCGTCGCACTTGTCACACCCCTCGAGCACCTTGAGCACAACGGTCTTTTCCACACCCGTCGCCACCTCAGTGAGCGTCAGCGGGAGTGGCAGCTTGATGTCCGATCCGCTGCGCGGGCCCGAGCGTCGACCACCCGCACCACCGCCGAACAGGTCGCCAAAGCCACCGAAGTCGCGCATGAAGATGTTGAGCGCGTCGGAGAGGTCGACGTGTTCATACGCCGACTGTCCACCGCTGCCCCGCAGGCCGGCCTCGCCATACCGGTCGAAGGCGGCGCGCTTCTGCGGATCCCGGAGCACGTCATACGCTTCGGTGATCGTCTTGAACTTTTCCTCGGCTTCCTTGGACCCACCATTGCGATCGGGGTGCCACTGCATCGCCAGGCGTCGATACGCCTTCTTGATGTCGTCCTCGGATGCGTCGCGCGGTACGCCAAGAACCGCGTAAAAGTCGGCCATAGTCGTGTGATGCGAATGCTACAAAAATCGGCCGGACGCCACGCGCTCCCACGTTCGGGAGCGGCGGCCGGCGGAACGGATTGGTGAAAGCTAACCCAGCCGGACCCGCAGAGGGCCTCCGGATGGGGTGACGTCAGCAGAGGAGGTCCGACACCAGTCGCGACGTATGCTCGACCAGCGCGATGACCTTGTCGTAGGGCATGCGCGTAGGGCCGATCACGCCGATGACGCCGCTCAGGCTTCCCACCTGGTACTCGGCCGTTACCACCGTAAACGGCTCGAGTTTGGGGTCGCCGTGCTCATTGCCGATGGTGATCGAGATCCCCGGACCGGCCGATCTGGCGCCCAAAAGGGTCCCCAGCTGCTGCCGCGTCTCGGTGAGCTCGATGAGCTGCCGCAGCCGCTCCCCACTCGCGAATTCGGGTTGATCGGCCAAGAGTGACGTCTGCCCCAGTACCACCGTATCGAGGGGATCGGCAGCCGCGCGGCCGAAGACCTGATCCCCCTCCTGCACGAAGATGTTGAGCAGTTCCGCGGCTTCCGGCGTGGTGGCCACATCGCGCAACCGCGATGAGAGCGAGGTGCGCACCTGCTCCAGCGTCAATCCGGCCAGGCGTTCGTTCAGCACGATCGTCACTCCGACGAGCGCGTCGTCAGCGATGACGCCGGGCACTTCGACGAAGATCGTTCGGACCGCGCCTCCGCTCAGGCTAAGTACCATCAGCAGGCGCTCAGAGGACACGCGCACCAGTTCGACTTGGCGCAACGTCGCGCGATCGAGACGCGGTCCGAGCGCGACGCCCAGCTCCTGCGTGAGGACCCCGAGGGACTGCGCGGCACGACGCAGAATGTTTTCGATGGCCGAGCCGCTGCCGTGAATCTCGGCTTCCAGCCGGCGGCGTTCCTCACCAGAGAGGGGGTCGACGCGAATGAGCGAATCGACGTACGTGCGGTACGCCTTGTCCGTGGGAATGCGGCCAGCCGACGTGTGTGGATGGAAGAGGAATCCTTTCTCTTCGAGATCGCTCATCGTGTTGCGGATGGTGGCCGGCGAAATGCCCAGGCCGAAGCGGCGTGACAGCGTGCGTGAGCCGGCCGGTTCCGCCGTCGCCACGTAGCTGTGAATCACCGCTTCCAACACCTGCCGCTCGCGCTCGGAGAGTTCGCCGCTGCTCACCATATCCCGTGTAACAAGACCAAGCCTACGAGGGGTTTCGAAACGCTGTCAAGTCGGCGGCCAGCGCATCGAGGCGCATCCACCCCTCCGCGGTGCAGACCAACCGGGTCTGCCCGTCACGTTGTATCACCTCACCCCAGCCGGCGCGCTCCCATGCCGAAACACGCTCCGTCTCCTCGGCCTCGATCACAAGCCCGTCTACGGTTCGCAGTCCAAGATACACCATCTCCGCCGTCCGGTTCGCCGGCGTGAGGCCTTCCTGTCCGTCAACGGGATCGCGGTCCGCCTCGACCGCGCGCTGCCAACCGGCGAACGCCTCGATGTTCCATCGTCGAGTGGCGCCATCAAAGCCATGCGCTGACGGGCCGAGTCCCAGATACGGAACGCCTCGCCAATACGCGCTATTGTGACGTGCTCGTCGACCCGGCCGCGCGAAGTTGGAGACTTCGTAGTGCTCGAAACCGGCGCCGACGAGTTGTGAATGGGCGCTGAGAAATTCGCGCTCGTAACGTTCTTCAGGCGCTTCTGCTTCTTCGCCACGCGCATGCCAGCGGCCGAGTGGCGTCTGCGGCTCGACCGTCAGTCCGTACAGCGACACGTGATCCGGGGCGAGTGCGATGAGTTGCCGGAGATCGTGCTCCCAGTCTCGCGCCAACCGCTCGGGGGTCGCAAATATCAGGTCGAGTGAAAACGCGGCAATACCTCCCATTCGCGCCGCCTCCACCGCGCGGACTGCGCTAGCGGCGTCGTGCACCCGGTGCATCCACGAGAGCACGTCGTCATCGAAACTCTGCACACCGATGCTGAGGCGATTGACTCCCGCCTCGCGCCACGCGATGACCGCATCAACCGAGATATCCTCAGGATTCGCTTCGAGTGTGACCTCGGCGTCATTCGCCCATTGCACGTGCGACCGGAGCGCCTCGAGCGTCGCGCGCACGCCCTCGGCCCCAAGTCGAGACGGTGTTCCGCCGCCGAGGTACACCGTGCGCAGCAGTGCGGACTGTTCACGCACGCGACGGGTCTCACATTCACGTGACACGCAGTCAGCGAACGAACGCCACGGCACTTCACGCCGAACGGCAATGGCGAAGTCGCAGTAACTGCACCGGCGCGCGCAGAACGGCACGTGCAGATACAGATGCTCGTACTTCGGCAATACCGCCGGATCAGCCCCCGTTGGCGACACGCGCGCCTGACTCACCCGAGCCCGACAGCCGGTCTGGCGTGTCCTGCCGCATCGAAGGTGACGAGTCCGTCAATCTCGAGCAGCGCCAGCACGGCGCTGACCTGCCGCGGCGAGAGTCCGGTATGGCGCGTGATGGCGCTCAGTTCCGTTGCGCCCTGTTGCAGCGCATCCCAACACAGCGCGGCATCACCATCAAGAGCGATACCGACCGTGGGCGAAGCGGCCATG
>JAAVWC010000044.1 GCA_023910675.1 Gemmatimonas sp.
CCGTACAAAGGACCTCGCGTTCCACACGCGCCGGGCAGATATCCTCGTCGCCGCGATTGGTCGTGCCGAAATGATCACCGGCGACATGATCAAACCGGGCGCCGTGGTGATCGACGTGGGCATGAACACCAAGCCCGACGCGACGAAGGCCAAGGGGACGCGGCTGTGCGGCGACGTTCACTTCGAGAGTGCCGTGGAGGTGGCGTCGAAGATCACGCCTGTACCCGGTGGTGTAGGGCCGATGACCATTGCCATGCTGCTGCGCAACACGGTGCGCGCGGCCGAACGGGCGCTCGCCGGGAACGCCCGCTGAGCGTGGAGTACAGGACGCTGCGGCGCATGGTGCGGCATTGAGCGCGCGCCGGACGGGCGGCTACGGCCCCAGTGCACCGACCGATGAGTCGCCGGGCAGTTCACCTGAGGCGGCGATTGCGGTGCATACGCTGACGTCGGCGGCCAAGGACTTAATTGAAGGGGCATTCCCGCCGCTGTGGGTGCGCGGCGAGGTCACCAACTTCAAGGCACATCGCAACGGACATTGGTATTTCTCGTTGCGCGATGCGGAAGCGCAGGTCAACTGCGTAATCTGGAGTTCCGCCGCCAAGCGTATTCCGGCCCAACCGGACGAGGGGATGCAGGTGTTGGCGCTGGGGCAGATGACGGTCTGGCCAGTGCGCGGCGACCTGCAGTTTTCGGTGCGTGCGCTCGAAGCGGCTGGCGACGGGTTGTGGCGCAAGGCGCTCGAACAGACGCGACTGCGCCTGGAAAAGGACGGCCTGCTCGATCCGGCGCGGAAGCGTCCGCTGCCGGCGTTTCCGCGTCGCATTGCCGTCATTACCAGCCCCGACGGTGCGGCGATGCACGACATCATCACCGTGTCGCGCAGCCGGAGCGCCGACGTCGAGCTCGTCATCATCCCCGCGAAGGTGCAGGGTGATGGCGCACCGGAATCGTTGGTGGCGGCCATCGAGCAGCTCTGTCGTTGGGGGCACGCCGATCTCCTCATCATCGGGCGCGGTGGGGGCTCACGCGAAGACTTGTGGGCGTTCAACGACGAACGCGTTGCACGCGCCCTCGCCTCATGCCCCATACCGACCATCTCGGCGGTGGGACACGAAGTCGACATCAGCATCTGCGATCTGGTTGCCGACGTTCGTGCGGCCACGCCGTCCGCCGCAGCGGAAATGGCGGTCCCGTCACGACGTGAACTCATGGGTCGGGTGGACAGTCTCAGCAAGCGACTCGCGGCTGCGGCCAAGCGTCGTGAGGACCGCGCGGTGGCGTCGCTCAGCGAAGTGCAAAAGCGACTCAGCATTGCGGCGCAGCGCGTGGTCGAGCGTCGTCGGGCACGCGTGGAGCTGCTGGCCGGACAACTCAATGCGCTTTCGCCACTGCGTACCCTGGCGCGGGGCTTTGCGGTGGCGCGGGCGCCCGAGGGCGCTACTTTGAGCAGGCGGAATCAGTTTGTGTCGGGTGCGCCCTTCGACCTGTGGTTGCGTGACGGGATCGTGGCGGCGACGGCGGGCGCACAGCGGCCGCTTCCCGACGGTATCAGCAGTTCGCCCGACCTTCCCACTGACGGCCCCCCCACCTTGGAGCGCGCATGACCGAGTTGAGCTTCGAACAGTCGCTGGCGCGACTCGAGGAGATCGTGCGAGTGCTCGAGCGCAGCGACCTCGATCTTGAGCAGTCGCTCAAGCTGTTCGAGGAAGGCATCAGCCATCTGCGCGCGGCCGGGAGCTCGCTCAAGGCCGTCGATGCCCGCGTGCAGCAGCTCGTGGAAGCGGCGGATGGCTCTTTCTCGGTTGTCGACCTCGGAGCTTGACGATGACGTTGACCGGATCTTCGGCGATGACGGAAGCGACGGCCCGAACCTTCGCGGCGGAGCGCGTGGCGGTCCAGCGCGCGCTCGATGGGTTCTGTGCCCGGTGGCTGGGTGACGTCGCGCCGCTGACCGCGGAGGCGATTCGCTACGCGCTCCTTGGCGAAGGTAAGCGGTTACGCGCGATCCTGCTCATCGAGGCCTATCGGGCCTGCGGCGGATCGGGGAATGCCGTCGACCTGGCCGCTTCGGTCGAGGTGGTCCATGCGTATTCGCTCGTGCACGACGACCTCCCTTGCATGGACGACGATGACGTCCGTCGCGGGCGCCCCACGGTGCACCGCGTGTACGGGGTACCGGTGGCAACGGCGGCCGGTCTGGCCATGGTGCCGCTGGCAGCCCGAAGTGCGTGGCATGCGGCAATGGCCATGGGACTCAGTGACACGGTCTCCGGGGACATTGTCCGGGATCTGATGGACGCCTCGGGCGCCGGCGGCATGATTGGCGGTCAGCTCCTGGACCTCGAGGGGGAAGGCGTTCACCTGACGCTGGAGGCGCTCGAGCGGGTACATCGCCTCAAGACCGGCGCCTTGATCATGGCCTCCGTTACACTGGGGGCCCGGGCCGCGGTGGCTCCGGAGTCCCGTCGCGTTGCGCTGGCGCGCTATGGCGCCTCAATTGGGTTAGCGTTCCAGATCGCTGATGACGTTCTCGACATTACGTCGACGACAGATCAGCTCGGTAAGACCGCCGCGCGCGACCTCGACCTCAACAAGAGCACCTATCCGGCGCTTTTGGGGGTCGAGGGAGCTATCGAGCGGGCCGTTGCGTTGGTGGAAGATGGGTGTGCGGCGTTGCAGGAGGAGGGGCTGTTGACCCCGACCCTCGAGCAGCTGGCGCGCTACATCGTAGAGCGCCGTTCCTAAGCCGGTATCTCCGTCGCGATTTCCCGCGTTGTCTCCTCGTTCGACTGCGGTTTCCGCACTCTCCCCGATCTCTCCATGTCCATCCTCGAAGGCATCAAGTCACCGGCCGACGTCCGCACGCTCTCCCGTGATGAGCTCCGCACGCTCTCGCAGGACGTCCGCGAGCGGCTCATCGACGTCTGCTCGCGTACCGGCGGCCACATCGGTGCCGGCTTGGGCGTGGTCGAGTTGACGGTCGCACTCCATGCGGTGTTCGATACGCCAACCGATCAACTCGTGTGGGACGTCGGCCACCAGGGCTACCCGCACAAGCTGCTGACGGGGCGTAACGAGCGCATGGAAACGTTGCGACAGGAAGGCGGGTTGTCCGGCTTCCTCAAGCGCACCGAAAGTGAGTACGACACGTTCGGCGCCGGACATGCGGCCACTGCCATCTCGGCCGCACTTGGCATGGCTGCGGGTCGCGACGTCATGGGAGAATCGTTCAAGGCGGTCGCGATCATCGGCGACGGTTCACTCGGATCGGGACTCGCGTATGAAGGGCTGAACAACGCCGGACATTCCGATCGTGACATCATCGTCGTGCTCAACGACAACGAGATGTCGATCGCGCCGAATGTCGGGGCCATGCACAAGTATCTCACGAGCATCCAGCGGAATCCGCTGTACAACCGGTTGCGCTCGCGCATCGGCGATCTCGTGGACAGTGCGCCGCAGCCGTTCCAGTCGGCCGGCACGCTCCTGCGCAAGTGGGAGGAAAGTGTGAAGTCGTTCCTCACGCCGGGCGTGCTCTTCGAGGAACTCGGCTTCCGCTACTTCGGCCCCATCGACGGTCACGACATCGACGCGCTCATGGATACGTTCGCCGCCGTTCGGGACATGAATACGCCGCGCCTCGTGCATGTCATCACGCAGAAGGGACGTGGGTTCCCCGCCGGCGAACACGGCGAGAAGTGGCACGCGCTGCCGCCCGGCCACGATCCGGCCACGGGCAAGCAGATCACGGTGGCCACCGGCAACCCCGCGTACACGGCGGTATACGGCAAGGGACTCGTGGAGCTCGGTGCCGAGCGCAAGGATGTGGCGGTGATCACCGCGGCCATGCCCGGTGGGACGGGAACGGCGCCGTTTGCCAAGGCATATCCCGAACGCTTCTTCGACGTGGGTATTGCGGAGGGACACGGTGTGACGTTCGCGTCAGGGCTCGCGACGCGCGGGGTGCGTCCCATCGTCACGATTTACTCCACGTTCCTGCAGCGCGGGTACGACAACATCATTCACGATGCGGCGCTGCAGAAGCTGCCCGTGATCTTCGCCATGGACCGTGCCGGTCTGGTCGGCGAAGACGGTGAAACGCACATGGGGTTGTACGACATTCCGTACATGCTCACCGTTCCGAACATGACGGTAACGGCCCCCAAGGACGGTACGGAAATGCTGGGCCTGCTGCGCGCGGGGGTCGAACACACCGACGGTCCGTTCTGTCTCCGCTATCCGCGCGATGTGTCGCCCGACGTGCCACCGGCCATGTCGGACATTGCCCCCACGCCGTACGGCACGTGGGAAGTGCTCCGCAAGGGCAAGGAGATGGCGATCCTCGCGGTCGGCACCATGGTCGCTCCGTCACTGGCCGCCGCGCAGACGCTGGCCACCGAAGGGTTTGATGTCACGGTCGTCAATTGCCGCTACCTCAAGCCCTACGACGAAGTCACGTTGGCCGCGATCCTGGCCGATCACACGCACATCCTCACCGTTGAAGAGGGCGTGGTGACCAACGGTTTCGGGCCGTACATGAGCGCCATCATCCACCGGCACTCGCCGTCGGTGCGGACGGCCGTGCACGGAGTACCCGACAAGATCGTGTACGCGGCGCCGCGCAAAAAGCAGCTGGCGGAGTTGGGACTCGACGCGGCCGGCATCGCCAATCGTGTGCGTGCGTTGCACGAGTCCGAAGCACTCGCCGGTTGATGCGCGTCGGCGTCATCGGGCACCGGGGTTATGTCGGTCTGCAGGCAATTCTGGGGACGCTGCTCGATCTGGCGCCCTCACTCGGGCTGACGCTGGCCTTCGAAGACGAACTGTACGACATCGCCGAAGAAGGTGAGCGTCTTGGTGCCCCGGAGAGCGTGCAGGCGCTGTTCACGCTCGGCGGCGACGGCACGTTGCTGCGGGGCGCCCGATGGCTCGACGGGCACAACGTGCCCATCCTCGGGGTCAATCTCGGACGACTCGGGTTCCTGACGAGTTCGAGCGCGACGGACTTTGAGGAGGGCATCCGGCGCTTTGCCCGCGGCGACTTCGTGTCGGAGCCGCGCATGGCGCTCGAATCGTGCGCGCTCGATCGAGAGGGAAATGAGCGGTGCGCGTGGCGTTCGTTGAACGACGTCGTGTTGCATAAAGGTGGCTTTGCTCGCGTCGTGCGCTTTACCGTGTTCGTTGACGACGAGCCCATTGGTTCGTATTCCGCCGACGGCCTGGTAGTCTCGACGCCGACCGGGTCGACGGGCTATTCCCTGTCGGCTGGCGGACCCATTGTGGTGCCGACGGTGGAGAGCATCGTGCTGACCCCGGTGTCGCCGCATACACTGGCCATGCGCCCGCTGGTGCTGCCGCCCAACGTCGAAGTAAAGGTGCGTGCGGATGATGGACCGGAAGAACTTTTGGTAACGATCGACGGACAGGTTGGTACTACCTTCACCGGTGGGGAAACGCTGGTGGTTCGCCGCGCCCGCAGCTCGGTGCAGATCGTGCGTTTCCCCGGTACCACGTTCTTCACGCGTTTGCGTCGCAAGCTGGGATGGGGTGGACTCTCCGAGCGAGACGGCGAAACCGCCTGATCCTGTCGGCTCTCATCGGGAACTCCGATGCTCGTTGAACTGCGCATCCGCAACGTTGCGGTCATCGATGCAGTCACCCTGCCACTCGCAGGTGGACTGCACGTACTCACTGGCGAAACCGGCGCCGGCAAGTCGCTCATTATCGGAGCCCTCGGCATGCTGCTCGGTGAGCGCACCGCCGCGGATCGTGTGCGGAGTGGCACGGAGAAAGCCTCGGTGGAAGGCGTCTTCGACATCCGCACGCAGAGCGCACTGCGACGGCTGCTGGATGAGCGTGGCATCGAGGCCGACGATGATCTGCTCGTCCTCAAGCGCGAAGTGAGCAGCGCCGGTCGGTCTCGCGCCTGGATCAATGGGTCGACGGTCACCGCTGCCGTGCTCGCCGAGATCGGCGCGCGCCTGGTCAGCGTGCATGGCCAGCATGACTCCCGTCAGTTAGTCGACGCCGAGCATCAACGCGATGTGCTCGATGCGTACGTGCAGGCGACCACCGTCCGTCAGCAGGTGGCCGATGCACACGCGCGCGTGCTCGCACTTCGGGCGCGCGAACGTGAACTCGAGCAGCGGCGACAGGACGCCACGCGCCGCGCCGATTACCTGCGATTCGTTGTTCGCGAAATCGAGGACGTGCACCCGGTGTTGGGTGAGGACGAGGCACTCGACGGCGATATCCGTCGGTTGTCGCACGCGGAGGAGCTCCAGGGGCTCGCCGCGCAAGCGGCGGCGGCGATCAGCGGCGATGACCGCGCGGCGCTGACGCAGCTGGCTGGCGTCCGTCGCGCACTCGCATCGCTGACGCGCATTGACCCGGAGCTCGAACGGCTCCAGGCTGGATTCGATGCGGCGGTGTACGCGCTCGATGAATTGGCGACGGAGCTCGAGCAATACGCCGACACGGTGGAGGCCGATCCGCAGCGCTTGCGCACGCTTGAGCGTCGGCGTGATCTCCTGCTCGGCGTGCTTCGCAAGTATGGTCCAACCATCGAAGAAGTCATTGCCACCGGCGCGACATCACGCGCGGAGCTGGATCTGGTGGATAGCGGCACTCTCGATCTGGCCGCCATTGGCGAAGCACGCGCAGCCGCCGAAGGAGCGCTGGCGGAAGCCGCTGCCGAACTCACTCGATTGCGTCAGACTGGCGCGCTCAAATTCGGCCGGGCCGTCTCGCAGTTGCTCCCGGAGCTCGGGATGCGGGAGGGGTGCGTCGAGGTGCAGCTGGTGCCGCTCGATCACGTCGGTGCGTCGGGCGCCGAGGCTGTCTCGTTCGTCGCCGCGCTCAATGCCGGCAGTGAACGCCGGCCGCTCTCGCGCATTGCCTCCGGCGGTGAGTTGTCTCGCGTGATGCTTGCGTTGAGCACCGTGCTGGCGCAGTTGCAGCAGGTACCGACCTTGGTGTTCGACGAAGTCGACGCCGGTGTAGGTGGCGCCGTGGCCTGGCAAGTGGGAGCGCTCATGCGCCGCGTCGCGTCGCACCATCAGGTGCTCGCCATTTCGCATCTGGCGCAGATCGGGGCGCGTGCCCATCACCACATTGTCGTGCACAAGAGCGCGGTGGGAACGGTCACGACATCCGATACCACCGTGGTGACTGACGATGCGCGCGTGGTGGAGATTGCGCGTATGCTGGGCGGGGATGCCGATCGGGAAGTCAGTCGCGCCCACGCGCGTGAGCTGTTGCAGCGGGGAGGCGAAGACGTCGCGGCGGCCGCGCCAGCTGCGGCAGACGAAGGGGCGGCCCCACGACGCAGCGGTCAGCGCCGCGGGAAGCCGGTGTAAACGCGGAGCTCCAACCGATCCGTCGACGCGGCAGGAACCACGCCGTCCGACGCGCCGAGTGGTCTGGTGTGCGTGTAGCTGACTTCGGCCGGAAAACGGGAACGGCCACGCGCGTAGCTGCTGAGCGTGGAGAACGACACGCCGAAGGCGGCCGCGCTCACCGTGCGTGACGCGACGTCGAGTTGGGTGGCGACTGCGGGGGCGCCACCGTCACTGCCCGCGTTGTAGCGGTCGGCACCCCAGTAGCGCACGAGATACCCGGCGGACACGCCAAAGAACTGGCCAACGGAAAGGCGCGGGGCGAGTTCGAGCTCCAGACGGCTACCGAGCGTGCGTGCCGCGCTGACCACCGCCGTACCGGACGCGAACGTGGTGCTCTCGTCGACAAACGGGACGCGCATCGCCACGCGGTCCCCGAAGGGCCTCACGGCGCGAACCGTGGCACTCATCCACGCCCGATCGTTGAACAGCACATCAGTGGTGCTACGAACCAACAGCGCCGCGGCACCTTCGCCAATGGGAATGTCGAACGCGTCTTCGGTGCGGTCGGCGCCGGCCGTACCGAATCGCCATCCTACCGTGACGTTAGTACGAAGCCCGCGCGTTGGTGTCAGCAGTCGCTTGAGTTGATCACCGTTGAAGCTGTCGAAGAGCAAGTACGTCGCCGTCAAGTCGATATCGCCAATGCCGGCACGACGGGTGTTTCCCAGTTCAGCATAGCCTACGTTGAACGTGTCGCTCGCCACGGAGGTAATGCCGGCCGGTCCGTACACTGTCGTCGCGGCGGCGGGCAGCGCGGTTTCGGCAATGCTGCTGATCCCGTAGGCACCGAAGTCCGTCCGTAAGGTCGTGATCGTCGCCACTACTGCCGTATGTGTCGGCGATCCCGAGATCGGAACCACTGGCGATCCGGCGGCGGTCGCGTTGCCGTACACGCTTACCAGCGCGTCGCGGATGCTCGTGGCGCGGGTGACCACGGTCTGCGCCCCCGCGGGGTTCGCGCGAATGGCCGTACATCCGGTCGCCGTAGGGGACTCACAGCGCGTGATTTCCGACGCCAGCGCTGCGCGCGCGGCCTCGATTTGCGCCACCAGCGCGCCGTTGGTGGCGCGCGAGGCGGCACCGGCGGTGCCGAGCGCGGGATTCCGCCCAACGGTCGCTCCCGTGCCATTGCGATTCAGCACGAGTTGGCTGACGTCACGCGACTCCACGTACGGCACGAGGACGCGCACCGAGAGTCGCTTCGATACGCCGTAATCGACCGCCAACGGCGCGATGCTCTGGCGCACTTCGCCACTGGCCTCGAGCGGTCCGAGCGACAAGGCGAAGTTCGGGGACCCGGAGAGCGTCCGAATGCCCGCTTGTGCGGTGCTCAACTGTGGCAGAAACGCGAGGCCGAAGTTGTCGGTGGCGAGCGCGCTCAATCGCGGGCGCTTGCCGTCGGGCGTGTACACCTCGCGGTAGTCGTTCCACAGGCCGCCCACCTGCAGGCGATACCCACCGCGCGGAATGGGAATCGCGTCGTCGCCAACGCCCGCTACTTTTTGCGCGAACACGGAGGTGGCCGCCGCCGCCGCGAGCGCGAATTGCAGCGCCAGCGCGCGAGACCAGCGCCGCGCGCCACGCGACGCTACGCGGCGCGGCGCCGAAGGGAGCGACCGAGACGGGACGTGCGACGGTCTGACCGGCAGCAGCGAACTGGGAAGCAAGGCGTGTGAAGTTGTCGAGGTGAACCGGCTAGATTACTGCCGTGTGCTCCGCACCTTAGCCCGGTCGGGAGAGCCCGTCAACGAATCGACGGTAGCTGCTGCTGGGATACTCCACATTCCGCGTCGCGGTCCCTGCGCCACGCACTGGTTCTCATGAGACCGATTCCGTCTGTTCCCTGGCAGCTTACCGGCAATCATTGGCTGACGGTACCGTGCATCAATCCGATGGACGGAGCGATTCACGCGCTTGGCGTTCTGCATCGTGGGGCGCGTGCCGCGATCGAGCTGGCGGGCACGGCGGATTTTCTCGCGGGGCAGGGGGCGCCGCTGCTGGGGCCGGTGCTTCGGGTGAATGGGGAAGTCCGGGCGCTCGCCGCCGAGGGGATCGCGTGGGAGCGGGCCGTTGGGTGGCTCCCCACCTTCACCTGCACGGTGGGGACACTGGTAGTGCGGGGGTCGATCTTCGCCCCGTACGGGCGCGATGCGGATATGGCGGGCGCCGTTTACACGGTGGCGGTCGAGAATCGCGGGCCCACGGACGTCGCCATTGAAGTAGCGCTGGAGGGCACGCTGGGGCACCGGCAACAGCGTGTCCGTACGGCGCGTCCGTTCGACGATGAGCACCTCGTCAGCCGTGGCGACGACGAAATGGTCCTGCTCGAAGGGGCCGCCATTCCGGGCCTCGTCGCCGTCGCCATCGGCAGCGATGGGCCGGCGACCGTCGAGGTCCCCGAAGGAGCGTCGCGCGAGCCGCGCCCCTTCGCCATCCGTCGGGCGCTGACGGCGCCGGCGGGCGGTGCGGTCCAGAGCGCCTTCTATATTGCCGTTGGCCCTGAGCGTGACGGCGCGCAGGCCACCGTCAGTGTGCTGCGCCGCCGCGGATGGCGCTCGCTCCTCACCGCCACACGTGAAGCGCTCACCGCACTCGAGCAAACGACCGGCAATGACGGTATCGATCGACTGCTCAATCGCAATCTGCTCTTTGCGTATTTCTATGGCGTCGGTCGCGGCCTGGATGATGCGCACTATTACCTCATGCGGTCCCGCGCGCCGTGGCATGGAGTTGGTTGCACCGTCCGCGACTGGGAAGCGCTCATGTGGACCGTACCGGCGGTGCAACTCGCGGACACCGGCCTCGCGCGTGAGCTGCTCGTGCGTTCGTGCGAATTGCATGGCTACGCGCCGGGGCAGGGCGTGCACTACATCGATGGTACGCTGTTCCAGCCAGGCTTCGCGATCGAAGGACCGGCCGCCTTTGCCATTGCCACCGATCGATATATCCGCGACACCGGCGATGATCAGGTCGTGGAAGATCCGATCATCGCCGATACGCTGTACCTGAGTCACGACGACATCGTTGCGCGTCGCGATGAACGCGTGCCGCTGTATTCCACCGATGTGGCGGCGTCGGGGGCACCGGCACCCTTTCCGTTCACGTTGCACGGCAACGCGGCGGTCGCCATGGCCCTCGACGTCTTCCGGCGCACGCTCGACGAAGAGGCGGCAGCTGCCGTTGAGGATCCCGCGGCCGTCCGCGCGGCCATCCGGCGTCACTTCGCCATCGAACGTGGCGAGAAAGCGCGTTTGGCGACGGCCGTCGACCTCGCCGGCGGTACGGCGCTCGAGGACGATCCGGCGGGGTCCATTTTGTGGCTGCCCTTGTACGACGCCCTCGATCGCGAAGACTCCCTCTTTCGGCGTACCGTCCGCGCGACCCGCCCCGAGCTTGGACCAGAGACGCTGCTGTTGTGGCAAATTGCCCGCCTGCTTGGCCCGGAGGCGCAGGAGGTGATGACGTGGCTGCGGCGAGCTCCGCTGGACGGCGGCATTGCCGCGACGGTGGTCGATGCAGACGGGCGCGCGACAGCCGACGGGGGAGACGCCGCGCTGGCTGGATTGCTCGCACACACCCTCTGGTACGCGTCGCATGCGCTCGGATTGCGCGATTGACGGGAGGGGGCGCTTGTCCATTGCCCCATTGCTGGCTAGAATCCGCACGGGCGCCGGTCGCTGGACGATTGGTGTACGCGGGAATAGCTCAGTTGGTAGAGCACAACCTTGCCAAGGTTGGGGTCGCGGGTTCGAGTCCCGTTTCCCGCTCTTCTGCCGATCACGGTAGATCAGCGTTACAGCAACGAACGGGAGCGCCCTCGCGCTCCCGTTTTGCCTTTCGAGGGGTTGGGGACGACGTGGGCGCATTTTTGCGCGACGTGGGTCTTGGCGGTATGCTGTGAAGCGGGATCGGCGTCCCGCGCTGTGGCTACACCCGGATGGCGAAATCGGTAGACGCGAGGGACTTAAAATCCCTTATCCGCGAGGGTGTGCGGGTTCGAGTCCCGCTCCGGGTATCCCACGGCAGTTGATCGATCGGCACCGCCCATCGTGCAACGATACCGGCACCGGTGATGATGCCTCCTGAATCTGCCGCGACGGCGCACGATGCCCTGTCGACTGCTGGACGGCGCGGGGTGACCGCAGCGCTCGCCAGTCAGTAACTTCCGTCACTGGACCGCTCCCCACTTTCACACCCCGGAGTTGTTGTGCGCACCGTGTCGGATTCGCAGGGTACCACGTGGATTTGCCTCGAGCTGCCGGAAGTCCCGGCGGATCAAGTGGGCGCCGCTTCGAAGATGGCGCCGGATACGGTGGCCATCGAATGCAACTCGGGGGCACATCGCGTCATTGCGCTGGTCTCGCCCGGTTGGGATGACGACATGGACGACGCTAAACTGAACGCGGTGATCCGCGAGTTCCTCGTCAGTCCCTGAGGTCGGTGGCGCTGCAGTGCCCGTACCATTCCGGACACCTAACCAGCCTCAGCGGGGGCGCGCCGGAGCGGCACAGGCTTGTATCTTGTGGCCATGTCTGACGCCGTCATCCTCGCGACCGAACTACTCTCCATCGAATCCACTACCGGCCGTGAGCGGGACGCGGTGGATTTCGTGTCCCGCTGGCTCATCGCCTGCGGATGGAATGTCTCGCTGCAGGAAGTGGAGCCCGGTCGCTCCAACGTATGGGCAACCCGTACAGGCGGCGGCGTCACGCTCTCGACGCATCTCGACACGGTGCCGCCTTACATCCCGCCCTATGTCGAGGGCAATCGCCTGTACGGACGCGGGTCGTCCGACGCCAAGGGGATTGCCGCGGCCATGATGCTGGCGGCGCAGCGGCTCGCTGAACAGGGCGAAGAGCGCGTCGATCTGCTGTTCGTGGTCGGTGAGGAGAAGGGGTCGCCCGGTGCCCGGGCCGCCAATCGGCTGCCGGCCACCAGCAAGTACCTCGTCAACGGCGAGCCCACCGAGAGCAAACTCGCGTCCGGATGCAAAGGCGCGCAGCGTGTCATCGTGCGCGTTCGCGGCCGTGAGGCCCATTCGGCGTACGCACACCTCGGCG
>JAAVWC010000045.1 GCA_023910675.1 Gemmatimonas sp.
CAGCGGGTCCTTCTGGCCCCACGAGCGATAGTGAATCGACGCCCGCAACTGGTCGAGATCATAGAGATGATCCTTCCACTTCTCATCGATCACGTTGAGCGTCACCAACGACAGCAAACGATCCGCGAAACCGTTGCCGTTCTCGTCGGTCACCTGATTGAGACTCTCCACCTTCTGTGCAAACGCCGCATGAATGGCCTCGACGGCCAGTGCTTGCGCCTCCTCGAGCGTCGACGGCGGCGCGTCGGCGTAGGCCGGCACCTGCAACATGTAGTGCATGAGCAGATCCTGCTGCACATACTCGAAGTCCCAATCTTCCGGTCGGTCAAACGTGGCCAACGCCTGCTCGACGCGACGCTGTGCGCCACGCTCGAGCATTTTGATCGCCTCGCCCTTGAGCTCTTCCCCGCCCTCAAGCGCAAACGCGCGCAGCGAATAGATCACTTCGCGCTGCTGGTTCATCACGTCATCGTATTCAAGCAGACGCTTGCGTGACTGGAAGTTCTGCAACTCCACTCGCTTCTGCGCCTGTTCGATGGAGCGTGTAATGAGCGGATGCGTCAGCACCTCACCATCCTGCGCCCCCATGCGATCCATGAGCTTCGCGATGCGCTCCGACCCGAACAGACGCATGAGATCGTCTTCGAGCGACAGGAAGAACTGCGACGCCCCCGGATCTCCCTGACGGCCGGAGCGACCGCGCAACTGGCGATCGATCCGACGCGATTCGTGCCGCTCGGAGCCGACGATGTGCAACCCACCGATTTCCGAGATGTCGATCTCCTTGCCATCCGGATCGGTGATGCGCGACGGCTTCGCATCGCGGACATCGTCGGTGAGTTTGATGTCGGTACCGCGACCGGCCATGTTGGTAGCGATCGTGATGGCGCCCGGACGCCCTGCTTCGGACACGATTTCGGCTTCGCGCTGGTGAAACTTGGCGTTGAGGACGGCGTGCTTGAGCCCCGCTCGCTGCATGAGACGCGAGAGTGTCTCCGACGACTCGACGCTGGCGGTACCGACGAGCACGGGGAAGCCGAGCTCGTGCAGCCGCTTGGTTTCCTCGACGATCGCGTTGTACTTCTCACGACGCGTCTTGAAGACGAGGTCCTGGCGGTCGTCACGCTGGATGGGCCGGTTGGTAGGAATGACCGACACGTCCAAGCCGTAGATCGTGTGAAACTCGCCCTCTTCCGTCTCGGCCGTACCGGTCATGCCGGCCAGCTTTTCGTACATGCGGAAGTAGTTCTGGATGGTGATGGTGGCGAGTGTCTGCGTCTCCCCCTTCACCTGCACCCGCTCCTTCGCTTCCACGGCTTGGTGCAGCCCCTCGCTCCACCGACGTCCCGGCATGGTACGACCGGTGAACTCGTCGACGATGAGCACCTGCCCTTCCTGGACGACGTAGTTGACGTCCTTTTCGTACAGGGCGTGTGCGCGCAGCAACTGGTGGATGATGTTGAGCCGTTCGCTCTTCGTGGCGTACTCACGCTCGATGGCGTTGCGACGCTCGAGGCGCTCGGCGGCCGACAGCTCACCATCGCGATCGATCTGTCCGATGAGCAGCGAAATGTCAGGGAGTACGAAGGTGTCGGGATGATCGGGCGACAGCCAATCGAGTCCCTTCTCCGTGAGGTGTACGGTATGCCCCTTTTCGTCGAGGACGAAGAGCAGATTGTCTTCGATGTCCTTGAACGACCGCTTGCTCATGGGAAGCTTCTTGTCACTGATGACCTCAAGCTCGACCCGCTGTACCATCTGCTTGACGCCGGACTCCTGCAACACCTTCATGAGGCGCTTGTTTTTCGGGCCTCCCATCTGGGCCTTATGGAACTCGAGTGCTGCGGCGTCATTGTCGTTCGCGGCCATGGCCCGCTCTCCGTCAGCGACGAGCTGATTCACCAACTCGTTCTGCTTGCGCACGAGGCGCTCGACGGACGTGTTGAATTCCGCGTACTGCCCATCACTCTCGTTGCCCACCGGTCCGGAGATGATCAGCGGCGTCCGCGCTTCATCGATGAGCACAGAATCGACTTCGTCGACGAGCGCGAAGATGTGTGGACGCTGCACCCGCTGTTCGAGCGACACCACCATGTTGTCGCGCAGGTAGTCGAAACCGAATTCGTTGTTGGTGCCGTAGGTGATGTCGGCGGCATAGACCGCACGCCGTTCCCACGAGCCTGGCTCCGTGTCGTCGAGGCAGCCGACCGTGAGGCCGAGCCATGCATACAGATGTCCCATCCACTGCGAGTCGCGGCGGGCGAGGTAGTTGTTGACCGTCACCAGATGCGCCCCGCGTCCGGGGAGGGCATTGAGATACAGCGGCAGCGTCGCGACCAGCGTCTTGCCTTCGCCCGTGGCCATTTCGGCGATGCGGCCCAGATGCAGCTGAATGCCGCCAATGAGCTGTACGTCGTAGGGCACCATGTCCCACATGAGCTCATGCCCGGTGACCGCCACCGGTGTTCCCTTGAGCCGCCGGCACGCCTCGCGTACCGTCGCGAACGCTTCAGGAAGCAACTCATCTAGCGTTTCGGCAATGGCCGCGCGGAGCTCGGCTTCTACGCCGCCGCGACCGTCGACGCCCTGCAGTTCGCTGTCGAGACGCTCGCGTTCGGCGGCTTCGGCCGTATCGTGCTTCGCCGCCTTCAGCTCGGCGATACGCTGCTCGATGGGACCGGTGCGCTCCGCGAGGATGGCGCGGAACTTCGTCGTCTGCGCTTGAATGTCGGCGTCGGACAACGTCGCCAGTCGCGCTTCGATCTGGTGAATTTCATCGAGGATCGGCTGGACACGTTTACGCTCACGCTCGTGTCGCGTGCCGAACACTTTACTGATCAAGCCCTTCAGCATACGGATCTCTGGACCTCATAGGCGAGGACACCGTTCGCCGGTGCCCCTGCGCCCGAGGGCGATCAGGGGTCCGCGCGATCCGGTATCCGGGAATTCTGGAGATACAACCCGGTGGATTCTATGTACGTCGCCACGGACTCGGTCACGAAGCCCCGTACGGAGCGCCCCTCACGAACCCGTGCCCTGACTTCGGTTGACGACACATCCACCCGGCGGGACGCCAGCGCTCTCGCGCGCACGCCACCGTGAATCTCCGGCTCGGGCGGGAGGGTACCGTCGGTGTCACGATACAGCACGACGAGTCGCACCATACCCAGCAACCGTTCCGGCTCCTTCCAGCGGGGCAACGTGGGGACCACGTCACTACCGATCAGGAGGTGGAGGTCTGCCTTCGGCCATCGCCGACGCACGTCCTCCACGGTGTCAACCATGAATGATAACCCGCCCCGTGTGATTTCGACGGGGTCTACCTCAACACCCGGGATGCCGTCGAAGCAAGCGCGGACCATGGCCAGGCGATGCGCGGCCGTCGTCTGCTCTGCTCCCTTGAGGGGCTGCTGCGCTGCCGGGATGACCAGCAGGCGATCGAGCTGCAGCCTCTCAAGCGCATCCTGCGCACTCAACAGATGGCCAATATGCGGCGGATCGAAGGTGCCGCCAAACAGGCCAATGCGCACGGGTGGAGCGTTCAGCGGGTTGGGGATGGCGCCGGTCGCGCGTACGCCACCGGTGAGGACACGGCGGCGGGTGGGACCTTGGCTGCGGTCGCAGTATCGGCCGCGGCGGTTCCGCAGGCGGACTTGACCTCGGCATCGCCGGGGTAAGCCTTGAACATTGCCGCGCACGTTTCCGCGGCGTCTTCTTTCCAGCGGATTTTGGTGTACAGCTCGTGCAACCGCAGCCACGACAGTCGAGCGGCCTTCGTGCTCGGATACGTCGTGACAATATCCTTCAGGTAAATGATCGCGCCGTCGACGACGGGACGCACTTTGATATAGTGCACCGCCGTGAGGTATTCTTTTTGCGCGAACCACTCTTCGAGCTGGGCGATGCGTCGCTTGGCATCGGCCGTTTCCTTGGCGTCAGGATACGACGACAGGAGCGCCCGCAGAATGGACGCGGCCTTTTGCCCGTGCTCGGCATCGAGTGACGGGCGACGCCACAGGCTCTGGTACGCGCGCCCGGTACCGAGCATAGCAGTGGGGGCCAGCGTGTCGTCGGGAAACCCGTCGGTGACGCGTTCGTACGCCTGCGCCGCCAGCAAATACTCGCGCTTCTGCTCGTGTGTGAGGGCCAGATAGAAGTAGGCCGGCGCCAAGAGCGGGTCGCGCGACGACAAGTCACCGGTGAGCCGCTCGAAGCCGAGCTGGGCGTTATCCCACTTCTTCTGCTGGAACTCGAGCAACGTGGCCTGAAAGAGCGCCTCGGGTGTGGCAAAATCCCGCGGCTGGAACCCGCGCCCACAGCCTGCAAGCGCTGTCGCGACAGCGAGCAGCACCAGCAGGCGGAATTCGACGCGGTTCGGAATATGACTCATGCGGTGATAGTTTCCCGTGAGGTACAACGCAGGTTCGTGGCCACGAAAACGGTCACTTCGCCCCACCCATGGCGGGCCCGGAGGCAAGCGGGATGATGCGCGCCCGTCCCGGCGTGAGGCGGGCGGTCACGTTTCGCGTGTCTACCACGAGGGTAGCGTGATCGACGACCCGCTGGTAGTCCACCACCTTGTGATCGGTGATGACCACGACCGCGTCGGCCCAGCGCAGCATTTCATCGCTGAGCTCGACGCCCTTGCGAACGTGCCCATCTTCGCGGAACTCGTGGACAAACGGATCGTGGAATTCGACGTGTGCGCCGCGTTCTTCGAGAAGACGGATGACGTCGAGGGCCGGGCTTTCGCGAACGTCATCGATATCGCGCTTGTACGCGACACCGAGCACGAGCAACCGGCTGCCACGTACGGCTTTCCGCACCTCGTTGAGTGCGTCCGCCACCTTCTGCACAACCCATTCCGGCATGTGCGCGTTGATCTCGCTGGCGAGGTCGATGAACCGCGTCTTGTAGTTGAGCGTGCGCATCTTCCAGGCGAGATAGTGCGGATCGAGCGGGATGCAGTGCCCGCCGATGCCGGGCCCCGGGGTGAATTTCATGAACCCGAAGGGCTTCGTGGCGGCGGCGTCGATCACTTCCCAGACGTTCACCCCCAGTTTGTCGCACACAATCGCGATTTCGTTCACCAGGCCGATGTTCACGGCCCGGAAGGTGTTTTCGAGCAGCTTCACCAGCTCGGCGGCTTCCGGTGAGCTGACCGGCACCACGATGTCGATGCAGCTCTGGTAGAGCGCCGTCGCCACCTCCACACACGCCGGCGTGATGCCCCCGACGACCTTGGGGGTGTTCTTGGTGTGGTAGACCGGATTGCCCGGATCGACCCGCTCGGGGCTGAACGCCACGAAAATGTCGCGGCCGACGATGAGCCCCTGCGCCTCAAGGCGCGGCTGCAGCAGTTCGCGCGTCGTGCCCGGATACGTCGTGCTCTCGAGCACCACGCACAGCCCCGGGTGGGCCTGCCGTGCGATCGCGTCGGCCGCGCTCAGCACAAACGCCATGTCCGGGTCGCGCGTCTTGGAGAGCGGCGTGGGCACGGCAATGGAGATCGCTTCGCACTCCCGCAGCCGGTCTTCGACGGCCGTGGCGATAAAGCGCCCCTTGGTAACGGCATCGTGCACCGTCTCGGCCGGGATGTCCTGGATGTGCGACTGCCCCGCCATCAGCAGGTCGACCACCCGCTGACTGACGTCGTAGCCAACAACCGTAAAGCCCGCCTGGACGAACTCCATGGCGAGCGGCAGGCCGACGTAGCCCAAGCCGATCACCCCGATCACGGCCGACCGGTCGGAGATACGGGCGAGGAGTTGGTCCTTCATCGATGCGGTTTCAGTCATTTGCAGATTGGTCTCAGCGGCCGAAGAAGCCTCGCACGGCGGCGATGACCTCGTCCAGCTGCGCAGTGGTGAGTTCCGGGAACACCGGAAGCGAAAGCACTTCTTTGGCCGCACGTTCGGCAACCGGGCACTGCCCTTGGGTATAGCCGAGGTAGGCAAAGCACGGCTGCAGATGCAGCGGTAGAGGATAGTATACGTTGGACCCGACCCCACGGTCCTTGAGATAGGCCTGGAGCGCATCGCGCTGCGCGACACGGATGGTGTACTGGTTGTAGATCGACGTGTTGGCCGGATCGACGTATGGCGTCGTCACCTCGGACACATCAGCGAAGGCCGCGTCGTAATACGCGGCGTTGCGCCGACGCGCCGCACTCCACGCTTCGAGGTGAGGAAGCTTGGCACGAAGTACCGCCGCCTGTAGTGCGTCGAGGCGGCTGTTGTACCCGACGATCTCGTGGTAATACGTCCGACGGCTGCCATGCGTGCGAAGCTTCATCAGCGCCTCGAACAGCCCCTCGTCCTGCGTCACCATCATGCCGCCGTCGCCGTACCCGCCAAGGTTCTTGGACGGGAAGAAGCTGTACGTGCCGATCGCGGCGGCTTCGCCAGCCATGACCGTCTTGCCGTCGATGACGCGGCTCGCCCCAATGGACTGCGCCGCGTCTTCGATGACCGGCAGGCCCTTGCCGGCCGCGGCCACCTGTTCGATGGGCGCCATCTGCCCGAAGAGATCAACGGCGATGACCGCCTTGCTCCGTGGCGTGATCGCCGCGCCGATCAGCGCCGGATCGATGTTGTACGTGCGTGGATCGATGTCGACGAACACCGGTCGAGCGCCGACGTTATGCACGGCACCGCCGGTCGCGAAGAAGGTGAACGGGGTGGTGATGACTTCGTCGCCCTGACCAACACCCAAGGCACGCAGCGCCAGCAGAATCGCGTCGGTGCCATTGGCGCACCCGATAGCGTATTTGACCTGGGACAGCCCCGCCACGCTGCATTCGAGCTGCGCAACCGGATCGCCGAGGATGAAGGCCTGTTGATCGACGACATCCATGAGCGCCGAGACGACGTCGTCGCGGATGGTCGCATGTTGCGCCTTCAGATCAAGAAGAGGTACGGCCATGAGAGAACCTGCGAATCAGATGTTCACGCGCAGCGGGAGGGGCACATCGCGCCCCGTCTTCGCTGACTCGTAGATACCGAGAATGAGCTCCAACGACTTGCGACCAGCGCGCCCGTCCGTATCCGGCTTCGCTTGCCCGCGCAGCACGGAGACGACATTGCGATAGTACCCTTCGTGACCAAACCCGTAGACCGTCGGCGGATTGGTGTTGGACTGCTCGACCAGCTTGTCATCGTCGTCGTAGTCGGCAAACTGCCAATGCTCGACCTTGTTGACGGCGGTCCCGCCGATTTTGACCGTGCCCTTCTCACCGAGAATCGTGATCGATCCTTCGAGGTTCTTGGGAAAGGTGAGCATCGTGACCTCGATGGTCCCGATAGCGCCCGAACGGAACTTGAGCACGGCGACGCCGCTGTCTTCCGCCTCGATGCGCCGCGCCATCGTTGCCGTCTTGGCCATGACGCTTTCGACCGGACCGACGAGCCACTGCACGAGGTCCACATAATGCGATGCCTGGTTCATGAACGCCCCGCCGTCGAACTCCCACGTCCCGCGCCACGGCGCCTGGTCGTAGTAGTCCTGCGGACGCGTCCACCGTACTGTGCAGTTGGCCATGTAGATGCGCCCAAAGCGGCCATTGTCGATGGCACGCTTGAGCAGCACGATGGGCGGATTGAGCCGGTTCTGCTTGACGACGAACAGGTGCACGTGATGGTCATCGCACGCCTGCACCAAGGCATCGGCAGCGGCGAGCGAGATGGCCATGGGCTTTTCGCTGATGACGTGACGTCCCGCCTTGGCCGCCACAATGCCATGTTGCGGATGCAACCCACTGGGTGTGGCGATGACCACCGCGTCGCTGGGTACGTCGTCGAGCATCTGCTCGTAGCTGGTGAACCACGGCACATTGTTCGCCGCCCCCGCCTGCTCGGCGCGCTCGCTGACGCTGTCGCACACCGATACGAGTTCGAGGTCGGGGATGCGGGCGATCGCGTCGAAGTGATTCTTGCTGATGCGGCCGCACCCGAGCAACGCAATGCGAATCCGTTGTCCTTCGGGGATGTGCTTGGTGGTCACGCTTGTTCCTCGAGGCGCGTCACGACGGTTCCGCGACGCTCGTAGAGCGCGCCGGTTCCGCTGCAGCGCAGCCGTTCTGCCGAGTACGCGTTCCCTGCCGGGACCACGATCTCGAGCCGGTAGCCTGCTTCTGACATCCAGCCGATCTGACGGGCCGGCACGCCCGCCATGAGCGCGTAGTCGGGGACATCACGATTGATCACGGCGCCCGCACCGATAAACGCGTACCGTCCGATGGTCGCCCCACAGATGATCGTGGCATTGGCACCAATACTCGCCCCACGCTTCACCAACGTGCGACGATACTCGTTCTTGCGCGACACCGCACTGCGCGGATTGTAGACGTTCGTGAACACCATGGAGGGTCCGCAGAACACATCGTCTTCCAACTCGACGCCTTCGTACAACGACACATTGTTCTGGATCTTCGCGTTATCTCCGACGATCACACCGTTCATGACGACCACATTCTGCCCCAAGGAACAGCGTTTGCCGATCACGGCGCCCCCGTTCACGTGACAGAAATGCCAGACGCGCGACTGGTCGCCAATGCAGGCGCCGTCGTCGACGTACGCCGACTCGTGCACCAAGGCCCCGGCACCAAGGGTGACCGCCGCGCCGACCTGTCCTTCGCCGGCGCGGGCAATCATCCCCGGGATCGTGCCCGTACTCACGCGACTCCAGCGGCCTTCGCGGCCTGCGACGTCGCCAGAATGGCGTGCCATTCCTGCAACGAGCGCACCCCCGGTTCACGAGTGCGACGTGACGCGATCGCTTCGACGGCGGCGCTGGCAGCCGTCAACGTCGTCGTGTAGGGCACGCGGTTGGAGATTGCCGCCTGCCGCAACTTCTCATCGTCGACCTGCGCGTGCTTGCCGAGGGGCGTGTTGACGAGCAACTGAATCTCGCCGTTGAGGATCATGTCGACGCCGTGTGGACGTCCTTCATGCACCTTGAGTACCGACGTGACGGGCACGCCCTGCGCGCGGAAGAACGCCGCCGTACCGCTGGTGGCATACACAGTGAACCCGAACTCGTGGAAGCGCGCCGCGAGTCGTGCCGCTGCGGGTTTATCCGCATCGTTCACGGTGAAGAAGACCGCGCCTTCCTTCGGCAGCGCGTTGTCCGCCGCGATCTGCGACTTGAGGAACGCCGCGCCGAAGTCATCGTCGATGCCCATCACTTCACCGGTGGAGCGCATTTCCGGGCTGAGCACGGGATCGAACTCGCGGAACTTGTTGAACGGGAAGACGGCTTCCTTCACGCTCGTGTACGGCGGGATGATTTCTTCGGTAAAGCCGACGTCGGCCAGCGTTTCCCCGAGCATGAGGCGCGCCGCCACCGAAGGTAACGACACGCCGATGGCCTTGGATACGAACGGCGCCGTGCGCGACGCACGCGGGTTCACCTCGATGACGTATACCACGCCGTCCTTGTAGGCGTACTGCACATTGATGAGGCCGACGACACCGAGCTTGCGCGCAAACGCGACGGTGTGCGCCTTCATCTGCGCGACGGCTTCGGCCGGAATGAGATACGGCGGCAGAATGCATGCCGAGTCGCCGGAGTGGATACCGGCACTCTCGATATGCTCCATGACCGCCCCGATGACCACGTTGGTGCCGTCGGAGAGTGCATCCACATCGGCTTCGAACGCATCCTCCAGGAAACGATCGACGAGCACGGGGCGGTCTTCGGACACGCGCGCGGCGCGCTCGAAGTACTCACGCAACGACGCTTCGTCGTGCACGATCTCCATGGCGCGACCGCCGAGCACGTACGACGGGCGCACGAGTACCGGGAAGCCGATGTGCTTGGCGATGACCACGGCTTCGTCGACGCTCGTGGCGGTGCCGTTCGCGGGCTGCTCGATGCCGAGTTCGCGCGCAATGACTTCGAAGCGCCGGCGATCTTCTGCCGCGTCGATGGCGTCGGGCGACGTGCCGAGGATGGTGACCCCAGCAGCCTCGAGCGGACGGGTCAGCTTGAGGGGCGTTTGTCCACCGAGCTGCACGATGACGCCGAGGGGGTTTTCGCGCTGGACGATTTCGAGCACGTCCTCGAGCGTCAACGGCTCGAAGTACAACTTGTCGGAGATGTCGAAGTCGGTCGAAACCGTTTCCGGATTCGAGTTGACCATGATGGTCTCGTAGCCCTGCTCGCGCAGCGCCAGCACGGCGCGCACGCAGCAGTAGTCGAACTCGACGCCCTGGCCGATGCGGTTGGGCCCCGATCCGAGAATGACAACTTTCTTCCGTCCCTCGGTCGCGGCTTCGCTCTCTTCGTCATAGCAACCGTAGAGATACGGCGTGCTCGATGGGAATTCACCGGCACAGGTATCGATCATCTTGTACGCCGGACGGACGCCGAGCGACCAGCGCAGCGTACGCGCCTCGGTCTCGGTTTGCCCGCGCAACGACGCGAGCTGACGATCGGAGAAGCCGAACCGCTTCATGCGCCGCATGGTATCGGCGTCGATCTGTGTCTGCTGCTGATACCACGATTCAGCTTCGAGCAGTTCCTTCATCTGTTCGAGGAACCACGGATCGACCCCACTGATCTCGTGCAGCTCAGCGGTGGACATGCCCAGCATCATCGCGCGCTTGAGCTGGAAGATACGCTCGGGCGTGGGACGACGCAGCGCCCCGCGCAGCTCTTCCTTCGAGCCTTCGGTGAGGCGGTCATCCACCAGGCGCTCGCCGATGGTCCAGCCGCTGCGGTCGGTTTCGAGGGCACGCAGGGCCTTCTGGAAGGCTTCCTTGAACGTGCGGCCGATGGCCATGGACTCGCCCACGGACTTCATCTGCGTGGTGAGCCCCGGATCACTTGATACGAACTTTTCAAACGCGAAGCGCGGGCACTTCACGATCACGTAGTCGAGAACCGGTTCGAAGCTCGCGGGCGTGGTCTTCGTGATGTCGTTGGGGACTTCGTCGAGCGTATAGCCGACGGCGAGCTTGGCGCCGATGCGCGCGATGGGGAAGCCAGTGGCCTTGGACGCGAGCGCCGATGAGCGCGACACGCGCGGGTTCATCTCGATGACGATGAGTTCGCCGTTCACCGGATTGACGGCGAACTGCACATTGCAGCCACCGGCATCCACGCCGATCTCGCGAATGATCGCAACGGCGGCATCGCGCATCACCTGATACTCGCGATCGGTGAGCGTCATGGCCGGTGCGACGGTGATGGAATCACCGGTGTGCACGCCCATGGGATCGAGATTCTCGATCGAGCAGACGATGACGACGTTGTCGGCGCAGTCGCGCATGACTTCGAGCTCGTACTCTTTCCAGCCGAGGAGTGAGCGCTCGATGAGCACCGAATGCACCGGCGACAGGTCGAGTCCGCGACGCACCATCGTGTCGAACTCTTCGCGGTTGTACGCGATACCACCGCCCGTGCCGCCGAGCGTGAACGACGGGCGGATGATGGCGGGGAAACCGGTATTCTCGACGGCTGCCATCGCTTCGTCGATTGAGGTGACCGTTGTACCGGTGGGGCACTTGAGCCCAATCTTCTCCATCGCATCGGCGAAGAGCTTGCGATCTTCGGCAACACGGATGGCGCGTGCATTGGCGCCGATGAGCTGGCAGCCGTACTTGTCGAGCACCCCGCTGTCGTACAGTGCGAGCGCCACGTTGAGTGCCGTCTGCCCGCCCATGGTGGGGAGCACGGCATCCGGGCGTTCCTTCGCGATGACCTTCTCCACGAATTCCGGCGTCACCGGTTCGACGTACGTTCGATCGGCGAACTCCGGATCGGTCATGATCGTCGCCGGATTGGAATTGACGAGGATGACTTCATAGCCTTCCTCGCGCAGCGCCTTGGTGGCCTGCGTCCCGGAATAATCAAACTCAGCGGCCTGCCCGATCACGATCGGCCCGGAGCCGATCACGAGAATCCGGTGCAGGTCAGAACGTCGCGGCATGGAGGAGGTCTTCGATGATGTCGTCGTCGAGTGAACGCTGCGCACGCCAATCAGTGGCGTGCTGCAACTTTCGCGGATCCCCGATAAGCACGGGGACGTCAACCGGTCGGACCAGTGCGGGATCTTCGGTGGGCACGGCGCGCGAACCTGTGCGCGCCAGCACCTTGTCGAGCACCTGCTGCACCGACCATCCGGTGCCACTGGCCACGTTGTACGCCTCGCCGGGCGTGCCCCGCTGACAGAGGGAAATATACGCAGCTACCACGTCACTTACATGCAGGAAATCGCGGACCGGCGAACGATTTCCGACCGGCATGGGGGTACCAGCGGGTGCGCTAGCCAGCTCGCGGGCGCGGTGGGCGAGCGCGGGGAGCAGAAAGCGCGGGGGCTGCCCTGCTCCACTGTGGTTGAAGCTCCGTGCCACGACCACCGGCAGCGCCGTTGCCCGCCACAATTGCAGCGCCAGCACTTCCTGGGCGGCCTTAGTGGCGGCGTAGATAGTGCGCGGAGCCTGTACCGCCGTCTCGACCAGCGGCATCGTGTGCGATGCGTCGCGGCCATACTGCTCGGCGCTGCCGACGATGAGCACCGTCGGGTTCACCGCCGCGCGTTGCTGCTCGACGTGATGAAGCAGCCGGGCGGTCGCCGTGACATTCACGTCCCATGCGAGCGCCGGATCGGCCGCGGCGGTGGGCAAGTGTGAAATCGCGGCGAGGTGAATGATGGTATCCGGGCGCGCCGTCTGGACGGCATGGCGCACATACGCGTCGTCCCGCAGGTCGCCGAGCAGCCAGGTGACCCCTGACGGTTCGGGCGGAACGCGCGGTGAGGCCGACGGTAGGTTCGGATCGGTCGCGAGGGCGAACAGCTCGGCCCCCTCCGCGGCGAGCGCCGGGAGAAGCCACTGGCCGACGAAGCCAGCGGCCCCGGTGACGAGCACGCGCCCGAGCGGACGCCCGTCGGTCGCGCTCACTGTGCGCGATGGTACCGTGCGAGGTCGGCCTCGACCATCATCTCGACGAGCTGACGGAAGTTCACTTTTGGCGTCCAGCCCAGCTGTGTCTTGGACTTTGCCGGATCGGCCACGAGCAGATCGACTTCAGCGGGGCGGAAGAAACGCTCGTCCTGTACGACGTGGTTGCGATAATCGAGGCCGGCGGCGCCAAAGGCGAGGTCGCAGAACTCCCGCACGGAGTATGTCTCGCCAGTGCCGATGACATAGTCATCGGGCTCGTCCTGCTGCAGCATGCGCCACATGGCATCGACGTAGTCACCAGCGAAGCCCCAGTCGCGCCGCGCGTCGAGATTGCCGAGCCGCAACTCGTGCTGCAATCCGAGCTTGATGCGGGCGACGCCGTCGGAGATTTTGCGCGTGACGAACTCGAGACCACGGCGCGGCGATTCGTGATTGAACAGAATGCCGCTCACCGCGTACAGATCGAAACTCTCGCGATAATTCACCGTGATCCAGTGCCCGTACACTTTGGCGACGCCATATGGCGAGCGTGGGTAGAACGGGGTGCTTTCGCGCTGCGGTGTTTCCACCACTTTGCCGAACTGTTCGCTCGAGCTGGCCTGATAGAAGCGCGCTTTGGGAGCACCTTTGCGCAGTGCTTCGAGCATGCGCGTGACGCCGAGTGCGGTGAATTCCCCGGTCAGCACGGGCTGATTCCACGAGGTCTGCACAAAGCTTTGCGCGGCGAGATTGTAAATCTCGTCGGGCGCGGCGGCTTGTACGACATCCGTGAGCGACGTCTGGTCGAGGAGATCAGCGGAGACGAGTTCGACGCGATCGACGAGGTGCGCAATGCGCTCGTACGGCGTGGTCGATGAGCGGCGTACGACGCCGACGACACGATAGCCTTTGTCGAGGAGTTGCTCGGCGAGATACGAGCCGTCTTGTCCGGTGATCCCGGTGATGAGCGCGGTTTTGGTCACGAGCGGATCCGTTCAGTGTTGTAGGCGAGTGGCGGGCGGTCCGCCACAGAGGTGGCACCGGTGAACCCGACTTGCCTGCTGTTGGATACACGACGCGGGGAGACCGCTTGTGAGCGAGCTCCCCGCGAGGTGCACAACGATGGGCGAATTACGCGACGGCGACCTGACCGCGCGGTGCCCTCGGCACCTTGCCGGCGGCGAGGCAGCGAGTGCAGACCTTCACCTTGATGACCTTGCCCGCTTCGAGCGTACGCACGACCTGGAGGTTGGGCTTCCAGGTACGACGCGTCTTGTTGTTGGCGTGCGAGACGTTGTTGCCGAAGGCAACACCCTTGCCGCAGCTGTAGCAGCGATTGCGATTGATAGCCATGGGTGTCTGCCTCAGCTCAGGATCAGTTCGATGCGCGCCATTTCAGCCCCGTCACCTTTGCGGTGGCCGGTCTTGAGAATACGCGTGTAGCCGCCCGGACGCGTCGCGAAGGCGGGGCCGAGCTCTTGGAAGAGCTTGTCCGCGGCTTCACGCTTGTGCACGTGCCGTCCGGCGAGCCGGCGCGCGTGGAGCGTGCCGGAGCGGGCCTTGGTGATGAGCTTTTCGACGAACGGGCGGAGCTCCTTGGCCTTGGCCTCGGTCGTCTCGATCGCGCCCTGCTCAATGAGCGAGGTTGCGAGGTTGCGAAGCAGCGCGAGGCGCTGCTCACTGGTCCGCCGAAGCTGGCGGTTGGCCTTACGATGGCGCATGGGAGTTCAATCCTCGTCTTCGTCGTCGTCGGGCGCGTTCTCGGCAGCGCGGCTGGGCGGGGTGCCCATGTCGAGGATACGGACACCGTCCGTGGATTCCTCATAGCGCATGCCGAAGTTGAGCCCTTCCTTCTCGAGCAGCGCGGCGATTTCCTGCAGGGACTTCTTCCCGAAGTTCTTGACCTGAAGGATTTGCGCCTCGGTCTGGCGAACCAGATCGCCGAGCGAGCGGATGTTGGAGTTCTTGAGTGAATTGACGGAGCGAACCGACAATTCGAGGTCGTCGATGGGGGTGCGGAACAGCTCAGCGAGACGGATGGCATCCGAGTTGGCGCCATCGCCGGCCGCGCCGGGCTGCGCGGAGGCCGACGACCCGAAGCCCACGAAGTACTGGAAGTGGGTTTGGGCGAGGGCTGCCGCATAGCTCACGGATTCCTCGGGCGACATCGTGCCGTTGGTTTCGACGGTGAGCGTGAGACGGTCGTAGTCGGTGCGCTGCCCGACGCGGGTTTCCGCGACGGTGAAGTTGGCACGACGGACCGGGTTGTAGATGGCGTCGATCCGCACGACATCGACCGGGAGGTTCTTGTCGGCCGGGTGCTGGTCGCTCTCGACGTAGCCGCGTCCCTTGTTCACGTAGAGTTCGACGGTGAAGTCGCGCTCGTCGGTGATGGTGAAGAGATGGTGCGAGGGGTCGATGACGCGCACGCCGCCGGTGGCGATGATGTCTGCCGCGGTGACGGTGCCCGGGCCCGACTTGACGATGCGGAGCACGGTCTGCTCGACTTCGTCAGGGAGGGACAGGGTGAGCGTCTTGAGATTCCCGATGATCTGGTGGACGTCTTCCACGACGCCGCCGATGGTCTGGTGCTCATGCAGCACGCCATCGATACGGAACGCCCACACGGCGGAGCCGCGGAGCGACGACAGGAGCAGTCGGCGCATCGCGTTGCCCAGGGTGTGCCCGAAGCCGCGCTCGAGCGGCTGCAGACGGAATTCGGCCAGATTGGGATTGTCCTCGCGCTTGGTTGCTTCAACCAGCTGCGGACGGACCAGCCCGGAAAGATCGATAGTTGCCATGGAGAGTCTGAAGAAAAAAGGTCACGCCGGTATCGTACCGACGACGCGCTGCCTCGCCCCGAACGCGCGGCAGCCCCGTAGAGGGGTTCGGGCCCCGACCAGCTACTGCGTTACTTCGAGTACAGTTCGACGACGAGCTGTTCCTGCGCGGCGAGCGGGATGCTCGTACGCTGCGGCTTCTCGAGCACGCGGCCGCTGAACGACTCCTTGTCGACCGCGATCCACGAGAGCGAGCCACCACGCGACGCCTGCTCCATCGCGCTCATCACGAGCACGAGCTCGCGCGAGCTCTGCTTGACGCGCACTTCCTCACCCGGACGCACTTGGTACGACGGGATGTCGAGGAGGCGACCCTTCACTTCGATGTGGCGGTGGCGGATGAGCTGACGCGCGGCCTTGCGGCTGGGCGCGAAGCCCATGCGGTACACCACATTGTCGAGACGGGTTTCGAGCGCGGCGAGCAGGTTGTGACCGGTGATGCCGGCCTGTGTGGCGACGCGCTCGAACGTGTTGCGGAACTGCTTCTCGGAGATGCCATAGATGCGCTTGATCTTCTGCTTCTCGCGCAGCTGCTTGGCGAATTCCGACATCTTCTTGCGGCGCGCCGTGGCCTGACCGTGCTGACCCGGGGCGTACGGACGACGCTCCACGGGGCACTTTTCAGTGAAGCACTTGGTGCCCTTCAGGAAGAGCTTGGCGCCCTCACGACGGCACTGACGGCAGCTGGGACCAGTATAACGGGCCATGGATCAAACCCTCCGGCGCTTGGGGGGACGGCAGCCGTTGTGCGGAATCGGGGTGACGTCGCGAATGGACTTCACCTGGAGACCGGCAGCGGCGAGCGCCTGGATGGCCGATTCGCGGCCGGAACCCGGACCCTGCACGCGCACATGCACGCGGCGCACCCCGGCCGTGAGCGCTTCGCGCGCGCACTGTTCGGAGGCCACCGTGGCGGCGAACGGCGTGGACTTCTTCGACCCCTTGAAGCCCGCCTTGCCGGCGGAGCCCCACGAGACCGCATTGCCATGCATATCGGTGATCGTGATGGTCGTGTTGTTGAACGTGGCGCTGACGTGGGCAATGCCTTCGGCCTCGACGACGCGCTTGGTTTTCTTTGCGGTAGCCATGGCTTACTTGGTCACCTTCTTCTTGCCCGCAATGGCGCGGCGCGGCCCCTTCTTGGTGCGCGCGTTCGTGTGCGTGCGCTGCCCGCGCACGGGAAGCCCGCGACGGTGGCGCGTGCCACGGTACGAGCCGATGTCCATGAGGCGCTTGATATTCATCGCGACTTCAGTGCGCAACGCACCTTCGACGCGGAAATTGCGCTCGATTTCCTGACGGAGCTTGTTGAGATCGACGTCGTTCAGGTCGCGAACGCGCTGCGCGCTCGA
>JAAVWC010000046.1 GCA_023910675.1 Gemmatimonas sp.
GCGAAATCCGAGCGCCTGCAGTCGCTGTGCGAACGCGTGATAGGCATGCCTGGTGTGGCACGCAACAACCACGTCGACGTCGTCGGTGGGACGCAGGCGGTGCAGGCCGCGGTCAGAGATGTAGAACGGCACCATCTGTCCGCCGACAAAGACGACCTCGTGTACGAGTTCGCCCAGCGCGACGGCAGTACGCCGGACTTGCTGCGCATTGGGATGATCGAGGTGGACGATCATGCCGCCGCGCCGAGCCGCTGCCGGAGAAAGTCACGGGCCCTTTGTCGTTCGCGCGCGCGCCCGGCGCGCAGAGCGTCTACCAGTGCGAGGAGCTCGTACAGTGCTGGATTCATCGTCGCCGTATGCACGGCTCCGGCGTATAATGGCTCGAGCGTTTCTCCGCGAACCCTCCCCGCTGCTGACGGCCAGACGTAGGCGTCTGCCCCGGTGAAATCGACGGCCAGCGGTGGCGCGGCGTGTGCCGTGGGCACACCACGCACCTCGGCGCCTGGTGTGACGGCAAACACATAGGGGACGCCACCGAACAGGAATTCGAGGAGCGCCTCCGGCTTGACCGTCCGCGAGCCGGCGCGAAGGAGCCGCGCGGCCTGCAGACGCCGGACCGCGTTGTGCGCCTCGCCATGGGAGATGCCCACGGCCCCCGCCAATTCCCGGTAGGGCGCATCGGGCGTGAGCGACAGTTGGAGGGCAACGGCGACATCAGCGGGCTTGAGCGGCAGAGCAGGCTCCGTGTCCAGTGTTCATGAACTATGGACACAATCGAATGAGCCGTCAAGTATTCCAGTCTGGTGGCATGCCAAACAGACCGTCCGGGCGAACCAGGAATCGCACCACCTTATCCCGGAACACACAAACGCCGCCCTCACTCGTAAGTGACGGCGGCGCTTGCATTTGAAGTACTATTGCCCCTCCTGGGGTCGAACCAGGAACCTTCTGATCCAGAGTCGATCTGATTGATCGGGTCTGGGTAGCGGAGTTGCGATTATTGCCCAGCGATTTGCCTTTACGGCCAAGCCGGCCTCATCACCCACGGTGTTGGCTTCAGAAACTTGCGGGGCGAGGTCGTAGGCTTGTCTCGATTCCGAGTTCGGCCGGACGCCCTCTTTGCCGCTTCCCGCGGCGTGCATCGCCTCTCGAAACGGGTGGAAGACCCGCGCCGCCTCGGCTCGTCGGCGGTCACTCGGCGTATCCGACGACCGTCTCCGCGACTGCCGCCCGTCGAATCACCTATTTCGTATCGTAGTCGAGCCCCCGCGGGCGCGCCGGGCGCCGGAACCGGCCCTCCCGGCCTGCGAATTCGCACCGAAACGGTGGCTTGACGTCGAGAACCCCACTTACCCATCTCACACCATTGGCGCGCCGCACGTCACCCCGATGGTCGGATGGCCCCCGCGCATCCGTCGATCACAACTGCGCTAGTCGTCTTTCGACATGACATGGTCGCAGTACCCGCACAACGGCGCCGAGTACAGTTCGGACAGCAGAATTTCTCCGTGGCACCGGTCGCACCGCCGGTCCACCGACTCACCGCACCGTGCACACCGATTCTCGGCGTCCACGTAGGCCTCATTGCCGCAAGAGGGGCACGTCCCGATCACTTCGTCCGCGCCGTCGGTCACGGCGAAGTAGTCGTCCCACGCGAGTTCCGACGCCACCGCTTGGGGGATCGCGCGATCCGCCTCGAGCGACGCGCCGCACGCGCGGCAGATCAGCACCACGTCGTCGAACGACGCGGCCTCGTCCGACGGACGCAGCAGATCAGACGCACAGGCCGCGCACCTGACGTTTCGGATGCCTTTGGCGAGGGTCTCCGACTCCCAAGAGACAGCACTCAGCGCTTCATCGCAGGCGTGTCTCTCCTCGGAGTGCACCGTCGCTACCTTTAGCATCGCGTCCCACGTGTCCCGCCCCATCAACTCGCGCGGCTCCACACCGAGGTGCTCGTCCGCGATCCGTCGCACCAATACCATGGCGGAGGTGATGACGTCCGCGATGGCCGGCAAGGAGAGCTGCGTGCTGTAATGCTCCACCTCGTTCCGTACTGCACCGATTCGCCGCAGTGCCGCCCAGTCGAGGGCAATACCAATGGCGGTACAGCGCTGCTGGATCTGCTGCGCGTCGATGGTCTTCTTGCCCGTTCCGCGGTAGACGACCTGGCCAGAGGGGTCGAGGACCGGCTCCACCATGGCCTTGATCAGGTGTTCGCCTGCCTCGCCCGGCACCTTCTGCAGGATGGTGTGCTTGAGCAACAGGAGAATGCCCGCGTGGATGTTTCGGACCGCCGCCAGCACGCGCGGCCGCGTACCCACATGGTAGTCCTCGACACCGACCTGAATGGCGTCGACAGCGTTGGCCAGCAAGTCCATCGGTGACCATCCTCGCTAAAGAGAAATGACGGCGCCACGCGGGTCGGGAGACCGAACTGCGCTAGTTTGGAGAGTCCTCGCCGGCTGCCTGTCCGCCCGTATGTTCGGCTGCATCATTAAGTGACTGCAGGAGCATGTGCACGTTCATAGATGGGAGGTAGACCGCCCCAAACCTTCCCTGACTGGTCAGCGACGCGATCACTTGCCTAGCAAATGGCATCAGGGTGGCAACGCCGGAAGCGACAACCTGTCGGTGCTCTTCCGCATTGCTCGGCACGTCTTCCGTAAACTCCAAAATCGCGACAAGGCGAAGATCGAATGAGTACTTCTCTGGCTCGCCATCGGCTGCGGACTTGGTAAACACCCGAAGTCTCACGATACCGGCGGGTGGTTGATTGACGATTTCCATTGCCGTTTCAAACTCTACCGCTTGCTCGTTGCCGACCTCGCTTGGCAGCACAGCAAGGTAGTCTGGGCGGTGCGCGAAGGTGATCGACTCGACGATCACCTGGGCGATCTTCAGCAGGATACTCATACCGACATTAAAAGGTCATCGCGCTTCCGAATCTCGATAGTAGCGCTAGGCACGATAGTCTCTGATTCTATGCGTCGACCAGCCATGACTAGCCAGACTCGGTTCCGTCGTTCTGAGCTGGTAGGGAGCGGCAAAACAGTAGTCCGTGGCGAAGCGTCCACTCCGTTCTTCCGTGCTAGCGCAACGAAGGCGGTGCGTTCGAACTTGGCCATCCAAAGCAGCGAATGCGCCGCGCCACTGGGAGGAATCGTTCCTCTCTCCCATCGAACAACTGTCTTTCGCCCGACGCCCAGCGCTCGCTCAAACTGCTCTTGGGTAAGACCGTAGCTGTCCCGAATTCCCTTTATCTCTGCGGGTGCGAACAGCCCGAGCTCAAGCGCGCGCTGCGCCACACGAGCACGCTGCGCTCCTGCGACTTGCTCGAAAGTAGAGAACTCGAACCCACATGCTGCGCAGGTAAAGCTGTCAGCTTGCGTCGATGCGCCGGCAGTTGTGGTGTTGTCCGAGCTACACATCGGACACTTAAAGTCTTGCATCGTTATCTCCGCTCGCGCGGTTCAAAAAGGCTTCCAGGACGCCAACACGACCACATTCTTCGTCACGCTGTTGACCGCCACGTGGCTGTACCAATCCCCGACGTCAAGGGTGCTAGGGTAGCCATGCAGTCGGAATGTGTACATGACGCAGTCGGGGAATTGCTTTGCAGGAGTGGGCTGCTCAAGCATGTCCCATTTGCTCACATGGGCGAGCATCTCGGCGACCTCGTAGACGTCGCAGTCGTAGTTCTCAATGTTGGCCCTCGCCGCCTTTGCAAATACGAGGGAATTCGCCGCCGCTTTCGCACGGATCAGATCGATTCCCTCGTCGACTGTTAATCCAGGTCCGTTCTGCTGTGGTAGCATGGTGCTACCTAATGTAATTGACTTCGTTCCACGGCGAGACGCAACAGTCTAGCCGAAAACGAGGGCGAGCAGACGCAACTTCAAAAGCAGCGCGCACCGAAGACATACCGTATACCATTGTCCTCATTGGAGTTAAACGCCTTTCGCTTTAGACGGGAGAGCCTGCTACGGTAATCTAACGATGCTCGGCCGCGAGGCTCGCGCCATCGCACGATGACGGGCCTCTATCAAATGCCAGTCGACCAAGGAAACAGCGGCTCGTCAAACCGCGTCCGGACCTCGCGCGCGCGCTCGCCCTCTAAAGCCAAACAAGCCTCGAGAATTATCAGGCCGTGCCTAAGCAGCAAAGCGTTTCGGCTCGGCTCATTGGCAGTCGGAATTGGATACTTACAGCCGTGAAAGAGGTTGTTTCGCACCTGAACCACACTTCGCAGAACACGTGGTGCGGACAAGCCGCGCACGTGCCCGCGCGTGCTGCGCCAACCGATTGAGGTACTGTCAAAAAGTGTGGAAATGAACGGCAGACGGTGGCCCCTTCTCGGGTGAGCCCATCACCCCCGGGAGAATCCCGGCCACGAAAAGGAGCCACCGCCCGTGAGGAAGATCGACATCCCATCGTCCACGTTACGCCCGACGTGGCGCACGCTCGACACGGTCATTCGTGAGCAAGGGCAGACCTGTCTCCAGCGCGTCTTGGAAGAAGACGTGGACGCCCGGTTGGGGCGAGGCCGCCATGAACGCCGCGCGGCGGAGGCGGTGGGCGATCGTAATAGGTACGGGAAGCCACGCCACGGCGCGCTGATGAACGGCACGATCACCGTGCGGCGGCCACGGGTGCGCGGGCGCGCTGCGCGCTGTGCGAGCCGCCTCCTGCCGCTGTGCCAGCGCCGCCCCCCGGAGGTGGCGACGCGGCTCCCGGAGCTCTACCTGCACGGGCTCTCGAGTGGCGACTTCACCCTGGCGTTGCGCGGGCTGCGCGGGGAGGGCGCGCCGCTGAGCGCGAGCCGCGTCCAGCGCCTGACGGAAGACTGGCCACGGGATTCCGTGCGGTGGCGCCGCGAGGACCTCACGCCGCTCGAGCCGGTGTCCGGGTGGGCGGACGGGATCTACGTGAAGGCCGGTTTGGCGTCGACGAACGCGGCGTGACGCGTGCTGATCGCGGCGCTCGCGGACGGGAGCAAGGTGGTGCTGGCGGTCGAGAGCGGGCATCGGGCATCGACCGAACGCTGGGCCGAGCTCCTGCGCGACCTGACGGCGCGCGGGCTCCGGGCCCCGGCGTGTGTCATCGGCGACGGCGCGTTGGGCCTCTGGAACGCCGTCGGTCAGGGGTGGCCGCAGGCGGCAGCGCAACGCGGCTGGAATCACCAGCTCCGGAACGGCGTCGATGCCGTCCCGCTCAAGCCGCAAGCCGACGTCCAGGCGGCCGTGCAACGCATCGCCGCCGCCGAATCGGTCGCGACGGCCGAGGAGGAACGCCAGTGCTTCCCTCGCGCCTATCGCCGGCGTTTTCCGAAGGCCTGCGACCGCTTGGACCGGGACTGGGCGCGTATGCTGACCTACTACCAGTTTCCGAAGGAGCCCTGGCGCCATCTCCGCCCCACGAACGTCGTCGAGTCCGCATTTGCGGCGGTGCGGTTACGTACCAGCGCCGCGAAGCGCTTCAAGACAGTCGAGCGCGCGGAAGCGATTATCTGGCGGCGGCTGCGTGTGGCGGAGCAGCGCTTTCGGAAGCTCAACGCGCCGGAACAGTGCCGCGATGTCTTCGATGGCCATCGTTACGTCGATGGGGGCGAAGTGTCCACCGAGTCATCCACCCAGAAGGCCGCCGCCTGACGTGCGTTTACACACTTCTTGACGAGACCTCCCGCAAGTGCGTCGGCGTTTCGCCACGCCTGCTTGAGGCAACGCTCGAGATCTTCAAGCGCCGTACGCAGCGCAGGCAGACTTGTGCTTCGCGCTGCGCCATCCTGATCACGAAAGTGCACCGCAAGAGTCTTCACAGCGATCAGCCGCAGCACGTTGGTCGCGAGCCGGCTCGGGTCTGCGTCGGCAGTGAATCGCTGCCGGCCACCCAGATAGCCGCCCAGAACCGCACGATCCATCCGCTCGTCGAAGTGCATCCATGCATCGCGAAGCGCTCGGTTCTTGAGCGTACCGGCATGCTTTAACCGTAAGAGCCGTCGAAGGGTTTGGCCGCGCAACTTTCGAAAGTCAGTCAAGTCATCGCGCCCCTTCGTGGGAAAGACCAGCAGCGAGATCCGCGCCCAGATCGCCAAGAAAGCCTCAAGGGCGTCGAACATCTCTGTTTGCAATAGGCTGGAGGCCAAGAGCCGTTCGCTGAATTTGTCGCGGTCGTGTGCTGCCCGAGACCGCGAGAGTGATTCGAGCTCCGCCTCGAGAACGAGCCACTGGGTCGCCGCTCCCTCGACACGGTCCAGCAGGTGGAGCGCCGCATCCGCGCTGTCCCGCAGTTCGGCGAGGTAGGGAGCGACCTGGAGTTTGGTCAGCATGTCACCACGGACCCTGCGACTGGGGATGATCTGAACGACTGTGAACTGGGGATCGACACGCCGTTCACTAAATACACAAAGCGCTGCAGCGACCTAAGTCGTTGCAGCGCTTTGTAATTGCCCCTCCTGGGGTCGAACCAGGAACCTTCTGATCCAGAGTCGATCTGATGGGGCTTTTCGACAGAACAATTTGCGGTTTCTGCCAACCGAGTTGGTGCGGAAGCCAAGCCACATCCGCGTTCCGGTATGGTGTCTAGCACCGATCTGCGATTTGGAGAACCGCCCCATCGCCGCCTCCGAGTTCCAGTTGACGTGGTTCGCGCCCGTTCACCGTCCCTGCCTGCGACTTCGCACTGAACAGAGGCCGGACGTGGAGCACCTTTCTAGGCGGTCGCGGAGAAGGCGCCATCGACTTGCCCGAGAACAGCGAGTGGCACGGCGCCCGTGCGCGGCGGGCGGCAGATCGCCGCCACCTCAATCATCACGCCACCATGAAGCCGGCGCGTGGTTTGGTTACGAAAACGTTCTCGCGCTATATCTGGCTCACGGATGACGACATTCGTGTTGTCATCGCTGCGCCACGGGCTAACCGGACTCTTCCCGCCTTCGACGGTAGGATTCCGCCGGCGAGGAACGCGTCGCCGGGCGCCGCGTCGACCACCCCGCGTTTGCACGTGGAGCGATGATCGGGCAAGGCACACGGCCCCACTCACGTCGCACCAACCGACTCCAGGTAAGCTTGGCGCCAACTGCGTAAACTGCTCTCAACCAATCCGTTACGCGCACCATCGCCCCTCGAAGTGTCCTCGCGCCTCGTCGGCGTACCTCCAGCGCGGCCATGTCCATCGCCGAGGCGACAGGGCGGGCGCTCGACGGCGAAGACGCGCGCGGCCCCGGACGTGCGGAGCAGGGGGATGCGCGCGACCGACGCTCTCTGGCCGTCTAGCGCGGTGACGCAGGGGTGGGGGCACGGAACCCGCAGGGGTCCGTTTCGGTATCTAACCGTAGTCGAGACTGGCGAGGAGGAGGGCACATGCGACGTGACCCGCAGGACGCCGGCCCTTTGGCGAAACACTTGGACGAGATCAGTCGTCCTGAACACACGGATGAGCAGGGCGGGACGAGCCAGCCACTGCCATCGTCGGCCGAGGTAGTCGTTGACGTACCGGTGTCGCGGGAGTTATCGTTGTTATCACCCTCTACGGAGTGCCCCATGAGCCCGCTGACGTCGATTGCAAGTGTGCCCCACGCGTCTGGAGCCCGTCGGACCTACGGCGCGGGACCAGAGGCGGTGCGTCCCGGCTCGTCGCCGGCGGCCGATGCCGCATCGATGCCTCTCGCAACAGAGGCAGAGGAGCGTGCGGTCTCCATCCGGTTGATGGAGGAGTCGGCTGAGGATTGGCAGGAAGAGATCGAGTATCTCTATCCTCGCCGTACCTCCTGACGGCGTAACAACGTTTCATTCACCATTAGCGCCGGCGCGAAACGCCGGCGCTTTCTTGTTCCCGCATCGTGAGCGCATTGCCGTTGACAGGTCCTTCCACTGGCGAAGTGCACTGGCCAGGCCATGCCGTTGGGCAACTGGGCGATGTTTTCGATCATCCGCATGTGGTCCTCATTCCCGCCGGCCAGCGCCGCTCCACGCTGGTGAAAGGCACGACGAGCCCAGCCGACGTGAGCCGTTGCCCCCATCTCTGCCACTCGATAGCGCCAACCGCTGCGAACGGCCTGCGAAAGCCGGGGTGGATGATGGGCGTGGCGTTGGAGCGCACCGCCGGTCTTCATTTGCGCCGCCCGGCGGGCACGTTATCGGCCACTGAGCTGTCTGCCGTGCGCCGAGTCGTCGCGTTGGCCCTTGGCGCCGGCAGTGGTGTGGGACTGCACCCCGGGGAGGCGACGCGCGGCCGCATCGTGCGCCTCGCGCTACCGATGGCCAAGCCCGAGATCGAGTGGGCAGTCATCCTGACGGAGCTCACGTACTCGGCGCTCGGTGCATATCAGGTGATCGTGCCGTTACTCGACGCCACGGCCCGTACGCCGAGCCATGCGAGCGTCTTCGTGCCGTCCAACGTGGTGCAGAGCGCCACGGTCGGCGCGCTGTATCAGGCGTTCGCCGCCGTGGAACTCGTGCAATCGGTCTGGCATCCCAAGCATGTCGCCGAGCTCACGACCGTCACCGTCCCCGAGGCAGACGTCGATGCCATCGCTCAAGCCGCCATGACCTTCTTGGGCGTGCCATAGCGCTGGCGCCGTGCCTCTCGAAGGCACAGTGTCCCACTCGGGTGGAAGGATGGTGCGCGACGCGGTCTACCAGTCGGTACCCTGAGGCACCCTGCCCCCGCCCCCCCCCTCCGTCGGCCCTCGGACGTCGCTCGCTCGAGGCCCTGAGCGCCCACGGGCGGCCCCATGCCGCGTCGGAGGGTCCCCGCGCATCCGCCAAGCAAGCCTGCCTCAGTCGTCCTTCGACATGACATGGTCGCAATACCCACACAACGGCGCCGAGTACAGTTCGGACAGCGGAATCTCGCCGTGGCATCGGCCGCATTGCCGATTCACCGACTCGCCGCACCGCGCACACCGGTTCTCGGCGTCCAGGTAGGCGTCTATGCCGCAGCAGGGGCACGTCCCAATCATCTCGTACGCGCCATCGGTCACGGCGAGGTAGGCGTCCCAGGCCAGTTCCGTCGCCACCGCCTGGGGGATCGCGCGATCCGCCTCAAGCGACGCGCCGCACGCGCGGCAGATCAGCACTACATCGTCGAACGTCGCGGCCTCGTCCGACGGACGCAGCAAATCAGACGCACAGGCCTCGCACCTGACGTTTCGGATGCCGTTGGCAAGGGTCTCCGACTCCCACTCGATAGCGCTCAGCGCCTCCTCGCAGGCGCGTCTTTCCTCGGAGTGCACCGTCGCGACCTTCAGCATCGCGTCCCAAGTATTCCGCCCCATCAACTCGCGCGGCTCCACGCCGAGGTGCTCGTCCGCGATCCGTCTTACCAACACCATAGCTGACGAAATCACGTCAGCGATGGCCGACGAAGGGAGCTGGGTGCTGTAATGCTCAACCTCATTCCGTACATCTCCGATTCTCCGCAGAGCGTCCCAATCGAGAGCGATGCCAACAGCGGTACAGCGCTGCTGGATCTGCTGAGAGTCGATGGTTCTTTTGCCTTTGCCGCGGTAGACCACCTCTCCGGAGGCGTTGAGCACTGGCTCCACCACGGCCTTGATCAAGTGCTCGCCCGCATCCCCTGGCACCTTGCTCATAATGGCGTGCTTGAGCATCAGGAGAATACCAGCATGAATGTTTCGGACGGCCGCCAGAAGTCGTGGACGTGAGCCCTCGTGATAATCTTCGACGCCGACTTGGATTGCATCGACAGCGTTGGCAAGCAATTCCATGAGAATCGATCCTCGCGACAGAGACGTGAGTGATTGCCGGCGACGTTTGACGTGTACGAGAACGGTGACGCGGCTGTCAAAGCGCAATTAAATAATGGCTCTTCGGGGAATCGTGTGGGTGATTCTCACCCGTTTTCTTCCCGTGGAAGCGGCGGGAGTGTACAGGTAAGGACCTTGAGGCGGAGGTACTGCTCGTCGCGGATGCCGTAGCAGCGGCGCTGAATCACCCGCACCTTATTGTTGAGGCCCTCGACGAAGCCGAGCGCCACTTTGTTGTCAGGTTCGCAGTACGCGGCGATGCCGTCCCAGTGGCGTTCGATCAGCGCGGCAAACTGCTCAAACGGGGCGAGCCGCTGCCAGCGGAGGGCGCGGCGCCACGTCTCGAAGAACTTCCGCGCCCATGCGACACGGCGATACTCCCAGAGTTGGCCGAACTGCTCCTTCAACACGTAGGCCGTGTGCAACCGCTTGTTCGCTGCGAGCAAGGTGGTGAGAGCGCGTCGCTTTTCGGGGCTGAGATTGGCCCGATGGGAGAGCAGCACGTATTTCTGGCCCTTGATGAACTGGCGCTCGTCGCGATCCGTCAACCGTTTGTACTCGGCCTTCCGGACCTGGTCCATCGCCTCGCCCAACTGGCGGAGGACATGGAACTTGTCGTAGAGAATGGCGGCCTGCGGCGCGTGCCGCTCTGTCGCGGTGCGGAAGGCCCGCCACATGTCCATGACCGCGACCTCGACCGCCTGACACCGGGTGGGGCCGAGCTCGGTGTAGAACTGGGCCATGCTCGCATCCGACCGATCCACGCCCCCGAACCAGATGGGCCGTCCGACCTCCAGGTCACTGACGATGATCCGGTAAACATGGCCTTTGCGAATGGAGATCTCGTCGATACCGATGACTCGGGGCGCGGGCGGCCCGGCGCGCTCGAGCTGCTCCTGCATATAGGCCATGTCCATGGCCTTCACCGCATGCCAGTCGAGCCGCAGGTCGGCGGCCACTTCGGTGAGCGACGACCCACGACAGAGCTTCCCCACGTACCGTGCGAACCGACGCGTGTAGTGCGGGTTCTCGGCGAGCCACGGCAGCCGCTCCTGCTTCACGCCACCACACGCCGCACAGCGGACCCGCCGGACATCCACGGCCAACAGCACCCGCAGATCGCCGCAGGGCAGATCCCGGACCAGTCGCTGCCGCCGATCGTACCAACGCCGCGCCACCCATCCACATACGCCGCAGGCCGTTTTTTTTCGCGCCGCTGGAGCGCCAGCACAATGGCGGAGGGATCGTCCACCAGCCGCTCGATGGTACGACTCGGCACGAAGCCGGGGTATCGATACGCATCCCGCAACTCCTCGGAGGCCTGCCGCAACTTGGTCATCTGCGAACTTCCAGGCCGGTCGCGCTCGTCGCAAGCACCCGTTTCCCTCGGGAAACACCGCCGAAGCCACGGAAATCAGCCCAGATCTACCCACACGAAGTCACGAAGAGCCTAAATAATCATCGCCCTGAATGCGAACAAGATGTGCCACTTTCCAAAGTCATTCCGATCAATCTCAGCCACAACGTACTCGGTCTGAGCTTCTACAAACTTCTAATCGCAGCCTCAACAACTCTACACTGACGCTGTACAGCTTCACCCGCGCCGGCGACCGAGGAGGCCGTCATGAACGCCTCAGACGGCGCTCGATCCTTCCTGAGAAGCGCGCCCATCGCGCCAAAGAACGAGAGCGACCGCTCACGTGGCAGCGAAATCGTTTACCCTCAATACAGGTACGCGGCAATGACAGACGGCGGAGCGCACAGCGGCAGGCAACTCCGCGTGCAGAGACACGGCACGGCTGACGATCAATATGCGTAGCGGGAGCCGCCTCCAGTTTTCCAACGCCGTCAGCAAGCGGATATGCAGAAAAATCCCAAAGAAGTTACGCAATTCCTGCTTGTAATCGGCTTTTGTACGGATAAGTTTGCAATACAGCACTAAACCTTTAATATTAACATGGTTTACACACTTCTTTTGCGTAGCAAGGCATACGAAATAGGCGGAAAATGAAACTTCTTGCGGCCAGTTTGCGTACTGGCGCTTGATTGTATAATCCAATCCCTTATCTTGCGTTCAACCAATCTGGAGCTCCTATGGACGAGCAACAACAGAGCGATTCAAACGATTTCGTCCGCCGTCGCACTACCCGGCTGGCTCACCCACTACCGAGCTCCAGACTGCTACTGGAAAAGCAGTTCCTGACACTACGCGCATACGGCACTAGAACAAGGGATCGCGGTCTTTCAATGCAGGAGCTCGCCAAGACGGTTGGCGTGCACGAATCGAATCTCTCGACCTGCAACCCGTTTTTCGTCGAAGTCGGCTTGATCGAGCGGGCCGAGGGTGGCTACAAGGCCACGCCGGCGACGGTTGCCTACGCAGAAGCCGCCGAATGGGACGAGCAGACCGCACTGGAGAAGCTTGCCCCAGCGTTCGAGCGCTCATGGCTGTGGCAGGTAATCGAGCCACGAATTCAGTTTCGCCCTATCGAAGAAGATGAGGCAATTCGATTACTGGCCGAGAAGACTCGAGCTAGTAAGGAGCTGAAGCCGCAGGTCCGCTTGCTACTTGATTACCTCGTCAGCGTTCGCCTTTTGACACGATGACGGTAATAGTTATCGGCGAACAGAACAGCGCGGTCAGAGAGCGCCCGAGTTCGCAATCACCGTCCTCCCTTCCGCCGAGTCCGACGGAGCTGCCACCGCTCGTCCCGTTTCTCAGAGCGCGGCGGGAGGGGTTCGCTTCGACGTGTCGATCAGCATCGATATGTTGGAGCTCGCGACTTGGTCTCCCGACAGAATTCAGTCGTTCATGACCGGCTTGGCTGCAGTCATTGCAGCAAAAGGAGCGAATCAGCAGTCATCATCAGGATGAGCCAGGCAAACGCAAAGGGCGACCGGAGCAAAAGCTCCGGTCGCCCCTCAAGCAAATCCACTAGGAACAACCCGATTCCTCTCAACGACCCTCTCGTGGTGACGGCGGCAACCGTCAAAACGAGAACCCTTCCCCCGCTGGGGGACCCTGCCACACGCCAACGGGCGCGTGGAAGATTGGCAGCTCGCGCCGAGTCGAACCTCAAGACCCACATCTTGAAGCTGGCGCGTAGCTCCATTCGGTGCAAGGGCAATAAGCCCGACATCGCAAAAGGAGGTGCGATATGGGACGCAAGAAGCCTCTGAAGGACGACGACGAATTCATCTGGATTTGTCCTGCCTTCATCACCCTGCGCAATGGTCGCCGCATTTATGCGAGCGCCTATGGCAAGCGGTGCTTCCCCATTCGCGTTCGTCGTAAGCGCGATTAACACCCGTAGTTAGGGCGAGCGAGAGTCGTTCGAGGACTCCGAACGGCTCTTCTGGCTTTCGCGCCCGTAGATGCTCGCAGAACCGACCGTACGTTAGCATCAGTTTCGGCATTGCCTTCCTAATCGCATACGAATTCAACGCCTGCGTTGACGTGCCCTGGCAGGCTTTCGGCGCCGGCCATGATGGAACTCAGATTCGCCTTCGGAACTCTCCTTCGGCAGATCAGGGGACGCCGCGAAACAGCTCTTAGTCGAATCATCGTCAGAGCGGCCATATCGACTTCGGACCGACCGTGACCCGCAGGCGTAACCATCGCCAGCCGTAAGGCTGGCTGCGGCGCCCCCGCACGGCTTCCCACATGCTGGCGGGCATGCCCGCGTAGTAGATGACGCGACCGCCGGTCGCTCGGCGCGGGCCTCACCCCACCCGCCATGACCGCTCTCGCCCCGATCTCCGCCGCAATCGACAGTACCCGCAGCTTCACCGGTGGCCACGCCTGCGACACGTCCCCGTCCGCGCCGCCCACACCGTGCCCCTCGTTCGCATGGTCGTACTCCCGCGCCGCGCTGCTCGACCGCTGCGAACGTCTCTATTACGAACACTACTACGGGTCTCACGGCGGCTGGTCGGCTGAGGCGTCCCCTCGCACGCGACTGGCATTCAGGCTCAAGCACCTCACGACCCCGACCGCCGAGCTAGGACGCGCTGTTCACCGCCGAGCGGCGGAGATCGCCCTCGCCGTGCGTGACGGTGCGCCCCAGCCGACGGCGGCAACGCTCCAGGCCAAGACCTACGCCGAGCTCGAGGCGGTGATCATGCGCGGAATCAACGACCCTGCATGGATTGCCAACCCTCGGCGGGCTCCGGTGCTTCATGAGGTGTACTACGGCGGGATGGGCTTCGCGCGTCGGCGGAAGTTGCTTGCCGCCATGAATGATCGCGCCTCAGTGCTTCATTCCACGTTGCTCGCGTCGCCGGTGTGGAACGCGGCTGCCATCCCTGGCGCCGACATCCTCTTCATCGACGAGTCGATCCTGATCACGCTCGATGGTGTGTCGACCATCGCGACACCGGATCTTGTCCTGCAGCTTCCGCCTGATCGATTGATCATTGTCGACTGGAAGACGGGCAACACCGGCGACATTTCGCAGCTGATTCTGTACGCGAACGCTGTTCAGGCCGCGCTTGGTGCGAGGTACACGACCAAGCGCTGTGAAGCATGGATGGTGCACCTCGACCGAACGTCATTGGAGGCGACGACGGTCACGCCGGCCAAGGTGGAGGCCGCGGCGGCGGCCCGGCGTGCGAGCGTGACGCGCATGGAGGACCTGCTTGATGATCCCACGCACAACGTACCCAGACAGCGAGCCGCGTTTCGGCAGGCGACCGATCCAAATCAGGGATGCCGGCGATGCAAGATGCTCGCGATGTGCTCGACAGAATTCGCGGGCGCAAAGGCCGCGTAGCTGATCGTGTCGTTCGCGCTCCTGCGGTCAGCGTGTATGATCTCCCGAGGGGGAGCCGCCTCGTGAATCCCCTCGTCGAATACCGATCACCGTTAGGAGCCCGAGAGCCCCGAGCATGACCAGAGAGTCGATCACCCTCACACGAGAAGAGCTGTACGAGCGCGTCTGGACGGAGCCGATGGCCGTCCTTGCCCCCAAGCTCGGTCTCTCCGAC
>JAAVWC010000047.1 GCA_023910675.1 Gemmatimonas sp.
GCCGCCGAATCGGCCCCGCACTTTCAGGAAGCGCTCAACGACATCCTCGCTGGTGGGCGACGGCTGTTCTAGACTGCACGGCGCGTGGCGCCTACGACTGTTCCGGCGTGCGCTGACTCGATAGCTTTCCCCTCGTCACGGGCAGGTTACGCAGCAGTCACATTTCGGGCCGCTTTCCGCTGCGGAAGGCGGCTCGTGTCGTACACGGAGAGGCGCATGCAGGACGGCGAACGGTTGAAGATGCTCGCGAAGTCGGAAGAACGGCTTGCGGACATGCGGAGGTATCTTTGACGTCGAAGCCAAGCGCTCGACGCTGAACAGCTACGAAGAGGAGATGGCCGACGCGGCGTTCTGGAATGATCAGGAACACGCCCGCGATATCGTGCAGCAGGTCAAAGTCCTCAAGGGGTGGGTCGAACCCGTGGACTCCCTGACGGCGCGTATTGCCGGTGCGCGGGAACTCGATGAGTTGCTCGAGCTCGAACCGGACAAGGCGATGAACGCCGATCTCGACGCCGAAGTGGAACGCATCGTGTCCGAACTCGATGCCTTCGAACTCAAGGGACTGCTGCGCGGGCGCGATGACTTCCGCGATGCGCAGTTGGAAATCTCCGCCGGTGCGGGCGGCACCGAGGCGCAGGATTGGGCGAGCATGCTGCTGCGCCTTTATACCCGCTGGGCCGAGCGCAAAGGCTTCGAGCTGGAAATGCTCGACCTCTCCGAAGGCGAAGAAGCCGGCATCAAGGGCGCCGTGCTGGAAATCAAGGGACAGTACGCGTACGGCTTCCTGCGGCCGGAGTCCGGTGTGCATCGGCTCGTGCGGATCTCGCCGTTCGATTCGCAGGCGCGTCGTCACACGAGCTTCGCCTCGGTCTTCGTGTATCCGGTGGTGAACGAAGAAATCAACATCGAAATCCGCGAAGAAGATTTGCGCATCGATGTGTATCGGGCCTCAGGCGCCGGCGGTCAGCACGTCAACAAGACGTCCAGTGCCGTGCGCATTACGCACATGCCCACCGGCCTCGTCTGCGCGTCACAAGCCGAGCGCTCGCAGTTCAAGAACAAGGCGACGGCCATGAAGCAGCTCAAGAACAAGCTGTATCAGCTTGAATCCGACAAGCTGGCGGCCGCGAAGGCCCTGCTCGATGCCAACAAGCAGGACGTGTCTTTCGGGAGCCAGATTCGCAGCTACGTCTTTCAGCCCTACACGATGGTCAACGACCACCGCACCGAGCTCAAGATCGCCGATGTCCAGAAGGTGATGGACGGTGATATCGATCCCTTCATCCAGGCCTATCTCAAGCAGGAGAGCAGTGCTGGTGTGGAAGGGGGGCTATCGTGAGCGACGAACCGATGCCCAACGCCGCTGACTTCGCCGAGCAGAAGCAGGAACTCAATTTCCTGATGAAGGCGCGTCGCGAGAAGCTCGACCGGCTGCGTGCCGCAGGCGTGGAGCCGTTCGGCTATTCGTTCGACCGCTCGCACACCGCGAGTGAGGCCGTGGCTGCCCTTGGGACCGCCGAGGAGGGGCCGGAGGTGCGCGTGGCTGGCCGTCTGGTGTCCTGGCGTAGCCAGGGCAAGACGGCGTTCGGTCACCTCGCCGATATGGACGGCAAGGTGCAGCTGTACTTCCGCAAGGACGAAATCGGCGAGGCGCTCTTTGCGCAGCTTGGCGAGTACGACCTCGGCGACTGGATCGGTGTGCGCGGCAGCATGATGCGCACGCGAACCGGTGAGGCCACGGTGAAGGTCGCGCATGTGGAACTGCTCTCGAAGTCGCTGCGCCCCTTGCCACTCGGCAAGGAACAGCTGGTGGACGGACAAATCGTTCGCTACTCAGCGTTCAGTGATACCGAGCTGCGTGCCCGTCAGCGCTATGCGGACCTTGCGGTGCATCCAGAGGTTCGCGCGCTGTTTCGCGCCCGGTCCGTATTGACGCGCGCCATTCGGAGCGAGCTCGATGGGTTGGGGTATCTCGAGGTGGAAACGCCGGTGCTCCAGCCGCTGTACGGCGGCGCGGCGGCTCGTCCGTTCATCACGCACCACAATACGCTCGACATGCCGCTCTACCTGCGCATTGCCGATGAGCTGTATCTCAAGCGACTGATTGTCGGTGGCTTTGAGCGCGTGTACGAGATCGGCCACGACTTCCGCAACGAAGGTATCGACCGGACGCACAATCCGGAGTTCACGATGCTCGAGTTCTACGAGGCGTACGCCGACTACACCACGATGATGTCGCGGGTGGAAGCGTTGCTGGTGGCGGCGGCCGCGGCGATTCGCGCCATCCCGATTGTCGGCGAGAAGGTACCGCAGCTGGTGACGCCGTTCCCGCGCATCGAGTGGGCGCCGAGTTTGTCCAAGGCGGCCGGCGCGGATGTGATGGCGATCAGCGATGCCGAGCTTCGGACCTTGGCCGAACGTATCGGTGTGCCCAAGGCGGCGACACTGAGTCGTCCCAAGGTGCTCGACGAGATGTTCCAGGCCTTGGTGGAATCGAAGATCGAGACGCCGACGTTCGTGGTGGATTATCCCACGGAACTGTCGCCGCTGGCCAAACCGAAGCGTGGTGGCCCCGAGGGGATCACCGAACGTTTCGAGTTGTTCGCCTGCGGGAAGGAGCTGGCGAATGCGTTCTCGGAGCTCAACGATCCCATCGACCAGCGTGAACGGTTCGAAGCGCAGGCGGCGCTGCGGGCGGCGGGCGACGACGAGGCCAGCGGTGTCGACGAGGACTACCTGCGGGCGATGGAGTACGGCATGCCACCAACGGGCGGCGTGGGCATCGGCATCGATCGCCTGTTCATGTACCTCACGGACACGCAGAACATCCGCGACGTGATCCTGTTCCCGACGATGCGCCCCGAGTGAGTACCGACTCGTGAAGGCGCTCGAGTTCGCCATTGCCTGGCGCTATCTGCGCAGTCGTCGCGGGTCGCGTCTGCTGTCGCTCATCAGCGTGATCGCCATCGGCGGTGTGCTGGTCGGCGTCAGCGCGCTCATCGTTATTATGGGTGTCATGAATGGCTTGCAGCGTGACTTGCGCGAGAAAATTCTGGTGGGCAGCCCCGATTTGCGGGTGTTGCCATACGGCTCGGACATGCGCATGCCGGGGTACGGTGAGTTACTGAAGCGGGTGACGCAGGTGCCGGGGGTGGTGGAGGCCGCGCCATTCGTGCAGACGCAGGCACTCGTGAGCAATCTCGGCGGTTACCGGGTCGGCACGCAGGTGGTCGGTATCGTTCCGATCGGTGGGCCCGGTGATCAGGTGACGACGATCCGCCAGCACGCCATTCTGGGTGACTTCACCTTCAAGCGTGACAGCGTGGCGCTTCCCGGCGCGGTGCTCGGCAAGCTGCTCGCGTCCAAGCTGAACGCATTCCCGGGCGATACCGTGGTGCTGCTTGGGGCAGCCGGGCTCGATATGAACGCGTCCACCGGGGCCATCATTCCGCGCGCCGACAGTATCGTGGTCTCGGGCGTCTTTGAAACTGGCATGTATGAGTACGATGATGCCTATCTGTACCTCTCGCTTGAGGCTGGACAGCGGTTTGCGGGGTACGGCGACGACGTGACCGGCATCGAAGTGCGGGCCAGTGACCGGTGGCGCGCTCCCATGCTGGCCGATTCGCTGCGAGCCAGGCTCGAGTCTTCGGTGTATATCCGCGACTGGCAGGAACAAAACCGTTCGCTCTTTCAGGCGCTCAAGCTCGAGAAACTCGGCATGAGCGTCATCCTGCTGCTCATCGTGGTGGTGGCCGCCTTCAACATCGTGAGTACGCTCACGATGGTCGTGTCCGACAAAACGCGCGAGATCGGCATTCTCCGCGCGATGGGCATGCCGGCGGCGTCCATCCGGCGGATATTTCTCTATCAGGGGGTTGTCATCGGCGCGGTGGGAACGGGCGGTGGGTTGGTGCTGGGGCTTGGCGTGGCGATGTTGCTCGAGAAGTACCGCCTCATCGCGCTTGACCCGAGTGTGTACTTCATCGATCACCTGCCGGTGTTCATTCAGCCACTCGACGTGCTCATGATCATCGCGGCGAGCGTCGCGATCGCTGCTTTGGCGACGCTGTACCCTGCAAATCAGGCCGCCAGATTGTATCCGGTAGAGGCCATTCGCCATGAGTGAGCCGGTCGTGGCACGGGATGCGGTGATCGAGGCCGAAGGGCTCGTCAAGGAATTTCAGGGCGGCGACGGCAGCATTATCCGTGTGCTGAACGAGGTGTCGGTCACGGTGCGGCGCGGGGAGATGGTGGCGGTCGTCGGCTCAAGTGGAGCGGGCAAAAGCACGCTGCTGCACGTCCTCGGCGCGCTCGAGCGTCCCTCGGCCGGCCGCATCCGCCTGGTTGGTGAAGCGGTGGAAGGAATAGGCGAAGAGCAACTGGACGCACTCAGGAACCGCACGGTGGGGTTCGTGTTTCAGTTTCATCACCTGCTGCGCGAGTTCTCGGCGGTCGAGAACGTCATGATGCCGTTGCGGGTGGCGGGGGAAACCGTTCCCCGGGCCCGCGAACGTGCGATGGCACTACTCGAGCGCGTGGGGCTGGCCTCCCGGGTGCATCATCGTCCCGGGGCGTTGTCCGGCGGCGAGCAACAGCGCACGGCGGTGGCACGGGCACTTGCCGCCCAACCCGCCGTGCTGCTGGCCGATGAGCCCAGTGGAAATCTCGATCGGTACAACGCGGAAGCGTTGCATGATCTGTTCGCCGAATTGGCGCGTGACCAGCAGCTGGGATTGGTCGTGGTTACCCACAACCTTTCGTTGGCGGCACGGGCCGATCGGGCGCTATCGTTGGAAGAAGGACAGTTGGTAGTCTCGGACGTTCACGAGGGGGGCTGATGCTCTGCGACAATTGCAAGGAGCGCGACGCGGTCGTGCATCTGACGCGTATCGTGGACAACGCGGTCACGCAGCTCCACCTGTGCGAAAAGTGTGCGGCAGCCAAGGGCGTCGAAACGACGCTGTCGGTGCCGCAGCACCCGTTGGGCGACATTTTGCAGGCGGTGCAGCAGCAGGCGTCTTCGACCAGCGAAGATGCGGCAGTCTGTGCCTTTTGCGGGGCGTCGGCGCGGGATTTTCGCGCCACCGGTCGTCTGGGGTGTCCGCACTGTTATGACGCGATGGAGCAGAGTCTGCGGGAGCTCTTGCGTCGACTGCACGGGAGTTCGCGTCACGTGGGACAGCGCTACGACGCGCCGACGTCGCATTTGGTCGAAAAACCGGACACGCTCCACGACCTGCGCGACCGGTTGCGGCGCGCCGTTGATGGGGAGCAGTTCGAATTGGCGGCGGAGCTGCGGGATCGGATCAAGGCGCTCGAAACGGAGACCGTATGACCGCGCCGCGTCCGGGGTTGGATTTGTCGTTGCTGCCCGACGGCGGCGTGCGGTGGCTCGATGCCTCTGGCCCGAATAACGATGTGGTGATTTCGACCCGTATCCGGTTGGCGAGAAACGTGTCGGGCTATGCCTTTACTGGTCGAGCCCGGGAAGGCGAGCGCCTCCGTATGCTGGCGCAGGTGCGGGACGCCCTGTCCGGCGTGCCGTCGCTGAGTGGCAGTCTCCTCCTGCGCCTCGACGATCTGCCGGTGGTGGACCGTCAGCTGCTGCATGAGCGCCACTTGGTGAGCAAGGAGCTGGCCGGACTCGACCCGCAGCATCCGGTCCGTTCAGGGGCGGCGGTGTTTCTGGGCGAGAACGTCGGGCTGCTGGTCAACGAGGAGGATCATCTGCGGCTGCAGGCGCTGCGGAGTGGCTTCGCGGTGGGACAGGCGTTCGAAGGGGTGACGCGGCTGGATCGCGAGCTCGGGGGCCAGGTGCCGTACGCCTTTCACCGCGAGTTCGGCTTCTTGACGGCCTGTCCGACCAACGCGGGCACCGGATTGCGCGCGTCGGTGTTGATCCATCTGCCGGGGCTGGTCCTGACCAAGGAAATTGGCAAAGTGCTGGCTGGGCTTCAGCAAATGGGGCTTACGTACCGAGGCTTATACGGAGAAGGGAGCGAGGTGGTGGGCAACTTCTTTCAGTTGTCCAATCAGACGACGCTGGGACGGTCGGAAGAGGAGTTGCAGGATCTGCTGGTGCGCGTGGTCCGTCACGTCATCGAGCGCGAGGAGGAAGCGCGCCGTGTGCTCGTGCGGGACGCGGGCTATATTATCGAAGACAAGTTATGGCGCGCGTACGGGACCCTGCGGTATGCCCGCAGTCTCACGTTCGACGAGGCCATGAACTACCTGAGTGGCGTTCGCCTGGCGGTCGGCCTGAAACTGATCACTGGGCTCAGTGTATACACACTCAACAAGCTCCTGATCTTTGCCCAGTCAGCCCATCTCTCTCATCTCGAGGGGAAGGTGTTGACGGACAGCGAGACAAACCTGGCGCGCGCCCGATACGTGCGGCAGGTGTTGCTGAGCGAAGGCAGCGGTGTCGAATGATCCGCTTCCCAACGACCCTGAGGGTGCGATGAACGGCTACAACTTCACCGAGCGGGTGCGGAAGGTCCTTGCGATGGCGCGCGAGGAGGCAGCTCGCCTGCATCACGAGTACGTGGGCACCGAGCATATTCTGCTGGGGCTCATCCGTGAGGGTGAGGGCGTTGCGGCGGCGGTGCTGCAAAACCTCAACGTCGATCTCGACGACGTCACGCAGAAAATCGAGGATACGGTCAAGAAGGGGAAGGCGGCGCAGGCCACCGGCCCGGACCTCCCGTATACGTCACGCGCCAAGAAGGTCCTCGAACTCGCGATGGCCGAGGCGCGCGATCTCAACCACAGCTACGTCGGCACCGAACACCTGCTGCTGGGCCTGCTCCGTGAGGAGAAGGGCATCGCGGCGCAGGTGTTGACCGACGCGGGCGTCAATCTCGAAGCGGCGCGCGCGGAAACGTTGCGGCTGCTCGGGACGGAAATGCCCCAGGGCGGCCAGACGGCGGCTCCGGAAAAGGCTGGCGCGGGAGCGCCGCCGTCGTCGGCTCCGGCCAAGGGCGACAAGAAGTCCAAGACCCCGGCGCTCGACCATTTTTGCCGGGATCTGACGCAGTTGGCGGCTGAGGGGCAGCTCGATCCCACCATTGGCCGGGCCAAGGAAATCGAGCGCGTCATGGAAGTGTTGTCGCGCCGCAAGAAGAACAACCCGGTACTCATCGGCGAGCCCGGTGTAGGCAAAACGGCCATCGTGGAAGGGCTGGCGCAGCTCATCGCGAACGGTGAGTGCCCGGAAAACCTGCGCGACAATCGCGTCTTGTCGCTCGACATGGCGGCGGTCATCGCCGGTACGAAGTATCGCGGCCAGTTCGAAGAGCGGCTCAAAGCCGTGATGAACGAAATCGCGCAGAACAAGCAGGTCATCCTGTTCATCGACGAGCTGCACACGCTCGTGGGTGCCGGGGCGGCCGAGGGCGCCATCGACGCCAGCAACATGCTCAAGCCGGCGCTCGCGCGTGGCGAGTTGCAGTGCGTCGGCGCGTCTACGCTCAACGAGTACCGCAAGTACATCGAGAAGGACGGCGCGCTCGAGCGTCGCTTCCAGACCGTCGTGGTCGATCCGCCCTCGATCGATGAGACCGTGCAGATTCTGCAGGGGCTCAAGAAGAAGTACGAGGATCACCACCGCGTGAATATCCCCGACGAGACGCTCATGGCGGCCGCCAAGCTGTCGGAGCGGTATATCACCGATCGCTTCCTGCCGGACAAGGCGATCGACGTGATCGACGAGGCGGGCGCACGCGCTCGTCTGGCGGCTCAGGTGCCGTCGGCCGAAGTGGCCGACCTCAAGGAACAGCTCGAAAAGATCAACAACGAGAAGGAAGCGGCGGTCCGCGATCAGAATTTCGAGCGCGCGGCGTCGTTGCGCGACAACGAGCGCGAGCTGCAGGGGGAAATCCGTCGCAAGCAGGAGGAGTGGGAACAGCGTCGTCAGTCGTTCCGCCCCACGCTTGGCGAAGAGGAGATCGCCTTCATCGTGAGCCGGTGGACCGGGATTCCCGTCACGCGTCTTCAGGAGGCCGAAACGGCCCGACTGCTGCGCATGGAAGAGGAGATTCACGCCACGGTGGTGGGTCAGGACGAGGCCATCAAGGCGCTCGCTCGGTCCATTCGCCGCAGCCGCGCCGGCCTCAAGGATCCGCGTCGCCCTATCGGCTCGTTCATCTTCTCCGGGCCCACGGGTGTCGGCAAGACGGAGCTGGCCCGGTCGCTCGCCAAGTTCCTCTTCGCCGACGCCTCCGCGCTCATTCGCGTCGACATGAGCGAGTACATGGAGAAGTTCTCGGTGTCGCGCCTCATCGGTGCGCCCCCGGGTTACGTGGGCTACGAAGACTCTGGCACGCTCACCAAGGCGGTGCGCCGGAAGCCGTACAGCGTGATCCTCCTCGACGAAATCGAGAAGGCGCACCCCGACGTGTTCAACATCCTGCTGCAGGTGCTGGATGAAGGTCACCTCACCGACAACTACGGTCGTGTGATCGACTTCAAGAACACCGTGGTGATCATGACGTCGAACGTGGGCGCCAAGGATATCACCCGCGGCAAGTCGCTGGGCTTTGCCACGAACGACGCGCGGGGCGACTTCGAGCGCATCGCCGACAAGGTCAAGGAAGAGATGGGGCGGGTGTTCAACCCCGAATTCCTCAACCGACTCGACGACGTGATCGTCTTTCACCCGCTCGGCAAGGAGCACATTTCGCAGATCGTCTCGATTCTCTTCGCCGACGTGCAAAAGCGTTTGTCGGAGGAGGAGATCACGATCAAGCTGACGCAGGAGGCGACCGCGTTCCTGGTGAACCACGGTCACGACGAGCACTTCGGTGCCCGCCCGCTGAAGCGCGCGATCCAGCGCTACGTCGAGGACCCCCTGTCGGAGAAGCTGCTGATGGGCGAGTTCTCGCGTGGCGACGAGATCGAGGTGGCGGTATCGACCAGCGAGAAGGAGAAGCTGGAGTTCCGGGTGCTGTCTCCCACGCCGCAGGCGTCCTGATTTCCGGCGGGAGGCAACGCCAGCCCTGCCTTCCGGTGTCAGACGGCCGGGCCCCTTTCGGGGTCCGGCCGTTTTGTGTGGAGTGGGGTGGAGGGGTCGGCCCCACCGGTTCGCTGGTATATATTTCGAGGCTATGCTGAAACGCGTTCCCCAGACTTTCGCCCGGTGGGCGGCCCGCTTCGCGGGGCCCGTCGCTGCGGCCACTTTATCGGTGGTGTCCCTTGCTGCGCCGCGTACGCTGGTTGCGCAGGACACCCCCGGTCGTTGTTCCACCTCCGACAGCCTGGCGGTGCGCGGCGCGGTGCGCGTGAACGAAGCGCGCATTCGCACCGAAGCCGGGATCACTAAAGGCAGTGCGTTGACATTCCCCGTGTTGCAGCGGGCGATGAAGGCGCTGTACAACATGGGCGAGTTCGATAACGTCGCGATTCTGTGCGATCTCGAATCGGTGCCCGACAAGGTGATCACGGTGGTGCAGGTGACGGAGCGCGCCATTCTCGGCGACATCACCGTCTCGGGACCGAAGGCCCTGTCCGAGCGTTCGATCAAGGACAAGATCGATCTCCTGATCGGGCGACCGATTGACCCGCTGCAGGTCTCGCGAGCCAAGGCGAAGATCGACTCGGTGTACGAGAACTCCGGATACTATCTCGCGCTGGTCAAGATCGATTCGACCGTCATGAGCGACGGCCGTATTGCGTTGCACTATCGCGTGGATGAGGGGAGGCGGCTGGCCATTTCGGCCATCGATATCGTCGGCAACAAGTCTGTGCGTGAGAAGACCGTCGTCGGGGCCATGAAGACGCGCCCGGAAGGGTTCTTCTTTTTCCGCAAAGGTGAGTACGACGACGACAAGTACGTCGGCGATCTCGGCGAACGCATTCCCGCGCTGTACGCGCGCCTCGGGCACGTCGACGCACGCATCACCAAGGACACGCTGATCGTCGATCGCGAAAAGGGGAAAGGGCTCGTACAGATCAGTGTCGACGAGGGGCCGCAGTTCAAGGTTGGGAGCTTCGAAATTGCCGGAAACCGCCGCTTCAATACATCCGATCTGCAGAAGTTCTATCCGTTCGACGGCACTGAGAGCAAGACGCTGACGCAGCGCGCCAAGGGGCTGATCTTCCGTCGTCCTGAAGCGCCGGAAGGCGTGTTCAATCAGGAGAAGTGGGATGCGGCGCTGGAAAAGGTGAACAGCGCGTATCGCGACAACGGCTATTTGTATGCGAGTGTCCGCCCGGTCGTCGAGCGTCGCTACGAGGGGGCAGACTCCGTCCCAACGGCGAACCTGCGCTGGGAGATCGACGAAAAGAATCCGGCGATCGTCAACCGCATCGAAGTGGTGGGCAACGACTTCACCTCGGAAGATTGCATTCGGCGCCAGATCTTTCTGGTGCCCGGTGGACCGTTCAATCAGCAGGCGCTCATTCGGAGTTACCAGAGCATC
>JAAVWC010000048.1 GCA_023910675.1 Gemmatimonas sp.
GCTGCGCGGTAAACATGCCGCTACCGATACGCAGCAGGTTCGAGCCGGGCTTGCCAGGCGTCCACGTGAGCTGGGCGCGCGGCTGAATCGCCAAGTCGCTCGGCTTGACGTCGGTGCGACGGTTGAACGCCTGCTCCACCAACACATTGCGATTCGCCGCCGTCAGGAACGCCGACATGTCGGCGCGAAGGCCGGCGGTGAAATTGAGCGTCGGCGTCGCGCGGTACTCGCCCTGCACGTAGGCGCCCCCGTCGTAGACCCACTGCCGCATGCGCGGTTCGAGGTTCTGCAACGGCACCAGTCGCGCGTAGCTCGATGGGCGTCGGGCTTCGAGCGCCGCGAGGTTGGGGAACTGGAACAACCCGTCGGTTTCGATGGACACGAACATCGACAGATTGTTGAGCGAGTGGTCGGTACCAGCCGTAAAGGCGGCGCGATCACCGTCCCAGCGCAGCACGTTCACCAGCTGATACGACTCTTCCGTCTGCAGCTCCGGGCTCGTGCGCTGCCCACCGAACTGCAGAATCTGGTTGGTCCCCGTCCCGCCATTGGGGAGCGCCGACGACACGTTCACCCACGCCCGCGGGAGTCGCGTGTTGGGTTCGTTCTGGAGGTTGCGGTTGGTATACGCCAGGCGGAAGTCGTTGGTCCACGTCGATGCGAGCGATGACTTGACCGAACCCATGACCTGCAATTCGTTCGACTTCTGGTTGCCGCGGCTTTCGAGCACCGACAGTTCGCGATCGGGGATCGAGTTGCTGTAGAACCAATCGGAATACGACGTGCGCAGCGTGGCGCGGTGAGCGTCGTTGATCTGCCAATCGAGGCGCGCGAACACCGTATTGAGGGCGTTGCTGCGATCGAACGTCCCCACCTGGCGGCCGCTGGGCAAGCCATACTGATTGGTCAAGATGTTCAGGAAGCGCGTGACCGAGTCCGGCGCCACCTGCAACCGCGACCAATCGGCGGCGTTGTCGACCTGCAAGGTGCTGAACGGCTCAGCCACCTGCTGGCGATCGTAGGCGAGGAAATAGTGGAGCTTGTCCTTCTTGAGCGCGCCGCCGACCGCCCCACCGAACTGCCAGTTCTCGAAGTTGGTGATGGGCTGGCCGAGGAAGTTGGTATTGGTGGTCAACGCCTGGTTGCGGTTGTACAAGAAGAGCGAACCCGCCGTGGTGTTGGTGCCTGAACGGGTCGCGACGTTCACGGCGCCGGCACCCTGTCGCCCCTGCGTCACGTCATACACGTTCGTCACCACTTCGAACTCGCGAACGGCTTCGACCGAGAGCGAGTAGGGGCCGCGACCGAAGCCGGCGCCCCAGAGCGTGTTCTTTGCCTGTACGCCGTCCACGCGAATGTCGGTGCTCGTCACGCGCCCGCCGGCAATCGACGAGCTCGACGTGATGATGCCCCCGGTGCCGGCGCGGCTGGTGGTGGGCGCGATGATCGCGAGATCGGCGAACGAGCGGTCTTGAATGGGGAGCTGGCGGATTTCCTTTTCGGTGATGACGACACTGCCACCCACGCGCTCCACGCGCTTGTTCTCCCGATCGGCGCGGACGTCGACGGCGGAGAGCTCCTGCGTCGCCTGCTCGAGGGCAATGTCGAGGGGCACGCGGTCGCCAAGGTTGAGCATCAGGCCGGTACGGCGAGCGGGCCGGTAGCCCAACAGGCGAACCGACACCGTGTAGGGACCGCCAATGGGCAGCTGCGCAAAGACATAGCGCCCGCGGGCGTCGGTGGTCCGGGCCTGCTGCGTGCCGGTCGCCTCATTGCGGGCAATGACCGTTGCCCCGACCACCGGGGCTCCAGCGGGTGTCTTGACCAATCCGGCGACGAACCCTTCAGTCGCCTGAGCGGGCAATGCCACAGGGTAGCAGGCCAGCGGGAGGGGGGCCGCTGCCAACAGGGTGACCACGGCGAAGCGCCGGATGCGATCGGAGAACATTGGGTCAGAGGAGGGACAGGGTGACTCCCCTGCGGAGACATCCGCCGAGGGGAGCGGGAAGGATCGGCGCCCCGTGTCACCATCAGCGCGCGGCCCCGCAGCTGTTCCGCCACGGTCCGGTCACACTTGTACCATTCCGCTTGCCGGAACAGATGCTCCGGACGAGTCCGTCGGGTTCCAAACTCCGCCAAGGCTGGCTATCTTCTAAGGCTGGCCGTGTTTCGCTGACTATCAACTCGCTCCAGATGCCCATGACCGCCGCCACGGACGTCCCTCTCGCGTCCTCGACTCGCGGATTCAAGATCCTCGCCGGTACGGCCAATCGGCCGTTGGCCGAGGAGGTCGCCCGCTCGTTGGGCGCGGAACTGTGCAAGGTGACCTGCACACGGTTCGCCGACGGTGAAGTGTTTGTGCGCATCGACGAAAACATCCGCGGCGCCGACGTCTTCGTCGTGCAGCCCACGAATCCGCCGGGCGAGAACATGCTGGAGCTGCTGCTCCTCATCGACGCCGCCCGCCGCGCGAGTGCGGCCCGCGTGACCTGCGTGCTCCCGTACACGGGCTACGCCCGACAGGACCGCAAGGATCAGCCGCGTGTCGCGATTGGCGCCAAGCTCATGGCCAACCTCATCGAAACCGCCGGCGCCGACCGCGTGCTCGGTCTCGATTTCCACGCGCATCAGTTGCAGGGCTTCTTCGACGTGCCCGTCGATCACCTGTATGCGGCGCCGGTGTTCACGAACTACTTCCGCAAGAAGGAGCTCAAGGACCTCGTGGTCGTGGCTCCCGACGTCGGGTCGGCCAAGATGGCGCGCGGTTTTGCCAAGCGTCTCGACGCCACCTTCGCCATCATCGACAAGCGGCGTCCCAAGGCCAACGTGGCCGAGGTGATGAACGTCGTCGGTGAAGTCGAAGGACGCGACTGTCTCATTCCCGACGACATGATCGATACCGCGGGCACCGTGACCGAGGCGGCCCGCGCGCTCAAGAATCTTGGCGCCAACGACATCTACGTCTGCGCGACGCACGCCCTCTTCAGCGGCCCCGCCGTCGAACGGCTCTCGAACGCGCCCATCAAGGAAGTCGTCGTCACCGATTCCATCAATCTCCCGCCCGAGCGTCGCTTCGAGTCGTTGCGTACGCTCTCGGTTGGCGACCTGCTCGCCAAGGCCATTCGCTTCACGCACGCGGATCAGTCCGTGTCCGTGTTGTTCGAATAAGCAGGACGTAGTACCGCACGACCGGCCGGGACGACCACTTCCGGTTACTCCCGAACCACTTTTTCTCTGAGGTTTTCCATGGCTACCGCCACGCTTACTGCAAATGTCCGCGCCGAGACCGGCAAGGGCGCCGCGCGCAAAATCCGTCAGGCCGGCGACATCCCCGCCGTCATCTATGGCCACAATCGTGAGCCCCAGTCGCTCGTGCTCAACGCGCGCGAAACGGAAAAGCTGGTGCGCAGCATCCCCGTCAGCAGCACGGCCATCGAATTGACGGTCGACGGCACCACGGTGCGCACCCTCATCCGCGAAATCCAGCGCCACCCGTTCAAGCGCACGATCCTGCATATCGACTTCCAGGAACTCGTCGCCGGTGAAACGGTCACGGTGAAGTGCCCGATCGTCTACATCGGCACGCCGGAAGGCGTCCGTCTCGACGGCGGCATTCTCGACCAGATCATGCACGAACTGCACATCCAGGTCGACCCGAGCAACATCCCGAACCACATCGACGTGGACATCACGTCGCTCAAGGTGGGCAAGTCGCTGCACGTCTCCGATCTGACCGTGCCCGCGGGCATCAAGATCGTCGACGAGCCGACGAGCACGGTGTGCATCGTGCAGCAGTCCAAGCAGGCCGCCGACGCGCCGGCCGATGGCGCTGCCGAGCCGGAGCTCATCCGCAAGGCCAAGCCCGACGACAAGTAAGATCGTCCGGGTACAACAAACGGGGCGCGGCGTTCGCTCAGCATGGTCACTCCACGCTGGCGCATTCCGCGCCCCGCTCGTTTACCACTCCGTATGAAAGTCATTATCGGACTCGGCAACCCCGGTCGCGAATACGATGCCACCCGCCACAACGTCGGGTGGTGGCTGCTCGATCATCTCGCGCAGCGCTGGCATTTCGAACCGTTCCGCAAGGACGGCGAGGCCGTGAGCACCATCGGTCTGGTGGGCGGCAAGAAAGTGAAGCTCGTCAAGCCGCAGACGTACATGAACAAAAGTGGCGAAGTGCTGCGCAGCTATCTCAAGCGCGAAGGATGGAGCGCCGCGCAGGACCTGCTGGTGCTCGTCGACGAAGTCGCGGTCCCCGTGGGCGAATACCGCCTGCGCGCCGCCGGCAGCCCCGGCGGCCACAATGGCCTCAAGAGCGTGGAAGCGCACGTCAAGTCGCCCACGTATCCGCGGCTGCGCATTGGCATCAAGCCTATCGACGAACGCCGCCAGATCGGCGACCTCGCCGACTTCGTGTTGCACACGATGCCGCGCGACGAACGCGAACTCGTGGAGGGGCTCTACGATCGCATGACCACCGCTGTCGAGCTGTGGATCGCCGACGGGACGGAAAAAGCGGTCAGCACCATGGGGCGCTGACCGCGTCGCGTTTACTGGATGCCGCCGCGCAAGGTGAAATTGACGGCAAGGCTATCCAACGGGTCGCTCTGCTTGAATGAGGCGCGGACGGCACTGCTGCTGTCCGCCAGCAACCCGCCGGCTGTAATGGGCTGGGCTTTGACCGACACGCACCCGATCTGGGTGAGCGCCGTCAGCACTGCCCGATAACGTCCATCGGTGCCGGTCAGCACACTTTCGCTTTCGTTCGGCCGCGCGGTACACACCGCGGTGTGATGCCGCACGAGGACGCGGACATTGCCGAGCCCCGCCCCATCGGTACCGGTCACCCGTCCGTACACGATGGTGCGTCCACCTACTTGCCCTGTCGCTGCAGGCTCCGTGCTGCCGCTGGAGCCACACGCCGCGAGGAGTGCGACCGTCACCAGTATGGCGGCGTGTTTGGCACGCGAGTTCGTCATCATCAGCGTAGCCGCGGCGCCGTCTTCCGCGGCGCTTTCTGGCAGGTAGGCCACGCGAAGGCTCCGGCATTCCCACGGCCCGGCGCAATCTGCTCCGCCGTCGCGCGTTCCCGCGTGATCTTCGTGGGATCCTCGCTCGCGAGATACGCCAGCATCGCCGTGAGCGTCGCGTTGTGCTTCACATCATCCCACACGACCTTGTCGAACGTGTCGCGATTGGTGTGCCACGTGTAGTTGCCATACTCCCAGCTCGTGCCGCCCATGCCGAACGCAGGTGCGCCGTAGCAGGCGAAGCTCGCATCATCACTGCCACCACCCGAGGGCGAGCCGGGAATGCGCGCAGTCACGACGCTGGTGAACTCCTTGGGCAAGCGGGACATCCACTGCGTGAGATGCTCACCGCCATTGGGAAGCCCGCCGGCGCCCACGCTCAGAATGCGCCCCGTGCCCCCATCCTGATTGAAGAGCGCCTGCAGTCCCTGCACCACTTCCGGATGGTCTTCGGTATACGCCCGCGACCCCACCAGGCCGTGCTCTTCGGCCGTCCAATGGCCCACGATGATCGTGCGCTTGGGCTTGGGATACACCTGCGTGAGCAGGCGGAACGCTTCGAGCATCGTGAGCGAACCGGTGCCGTTATCCGTCGCGCCACTGCCGCCGTCGAACGAATCGAAGTGCGCCGAGAGCAGCACGTATTCGTCGGGCTTTTCGGTGCCCTTGATGATGCCCAGAGTATTGAAGATCGGCTGCTCGCCGAGAAGGTCGGCGTCGAGGTTGAGCCGCAGCGTGGGCTGCTGGTTGTTCTCCGTGAGCCGGAACACGAGCCCGTAGTCTTCGCACGACAGCGCCACCGCGGGCGCAACCGTGTTGTAGCTCTCGAACACATCGATGGTGCCCCACGCATTCTTGGGGCGCGACGTGATCACGCCCGCGACACCGCCCTGCTCAAGGCGCATCCCCAGGCTGCCGGTGCCGAGCGCGTTGCTGTAACCGGTGCCACGCACGTTGGCTCCCCCCCATTCCCGCTGGACGTCGGCCCGCAAACTGTCCATGCGCGCCTTGCTGGCGGGGGTGGCGTTGGCGGCCCAGCTGTCCGTGGGGCGGCAGGTGGGCAGCGGCGCCGACACGAGCACGAGCTTGCCCTTGGCCTGCGGCAACCAGCGCACGAACTCGGTGCTGTCGGCGAAGCGCGGCAGAATGATAGTGGAAGCGGTCACGTCTTTCTTTTTCGTCCCCGGGCTCCACGCCAGCATGGTGCCTTCGAGCGTGCGCACGCGCGGCGACACGAGATCGATGTGCGAATGCCCGCGACGCCAGCCACGCCACGTGCCGATCTGCTCGTTGCGCCCTTCCACGCCCCACTGCTTGTACAGGGACACGAGCCAGTCATTGGCCGCCTTCTGTCGGGCCGTCCCGGTGAGGCGGGGGCCGAGCGAGTCGAGCAGCACCTGCCCCAGCCGCTGCACCTGGGAGCTGTCCATGCCCAGGCGCCAGATGCGCTCGAGCACGGGTTCAGAGGCAGGGAACGAGGCCGGGCTCTGCGCGGTGACGCCTGCCGGCAGGAGCAGGGATGACGCGGCAACGAGCCCGCGCAGCAAGGCACGGGACCGTCGCGGAGTCGTGAGGCGGGAATGGTTGGTCATGGCGCCTGGGAGGGGTGTAGCTGCGAGGTGGGAATGCACGGTAGAATGATAGGATATCTGCGCGCGATTGCGCGTCCCCCGGTTGCCCCCACTGCCCTTTCCCGACGCCCCATGCGGAACCTGTCCGTTCGCCAGCACGCGCTCGTCGGCTGCAGTGCTGCAGCGTTGGCCCTTGCCGCCTGTGCCACGGAGGACGCCGTGCCAACCGCGTCGAGTCCATCGCTCGGCGCCGTGACGGAGTTCACGTCGCCTGCGCCGTCCGGGAGCAACACGCCGCATTTGGCGCTCGACGCCAACGGCCAGGTGCTGCTGTCCTGGACGCAGCGCCGCCCCGATTCCACCGTAGCCATTCAGATGAGCAGGTGGAACGGCACGGCGTGGGACAGCGTGCGCACCATTGCCGAAAACCGGCAGTTCTTCGTGAATTGGGCGGACTTTCCGGCGATCACGGCGCTCGCCAACGGTGACCTTGCCGCGCATTGGCTCGAACGCGAGGGCGACAAGAAGTACGCGTACGGCGTACGTGTGGTGCGCTCGACCGACGGCGGGCGCACCTGGGGCGCGCCCATTACGCCGCACACCGACGGCCTGCTCGCGGAGCATGGGTTCGTGTCGCTGTGGCCCGAGGGCGAAAGCGACATCGGCCTGGTGTGGCTGGACGGTCGCAAGAGCGCCATGCCCGACAGCACGCGCGAGATGACGATTCGCGCGGCGAGTGTCTCGCGCACCGGTGCGCTGTCGCGTGAAGCGCTGCTCGACGCGCGCACCTGCGATTGCTGTCAGACCGGGACCACCGCCACCCGCAGCGGTCGCATTCTCGTGTATCGCGACCGTTCAGCCGAGGAGATTCGGGACATCGCGATCGTGCGGCAGACCGCCACTGGCTGGACGCCGTCGCAGAAGGTGCACAACGACGTTTGGCATTATCCCGGCTGCCCCGTAAACGGGCCGCAAGCCGCCGCCGTGGGCGATACGGTGGTGGTGGCGTGGTTCACCGGCGCGCGCGATACCGCGAAGGTGAACATCGCGCGGTCGGTGGACGGTGGCGCGACCTTCGGGCGCCCGCTGCGCGTCGACGACGGCGACCCCATTGGCCGTGTGGACGTCGTACTCGACGACGACGCCAACCCGGTGGTGGTGTGGCTCGAACAGCGCACCCCAACGGAGGCCGAGGTGCTTGCCCGCCGGATCGTGGGGAACTCTCTCGGTGAAACCCGTGTCCTGTCTCGTACGTCAGGAGCTCGGCAAAGCGGCTTTCCCCGTCTCGTTCGGCACGGCAACGATGTCGTCGCCGCGTGGACGAGCGTCAATCCGCTGCAGGTCCATCTCGCGCAGTTTTCCCTTACTCCGAATTCGACTCGATGACCAACATTTCCACGCGGTGGCTGCTCGCAGCCGCCGTTGCGACGGCGACGATGCCGGGCGCGGTTCACGCGCAAACGAACGACGCCACCAAGCAGACCCCCGTCGACGCCGGCGTGAACAGCACCCCGCTGCCGCTCAAGCACACCCCGCGCCCCACCACGGGCGCGATCACGTCGCAGGACCTGCTGACGCGGCTCTACATTTTTGCCGACGATTCGCTCGCCGGCCGCGACGTGGGCACCGAAGGGCACTTCAAGGCCACGACGTACCTGGCCGCTGAACTCAAGCGCCTCGGCCTCAAGCCCATGGGCGACAGCGGCACGTACTTCCAGACGTTGCCGCTCAAGACGCGCAAGGTCGACCGGATGTCGTCGTTTGTGGCGGGGGGGAGCAACCTGACGCTCGGCGGCAATTGGGCGTTCAGCGGAGCGCAGAACATCACCACCAATGATGCCGAAGTGTTTTATGCTGGCCCGCTCCCCGAAGAGGGCATGCCGCCGGTCACTCCCGAGCAGGCCAAGGGTCGGGTGATCGCCTATGGCATCGGGAGCAACGGTGCACTCCAGCGTTCCATCCTCGGGCGCGTCGAGGCACCAGACGGGGCAGTTGCTGTGCTCTTTCTCCTTTCGGCGCAGGTTCGAGGCGTTCTGCCCTACTTGATGCAGGAGGGCGGACTCTCGGTTGTGGATCCGAGCACGCCGTCAGCCTCCCGCCTGTTCGTGACCGACTCGGCGACAATGAAGATCTTCAACGTCGGCTTGGCCATGCTCACGCCCGGCGCCGTCGGCGGCAAGGTGAACGTGAAGGCGGTCGTGGACATGCAGCTGCCGCCGTTCCCCACCCGTAACGTGGTCGCGATGCTCCCGGGCAGCGATCCCAAGCTCGCGGCCCAGTACGTCGCCATCGGCGCGCACAGCGATCACGTGGGCACGGCGAGCCGTGCCGTCGATCATGATTCTCTGTACGTCTTCAACAAGATCGTGCGTCCGGCCGGCGCCGAAAACCAAGACAAGATGGGGAACGCCGAACAGTTCGTGCAGATCAATGCGGAGCTGGCCGAGCTGCGCAAGAACCGTCCGGCGCGTTCCGACTCCATCTTCAACGGCGCCGACGACGACGGCTCGGGCTCCATGTCGGTGCTTGAGATCGCCGAGTATCTCGCGACGCAGAAGGTAAAGCCCAAGCGCAGCACCCTGTTCGTATTCCACGCCGGCGAAGAGAGAGGGCTGTGGGGCTCGGCGTATTTCACCGAGCATCCCACCGTGCCGCGCGACAGCATCGTGGCGCAGCTCAACATGGACATGGTGGGCCGCGGCAGCGCGACCGACCAGACCGGCATGAGCGCCGACGGCAAGGAGCTGCGTGGCGGCCCCGATTACGTGCAGCTCGTGGGCTCGCGCCGTCTGTCGACGGAACTGGGCGACCTGGTCGAACAGGTGAATACGACCAAGAAGCACAACTTCAAGTTCGACTACGCGATGGACACGAACGGCCACCCCATGAACATCTACTGCCGCAGCGACCATTACGAATATGCCAAGTGGGGCGTGCCGGTCACGTTCTTCACCACCGGTGGCCACTCGGCGTATCATCAGCTCACCGACGAGCCGCAGTATATCGACTATCCGCATATGCAGCGCGTGACGCGACTCGTAGCGGATATCGCGACAGAGCTCGGCAATCGCGCAACGCGCCCGCTGGTAAACCAGCCGAAACTGGACCCGCGCGGGACGTGCAAGCAGTAATCTCAGCTCTCAGATCTGAGCTCTGAGAGCTGAGAACTCAGAACTCAGAACTCAGCCTCTGATAGCAGTGAGAGTCGAGTAACGCAGAAGC
>JAAVWC010000049.1 GCA_023910675.1 Gemmatimonas sp.
GTGATCTTGTGATCGTCGTCGATGCCGCCGAGCGACGGGGTGGCGTCGGACACGTCACCCTTGAGCTTCGACGCCGGAAACTCTCCCGTCGTCGCGACTGTCTGGGCCACCTGCTGCGCCCGCAACTGCCGGACGGCGAGGAACTCGAGCACGCGATCCTTCACATCTTTGAGGCCGTAGTGGTCTTCGTCGAGAATCTCGCCCGACCGCGCGAGCTCGAGATGATCGTCACTGCGCGTGTTCCACGGCAGCTCGGCGATCCACTCGAGATACGTACGGATGACCTGTGCTTCCATGCTTTCGCGGCCGGCACGCTCGAGACGCCCCAGTTCGCGCTCGACTTCGGCGCGCGCTTCCTTGGGAAGCTCGAGCTTGCTGAGCTTCTCGCGCAGTTCGCTGATCTCCTTGCTGGAGTCGTCGTCGCCGAGCTCCTTCTGAATGGCCTTGAGCTGCTCGCGCAGGAACATCTCGCGCTGGCGCTCCCCCAGCTCTTCCTGCACCTGACTCTTGATATCTTCCTGTGCTTCGAGCAGGCCGATCTGGCGCTGCACGTGCACGAGCACGCGGCGCAGTCGCTCTTCGACGCTGAGCGTTTCGAGGAGCCCCTGCTTTTCGGGCACGGTGAGTTCGATGTAGCCGGCGACGAGATCGGAGAAACGCCCCGCGTCTTCGACGGAGTCGAGCACCTGATGCACGACCTCTTCCGGCAGCCCGCGCTTCTCGCCGAGTTCGGCGGCGCGTTCGCGCGCTTCCTTGTGCAACGCGGTGAATGCTGGATCCGTGAGATCGAGCGGCGTCATCTCCTCCGCCGGCACGATGACGGCGGTGAGATGGCCGTCCTGTTCGGCATAGTGCAGCGCAGTGGCGCGCTGTTCACCCTGCAGCAGCAGCTGCACGCCCCCCAGGCCACGCTGCACCTGGCCGATGCGGGCGATGACCCCGGTGGTGAAGAGGATGTCGGAAGTCGGCTCCTCGGTATTGTCCCGCTGGGCGACGGCAAAGACGAGCCGGTCGCCCTTGAGCGCCGTTTCGATGGCGCGCAGGGTCCCGGGGCGGCCGGCCGCGATCGGGGCGGTGATGCCGGGGAACATGACCGTCCCACGCAACGGGAGGACGGGAAGTGTCTGACGCTGACTCATATCGAATCCTGAGCAAAGAGGAATAGCGACCATTGAACCGCACGATCCGCACCGTCCGGATTACGCCAACGCGGCAGAAATGGCAAGAAGAACGGGAGAGGTCGTGCCGACATGGCCCTCGAGGCTGCCAAATCGGCCTTGGCTTGGTCGGGGTTGCGGGTGGGGGTCCGGGCACGGCCACTACGGTCGGGGCACAGCCACCACCGTCGGGGCACTGCCACGACGGTCGGGGTCGATTAACAGTCGGGGTCCCGGTCGGGTCTCGCGCGGGCGCTTCGCTGGCGCGTCTTGGTCGGGGAGGGGTGGTCGGGGATAAAATGTCGGGGCCCCGACCCAGACAGTTACACCCCGACCTCGACAGCCAGCGCCGCGCCGCGAAAGACCCGGCCGAGACCCCGACTGTTAATCGACCCCGACCGTCGTGGCAGTGCCCCGACGGTGGTGGCTGTGCCCCGACTGTAGTGGCCGTGCCCAGACCCCCACCCGCAACCCCGACCCAGACCACAAGGTGAGTCAGTTTGCAACTTCGCGGCAAGGATTTCGTACACCCTTACTACACGACGGGACGGTTCGTCCCAGTGGGATGCTGTACCCCGTTTCTCCGACGTGGTACACTAGAGAAGACCATCAACTTCCCGAAATCCGTTTCGAGTGTCCGAACACACCGCCCATCACGCCGAAGACGCTGAGCTACGTGCACACGTAGAGCAGGCGCTCAGCGCTGCCTACGAGCTCGGCCAGGAAATCGGCCGTGGCGGAATGGGAATCGTGTATCGCGCCAAAGACCGTCGGCTCAAGCGCTTCGTGGCCATCAAGCTGCTGCCGCCCGAGTTGTCGTTCCGGCGCGACGTGCGCTCGCGCTTTCTGCGTGAAGCGGAGACGGCCGCGCAGCTGAGTCATCCGAACATCGTCCCCATCTATTCGGTCGACGAAGTCGGGAACCTCGTGTTCTTCGTAATGGCGTGCATCGACGGCGACAATCTCGCCACGCTGGTGCAGAAGCGCGGGCCGCTGCCGGTGGACAACGTGCGCCGGTGGTTGCTGGAAGTGTCGGATGCGTTGGCCTATGCGCATTCGCGCGGGGTCGTGCACCGCGACATCAAGCCCGACAACATTCTGCTCGACGGAATCGACGGGCGCGCGCTCGTGACCGACTTCGGCATTGCGCGCGCCGCGACCGATAGCGGAGAACAGTCGCGCCTGACGGCCACCGGTATGGCGATCGGCACGCCGGCGTACATGAGCCCCGAGCAGGCGTCGGGCGACCGCGACCTCGACGCTCGTAGCGATCTCTACTCGCTCGGCATCGTGGCGTACCAGATGCTCTGCGGTGAACCGCCTTTCGTGGGCGGGACCACGCCCGCGCTGCTCGTCAAGCATCTGGCCGAAGCGCCGGTGCCCATCACGCAGCGTCGCGCCGATGTGCCCGCCGATCTGGCGGCCATCGTCATGCGGCTGCTCGAGAAGAACCCCGAGCACCGCTTTCAGCAGGCGAACGACCTCACGCAGGCGCTGCGCACCGGTGTGTTGCCGCCGGCACACCCTGGGGCGATGAACGGCACCGCGTCCGCCGCCGCCGCGTTGCCCCCCGTGACGTTCAACGGCGCCCCCATTGGCGGGATGCCGTTGCCCACGAATGCGAACGCCCCGTACGCGCCGGCACCGTATCAACCGCCGTCGTACTCGCCGCGCACGCTCACGACGGCTCCTGCCGATTTTGGGAGTGCCGCCCCCACCCGTCCCACCGAACGCCCGTTGTCGACGTACGGTGCGCCCGGGATGCGCGCGCCGTCCGACGACCGCTACGTGGCCACCGTCGAAGACAACGCGCGATGGGAAGCGCCGGAGGTGCAGAAGTTCCGGCGCATGCTGGTGCCATATCTGTTCGTCAACAGTGTGTTCGTGGTCTTTACCATTCTTGGCGATGCCAGCTTTGGCGGCATCACCACGATCTGGTCTGTGGTCCTCGCGTGGAAGTACGCCAAGCTCTGGACCAACGGCTACGACTGGCGCGATGTGTTGCGGCAGCCGCGGCACCGGATGTTCGGTGAAGTCATCGAAGATCTGACCAACAGTGTGTTGGCCACCTTCAGCAGCACGAAGCGCGAAGAGCTGCGCGCGCAGGGCAAGCTCACCGGGCGCCTCAAAGGGGCGCTCACGCTGAATGGACCGGCGGCAACCGACGCGGCGCGCACCAGCAAGGGCGTGGCCGTCGTCCCCCTGGCGCCGGCCCGCGACGACGAACTCGGCGCGTACCTCCCGTTGGTGCGTGGCGCTCGCGCCGATCGCGAAGAAATCGGCCGGCTGCTCTCCACGCTGCCGGCCGACGAACGCTCGCGCATTCCCGACGTCGCCTCCACGACAGTCGAGCTCGTAAACAAGCTCGAAGCGATGGCCAAGGACCTCGTGCGCCTCGAGCTCACGCGCTCGCCCGAGCTGCTGGCGCGCGCCGATCAGGAAATCGCGACGCTCGAAGCCGAAGCCAACCCGCTCGATACTTCACGCAGTGAAGCCCGCGTGCGTCGCTTGGCCCAGCTGCGCCGCGAACGACGCGCCATGCTCGACGGGCAGGCCCAGCAGCAAGCACGTCGTGCACAAATGGAGAGCTGCCGGCTAGCGCTCGAGAACGTGCGTCTCGATCTCGTGCGCCTGCGCACGGGCAACAGCTCGGTGCAGAGCGTGACGCTGGTGGCCGAGCAGGCCATGCAGATGGCGCGCGATGTCGATATTGCCGTGCAAGCGGCCAACGAAGTGCGCGATCTCACGTCGCCACGACGCTCCGGTACGGCGTCGGGCCGCAGCTGAGCGGCTGACGCCATGTTCGATACCCCCGACGTCGCCCCCGCGCAGGTATCGGGGAACCGGCCGCCGAACGTGCACGGCAATCTCGGGCGTCACGATGGGCACAGCGCCGATGCAACCATGTTGCGCGATCGCGTGACCGCCGCCGTCGGCGATACGTATCTCATTGGCGACGAGGTGGGACGCGGCGGCATGGCGGTGGTGTACGCCGCCGAAGATCTCCGGCTGCAGCGGCACGTCGCGCTCAAGGTGCTGCCTCCCGATCTCGCCTTCCGCCCCGACGTGCGTGAACGCTTCGTGCGCGAGGCGCAGACGGCGGCGCGTCTCAATCATCCGCACATCGTGCCCATCTATGCGGTGCACGAAGAGCAGGGCGTGGTCTGCTTCGCCATGGCACTCGTGCGCGGCGAAAGCCTCGCCGCGCGCATCAGTCGCGAGCCGCGGCCGCCGTTTGCATTCATCGCGAACATACTTGAACAGATGTCCGATGCGCTCGCCTACGCGCACGCCAGTGGCGTGGTGCACCGCGATATCAAGCCGGACAACGTGCTGCTCGATCGCGAAACGGGCCGCGCCATGGTGACCGACTTCGGCATTGCCCGCGCGGCGGAGAGTGGCGCGCGTCTCACACAGACCGGCATCGCCGTGGGCACCCCCGCGTTCATGAGCCCCGAGCAGGCCATGGGGGACAAGGAGGTCGACGGGCGCAGTGACGTCTACTCGGTGGGCGTCATCGGCTATCTCATGCTGGCCGGCAAGCTGCCCTTCGAGGCGTCGACGACACCGTCCATGCTGCTCAAGCAGGTGAGCGAAACCCCACCACCGTTGCGGACGCTGCGCCCGGATGCTCCACGCGTGCTGGTCGACATTCTCGATCGCTGCCTCGCCAAGCGTCCCGCCGACCGGTGGGAGAGTGCCATGCAGCTGCGCGACACCTTGCGCCGCGTGCAGCGTGATGGTTCGCTCGACAACGGCGGGCACCACCCACATCAGGCGCATCACGCGCAGGCCTCGTATCCCCCGGCGGTCGCGCCTGCGCCGTTGCCACCTACACTCTCGCGGGAGGTGGTCGACGACCGCTTCGGGCACCGCGCCGAAGACTGGGCGCCGCGCCGCGTGGCGGAGCCCGAACCGGCGCCGCGTCAGCTGCCGGCCATCGGTGCGCCGCCACCCGTGCCGCAGCTGCCGCCACTCCCCATCGGGGCCGACCGCTCGGCACGCCGCGCATGGAAGCAGGCGCAGAAGGACGCCGTGAAGAGCTGGCGTCAGTCGGTCAAGGAACATCGGACCGCCAGCTCGGCGCGCTCTGTCGACCAACTGCGCGCGCAGCAACGCGCCTATCAGCCGGTCACCACGCCCGCGAAGCTCGCCGAGCGCGTGCAGAAGTTCCGCAAACATGTGAAGTGGCTCGGCGCCTCGGCAGGTATCGGCGCCGCGAGTCTCGCCATTGGCGAGCCCCTCGGCATACAGGCACTGATTCCGCCCTTTATCGCGGGCATCATCGGGACCATCGTCAGTGCGCAGCTGCTCATGATCGACGTCTTCAAGCTGCGCAAAGCCGGCGTGTCACCGTTGGCCGCGTGGGGAGACGAGTGGCAGAGCACGGCCGGCCGACTCGACACGCGATCACACGCGGAGCTGTCGCGTGAACTCACCGACCGCCATGCCGGTCCGGTGGTGTTGCAGTCGAAGTACGGCGCGGCGGTGCGCAACGCCGCCGATGACCGGGTCGTGATTCACGACGTGGTCAGCAAGCTCACGGCCGACGAACGCCAGCTCGTGCCCGACGTGGCGCCCACCGCCGACGCGCTCATGGAACGCATTGGTGCACTGGCCACGGGGTTGGAGCGACTCGATCGCGATCTGCCGGGCTACGCGCTCGCCGAGTTGCAGACGCGCATTGCCGCCGTGGAAGCGGAGTCTGAGCACGCGCCCGATAGAGCGCGCCGCCTGCAGCTGCTCACGCGGCAGCGGGCGAGCCTCGACGACTTGCAGTCGCGCCGAGACACGATGGCGCGGCAGCTCGACAGCGCGGCCATGGCGCTGCGGTCGCTGCGTTTCGACATCGTGAAGCTGCGCACCATGGGCGTGAGTGCCAGCGCCGACGACTTTACCAACGCGACGCAGGAAGCGCGCGCGGTGTCGCGCGAATTGGGGTACGTGCTCGACGCCGCCGAAGAAAGCCGGCGGCTCTGACGGTCAGCCGAAGCGCTCTTCGAACTCCATGACGAGCGTACCGTGCCCAAAACGTGTCGCGGCATCGATGCCCTTGGCGACAGCGGCCGCAACTTCGTCGTGTCGGCCGAGTGCGGTGAGCGTGTCGGCGTAGCGTAGCCACCCGTTCCCTTCGTCGTCGTACATGGCGAGATACGCGGCCAGTTCGGTGGCGGCCTGGTCGAGCAGGTTGGCCTTGAGCAGTTCGTTGGCCAAGCCAAAGCGTACGAGGGCATTCTGCGGCTGCTTGGCAGCCATGGCGCGCATGGTCTCGAGACGGTCCATGGAGGGCGATGTCCTTGTGAGGGCGTCAGCGGGTGAGGAGTTCGCCGACGAGCGTACCAAGTCGGTCGGGCGCTTCTTCGGGGGCCACATGGGCGACGCCGGGAAGCTGGTGAATGGTTGCACGAGTGTTGGTGGCCTGGCCAATCCACGTCACCAAACGGGCGCTGCGCGCCGCGTTGAGGAAGGGGTCGGCGTCGCCAAGGACCAGCGCGGTGGGGCAGTGCAGCGCGCCGGGCGCGAGGGCGTCGACGGTATCGCCACGTGATCGATTGAGGGCCACCAGCTGCGCGCACGCGGCATCGCGCCCGTCGCGCAACCGGAACGGCTGGAGATACACGTCGAGTGCGCGCGCGCCAACGTCGCGATGTGCGAAGCCGGGGAGCAGGGCGGCGTGCAACGCCGACGCCAACCAGGAGGGCGCGAGGCGCTTCCAGAGCGGCACGAGCATCGCGAGACGCCGCACACGTCGGTTGAGCCGTGCCTCCGGTGCGGTGGCGGCGAGCAGCGTGGGGTTGACGAGCATGAGGTGTGCGATGCGCGCGGGCTGCTCATGCGCCACTCGGGCCGCAATCGCGGCGCCCATGCCGTGGCCCACGAGCATCGCGGAGGGCACACCCATGACATCGAGTAACTGCGCGAGCCGGGCGGCGTGTCCCGCGACGGACATGTCGGCCGTACCGGGCGGGTCGCTGCGGCCGTGGCCCAGCAGGTCGAGCACCAACACACGGTGCCCCTTGGGGAGTCGCGGCAGCACATCCTGCCACAGATGCGACGACGTGAAGGACCCGTGCACCAGCACGATGGGATTGCCGGCGCCGCGCTGTCCGAAGGCATAGCAATACAACCGGACCCCATGGAGGTCCACGAACTCGCCGCGCATTCAGCGGCGGCGGAAAGAGAGCGTGGTGCGGTGCGGCATGCCACTGAACGCTAATGCCACAACGCACACGGGGGCACCGGCTGCCGTGCCGGTGCCCCCGTGGCTTCAGGCGGGTGGAGCCTTAGACGCCACCGCGGCGCTGCGGCATGGCGGCCAGGTTCTCCTCGAACTTCTTCTTCTGTTCGTCGGTGAGCACGGCCTTGAGCACGGCCTTGAGCGCGTCGTTCCGCTCGGCGGGGGACATCCGCATGCCACCGCCACCGCCACCGCCACCGCCGCCCTGGGCGAACGCGGGCGTAGCAATGGCGAAGGCCGCAACCGCGGCGATGACGCGAAGAGTATTCTTCATGGGGTCGGATCCGTGGGTGGTCTGGGCACTGGCAGTGGCGCCCGTGCGCCGCGTCGTGTGCCTCGGTGATGAGACGCAATCCACGCCCGAAGCGTTAAGGCCGCTGGGGGGGCTCACCGCAGGTGCCCGCTTTGCGCCTGTTCTTGCATCTGGACGCAGAAGCTTTTGCCGTGCCGACCCACTGCCGCCTCTGGCGGTCCTGCGATTTACGCGTACAATAGCGGAATTGTGACTTCTCCGTCTTCTCCGCCGCCGGCTGGTATCGACAGCGTCTACGTTCCGGGCGAACTGACGGTACCGCGTCCCGTGTTCGTTCCGCCGCCGCCGCCGCCTGTCGTGCCGGTCCCTGCGATGTGGCTGCTCGCGCACGGAAGCCCCGCCGTGCAGTTCCGCCTGCTGCGTGACATTGCGGGGCAGCCCTCGGCGAGCCCGGGGTGGCCACGTGTCCCCTTTGCCAGTCGGGCCGGCTGGCATCTCATGGCAATGCAGGATCACGACGGTACCTGGCCCGGCGGCATGCTGACCGCGCCCGGAGGGACGGCCCTCGAAGGGGTCGGGACGATCCCGGCCTATCGTCGCCTGCTCGAACTGGGGTGGGACGCCGAAACGCCGGGTATGGTCGCCACCAAGCGACTGCTCTTCCGCTTGCTGGCCGAAGACACCGATCCAACGCTGCTCGCCGAACTCCGGCCGGCAGGGGATGATGAGGAACTGGTGTTGCGCGGCCGGCTGCAGTTGCGTGAAGCGGCCGCGGCCGCACTGGCGCAAGCGGGCTTTGAGGATGACCCCCGGTTACGTGGGGCCGCGCGCCGACTGATCGACCGGGTGCACACGTTCTTCCAATCGCCGCTGGCGCAGAAGCCGTGGATCCGGGTGGGGAACCAGCACGTGCTCCCGCCCGAAGTGTCGCCGCCGTCGTTTCACCTGCTGGTGATGCTGAGCTACATGCCGCAGTTCCGCAGCGAGCATTACCAGTTCATGGACCAGCTGTACCGCTGGCTCACCCAGCCGTGGCCGCGTCAGGTCCCCATGCAGCAGATGGGTGAGCGGCTCATCGAGCAGCCGCACTATGTGCTCGGCGATTTCCTCACCACGCGCAGTGCGCTCGATAGTGACATGCCGAGTGCCCTGACGTGGCTGGAAACGATGGCGCGCATGGGCATTCTCGGGCGGCATGAAGGATGGGTGAAGCTGCTGGAGCGGACGCTCGACGATCGGAGCCGGAAGGGAGTGTGGACGCCGCCCCGGTCGGTCGTCATGCCCGCCAACGTGCCGGCGTGGTCGTGGCCGCTCCTGCCGCTGGGGGATACCGAGGGGGGGGGCAACCTTGAGACGACGCTCTCGGCCGACGTCACCTTCCGGCTCTGTCTCATCGCGAAGCTGGCCGGTCGCACGCTCGACCTGCTCTGACGCCGCCGTCGTCGTCGGGCACCCGCTTGGGGCGCACCGGCGCGGCGGGGTCCGCGGCCTTCATTCCCGCCAGACCCCCCGGAAAGGGTAAAAGGCATTACCTTTCCGGTACACACATGACACTCATCGATCCTGATACGCTCGTCGGCGATGTGACCTTCGCCGATCTGGGGCTGGCTCAGCCCCTGCTCAACGCGCTGCACGAGGCCGGTTACGAACGCCCGACCCCCATTCAGCGCGAAGCCATTCCGCTTGCCCTGACCGGTCGCGACCTCATCGGCCTGGCCCAGACCGGTACCGGCAAGACGGCCAGCTTCACGCTCCCCATGGTGCACCGCCTCATTGGTGGCCCGCGCCGCACCCGCGTGCTCGTCCTCACGCCCACCCGCGAGCTCTGCCTGCAGGTGGAAGAGAGCGTCCGCAAGTACTCGGCGCACTCCCCGGTGAGCGTCATTCCGGTGTTCGGCGGGGTGGGGTACGAACCGCAGGAGAAGGCGCTGCGGCAGGGCGTCGACGTCGTCGTCGCCACGCCGGGCCGGTTGCTCGACCATCTCGAGAAGCGCAACGTCGACTTCTCGTACCTCGAGACGCTGGTGCTCGACGAGGCCGACCGCATGCTCGACATGGGCTTTGCGCCGCAGCTCAATCGCATCGTCGAGCAGATTCCGCGCTACCGGCAGACGCTGCTCTTTTCTGCCACGATGCCTCCCGAAGTCGAAGCGCTGGCGCGCAAGTATTTGCGCAAGCCGGTGGTCGTGCAGGTGGGGCGCCGCTCGAGTGCCGCGATCACCGTCACCCACGCCGTGTATCCGGTACCGCGTCATCGGAAAAACGACCTGCTGGTGCATCTGCTCACCAAGGAAGCGCACGACTCGGTGCTGGTGTTTACGCGCACCAAGAGTGGCGCTGATCGGGTGGTCCGGGATCTCGAGAAGGCCGGGGTGCGCGCGGGCGCGATGCACGCCGACAAGTCGCAGCGTGAGCGCATGGCGGCGCTGGACGATTTCAAGAACGGCGTGTTGCGCGTGCTCGTCGCGACGGACATTGCGCAACGTGGACTCGACATCAGTGGCATCACGCACGTCATCAACTATGACGTTCCGCAGCAGCCCGAAGACTATGTGCATCGCATTGGGCGGACGGGTCGTGCGGCGAGCACCGGCGATGCGTACACGTTCATGAGCGCCGAGGATATCGGCATGGTGCGCACGATTGAGCGCACGATTGGCCAGGAGATTCCGCGCGTGAGCGTGCCCGGGTTCGACTTCGGCACCTGAGGTTCCGCATGGCGGCCGGCAACATCCGTTGCCGGCCGTATGATCTCCGGGGACCTGCCGTCAGTGTGCGACGCGCCCGAGCCGTGAGACGGTCATGGTGTCGGCATGCGTGCCGCGCCGCAGAATGAGGCGAAGATTGGCGGCGCCAACACCGAGCCCGGTGGGTGCATAGGCCATGGAATCGCGGGTCGGGTCGATACTGACGCCGCGCAGCCGGAAATCGGCCACGGCCAGCGTGTCGCGGCCGCTGTGCACCACCACGCGCTGGGCTGCTGTCTCGAAGCGCACGGCGGTCCGCGTGTGTGTTGCCAAGGCGTGATCGCGGGCCAGCGCGAACAGGTTGGCTGTTTCACGTGATGCGCTCTCCACCGCCGCCGCCTGCAGCAGAGGGGCGCCGCTGGTCAGGGACAGCGTGGCCAGCAGGCCGAGGATGGTGAGCACGACGAGCTGCTCGATGGTGGTGGTGCCGCGCGGGGGGCGGGGGCGGGGGCGGTTGGCGCCGATGAAACGACGGGTGCGCATGTTGGGGCAGGCTGGAGGGCGGTGACGAGGCGGCAACATGGGGTCGGCCGTCGCAAACACTGTTACCCAAACACCGGCCATTGGCGCATTTCGACGCGTCCCCCTTCCCCCCAAATCGGGTCCCGAGGGTACATTACGCCTCACTCCCTACACCCACGTCATTTACAGAAACATGCGGATTGCCATTTCCACCGGCGGCGGTGACGCCCCAGGCCTCAATGCGGTCATCCGGGCCGCGGTTCTTTCGGCGCGTACCCGCGGCTGGGACGTCCTCGGCATCAAGCGTGGCTTTGCCGGACTGCTGGGCGAAGACGAAATCGTCCCTCTGACCGCCGACAGCGTGCGCGGGATCGCGGGGCAGGGCGGGACGATCATCAAGACGACGAACCGGGGCAGCCCGTTCGCGTATCCCATTTTGCAGCCGGACGGCCGCTACAAGAACATCGACCGGTCGGACGAGCTGGTGGAAAACGCCCGCAATCTGGGGATCGAGGCGATCATCTCCATTGGTGGCGACGGCTCGCTCAAGATTGCGCAGCAGCTGCAGGCGAAGGGGGTGCGGGTGGTGAGTGTGCCCAAGACCATCGACAACGATGTGGCGGGGACGATCACGACCTTCGGCTTCGATACCGCGGTCAACACGGCGATGGAAGCGATCGACAAGCTGCACACCACGGCCGAGTCGCACGATCGGGTGATGGTGCTGGAAGTCATGGGGCGCGAAGCGGGGTTCATTGCGCTGCATGCCGGAGTGGCGGGTACCGCCGACGTGATTCTCATTCCCGAAATCGAGTGGGAGCTCGACAAGGTGTGCGAGAAGATCATGCAGCGTGACGCGACCGGAAAGCGGTTCAGCATCGTGGTGGTGGCCGAAGGGTCGAAGCCCAAGGGGGGCAACGAGTCGATCATTGGCGCGTCGCTGCCGGGGCAGGACCGACGTCTGGGGGGGATCGCGGAGCGGTTGGGCTACGACATTCAGCGCGTGACGGGCAAGGAGACACGCTCGATGGTGCTGGGGCACCTGCAGCGCGGTGGATCGCCGACGGGCTACGACCGCCTGCTCGCGACCCGCTTTGGCGCCGCTGCGGTGCAGGCCGTGGCCGACAAGAAGTGGGGGCACATGGTCGCGCTGCAGTCGCCGCACCTGGTGACGCTGCCGATCGAGGAAGTGCTGCGGGAAACCAAGCGGGTGGACCCGAAGCACGACATCGTCCAGAGCGCGAGAATGCTGGGGATCAGCTTCGGCGACTAACCTGCCGAGATCTGAGTTCTGAGAGCTCAGATCGAGAGCTTGAGAGTCGAGACGCCAGCCCGGATAGGGGTGAGAGTCGAGTCACGCAGCAGTGAGAAGCCAGGAACCGCAGACCGCGGGGGCTGACCTCTCAACTCTGCGTGACTCGACTCTCGCGCCTATCCGAGGCTGAGTTCTGAGTTCGGAGGTCTGAGTTCTGAGTTCTGAGTTCTCAGTACTCCCCTCTGGAGGACACCCCCGTCCTCGCGCGCGGACAGGTGGTGTAACGGCCGGGACCTTCCCCCTGTCCGTAGGGTACCGATTGGCCGATACTTACGTGGACTCGGCCACTTTCGGCTGAGGATGGCACATACCCTGCCCCTGTAGCCGGCAGGATGCCCGATGTCTGCTCATGGTGAGTGGGCGCGTGGTGTCTGCTGGAGGACGTGCGCAATGCTGCATCCCAAAACATCTCCCTGGTGTCTGATGGTCGCGACGGCCGTGCTGAGTCTTTCAGTCACGGCGGTCAGCGCGTCGGCCCAGTCGAAGGACAAGGACAAGGACAAAGACAAGGAGTCCGTGGCCGGCGTGCCGCGGGAGTATCTGCCGCCCGCAGGGATGTGCCGCGTATGGGTGGACGGGGTGCCGGCGCAGCAACAGCCGGCGCCCACCGATTGTGCGTCGGCGGTGCGCAACAAGCCGTCGAACGGTCGCGTCATTTACGGCGACGACAAATCGAAGGGCAAGAAGATCGACGACCTGCCCATCAAGAGTCTGCGCGGCGTCGAGAAGAAGGGGCCGCCGCTGATACCGCCTGATCTGTCGCAGGCCGATTCGCGTGCACGCGATGCGTGGGAGGCCAAGAAGATCACCGACGAGCAGCTGCACGGCGACCGGCCGGCGACGAGTTCGCCGGCTTCGTCGTATCCTGGATCGGCACCGTTACCACAGGGGCCAGCAGGGTCATACGGCGGGTACGTCACCCCCGGGGGTGTGGTGGTACCGGGCAGTGTGAACGACCCGCGCTACTTCTCGCAGAACGCGCCGCCGCCAGGCTTTGGCAGCAGCAGCTGTCTTGACCGTGACGGCGACGGCTGGTGCGACGACCAGCGTTTCGGGCCGCCGGTGTGCCTCGATCGTGACAAGGACGGCCGCTGCGACGATCTCCCCGAGTTCGCCTCGCGGGCGTATCCGCAGCTGTTGCCGGCGATGCGCGGCGCGCTCGATGTGACGCAGGGGCGGCCGAGCGCCGAGATCATGCAGTGGCTGGGGACGAACGAGTTCATCGTGCGCATACCTGATCAGGGGCGTGGGGGGATTCCGTGGCGGGCGATTTTTCTGGATACCAACAGTGAGCTGCTGCAGGTGTGGACCGACGTGAACCGCGACGGGCGCGCGGACAGAGTTGAGATCTTTCGGGGGGGACAGCGGGTCAAACTGATCCAGCGCTGATTCTGCTGTTGCTCTGTCTGGGCTCTTGGGTCTTGGTCTGGGTCTGGGTACCGCCACTACAGTCGGGGTACCGCCACCACCGTCGGGGCACTGCCACGACAGTCGGGGTCTACAAACGGTCGGGGTCTGGGCCGGGTGGGGCGCGGCGCTGCGCTGGCGCGTCGGGGTC
>JAAVWC010000050.1 GCA_023910675.1 Gemmatimonas sp.
TCTGCGCGACCTTATCGAGCGGCGCGTTATCGCTGCCCGACTCGCCATACAGGTGCATGAATCGCGGCGTGACGTTCTTCGCTTCCAGAATCCCGACGCCGTGCGGCCCCGTGATGACGCGGTCAACCCGGCGCGCAGGAAGTCACCCGCCGGATGAATCACCGTGCCGCGTGACTCGGCGGTGAACTCGGGGAAGTTCAGCAGGAAGTCGGCGCAGATCGCGGCTCGTAGATGTGCCGCGCGCCATCGCCGGTGTCTGCTCGATCACATTTTGCGGCCGCGCTTGATCTGGTACAGGTCCAGCGGGCCGCCGTACTCAGCTGACGCTGAGCAGCATGGGCACGTCGCTCGCGCCGATTGTAGTTGCGCGGTCCTTCTGCCACGCTGCGCTGCCGTACTCGAGAGTGGGGGCGGTCATGCCTTAGCCTCTGCCCTGATTTGCTGCAGCGCGTTGACAAGAGAGATCATGACGCCATCAGGGCCGTAAACCTCCGGTTGGTTCGCTTCGTCGAGCCGCTCAATCGCTTCCGCCGTCAGCCGATTGATGGTTCTATTGTCGAGCGCCATCCCCTCGGGGCTCTTGTCGGTGTGATGTCCGAGGAAGCTTGCTGTGATAGTCAAAAACCCCATCGGCCATCTCAGCCATGACGAAACGCACGATCTCCTCTGCGTCGCTCTCCGGCACCGTGCGAATGATCTTAGCAAGCGCCCGAACAGCTTTGATAGCGGACTTTGATGGTTGGCCGTGATAACTCATCAAGTTTCCATTCATACCATCACCTCACTCTGCGCCGCTTCGATCAGCGCGTCGATCTCGGCTTCGGTTTTCGGTGACGTGCAGCGTGTCGTTCTCGGCCTGCTCACCATCCAACGTGCGGCGACAGCAGCGTCACGATCGTGAAGTCGATGCTAGGATTCCGGATGTACCACCCGACGTTCAGCGCGGGCGATGCGCGGACGGGCACCGGTGCGCGTCGTGAGCGTGATGTATCCCTTCGGCGTCTGCATTACGCGACCCTCTGTTCCGCGCGCACTGCGGCGCGCTGGTGGCGAGACGCGACGGGCACGCGTCAGGGAGACGTACAATCCCAGCTCGGCCGCTGGCACGATCACGCTCTGAGTCGGCATCAGGCGGTGAATCGTTGTACGATTGCCCGACGCAAGGATGCGCGGGGACGGGCGGGGGTGTTACCTTCGTTTCCATCAGGCTTCTCCTCTGAGTCTGGTCATGCCTCCGGTGGTTGCAGCCACGCGGGGGCGCTTTTTGTTCAGGCACTTCGGCGCTGCATCACGCGCGACATGGCGATCTTTCGCGCCACCCGCACGGCCAACTCGATCACCTCTTCGTTGCTCCACGGCCCGTCGAGCGCGTGATCCACCATCTCGGCGAGATGGTCCCCCAGCTTCACGCCCCGTCTCATCGCCGCGAGTTCGTCGAGGCGCTTCGTGATCGGCACACGGGCGGCGTGTAAGCGGCGGCGCAGGTCGTTGGCTTCGTCGGCCACAATGCGCCGTGCTACGGTGGGCTTCGGTTTGCTGGCACTCATGATCTCCTCCGGTCTCCCGCGTTTCGCGGTGGCGTCCGTTGCAGCGGATGCCGAGTGTTCCAGCCATGAGGACTCCCCATGCGCTGGTGCTGCTGCCCTGGGATTCAGGGCCACCAACTCAGGCCGCCGCGGCGGCCTGTATGCGCGCCGTGAGCGCGCGTTCCTGCTCTTCGATGAACTCGGTCACCGACGCCGTGACCTGCGAGGACTCGCGCTTTCCGGCGATGACCTGCTGCACATGGCCGGCGGTCCAGCCGTGCGCGGTTGCCCACGTTTCCTGATCAAGACCGGCCTCGGCGAGGGCCACGCGCCAACGGCGCACGAGCGGCGTCGGCTGGGTCTTCTTTCGCGCTTCGGCATTGGCGGTAGTTTCACGTGAAAGGATGGCCGCGAACCCGTGCGCGGCTTACGTGATAGCATCTTAAGTGACCGCTTAAGGTCTCGCAAGGGGGCGGTTAAGGGCGTGGACGCTTCAGAGTTCGGTCAATGGCTTCGCGAGGCTCGCAAGTCCGCCCGCTTGTCGCAGGAGAAGGCGGGGCAGGCGATGGGCGTCAGCGGTGCCGCTGTGAGCGGCTGGGAGTCGGGCGAGAACGCCCCTGACCCGACTCGCTACTCAGCAATCGAGAGTACCTATGGCTTGGCATCCGGCGTCATCGCCGCCATGCAGGCTCCGGCGCTCGAAGGTCCTTCGCTGGACTACTGGGTAGGCCGATGGGAGCAGCAAACGCTGCATTTCCGGCGACTGCTCGCTGATCAAGAACTGCTACCTGACCCACATGCGGCAAAAGGCTGCGATGGCCGACCCGATTCCGGTGGCTAGGCAGCTCGCGACAGAAGTGCTCTCTGAGAGGCGAACCGGAAGACGCACCTTCCCGTCGAGGTACAACTCCAGCATCTGCCCGTACAGGCGCCCCTCAGGGACGTAGCAAAACCGCACGCAGTGCGCCAGATCCGGAGTAAAGACCATGACGGTATGCGTCGGGTGCCCGGGCCAGGCGACGAGGACGTCGCCAGGCGTCGAATCAATCAGGGTGTCCGTGCAGCCGAGGACGCGGCAGACAATCGAAGGGCGGGAGAGCATTGCAGATCAGAGGTAGAGTTCGGCAGACAACCGAACCGAACGATAACCGAAGCTCCGACAACCGGCAGCGCTTGCCAGATTGTGGAGCGGACGCCAGCGGCACAATCGTCAGCGAAGTGTCATCTCGTGTGGTATCAGTGACGAACCGGCGATAAGCGCCGGGACGAATCAAACACCAAAGTCGCCCTAGGGCGGAGGAATCGCGCATGACCACCGGGGTTGAGAAGCCGAAGGCGTCGCCGCTACAGGCGGTTCTGTCGCTGGTGATGGCTGGCGCCCTTGGGGCATGGGTCTACTTCGATGCTTTCCCCCGCTTGGCAGCAGACCAGCGCGCGCAGATCGAAGAGCAGGTCACCATTGACGCCATGCAGCAGCTGAACACCGCCATCAGCGGAGGCGCGAGCGACACGCAGATATGCGTCTACGCGCAAATGGTCAGCGCGGCGATCATCCAAGCAAAGGACAGCGCGAGGCTCAAGGAATTCAAGCCGACGGAAGAGCGCCTGTGTGCGGCTGCCGGCCTCCGGTAAGCGCCACCCACACCCGCGCCAGCGCATACGCCTGGTGCGCATCCCGGCACCGGAAATGGACGCCATTACACCGGGTGTAAAGATGTAAAAACGCCTCACCGGCGAGGGTGGGGCGTCGGCGTTGTTCAATCGCGGCACCCTCACCGAGTGTAGGTGAGGTGCACCCCCTCCGGGTCCACCGCCGTCACCCGCAGCCGCGCGACCTGCTGCGCCAGCGTGTCGGGCACCTCCTGCTCCCCCGACAGCCAGCGGCGCATCGTGCGGTCGTCGCGGCCCAGCACGCGGGAGAGCTCGGTCGGCGTGATGCCGGAGGCGAAGACGAGGCGCCGGAGCGCCCACGTGGTCGCGCGGGCCGGGCGGTCCATCTGCGCCCGGGCAAGGTCATAGTCCTCGCGGGTGACCCGGCCCGTCCCACTCACCAGCGCCGGGGCGGTGCCCTCGGCGATCTCTTCGTCGGTGCTGTCCGGCGCGTGGAGCGACCACCCGCCGTCGCCCGCGTCGGAGTCGCACCGCACGAAATCGGCGTCGGCATCGGCGTGCGTCGTGTCGATGAGCGAGCCGCCGACGATGTCCCAGCGGCGGGGAGTGTGACCGCTGTCGATGTACGCGGCCAGCGTCTCGGAAATGCGCGCCGTCTCCAGCTCGGCGTCCGGCTCCTGCATCTCGCGGCGAGCGGTCGCGATGGCCTCGGCGGGCGACGTGCCGACGGAGCAGATCATGGCGTCGGTGTAGGCGGCAAAGAAAGCGGTCATCTCGGTATCCTCGGGGCAGCGCCCCAGTGGGAGTGTGCCGGGCCACGGTGGCGCCGACACCGGGATAATAGGGGCATACCCCTATCTTGTCAATAGGCCATCGCGGGATTTTTTTTGCTACACCACGACCCGCACCTCCCCCGACGCCAGCAGCTGCCCCCCATACCGCACCACCAGCCACACGCGCCCGCCGCGCGGGAACATGGCGCGCACGTCTTTCGTGAACAGCGTCACCGGCGGAATCGTCCCGTCGGTGACGAGCAGCGTCCTCGCCAGCGTCGGATGCACGGGCGGGCCGCCTCGCGCGGTGGACAGGCACACGTCCACGCTCCCGCGCGTGATCGGCGCGGGGCAGTCGACCGTCAGCGTCAGTCGGTCGCCCGTCAGCAGCACTTCGCGGCCGTCCACTATGCCGCCACGCGGCGCTTGCGCCAGATCACGCTCGCCACTTCGTGGTATCGGGTGCCGTCCTGCCAGTGCTCATACAGCACCGAGTTGTCCGATTGGGCGGCCAGTCTCGCCGCCTTCGCCGCGCCAGTCAGAGAGGCGGTGTACACGCCCGTTGTCCCGATCTGCGGGAGCGAAATCACGAGGTCCGGGTGCACCGCTTCCGCCGAGCTCTCGGCGAGCTCGTTGGCCGAGATGTAATACACAAGTCCGGTGAGGTCCGTGATCGGGAGCGTCTCCTTGGCGCCCGTGGTCGGGTTGCGCCGCTCTCGGACCGGCTCGCACACGATCAGGTCGTCGTTGCGCGGGTACATCTCGTCGTCGCGGTTGTTGGCCATAGGTCAGTCGTCCGTGCGATGGGTAAGCGTGGCGGCTCTGGCGACCACGCGCTCAAGGGTGGCGCTAGGCGGGACGTGGGACAGCGTGGCGTTTCTGGCGGTGATGCGCGCAAGGTCGGCGCTGACCGGCACGGGTACGGGTGAGCGTGGCGGTGATGAAGGCCGGCGCCGGTGACCACCGGGCTCCCCACCGTCCCCGTCGCACTGCCGGTCAGGATCAGCGCGGCCACGGACACACCCGTGACGCGCACCGCTCCCGTCGCGGTCGCACTGAGGGCCAGCGCTTGCGACGAGGCACCGGTGACGCGCACCGCTCCCGTCGCCGTGTCCGTCAGCTGCAGCGTGACACTGGACGCGGCGCGGACCGTGACCGTGGCCGTCGCTGCGCCCGTGATCGCCAGCGTGGCGGCACTGGCGCCTGTGACGCGGACCGTGCCGGTGGCCGATCCGGTGATCCCGAGTGTGGCCGAGGAATCGCCCGTGATGCCCGTGGCGCTGGGGGTCCCCGTCAGCGAGACGGCCGCCGACGCAATCTCGCGCGCGCCGGTCCCGCTGCCCCGCGTGACGCGTACCCGCAGGGCGGTCGCGTCGGTGATCGCGGCCCGCTCGGTGCTCGTGAGCGTGATCGTGACGTCCGCCCACGAGCCCGGTGCGGCGGTGATGACCTCCGTGCGAATGACCGTCGCCCCTTGCATCAGGTCGACGGTCAGCGCAGCAGGCCCGGACGGGGCGCTACTGCGGAGGAGGGTCAGCAGGGTCACGAGGCGCGCGGCAGATCGTTAGGCGGCTAGCGACTGCGCCAGAGAGGCGAGGGCAGTGCGCGTCATCAAATCACCTGCTGCCGCAGGTGGATGTTCAGCGTGTTCAGCCCGATGTGCACATAGAAAATGTCCGTCGCCCCGTCCTGATAGATCACGTCGAATGCCGTATCCCCGACCACGGCCGCGCCCTGCGGGTACAGCATCGTGCCCCACGGAAACAACTCGCTCCGCACGAAATCGAGCGCAAACCAGCGGCCGGTCGCGTCTTTCTGGATGTAGAGGATCCCGTTGTGCAGCGCATATTTGCTGCCGGTGCTGAACGTCTCGCTCGCGGGCGCATAGCTCACCGTTTGCCAGGTGTTGCCCGCGATGTCGTACCGGTGCAGCGCGCCGGTGCCCGCGCCTTGCATCGAGTAGATCCAGCGCCCGTTCACGATGGCCGACTCGCTGTTCCAGTCGGCTTCGGGCGCACTGTGCACCCAATGCGCGGACATCCCCGTCCCCGGCGCGGCGGCGCGTGCCGCGACCGGCGACAGCGTGCTCCACGTGTTCGCCGCGATGTCGTAGCGATACATGGTCACGGCACTGTTGCCGAGGTAGTACAGGACATTGTCGTTGCCCTCGATCGCGTATTGCGACGTGGCATCCGGCGTCGTCGTCCATGTGGCGACCGTCAGCGTGTCGGCGGTGCTGGCGGTGATCGTGCGAATCTGGCCCGCGCCCGTGCCCGCCGTGATGCGCACCTGCGCATTAATCCACTGCGACGCGGCCCACGTCTTCCCGGTCTGCGTGAGGGTCGTGCTGGTGGCGCTCGTCGCGGTGCCCGTGGCAAACGCGCGGAACGCGCCGTCGACAATCGACGGCGTCGCGACCAGTTTCCCGTCGGTGCCCAGTGTGGCTGGGAGTCCCGTGATACTCAGCGTCGTCCACGTGTTCGTGGCGTAATCGTACACGCGGAAGGAGCCTGCCGCGAGCGTGCCCGCGCCCACGACATACCAGCGCGGCGTGAGCAGGCGGTACACCGTCGACGCCGAAAATGCGGTGCCCTGCGTGGCCACGGTAATTATCGAGTTGGCGCCGACCGTGTTGCTCACGATGTCGAGCACCGCGCCCGCGTTCGGCCCCGCCAGAATGTGCACGCGATAGCCGCGCAGGTCGCGCGCGAGTGTCTGATTCGTCGTGATGGTCGAGGTGGTGCCAGCCGTCGCAGCGAGCGACGCCACGCCGACCGACGCGCCAGTAGACCACGCGCCCGCGACCGACGCGACGCCAGCGCCGAACGTGCCTGCGAGAGCGGGCGACGCGATCGCCACCCATCCGTCCTCGGCCGGATTGTAGACGAATGCTTCGGTGTTGCTCCGCACAAAGAGCTGCTGCTGCCGAAAGTGCCGCGACGAGCAGATGCAGGAGCCTGCCTGCGTCGCCACGGGGAGCGGCGCGCAGAATTCCCAGCGCTTGAGGTCGAGGATCTTCCGGTTTCCGTTGGTCGTCGGCATGTCGTGTGGTCCTGTTAGGTGACGGAAATGTTGCGGCGCAGATTGTCCGCGCCGAGTCGCATAAGCACCGGGATGTAGTCGTTTGCCGACACGCCGCCGATTTGCGTTTGGTTGGTCAGCGTCGTCACGGTCCCGACGGCGAGGTTGCCCCCCGTGGCTTGGCGCACCTCCATGATCGGCCAGCCCTGTGCCCCCGGCAGCGCCATGCCGATAGAGCGCGTCAGCGATTGCACCGCGAAGCGCAGCGCCTCGATCGCCTCCATCAGCTTACCCGCGCCCGTGACGGGCAGCGGATTGGTCTCGCTGATGTCCGTGGCGGTGCGCGCATCATTCGTGCCGCTCGTCGTCGCGAGGGCCACGGTCTGAATTTGTGCGGTCTCCCCGGAGTACTGTACTTCGCGAGTCGCGACGCGCTCGCCAGTGCCGGGGGTGATCTGGGACGTTGTCGGACATGGACTCTCCTGTCAGGTGACGCGGTGGCGGACCGAGACCACCACCGAGGTAAGGTCGATGAGATTGGGCACCGGATTACTCAGCGAGACCGTGGCACTCGCGCCGTCAGCGCTCGCCGTGATGTAGTCGCTATCTCCCGCCGCGAGTGCCGCGTGCAGCGAGGCCGCGCCGACCGCCGACCAATCGGTGTTGGCGAGCGTCGCGTCAGGCGTGAGCACCGTCGGCGTGACACGCGGCACCCACGCATCGACCGGCGCGCGGAAGAGTTGATATGGTGCACCTACCAGCGCGCGCAGTTCTCCATCACTCAGCGCCCGGTCCCAGATACCGAACCACTCCATCGCATTCGCCGTGCTGTAGCCACCGCCGCCAAGGCCACCGGAGAACGCCCCGATCGTAATAGGGACAGGAGATCCGCTGTTGTTGTAGAGAACGGTACCTGTTGCGGCTGCGGACCCTAAAACGACGCCGTCACGAACGAATCGAACCGTCGCCCCGTCATAGGTAAATCCGAAGACGCCGACCGCGCCGTCCGATAGCGGGATGTCGAATTGCGTGAATCCGCCCTGTCCGCTCGCGCGGAAGATGAAGCGGTAGACGCCGCCGCCGAGATCCCAGAACCCATATCCTGTGCTTGCAGCACCTTCTGAGAAGAAACCGACCGGGGATATTCTCCCAGACATCAACACCGTGGTGGCGTCGGTTGGCGTGGGTTTTTGCGAAAGCGCCGCGATCACAGCGTTTCCGCTTGTCTTCACAAGCCACGACGTGCTCACGCCATTGGACTCGCGCTGCGCCGTCGCGGTGTTCAGGTCCCATGCAACCTGCTCTGGAAGACCGGATGTCGGCTGAAACTGCATACCGGCGTGCCAGAACCCGAGCAGCCCCGTTGTCGCGCTGTTCGAGTAGTCGAGGTCAACGAGTTCCTGCGGCTGACTATCGAGCGGCGCGTCAAGCAGCAGCATCAGTACACGAACGTCGTCGCGTGCGCTTCGACGGTCACGGCTTGGCCCGTGTTGCCGACGGCTTCAAACTCGATGTACGCCACTTCCGGCCCGAAGCGATACACACCGCGCGCGTTCGCGTTGGCGGCGAGTCCCGCGCCGATCTCATAGACCTGCTTCCAGTCCAGATCGCCCGTGCCTTCGGCGGCAGCGGACGGCATCGACGTGCCCTTGTGCGCGATCAGGATGCGCCCGACGCATTGCGTCGTCGGCCCCGTGCCGCCGTTCGTGATGCGGAAGGTGACGATGCCGCCATCGACAGCGGAAACGTCCAGTGTGCCTCGCGTGGCCGCTGCACCGGCCGCACGACTGGTGCTAGAGACGAGTGCCGTCCGTGTTTGTGTCTTCGGCATGATTACACCAGTGGCGAGCCGTCGTCGGCAAACACCGCACGACGCACGTCGAGTTCAGAGAGGGGAGCGGGGACGCGCGCGAGCGCCTTCACGATGGCGGCGCTTTCCACGGTCACGACACCAGCAGCCGCGAGCGCATCGAGCATGGCCTGTGACGTGGCGTCACCGATGTCGATGCCGTCGTCGGTCTTGAGCCAGCCGACCGCGCGCGCGATCCCGGCGTGATACAGAGCGAGCGGATGCTGTTCCGGGAGTGTAGCCGCCGCGAAGGCTTCCAAGGCCGAGAGAAACGCGGCACCATCCACGACGCCGAGCGTTGACAGGATGCGACGCTCGGTGATCAGGCGCTCGACGAGGCGTGTGCGCCCCGCCGAGAGCGCGGCCGCAATCGCGACCGTGTCCGGCATCAGCGCGAGGATCGCCGGGTCGCTCGTAATCGCGGCCCGAATCTCGTCAGCGGTCATCACGCCCCCGGCATCGCGCGCGTCCAGCCCGTAACCGTCACGACCTGTGCCGCCGCAATGCTCACGTTGTCGAGCGTCATGTCACCGCCGCCGCCCGTCCCCGTTACCGTGCCCTCTTCAATGTCGGTCCCGTTCACGAGACGATAGTGGCCCGCATTGCCCGTGGCGTTGGCGCTGCCGTCCTGCCATGTGCCATTGAGCGCGACCTGTCCCGTGCCGCTCGTGAACGGCGTGGTCGGCAAGGTGATTTCGGCGAGCAACGTGCCGCCCGCCACATTGGCGACGCCAGCGGGGGCACCGCTACGGATCTGCAAGAGCGAGCCAGCCGGGAACGCAGCGACGTAGCCGTCGCGCAGCCGGTTCCGTGTTGGCGTCGAGTGTTGAATCGGCATCAGGACTCCAACGTCAGGGTAACGCCGTGCCGTGCGGCGCCAGCGGTGAGGATGGGGTAGAGCAGGTCACGCCACTTCGTTTCCGGTAGGTCCAGCGCGCCCGCGTGATGATGCCCGCCGTTGCACGGCACGAACACAGAGACGCGCACTTTGTTGTGCGGCTTGGGCTGCACGCGGAGGCGCAGCGTCATCGGGCCAGAACCGACGCGGGGAGCAGCGGCCCCGTGCGGGGCTTGTGCCGTTCGATGTTCAGGTCCATCCGCAACGGCGTGCTCCCGCCCACGTCGAACAACCGCGCCAACGAGGCGTTGGCATCGGTCGGCGACACGAGCGGGATGCAGTCCGGCGCGGTCCATCGCTTCACCCCGCCCGCTCACTCGCGTACGACAGGCGCGCGCGTTCGCAGCGGTCGGCTTCGCGCGTCTCGGCGTCAGCGGTCAACGTGTCGGGGACGAGAATCGTGACGTCGCCGGTGTATCGGTTGCGGGCGAGCGCGCACAGGCGCGTGCTGCCAAAGAGCGGCAGTTCGCCAGACGAGCGGCCGAGTGAGTCACGGATCGCGACGACAGGGAACGAGTCGCGCACCGCGCCTTCGTAGGTCAGCGTATCCGTGCGCAGCGAATCGACAGCCGGTGGGGCGGCGTCGGGATGGCGGACGACGGCGGTTGCGGTGCGCGTCGCGCCCGTGATGCCACGACGGAGCGAGGTGACGGCCACGGTGGCGACGAGCGAATCGCCGATGGCAGGACGCGGCAACCACAACGTATCGGCCAGCGCGGCGGTGTTGCGAAGGCGCTGAACGGCGCCAGCGGTCCACTGCACGCGGTAGCTATCCGCGCACCCGCGCGAGTCACAGGGACGCGACCAGCGCGCAATCACGCGGGCACTATCGGCCTGCATCTCGACGGTGAGCGTCGGCAGGTCGGTCGTACTGGCCTCGACACGGCCGCAGCCGATGAGGACCGGCAGGAGCAGACAGAGGAACTTCACCGGAATCTCCACTGGAAGTAGTTGGCGGTAAGCGACGCCAGGCACACGCCCCGTTCGAAGGCGCGGACCTTGCCGCGTGAGGCGAGCTGCGCGAGCGCGGCGTCGCGACTACGGGTGATGCCGGCGGTGATGACCGATTGCGCGGCCAGTGTCGTGCTGTCGGCGCGGCGTAGGCTGTCGGCGTTCGCGAGGGCAGCGGTCGCCGTCGCACGGAACCGCTCGCAGTCGGTGGCGAGCGTGTCGAGTTGGGCACGGCACGAGGCCAGCCGCACGACCGGCGACGTGTCCGCCGGGAGCCACGCGGTATCGCGCACGGTGCGCAGTCGACTCACGAGGACCGTGTCCACGCGCGCCACTACGACCCGCAGCGAATCCGCTTCCCGCTTGAGGGCCGCGCTGTGCGACAAGGCGACGCGAAGCAGCCCTTCCCCTTCCCGTAGCACTTTCGCCCGCTCAGCGGCCACGGCAGACGCCACGTCGGCCCGATGCGCGAAGACGAGCGCGGCGGCCAACGCCAGGGCGATCACGACACCCCAGACCACAGGGGCGTAGCGGGGGCGGTAGTAGGTCGGCGTCATGTCCACACCGCCGCAGCAACCAGCGTCCCCGCCATCAGGCCGACGACGACGGCAAGGAAGGCCGCCAACACGAAGGCGCACCACTGCGACAGGCGCAGCACGGGGCGAACGCGCGGGAAGTAGCTCACAGCGACATACCGACGAGGGTGCCGAAGATCAGGCACGCCATGCCGAGGACAAAGCCTTCGGCGGTTGCACGAGCGCGGGCGATCATGCGGCACCCACTGCCTGCCATACCGCTTCGTTGCCGCCATCGGCTTGCAGTTTCACGGCACGAGACGACGGAGACCGACGCATTCCGTTGCCCCACTGGACGTGTGGGCGATCGACGAACCGCTCGTCATCGGTGCGGCCGTTGTTGTTCCAGTCGGCGCCCCAGACGAGTCCCTCGGCGCGGCACGCGGTGCCAAGCGACGCCCAAAAGTCCGGGCGCGCTCCCCAGAGCCGTACGCCGCAAATGATGTCGACCGCGAGGCCGTAGCCGTGCCAGGTATCGACGGCGCTTTCCGAGTGCGTGACGATGCCGCGCCCGTCGTCGTACTCACGGCCGAAGCCGTAGATGAACGATTGCCGCTGTTCGGTGCGCAGCGTCTCGAAGACTGTCGGCAGGTGCCCGTCGTTGCGCATCCGCGCGACCACTCGCTCAACGGCCGCGCGAAACTGCGGCGCGAGCCCATCGAGCGACCGCTGCACCGGCACTTCGGCGGGCGGTGCCGGAAGGCGCGTCATGCTACGCGCCCTCGGACGGCGGCGGTGTTTCGAGCGCCTTCTTCACCGTCGTCACGCTGGTCACCTTGCGCATGACGATCATCACCACGCTGCCGACGATCAGACCGGCGCCCGTCTTCGGGTCAACCATGAACTGCTGCCAGTCCGTGCCGGCGAGCACCTCCGGCAGCGCGCCGATGACGAGCAGGGCGAGACTGGCGAGATATGTCTTGTAGCCTTGGAACACGATCACCTCCCGGTGGATGTGGGGGCCGACGTTTGTAGGCGCTTCACATCCACGGCCAACTCGTCGACCTTCTTCTCGATCGAGTTGAGCCGCTCCAATCCTTGCCCGAACGCGACGGCGCCCGCGAGTAGCGCGAGCACGAGTCCAAGCGACAGGTAAGAGTTCTGGCCGAGCGCGGTGCGCATCTCGGTAGTCGGTGTCGGCGCCATGGCCGCACATTGGGGCGTGTCTCGCGCGTGTCCTATACCGCGCGACGCGCAGCGGGGGCACGTGTGGCCCCCGTCTGTCAGCGCAGCCAGCCGCGCACGGTCACGGCGACGAACATCATGCGGGCGGCGCGAGCAAGGCCGCGAGGCGCGTGGGTGCGTTGGCCGGTGTGACCAACCCCGCGCCGACGAGTACCTGCACGGTGGCTGCCGCACCGCCTTGTGTGCGCGGGTCTTCAACTTTGACGCCGCTCGCGTCGGTCACTTGCGCGAGCGATTTCTCGAGGATGCGCAGCTGTGCCCGAACATTCGGGTCCGGGTGCTCTTCCATCGCGCGCTCAATGGCGATCTGTTCCTCGAGCGACAGCCGCCAGCGAAAGTCGAGGCGAGACAGCGGCGCCGGTTCCGGCTCCACGCGAATGACGCCCTGCAGGACACGGGTCGGCATCAGTACGCCTCGTCGAATTGCGTGTCGGTGAGCGTACCAGGGGCGAGCAGGTACGAGAGGAGCGTCAGCGGGGCAGGGTTCTGCGTCGCACCACGGCGCCCGATGCGGGTCCGGGCGCCGGTCGCGTAGGCCGACGGCAGCGCGAGGGCGCCGCTCGTCGCCTGCGTGAACGCGCCGCTGTTGATCGACTGCCGCAGCGTGAGCCCCGAGGCGCTCCACAGCCAGCGGAGGCGCACGAGCTGGCCCGCTGTCGGCTGACCGCTGGCCAGCGTCGCCGTCACGCTCGTGCTGCCGTTGTGGTACGTGATCCGGTAGAAGCCCGACGCCGTGCCCGTCGTGTCGATGAAGATCCGGACGCCGGTCGTCGGATCGTCGCCAGCAATCGCCCACAGCGTGTCACCCGCCGTGCCGACGCGCGCGCCCCGTTCGACGAACAGCAGCTCACCCGACAGCGTTTGCGGCAGATGCCCAACCGCCGCGTTCCCCCGGAAGGTGTCGTTTACCCCGAGGTTCACCCCGAGCTGACTGTTCGCGCTTTCGTATGCGGGCAACGTCGCCGGGGCGGTGTAGGTGCCGCCGACGGCATTGACACCGGCGAGTGTCGAGGTGCCGCGCGACCAGCTGAAGCGATGCCCCGAGCGCGCCACGAACAGCCCCGAGGTCGGCTCAAACACGGCACCGTCGCGGAAGTCGAGCGCCTCAAGGCAGCGCGAGCGCGGGGCGAGATCCTTCGTCGATTCACGCATCAGAGTCGGAACCTCGTCGAAGGCACGAGCAACCCCGTGCCGGTGGAAAGCTGCAGCGAGGGCAGGACGGTGCCGAGCGCGTCGGCGGGATCGAGCACGGGCAGCTCGCCGCCGACGGTTGAGACGCGGGTGCGCGCCGACGCCGTCACGAGCCAGATGTCGCCGGTATCGAGGTCGCCCGCGAGATGCTCGCCGGTGGCGACCGTCTGCGTGATAACGCACGTTGTCGCGCCGGTACCGTTTGCGGGCGTGTACGTGATCGTGACCGGCGACGTGCTGCCCCAGATGAACAGCCAGCCACCGGACGGAATCGAGCCCATCGGGATCGGCGTGCGCGTCGTCCCGAGCAGTACCGGCGGATCGGCGGGCCAGTCCTCGGTGCCGCCGTCGATGGCGAGCCACACGACGTCACAAAGCAGCGACGGGATGGTCATTCCCGGCGCGTTCGGTTGCTCGCTCCACACGATGGCGTCGGCGATACAGCGCGTGTGCACGCCGGGACGGTCGGCGGTGCGAATGGAACGGATCGCGCCCGCGAGCGCCGCTTCGACCGTGGCCATTGCCGCCGGTCGGTCGGCAATCGTCGCCAACGGTATTCGCAGCGTCAGCGTCGCGCGTCGGGGCTCTGGCGCCTGCAGGCCGCCCACCACGGGCGCCAAGCGGCCGGGGACACCCGAGGTGCTGCGCTGCCCCCGTGGCGCCGTCAGGAAGCCGCTCAGGCGCACGGGGCGGGCACCCGCAATACTGGTCACGGGGCGGTTGTCGATCCAGACGCTCACGAGGCACCTACTTGCGTAGAAAGGTCATCGGTCGGTACGCCGATCTCGACGCGGACCCGGGTCGGGTCGGTGACGTCGCGGTCAATCGAGAGCACGCGGCGGGTGAGGCCGAGCGCGGGCAGGGTCACGCTCTGGCCGATCACCACCGGCGCCCCGGCGGGCGCATCGGACCAGCGGCGCAGCGTGGCGAGATCGAGCTGCACGGCGACGGCCGGATCACGGCGCGCGGCCAGCTCTTCGGCGCCGCGAATGGTCAAGGCGTTCGCCCATGAGCCGACGACGAACGGCACGTCGTCGCGGTCGGTGACGGCGAGCATCGCGTCAAGGGCGATGGTCCAGAGGGTGCGATCGGTCGACCCGCCGAACAGGCGCACGCTCACGGTCGTCGGCACTGTCAGCACATGCGTCAGGATCAGGCGCGCCACCGTCGGCGTCTGCGCGACGGTGGCGCTGCCGGTGGTGAGACGCGCGGTCGCGAGGATCGCCCCGCCGCCGTCGACCAGTGCGATGGCAGGCTGTTGGCCGAGCGCGTAGACCCCCTGCGAAAGCGCGAACGTCGCGAACAGTGTCACGGGCACCGTTGTGCCAGCGGGAACCGGGATCGGGATGCCCGCGAGGGGCGTGAGTCCCGGCGTTGAGGCGACCGGCGTATTGCTCCCGCTGACGGGGCTCGTCATCCGCACGACGCTGCCGAGGCGGTCATCGGACGGGCGCAGCAGCTGCGGCGTCACGATGCTCAGCGCTTCGTTGTTCGCGATGCCGTTCGCGTTGGCTGCCGTGAGGGTGACACTCGCGTTGCCGCTGCCGTCAGCTTGTGCGGTGCTGGCCGCGAACAGCGTATTGCCGGGAATCGGGATCGTGCTGCCGCTCGCGGTGATGCGATAGAGGGCGCCGCGCAGCGAGGCGGACGGATCGGAGGTAGCGGTAAAGGCGTCAAACCCGAACAGCTCGACCGTGGTGTTCCCACCGGAACGCGCCGCGTGCAACCGGAGGAATCCGCTGACCCAATTCGACCCCACCGACAGCCCACGCGCATAGCTGCGCCCCGCCGGAATGGCGCTGGCGAGCGTCAGCGTCACGCGGCCGGTCGCCGCCCAACTCGCGGTCCCGCTCAGCGCGTACGTGTCGGTCTTCACCCATGAGGCAGACGCGGTTTGCGGCGTCGTGAACGGCGTCGGCGTGAACAATATGTCGGGGTTGTCCAGCGTCGCCGTTCCGCCGCCGACGCTGGACAGCCGCCAATTCCCCGCCGCCCCGAGGTTGAAAACCACATCGCCGAACGCCCAGTCGACGCCGCCGCCGGTTAGGTCGTCGACCGTGCTCGTCGCCGCGTCATATGTGACGACGGCTTGCATCCCGAGGATCGGGTTGTTGAACTCGTCGACATATCCGGTCGTCGAGGTGATCCCTGTGATTGCCAGCGAAGCACTAAGTGAACGCGTGAGGTTGATCGTATCTGCTGCCGTCCAGTTGCGCGTGGCAAGGTTCGCCTGCGCCTTGCACGGCAACGACGTCGCGCCAGCGCTCACGGCGCCGTTGCAGAGCACCGTACGCGTTTCGCGAATCGCGGTGTACGTCCACGTCGAGCCGTCAGCGAGCAAGACGTTGCACCCCTCGAAAA
>JAAVWC010000051.1 GCA_023910675.1 Gemmatimonas sp.
CCTCAGCGAATTGCGCGGGCGCCGTGGAGACGCCACAGGCGGCGCGCTGCGCTCGCCGTCGCTGGACCTTGTCGACCGCGCGCTCGGCAGCCGGGCCAACACGGCCTCGCTGCTACTCGCCGGTAGCGTGCGGTAACGCCTGAACGTCGGCTGTCGTGCGTCGCAGAACGCGCGACAGCCAGCGTTACACGCTCCCCGTCAGAAGAGCGCGCGTCATTCGCGCGCGGGGCGCTTTCGAGGCTTCGGCGCACGAGTCGCCGCACGAGTCGGCGAGAGTAGATCGTACACAAGCGACTCCACACGGGCGTGATTCGCCCGCTCCAAGCGGGCCAGAGCTTTGCTGGACGGCGAATCTTCTCCGCGAGCGTGCTGCAGGGCGCTGCTGGCGTGAAGGAGATCCCATTGTTCATCAAGTGACGCCTCAAGTAGAGTCGCATCGCGCACGAACCGAGCGACAATCGCTTCGCCGAGCCGACCACGCGAGACAGACGCAAGCCGCTCCCCAGCTCGGGGCGCAAGCGCGCCCAGACGGGCGAGCACCTCGTCCGCAGCCATTTGCTGCAAAGCCTTGACCTCACTTGGGGCCCGTCGTTCGGGCAATCCAAGAAGTTCGTCGGCAGACAGTCCGAAACGTTTCGAGAGCCCCACTACGTCCAAAAGGTGAGGAAGAGATGCGGGCTCGCTCTTGTCGAGCCATCGCTGAACCGTCTTCACGCTGACGCCTGCTGCGTCTGCAAGTGCCTCCAGAGTGGCCGTCTCGCCGGTTTCCGGATCGATCACTCTCCGCAGCAACTCAACAACCCGGCGCTTTGTGGTTGAACCGCCCTTGCGCTTCTCGTTCGCCATTGGCTTCCCCGCTCCTTGGACAAGTTTGTCTCTACTCCGTCCAAATTTGGGTACATGTATGCGCTGGCGCAAGATTTCATGAATTGTCACTATGTGTCCATCACTCGCACCACAGAGGACACATGCACAAGCTGAACGAAGATCGCATCTCGGTCGCTGAGGCGGCACCGATCGCCGGGAAGTCTCCGCGCGGTCTCTATCGCGCCATCGCCAAGCAGCACGTTCCGCCAGGCGTCTACTTCCGGATCGGACGAGACATCCACTTTTCGCGCTCTCGCCTGCTCGAATGGATCGAACGTGGCGGCTCTGCCGCCACGGCCGACGATCGCGGCGCCGCGTGAAGACACGCGTAAACGACGAAAGGCGGCCCCCCTTCCCGGAGAAAGCCGCCCTCGTCTCGATATCCCCGCTACCCGAGGATACAAGGTATGACAGTCGCTCAACCGAGCGCAATCAGTGCGGGAGCCTTCCTGCTCCCCCGTGCCGCGCACGACGCGCACGCGTTCCTGCAGACGCAGCACGAAGAGCAGAAGCGAGAGCAGACCGCGCGCCGCTGGCGCGTGCTCTTCGCCGGCTATCGCGCGTGGATGAACGCGGCCGCATGACCATGCACATTCATCCGGCCGCCTCGTGGATGACGCCTGACGCCTTCGTGACTGGTGGCGCCATCGACCAACGCACAACGCACCTGGTGCGCGCCCATGGCGCGCGCTGCCTCGAAATGTGGCGCGAGAGCCTGCAGTCGTTCGCCAGTGGCCAGCCGCTCACGTCGTCGCTCATTGAGCGGCACAACCGGCAGACCCTCGACCATTGGGCATTCGCCCGGGCGGCGGCGATGGTGCAGGCGGATGGGCGGCAGCGCTTGTCAAAACTTGACATTTCTCCGGCGACGAAGGGTGCGCCGAAGAATGCGCACCCGTTTGGGTGGAACAGTGGCGGTAGGCGCCGTTTCCCGTGGGGGCGCTCGTGAACGCGGGTCCGATTGTTCGTCCGTCAGAGCTCGAAGGCGAGCCCGCGCGGCCCGCGTGCCACATCGGGGGCGGCTGGCACATTCAGAAAGGGATCACCGTCGTCGTCGCCGAATCGGGAGCGGGAAAAACAGCCCTCGGCTTCTACATGGCGTATTGCATGGGGAGGCGCCGCCTGTTCTTCGGGCAAGAGGCGGAAGCGAAGGGGATGCTGTACGTGGTAGGCGAAGGCTTTCCTGGAGTCCCCGGACGCTTGCAAGCGCTGTGCTCCTATCATGGCGCCGAGCTTCGCGACCTCGATCCGGTCATGGGCATTCTGCCGGTTCCGCTTGACATCTCCGGATCTGAAATGGTCGAGCGAGTCAGGGCCCACGCGGAACAGATCGGGCTTCACATCGACGTGCTCTTTATCGACACCCTGTCATCCAACGCACCGGCAGGGTTCAACGAGAGCGACAACGCCCATATGAAGGCCCTCATGGATTGCGTCCGCGAACTGCGAGACCGCTATGGGTGGTCGGTGATCCTGTTCCACCACACAGGCAACGCAAACGGGGCAGCAGGGGCCCGAGCGCGCGGTGCGTACGACCTGACTGCCAGCGCAGACACCGTCCTGTTCATCTCGCGTGAGGGCAACACGCGGACCGTGAAGATGACGAAGTCGAGAGACTTCGCGCCGATAGAGCCTGTTCAGTTCACGCTCGAGCCCTTCGATAACTCTGTCGTCGTCGTCCCAGTCGAAGGCGTGCGCGGCATCAATCCGCAGACCGGAGAGATGCTACCGTCGGCCCGCAATGCCCTCGCCACGCTAGTGGAAAGCGGCATGGGAGCGCCGCTGTCGAACCAACGCTGGTTCATTCTCAGCGGATTGCAGCGGACCGCCTACTACGCCGCGAAGAAGTCTCTGCTTGCCGGTGGCTATGTCCTGCAGGATGCCAAGGGCTACGTCCCGACCAACAAGGCCGATCAGCTGCTCAGGCTCACCGAAAACAGTTCGCGAACTGTTTCACGGACTCCGCCAAGTAGTTCGTCCGCGCCCCCCTATAAGGGGGGTGGCGCGAACGAACTAAATACGGACGTTCGCGGAGTCCGCAACGAACTCCGCGCGAACCAAAGAGAGGACGGACCGGGGCTGCAGGAATACCGCTGGGACCTGCTTGAGGCTGGCCCATGAGCACTCATACCCCCGGGTTCGCCATCTCACGCGCCTGCTCCCGAATGGACAGCGCCCAAAGGCGCGCCCATGCGTCCCCGAAGTCTGCCGCACTTCGACCCGCTACAGCGGCATTTCGCCAGACCGCCAGCGCGCATAGCTCGCCGTCGCCGGTCCCGTATCTCACGACAGCGCCGCGCGTTCCGCGCTGCTCGCTCGCTGTCACCGCACCACCAAACGCACGGAGTGAACCGTGAAGGCCAAAAAGCCCGACGAACCGAAGCAGAAGCGGCCGTACATCGGCCGATGCAGCTCCCTCAGTGAAGTGCGCGCCGAACTCAGTCGCCTGTATCGCGCGGCACGCCTGCAGGCTGGCCCGAACCCCGATCCTGACGCGGCCTACAAGCTCGCCCTGATCCTGACGGCGACCGCGAAGCTCATCGAATCCAGCGAGCTCGAGGTGCGCCTTGCCGAAGTGGAGCGCCGCACGGCGGAAGCTGGTGAGTACCCGTCGGCGC
>JAAVWC010000052.1 GCA_023910675.1 Gemmatimonas sp.
AGTGGCGGCGGCGCGCATTGAGATTGTCGCCACCAGCGCGGTACGCGATGCGAGTAACGCCGAGGTGTTTACCGCGCAGGTGCTCGCAGCGACTGGGCACACGGTGCGCGTGCTCAGTGGCGAAGAAGAAGCCCTGCTCTGCTACCGGAGCGCCCTCGCGCATTTCGAGTTGGGCGCTGGCCGCACGGTGGTGATGGATATCGGGGGCGGCTCGCTCGAGTTGGTGCTGGCCAAGGACGGGCTCATTGAGCGTGTCGCATCGCTCCCGTTTGGCGCGGTGCGGCTGACCGAGAAGTTCTTGACGCCCGTGGTTCGCCCTCGCCGTGTTCGGGCCCTGCGCGAGCATGTCCGCGAAGGACTCAAGAAGGCGGTGCCAGTGAAGGACTGGCGCGGTGCCCAGGTCATCGGGTCGGGAGGCACCTTCACGAACCTCGCGGGCATCGTGCTGTCGCGACAACACGTGTCGGTGCGGTCGCCGCATGGCACCCGGGTCACGCGAGCGGAGCTCGAGCATGTGCTCGAATGGCTGCAGCGCATCGAGTCGATCGAACGACAGGCGGTCCCGGGGCTCAATCCGGCGCGCGCCGATATCATCGTGGCCGGCCTCGCGGTGGCGGCCGAGGTACTGGGGCGTTTCGACCCGCGCGATCTCTTGACCTCCGCATATGGCATTCGCGAAGGGTTGTTGCTCGAAGCCGCCAAGATCGAGCCAACGGTAGCAGATCCGGGAGTGTCGCGCGAGCGTTCGGTGCGCGAATTCGCCGAGCGGTGCCATTACGAAGAGCCGCACGCCCGTCAGGTCATGGCACTGTCGCTCCAGCTCTTCGACGCCCTCGCCTCCAAGCTCGATCTGACGGCCGCCGATCGCCTGACGCTGGCCGACGCCGCGTTGCTGCACGATGTGGGCTACCACATCAACTACGAGAAGCACCACAAGCATTCCTTTCACCTCATTTCGCACGCCGATCTGCTCGGCATGACGCCGTCGGAGCAGATCACCATCGCGCACATTGCCCGCTATCATCGTGGTGCGGCGCCCAAGCTGAAGCATCCCGGGTTCGGCGACCTCGACAAGAGTGCGCAGCGGCGCATCATCAAGCTGTCGGCCATTCTGCGCTTCGCCGACGGCATGGATCGCGGGCATGTGAGCGCGGTTGGCAAGATGTCGGTGAAGTGGAGCCACGATGCTCTCCGCGTGACCGCGCACGAGGCGGAGGGGGCGACGAATGTCCGGCTCGAATGCTGGGGCGCCATCCGCAAGCGTCGCCTGCTCGAAGAGGTCATCGACAAGCCGGTGTTCGTCTTCCTCCCCGACGGCACGCAGGTCAGCGCGGACGAAGACGGCGACGGCGAATAATCGCCGTCGCCGTTTCGACGCTACACGCTGCCCTTCTTCTTGCGTTTGGGTGGCCGTGCCGCCGCGGTGCCCCACGGCTCCTTGATGAGGATCTGCTGCGTGGCTTTCGTCTCGGCGCCCGGGCCAGGCTCACGACGACGGTATTGGCCGTCGGCATTGAGTTCCCAAGCCTGACGATTGTCGGCGAGGCACGTGGCCAGCACCGCATCGAGTCCCTTGTGCAACGCCACATCTTCGATGGGCGTTAGCACTTCGACGCGCCGATCGAAATTGCGCGGCATCCAGTCGGCGGAGCCGATGTAATACTCCGGATTACCGGCGTTCGCAAAATAGGACAGGCGCGAGTGTTCGAGAAAACGCCCGATAATGCTGACCACACGAATGTGGTCACTGACCCCCTTGAGACCGGGCAAGAGGCAGCAGATACCGCGGACGACCAGATCGACCTGCACCCCCGCCTGCGACGCCCGATAGAGGGCTGCGATGATTTCGGGATCGACCAAGGCGTTCATCTTGGCGATGATGCGCCCGCCCTTGCCGGCTCTCGCATGCGCCGTTTCGCGGTCGATGAGCTCGAGCATCTTGGCGCGCAACGTGACCGGCGCGACAGCCAGTCGCCGGTAGAACTTCTGCCGCGACACGCCGGTGAGGGAATTGAACAGGTCCGAAAGATCGGCGCCGAGCTCGGGGTGACAGGTAAACAGCCCCATGTCGGTGTAGAGCCGTGCGGTCTTGCTGTTGTAGTTCCCGGTACCGATGTGAACGTACCGGCGGATGCCATCGGGATCCCGGCGCACGACCAGCACGGTCTTGGCGTGTGTCTTGAGCCCTGGTAATCCGTACGCGACATGGATGCCGAAGCTTTCCATGGTCCGCGCGAAGGTGATGTTGTTCGCTTCGTCGAAGCGCGCCTGCAGCTCGATGAGCACCGCCACCTGCTTCCCGGCTTCGGCGGCGTCCGTCAATGCACGCACAATGGCCGTGTCGCCCGAGGTGCGGTACAGCGTGAGCTTGATGGCCAGGACGTGCGGATCATTCGCCGCCGCGTCGAGAAACGCCTCGACCGACCCGCTGAACGATTCGTACGGGTGATGCACCAGCACGTCGTGCTCGCGAATGGCGTCAAAGATGTTGCGGGTATCTTTGAACGCCGGCGGGACCTGCGGCACATGCGGCGGATCCCGCAGTTCGGGCACGTCGAGCATCGCGAGCTGCATGAGATCGCCCATCTCGAGCAGATCGTCGATGTCGTGCACGTCCTGCGGACCGAGCGGCGCGACCAGCTGGGTCTCGCTTTCGCTCAGCTCTTCGAGCAGTAGCTGGCGAATGCGCTCCGGCATGTCCTTCTGCACCTCGAGGCGCACGACTTCACCGAAACGGCGCTGGAACACCTGCTGCTCGATGGTCTCGAGCAGATCTTCCGGCTGATCCATCTGCCCAAGGTCGAGATCGGAATAGCGCGTAATGCGGAAGGTGTACCAGCGGACGACTTCCATGCCCGGAAAGAGCGCACCGAGCCGCGTCCCGATGACCTCCTCGAGTGGCACGTAGCAGTGCGCGCGACCAATGGGGACCCAGCGCGGCAACGACTTGGGGACCTTCACCCGCGCAAAGTGATCCTTGCCGGTCACGGGGTCCTTGATATCCACCGCCAGTGACAACGACAGGTTCGAGATATACGGAAACGGATGCCCCGGATCGACCGCCAACGGCGTGAGCACCGGAAACACCTGCGACTCGAAGAACGCGTTCACCCGGTCGCGCTCGTCCTCGGACAGCGAATCCATCGAGACGAGACAGATGTCGTGTCGGGCCAGTGCCGGAAAAAGCTCCCCCTTCAGACACCGCCGGCGGCGCGCGATGAGCTCGCGCACGCGCGTGCGGATGGCATCGAGCTGTTCGTCGGGGGCCAGCGGATCGGGCGCGTACTGCTTGGTGCCGGCCGTGACTTTGCGCCGCAGCCCAGCCACCCGTACCATGTAGAACTCGTCGAGATTGGTGCTGAAGATCGACATGAACTTCAGCCGCTCGAGCAGCGGGACGCGCTCGTCGAGGGCTTCCTCGAGGACGCGGGCGTTGAAGTCGAGCCACGAGAGCTCGCGATTCAGATAGGGCAGCGACAGCGAGGTCACTGAAGACATTGTTGCGTTGGCGGCCGTACGCGAACGCACGGCCGCCATCTCCACATCAAAGGGGATTGAACGCCGCGAGCAGCCAGTACGACAGCGCGGCCATGAGGGCGCTGGCTGGAATGGTGATCACCCACGCCCAGACGATCCGGCTGGCGAGTCCCCAGCGCACCGCCGACAAGCGGTTGGTGGCGCCGACACCGACAATGGCACCGGTAATGGTGTGCGTCGTCGACACCGGAATACCGAACCGCGAGGCCAGCAGAATCACCATCGCTCCGCCGGTTTCCGCACAGAATCCGCCGACTGGGCGCAGCTTCGTGATACGCGTACCCATCGTGTGAACGATGCGCCACCCGCCGAAGAGCGTTCCCATCGAGATCATCGTGTAGGCACTCAGCTCCACCCATACTGGAATGGTGTCGAGCGACGTCACGTAAAGGTGCGACAGCAGACCAGTCTGATTGGCAAACGCGGCCTGCGTCGCCACCAGCAACCCGACAATGATGCCCATGGTCTTCTGCGCGTCATTACCACCGTGCGCCAGGGACAAGAGTGCCGAGCTGGTCAGCTGCAATATGCGGAAGACCTTTTCCGCTTTCGAGTTCACGACGTTCCGAAACACGTTGAACACCACCACCATGAGGATGAACCCCATGAGGGCACCGAGCGCCGGGGAGAGCACAATCGCCGACAGCGTCTCGATCCACTTCTTGCCCCACAGCAGCGCCCCGAACCCGACCTTGGCGACCGCCGCCCCGGCGTACCCGCCGATCAGCGCATGCGAGCTGCTGGACGGAATCCCGAACCACCACGTGATGAGATTCCACGTGATGGCTCCGAGCAGTCCGCCGAGGATGACGTTGGCATCGACCACGTTGAGATCGATGAACCCCGAGGCGACGGATTTCGCAACGGCCGTACCAACGAAGAACAACGCCGAGAAGTTGAACACTGCGGCCCAGATGACAGCCGCAAGCGGGCTCAGGACCCTCGTCCCGACGATCGTGGCGATCGAGTTGGCCGAGTCGTGAAAGCCGTTGATGAAATCGAATGCGAGCGCGACGATAACGATGAAAATGACGAAGGAAACCACAGGTCAGTACGCGGTCAGCTGTTCTTGAGCGCGATACTTTCGAGCGTGTTCGACACATCTTCACACTCGTCGATCGCTTCTTCGAGCGCATCGAAAATTTCCTTCCATTTCAACACTTCGATCGCCGGTTCTTCCTTGGCGAACAGCGCCCCGACCGACTGCGCGTACAACACATCGCCTTCCTCTTCCAGCAACTTCACGGCACGCCCGTGCTCCATCATGCGCTGGCGATTGGAGATGTTGCCCACCGCCTGCAGAATCTCCTTGCCCGCCCGGACCAGCACGTCGGCCATTTGCACGCCGCCATCGCGCGGGGCGGTCACACGGAACATCACCACCCGACGCGACGCCCCATTGATGAGATCGATGACGTTGTCGAGACGCTTCGCCAGGAGGTGAATGTCTTCGCGATCGAGTGGCGTCACGAAGCTCGTATCGATCCGCTGATTGATCAGGTGGACAATCGCGTCACCGTCCGTTTCCACCTTCTTGATCTGCACCGAAAGTTGCGCGGCATTGGCGGGATTTTCGAACAGCGTCCGCAGCAACGTGGCCGCTTCGCTGATGTGCACCGCGAGACCGCGGAAGTGATCGAAGAACGTTTCGTCTTTGGAGAAAAGCTTCACGGCAGCGTTATGGACTGGGGGAATGCACGTTCGGAGATTCAGTGCCAATGCCGTCCCGGGCACGCAGCGGTGCCGACAGGACGGGCAGAGACCAAGAATCATGTAACGAAAGCTTCCCCGGGGACAGACCGCTATCTGCAATCGCGCGCCGGTCGGCCGTTGTTACACGGGCGAGACAATTCGCCGTGCGCTGTAACATGCGGCAACGGTTCAGGACCAAACCATCTTGGCGTCCGACACGGCCGTCCGGCGTCGCACCAGCTCGGGGTTCTCAAACCACCGCGCCAGCAGCACCCCGGCCACGAAGCCGCCCACATGCGCCCAGACCGCCACCCCGCCCGAGATTTCGCGGCGGAGCGGTGATAGCTGCGGCAGCCCCGACAGCACCTGGCCCCCGAACCAGAAGATCAGCACCAGCCACGCCGGAAAGCGGAACAGAAAGATGGGCGGAATGAAGGTGCGTACCCGGACCTTGGGGTAGAGCACCAGATAGGCCCCCATGATGCCGGAAATGGCCCCCGATGCCCCCACCGTCGGCACCGGCGACGTCGGGTCCACCAACAGGTGCGCCATGGCCGCCGCCACGCCCGTGAGCAGATAGAACGCCACGAAGCGCCCCCGCCCCATACTGTCTTCGACATTGTTGCCGAACACCCAGAGGTAGAGCGAATTGCCGATGATGTGCCCCCAGCTGCCGTGCAGAAAAATCGACAGCACCGGGGTGAACCAATTGATCAGCTGATTGTCGACGAAACAGCCCATAGCCCGCCCATCCACCACCCCTAAGGAATCTCTGATTAAGTCGTGCACTTTCGCCGGCGATTTGTTATCATGGCGCGAGGCGCGGGGATGACTTTCTTCGACGAGTGAGAGGCCGGATGAGCGAGCAGCGGACGTTGGCGAGCGTGGCGTACGACAGCAAGCGAAAGACCACCCGGCGCGAGCAGTTTCTCCAGGAAATGGACGCCGTGACGCCGTGGGCCGCGCTGGAAGCGCTCGTGCGGCCCCACTACGCCGTCGCGGGCAACGGCCGGCGCCCCCTGCCGCTCGCGACGATGCTCCGGATCTACTTCCTGCAGCAGTGGTTCGATCTCGCCGATCCCGCGGCGGAGGATATGCTGTACGACTCCGAATCCATGCGCCGCTTTGCGCGCATCGAACTCGGCGAGGATCGCGTGCCCGATGAGACGACGATCCTCACGTTCCGGCATCTGTTGGAACGCCATCAGCTCACCGCGCAGATGTTTGCCGCGGTCAACACGTTGCTTAGCGAGCGGCGCCTGCTGCTCAAGGCGGGCACCCTCGTGGATGCCACGATTATCGCGGCGCCGAGCTCGACGAAGAATGCGACCAAGACGCGCGATCCGGAGATGAAGCAGACGCGGAAGGGCAACCCGTGGTACTTCGGGATGAAACTGCCCATCGGCACCGACCGGCGCGGCGTGATCCACTCGGTGGTCACGACCCACGCCGCGGCGGCCGACATCACGCAGCTGCCGTATCTGCTGCATGGGCAGGAAACGACGCTGCACGGCGACAACGCGTACGACAAGGCCGAGGACAAACTGCAGTGGGAGTTGAGTGGTGGGCGGTACCTGGTGAACAAGAGCGGCCCGCGCACGACGTATAAAGACGCCATCAACCGCACGCGCTCGAAGACCCGAGCGCGCGTCGAGCATGCGTTTCATGTGATCAAGCGGGTGTTTGGGTTCACGAAGGTCCGGTATCGCGGCTTGGTGAAGAACACGGTCCGCGCGTACGCGGCGTGCGCCTTGGCCAATCTCTTCCGGATGCGCGTGGACCTGCGCGCGTACCAACTCCAGCATCAAGGCACGTAGTGTCGGCGCGCGCGGCGCAAGCGGGCGACATCGACCCGTACGCACCGATTCTGCCGACGATTGCCACGCGAAATGACGCAAAACAGCGCCCGCTCGCGCTCCGACGTGGTATCGCAGCGCGATGTTATCCACATCCGCCGAATCAACTCACCTGATCAGACTTTCCCTAACGGGACCCCCAGCCCCAGCGGCGCCAGACGGCTCACCTCCCCCAGCACAAAGCCCAGGTCGCATACACTCACAGCCAGCGCCATCGGCGCCCCGCCCCCCTGCACAAAAAGCCACACGCCCCACGTGACGCCCAGCATGAGCAGCGTCATCACGGGCGTCCGTAAAGTCGGGTGATCGTCGGAGATGGGAAACACGGCAGTTCCCTCAGGTCAAAATGGCAGACTGCCGGAGCGACAGTCCCTCGCCCGCTGCAAATCGCTGCATGTGCGCCGCTCCGGCAGAGTCTCCCCGGCCCAGCGCTTGCGTCTCAACAAGCAGAAGCACCAGAAGGTGCCGGCGCCTCCGCCGCCCCTTCTTCAAAAGCAGGACCTCAACACGAGATCCCCATGGCTGAAAAAGTTATCGGCATCGACCTCGGCACCACCAATTCCGTGGTGTCCGTGCTGGAAGGTGGCGATCCGGTCGTCATCCCGAACGCCGAAGGCGGTCGTACCACGCCCTCCGTCGTCGGCTTCACCAAAGATGGCGAGCGCCTCGTTGGCCAGATCGCCAAGCGTCAGGCAGTCACCAACCCGCAGAACACGATCTTCTCCATCAAGCGCTTCATGGGCCGCCGCGTGTCCGAAGCGCAGGCCGATCAGTCGCGCGTGCCCTACAAGATCGTCGCCGGCCCGAACGACGTGGCCGCGGTCGAAGTGGGGGGCAAGCGCTACACGCCCCCCGAAATCTCGGCCATGATTCTGCAGAAGATGAAGCAGACGGCCGAAGACTACCTCGGTCACAGCGTCACCAAGGCCGTCATCACGGTCCCCGCGTACTTCAACGACGCTCAGCGCCAGGCCACCAAGGACGCCGGCAAGATCGCCGGCCTCGAAGTGCTGCGCATCGTCAACGAGCCCACGGCGGCGGCCCTCGCTTACGGCCTCGACAAGAACAAGAAGACCGATGAAAAGGTCGCCGTGTTCGACTTGGGCGGCGGTACGTACGACATCTCCGTCCTCGAGCTCTACGACGTGGACGGCACGCGTCAGTTTGAAGTCAAGTCCACCAACGGTGACACCCACCTGGGCGGCGATGACTTCGACCAGCGCGTCATGGATTGGCTCGTGGCCGAGTTCAAGCGCGATCAGGGCATCGACCTGTCGAAGGACCCGATGGCCATTCAGCGCCTCAAGGAAGCGGGTGAAAAGGCCAAGATGGAGCTGTCGAGCGCGAGCACGACGGACATCAACCTGCCCTTCATCACCGCCGACGCGTCCGGCCCCAAGCACCTGAACTACACGCTCTCGCGTGCCAAGTTCGAGCAGCTCGTGGATGATCTCATCCAG